>NZ_JAFFZS010000179.1 GCF_016921115.1 Streptomyces actuosus
CGCAACCATGCCCTAAATCATTTTGCCCAGATAACCAAAAAGAAAATACCAGACGTAAGGGGAAAGGTTAGAAACCAAGGTTATTTGATCTCAGAGAAGTTAAAATCTAATCACAGAATGTTGCCCCTGCCACATAAACAGAGACAGCTATACAAAAAAAGCTGTATCACATGGGGGGAAATGTCAAGATACACAGAATAAATCAAGCACACTGAACAGGTCGGGCGGGTGGTTGGGCAGGCGCGCAAAGGGGCTTCTCCCAGTCATTCAAGGAACGACTTGGAGTGGCTGAGACGCTTGACAGTCGCCAGATGCGACATTGGCTCCATAACTTCAGCATTCAAATTGACCTTACTCGTAGAAGACAATGGTGGCTTCGCCAGACATGACTTGGACCTGCGAGAGGATTAGCAAAGGGATTCTTCATAAATACATGAAAGACAGGGGGTAAACGTACGGTGCATCCTGATT
>NZ_JAFFZS010000180.1 GCF_016921115.1 Streptomyces actuosus
CCATAGCTTCCAGGTCCTTTCGCTGTTGCTCCACGGCGCCCACGAGCTCCGTCTCCTGCGTCTGCATTTGTTCGATCTTGGCTTCGAGTTCCTTGACCATTGATGCTTTCTTGCTGGCTTCGCGCATCCTAGACTCGACAAGTTCCACTTTGATGCCCTGTTCTTCGATGGTCTTGTCCTTGACGCCTAGCGCTGTCGAGGCTTCTTGGATTTCGTTCTTCAATCGGCGGATCTCCTCATCTGCGTCCGGAGAGATGGTCTTGTTGGATTTGAGCTCTTCCGCTCTTGCAACCCATGGCGGTGAAGAGCGCTTTTCAAACTCGGTTGTGCGGGATAGATCAGACGAGATCCAATCCAGTTCCTCTAGATAGCCACCTACGCTGCGTAGCCTATTGCTAAGCAAGGATATGGCATCGTTATTATCACTCCCCGCTTCCGAAACTAGAGTAGATGACGACGTTTGAGATAGGT
>NZ_JAFFZS010000181.1 GCF_016921115.1 Streptomyces actuosus
TTCGAAAATATTCTAATATTTTTTCCCACTGATAACGCGTGAATCATATTCTGAATTCTCGACAATATTGGACGAGATGTTAGTGAAGACTATGTACGCAGCGGCTTCATTGTCTGCTGCGCGGCCCGTACAACGGATTTGGTCCTGTTGGAATTGGATCCAAGGGCTCATACTCATATGGTATCAGGAGGAATAGATGAATCAAAGTGATATGCTTCCTCTTTGTCTGTGCCGGAAACCATGACGTGCCCATGAGATGTGGTAGGTGTGGCCATCGGATTCAACATCACTTTGACAACGAGAAAAGATATCCTACATATCAAATAGCCCTAACCCTACCTCAGAGCAGTGAATTGGTCCAACATTCAAACATTTTCCCTCAATTGCTTTGAAATATGAGAGTCAGAAGTAATTCTTGAGTGGAATAAAATGCTTCGAAAAATGAGGATTTCCGGGACCGGTTCAGTAT
>NZ_JAFFZS010000182.1 GCF_016921115.1 Streptomyces actuosus
GTATGAGTATCTCCCAGCCAACCTCGGCACAATCGGCGGCTTCATCTACGCCGTCTTCTACATCCTCCTCGAACCCGTCGCCGGCGGCCTGATCGCCCCGGTCATCATCGCCGGCTCCGCGAGCGCAAACTACCTCCTGAGCACCTACGACACCAACGTCAACTACTGGGCCGGCTGGATCCACGTGCTGTCGTGGGTGGCCCAGTTTATCGGACACGGCGCGTTCGAGGGGAGGGCCCCGGCGTTGCTGGATAACCTGGTGCAGGCGTTTCTGCTGGCGCCGCTGTTTGTCTGGATGGAGGTTCTCTTCTTCCTGGGTTATCGGCCGGAGTTGAGGGCTAGGTACCATAAAAGTGTGGAGAAGGAGATTGCTACGTTCCGGGCGAATGGCAAGACGCAATAAGTGTATTTCTTTTGTTTTTGGTTGCGTTTGCGTTTTCTCGGCGAGCAGGATGGCATTGCATTTGTT
>NZ_JAFFZS010000183.1 GCF_016921115.1 Streptomyces actuosus
GTAGACCATGTTTATCCATATCTAGAATCCATGATAGAAGTGTTGATTCTTCTGTATTTGATAGTTTCTGGCAATTGGCAGCTTTCTCAGAGTGTGAGGCTACACCTTGTAGCCAGCAGTGGAGGGTAGCTTCAGGAACATCAAAGGCTAGAGAAGCTGATTTTTTTGTCTTAAATTGACCATTTTTAAAAGCATTTAATGCTAATTGAATTCTGTCTTCTTTAGACTGACTGTATTCCATGGTGTAGGGGTTGAATATAGGATAATAGGAGTAAGGGGGTGAAATCCATAGAATCCGGCGCCGCTCGGTGGTCGGCGCCGCTCTATTTTGTATGTGTATGGAGCGATACAAATAGGTTTTTTAGTCCTCTATAACCTGATTAAGAAATTTTCTGTGTTTCTGAAAATCTATATATAAGTAGAGATAGTGCTGTTCTATTATACTTAATTTCTATAATTTTTTATATTG
>NZ_JAFFZS010000184.1 GCF_016921115.1 Streptomyces actuosus
CTCGGCATCATCCACCTCTTCTTGTAGTGCTTCCATATCTGTCCGATGCTTGGATTGTATGTCCTCCAGCGACTTGCGCATATCTGTTACCTCGGCACGTAAAGAATCGCGGTCTCGCACAAGGGCATCGAATCGGTCCTTCGAATGGAGTGCATCTGGGGCCGATGGTTCACGGTCGCCTTTGTCTTGTTCCTGAGCATCGCCCTTGGTCGCGGTTGTTGCAGTTGCTTTTGTTGACTCGCCATCAGAATCGGCTTCGACATCGTCGGCACTCCCTTCTTTCTCCTTGTCTTCCGCGGGGGTTCCATCAATTGAATCGGGCGACGCATTCTGCAGTTCTCAAGTATTAGCAGGGCCTTCATCAGAGCCTATGGTTCAATTCCTCCTCCCATTGGAGACCACCTACATTCGATTTCACGGCCTTGGAGGAGGCATCATCAGTTTGTTTTTCCGGAGCTTCTTCAGGG
>NZ_JAFFZS010000185.1 GCF_016921115.1 Streptomyces actuosus
TTCTTTTTCTGTTGGTCGACGGATTCGAAGCTCTGGCGGATTCGTTCGAAGTGTTCGAGCTCTTTGGCGCTGTTTGTTTATTAGCCACTGCATATTGAAAAAAAGCAAGTGTGTTGAAATGGAGAAGACATACCTAACACTAGGAACCAGTTCATCTTGAGCCGCCATATAATCCTCCTCAGTGACAACCACGGCAACATCCTCCGGCGTAGCGTAGTGATCAAAGAAGTACGCCGTACTAACAGGTTCACCTGGTAACTGGCGGATCTTCTCATCTACCGCCAACGCCTTACGAGTGACGGCCTTAAGCATGGCATCCGAGCACAGCGCATACAAATCCGCACCGGTATACGTAAATGGCAGACGCTCCGCAACACGATGCAGCGAGAGTTCTGGGTGAAGGGTAAATTTCCGGGACAGGGCTTCCAGGATCGTAGCTTGCTTCTCGTGTGTGTCTGATATACC
>NZ_JAFFZS010000186.1 GCF_016921115.1 Streptomyces actuosus
CGCGTCCCGCTTGAACTCGGCCGTGTACCGCTTACCCATGTTGCTCTTGCTACTCACTACCTGTGACTGCTTCCTCCGGGACCATCCGTCCCAGTATCAAGCTGTCCGGCCGACAGGGGGAACCTCACCCGGCCTGGGTAACGGCGCTTTGGACAGGCGCCCCCAGACGTTCCTCAACCCGGCTTCGCACACTGTGGGGAACAGCCCACCAGTCCACACGCACGCCCGCAGCTACAGGCGCACTGTCGGTCTTCGTGCTCGGTCGTCTCCCCATGGCGACATGATCCAGGTGACGCCCTCGGGCAGCAACGAGGTTTCCACGGCCTGCGCTCCTCCCAGAGCAATGCTCATTACCTGTGGATCGGCTCGGGAGGGCACACGCGGAGGGCGTACCTTCCCGAGTGATCGATTGACTGGTATCGAGTAGGCCCGCGTTGCCGCGCGGGTCGGGAAGGCACGCCCGT
>NZ_JAFFZS010000187.1 GCF_016921115.1 Streptomyces actuosus
TGACGTGGCGATAAGATAAGGTTTTATGCAGTGAATAAATAATAATGAAAGTACCGATTAGGGCATCTCGTAAACTCAATACAACAATGGAAACAATGCAAAAGACGACTATTAGAATTTTTATAGACACTTAATATCAACTATTATAACCACAGGGAAACAAATCACTAAAACAAACACAGAAAAGAAAAGGCTTCCAGTCCATACACAAACACATACATACAACGCCACATCGCCATCCAAGCTTACTATGCATATTATATAGCGGTCTGTAGACCTGCCCCCGCATAGTAGTATGACAACCAAGAATTGATAAATAAAAGCAGAAAAGAAAACAAGAAAAAAAATACAGACATGTTTTGTCCTTCGCCATGTATCGGTCCCAAAATGTAAACAAGCAGCCTGCGAAACCACGAAAGAAAAGGAATGACTGCAGCGCCTTGCTATGCCAGATAGTTGTACAG
>NZ_JAFFZS010000188.1 GCF_016921115.1 Streptomyces actuosus
GTCCACATATGCAGCCCAATCCAGCCGCGACTTCTCGACCGTGTTGATTTTCGGACCCCGGGCCTGCTCCCCCTCGCGTGCTGCTTCCGTAGCCGGTTGTTTCTCCCAGTTTCTCTTGATGGAGCCGGTTGGGTTGGGATCGAATCGCGATACTCTGCGAAGAGGTCGGCGGAGTTTGAGAGCGGCTTTGGCGTTCGCGGCAGCGTCCATATCGGCCGCGATCACAGTATCCACATCCTTGCCACTGGCGAGGAATATCTTCGCCTCGGCGGAGTCTTTGGGGACGAGTTTCTCCTCTGTGATCATATCTCCTGCAAATTTGTACGTGCGTTTGATCTTGACCATTTCTTCCGGGAACTTGGTTTGTGGCTGGGGTCCTTGCGTTGCGCCTTGTTCTTTGGTTCCAGTGTCTTTGTTCTCTTCTTGCGCTGGGGCTTCGTCTAGATTTTCGGTATGTGTAGGG
>NZ_JAFFZS010000019.1 GCF_016921115.1 Streptomyces actuosus
TCGTGGTCGTCGCCGTGAGCGTCCTGGCGCTCGGAATGGCGGTGATCTGGCGGAGAGCTGAGCGTGCAAGGCGCCGGCTTGACTGATCTGATCGCTCAACCGGTCCACAACTATTGACAATTACTCCTACCAGGCCGGCACGTTCGTCGGCCGTTTGGCGGACTCGCCCTGCTGGCAGGCGACTTCCGGCTCATCCGCCCCGTGACCGCCCTGCTGTTCCCGACTCTGACGGTCATTCAGCCGCCTCTGCCGACCGACCGGAGAGGCACCGCGCCGGCGGGTTCCGGCGGCGGCGTGCCCAGGGACCGGCGCACGGTCGTCGCCGACCGCCCGTTCCTCCTCTCGCCGGCCGCGCCGGCCGCGTCGGGTTGCCGACGCGCTCGGGCCGCCCGGCCACGCGCCCGGAATCGGGGTTCACCGCGGTGGCCTCGTGACCCGGCGAGCGGCACGGAGGGGTGGACGGGACGTTCGTCGGTGGACCCGGGCTGGACGGCCCACGGGGCGGCCGTCCGGCCGGCGCCAGAATGGGACGTGTGCACGAACAGCGGCCCCGCGAGGGTGACCGGAGCCGATCCGGCGGCAGGGTGAGGATCATGAAGCGTAGGCGCAGGCATGCGGCACTTCTCGCGTCCCTCGCCGTGGCGGGCGCGGTGGGCCTCGGCGCGTGCGGGGCGAGCGGCGGCACCCCCTCGGTGCCGACCGTGACCGCACCCGGCCATCCCTCCGGTGACCTGGCGAGCGGTGGGCCCACGCCGGCGGGGCCGACCAGCGGATGGGGACCGGGCATGTGGGACGACGACACGGGCTCCGGCATGATGGGCGGCGACGGCGGCTCCTGGGCGCCCGGCATGATGGGCTCCGGCATGACGGGCAACTGGTGGCTCCCGGGCGACGGCCGACCGGTGCGGACCCTGGACCGGGCCCGCGACCGGGCCACCGCGTTCGCCGACCGGCTCGACCTGCGGGTCGGGGAGGTCATGCAGTTCACCCGCAACTTCTACGCCCAGCTGGAGACCGGCGCCGGCCGTCAGGCCACCGAGGTGCTGATCGATCCGGCCGACGGCGCCGTGCAGATCGAGTACGGGCCGGCGATGATGTGGAACACCGACTACGGCATGCACGGCGGCAGCCGGAGCCGCACCAGCGTGTCGGCCTCCCAGGCACGCGACATCGCCCAGCGGTGGCTCCGTGCCCGCGGCACCACGCTCACCGCGGGTGACCCGGAGGCCTTCCCGGGCTACTACACGCTGCACACCCTGCAGTCCGGGAAGATCACCGGAATGCTCTCGGTGAACGCCGCCACCGGCCAGATCTGGTACCACAGCTGGCACGGCGAGTTCGTCGGGATGAACGGCCACGCATAGCCGACCGGGGACTGCGGAGAGCCCGTCCGGCCGAACCCTGGCCGGGGCCGAGCGCGGCTGCCGGTCCCCGGATCGGCGCCGCCGGGTGTCCGCGGCGGGTGGATGACCCCACCTGGACGAGGGGAAACAGCCCTCTTACGTGCGACGTCCACCCCCCCCCGTGACGTCACAGCCGTGCCGCCGCACCCCGCAGGCCCGTTCTCGTGGAGGCGGTCCGGCGGGGTGCGGCGGCACGGGCGATTCAGATGTCCCGGAAGATCTCGATCTGCGCCCCGATCGTGTTCAGGCGCTCGGCGAGGTCCTCGTACCCGCGGTTGATGACGTACACGTTGCGCAGGACGGACGTGCCCTCGGCGGCCATCATCGCCAACAGGACGACCACCGCGGGACGCAGGGCCGGCGGGCACATCATCTCGGCGGCGCGCCAGCGGGTGGGCCCCTCGACCAGGACGCGGTGCGGGTCGAGCAGTTGCAGGCGCCCGCCCAGCCGGTTCAGGTCGGTGAGGTAGATGGCCCGGTTGTCGTAGACCCAGTCGTGGATGAGGGTCTTGCCCTGGGCGACGGCGGCGATCGCAGCGAAGAAGGGCACGTTGTCGATGTTCAGGCCCGGGAACGGCATCGGGTGGATCTTGTCGATCGGTGCCTCCAGCTTGGAGGGCCGGACGGTGAGGTCCACCAGGCGGGTGCGGCCGTTGTCGGCGACGTACTCGGGGGAGCGGTCCTGGTCGAGGCCCATCTCCTCCAGGACGGCCAGCTCGATCTCCAGGAACTCGATCGGCACCCGGCGCACCGTCAGCTCCGACTCCGTGACGACTGCGGCGGCCAGCAGGCTCATCGCCTCGACCGGGTCCTCGGAGGGGGAGTAGTCGACGTCGACGTCGATGTGCGGCACGCCGTGCACGGTGAGCGTGGTGGTGCCGATGCCCTCGACCCGGACGCCCAGCGCCTCCAGGAAGAAGCACAGGTCCTGGACCATGTAGTTGGAGGAGGCGTTGCGGATGACGGTGGCGCCGTCGTGCCGGGCGGCGGCCAGCAGCGCGTTCTCGGTCACGGTGTCGCCGCGCTCGGTCAGGACGATCGGCCGCTCCGGTCGTACGGAACGGTCGACCTGAGCGTGGTACTGACCCTCCGTCGCCGCGATGTCCAGCCCGAACCGGCGCAGCGCGATCATGTGCGGTTCGATGGTGCGGGTGCCGAGGTCGCAGCCGCCGGCGTACGGCAGCTTGAAGCGGTCCATGCGGTGCAGCAGCGGGCCGAAGAACATGATGATGGAGCGGGTGCGGACGGCGGCGTCGGCGTCGATCGCACCCATGTCCAGCTCGGCCGGCGGCACGATCTCCAGGTCGACGCCGTCGTTGATCCAGCGGGTGCGCACGCCGATGGAGTTGAGGACCTCCAGCAGGCGGTAGACCTCCTCGATGCGGGCCACCCGGCGCAACACCGTGCGGCCCTTGTTGAGCAGTGAGGCGCACAGCAGCGCCACGCAGGCGTTCTTGCTCGTCTTGACGTCGATGGCGCCGGACAGGCGCCGCCCGCCGACGACCCGCAGGTGCATCGGGCCCGCGTAGCCCAGGGACACGATCTCGCTGTCCAGGGCTTCACCGATGCGAGCGATCATCTCAAGGCTGATGTTCTGGTTGCCCCGCTCGATGCGGTTCACGGCGCTCTGGCTGGTTCCGAGCGCCTCGGCAAGCTGCGTCTGCGTCCAGCCACGGTGTTGCCGGGCATCGCGGATGAGCTTGCCGATGCGTACGAGGTAGTCGTCTGCCATGAGGCTGAGGTTATCTCAGATATGAGATGGCGCTCGCCGAGGGGGCCATTCAGGTGACGGGCGGTCAGCGCGCCCTGGGTGGGCGTCGTTCGGAGGCGCCCGAGGGTGAGCCAAGAATGATGTCACCTGCTATGCCAGATATATGCATGCATGATGCGCAATGTCTGATGCAGGCCATGCGTGGCCATCGGGGGAGGTTCTCTGGAGGGCCTGATTCGGGGTCCCGACGGGGCGGGATGGCCGGGGCGCCCGTGTGCGCCCGCGCTTCAGCGTGTCGGAGTCGGGCCCCCGCGCGGCCTCGGGTTCGGGGGTGTGCGGGGCTCAGGGGTTCGGCCCGGGCTTGGCGCCGGCTTCGGTTCCTGGGGGCCGGCTCGACCCCTGGGGGCTGGTTCGGGTAGCCGGGTCGGGGTCGATCGCCAGGGCCGGGTTCGGGGGGCCGGGTGGGGGGGCCTGGAGCCGGTGCCCGAGGGGGTCGCAGGCGCGGGAGGGGGCGCGCGGTCGGTGCCCTGGAGCCTCGCATGTGGCCGCACGGGCGTCGCCCGTGGGCCGCCCTCCCGGTGGGCGCCGTTCGGTCTCGCGGCGGCATGGTGGCCGCCACGGCGGTCCGGGCATGACCATCTCGCCCCCATGTACTAGAGTTATCTCGACATCGAGATATCTGCTGAGGCGCACCGCGGCCGCCAACTCAGTAAGGGTTACCTAACTTAGCCTGACCTTATCGGATCGGCCGAGTCGGTGTGGCGGCAGGATTGCGGTGGTACGCGCACATCAATGAAGGAGACTGTCGTGTCGGCGAACAGCTTCGACGCCCGCAGCACGCTGCAGGTGGGCGACGAGTCGTACGAGATCTTCCGCCTGGACAAGGTCGAGGGCTCCGCCCGGCTCCCCTACAGCCTGAAGGTCCTGCTGGAGAACCTGCTCCGCACCGAGGACGGCGCGAACATCACCGCCGACCACATCCGTGCGCTCGGCACCTGGGACTCCCAGGCACAACCGTCGCAGGAGATCCAGTTCACGCCGGCCCGTGTGATCATGCAGGACTTCACCGGCGTGCCCTGCGTCGTGGACCTCGCCACCATGCGCGAGGCCGTCAAGGAGCTCGGCGGCGACGCGTCCAAGATCAACCCGCTGGCCCCGGCCGAGCTGGTCATCGACCACTCCGTCATCGCGGACAAGTTCGGCACGAACGAGGCCTTCAAGCAGAACGTCGAGCTGGAGTACGGCCGCAACAAGGAGCGCTACCAGTTCCTGCGCTGGGGCCAGACCGCCTTCGACGAGTTCAAGGTGGTCCCGCCCGGCACCGGCATCGTCCACCAGGTGAACATCGAGCACCTGGCCCGCACCGTGATGGTCCGCGGCGGCCAGGCCTACCCCGACACCCTCGTCGGCACCGACTCGCACACCACCATGGTCAACGGCCTCGGCGTCCTCGGCTGGGGCGTCGGCGGCATCGAGGCCGAGGCCGCCATGCTCGGCCAGCCGGTCTCCATGCTGATCCCGCGCGTCGTCGGCTTCAAGCTGACGGGCGAGCTCCAGCCCGGCACCACCGCCACCGACCTCGTGCTCACCATCACGGAGATGCTCCGCAAGCACGGTGTCGTCGGCAAGTTCGTCGAGTTCTACGGCGAGGGCGTGGCCGCCACGTCGCTCGCCAACCGCGCCACCATCGGCAACATGTCGCCGGAGTTCGGTTCCACCGCCGCGATCTTCCCGATCGACGACGAGACCCTGAACTACCTGCGCCTGACCGGCCGCTCCGCGCAGCAGGTCGCCCTCGTCGAGGCCTACGCCAAGGAGCAGGGCCTCTGGCTGGACCCGAAGGCCGAGCCGGACTTCTCCGAGAAGCTGGAGCTGGACCTGTCGACGGTCGTGCCGTCGATCGCCGGCCCGAAGCGCCCGCAGGACCGCATCGTCCTCGCGAACGCCGCCGAGCAGTTCAAGCTGGACGTCCGCAACTACGTCGACGACGTCGACGAGGCGGGCAAGGAGTCCTTCCCGGCCTCCGACGCCCCGGCCGTCCACCCCAACGGCTTCCCGTCCAACCCGGTCCCGGTGACCGCCCCCGACGGCACGACCTACGAGCTGGACCACGGTGCGGTGACGGTCGCGGCCATCACCTCCTGCACCAACACCTCCAACCCGTACGTCATGGTCGCCGCCGCCCTCGTGGCGAAGAAGGCGGTCGAGAAGGGCCTGACCCGCAAGCCGTGGGTCAAGACCACCCTCGCTCCGGGCTCCAAGGTCGTCACCGACTACTTCGACAAGGCGGGCCTGACCCCGTACCTGGACAAGGTCGGCTTCAACCTGGTCGGCTACGGCTGCACCACCTGCATCGGCAACTCCGGCCCGCTGCCGGAGGAGGTCTCCAAGGCCGTCAACGACCACGACCTGGCCGTCACGTCGGTCCTCTCCGGCAACCGCAACTTCGAGGGCCGGATCAACCCCGACGTCAAGATGAACTACCTGGCGTCCCCGCCGCTCGTCGTCGCCTACGCCCTCGCCGGCTCCATGAAGGTGAACATCACCGAGGACGCCCTGGGCATCGACCAGGACGGCAACCCTGTCCACCTGAAGGACATCTGGCCGACCGAGGCCGAGGTCAACGACGTCGTCGCCAACGCCATCGGCGAGGACATGTTCTCCAAGTCCTACCAGGACGTCTTCGCCGGCGACGCCCAGTGGCAGTCGCTGCCCGTCCCCACCGGCGACACCTTCGAGTGGGACGCGGAGTCGACGTACGTCCGCAAGCCCCCGTACTTCGAGGGCATGGCGATGGACCCGGAGCCGGTCTCCGACATCTCCGGCGCCCGCGTGCTGGCCAAGCTGGGCGACTCGGTCACCACCGACCACATCTCCCCGGCCGGTGCGATCAAGGCCGACACCCCGGCCGGCCAGTACCTCACGGAGCACGGCGTGGAGCGCCGCGACTTCAACAGCTACGGCTCCCGCCGCGGCAACCACGAGGTCATGATCCGCGGTACGTTCGCCAACATCCGCCTGCGCAACCAGATCGCGCCGGGCACCGAGGGCGGCTACACGCGTGACTTCACGCAGGAGGGGGCCCCGGTCTCCTTCATCTACGACGCCTCGCAGAACTACCAGGCCGCCGGCATCCCGCTGGTCGTCCTGGCCGGCAAGGAGTACGGCTCCGGCTCGTCCCGCGACTGGGCGGCCAAGGGCACCGCGCTCCTGGGCGTCAGGGCCGTGATCGCCGAGTCCTACGAGCGCATCCACCGCTCGAACCTCATCGGCATGGGCGTCCTGCCACTGCAGTTCCCGGAGGGCGCCTCCGCCGCGTCCCTCGGCCTGACCGGTGAGGAGTCCTTCTCCATCGCCGGCGTCACCGAGCTCAACGAGGGCAGCACGCCGCGCACGGTGAAGGTCACCACCGACACGGGCGTCGAGTTCGACGCGGTCGTCCGCATCGACACCCCCGGTGAGGCGGACTACTACCGCAACGGCGGCATCATGCAGTACGTGCTGCGGAGCCTGATCCGCAAGTAGCCGGTACGCCGCATCCCGGCGGCAGCACACGGCGCGCCGAGGGCCGCACCCCCCGAGGACGGGAGGGTACGGCCCTCGTGCGTGCGCCCGCGGGACGCCCCGCGCGTTCCGCGCCTGCCGGCCGTCGGCCGCCGCCGGAACCTCGTCCCGCGCCGGGAACCTCTACAGGGCCGACTCCGCGTCCGGCTCGTTGCGGTTGCCCGGAACAGGGCGGACGGTGACGCCTCGTCGCAGGGCGAAGGCTTCGCCTCCGCCCTCACTGCGCACCTGGAAGGCGCCTTCCCGCAGTTGCAGGTCTTCAGTGCGCCTAAGGACGGGAGGTGGGACCGGGCCCGAGGTGCGCTGATGGCGAAGATCGCATCCCGGGGCGGTGAGGTCCGTGAGATCACGGGGCAGTTGGGGACGGAGATCCGCGGTGCGGTGCCCGGGGGCGAGTCCGGCGGGGAGCCGGTCGCGGTCCGTTTCGTCGGCTGCGCCGGCCCCGGGTGGATGCTTCGAGGCGTGATGACCGGACCCGGTGCGGACTCCGGCCTCACCCAGGAGCACATGAGGCGGGCCTTCTTGAGGCCTGTGGCCGACATCCGCGACGCAACGCCCCTGCCCACCGGGCTCATCAGGTCGAGATGGCCCCATCGGGCGGGTGGAACGACACCGACACGCCGTTGTGCGACCGAGCTTGACTCCTCCGGGGACCTTGGATCGGTCGGCGCAGGCTTCCGAGGGTCCGCCACGACTTCGATCGGGTGGGCAGCGTCGGGCCGAGTGGCTCGGGAACCACGACCACCTTCGTCATCCCCGGAACGACGAACCCGACCGGTGATATGCGCAGTCGTGGCAGTCCGCAGACATGGGACGGACGGTGGGTGACCTGTGAGTGAGCTGGTGGAGTTCCAGATGCACGACGGCCGCGGCGGAACGGTGGGCCTTGCCGACCTGCTCACCCTGGTCCCGGGCAACGACTGGGTGTGGAGCATCCTCGATTTCGACGGTATCGGCAACGTTCCCACCGGCCTCGGGTTCGAGGAGTTCAGGGCCGAGGTGCGTGCCTCGCCGCAGGGCTACGTCATGTCGTGGGGGCAGTTGCGGCAATTCGCCGTCGGTGTCCGGCAGTGCTTCGATCTGCTCCTCGTGGCGGCTGAGGACCGCAGTCGTCTTGCGCCGGAGAGATGGGCCGTGGACGACGACTTCGCAGAGTGCCTCGTGGTCTTCGAGGCGGTGGACAGCGGCTCATGGGAGGTGATCGTGGAGGCCGGTGTCGAGGAGGCCTTCGGCCTCGCGGCAGAGCTCCGGGCGCGCTACGTGGCGGGGTCGTGGGGGAGCGCGTGAGCGCTGCGCGTCATGCCGGCGTTCTGCTGCCGTGTGCTGCCCCGGATCGTCCGAGGGGGCCGCGTTCACATCGGCGGAAAACGAAACCCCGCCGGGTGCGCCGGGGCTTCCCGTGGAGGGCGGCGCGGGTCGGCCCCTGGACAGCGGGCCTCTCCCCGGTCGTCCCCTGCCTGCTGCCGCACGACCCGGCGACATCCTCCCCGCGGACGGGCACCCCGCCGACGGGGCGGCACACCCACTCTCACCGAGGTGTGCCGCCACCTGCGGAGCCGTTTACAGACCGGTTGCGGAGCGCTACGGTCCCCAACCGAGACGGGAGCGCTCCCAACCAGCGGACCGGAACCCGCCCCGGGGCCGCTCCCGCCTCACACCGGTCCCGGCCCGGCCGGTGCCGTCAGGCGACGGCCGCGCCGGTGCCGCGGGCGGCGCCGATGAGGTCGGTGAGACCGGAGTCGTCGTGGACCGAGATGTCCACGAAGGCGCCCTCCGGGATGTCGAAGTCCTTCACCAGCAGGTCCACGACGTCCGAGGTGCCCGGCGGCTTGAAGGTGCCGAGGTTGTGGTAGGTGCCGCCGGAGGAGTAGCCGACCCTGACGTAGAACGTGTCGCCGTCGTTGCGGGTGTCGTAGATCCAGAGCTTCTCGCCGTACGGATGGAACTCCACCTTCCCGACGAACGCGCCGCCGGAGTACATCTCCATCTTCACGGCGAGGCCGCCGGCGTCGTGCGCGAAGTACGTGTTGTCGAACGGGTCGGTCAGGTCGCCGCCGCTGCACGGGCAGCCGTCGGTGTCGTAGTAGTAGCTGTGGAACGCCGGGTTCGGACTGTAGGCCTGGGCCGGTGCGCTCGCGCCGATCAGGAGCGCCGCTGTTCCGGCCGTCGCCGTGAGCAGTCCCGTGAGCCGTCTGCTGATGCCCATCCGTGCCTCGTCCCCCTCACGTCGGCGGGCCGCCCGGCGTTCACCGGGCGGCGCGGCCATTGTGGGGCATGGGACGTCCTCGGGGTACCCGGCGTTCGGGTGCGGGCGTCGGGATCAGGCCAGCAACTCCACCTCCGCCAGCGTCGATCGGGCGTCCAGTACCAGCCGGTAGTGGCGCAGGGCGCGCGGCCGGGGGACCGAGAAGGCCCGGGTCTGCCGGTCCCAGCGGAAGGACTCGCCCGAGCGGCGGTCCAGGTCGCGCCAGCGCGTGCCGTCCTTCGAGCCCTGGAGCACCCAGCCGGTGGGCGCCTGTGCGCGGTCCGCGGAGGTCAGGGTGTACTGCACCGCTCTCGCGTCGGCGGTGACCGGCAGGTCCACCGCGGTCACCGCGGCCTCGGTCGCCGAGGTGTCGTCGAACAGCGGTCCGTCGGCCTTCAGCACGTCGGCCCTGGGTTCCGGCACCCGGTCGTCCCGGGTGATCGACACCGGTCCCGCGTTCTTCCCGGTGCCCCAGGCCGACGGCCGCGGGCCCATGTCGAACTCCAGGACCCCGCCCTCGGCGATCAGCCGGTGGGGGAGCGCCGTCGACGTCCAGGTGCGGCCGTCGACCTTCACTCCCTGCACGTACACGTTGCGTGCGCTGTTCCGGGGCGCCTTGACCACCAGGTCGCGGCCGTTCTCCAGGTGCACGGTGGCCTGCCGGAACAGCGGGGAGCCGATCGCGTACTCGCCGCTGCCCATCACCAGGGGGTAGAAGCCGAGCGCGGAGAACAGGAACCACGCCGACTGCTCGCCGTTGTCCTCGTCGCCGTGGTAGCCCTGCCCGATCTCGCTGCCGACGTACAGCCGCGACAGCACCTCGCGCACCTTCGCCTGCGTCTTCCACGGCTGGCCGGCCGCGTCGTACATGTAGGCCACGTGGTGCGCCACCTGGTTGGAGTGCCCGTACATGCCCATGCGGACGTCCCGCGCCTCGGTCATCTCGTGGATCACGCCGCCGTAGGAGCCGACGAGGTCCGGGGAGGCCGTCTCCGGGGTGGCGAAGTACGCGTCGAGCTTCTGCCCGAGCCCGGCCCGGCCGCCGTAGAGGTTGGCCAGTCCGCGGGAGTCCTGCGGGGCGGTGAAGGCGTACCCCCAGCCGTTGGTCTCGGTGTAGTCGTAGCCCCACACGCGCGGGTCGTACTGCGCGGAGTCCACCCGCCATGCGCCCGCGCGGTCGCGGCCCTGGAAGAACCCGGCCCGCGGATCGAAGAGTTCGACGTAGTCGCGGGCGCGGTTCAGGAAGTACGCGGCCTCCTCCCCGTAGCGCTTCTCACCCGTCTCCCGGTGGAGCTTCTGCGCCATGCGCGCGATGCCGTAGTCGTTGAGGTGTCCCTCCAGCGCCCACGACAGGCCCTCGTGGGTGTCCGTGCTCGTGTAGCCGAGGAAGGGCGAGGTGGCCATGCCCTTGCGGCCCACGCCCGGGGACGGCGGGACGACGGTGGCGTTCTTCACCGCCGCGTCGTACGCCGCCTTCGCGTCGAAGTCGACGCCCTTGACGTAGGCGTCGGCGAACGCCACGTCGGACGAGGTGCCCGTCATCAGGTCCGCGTAGCCGGGGGAGGACCAGCGCGAGGTCCAGCCGCCGTCCTTGTACTGCTGCACGAAACCGTCCACCAGCTGCCCGGCCTGAGTGGGCGTCAGGAACGAGTACGCCGGCCAGGTCGTCCGGTACGTGTCCCAGAAGCCGTTGTTGACGTACACCTTCCCGTCGACGATCTTCGCGCCGGTGCGGGTCGGGGTGTCCGGACCGGTCATCGGGGAGAAGGGCGAGGCGTACCGGTGTCTCCCGCCCACCTTCTCGAAACCGGAGTTGGGGTACAGGTAGAGCCGGTACATGCTGGAGTACAGCGTGGTGAGCTGCTCCGGCGTCGCGCCCTCGACCTCGACCCGGCCGAGCAGGGCGTCCCACTGCCGCCGGGCGCGGTTCTTCACGGCGTCGAAGCCCGTGCCGTCGGGGATCTCCTGGCGCAGGTTGTCCCTGGCCTGGTCGATGCCGATGAGCGAGGTGGCCAGGCGCAGCGTGACGGTGCGTCCGGAGCCCGCGTCGAACCGCAGGAACCCGCGCACGCCGCTCGCGGAACCGTCGGTCACGGGACGGTCGAAGACGCCGTAGACGAACAGCCGTGTCGCTCCCGTCGACAGGCCGGACTTCACGTCGGAGTAGCCGGTGACGATCCCGTGCTCCCGGTCGAGCGTCAGCCCCGCCTCCTCGGTGACGTTGTCGAAGACCACGCTCGCGTCGTCGCCGGGGTAGGTGAAGCGGAGCATCGCCGCGTGGTCGGTCGGTGTCATCTCGGCCCGCAGGCCGTTGTCGAAGCGGACCCCGTAGTAGTAGGGCCGGGCGGTCTCGTTCTCGTGCCGGAACGGCAGCGCGCGCTCCGTGCGGCCGGTGTCCGGGGAGCCGGTCGCGACCGACGGCATCACCTGGAAGGTCTGCCGGTCGCCCATCCAGGGGCTGGGCTCGTGACTTGCGCTGAAGGCCTGGATCGTGGGCAGGTTGTCCGCGTTGTTCCGGCGGGCGTAGTCGTAGAGCCAGCTGAGCGAGGAGGCGTTGGTCACCGGCGTCCAGAAGTTGAAGCCGTGCGGGACCGCCGTCGCCGGGAAGGTGTTCCCGCGGGAGAAGCCGCCGCTGGAGTTGGTACCGCGGGTGGTGACCGCGTAGTCCGACAGGTGCGCCCTGGGCCGTTCCCGCGGGACCGAGCGGATGCTCACGTCGTCCAGCCAGCCGCGGAACTTCGCCGGGCCCGCCGGGGAGTCGTACGCCACCAGGATCCGGTCGACGGTCTTCCCGGCCGCGACCGAGCCGATCGGGGCGTTCACGTCGTTCCACTGGTTGACGTAGAGCACCTTGGCCGCGCCCTGCCCCCGCGGGGTCAGCGGGAAGCCGTGCTGGTCGGTGGCGCCGAGGTCGCTGAGATAGGTGCCGTCGGTGAAGGCGAGGTCCACCGAGACGTTCGTGGCGTCGTAGTCGCGGGCGCCGTCCGTCATCGACGGGAAGATCCGGTACGCCAGGCGGGTGTCGCGGCCGACCCGGACGTCGACGTCGAAGACCTTGTTGTACGAGTACGCCCGCCCGTCGGCCGTGTGCCGGCCGGCGTAGCGCAGGGCCCGCTTCCCGGTGAAGCCGGCGCCCGCCTTGGCCGTGGGGGACCCGGCGGGGCCGCGGTCCACGAACGACAGCATGTCCGGCGGAACGGGGCCGCCGGCGGTGCCGGTGGACAACTGCAGGTCGGCGAGTTGCAGGATGCCGGCGGCGCCGTTGTTGCGGGTGATGTCGAGGCGGAAGTGCCGGTAGTCGCCGACGGCGGCCGCGGGGAGGTCGTAGGTCTTCGTCTGGAACCGCTCGGCGAAGGTCTCGCCGGACCGGGTGTCCAGGGTCTTCCAGTCCGACCCGTCCATGGAACCCTTCAGTGTCCAGTCCTGCGGGTCGCGTTCCGCGTGGTCGTTGGCCGAAGTGAGGGCATATGTCACTATCTTCTGCGGTTTGTCCAGGTCCAACTCCGCCCAGCCGGTGGGCTCGAACGTGAGCCACTTCGTGCCCGGCTCGCCGTCGACCAGGTTCTCCTTCACCTCGCCGGCGCCGGTGTTCTCGCCGCTCGCCCGTACGGCGGTGACGTGGTCGTTCACGTTGCCCGGAATGCCGGTGCTGTCACCGCCGTCCACGCCGGAGGCGCGCTTGCCGCCGTCGGCCGCCGTGTCGACCGTGCTGAGCCAGTCCGGGGCGGGGTCACCCGCCTCGAAGGACGAGGCGAACGACCGGGCGGCGGCCGGGGCGCGGTCGGGCAGGGCCACCGCCGTCCCCTGAGCGCCCACCGCCATGACGAAGGCGGCCGTCAAGGCGACCGCCGGTCCGTGTCCGTGCCGAGTTCCGAGCATCGTCAGGCACCCTCCCGCGCCGCTGGACAACGTTGTCAGGATCGCTGCGCAGGAACCAGTAGTGGGTCAAGTGCCCAGTGGTGTCAAGGGTGTTCGCTGCGCCATTCGGGGGCTGTGTCGCGAACTTTTCCGTCACGCGGTGCACAGGGTGCTCATATGTCCGCCAGGTCTCAACTCGGAAAAGACCGGCGGCCAACCTTGCATTCGATCTTGCTCCGCTGGCGGGAAGTGGACTATACCTGTCGGCGATTCGCACGATCCGCACTTCCTGCACGACCTTGCTTGCACCACCCTGCTTGACCTGACCGCGGTGCCGGGGAGGATCCGGTTCACCGCCTGAGTCCTGTGAGAAGGCGAGGACTTGAGCATGGGATCCATCCCCGAAGAGAAGCACGGTTCACCCACCCCCGGCGCCGGCGTCGGGCGCCGCGATCTGATCAAGCGGTCCGCCGCGCTCGGCCTGGTCTCGGTGCCCGCGATGGGCCTGCTGTCCGCCTGCGCCAGTGGCGGTGGCGGCGATTCCGGTGACAACAACGCCAAGGGCAAGACCACCAAGGACAACCCCTTCGGCGTGCAGAAGAGCGGCAAGCTCGACGTCGTCATCTTCAAGGGCGGCTACGGCGACGACTACGCCAAGGCCTGGGAGGCGGATTTCCAGAAGAAGGTCGGCGTCACCTCCTCGCACACCGGCACCCAGGAGATCACGGGTAAACTCCAGCCGCGCTTCAACGCCGGCAACCCCCCGGACATCGTCGACGACTCCGGCGCGCAGAAGATCAAGATCGACGTGCTCTACAAGAACGGCCAGTTGCTCGACCTGGCCGAGGTGCTCGACGCGCCCTCCGTCGACGACCCGGACAAGAAGGTCCGCGACACCCTGATCCCCGGCACCCTCGACCCGGGCCTGCAGGAGGGCAAGGTCGTCGCCCTCAACTACATCTACACGGTGTGGGGTCTGTGGTACTCCGGCAAGCTCTTCAAGGAGAAGGGCTGGGAGGAGCCGAAGACCTGGGACGACTTCCTCGCCCTCTGCAAGGACGCCAAGTCGCAGGGCATCGGCGGCCTCGCCCACCAGGGCAAGTACCCGTACTACATCAACGTCGCCATCATGGACCTGATCGCCAAGCAGGGCGGCCTGGACGCCATGAAGGCGATCGACAACCTCGACCCCAAGGCGTTCGTCGGCTCCGACGCCGCGCAGGCGGGCGTCGAGGCCATCTACGAGGTCGTCGAGAAGGGCTACCTCATGCCCGGCACCAACGGCCTGACCCACACCGAGTCGCAGACCCGTTGGAACCAGTACAAAGCCGCCTTCATCACCTGCGGCTCCTGGCTGGAGAACGAGCAGCTGAAGCAGACCCCGCCGGACTTCGACATGAAGTTCATGCCGATGCCGGTGCTGACCGGCAGCGCGCTGCCCTACGAGGCGATCCGAGCCGGCTCCGGCGAGCCGTTCATCATCCCCGCCAAGGCCGGCAACCTGCCCGCCGCCAAGGAGTTCATGCGGCGGATGCTCTCCCGCGAGTGGTCCACGCTGTTCGCCAAGGAGGCCAACTCGCTGACCATCCTCAAGGACGGCGTCGACCCCAGCGTGCAACTGCGCCCCGGCACCCAGTCCACGGTCGAGGTCTCCAAGGCGGCCGGCGACAACACCTTCCGCTACCTGTACACCGAGTGGTACAGCGAGATGGACACCGCCATCCAGAACGCCTCCAACGAGCTGATGGCCAAGCGCATCCAGCCCAAGGAATGGCTGAAGCGGGCCCAGGCCGCCGTCGACAAGGCCGCGAAGGACCCGGCGGCCAAGAAGAACCACCGCGACTGAGCAGGTCGGGTGAAGTCCACCGCGGTTCGGCTGCGTCCCGGAGGGGCGCGGGGAACCGCGCGACCGGCCACGACGGCTCTGCGGTCGACGGACCTCATACCACGGCACTTCCGCGGAGTGCTCGATGCCGCAAGCCAGGTCACTGGCTCGGCCCGGCCGCGCCCCCTCCACCGGGGCGCGGCCACCGACCGGACAGCAGGGGCAGGAACGCCATGCGCAAAGGGCAGTACCGGTTCGTCGCGGGATTTCTCCTCGTCCCCGTGGCGCTCTATCTGATTTTCGTCATCTGGCCCTACGTCCAGACGTTCGGCTATTCGCTGACCGACTGGAAGGGGCAGTCGCAGAACTTCTCGTTCGTCGGCCTGGACAACTACAAGGCGCTGCTGAAGGACGACATCTTCACCGGGGCCATCTGGCACAACATCCTGTTCCTGGTGTTCATCCCGGTGATCACCATCCTGCTCGCGCTCTTCTTCGCGTTCATGCTGAACGCGGGCGGACGCAGCCGTGCGGGCGGGGTCAAGGGTGTCGCCGGATCGAGGTTCTACAAAGTCGTCTACTTCTTCCCCCAGGTGCTGTCACTGGCCATTCTCGCGGTGCTGTTCGGCGCCGTGTACCGCAGTGACAACGGCGGCATGCTCAACGGCATCCTGATCAAACTCGGCCTGGTCGACGCGGGCAGTCCCGTGGAATGGCTGAACGAGCCGAACATCGTGCTGTGGGCACTGATCGCGGTCGTGGTCTGGCACGGCGTCGGTTTCTACCTGGTGCTGTTCTCCGCCGCCATGCAGTCCATTCCGCGGGACATCTACGAGGCCGCGCTCATCGACGGCGCCGGCCGCGCCCAGTCCTTCTTCCGCATCACCCTGCCGCTGCTGTGGGACGCGGTGCAGACCGCCTGGGTCTACCTGGGCATCGCGGCGATGGACATGTTCATCCTCGTCTCCACCATGACCTCGGGCGACTACGGCGGTGGCCCCGACCACCACAGCGAGGTCATGGCGACGGTGATGATGCGCAACTTCCTCTATTACGGCAAGAGCGGCTACGCCTGCGCCATGGGCGTCGTCATGCTGCTGCTCACCCTGATCGTGTCCGTGGTGATGCTGCGCGCCACCCGCCGCGAGCGCATCGAGTTCTGAGCGGGAGAGACGACGATGAGTGCACCCATCAAGGAGACGTCCGCCATCCCCGCCCAGCGGGGCGTGGACAAGGTGCCGGCGCACACCGGCGACAAGCGCGACGAGGGCGTCGTCCTGAACGTCTTCTCGCACGGCTTCCTCGCCCTGTGGGCCCTGCTGATCGTGCTGCCGCTGCTGTGGCTGGTGCTCAGCGCCTTCAAGACCGACGCCCAGATCGGCGGCTCCGCCTTCGGCTGGCCGCAGCACTGGTCCCTGGACGTCTTCGGCCGCGCCTGGGACAAGGGCATCGGCGACTACTTCCTGAACACCGTCATCGTGCTGGTCTTCTCCGTGCCGCTGACGATGCTCCTCGGCTCCATGGCCGCGTACGTGCTGGCCCGCTACCGCTTCTGGGGCAACCGGCTGCTGTACTACTTCTTCGTCGCGGGCGCGATGTTCCCGGTGTTCCTGGCCCTGGTCCCGTTGTTCTTCATGGTCAAGCGGCTGGACATGCTCAACACCTACCAGGGCCTGGTCCTGGTGTACGTCGCCTACTCGCTGCCGTTCACCGTCTTCTTCATGCACGCCTTCTTCCGGACCCTGCCCTCGGCGGTGTTCGAGGCGGCCGTCCTGGACGGTGCCTCGCACAGCCGGACCTTCTTCCAGGTCATGCTGCCGATGGCCAAACCGGGTCTGCTCAGCGTCGGCATCTTCAACATGCTGGGGCAGTGGAACCAGTTCATCCTGCCCACCGTGCTGATGCAGCCGCAGAGCGGCGACGACCCCGAGCGGTACGTCCTCACCCAGGGCCTGATCCAGCTGCAACAGCAGCAGGGGTACGCCACCGACCTGCCGGTGCTGTTCGCCGGCGTCACCATCGCCATGATCCCGATGCTCGTGGTGTACCTGTCCTTCCAGCGTCAGGTCCAGGCGGGCCTGACCTCGGCGACCCTGAAGTAGGGCATACCGGCCGGTGGAGCCTCCGCCGCCGCGTCGGCGTCCCGCCGTCGGCATGGCGCTCCGCAGCCGCCCGTGTGCGCGCCGTCCCCGGATCGGGGGCGGCGCGTTCCGGTGTGTGCACTATCGCGGAAACTGTTCAACCTCTTGACGGGAGGCAACCCGAACAGCTCAGCTTAGAGTTCACTAGTTGGACATGGACGGGGCCTCATCGAAGCGGCCCCGCGCGCAGGAGGTCGTCGTGGAGACTCCGGGGTCGCAGTCGTCGCTGCACCGAGCCAACCTGGAACGGGTCGTACGCGCCGTGCGACTGGCGGGATCCCTCACCCAGGCGGAGATCGCCAGGACCACCGGCCTGTCGGCGGCCACGGTCTCCAATATCGTCCGAGAACTGAAGGACGGGGGGACGGTCGAGGTCACACCCACCTCGTCGGGCGGGAGACGGGCCCGCAGCGTCTCGCTGAGCGGGGACGCCGGCATCGTGATCGGGGTGGACTTCGGCCATACGCACCTACGGGTGGCCATCGGCAACCTGGCCCACCAGGTGCTGGCCGAGGAGTCCGAACCGTTGGACGTCGACGCCTCTGCCCGGGAGGGCTTCGACCGGGCGGAAGAGCTGGTCAGCCGCCTGATCGCGGCAACGGGGGTCGACCGGTCGAAGATCGCCGGGGTGGGCCTCGGCGTGCCCGGCCCGATCGACGTCGAGTCCGGCACCCTGGGGTCCACCGCGATCCTGCCCGGCTGGAGCGGCACCAAGCCCGCCGAGGAGCTGCGGGAGCGGCTGGGCGTGCCCGTGCACGTGGACAACGACGCCAACCTGGGGGCCCTGGGTGAGATGGTCTGGGGGGCCGGACGGGGCGTGCGTGATCTTGCCTACATCAAGGTCGCGAGCGGTGTCGGCGCCGGTCTGGTGATCGAGGGGAAGATCTATCGGGGCCCCGGCGGGACCGCAGGAGAAATCGGACATATTACACTCGATGAATCCGGCCCGGTCTGCCGCTGTGGAAACCGGGGCTGCCTGGAGACGTTCGCGGCCGCGCGCTATGTGCTGCCGCTTCTCCAGTCCAGCCACGGTACCGACCTGACGATGGAAGGCGTCGTACGACTGGCCAGGGACGGAGACCCGGGCTGTCGTCGGGTGATCGCCGACGTAGGCCGCCACATCGGCATGGGAGTAGCCAACCTGTGCAACCTTCTGAACCCGAGCAGGGTGGTCCTCGGCGGTGATCTTGCCGAGGCCGGTGAGCTGGTGCTCGGGCCGATCAGGGAGTCTGTCGGCCGCTATGCGATCCCCAGTGCGGCCCGCCAACTCTCCGTTCTCCCCGGGGCTCTCGGGGGTCGTGCGGAGGTGCTCGGAGCGCTTGCCCTCGCACTCAGCGAGATGGGCGATTCGACGCTTTTGGACGGAAGTGGAGCCGGTGCCCTGCCTGTGGCGGCACCTGCCTTCACTTAGAGAACGGATGGCACCGTTGCCAACCCGTTAAGGATTTACTTCTTGACGTCGCACGTGTGGCCGAGTTGACTTCCAGCCACCTCGGCCGCAACGACGCGGCCTCGTCAGGGAGGTTTCTGAAGTGAACAAGCGCATGCGTCGTGCTGCCGTTGCCGTTGCCGCTGGTGCGATGGCCGTCTCGCTCGCTGCCTGTGGCAGCGCCAAGGAGTCCGGCGACAAGGCACAGTCGTCCGGTGGCGCCACCGACAAGGGTGACGCGATCAAGGTCGGTCTGCTGCTGCCGGAGAACCAGACCGCCAGGTACGAGAAGTTCGACCGCCCGCTGATCGAGAAGCAGATCAAGGCGCTGACGAACAACAAGGGCGAGATCGTCTACGCCAACGCCAAGCAGGACGCCACCGTCCAGGCGCAGCAGGTCGAGACCATGATCACCAACAAGGTCGACGTGCTGATCGTGGACGCGGTGGACGCCAAGGCGATCGCCACCTCGGTGAAGAAGGCCAAGGACGCCGGTATCCCGGTCGTCGCCTACGACCGCCTCGCCGAGGGCCCGATCGACGCCTACACCTCGTTCGACAACGAGCAGGTCGGCAAGGTCCAGGGCGAGGCCCTGCTCAAGGCCCTGGGCGACAAGGCCAAGAGCGGCAAGATCGTCATGATGAACGGCTCCATCACGGACCCGAACGCCGCCCTGTTCAAGAAGGGCGCCCACTCCGTCCTCGACGGCAAGGTGAACATCGGCAAGGAGTACGACACCAAGGAGTGGAAGCCGGAGAACGCCAACAAGAACATGGAGGGCGCGATCTCCGCCCTCGGCAAGGACAACATCGTCGGCGTGTACTCCGCCAACGACGGCATGGCGGGCGGCATCATCACCGCCCTCAAGGCCGGCGGCTTCTCCACGCTGCCGCCCGTCACCGGCCAGGACGCCGAACTCGCCGGTGTGCAGCGCATCGTCGCCGGTGAGCAGTACATGAGCGTCTACAAGCCGTACGCTCCCGAGGCCGAGGCCGCCGCCAAGATGGCCGTCGCCCTCGCCCACGGCGAGTCCCTGGACTCCGTCGCCAAGGACTCGGTGGACAGCCCCACCACCAAGGGCGTCCCCTCGGTCCTCGTCCCGGTCGTCTCGCTGACCCAGGACAACATCAAGGACACCGTCGTCAAGGACGGCGTCTACACGGTCGACGAGATCTGCACCGCCAAGTACAAGGCGGCCTGCGACAAGATCGGCCTCAACTAGACCGGGACCCCGTCGGGGTGCGGGAACTCCCTTCGGAGCCCGCACCCCGCCGTCAGGGACCCGCTCTGCAAAGCTCCTCCGGCGCCCCGCCGTCATCAGCCCCGCAAGCTCCAGCGGGGCGCCGGACGGAACACCCCCCATCCATACTTCTGCACAACCCTTCCGCCGGGTCAGGCGGCGAAGGAGATGGTTCACGTGTCCGCTACGCCCGTGCTGGCGTTGCGCGGGGTCTCCAAGCGGTTCGGTGCCGTCCAGGCGCTCACCGACGTCGAGCTTGAGGTCCACGCCGGTGAGGTGGTCGCCCTGGTGGGCGACAACGGAGCCGGAAAGTCCACGCTGGTCAAGACGATCGCCGGCGTGCATCCCATCGATGAGGGCGCCATCGAGTGGGACGGCAAGGCCGTATCGATCAACAAGCCCCACGACGCCCAGCACCTGGGCATCGCGACCGTCTACCAGGACCTCGCGCTGTGCGACAACATCGACGTCGTCGGCAACCTGTTCCTGGGCCGGGAGCTGCGCCGCCGAGGCGTCCTCGACGAGGTGGAGATGGAGCGCCGCTCGCGCGAGCTGCTCGACACCCTGTCGATCCGCATTCCCAGCGTCCGAATCCCGATCGCCTCGCTCTCCGGCGGCCAGCGCCAGACCGTGGCCATCGCCCGCTCCATGCTCGGCGAGCCCAAGCTGGTCATCCTCGACGAGCCCACGGCCGCTCTCGGCGTGGAGCAGACCGCCCAGGTCCTGGACCTGGTGGAGCGGCTGCGTGAGCGCGGCCACGCCGTGATCCTCATCAGCCACAACATGGCCGACGTCAAGGCCGTCGCGGACAAGGTCGCCGTGCTGCGGCTGGGCCGCAACAACGGCGTCTTCGAGGTCAAGTCGACCTCCCAGGAGGAGATCATCTCCGCCATCACGGGCGCCACCGACAACGCCGTGACCCGCCGTGCGGCGCGCACCAACGGGGAGGCTCAGCAGTGAGCATCGACAAGACCTCCGCCACCGCCGACCAGCACATCGTCGAGAATCCCGACGCCGCCGCCGGCTCCGACACCGCCGTCGACCCCCGGCTCCTCGTACGGGAGCAGGGACTGGCCGGCTACCTCAACGAGTTCAAGCGGAAGATCCGCGGCGGTGACCTCGGGTCCATCCCGGTCGTCATCGGCCTCGTCGTGATCTGCATCACGTTCCAGAGCCTGAACTCGGCGTTCCTGTCCGCGAAGAACCTCAACGACATCTCGGTCGCCATGGTCGCGACCGGCATGATGTCGGTCGGCATCATCTTCGTCCTGCTGCTCGGCGAGATCGACCTGTCCGTCGGCTCGGTCAGCGGCGTCGCCGGGGCGATCTTCGCAGTGCTCGCCGTCACACACGGCATGAACGAGTGGTTGGCACTGATCATCGCCGTCGTCACCGGCGCGGCCATCGGCGCCCTGCACGGCTTCTTCTTCGCCAGGATCGGAGCACCAGCCTTCGCGGTCACCCTGGCCGGCCTGCTGTTCTGGAACGGCTTCATGCTCCACCTACTGGGGCAGAACGGCACCATCAACCTGGACAGCGACGGCGTGGTCGGCAAGCTGACCACGTACTACTTCTCCGACGTCGCCGCCGCCTACGGCCTGGCCGCAGCCGCCGTGGTGCTCTACTTCGTCACCGCGTTCCTGGACGCCCGGCGCCGCGACGCCGCGGGCGTGCCGTCCCGGCCGCTCAGCGAGATCGTGCTCCGCACGGTCCTGCTGGCCGTCGTCGCCTTCGCCGCAGCGGTCATGTTCAACCAGTACAAGGGTCTTCCCCTGGCGCTGCTGCTGTTCCTGGTCGTCCTCGTGAGCATGGACTTCCTGGTGCGCCGTACCGCGTACGGCCGCAAGGTGTTCGCGCTCGGCGGCAGCGTCGAGGCGTCCCGCCGTGCCGGTATCAACGTGGTCGCGGTCCGCATCTCGGTCTTCGCCCTGGCCGGTCTGTTCGCCTCGGTCGGCGGTCTGTTCTGGGCGTCCAAGATCGCGGCGGCCAACCAGAGCGCCGGTTCGGGCGACTTGCTGATGAACGTCATCGCGGCGGCCGTCATCGGCGGCACCAGCCTCTTCGGTGGCCGCGGCCGGATCTGGAACGCCCTGCTCGGTGTCATGGTGATCACCTCGATCCAGTACGGCCTGGCCCTGGAGGGCACCGGCGCCCCCATCCAGTACATGATCACCGGAGCAGTGCTGCTGGCCACCGTGCTCATCGACTCGGTCACCCGCAAGACCCAGCGGACCGCGGGCCGCGCCTGACGCCCGCAGTCCCGGCCGCCGCGCGCCTGCGCGGCGGCCCCCGGCCCGTGCCCGGCACCGACGGCGGTGCCGGGCACAGCCCTGTCCCGGGGACGGCACCGCCGGGACGCGGAAGGCCACTCCCGGGGTACGGCCGAACGCGTGATGTACGACGCAGAGGCCGGGCGTCGCCGGCAGAGACGGAACATTAGACTCGACAAGCCCGGCAACAGCTCGAACAGCTTGACTTTCAAGGAGGCACGGGTGCCGCTGCTGACCCGCATCAGGGGACCGCGCGATCTGGACCGGCTCAGCCCGGAGGAGCTGGACCAGCTGGCTGGGGAGATCCGCACCTTCCTCGTCGACGCCGTCTCCAAGACCGGTGGCCACCTCGGCCCCAACCTCGGTGTGGTCGAGCTCACCATCGCCCTCCACCGCGTCTTCGACTCGCCCCGGGACAAGGTGCTCTGGGACACCGGTCACCAGTCCTACGTGCACAAGTTGCTGACCGGACGGCAGGACTTCTCCCGGCTGAAGATGAAGGGCGGCCTGTCCGGCTACCCCTCGCAGGCGGAGTCCGAGCACGACGTCATCGAGAACAGCCACGCCAGCACCGTCCTCGGCTGGGCCGACGGCATCGCCAAGGCCAACCAGATCCTCGACCGCGACAGCCACGTCGTCGCCGTCATCGGTGACGGTGCGCTGACCGGCGGCATGGCCTGGGAGGCGCTCAACAACATCGCCGACGCCAAGGACCGCCCGCTGGTCGTCGTCGTCAACGACAACGAGCGCTCCTACGCGCCGACCATCGGTGGCCTCGCCAATCACCTCGCGACCCTGCGCACCACCGACGGCTACGAGCGCTTCCTGGCCCGCACCAAGGAGGTCCTGGAGCGCACCCCGGTCGTGGGCAGGCCGCTCTACGAGACACTGCACGGCGCGAAGAAGGGCCTGAAGGACTTCATCGCCCCGCAGGGCATGTTCGAGGACCTGGGCCTGAAGTACGTCGGCCCGATCGACGGTCACGACATCGAGGCCCTGGAGTCGGCGCTGGCCCGCGCCAAGCGGTTCGGCGGCCCGGTGATCGTCCACTGCCTCACCGAGAAGGGCCGCGGCTACCAGCCCGCCCTCCAGGACGAGGCCGACCGCTTCCATGCCGTCGGCAAGATCCACCCCGACACCGGGCTGCCGATCGCCAGCTCCGGCGCCGACTGGACGTCCGTGTTCGGCGACGAGATGGTCGCCCTCGGCCGGGAGCGCCCGGACATCGTGGCCATCACCGCCGCCATGCTCCAGCCGGTCGGCCTCGACAAGTTCGCCAAGGCCTTCCCGGAGCGGGTCTTCGACGTCGGCATCGCCGAGCAGCACGGCGCCGTGTCGGCGGCCGGACTGGCCACCGGAGGCGTGCACCCGGTCTTCGCCGTCTATGCCACCTTCCTCAACCGCGCCTTCGACCAGGTCCTCATGGACGTCGCCCTGCACAAGTGCGGGGTGACCTTCGTCCTGGACCGCGCCGGCGTCACCGGCACCGACGGCGCCTCCCACAACGGCATGTGGGACATGTCGATCCTCCAGGTCGTGCCGGGACTCAGGCTGGCTGCCCCGCGCGACGCCGACCAGGTCCGCGCACAGTTGCGCGAGGCCGTCGAGGTCGACGACGCGCCGACCGTCGTCCGCTTCTCCAAGGGCGCCGTCGGCCCCGCCGTGCCCGCCGTGGGCCGGGTGGGCGGCATGGACGTGCTGCGCGAACCCGGCACCGAACGTCCCGACGTCCTCCTCGTCTCCGTCGGGGCCCTGGCGCCGATGTGCCTGGAGATCGCCGGCCTGCTCGACAAGCAGGGCATCTCCACCACCGTCGTCGACCCGCGCTGGGTCAAGCCCGTCGACGAGGCCATGGCCCCGCTCGCCGAGCGGCACCGCGTGGTCGTCACCGTGGAGGACAACTCCCGCGTCGGCGGCGTCGGCTCGGCCGTCGCCCAGGCCCTGCGGGACGCCGGCGTCGACGTGCCGCTGCGCGACTTCGGCATCCCGCCGCGCTTCCTCGACCACGCCTCCCGTGCCGAGGTCCTCGCCGAGATCGGCCTGACCGCCCCCGACATCGCACGCCAGGTCACCGGCCTGGTCGCCAAGCTCGACGGACGGTTCGCGCACACCCCCGCCGAGGCGGAGCCCGCGCGCGACTGAGTGCTCCGCCGGAACGCCGTGGCGTGAGGTCCGTCGACCGCAGCGCCGTCGTGGCTGGTCGCGCAGTTCCCCGCGCCCCTTCGGGGCGCAGTCGAACCGCAGTGGACTCCGCCCGACCGGTTGAGGGCGACCGCCGCCCCGAACAGCGTCCGAATGGGCCGGTTTCACCCCTGCGAGAGTGGTGAAACCGGCCCATTCGCGTGAAAGGGTGCGTGCCAGGGCATATGTGACAGGCCCTCTCTCGATCATGTCGAGGACGACACAGCGTGGGAGGTCCCCGTGAGCAGCACCCTCTTCCGAACGAAGAAGGTCGAGCAGTCCATCCTCGACACCGAGGCGCCAGAGCACGCGCTCAAGAAAACCTTGTCCGCGCTGGACCTGACCGTCTTCGGCGTCGGCGTCATCATCGGCACCGGCATCTTCGTCCTCACCGGTACGGTCGCGAAGAACAACGCCGGTCCCGCCGTCGCGCTGGCCTTCGTGGTCTCCGGTGTCGTCTGCGCGCTCGCCGCGCTCTGCTACGCCGAGTTCGCCTCCACCGTTCCGGTGGCCGGCTCCGCGTACACCTTCTCCTACGCCTCCCTCGGCGAACTGCCCGCCTGGATCATCGGCTGGGACCTGGTGCTGGAGTTCGCCCTCGGCACGGCGGTGGTCGCCGTCGGCTGGTCCGGTTACATCGCCTCACTGCTGGACAACGCCGGCTGGCACCTGCCCACCGCGCTCGGCAGCCGGGACGGCGCCGAGGGCTTCGGCTTCGACATCCTCGCGGCGGCGCTCGTGCTGTTCCTCACCGCCATCCTGGTGATCGGCACGAAGCTGTCCGCGCGCGTCACCTCGATCGTCGTGGCCATCAAGGTGATCGTCGTGCTCACCGTGATCATCGCCGGCGCCTTCCTGATCGACAGCAGCAACTACGACCCGTTCATCCCGAAGGCGCAGGAGGTGCCCGCCGGCGACAGCCTCAAGGCGCCCCTCATCCAGCTGATGTTCGGGTGGGCGCCCTCCAACTTCGGCGTGATGGGCATCTTCACCGCGGCTTCCGTCGTCTTCTTCGCCTTCATCGGCTTCGACGTCGTCGCCACCGCGGCCGAGGAGACCAGGAACCCGCAGCGCGACATGCCGCGCGGCATCCTCGGCTCGCTGTTCATCTGCACCGTGCTGTACGTCGCCGTGTCCATCGTCGTCACCGGCATGCAGCACTACACCGACCTGTCCGTGACGGCACCGCTCGCCGACGCGTTCAAGGCCACCGGGTACCCGTGGTTCGCGGGTTTCATCAGCTTCGGCGCCGCCGTCGGCCTGACCACCGTGTGCATGATCCTGCTCCTGGGCCAGACCCGGGTGTTCTTCGCGATGAGCCGCGACGGACTGCTGCCCCGCTTCTTCTCCCAGGTCCACCCCCGCTTCAGGACCCCGCACCGGCCCACCGTCCTGCTCGGCGTGCTCATCGCGGTCCTCGCCGGCTTCACCCCGCTCAGCGAGCTCGCCGAGCTGGTGAACATCGGCACCCTGTTCGCGTTCGTGGTGGTCGCCATCGGCGTGATCATCCTGCGGCGCACCCGGCCCGACCTGCACCGCGCGTTCCGCACCCCCTGGGTGCCGGTCATCCCGATCCTGTCGGTGTGCGCCTCGCTGTGGCTGATGCTCAACCTGCCCGCCGAGACCTGGCTCCGCTTCGCGATCTGGATGGTCGTCGGCTTCCTCGTGTACTTCCTCTACGGCCGCTCCCACAGCCGTCTGGCCCGCCAGGAACAGACCACCGGCGCCGACCGCTCCTGAAGGCCCCCGGCGGAGGGCCGCGCCCCGGCAGGCGATCTGGGGACACCGCGGGCGCGCTCCCGGTCGCCGGCTCTCCGCCCCTACTCCGACGGGCGCACCGCCCGCGGCCCCGCGACCCGCGCGCCCAGTTCCGTCACCCGCCGCCGCAGCTCGCGGTCCGCGGTGACGACCAGGGCGGGGCGCCCCGCGGCGCCCGCGACCAGCGCGACCACATGGTCGTCGCCGCTGCCGGGCGCCTCCTCGACGCGCACCCCGGGAACCGGCTCCACGCCGCGGGCCGCGCCCTCGACCACCAGGACGATCTCCACGGGGCCGGTGTGCCCGGGCAGCCCGTCGGACGCCAGCCGGTCCCGCAGCCGTCGCGCGGCCCCCAGCCGGTCCCGCCACCATCCGTCGGGCACGGAGCCGACGACGTTCGCGGCGTCGACGACGACGAGGAGGGAGGAGCTGTCGTCCATGGGGCAAGCGTCGCACGCCGTCCGGTGCCCGCCCCACTCTGCGGCGCCCTCCCGCACAAGGCCCCGCCGTGCCGCCCGCGCCGGCGCTTCCCGTCCCGCGGTTCGGCCGCGAGGCGGTCCGGACGGCGGCCCCGAGTGCAGCGGCACTTCTTGCGACGGCATAAAGTGATCCGGTGAACGGCGAGTGGCTCATACGCGGCAGAGACGGCCGCCTCAGTGTCTATCAGCTCTCCGGCGAGGCCGTGCAGTGCCGGGCCGAGCGGGTACCCGGCGGGCCCTGGGACGCCCCGCGCAGGATCGGTGGGGACCAGCATCTGCACCCCGTCCTGGCGGTCGGCCAGGGCAGCGACGCCTACGGGCACCTGGTCTCCTGGCGCCCCACGGTGCCCGGCGAGTCCGGCCTGGTGCACTCCACGCACTTCCGGCCGCTGCTGGCCCCCCTGGACTGGGAACCCATCGGCCACCCGAACGGCAAGGGCGACCGCACCGGCGATCCCGCCGTCGCCGTCGACGACGAGGGCCGCGCCCATGTCTTCGTCCGCAACGGCGGTGGCGGGCTGAGCATGCGGGCCCAGTCGGCGAAGGGCGGCTGGGAGCCGTGGCGCGACCTCAAGGGCCGGGACATCCAGGGCCCGCCCGCCGCCGTCGCGGGCCGCGGCGGCCGCGTCGAGGTGTACGCGGCCGTGCCCGGCGGCCTCGTGCACTGGCGGCAGCAGGAGCCCGAGGGGTCGCTCGCCGTGGAGGAGGCCGTGGAGATCGTGGCCCGCCCGGGCACGCTGCGTGCCGTGGCCACCTCCGAGGAGCACACCACCCTGTTCTTCGTCGACGAGGACGGCCGGCTGTGCGCCTGGCGCCCCGGGGCCAAGCCCGTCGCCCTGCTGGCCGCGGCAGGCCCCGGTCCGGTCGCCGCCGTGCGCTGTGAGCTCGACGGCCGCGACTGCACGGTGCTCGCCCAGCGCTCGGCCGCGGGCCGGGTCGCCTTCGCCGCCTACCCGAGCGAGGAGGAGCCGACGGGGGCCCGGTGGAGCGAGTCCGGCCCCGAGCTGCCCGCCGACGCCGAGGTCTCCCTGGCCCTGGACTCCGACGGCCGCGTCGTCGCGGCGGCCCTGTCGCCGTCGACCGGTCAGCTGCTGCTCACCGTCCGCACGGACGAGCCGGGGCTGGCGCTGGCGCCCTGGCGCGCGATGTGACGCCGCGCCACCGAACGGCGCCGGTACCACGACCGGACCGGTCCCCCGGACCGGTCACCGGTCCCGGAGGCGGCGGATCCCGACCCTGAGCACGGCAAAGAGGGCCCCGCACTGCTCAGTGCGGGGCCCTCTTCACGTCCGTGAGCCGGTCAGGCCGGTCACACGGGGTGCTGCGGTCACGCGGGAACCGACGCCACCCCGGTCTCCAGGAACGTCTTGCCGTTCACCCGCTCGGAGACGCCCGCGCGATCCAGGTACGGCGTGATGCCGCCCAGGTGGAAGGGCCAGCCGGCGCCGGTGATGAGGCAGAGGTCGATGTCCTGCGCCTCGGCGACGACACCCTCGTCGAGCATGAGCCCGATCTCCTGGGCCACGGCGTCCAGGACGCGGTCGCGGACCTGCTCCTCGGTCAGGACGGTCTCGCCCTGCTTCAGCAGCGCGGCGACCTCCGGGTCCAGCTCGGGCTTGCCGCTGTCGTAGACGTAGAAGCCGCGCTTGCCCGCCTCGACGACCGCCTTCAGGTTCGAGGAGACCTTGAAGCGGTCCGGGAACGCCCGGTTGAGCGTCTCGGAGACGTGCAGGCCGATCGCCGGGCCGACGAGCTCCAGCAGGACCAGCGGGGACATCGGCAGGCCCAGGGGCTCGATCGCCTTCTCCGCCACCTCGACCGGTGTGCCCTCGTCGATGACGTCCTGGATCTCGCCCATGAAGCGGGTGAGGATGCGGTTCACGACGAACGCCGGGGCGTCCTTGACCAGAACCGCGGTCTTCTTCAGCTTCTTGGCGACGGCGAACGCGGTCGCCAGGGAGGCGTCGTCCGTCGTCTCGCCGCGGACGATCTCCAGCAGGGGAAGGATCGCCACGGGGTTGAAGAAGTGGAAGCCGACGACCCGCTCGGGGTGCTTCAGCTTCGACGCCATCTCCGTCACCGACAGGGAGGAGGTGTTCGTCGCCAGGATCGCGTGCGCGGGCGCGACCGCCTCGACCTCCGCGAACACCTTCTGCTTGACGCTCATCTCCTCGAACACGGCCTCGATCACGAAGTCCGCGTCCGCGAAGCCCTCGGCCTTGTCCAGGACACCGGTGACCAGCGCCTTCAGACGGTTGGCCTTGTCCTGGCCGACGCGGCCCTTGGCGAGCAGCTTGTCGATCTCGGCGTGGACGTAACCCACACCCTTGTCGACGCGCTCCTGGTCGATGTCCGTGAGGACGACCGGGACCTCCAGACGGCGCAGGAAGAGCAGGGCGAGCTGCGAGGCCATCAGGCCCGCGCCCACGACGCCCACCTTGGTCACCGGACGGGCCAGGTTCTTGTCCGGGGCGCCCGCGGGGCGCTTGCCGCGCTTCTGCACGAGGTTGAACGCGTAGATGCCGGCGCGCAGCTCGCCACCCATGATCAGGTCGGCGAGCGCCTTGTCCTCGGCGTCGAAGCCCTGCTCCAGGTCGCCGTTCTTGGCGGCGGCGATGATGTCGAGGGCGCGGTAGGCGGCCGGGGCCGCGCCGTGCACCTTGCCGTCGGCGACGAAGCGGCCCTTGGCGACGGCCTGGTCCCAGGCCTCACCGCGGTCGATCACCGGCCGCTCGACCACGACGTCGCCCTTGAGGACCTGTGCGGTCCAGATCAGCGACTGCTCCAGGAAGTCCGCACCCTCGAAGAGGGCGTCGGCGATGCCGAGTTCGAAGACCTGGCGGCCCTTGAGCTGCTTGTTCTGGTTGAGGCTGTTCTCGATGACGACCGAGACGGCCTTGTCGGCGCCGATCAGGTTCGGCAACAGGGTGCAGCCGCCCCAACCGGGGACGAGACCGAGGAACACCTCGGGCAGCGAGAACGCCGGGACGGCCTTCGACACCGTGCGGTAGGTGCAGTGCAGGCCGACCTCGACCCCGCCGCCCATGGCCGCGCCGTTGTAGTAGGCGAACGTCGGGACCGCGAGGCCCGAGAGCCGCTTGAACACGTCGTGGCCGCCCTTGCCGATGGCGTAGGCGTGGTCCCACTCCTTCAGCAGTTCGACGCCCTTGAGGTCGGCGCCGACGGCGAAGATGAACGGCTTGCCGGTGATGCCGACGCCGACGATCGCGCCCTCGGAGGCCTCCTTCTCGACCTGGTCGACGGCGGCGTTCAGGTTCGCCAGCGACTGGGGGCCGAAGGTGGTCGGCTTGGTGTGGTCGTGGCCGTTGTCCAGGGTGATCAGGGCGAAGCGCCCGGCACCCAGCGGCAGGTCGAAGTGGCGTACGTGCGCCTGCGTGACGACCTCGTCCGGGAAGAGCTCGGCCGCGCCCTTCAGGAGTTCAGCGGTGGTGCTCACTTGTCGCCTCCGTCGAAGTACGGGTTCTCCCAGATGACCGTCGCGCCCATGCCGAAGCCGACGCACATGGTGGTCAGGCCGTAGCGGACGTGCGGCTGCTCCTCGAACTGGCGGGCCAGCTGCGTCATCAGCCGGACGCCGGACGAGGCCAGCGGGTGGCCGAACGCGATGGCGCCGCCGTACTGGTTGACGCGCGCGTCGTCGTCGGCGATGCCGTAGTGGTCGAGGAGGGCCAGGACCTGGACGGCGAAGGCCTCGTTGATCTCGAACAGGCCGATGTCGGAGATGGACAGGCCCGCCTTGGCGAGGGCCTTCTCCGTCGCCGGGATCGGGCCGTAGCCCATGACCTCCGGCTCCACGCCGGCGAAGGCGTAGGCGACCAGGCGCATCTTGACCGGCAGCCCGTGCTCGCGGGCGAAGTCCTCGCTCGCGATGATCGAGGCGGTGGCGCCGTCGTTCAGGCCGGCCGCGTTGCCCGCGGTGACCCTGCCGTGCACACGGAACGGGGTCTTCAGACCCTGCAGGTTCTCCAGGGTGGTGCCCGGGCGCATCGGCTCGTCCGCCGTGACCAGGCCCCAGCCCGTCTCGCCGGCCTCCGGGTTGGTGCGGCGCACCGAGATCGGCACCAGGTCCTGCTGGATCTGGCCGCCCGCGTAGGCCTTGGCGGCCTTCTCCTGCGAGCGCACCGCGTACTCGTCGGCACGCAGCTTGGTGATGTGCGGGTAGCGGTCGTGCAGGTTCTCGGCGGTCATGCCCATGAACAGCGCCGACTCGTCGACCAGCTTCTCGGAGACGAAGCGCGGGTTCGGGTCCACGCCCTCGCCCATCGGGTGGCGGCCCATGTGCTCCACACCACCGGCGATGACGGCGTCGTAGGCGCCGAAGGCGATGGAGCCCGCCGTCGTCGTCACGGCCGTCAGGGCGCCGGCGCACATGCGGTCGATGGAGTAGCCGGGGACCGACTGAGGGAGCCCGGCGAGGATGCCGGCCGTGCGCCCCAGCGTCAGGCCCTGGTCGCCGATCTGCGTGGTCGCGGCGATGGCGACCTCGTCGATCTTCTTGGGGTCGAGCCCGGGGTTGCGGCGCAGCAGCTCCCGGATCGCCTTCACGACGAGGTCGTCGGCGCGGGTCTCGTGGTAGATGCCCTTCGGGCCCGCCTTGCCGAACGGGGTGCGGACGCCGTCGACGAAGACGACGTCCCTGACGGTACGAGGCACGATGGCTCTCCTCCAGGGTGCGGGATGGCACTGCCGCGGCACGCTGAGCGTGCGCTCAGGCCCATGCTACTCATGGGTAATGTTGCTGCCCAGTCCCGGAGGCTCAAGCGGCGAAGGTCACACTGTTTGGCGGAGCCGACGGTGTTCCCGTCGGGGCGGAGCCGGCCCCGCCGCGGTCGCCGCCACCGGCACGGCCGCGGGCCGGTGGCGGCCGGCAGGCGGGGGCGACGGCGTCCGTCGCTCCTGCCGACGGGGTCGCCGTCCGTGCCGCCTCCGGCGCCACGGCTCCGCCTCCTGTTCCCTTCCCCGTTCGCCGCCCGCTCGCGCAGGATCTTGGCGTGATTTCGACGCTCCTGTCCCTCTTTCCGGGGCCGTTCGGCCGGTGGAAGAGGGCTCGGCCCGGGGCTCGGCGTGCGAATCGGGGCGACGCCAGGAGGTCGGCGGGCGCCGGGAGGGACCCGGAGTGCGGCTCCAGGGGTGTGTCGCCCAGCGGTGCCCGTCCCGGCGCCGCGAGGCCGATCGCTGCCGCCGATGCGCGCCCGCCGCCCGCCGGTCGCCCGGGCCCGGAGCGCGCCGCAGCCGCCCCGTACGACCGGGGGCGGGTGCCGACCGGTGGTCGCCGCCCGCCCCGGTGGACGGCTACGCGGACAGCGCGCCGACCAGGACCGGTGTGGCGAGTTCGACCTGCCAGGGGCGCGCCCCGTACCCGGCGAGCGCGGCCCGCACCGACTCCGCGTCGACCGACTTCGGCGGCTCCCAGCAGATCCTGCGCACCGTGTCCGGCGCGACGAGGTTCTCCTGCGGCAGGTTCAGCTGCTCGGCCAGCGCGGTCACCCCGGCCCGTGCTGCGGACAGCCGCTGCGCTGCGGCGGGGTCCTTGTCCGCCCAGGCCCGAGGCGGGGGCGGACCGAGTACCGGCTGCCCCTGCTGCGGCAACTCCGACTCGGGAAGCGACTTGGCCCGGTCGACGGCCGCCTGCCACTGCTCCAGCTGTCGCCGCCCCATGCGGTGGCCGAAGCCGTTCAGCGCGGCGAGGGCGTGCACCTGGCCCGGCAGGGCGAGGGCCGCCTCCACGATCGCGGTGTCGGAGAGCACCTTGCCCGGCGACACGTCCCGTCGCTGGGCGATCCGGTCGCGGGTCTGCCACATCTCCCGGACGACGGCGAGCTGCCGCCGCCGCCGCACCTTGTGCATGCCGGACGTCCGCCGCCAGGGGTCCTTGCGCGGCTCGGGCGGCGGGGCCGAGGCGATCGCCTCGAACTCCTGCAGGGCCCACTCCAGCTTGCCCTGCCGGTCCAGGTCCTTCTCCAGCGCGTCGCGCAGGTCGACCAGCAGCTCGACGTCCAGGGTGGCGTAGCGCAGCCAGGGCTCGGGCAGCGGCCGGGTGGACCAGTCGACGGCGGAGTGGCCCTTCTCCAGGACGAAGCCGAGCACGTTCTCGACCATGGCACCGAGGCCGACCCGCGGGAACCCGGCGAGCCGTCCGGCCAGCTCGGTGTCGAAGAGCCGCGTCGGGACCATGCCTATCTCGCGCAGGCACGGCAGGTCCTGCGTGGCGGCGTGGAGCACCCACTCGACACCGGACAGGGCCTGGCCCAGACCGGACAGGTCGGGGCAGCCGACGGGGTCGATCAGTGCGCTGCCCGCGCCTTCGCGGCGCAGTTGCACGAGGTAGGCGCGCTGGCCGTACCGGTAGCCGGAGGCCCGCTCGGCGTCGACGGCCACAGGTCCGGTCCCGGCGGCGAACGCGGCGACGACCTCGGCGAGCGCGGCCTCGTCCGCGATCACGGGCGGGATGCCCTCGCGTGGGTCCAGCAGAGGAATCGGCGCCCCTTCAGCAGAAGATCCGCCGTCGTCCGGAGGGGCGCCTCCGGTGGTTCGCAGTGAAGTGTCTGCTGCGGTGTTTTGGGCGTCGGTCACATGTCAAGGGTATCCATCCACGGACAGCGCCCGTCGACGGAACGTTCCGTCGACGGGCGCTCAGGGGTCGCAAACCAGTCAGCGCGGTGCCTGAAGCGGGTTCACGGGGGAGGGGGGTGACGCGGCCGGGAACAGCGGCCGATCCCGTTCACGTCAGTGAAGTCGCGGGTGGGGGTGGGGGGACAGGAGAGGGGGCGAGGGAGGCGGAAGGAGGTGGGAGGCGGTGGGGCTGGGACGGGAGCGGGCGGGTGGACGGCTCAGTGGATGATCCCGGTCCGCAGGGCCACCGCGACCATGCCGGCCCGGTCGCCGGTGCCGAGCTTGCGGGCGATGCGGGCGAGGTGGCTCTTGACGGTGAGCGCGGACAGGCCCATCGAGACGCCGATCGCCTTGTTCGACTGGCCCTCCGCCACCAGTCGCAGCACCTCCACCTCGCGGCCTGACAGCTCGCGGTAGCCGCCCGGGTGGCTCGGGGCACCCGGGGGGCGGCGGTGCATGCGTGCGGCGGCGGCGCCGATGGGGGCCGCACCGGGCCGGGTGGGGAGCCCGACGTTGGTGCGGGTGCCGGTGACGACGTAGCCCTTGACGCCGCCCGCGAGGGCGTTGCGCACGGCGCCGATGTCGTCGGCGGCCGACAGGGCGAGCCCGTTGGGCCAGCCCGCGGCGCGGGTCTCCGACAGCAGGGTCAGGCCGGAGCCGTCGGGCAGGTGGACGTCGGCGACGCAGATGTCGCGCGGGTTGCCGATGCGGGGACGAGCCTCCGCGATGGACGAGGCCTCGATGACGTCGCGCACACCGAGCGCCCACAGGTGGCGGGTGACGGTGGAGCGGACGCGCGGGTCGGCGACGACGACCATGGCGGTGGGCTTGTTCGGGCGGTAGGCGACCAGGCTTGAGGGCTGCTCGAGGAGAACGGACACCAGGCCTCCTGGGGTGCGGGATTGGGGACGAACCCTGCTTTCAAGGTCACAGTCGTCTTCGGCACCGACCCCGGTGGGCTTTAGAGAATGATCACGATCTAGTGAGTAACAATCCGTGCAATTCGGACATGCGCTCGATCATCCGAAGATCGAATCGGATCGGTCGGGCGCGATCGGGCCCGTTTGGGTGGCGAGGCAAGTCGCAAAGTGTCCGTATCGACAAAGAGATGCCCAAGACGAGCCCGTAAAGGATTACGGGCCGGATACGTGGTGCCCGGGTGGCCGGGCTCAGCGCGACTCGGGCCCCCGCCGTTGCGGCAGGGTGACCACCGAGGCGTCGCCCGGCCCGGCCGGCGGCAGACCGGCGATCTGGGCCAGCAGATCGCACCAGGCCGCCAGATGGGCCGCCGTGTCCGGGACATCGCCCAGCCCCTCGCGCGGGGTCCAGGAGGCACGGATCTCGATCTGCGAGGCCGCGGGGCGCGCGGCGAGCCCGCCGAAGTAGTGGGAGCTCGCGCGCGTGACCGTGCCGCTCGGCTCGCCGTAGGTCAGGCCGCGCGCCTGCAGCGCCCCCGTCAGCCAGGACCAGCACACCTCCGGAAGCAGCGGATCGGCGGCCATCTCCGCCTCCAGGTCCGCCCGCACCAGCGTCACCAGCCGGAAGGTGCCCCGCCAGGCGTCGTGCCCGGCCGGGTCGTGCAGCAGCACCAGCCGGCCGTCCGCCAGGTCCTGGTCGCCGTCGACGACCGCGGCCTCCAGCGCGTACGCGAACGGCGCGAGCCGTTGTGGCGCCCGTGTCGGCTCGACCTCGACCTGCGGGCGCAAGCGCGCGGTGCGCAGTGCGTCCACTGCGGCCCGGAACGGCGGTGGAACCGACCCGCCCCCCGATCCCTCCCCGCTGTTGTCCTTCGCCTCGTCCATTCCGCCCGTGCCGTCCGACAGTCGTTCCTGAGCCGCAGCCATGCGGGGAAGGTTAAGGGGAAGCGGGCCTTCGCGCAGGGCAAGACACCAGCCGACGGCCCACCGGGCGCGCGGGCGGACGCGGGAGCAGCGCCCCCCGGGGCCGTGCGAGACTTGCCGTCGTGAGTGCGAACGGAAGCCCCACGGGCCAGCAGCCGACAGTGACGTACGACAGCCCCTTCCTGAAGGCGTGCAGGCGTGAGCCCGTCCCGCACACCCCGGTGTGGTTCATGCGGCAGGCCGGGCGCTCCCTGCCCGAGTACCGCAAGGTGCGCGAGGGCATCCCGATGCTGGAGTCCTGCATGCGGCCGGAGCTGGTCACCGAGATCACGCTGCAGCCGGTGCGCCGGCACGGCGTGGACGCGGCGATCTACTTCAGCGACATCGTCGTTCCGCTCAAGGCGATCGGCGTCGACCTCGACATCAAGCCCGGCGTCGGCCCGGTCGTCGAGCGCCCCATCCGCACCCGAGCCGACCTGGCCCGGCTGCGTGACCTCACCCCGGACGACGTCTCCTACGTCACCGAGGCCATCGGCCTGCTCACCCGCGAACTCGGCAGCACCCCGCTCATCGGCTTCGCCGGCGCGCCGTTCACCCTCGCGAGCTACCTCGTCGAGGGCGGTCCGTCCCGGACGTACGAGAACGCCAAGGCGATGATGTACGGCGACCCCGAGCTGTGGGCCGACCTGCTGGACCGCCTCGCCGACATCACGGCCGCCTTCCTGAAGGTGCAGATCGAGGCCGGCGCCTCCGCGATCCAGCTCTTCGACTCCTGGGCGGGCGCCCTCGCCCCCGTCGACTACCGCCGCTCGGTGATGGCCGCCTCCGCCAAGGTCTTCCGCGCCGTGGAGCACTACGGCGTCCCGCGCATCCACTTCGGCGTCGGCACCGGCGAACTGCTCGGCCTCATGGGCGAGGCGGGCGCCGACGTCGTCGGCGTCGACTGGCGCGTCCCCCTCGACGAGGCCGCCCGCCGCGTCGGCCCCGGCAAGGCGCTCCAGGGCAACCTGGACCCGACGGTGCTCTTCGCCCCGCGGGAGGCCGTCGAGGCCAAGACCCGCGAGGTCCTTCGGACGGCCGCCGGCCTGGAGGGCCACATCTTCAACCTCGGCCACGGTGTGATGCCGTCCACCGACCCCGACGCCCTCACCCGGCTCGTGGAGGACGTCCACGCCCGCACCGCGCACTGAGGCACGGCACCGGGCCCCCGAGCCCGCCGGAAGACACCGGCAGGGCGCGGGGCCCGGGCGGTGTCGAGCCCCGCGCGTCCGGTCACGGTGAGGACAGGTCGTCGGCGTGGCCGATGGCCTGTGAGCGTTCCGTGTGGAGGACGACGTCGTCGGGGCCGGACCCGTCCGGCCTCCGCGCGCGGGCCGTCCGCACACCGGTGAGGGGCGCGGCGGGGACCGCTGCACGCGCCCCCTGCCACGCCCCTCACCCGGCTCGGCGCCGGATCAGCCCAGGCTCACCGGCCGCTTCCAGTCGCTGTGCTCGCCCGCCTCGTCGATGACCTTGCGGGGGCTGCCGTGCGTCGTGCGCCCGCCCGGGTAGAGGTAGACGTTTCCGCTCTTGAACATCACCCACAGGTCGGGGATGCCGTCACCGTCGGCGTCGGGCGTACCGATCAGGTGCGGGATGTTGTCCGTCGCCCAGCCCGACTCTCCGTACACGGCGTCGGCGCCGGTACGGGAGGTGGAGGCCAGGCCCAGCGACAGGATGTCGGTCGCCCTGCCCCCCGGTCCGGGCTTGCCCTCGCGCAGGTAGAGCCGGCCGCTGCTGTAGGTGCGGAAGATCAGGTCTGCCGTTCCGTCCCCGGTCACGTCGTCGACGAGGACCAGGTCACGGCCGTCCCAGGCGCTGTTGGTCATCTTGTGCGCGGTGGCGAAGCTGCCTCCGGTGTACCCGGTGAAGATCCACAGCTGGGCGCCGTAGTTCGCGAACATGTCGGGCCTGCCGTCTCCGTCCACGTCCGACGCGGACAGGATCTGGGTGAGCTGCGAGGCGTCGGGGGCTCCGGCGGGCAGCAGGACCCGCTGGCGCCGGGAGACGTCGAAGCCGCTGTAGCCGTCGCCGGGGTAGACGTAGAGGTTCCCGTCGGCCGTGCGGGCGAGCAGGTCCTGGACGCCGTCGCCCGCGAACCAGTCCCCGTTGTGAGTGATCAGCGCGTCGGTCCAATAGCCGTCCGGGGTGGGCACGGCCTTACCGGAGGAGGTGTCGTAGGAGGCGTCCATCCCGGTGTGCAGGTCACCGCGGCTGTCGCCCGGGAAGGCCTTGAGACGTCCGGTGTCGGTGATCACCAAGAGGTCGGGCTGACCGTCGCCGGTGGTGTCACCTGCGCCGTCCGGCTCGGCGCGTGGCGAGACGTAGAAGCGGTAGGCGGTCTGCCGGGAGATGTTGCCGACGCCGTCGACGGCCCGCACGTACAGGATGTTGGGCCCTGCCTCCGGTGGTGTGACGCTCAAGGTGGCCTTGCCCTGCGAGTCGGCGTTCGCCTTGTGCCCGAAGCCGGTCGAGTTGAAGCTGTACTCGTACCGGACGACCTCGGCTGCGGAGGTGAGAGTCATCTTGCCGGCGGTGCCGAACCGCACCGTGGACCAGGTGCTGTCGGTGCCGTCCGCCGCCGGGAAGTCGGTGGACGTCACGGTGGGAGACGGCGGTGCCTTGAGATCGACCTGGAACCGGCAGGGCTGGCTGCCGTCGGGGGCGAAGTACGACACCGCGCCCTCGCTGTCCTTGGAGCGGACGTCCCAGGCGTAGGTCTTGCCGTCGGAGAACTTGTCCCAGCCGACCTTGATGTCCGCGTAGCCGTTGCTGTCCGTGGTGAGGTACTGGTCGACGATCCGATGGCCGCTGTCGCCGTCGGGCCAGACCCTGAAGTGCAGGTACTTCAGGTTGCCGTCGGGGTCGGAGCCCTTGGCGCGGAAGGTCAGGTCGGACTTGCCCACGGCCGAGTAGGGGCTGGAGAGGTCGCAGTCCGGGCCCGGCGTCATGGTCTGCGCCGTCGGCTGGTTCGGCTTGCGGTTGTAGGTCTCCTCGATGTACGGCGAGTTCTCGCCGTTGGCCTGGAACTTCTTCCAGGAGTTGGTGTCGCTCTCGTTCGCGGCGCGCAGCCCGACGGTGATGGAGCCCCACTTCTTGTCCGCGGCCTCCTGAGCGGCGGACTTCACATCGAGCTTCACCCAACGGTCCGGACAGGAACCCGACTTGTAGCCGTAGCCGTTGGTGGCACTGGACAGCACGCGGTTCCAGCTGGGCTGGTGGTTCCAGGTGCTGGAGCCGGAGATGGTGCCGGTGAGCCACAGGTCGTACTTCCGGGCGCTGCAGCCCCAGGAATACGTCTGCAGCGCCCGGAAGTACGCGCTCTTGATCGTGGCGCCGTGCAGACTGCCGGACTGCTCCAGGGTGAACACCGAGCGGGACAGGCCGCCCGTGGTGGCCTCGTAGCCGACGCGGGCGTCGTTGGTGCCGTCGTTGAAGTTCTGCCCGTTGTAGAAGCTCTGGGTCGGGTAACGCTTGTACAACAGCGTCCAGTTCTTCTTGTGACCCTTGAAGGAGGGGTCGACGAAGACCGGGTAGACGGTGTCCGGGGCGTCCAGCAGGGCGCGGTCCGGCGTGACGGACAGGACGGCGTCGTGCGCGGCTTTGCCGGTGGGCTCCAGCGCCGTGTCCAGTGCGGCGTCGTGGGTACCGGGCTGCGGTCCGGCCAGGCCCGGCAGGTCGAACGTCGGGTCGACCTCGCTGGGCGACGGGGGCTGCTCGCCCAGGGTCACGGCGGGGCGGCCCGCGGAGTCCCAGGCGTACGGAGTGGGGCTGCTGGCCATGTCCGCACCGTCTGCGTCGAGCGCGCTGACGGCGTGCGATGCGGGGTCGAGCCGGAACGCCAACTCGGGTGCGGACAGCCGGTAGCGCAGTTCATCGAGCAGCGGGTCGTGCGCCGCGGCCCGGTCGTGCACGATCAGCACATGGGAGTAGCCGCTGTCCCGTGCCGTCAGCAGCAGGTCGATACCGGGACGTATGCCGCGGTACAGCGCCCGCGGGCCGTCCACCACCGGCTCGGGCAGCGGGCCGGGCCAGCCGACCGTCATCTCGTGACCGCCGGTGGTCATCCGTATCAGTTCGCTCCACTGCGCGTTCGGCGTGGAACCGTCGGCCTCGGCGGTGCCGGCGGGATGCAGCGGGGCGCGAACCGTGTCCCGTGAGCTCCGCCCGGCGCCCGGCGTCCCGTCGCTGAAGACGATCGGGTCGTTGACCGCGGTGGCCGCCCAGCCCTTCTCGGTGTGCCGCAGGGTCGGATCGATCGGCTGCCACCGCCCGTCGACCTCGGCCCGGATGGTGTCGCTGTACGTTCGCGTTCGCAACAGTCCGTCGGGCTGTGCCCAGGTGGTGGCGTTCGGTGTGCGCTCCGCCGTCACCTCGACGTCCTTGCCGGTCACCCGCGCGCGTCGCATGGCCTCCGGGGCGGTCAGTGGCCCCTTCGAGTGGCGGTCGCTTCGCTCACGCGACGGCGTGCCGGAGTCCTTGCCGCCGGCCAGGTGCAGGCCCACGGGCACGGCGATCGCCACCGCCACCAGCGCGGCGAGGCCTGCTCTGATCCGGTGTGTGCGCCGACGTCTCGATTCTCCCGCGGATGGGGCGGTTTCGGGTTCGGTCGGTGGTCGTGCCGATACGGAATTCGCCTGTCCCGCATCCGTGTCCGCGTTGTCCGCGGCCTCCATGTTCTGTCTCCCCCCTGGGGCGTTGTGCTGCTGGTCTGCCCTCAGAAACCGGCTGGATCGGCGTCCGGAACGCGGTGTGGAACGGTCCTGTCGCATCACCGCCCGGAATTGACGCCAGCAGAGCATGGCCCATCGTTCGACGATTCGTCACGCGTGGTCCGGTGCGGCGGCGGTGTACCTGCCGGCCTCCGCCCGCGGGCCTCGCCGCGGCGGCTACCGCAGGTGGGAGCTTGATCGATGCGCCGGACGGAGGAGAGGTACGGCCGATTCACCCCGGCATAAGGGGCATCTGAGGGCGATGTGATCACGTAGATGTCCGGCTCGGGCATGTAACCGCGGCAAGGGGAAGCTTGTTCGGGTGATCACGAGATGGCCGTTCATCGCATGAATCCGTGCACCGCGTGAGGAAACAAGCCGAAAGGTTCCCTTCATTTCATGTGATTGACGTCACGTGAGACGATCGCCGGTGGATTTCGTGTGATCACCCGTCGCAGAATCTGTGCGCTGTTTGTCAATTTTCTGTGGGCTACCCGACCGTGGTTCGCAGTGGGTGTGGGGGGAGCCACATGTCGCCGGTTCCGGCGCGTTCATTCCGCTTGCCTTCCGTCAGAGCGTTCCGTGCCGACCAGCGGCCGCTCCGGATTCGGGCGGCCGCCGTCAGCGTCTCCATGGCGCTGTGCATGGCGTTGCTGCCGAGCGCGGCGTGGGCCATCGCCCCGCACGCGCGTGACGATGTGCCGCTGACGGATCTTCAGAAGAGCACCGCTGCCTCACTGGACGAGGCGAAGGCGGGCGAGTACGAGGACTGGGAAGGCGAGCTGACGCCTCCCGACGAGTACAACCCGACCAAGACCGCGCCTCCGCCCGGCGGTTCGGCCGCTGTGGCGCTGGACGCGTCCGGCGACCGGCTGGTGCAGGCCGGCGACCTGCCGGTGAGTATCGGCAAGGCCTCGCCCACCGAGTCCGACCCCGAGCCTCCCGCCCCCACGGGCACCTGGAACGTGGCGGTACAACCGCGTTCCAGCACCGAGGACGCCTCCGTCGACGGCGCGATCATCACGGTGACCCCGCCGTCGAGCGGCGCGACCCCGGTCGACGTCCAGCTGGACTACGGGAAGTTCGAGGACCTGTACGGCACGGAATGGGCCTCCCGGCTCCAACTGGTGCAGCTCCCCGAGTGCTTCCTGACCGCACCGGAGCAGGACGGTTGCGCCACCCCCACCGAGGTGCCCACCGAGAACGACCCGGGCACCGAGACCGTACGCGCCACCGTGGACCCGGCCACCGCGCAGACCGAGGGCCTGACCGCGCAGTCCGGTGGCGGTCCGATGGTGCTCGCCGCCACGGACTCCGCGTCGGGTGCGGGCGGCACCTACAAGGCCACCGACCTCTCCCCGTCCGGCACCTGGACGGCGGGCGGCAGTGGCGGCGGCTTCTCGTGGACGTACCCGCTGACGATTCCCAAGCCGCCCGCCGGCCCCGCCCCCAAGATCGCCCTCAACTACTCGTCGCAAGCGGTCGACGGCAAGACATCGGTCGCCAACGGCCAGGCCTCCTGGGTGGGCGACGGCTGGAGCTACCACCCCGGCTTCATCGAACGCCGCTACCGCACGTGCTCCGACGACCTCGACGGCAGCCCGAACAACGACAACGGCACCGACAAGAAGAAGGCCGACCTGTGCTGGGCCTCCGACAACGTGGTGATGTCGCTCGGCGGCACCACGACGGACCTGGTGCACGACGACGCCTCCGGGGACTGGACACCGTCGTCCGACGGCGGTGAGCGCGTCGAGCACAAGACGTCGAGCACCAACGGCAACGGCGACAACGACGGCGAGTACTGGATCGTCACCACGCGCGACGGCACCCGCTACTGGTTCGGCCGCAACAAGGTGGGCGGCGGACTCGCCGACACGAACTCCGTCTTCACCGCACCGGTCTTCGGCAACCACGCGGGCGAACCCTGCCACAAGACCGCCTTCGCCGACTCGGCCTGCACCCAGGCCTGGCGCTGGAACCTCGACTACGTCGAGGACGTCCACGGCAACGCGATGGTCGTCGACTGGGCCCGCGAGACCAATCACTACGCCAAGAACGGCAAGTTCAAGCAGCACGTCTCCTACGTGCGCGGCGGCTACCCCAAGCAGATCCGCTACGGCCTGCGCGCCGACGACCTGGGCGGCGCACCGTCCGCCAAGGTGACGTTCTCCGTGTCCGAGCGGTGCGTGGCCGAAGGTGCGGTCGACTGCTCCGACACCGAGTTCACCTCGAAGAACTACGAGGACAAGCAGCCCTGGTGGGACACCCCCTCCACGCTCAACTGCACCGCGGACGTCAAGAACTGCTACGTCAGCGCGCCCACCTTCTGGACCCGCAAGCGGCTGACCGGCGTGACCACCTACGCCCAGCGCACCGAGGGCTCCACCGCGCTGTCGAAGGTGGACCACTGGGCGCTGGAGCAGTCCTTCCCGCGCCAGCGCACCGACACGCACCCGCCGCTGTGGCTGGACTCCATCACCCGCACCGGTTACGGAACCGACGGCTCGGGCACGTCCCTGCCGCCCGTGACCTTCCTGCCGAACGTCGACGACATGCCCAACCGGGTGGCCCGCTCGGCCAGTGACCCGACACCGGACTTCGACCGGCTGCGCGTGGCCACCATCCGCACCGAGACCGGCGGCGAGATCCAGGTCGCCTATTCCACGCCGTGCCCGAGCGGTTCCGCACCCGACCCGAAGACGAACGGCACCCGCTGCTTCCCGGTGCACTGGTCGCCCGACCCCGACCTGAAGACCCCGAAGATCGAGTGGTTCAACAAGTACGTGGTCACCAAGGTGACCGAGAAGGACCGGGTCGCCCGCCAGCCCGATGTGGTGACCACCTACACGTACGAGGGCGACGGAGCCTGGGCCAAGGACACCGACGAGTTCAGCAAGCCCGCCCTGCGCACCTACAGTCAGTGGCGCGGCTACGCCTCGGTGCTGGTGAAGAAGGGCGTCACCGCCGGGACCGGCGGCAACAAGGCCACCGAGCAGTCCCAGGCCCGGCTGCGGTTCTTCCGCGGCATGTCGCGTGACGCGGGCCGGGCCGAGGTCACCGTGAAGGACTCGCAGGGCGCCTCCCTGGCCGAGGACCTGCTCCCCTACCAGGGGCTGACCGCCGAGACGATCGTCTACACCAAGTCCGGCGGCACCGTCGCCTCGCGGCAGGTGACCGTGCCGTGGGCCAAGAAGACCGCCACCCGCGAGCGCGGCGACGGCCTGCCCGACCTGGACGCCTGGCGCACCGGGGTCACCCGCACCGACGCGGCCCGGATGACCAGCACGGGCCACGAGCGCACCGTGCGGACGGTCACCACGGTCGACAGTACCTACGGCCTGCCCCTCACCTCCTACCGATCCACCCTGACCCCGGACGCCGACGGAAAGCTGACCACCGGCGACCGGCAGTGCACCGCCACCACCTACGTGCACAACACCGCCGAGCACCTCATCGGGCTCGTCCAGCGCGTGCGCACCACGGCCGGCGACTGCGACCACGCCCCCACCGCGAGCGCGGACGAGGTGGTGTCCGACGCGCGGACCTCCTACGACGCGCTGAACGCCTTCGGCACGGCGCCCACCCGGGGCCTGCCGTACCAGGTGGACACCGTCCAGGGCGACGGCTCGGGCTGGGTCACGACCTCCCGCGCCGCGTACGACGCCCTGGGCCGTGTACTGAGCGTCACCGACGCGCAGGGCCACAAGTCGACCACGGCGTACACCCCCGCGACGGGGCCGGCCTTCACCACGACGACCACCGACGCGGCCGGGTTCACCCGGTCGACCCTCGTCGACCCGGGGCGCGGCACCCCGCTGACGGTGGCCGACGCCAACGACCGCAGGACCACCGCCACCTACGACGACCTGGGCCGCACCACCGCGGTGTGGACGCCCTCGCACAAGCAGGGCACCGACAAGGCCGTTCACCGGTTCGCCTACCAGATCGGCGCCGACGAGCCGCCCGCCGTCACCAGCAGCACCCTGCGGGACAACGGCACCTACGAGGACTCGGTGACGATCTACGACGGTCTGCTGCGCCCGCGGCAGACCCAGTCCGAGGCCCTGGGCGGAGGCCGCCTGGTCACCGACGTCTTCCACAATGCCTCCGGCACCGTCGAGCAGACCGACCACGGATACCTGGCGAAGGGCGAACCGGACACGGAGATCTTCGTGCCGGAATCGGTGTTCCAGATCCCCGCGTCGACCCAGACCGCCTACGACGGCATGGGCCGCCCCGTCAAGGCGACCGAGTTGCACGAGGGCGACCCGGACGCCTCCACCGTCTACAAGTACGGCGGCGACTGGACCCTCGTCTGGAGCGGGAAGACCGGCGACGGCACCTCCACGCGCCTGGGCAGCAACGCCGTCAAGACGTTCACGGACACCCTGGGCCGCACCCGGGCCGTCCGCTACTACACGGACGTCGGCCTGCACGAGGGCCAGAACACCCACTACGTCTATGACGCTCGCGACACCCTGTCGAAGGTCACGGACGCCCAGGGCAACACCTGGAGCTACGAGCACGACGCCCGAGGTCGCCTGACCGGCGCCACGGACCCGGATCTGGGGACGTTCACGTTCGGCTACGACGACCTCGACCGCCAGATCTGGTCGCAGGACGGGGCGGGTCGCCGTCAGTACACCGCCTACGATGTGCTCGGTCGCAGGACGGCACTGCGCGACGACGCAGCGGACGGCACCCTGGTGGCGAAGTGGACGTACGACTCCGTGTCCGGAGGCAAGGGGCAACTGGCCTCGTCCGCCCGCTACTACTCCGGTGAGGCCTTCGTCAACGAGGTCACCGGGTACGACAGCGAGTACCGCGTCACCGGAACACGGACCACCGTTCCCGACACGGAGGCCACCAAGGGCCTGGCCGGCAGCTACAGCTACGGCTACGGCTACACCGACACCGGCAAGCCGCTGTACACCGACCTGCCCGCGGCCCCCGGCGGTCTGGCGGCCGAACGCGTCGTCACCCGCTACAACGGCGACGGCGTCCCCCTCACGACCTCCGGTCTGAACTGGTACACCTCCGACGCCGACTACAGCCCCTACGGCCAGGTCCTGCGCACCGTCTCCGGTGAGTCCGGGCACCGGGTGTGGTCCACCAACGAGTACGACGTCCACACCGGCCGCCTGACCCGCAGCGTGTACGACCGCGAGACAGCGGGCCCGCACCGGCTCGACGACACGTGGTACGGCTACGACATCGCCGGCAACGTCACCTGGATCACCGACGTGCGCGCGGACGGCAGCCGCGATCGGCAGTGCTTCTCCTACGACCCGATGGGGCAGCTCCGCAACGCCTGGACCGGTGCGACGGGTGGCTGCCCGCAGGCCTCGGGGGAGCGCGGTGCGGGCCCCGACCCGAAGGACGTGACCGCCGGCCCCGACGGCGACGGTTACTGGTACTCCTACGACTTCGACTCGGTCGGCAACCGCACCGAACTGGTCGACCACGACCTGAACGACCCCGCGCTCGACGACACCTACACCTACGACTACGGCGTCACCTCCGGCAACAACGGAACCCAGCCCAGCACCGTCACCCGGCCGCACGCCCTGACCCGCGTCGACTCCGTCGTCCGCGAACCCGGCTCCAATGCCACCTCGATGGCCACGTACGGCTATGACGTGACGGGCAACACCATCACCCGCACGCTGGGCGGTGACACCCAGAACCTGGAGTGGGACCGCCGCAACAAGGTCACCTCGGTCTCGGGCTTCGGCACCGGCAAGGGAGCAGTGGTCAACGCGTCGGGCAAATGCCTGGACGTGGAGGGCGCCAAGACGGCCGACGGCACACCCGTCCAGCTGTACCGGTGCAACGGAACTCCGGCCCAGCAGTGGCAGTTCACCGGGGACACCCTGCGGGCCATGGGCAAGTGCGCCACGGCCTCCGGCACGAACCTGGTCCTGTCCGCCTGCGACGGCAGCGCGGCCCAGACCTTCACGCGCCGCGCGGCCGACGACTCGCTGTACCAGGCCGCCTCGGGCAAGTGTGTGGCTGTTCCTTCCGCGGACTTCACCGACGGACGGAACCTGCAGCTCAGCGACTGCGCCGCGGGCGACGCCCAGCGTTGGACCGCGGGCGACACCACCAGCTACCTGTACGACGCCCAGGGCGATCGCCTCGTCGAGAAGACGGCCACCACCCGCACCTTGTACCTGGGTGAGACCACGGTGACGGTCGACTCGGCCGGCACCGCACTGAACGCCGAGCGCTACTACAGCCAGCCCGGCGCTCCTACGACGCTCCGCAGGACCCACGGCAAGCCCACCGGTCACGAGCTGAGCGTCCTGTTGTCCGACCGGCTCGGCACGGCCACCACAGCCGTCTCACTCGCCGACGGCCAGGCCGTCACCCGGCGCAAGTTCGGCCCGTACGGCAACCCCCGCGGTGCCGAGCCGGGCAACTGGCCCGGTCGCAGTGCCTTCCTGGGCACCGGCGTCACCGACAGCACCACGGGCCTCACCCACATCGGCGCCCGTGAGTACGACCCGGTCACCGGGCGATTCCTCTCGGTCGACCCGGTGATCGACATCAGCGACCCGTTGCAGATGAACGGGTACGCCTACGCCAACGGCAACCCGGTGACGCTGTCGGATCCGACCGGTCTGCTCTGGGGCTGGGTGGACAGCGTCGTCAACGCCGTCAGCGACGCGGGCAAGGGTGCCTGGAACGGTGCTGTCGACGGCTTCTACGATTTCTCAGAAGGCGTCTACAGCATCACAGACGCGCTCGGATGGACCGACGGGGCCGCCCAGGACGTCCGCAACGACCGCAACGGCAACACCCCGTTCAGCGTCCACGACACCATCCGGGGTGAGGACAAGGACACCAAGGCCTACAAGTTCGGCTACATCGTCGGCTACTCGTCCGTTCCGTTCGTACCGTCACCCGCCGCGCCCGAGATCGGCCTGGCGGAGGCCACGGCGAAGAACTCCGGCCGGCTCAGCCGCCTGTTCAGCAGGATTGTCAACAAGGTCTTCCACGAGGAGCAGACGCCGCGCTCGGTCGAGATGCCGGTACGGCCACCCAGCGGGAACGGGTTCTCCGCGGGCCGGCTCCTGGACCATTGCAACAGCTTCCTGGCAGGGACCGAGGTACTTCTCGCCGACGGTTCCAGCAAGCCGATCGAGGACCTCAGGCCTGGTGACCGGGTGCGCGCCACGGACCCCGAGACCGGGTACACCGCGGGCGAGACCGTCACCACTACCTTCCTGACCAAGGACGACAAGTCCTACGTCGATGTGAAGGTCGGAACTCCCGGCGACGCCAGCACCATCCACACCACCGACCACCACCCGTTCTGGTCGGAGTCGGAGCACGCCTGGCTGAACGCCGCCGACCTGAAGCCCGGAATGGCCCTGCGGACGGACGACGGCGCCACCGTCACCGTCCTGGGCACGCACGCCTACCAGGCACATCAGGACACGTACAACCTCACCGTCGAGGAACTGCACACGTACTATGTGCTGGCGGGGGCCACGCCGGTACTTGTACACAACTCGAACTGTGGGCCGGAATTCAATTCTCCCATGTCAGCCTTTCGGCACTACATGAAGCATGCGTTTGGAGTGCAGCTCAACAAGAAGGGGAACTGGACCGGGGCGCACGGTTACCATCAGCCGGACATGGCCGAATTCAATGGTCCTGGTGGATTCAGGGCCTACAAGGAAGCGGCCAGTAAATTCATGTCCGGAAGTCCTCGTCGTGGTGACCTGGTGTCGAACGATGGGACGCTGTTCCGAGCGGATCATGGAACTGGCTATTTCGGAGTGCTGGACAGTCGAGGGAATATTCAGACCTTCTTCCGTCCGGGCGGGAATCTGGATGACTACATGAGGGAACAGCAGTCAAAGTACGGCGGGTCCTTTGTCGAGTGACGGGATGCCCCGCGTGTTCCCTTCGAGAGGTGGTGGAGAATCTTGGGAATCGGAACTGATTTCCTGCAAGGGTACGAGCAAGTACAGGTCAGGGCAGGGCGAGATGAGGGTGTTTCCGCCGTGCGGGACCTGGCGTCGTGGAGAGAGTTCGTGGCCGTGTGCGTCGAAGGTTACGACGACGTGCTCCCCGAGTACTTCCATGACCTTCGTGTCCGGGATGCGATCGAGCGTGGACTCGCGGACCGTTCTCTGAGGGGAATGGAAGGGTTCGACGATTTCTCGCATGCTGTGAATGTCGTCGACGAGCGATTCCGCGAGATTGCGACCGTGCGTATCAACCTTTCTGATCCGAAGGTGTTTGCCTGGTGGCATCACGTGGTTCCCGGAAGGGGAGGCGAGGAGTTCGCCCGTGATCTTCAACGTCACTTCGGCGCCACGATCGAAATCGTTGAAGAACGCTGACCACTTCCAGCGCGGTGTGGAGCGGAGGGTCGGGCCAGGCCGCAGTCGCAGGGCCTGACCTTCGCATCAGATCTGCATGCAGCAGCAAATCTGTGGCCCTGTCGGGAGTATCCCGACAGGGCCACAGAGGTGTCCGCCAGAGGTGGTCGACGCCGACGGCCGGCGCGCCGTCGTACGATCGGCCGGCGGTCGAGACGCCGGTACCGGAAGCAACAGGAACACGGCGAAGAGCCGACTCGGCCACGCCCCCCATCGAGTACGCCCCCATCGGCCGTCACGCCATGCCGGAAGCCCCGGCCGAACGCTCGGACGACGGCCTGACATCGTGTGGAAGCAGGAGCGGAGCACGTGCCTATCCCCGAAGCGAGCTGCTGACCATGTCCGACGCCTACCTCTCGTGGTACCGGACCCGGACCACCCGGGCCGGGTTCGACACCCTGACGCGGGCCTTCGCCGAGGCCGGGATCTCGCTCGAGCATCCGGTCGGGGGATCGGCGATCCTCCTGGACGTCGACGGCGGCCAGGTGCCCCTGCCCGCGGCCACCGTGGCCGAGCTCGTCGGCTCAGCGGTCGGCACGCTCAACGTGGAGTGGTGGTTCTCCCCGGACGTCGACCTGACGTGCTGCTTCTCGTACGAGCCGTTCGGCTGGGAGAAGCAGACCTACTATCTGGACGGCCTCACCGCGGAACAGATGCGCGTGGTCGAACGCGTGCTCTTCGCGCAGATGCTGTCCAGGCCGTCCGAGACGGTGGCGCTGATCGTGGACGAGACCGGGAGGACCGCTGACGCCGACTGGGACGCACTGGTCAACGGGGACACGTCGGACATCGGCCCGATGCCCGACGCGCTGGTCCTGGCGACCTCGATCGCGGACCAGGTGCGAGGGGCCGCGGGGGAGTTCCCCGGGAACGCCGCCGCACCCGGGCTGAGCACCCTGACCGACGGGAACCGGGCCGTTCCCAGTACCTGACCCGACCCACACCTCAGCGGGGCCCGCCGGACACCTTCCGTCCGGCGGGCCTCCGGCGTTCCCGGGGCCGGGCCGTGTCCCCTGCGGGAGGGGTCCCTCCACCGGCACGCGACCGGCGCTCACGCCTCCTGGCCCCGGAGCGTCGTGCAGCTCCTTCCGCTTCCGCGCAGGTCACCGCTTTGACTCGGAGGTGTGTGGCGCCGAACCCGCGGGCAGGGTGCGGCCGCGAGCGCGGATGAGGGCCTCGGCGCCGACGGCGACGCCGAGCATGGCGCCGAACACGGCGAGCTGGCGCGGAATGTTGGTGGCGGCGTAGACACTCAGCGCGGCCAGACAGCCGACGCACGCCGCCGTGCCGCATCTCGCTGCGATCCGTGCGGCGCGGCGGGCGTCCGGGACCCGGGACGCGGCAAGGTTCACGGCGGCGAAGACGATCAGGAAGCCGGCCGAACCCATCAGGCTGATGCCTTCGATGTCGACCAGGTTGACGATCAGGAGCGTGCCCAGCGTGGTGGCGATGAGGCCGCCGATCGGTCGGTGCCAGACCGGCTCGGCCAGGTGCTCGGGCAGTTCGCCGTGGCGGGCCATCAGGTAGGTGAACTTGGCCGTGCCGTAGAGGGTGGCGTTGATGGCGCTCGCGGTGGAGACGACGGCGGCGATCGCGATGAGGGTGAAGCCCGCCTGGCCCAGCAGCGGCCTGGCCGCCACCGCCAGGGCGTAGTCCCGATCATGGGTGATCTGGTGTGCGGTGAGGTTGCCGACCGCGACGAACGCCACCAGCACGTACAGCACGATCACGCTGCCGATGGAGATGAGATACGCGCGCGGAAGCGTGCGTTCGGGGTCCGCGGCGTCCTCCGCGGCGTTGGCGATCAGCTCGAAGCCCTCGTAGCCGAGGAAGATCAGGGTCCCGGCGTAGACGACGGCGCCGCCGTGCGGAAACGCCGACGGGGCGACCTTGGCCGTGTCGACGAAGGCCAGCCCGCCGATGCAGAAGACCAGCAGCACGGCCACCTTGAAGTAGACGAGTACGGACTCCGCCCGGCCGACCACCCGGGCGCCGGCCAGATTGAGCGCGGCGAAGCAGATCACGACGGCACTGCCGAGGGGGCGGTGCCAGCCGCCGGGCAGGCCCAGCATCGCGGCCAGATAGGAGCCGAACGCGACGGCGTAGAGCCCGAGCATCACGAAGTAGCTGAGCCACAGCAGCAGGTTGAGAGGTCCGGCCACCCGCGCGCCGAAGGCGTGGTCGAGGAACGCGGCCGTGCCGCCGCGGCTGCGGACCCGCACCGACAGCAGGGCGTAGGAGACACCGGTCAGGGCCGCAACGACACCGCCGACGAGGAAGGACAGGTAGGCGCCCGCACCTGCCACCTGGACGGTCAGGCCCAGGACCGAGAAGATCCCACCGCCGACCATGCCGCCGATGCCGATCGACACGAGAGCCGGGACACCCAGGCCCGTCGGCTGCTTCCGCGTACGTGTCGCTGCCACCCGGCCTCCTCGTGTCACGGCCCCCTGCCGTCCGGGCCGTTCCCTGGCTTCGGCCGATCATCACATACCACCGTGCACGGCAGGGGCGTCGGGTCGGCAGGGCCGGGACACCCGCTGCGGCATCCCTCTCCGCACCCGCGGTTCCGCATCGACGCGCCGCCCGGTCTCACCCCGGTCGCCGAGGCACGTCCCGCCCACGATCCGCTGTTCGCGCCCCTGAGCCGTCCGCCGTCCCGGGGCCGAACGGCCCCTGCCGGGCCCGACGTTCGTCCCCGGCGACCTCGCCGGGCCCCCTTCGCCGTGGCGGGCTCCGTCCTGGACACGGCGGAGGCAACGGCTCACCGCTCTGCTGGACAGCGTGTGCGAACGGTCCGGTCTGCCGCGGGGCGGGCCGGAGCGGACAGCGCCCCGGACGGCCGTGGCGCGCCCGGCGGTGGTCTCTCCGGGACCGCCCCTGGGCCGGCCGAGCGTTCGGCGCTCCGCCTCACCAGCCCGGTCGGGCCCGCCTGCCGAACAGCAGGCCGCGCGGTTCCGGTGGCGGTGGCGTGCCCGGCTTGAGCGGCCAGGCGAGCAGCATGCCCGCGAGGAAGCCGACCACGTGGGCGGCGTACGCCACCGTGCCCGCGTCGGAGACGCCCCCGCCGGAGCTGTACACCGCCTGGAGGCCGAACCAGAAGCCCAGCACCAGCCAGGCGGGCAGCCGGAGCGGCAGGAAGATCAGGAACGGCACCAGGACCCACACCCGGGCCCTGGGGTACAGCACCAGGTAGGCCCCGAGGACACCGGCGATCGCGCCGGACGCGCCGATCAGCGGGTCGCCGGAGTCGGCGTTGAGCAGCGCGAAACCGTACGCCGCCGCGTAGCCGCAGACGACGTAGAACAGTGCGAAGCGGACCCGCCCCATGCGGTCCTCGACGTTGTTGCCGAAGATCAGCAGGAAGAGCATGTTCCCCAGCAGGTGCAGCCAGCCGCCGTGCAGGAACAACGACGTGAACACGCTGAGCACCGGCGACTTGTCGTACGGCGGCGGGCCCACCACGCACCCGGGGCCGTGGACGCCGAAGCCGACCTCGCCGGTGGGGACGAGCCGCGGCATCCGATGGTGGATCAGTTCCTGCGGGACCGCCGCGTAGTGGTCCAGGAAGGCCTGCAGATGGCACAGCTGGGCCAGGTCGCTGTCACCGGCCACGGAACCGGCGAGGCCGGGCGTGGACACGAACACGAGGACGTTCGTCACGATCAGCGCGTACGTCACCCACGGGGTGCGGCGCACCGGGTTGACGTCATGGACGGGGATGACCACGAGGAACTATTGCCCGCCGTGCGCGCGGCGAATCGGTGAACGTCCCTTCGCCCGGCTCCGTATGTCTGTGCGACCGTCCGTGGCGCGGGTGAGGCGCGTCGCGGGGACGACGTGAGGATCAGGCGATGAACGAGCGGGTTACTCCACCGGCGATGCAGGCCCTGCCCGACGGTGAGGCGGAACTGTCCCTCGTGCTGCGCCTCTCCTGGGAGGACGTGGCACGGCTGGGTCAGGAGGCCGGTCGGCTGGCCGCGCAGATGCAGCGGCCGGTGACGCTGGACGAGGCCGCCAGCCACCGGTTGCGGTCGGCCCGGGTCCCGGCGGCGCACGCCAAGCCCGCCGGGGAACAGCCCCCCGCGACGTCTCCCGCGGCGTCCTCCGCGGCGTCCTCCGCCACGGGTTCCGTGGCCTCCCTGCCGCGTCTGAGCGGCACGGCGTAGCGGCGCGGACGCGGCGGCACGGGCACGGTGCGGCGCGGGGGGCCGGTCGTGGCCGCGCCCGCGCGGCCCCCCGCGCCCGGCGCCGAGCGGGCCCCCGTCCGGTCACAGCGCCGAAAGTGCCGCGGCGCGGCGTCCGTCGACCCCGGCGTCGTCGTGGCCGGCCGCGCCGTTCCCCGCGTCCCTTCGGGGCGCCGCCGAAGCGCAGTGGAGTCCGCCCGCCCCGCTCAGCGGTGCCGCTCCACCGCCCGCGCCGCCTTGCGCGCCGCGACCAGCACCGGATCCCACACCGGCGAGAACGGCGGTGCGTAGCCCAGGTCCAGAGCCGTCATGCGGTCCACCGTCATGCCGGCCGTCAGGGCCACGGCCGCGATGTCCACCCGCTTGGCCGCGCCCTCCCGGCCGACGATCTGCACGCCCAGCAGGCGGCCCGTGCGCCGCTCGGCCAGCATCTTGACCGTCATGGGGTTCGCGCCCGGGTAGTAGCCGGCGCGGCTGGTCGACTCGACGGTGACGGACTCGAACGCCAGACCCGCCCGGCGGGCGTCCTTCTCGCGCAACCCGGTGCGGGCGATCTCCAGGTCGCAGACCTTGCTGACGGCCGTGCCGACGACACCGGGGAACGTGGCGTAGCCGCCGCCGGCGTTGGTGCCGATCACCTGGCCGTGCTTGTTGGCGTGGGTGCCGAGGGGGATGTACCGCTCCTGGCCGGAGACCAGGTCGAGGACCTCGACGCAGTCGCCGCCGGCCCAGATGTTCTCGTGGCCCCGCACCCGCATCGCCAGGTCGGTGAGGATGCCGCCGTGGGCGCCGAGCGGGAGCCCCGCCGCCGCGGCGAGCGTCGTCTCCGGGCGGACGCCGATGCCGAGGATCACCACGTCCGCAGGGAACTCGGCGTCCTGCGTGGCCACGGCGCGGACCCGGCCGTCGTCCCCGGTGAGGATCTTGGTGACCTCGGCGTCGTCGACCATGGTGATGCCGAGCCCCTCCATGGCCCGGTGCACCAGGCGGCCCATGTCCGGGTCGAGCGTCGACATGGGCTCCGAGCCCCGGTTGACGACCGTCACCTCGTAGCCGCGGTTGATCATCGCCTCGGCCATCTCGACGCCGATGTAGCCCGCGCCGACGACGACGGCCCGGCGGCCACGCGTGCGGGCCAGCGTGTCCAGGAGCGCCTGGCCGTCGTCCAGCGTCTGCACCCCGTGCACGCCGGTCGCGTCGGCGCCCGGCATGTCGGGGCGGACCGGGCGGGCGCCGGTGGCGACGACCAGCCCGTCGTACGCGGTCCAGGACTCCGCCCCGGTGTCGGCGTCCCGCGCGCGGACCCGCTGCCGGGCGGTGTCGATCTCCGTGATCTCGGTGCGCATGCGCAGGTCGATGCCCCGGGCGCGGTGCTCCTCGGGGGTGCGGGCGATCAGCTCGTCCCGGTCGGCGACGTCGCCGCCCACCCAGTACGGGATGCCGCACGCCGAGTAGGAGGTGAAGTGGCCCCGTTCGAACGCCACGATCTCCCACTCGTCCGGCCCGCGCATCCGGCGGGCCTGCGACGCCGCGGACATACCCGCGGCGTCGCCCCCGATCACGACCAGCCGCTCCCTCGCGCCCCCGGCGCCCCCGTCGTCCCGTGCAGCACTCATGTCCATGCGAACACGCTACGGGCGGCGGGCATTTCAGCGTGCGGAACGTGAGTGGTTCCGTGCCGTGATCGAAGACGCTCTTCGTGAAGCTTTGGTCGGCGAGGGCTTTCTTCACCGTGTCGCACTGCCCGGCGACACCGTCCAAGGGCGATGCCGGCGGTGTTCTCGTGTGCGGAGGCGCGCAGGACGACGCAGTCGATGACGAGGCCCAGCACGTCCACGGCCAGGCATCTGTTCCTGTCCGGCACCCTTTTGGCGGCCGTCCTTGCCTGTCGTGTCGGCAGGGACGCCGACGGAGGCGTGGATGCTCTGCGCGTCCACAGCCACCAGGCTCGGGTCGGCCGATCGCTTCCGGCTCTCTCGCAGCTGCCGGCGCAGCAGGTCGCTTCTCAAGACTCGTCTCGAAATCGCGATTCATTACACACTCGGGGGTTGCTGGATGCGCAGAATGTGCGTGGAGACGATCGGTACCCATGACGCGGTCGCAGTGGTCGCCGTCGCGGCCGTCATGTGGACCGTGCCGCGCGCGTGGGCAGTCCTGTCGGCGCGCCTCACAGGGCGGATGCAGGGAGACACATGTCCGGTCCACGTCTTCCGTTGCGTCGACGCGGCCGGGCCGCAAGTTCGGCGCCCTCGGGCGTCGCCCGGGCCGCGCACGGGCCGCGCACGGGCCTGGCACTGATCTCCGCATCCCTGGGCATCTTCGTCCCCCAGCTCGACTTCCTCGCCCTCAACTTGGCGCTGCCCCGGATGGCTTCGGAGCTCGGCACGACGGTGACAGGCCTGCAGTGGGCGGTCAGCGGCTACATGCTGGCGCTGGCGGCGTTCCTGATCCCGGGCGGCCGGCTCGGGGACATCCTCGGCCGCAAGCAGATGCTGATGGCGGGTCTGGCCGTGTTCGGTCTCTGCTCGCTCGGCGCCGGTCTCGCCTCCAGCGCGAGCGCCGTCATCGTGTTGCGTGTCGCCCAGGGTGCGGCGGCGGGCCTGTTGTTCCCGCTCTCCGTCGCGGTGATCACCGATGCCTTTCCCCAGGACCAGACGATGCGGGCGATCGGCAATGCCTACGGGATCGGCGCCGTCGGCCTGGCGCTCGGCCCGGTGGTCGGCGGCGGGCTGACTCAGCTGATCACCTGGCGGCTGGTGTTCCTGATCAACGTCCCGCTGACTGCAGCGGCCATCCTCGCCGTGTGGGTGGGGGTGCGTGAGTCGCGCGACACCACGGTGCCGCGCTCGATCGACCTGCCCGGCCTGGTCGCGGTGGCACTGGGTATCTCTTCCGTCACTTTCGCCGTCGACCGCGTGGCCGACTGGCCCGCAGGCGCGACGGTCGGCGTCTTCGCGGCCGGGGTCCTGCTGCTGGTGGCATTCGTTCTCTGGGAACGGGTCGCACGATGGCCACTGGTTGCGCTCGACCTGTTCCGCAATGTGCCCTATGTGATCGTCACCGTCATGGCGACCGTCGCCAACATCAGCGTCACCTCCTCCGTGTACTGCATGACGATCTACCTTCAGGAGGTGGAGAAGCACACACCGCTCGGGGCCGGTCTGATCTTTCTGCCAGTCTCCCTGGGTGCGGCTGTCGGCGGTCCCCTGGCGGGTCGGCTCGGCGAACGCTTCGACATTCCACGCGCCATCGCGGCCGCGACCCTCATCGGCGGCGCGGGCACCTTTCTCGTCTCGCTCGCCGGAGGCTTCGGCTCTCTTCTGCCCGGCCTCGCCATGAACGGTCTCGGGTACGGCATCGGGTGGGCCATGGCCAGTGTCGGCACCCAGACCGTCGTCCCACCTCAACGGGCCGGCCAGGCATCGGGGGTCACGCTCAGCATCGTGATCGGCGTCGCGGGCCTGTTCGTCGCCGTCACCGCCCTGGTCATCGAGGTCGGCGGCCGGGGAGCAAGCCTGGCCGCAGCCGTCGAGGCCGTGCTGCGCTGGATCGCGTTCGGCAGCGCCGCGGCCGCGATCCTCCTCGCGATGCTCGCCGCACGGCTGATGCCACGGCGCCTCGGCATCTCCGCCGACTGAGCCCGTCCCGTGGGGGCGATTCGGGCTCCGTCTCATATTCGGTGGTAACGACCCCCGGGTGACCCCTGCGGCGTGGCGCTGCCGGAAGCAACGGCTCGATCCGTGCCCACAACTCATCGGACGCGATCCACGAAAGTCTCACCCCTCCACATGCGAGGGCTGACGCACCATCAGGTGCCCTTGTTCCAAGGGGGAAGTGCCTTTCTGCAGCGAGTTCCCAGCCCGCCGGATCCGCCGGGCTGCGCTGATTCACACCCACTCGCACGCATCCCCTTTCCGGATGCCGTCACCTTTCGCGATCAGTGTGTCGGACGACACCGTCATGGTCGCACTTGCTACGTTGCGCTCCCAGGGATTGCCTGCAAGGAATTGAACACGCCGGCCGGCGGACAAGAGTCTTCTGGGCCGAGTACTGGCGCAGTCTGGCCGAGAGGATGCGGATCATGCATGAATTCACTCGTCGCGGAGCACTCAAAGCGACGGCGGTCATGGGTGCCGGAGCAGTTGCTCTCCCGGGTGTTTCGGCCGCCGAAGCGCCGGCCGCGGGTGCTGTGGGCCAAGGGCCCGGACACGTGAAATGCAAGCCGGCGAAGCTGACCGGTCGCATCGTCCGTCCCAGCGACGCCGGGTACGCGGACGCGAGCCTCGGCTGGGACGAGCTCTTCGTTCACTATCCCCTGGTCATCGTCTACGCGCAGAACACCCAGGACGTGGTCAACGCCCTCACTTGGGCTCGGCAGCACAACGTCGCGCTGCGGGTGCGCAGCGGCCGCCACAGCCTCGAGGGCTGGTCGAACGTGGACAACGGCATCGTCATCGACGTCAGCGAGTTGAAGTCGGCTCACATCGACACTCACTCCCATGTCGCGACGGTCGGCGCCGGGCTCACCCAGTTGGAGGCGGTGACGATGCTCGCGGAGAAGGACCTCGCGGTGACGACCGGATCGGAGGGCACCGTGGGCCTGTCCGGCGCGACGCTCGGCGGCGGCTTCGGCTTCCTCAACCGCTGGCTCGGCATGGCCTGCGACAGCCTGATCGGGGCCGAGGTCGTCGTCGCGTCGGGTGCAGAGTGCGCCAAGGTCGTCAAGGCGGACCTGCGTCACAACTCGGATCTTCTCTGGGCGCTCCGCGGGGCGGGAAACGGCAACTTCGGGATCGTTACATCACTTACCTACAAGGCGGCTCCACTCAAGAGCGTCGCTTACGTGCAAGCGACGTGGAACGGCCTCGGGGACCTGCACGCGGTGTTCGACACGTGGCAGCGTACGGCGCCGATCGCCGACAACCGTCTCGGAAGCCAGCTCGAAGTCCACAGGAACAAGATTCTGCTGTTCGCGGTCCTCGCGGAAGGGACGGAGGCGGAGGCGAAGAAGCTGCTTGCCCCGATCCTGTCGGTCGGCAGCCCCGTTGTCTCGACGCAGGTCGGTAATTGGGGTGACGTATATACGGGATTCCAGATTCCGACCCAGGTCGATCCCGCGAACTGGAAGTTTTTCTCACAGTTCACCAGCAAGCCGTTCCCGGAGCAGGCGATCAGCCTGATCGGCTCATTCATGCAGGACGCCCCGTCCGATGCCAGTAACTTCTTCACCCAGTCCTTCGGCGGGGCGGTCAGGAGGACTCCCCGTGGTGGTACGGCGTTCCCTCATCGCGACGCGATCTTCTACTCCGAACCCGGCGCCGGCTGGGGGACTCGCGGACAGGCGGGCAGCGGCGATGCGATCACTCCGCAGGCCCAGGCCTGGATCGCCGAGTTCAGCCAGGCACTGCGGCCCTACGTGAACGGCGCCTACGTCAACGTGCCGAATGTCGGAATGCAGGAGTGGGAGACCGCCTACTGGGGTTGCCACTTCGACCGACTGCGCGAGATCAAGGCGAAGTACGACCCCTACAACGTCTTCCAGTACGAGCAGAGCATCCCGCCCGCGACGGTGCGCCGGCACGCCTGACGTGCGCCGGCCGGAGACACCCGTTGGCCGTGCCTGGAGTGCGGGCACGGTCGGCCCTCGGCTACTGATCTTCGAGGCGGTGGGTCGACGGGTCGGCCGTGTGCGGCATACCGGATGTCCGGGGGCTCGAACCCGCAGGCAGCTGGGCCTGGTTGAGGCGGAGCGGCAGCGTTCGAAACGGAAGCGCCCGGTGGGCCGGGGCATCCTCGTCGAACCCGGCCCCGGCTTGTTCGCCCGCCCCGGCGCCTGAGCCACCCCCCACCCACGACCAGTGGTCCTTCCTCGGCCTCGGCCACGAAACGGACGAGAGCTCACGTTCCGCACTCTCAGTCCTGCTGCCCGTCCCCCTCCCGCGGTACCGGCGGGGCCGACGGCAGTGTGCTCGGCGCGGCCGTCGCGGCCGTCGCGGGCGCCGGCTCGTCAGGCCGCGGCAGCCGCGGCCTGACGAGCCGCTGCCAGGCCAGGACGAGCAGGGCCAGTGCCGCGGCGAACGGCAGGACGGCGCCGAGCACGACCACCAGCCAGCGCAGCACCGTCACGAACGCCTGCCAGCCACCCGCGAGCGCGTCCAGGAACCCGGGGCCGCCGTCCGCCTTCCCCGAGCCGTCGGTGGGCTTCTCGGACAGGGACAGGGTGATGGTGGCCAGGCTGGTGCGGTCCTTGAGGGCGGCCTGCTGGGCGAGCAGCGACTCCAGGTCGGCCTGGCGGCGGCTCAACTCGCCCTCCAGTTCCACCACGTCGCTCAGCCGGGTCGCCCGGTCCATCAGCTCCCGTACCCGGGCCACGCTGGCCTGCGCGGACTTCACCCGGCTGTCCACGTCGACGACCTGATCGGTGACGTCCTGCGCCTTGGCACTGCGGTCCACCAGCCTGCCCGCGCCCTGCAGACCGGTGAGCACGGCGTCGTACCGTTCGGCGGGCACGCGCAGCACCACCCGGGTCTCCTCCCGGCCCTCGTCGTCGCGCGCGGTGTTCTCCTCGCTCACATAGCCGCCCGCGTCCTCCACCGTGGCCCGTGCCTCGCCCAGGGCCTCGGAGACGTTCTTCACCTCCACCGTCAGCGAGGCCGTGCGGATGATGCGGGTGGTGGAGAGTTTCGGCGCCGCGGTGCCCCGGCGGGCCCCGCCGGTGGCCGCCGCGCCCCCGACCGCGTCCTCCGCTGCCGCTCCGTCCCTCGCCGCTCCGTCCCTCGCCGCGCCTTCCGGTGCGACCGCCGCCTTGTCGTCGGCCGCGCTCGCGCCCTGCCCGTCGTCGGTACCGGAGCACCCGGTGAGCGCCACCGCGGCGGCCAGCAGCAGCCCGGCCAGGGCCCGGACGGAGTGTCGAGTGCGTGGGTGAGGAGCGGCCTGCACGGGCTTCACGGGATTCCCCCCGGGGTTCGGTGACGACTGACGCTTCTTCGACGCCCGGGCGGTGCGGAACGTTGGCGCGGCGCGGTCCCGAAGCGGTCACGGTCCGGACTCGTCCGGGCCACGGAGGCGGACCCCGCCGGCGCGGGTCCGGGACGGGGAGTCGGCACCTGTCCGGGCCACATGGCCCTGGCGTGACCGCACGGGGCGTCTGAGAGGGTGGAGCCATGAGCGGAACGGGTACGGGTGTGGCAGGTCATGTCGTCGTCATCGGCGCCGGGATCGCGGGGCTGGCCGCCGCGCACCGGCTGCTGCAGCGGGGCGCGCGGGTGACCGTGGTCGAGGCCACCGACCGGGTCGGTGGCAAGCTGCTGCCCGGCGACGTCGCGGGCGTGCGGGTCGACCTGGGCGCCGAGTCGCTGCTCGCCCGGCGCCCGGAGGCCGTGGCCCTCGCCCGTGAGGTGGGCCTCGCCGACCGCCTCCAGCCGCCCGCCACCGCGACCGCCTCCCTGTGGACCCGCGGCGCTCTGCGGCCCATGCCCAAGGGCCACGTCATGGGGGTCCCCGGCACTGCCTCCGCGCTGTCCGGCGTGCTGTCCGACGAGGGACTGGCCCGCATCGAGCACGACGCCGACCTGCCGCGCACGGAGGTCGGCGAGGACGTGGCGGTGGGGGAGTACGTCGCCGCACGGCTCGGCCGCGAGGTCGTCGACCGCCTGGTCGAGCCGCTCCTCGGTGGGGTCTACGCCGGCGACGCCTACCACCTCTCCCTGCGCATGGCGGTCCCCCAGCTCTTCCAGGCGGCGCGGACCCATACCTCCCTGACGCAGGCCGTCCGCGAGATCCAGGCCCGGGCCGCGGCGAACCAGCAGAGCGGTCCGGTGTTCATGGGCGTCCGGGGCGGTGTCGGCTCCCTGCCGCTCGCGGTCGCCGATTCCGTGCGGTCCCGCGGAGGCGAGATCGTCACCGGCACCCCGGTGACCGAGCTGCGCCGGGAGCCCGGCGGGGGCTGGCGCGTCGCGGCCGGCGACCGCCTGCTGCACGCCGACGGCGTCGTCCTCGCCGTCCCCGCGCCCGCCGCCGCCCGCCTGCTGGCCGGCGAGTCACCGCAGGCCGCCGCCGAGCTGCACACGATCGAGTACGCCTCGATGGCCCTGGTCACCCTCGCCTACCGCCGCGCCGACACCCGCCTGCCCGACGGCAGCGGCTTCCTCGTCCCGCCGATCGACGGGCACACCATCAAGGCCTCCACCTTCGCGTCGAACAAGTGGGGCTGGATCGCCGAGCAGGACCCGGACACCGTCGTCCTGCGCACCTCCGTCGGACGGCACGGCGAGACGGAGATCCTCGGCCGCGGCGACGACGAACTCGTCGAGGTGTCCCGGCAGGACCTGAAGGAGGCGGTCGGCCTCGACGCCGCGCCGCTCCAGACCCGCGTGACCCGCTGGGACGGCGGCCTTCCCCAGTACCCGGTCGGCCACCACGCGCGTGTGGCCCGCATCCGGGCCCACGTCGCCGCCCTGCCCGGTCTCGCCGTGTGCGGAGCGCAGTACGACGGCGTCGGCGTCCCGGCCTGCATTGCGAGCGCGTACGCCGCGGTGGACCAGCTCGGCGGCGACCTCGAAGGTGTGCAGGAGCTCACCGCCCACCCGGTGCAGAGTCTGCACGGCGGAGCAGGAGAATAGGAACCATGAGTGACGACGCCCCCACCACTGCCCCTGAGCGCATCCCGAACAAGGGCAAGCTGGCCAAGGACCTCAACGAGGTCATCCGCTACACGCTGTGGTCCGTCTTCAAGCTGAAGGACGTGCTGCCCGAGGACCGCTCCGGCTACGCCGAGGAGGTCCAGGAGCTGTTCGACCAGCTCGCCGCGAAGGACGTGACGATCCGCGGCACCTACGACGTGTCCGGCCTGCGGGCCGACGCCGACGTGATGATCTGGTGGCACGCCGAGACCAGCGACCAGCTCCAGGAGGCGTACAACCTCTTCCGCCGCACCCGCCTCGGCCGTGCGCTGACGCCGGTGTGGTCGAACATGGCGCTGCACCGGCCCGCCGAGTTCAACCGCTCGCACATCCCGGCGTTCCTCGCCGACGAGACGCCCCGCAACTACGTCAGCGTCTACCCGTTCGTGCGCTCCTACGACTGGTACCTCCTGCCCGAGGAGGACCGGCGCCGCATGCTCGCCGACCACGGGAAGATGGCCCGCGGTTACCCGGACGTGCGCGCCAACACGGTCGCCTCGTTCTCGCTCGGCGACTACGAGTGGCTCCTCGCCTTCGAGGCCGACGAGCTGTACCGCATCGTCGACCTCATGCGCCACCTGCGCGGCTCGGAGGCCCGTATGCACGTCCGCGAGGAGGTGCCGTTCTTCACCGGACGCCGCAAGGACGTCTCCGAGCTGGTCGCCGGCCTGGCCTGATCAGCGTGCGGTTGCCGCCCGCTGCGGCTCCGGCAACGGGTCCGGTTCCGGCAGCGGTTTCGGCTCCGGGTGCGGCGCGCAGGCCGCGTGCCGCACCGGAAGCCTGCCTTCCAGGAGATAGGCGTCCAGGTAGCCGTTGACACAGGCGTTCGGACCCCCGGCGATGCCGTGCGTGCCGGCGTCCCGCTCGGTCACCAGCACCGAGCCGGACAGCCGCCGGTGCAACTCCAGTGCACCGGCGTAGGGCGTCGCCGCGTCCCGCTCGGCGGCCAGGATCAGCACGTGCGGCAGCTCGCCCGGCCCGGTCCGCACGTCCGGCGGCTGCCGGCGGGGCACGGGCCAGTAGGCGCACGGCAGGTTCGTCCACGCGTTGTCCCACGTCGCGAACGGCGCCACCCGCGCGAGCCGCGTGTTGTCGCGGTCCCAGACGCGGAAGTCCGTCGGCCACGGGGCGTCGTTGCACTCCACGGCCGTGTAGACGGCACTCGCGTTCTCCGCCTCGGCCGCTGCCTCGGCGATCGGCCCCGCCTGGTCGATCAGCGGCTGCGGATCACCCTTCAGATACGCCGACAGCGCCTGCGCGCGGTGCGGCCAGTAGTCGTCGTAGTAGCCCGCCTGCAGGAACGCGCCCTGCAACTGCCCTGGTCCGACCTTCCCCCCGGCCGGTTTCCGGGCCAGCGCCGCCCGCACCCGCTCGTAGCTGCGCTGCACCTTCTCGGCCGTGCCGCCGAGGCCGTAGACGCGGTCGTACCGGGCGACCCACGCGCGGAAGTCCGCCCAGCGGCTCTCGAAGGCGGCCGACTGGTCGAGGTTGTTGCGGTACCAGATCTGCGCCGGGTCCGGGTTCACCGCCGAGTCGAACACCATCCGGCGCACGTGCGAGGGGAACAGCGTCGCGTACAGCGCCCCGAAATAGGTGCCGTAGGAGGCGCCCATGAACGTCAGCCGGTCCTCGCCGAGCGCGGCCCGCAGTACGTCCAGGTCGCGGGCGTTGTCGAGGGACGTGTAGTGCCGCAGCGCGTCCCCGGCCCGCCGGGCGCAGCCGCGCGCGTACGCCTTCGCCTGCGCGATCCGCTCCCGCTTGTACGACTCCGAGGGATGGGTCGGCGCCTGCGCGGGCCCCTTGAAGAAGCGCGCGGGGTCCTGGCAGGACAGCGGAGCGGAACGGCCCACGCCGCGCGGGGAGTAACCGACCAGGTCGTAGGCCGCGGCGATGCGCTTCCACTCCGGCAGCAGGCCGACGAGCGGGAAGTACAGGCCGTCGGCGCCGGGCCCGCCCGGGTTGTAGACCAGGGCGCCCTGCCGGCGCACCCGGTGCCCGCCGCCGTGCGGGTCACGCCGGGTGGCGCGGACCCGGCTGACGGTGAGGCTGATCTGCCGGCCGTCGGGGCGGGCGTAGTCGAGCGGCACCTTCACCGTGCCGCACTGGAGGCTGCCCGGCATGTCCTGGGCGTCGGAGCACGTCCCGAACTCGACGCCCGCCGCCTCGGCCCGCGCGGCGGCCACCGCGGTGCCGCGCAGCTCCGCCTGACCGGGCACACCGGACACACCGGGCGTGCCGCCCGCCGGCACGGCGGCCAGGGCGGTCAGCAGCAACGCCCCGGCGACCGAGGAGAGGGGGGCAGCTCGCATGGCGGTTCCCTTCGTGCGCGGCAGCAACAGAAGGGATGTTTCGGTCGCCCGCGGGGGAAGGCAAGCACCGTCCGCCGGTGTCGGCGCCAATGACTCCTGTGCGCCCCCGGCGCACCGGTCAGGCCCGGTGCTCCCGGTGGTCGTCGCGATGCGCGAACGCGGCCCGCAGCTCCGGCTCGCCGACCGCCCGGACGCCCCGGACGGCGACGCAGGCCAGGTAGGCGCGGTCGTCGCCCCCCGGCCCGCCGCCCGCCCGCTGCGCCAGGTTGCCCAGCAGCCGCTGTCCGGCCGGAGAGGCCCAGCGCGAGTACGGGCGCACCTCGATCCGGGCGATCGCCAGGCAGCTCAGGGTGAGGGCCAGGGGCAGCGCGAACCACAGGGCGATCAGGATGCGCGGCAGGTCCGCGGAGCCGGGCAGCAGCAGCGCGGCCGTGGCCAGCGCCACCACCGCCGCCGCGGCGAGCCGCACCCGGCGCACGCCCGCCGCGACCGTCGTGCGCGACCCGTCCGGCACCGCCAGGCCCGCGACGACCAGCCGGTCCGCGAGATGGCGGACCGCGTCGGCGGCGGCAGCCGCCGCCCGCACCGGCGCGATGCGCGACTGGCCCTCCGGACCGATCGCCCCGATCACCGAACGTTCCATGTCGTCCCGGCCGCGCGGATCGACGACGGTCGCCCAGCCGGTGTGCGCGAGCAGCAGCCGGCGCTGGCGGGCCATCGACACCAACGTCAGATCGGCGACCCGGGACGGACCGCCGGACAGGAACGCCGCCTCGTACAGCGTCAGAACCTGCTCCCGGCCCGGGGCCGCGCCCTCCCGGCCCGGGGCCGCGGCGCGGACGGCGGCCAGGCAGAGCCGGGTGCACGCCACACCGGTGACAGCCCAGGCCGGCAGCAGGAGGAGGACCCAGATCATGTCGTGTTTCTATGCCAGAGGGACGGGACCGTGCCAGGCCTTTTCACCATCCGGACGCGCGCCGCTGCCGGTGCGTGACGTTGCGTTCGCGGCGGTCAGGCCGGGCCCGGGGCGCCCGCGGGGCCCGTCGGTGAAGCGGTGGCCTGCGGCGTGCTCGCGGTGGGCGGCGGGCCGGTGTCCGGTGGCGGGCCGGTGACGGCCGGCGGCAGCGGATAGCTCGGTGCCGGGCTCTCCGCGGGAACCGCCGTGGGGGTGACCGGTACTGCCGGCGGCGGGTCGGGCAGCGGGCCGGGTACGGCGGAGCGATCGGCGGACGGCGCGCTGCTCGCGCTCGCCGGGTCCCCGGCCAGGGCGTCGTAGTCGACGAAACCCGTGGCCTCCAGCATCTTGATGTGGTCCAGTTCGGAGGTGACGGTGGCGTCGGCCAGGGCGCGGACGAGCGAGTTGCCGGTGCCGGCCCTGACCTGGGCGCTGAGCTCCAGCAGCCGGCCCTGCGCCGGACGCAGGGACTCCACGAACGCGCGGTCGAACCCGATGCCCCGGGCGGTGCGGAGCTCGTCCAGCAGGTCCTGCTGCGCTGCGGTGGGCGCGTCGGGCAGCGCCAGGCGGAGCCCGGCGGCCGTGTCGCGGACCTGTTCGTCCAGCACCGTGTGCCCGGCGACCAGCTGCCGTCCCGCGGCCCGCACCGCGTCGGTGGTGCCCTTGAGCTGCGCCTGCTCACCCGCGGGCACCTCCCACAGGCCCGCCAGGCGGACCTCGGCGACGAGGTCCCGGTCCGGCCCGGACAGCGGGCCGTACGGCGTCGGCACGGACGGGTCGGCCAGGGTGGTGGCGGTCTCGGTGCCCGGCCGGTCGGCGTACGACCAGAGCGGGATCACCAGCGCGGCGAGCGTCGCCGCGAGGCCGGCGATGATGACGGCGGTGCCGATGAACGCGGCCCGGCCGCGGGCGGGGGGACGGGGTCGCATGGTGCCTCCTGCTTGCGGCCCCGCATGCTACAGCGGCGTCCTCGAAGGACCGCCGGCCGGTCCCGGGCACGGGCGCGCGACCCGGGCCGGGGCCGGCCGCGTCACCGCCGCAGCAGCACCCGGCGGGTCGCCCGTGCCAGTCGCACCGCCGGCCGCCGGGAACGCGGCCTCGGCCCCGACCGGTCCCGCCACCACACCCGCAGCTCGTGCCGTGCCTCCGCGTCGTCCACGAGTCCCTCGCCCAGCAGATGCGCGGCGAAACCGAGGGCGTCGTGGCGGTAGCCCGCGGTCATGGGGTGGGTCTGGGCGTAGGCGAGGAAGGCCGGGCGGTAGGCGTCGCCCAGGATGCCGGGGAGTTCCGGCGCCGTCCTGGCCACCACCCCGGCCCGCTTGGCGGCCAGTGCACGGGACTGGACGCCGAGGCGGACGCGGTCGAAGCCCTCGGGCGCCGGGGTGCCCGCGACCAGCGCCGACAACAGCGCCGTCTGGGTCAGGGCCAGGCGCTGACGGGTCGCTTCCGGCACGGCCGGCGCCACCTCTTCGGTTCCGGGGCCCGGGTCCTCGGCCGCCGCACCGCCCGCGGCCGGCCGTGCGTGCCCCGCCCGCTCCACGGGTTCCGGCGGGACGGGCGCGCCCGCCCCCCGTTCCACCGCGGCCCGGATCGTCCCCAGCTCCCGCTCCAGCTCCGCCGGTTCGGGGAAGTCCTCGTCCCGCTCCAGCAGCACGCCCGGGGGCCGGACCCGGGAGGCCAGGTCGGTGAGGACGTCGAGCACCGGTTGCGGGACGGGGTGCGCGTGGCTGTCGTGCCAGACCCCGTCGCGGGCGAAGCCGCCCGCGACATGGACGTAGGCGATGACCTCCAGTGGGATTTCGGCGAGCGCCTCGGCCGGGTCCTCACCGCGGTTGACGTGGTTGGTGTGCAGGTTGGCGACGTCGACGAGGAGCCGGACACCGGTGCGGTCGGCGAGGTCGTACAGGAACTGGCCCTCGGTCATCTCCTCCCCGGGCCAGGAGATCAACGCGGCGATGTTCTCCACCGCGAGCGGCACCGGCAGGGCGTCCTGAGCGGCCCGGATGTTCGCGCACAGCACGTCGAGGGCGTCCCGGGTGCGCGGCACGGGCAGCAGATGCCCCGCCTCCAGACGCGGGGACGCGGTCATCGGGCCGCCCGCGCGGACGAACGCGATGTGCTCGGTGACCAGGGGCGAGCCCAGCGCCTCCGCCCGCTCGGCGAGCGCCGTCAGACGCCCCGGGTCGGGGCGGTCGGCGCCGCCCAGTCCCAGCGAGACCCCGTGCGGAACCACCGTCACCCCGCGCTCGCGCAGCCGGCGCAGCGAGTCGGGGAGGTGGCCGGGGCAGACGTTCTCCGCCACGACCTCGACCCAGTCGATGCCCGGCATCCGCTCCACGGCGTCCGCGATCTCAGGCCGCCACCCGATGCCCGTCCCCAGCTGCCGCATGATCTCCCCTCCCTCTCGGTGACGGGGGTATGGCCCCGCCCGCCGGGGCCGAACCCTGCGCCGGGGGAGTTCAGAGCAACATTTGAGGTTCCGTGCCGGCGGGCGCGGCCCGGCACGTCAGCGCTTGACGGCCACTCCGCCGAAGCTGTCCACGTCCCGCCGGTCGCCCGACGCCGGGTCGGGGCGCCACTCGGCGACCGGCACCAGGCCGGGCTCCAGCAGGTCGAAGCCGTCGAAGAAGCGGGCCAGCTGCTCCGGCGACCGGTTCACGCGCGGATTGTCGCTCGCCTCGTTCCACCGTTCGACCATGGTGCGCATCTCGGCGGGGTGGAACCTCTCGGTGCTGTCGCAGAACACCAGATGGCTGCCGGACGGCAGCGCGTCCTTGAGCCGGCCCACCACCTCGTAGGCCGTGTCGTCCGGGACGTGCGCGGCGATGCCCAGCAGCATCAGCGCCATCGGCTGTGCGAAGTCCAGGGTGCGCCCGGCGGCACGCAGGATCGCCTCCGGGTCGCGCAGGTCGGCGTCGATGTAGTCGGTGGCGCCTTCGGGTGTGCTGGTGAGCAGGGCGTGCGCGTGGTTGAGCACGACCGGGTCGTGGTCGACGTACACGATCCGCGCCTCGGGCGCGAGCGTCTGCGCGACCTCGTGCGTGTTGTCGTGCGTCGGCAGCCCCGTCCCGACGTCCAGGAACTGCCGGACGCCGGCCCCGGTCGCCAGGTGGGTGACCGCCCGTTTGAGGAAGGCGCGCTGAGCGCGCGCGATGTCGACGATCTCCGGGTTCAGCTCCCGGATCTGGTCACCGACCTGCCGGTCGATCTCGTAGCAGTCCTTGCCGCCCAGCCAGTAGTTCCAGACGCGCGCGGAGTGCGGGACGGTGGTGTTGAGCGGCGGACGGTCAACCGACATTTCGACTCCCCGAATCTTCAACAGCCTTGTGCGGCCGATGCGTTGCGGGTCCCACCGTAGCCCCGTGATCACCGGGGCGACCATGTGGGACGGCCCGGTGGAACCGGCTGATGGCCCGCCCGCCACCGCGCGCGACCTTGCACAGCACATCGCCGCTGTGAGTTTCGACGGCGAGACCGGGCGCGTCGGCCTCCAGCCCTGATCTCCGGTCGGCGCCACCCGCCTGAGGTCCGAAGCCCACCGATTCATCAGCAAAGCCGATGAGAGGCTGCGCGCGGGCGTCGTGAAGACCCTCCGAATCCCGCACTCCGGACCGGTCGGACGGGCTTCGACGGACGTGCGACCTCGACGCCCGTCCGTCGGGCATGCCGCTCCGGAGAGCGCCAGGAACGGTCCGATCCGGCTCGGGGACGCCGCCGGACCGGTCGGCGGTGTGCTCCGTGCCAGCGATTTCCGCGTGGCTGCGGCGCGGCGAAGTCAGCCGGACGCGGCGACGTGGATAGAGGTGTGAACATGATCCGATCTCGTCTTCGTCGACGTTCCAGCGTCCTCGGTCTGGTCTCCGTGATCGTGGCCGCGCCGCTTGCGATGGCCGCCGCGGCTCCCGCAACGCCCTCTTCGGGCGCCTCGTCGGAATCCCCCGCCCCGGTCGGTGGGCACCGCTTCTCGCAGGCGGACACCGGCCGGCAGGTGGCGCGGTTCAAGCGTCAGCTGGCCGGGTCCGGCTACGTGTCGCAATCGGGCACCGAGGGCGTGTTCGACCTGAACGGCAGATACTGCGACGGGACCGTCTTCAGCGGCATGTGGCCCAATCCCCAGTCGCCGTACATCCTCACCGGCCTGCCGGAGGTACCGGGGCAGGCGCCCAACACCAACCCGCCCAGGACCTGGCGTCTCCGGCAGGACGAGGCTGTCGTGCTGATCGGGACGACGCCGCCGCCGGAGGAGTACTTCGGCGTCGACCTCACCAGGCTCAAGGGCTCCCTGCACACCGGACCGGTCGTGTGGACCTCCGTGGTCGACCCGGTCAACAACAAGACGGTGCGCACCACCGGCGCGAAACCCTACGGCCGGCCGTTCGCTCTGGTGATCACGGGCAACCGGCGCACCCGGGATGAGGTCAACCGGATGCTGGCAGCCTCCGGGCTGGGCCGTGGGACGAACAACATGACGATCCCTCCGGCCATGTACCGGCTCGGCCTCGGCGAGCATTCCGACGAGTTCCTGATCGGGATTCGCACGATCTCGGCCAAGCCCGGTTTCGAGAAGGCGCTCGACGACTACCGCGCGGCACCCCCGATCGAGGCCTTCCGAGTGCGGCCGCGAGGCGACTCCGAGGACCAGACGAAGCCTGTCTACGGCCCCGATCCCCTGCCCGTCCCCCGGCTGCGCGTCTCCGGGACCGGTGCCACCGAACTCGACCTCAACCCCACCCTGCAACAGCTGCGGCGACGGATCATCGACGCCCACCCGGCCTACAAGGCGGAGGACCTCGTCGTCAGGCGCGGCTTCGAGGAGTCGAATCCGGGCTTGCAGGAGAACCTGCTGACCGATCCGCCCCTCACGGGAGTGGCCGCCCTGTCCAACGACGCCGACGACCCGATCAGCCGGAACTTCCGCCTGCCGGACGGCTCCTTCGTCGTCGCCTACGGCACGAACCACGTGGCCACCCGGCAGGCCAGCTACTCCAGCATCGCGATGTACGCGGGACCCAGAGCCGCCGTGTCCCTGACCGCGAAGGACAACCGTGAGTTGCGGGGCAGCGCGCGGGACTTCATTTCCGACCGCAAGGACGCGGACCAGTTCTACGCCTGGACCTTCAGCCGTGCCGGCGACGCAGGACCCACCGGGCAGCACGTGACCGAACTGCCTTCCGCCGGTACCGACTTCTGCGCCCAGTACGGCACCGACAGGCCAGTCGACATGAGCACGATCCGCGCCGTGGCCCGCGCCTACATGCAGCCCGCGACCCTCACCCGCCCCGCCTTCTCGTCCCTTCTCCTGGACCGGCTGCTGGTCTTCACCCCGAGGTGAGCCCTGGGCGAGGTGGCCACCGCGGACGGAGACTGCAGCGGCGGGCGGGTCGCGACACCGCGACCCGCCCGCCGCTCGGGTGGTCCCTCGCCGGCCTGCACCCGCACCGGCACCCCGGTGCTGCGGGGAGGCCCGGCGCCGCACGCACCCGCACGGCCACGCCGCCCCCGCGGCCGCCTCGTCCACCTGCCCTACGGCAGCAAAGCCCGGCAGACACGCGACGCGCTCGCCGAGCAGACCGTCGGCCTGCCGGCTTCGCTGAGCCCCACCCGGCTGACCTCGCGCGCCTGGTTCGAGGAGATCTCCCCCGGCGAGTGGCCCACCCCCCGGTCGTGCCCGCACCGCCCAGGACGCACCGGTTGATGCGCATCAAGTGATGTGCACCAAGCCGCCGTACAGGGCCAGCGCCGCCGACATCGGCTCCACCGCCCGTGGGCCGACCGAGGCGGCCCGCCCGTCTCCGCGCGGATGCGCCGGTACTCGAAGCAGGCGAAACCATCGCGCGCCGGGTGAACCCGAGCAGAGGGCCGGACGCCGGCAGACGACCGCTGCCGTCACCCGTATCCGGTCAGGACCGCCGAGACGTCAGTGAGGGATCCGGGACGATCCCGAGGGCGCCCCCGGGCCGCGGGTCAGGTCCGCTGCAGTGCTGGATGGTCGGCGACCACCGTGCAACTGCCCGGCGCGATCTCGGTGAAGCCGGCGTCCCGCACCACCGGCAGCCCGCCCCCGGTGAGCCGGCGCCACCGCTCCACCCCGGCGGTCCGCACGGCGAGCGCGAATCCGGAGTCCCGCCAGGCGGCGCGCTCCTCCTCGTCCAGCTCCCACCAGGCGAGCTGGGCGCCGTGCCCGGCCTGGGCCATCGCCTTGCCCGCCGACATCTCCACCTCGGGGCTCATCCACAGCACCGGAGCGGCACCGTCCGGCTCGGCGGGCGGTTCCGGGTCGTCGAGGTCCGTGCCCGACACCTGGAGCTTGGCGAGGTCCTTGGGCCAGCCGTCCAGTGGCACCGGCGGAAAGACCCGCACCTGCGCCGCCTTGCCGGTCACCGTGATCCCGGGCAGCGCCTCGGCCCGCCGCCACTCCGCGCCGCGCGCCCGTCGCACCACCTTCCGGATGCGCGCGTCCTGCCAGGCCCGCATCGCCTGCGCCCACGGACCGTCGCCGAGCGACCGCTCGTCGGCCAGCATCAGCAGCACGGCCCGCGCGGCCGTCTCCAGTGCGTCGGTGCGCGCGGGCGGCGCGGCGCGCTCGACCCGCACGACGAGGGGCAGCACGAACTGCGGGGCGGTGTCGCGGGCACGGGACTCGGGGCGGAAGGGGCTGTCCTGGGCGGGCGTCGGTTCGCTGTTCACGCCCCCCAGTCTGCCAAGCCGGTCCGGCGAGGTGATCAGCCGTACGCAACGGGGCCCGGCTCCGGCGCGCGGTGCCGGCGGTCACGGCGCGTGGTGCGACGCGGTCACCCCGAGCACGCGGTGCGCTGCGCCTCCTGCCACTCGCACACAGGGCACAGCGTGATCCCCTTGTACGCCTCCGGGTACTCCGTCGGCTCCCGGCACAGCACGCACTCCGCGTACGGCGGTCCGTCCGCCCGTGGCGGTCGCTGCGCCTCACCGATCGTGCAGTAGTCCTCGCTCACCCCTCCAGCCTAGTGCCGCGGCAGGCGACGTCTGCCCGTCAAGGAGCGGCGTCCGGTGCGTGCTCTCGGATGTACTCGGGCTCTCGTCCGGTGCGGCGAGAGTGAGTGCCGGGCGCCGCGACGGGGCGAACGTCGCCTGGTGCGGCACCGGGCGCGATGCCAGAGGCCGGGTCGCGGCGGGCAGCGGCCCACCGGTTCCCGGTCAGCGCCGGGCCCGCGCGGTCCCGATCAGCTCGGACACCCGCACGAACCGGTACCCCTGTGCCCGCAGCCGCGGCACGACCGCGCGGACGACCCGCTCCGTGGTCGGGGCGGCGCTGCGGGTGCAGTGCAGGACGACGACCGAGCCCGGCTTCACCCCGTCCATGACCTGCTGGATCACGGCGTCCGCGTCGGTCGCGAACGCGTCCCCGCTCACCACGTCCCATTGCACGGCCGTCACACCCGTGCCGCTCAGCGCCTTGAGCGCGTCCCGGTCGTAGCAGCCGCCGGGGAAGCGGAAGTACGGCATCGCGTCCGGCACCCCCGCCCGCCGGAGGGCGTCGTACGCCCGCTCCACGTCGGAGCGCATCCGGTCGGCGGCGACGGTCGGCAGGCCGTAGCAGTCGCCGGTGAAGGCGTAGTGGCTGTAGGAGTGGTTGGCCACCTCGAACAGCGGGTCCCGGCCGATGGAGCGGGCCTGCGACGGGTACTGCTCGGCCCACCGTCCGGTCATGAACACGGTGGCCGGCACCTTCAGCGTCCGCAGGGCCTCGATGAGTCCGGGGTTGTCGAACCGTTCTCCGGCCGCCGCCCGCGGCCCCTGGTCGGCGGTCATGTCGGCGTCGAAGGTGAGGGCCACGGTCCTGCCCGGCCCGCTGCGTGCCCCGTGTTCGAAGACGGGGGTCAGACCCGCGGGGCCCGGGGCCAGGGTGGGCGGCCGGGAGGACGGCACCGAGCCCGAGGGGGCCGGGCGGGCTGCCGTGGGCGGTGCGGGGTCCGGAGCGGCGCCGCAGGCGGAGAGCCCGGCGAGGGCGGCGGTCAGGGCGCAGAGGGCGGCGATACGGCGTACGGGGCTGGTCACCGTATGAAGCTATGAACACACCGGGTGCCACCGGGACCGCCGCGCCCCGCCCTCCGTTCGATTCACCCGCCCGGCGGGCGCCGCCCGGCGGCCTGCGGCGGTCGTGCCGCGGTCCGCCCCGGGGGCGGCGGCCCTGCGCCGCGACCGGTCGCGCCGCCACGTCGGCGGCCCTGCGGCCGGCCCGCGTGTCCGCGGGTGCCGATGAGCCCGGCGCCTTCTGCCCATCCGCGACCGACGAGCGTCAGAGCGGGTTGAGGCGGGCCTTGAGCAGGCAGAACTCGTTGCCTTCGGGGTCGGTCAGGACGTGCCACTGCTCCTCGCCCGTCTGGCCGATGTCGGCCGGACGCGCACCGAGCTTCAGAAGGCGTTCGAGCTCGGCGTCCTGATCGCGGTCGGTGGCGTTGACGTCGATGTGCAGCCGGGACTTCCCCTTCTCCGGCTCGTCCCTGCGGCTGAGGATGATCGTCGGCTGCGGGCCGCCGAAGCCTTCGCGCGGCCCGATCTCCAGGGTGCCGTCGTCCTCGCGGGAGAGGACGACGAAGTCCAGGACCTCGCACCAGAACCGCGCCAGCAACTGGGGGTCGCGGCAACCGAGGACGAGCTCACTGATCCGGCATGCCATGAACGAAACCTGCTCTCAACCTGGGGAGTTGCCGGGCAGGCCACACGTGGACCGTGCCCTCCCGGCAATGATCACGACCTCGCGACCGTACCGGACGGGGTGAGCGCGGGCGAAACGATTTCAGGACAGATTCTGCCCGGGCGGCCCCGCAAGGCCGTCGGGCCGCGCGGAGAGAGGCTGACCCGTCGTCAGGTCACGGTCTCGGCCTAGCCGGCCATCCGGCCCGGTGGTGTCCGCCGGACCGGCTTCGGCGGCCGGGTCGGCTCGGACTCCTCGGCTCCCTCCGGCTGCCGGGCCGGACCTTCCCGCGGCGGGCCCTCTTCGAGCGGCGGGCCCTCTTCGAGCGAGGAAGCGGCCCGGTCCGGAGCAGGCGCCGGTTCGAGGGGAGCGGTCCGGTCCGGTGAAGGGGGCTGTCCGAGGGGTGGGGCCTGCTCTGCCGGTGGCACGGGATCCGGCGGGCGGTGACGTTCCTCCGCCTGCCGATGCTCGGGGTGGTGGGGGTGTTCGGGTTGCTGGGCCCTCTCCAGGAAGCGGAGCAACTCCACCGGGAAGGGCAGGACCAGCGTGGAGTTCTTCTCGGCGGCGACCGCCACCACGGTCTGCAGCAGCCGCAGTTGCAGGGCGGAGGGGGTCTCGGCCATCTGCTGGGCCGCCTCGGCGAGCTTCTTGGAGGCCTGGAGCTCGGCGTCGGCGTTGATGATCCTGGCCCGGCGCTCCCGGTCCGCCTCCGCCTGACGGGCCATCGAGCGCTTCATGCTCTCCGGCAGGGAGACGTCCTTGATCTCCACGCGGTCGATCTGCACGCCCCACCCGATGGCCGGGCTGTCGATCATCAGCTCCAGGCCCTGATTGAGCTTCTCCCGGTTGGACAGCAGGTCGTCCAGGTCGCTCTTGCCGATGATCGAGCGCAGCGAGGTCTGCGCCATCTGCGAGACGGCGAACCGGTAGTCCTCGACGTTGACGATCGCCGCCGCCGGGTCGACGACCTTGAAGTAGACGACGGCGTCCACGCGCACGGTGACGTTGTCCCGCGTGATCCCCTCCTGCGCCGGGATCGGCAACGTCACGATCTGCAGATTGACCCGGCGCAGCCGGTCGACACCGGGGACGATCATGGTGAGGCCCGGTGTCCGTGCGGAGCCGCGCAGCCGGCCGAGCCGGAACACCACCCCGCGCTCGTACTGCTTGACGATCCGTGCCGCCGCGGCGAGGTAGATGATCCCCGCGGAACCGGCCGCGACGACCGCCGTCACCAGCTCCTGGACCATGACGACCTCCTCCGTCTTCTCCGGCAGGGGTCCGTTCAGCCTATTCTGCAACGAAATGCCGCGCAGGTCGCCAGTGCCGCGGCAGGCGGCGTTCGCCCGTCGAGGAGCGGCGTCCGGTGAGTGCTCGGGGGTCCCCGTGTTCGACGAGCCTGGGGGAGTGCCGGCCGCACGTCCTCGTACGGGGCGTACTCGGGCTCTCGGCAGGTGCGGTGGGTGCGGCGGGTGGTGGGGGCACCTCCCGCACCCTCGGGGCGGTAGGGGAGCGCACCGGGCGTCGCGACGGGGCGGACATCGCCTGTCGCGGGGCTAGGCCGCCGTCAGCTTGACCGGTTCCGTCCCGGAGGCGCTGTGGCGTTCGGCCCAGGTCTCCAGCGCCGTGCGGCAGGCGTGGTCCAGGTGGTGCAGGCCCCGCAGATCCAGCTCGACGGGGCGGTCCTGGGGGAGGGACTCCAGTGTGTCGAGGATCTTCGGCAGTCTGAGGAAGGTGGCGTTGCCCGACAGGTACGCCCGGACGGCGCCGGCGCCCTTGTCGACGATCTCCAGCTTCGCGTGCGAGGCCTCCCAGGCGGCCTTGGCCACCGACAGGCCCAGGCCGATGAGCACGCCCTCGAACATGCTCACCGTGACGATCGACACCGCGGTGACCACGACTATCAGCGCCTCGCCCCGGTACCCCCGCCACAGGGTGGCGATGCCGCGGAACGGGATCAGCTTCCAGCCTGCGTGGACCAGGATGCCGGCGAGGGCAGGCAGGGGTATGAGTGCGAGCGCGGCGGGCAGCAGCGCCGCGAACAGCAGCAGCCACACGCCGTGCAGCACCCGCGACGCCTTCGTCCGGGCGCCCGCCCGCACGTTGGCCGAGCTGCGCACGATCACCGCGGTCATCGGCAGCGCTCCGAGCAGGCCGCACACGGCGTTGCCCGCGCCCTGCGCCATCAACTCCTTGTCGTAGTCGGTGCGCGGACCGCTGTGCAGCCGGTCCACGGCGGCGGCGCTGAACAGGCTCTCCGCGGAGGCGATCAGCGTGAAGGCGAGGATCGTGCCGAGCAGGCCGATGTGCCCGAGCCGGGCGAAGGCGTCCGCACTCGGCGGTTGCACGGAGTCCAGCAGGCCCTTCACCTCGACCGTCGCCACCGGAAGGTCGAGGACCAGCGCGGCCGACGTGGCCAGGACCACCGCGGCCAGCGCGCCCGGCACGGCCTGCGCCCGCTTCGGCAACCGCTTCCACAGCACCAGCACCGCGATCGTTCCCGCGCCCACGGCGAGGGAGGAGAGCGCGGCGGCGCTGCCGAGGGCGTCGACGGCCGCTCGCGGCAGCCCGGCCAGCTTCTCCGTCCCGGAGGCGGGGGCCTTCAGGCCGGCCGCCGCGTACAGCTGACCGGCGATGATCACCAGGCCGATGCCGGCGAGCATGCCCTCGACCACGGACACCGATATCGCGCGGAACCAGCGGCCCAGCTTCAGCGCGCCCATGCCGAGTTGGAGGAGGCCGGTGGCGAGCACGATCACGCCGAGCGTGGGCAGCCCGTAGCCGCGGACGGCCTCCAGGACCAGCACGGTCAGTCCGGCCGCGGGGCCGGACACCTGCAGGCTGCTGCCCGGCAACAGCCCTGTGGCGATGCCGCCCACGATGCCGGTGACCAGGCCGAGTTCGGCCGGTACGCCGGAGGCGACGGCGACCCCGACGCACAGCGGCAGCGCGACGAGGAACACCACCAGGGAGGCGGTGAAGTCCTGCCTGAGGTGGGGGAACTTGGTCATGCCGGCGCTCACAGGGACTCGAAGGAGTCGGTGTCCGCGCGGTGTTCGCGCACCGCGCCCGTGTGCACCTCGTAGTACCAGCCGTGCAACCGGAGCAGACCGGACGTCAGGCGCTGCTCGACGCAGGGGTAGGAGCGCAGCCGCAGCAACTGGGTGAGGACGTGGTTCTGCACCGCGTCGGCGACGGTCGGGTCCTGCGGATCCGAGGCTCCGGGGTCCTCCGCGGCGTGCGCGAGCCAGTCCCGTACGGCGGGTACCGCCGCCAGATCGTCGCCGCGCACCAGGGCGCCGACGGCGCCGCAGTGCGAGTGGCCACAGACGACGACGTCCCGGACGCCGAGGACGTTCACGGCGTACTCGATGGTGGCGGTCTCTCCGCTGGGCGTGCCGGAGGCGTAGGGCGGCACGATGTTGCCCGCGGTGCGCAGCTCGAAGAGCTCGCCGGGGCGGGCGCCCGTGATCAGGGCCGGGACGACCCGGGAATCGGAGCAGGTGATGAACAGGACCTGCGGCGACTGGCCCTGGGCCAGCCCGGCGAACTCCTCAGGGCGCTGTCCGAAGGCACGGGCGTTGTCGATGAGGGGCTGCATGTGTGGTGACTCCTCCTGGCGCGCCGTGTCGGGCGCGTCGGGCTTCCGAAGGACACAGGTGGGGGGAAGTGCTCTGTGTGCTGCGCATGGGCTTCCGCTTCGGCGGGTGCGGGCGCGCGACGCCCGCTCTCAGCAGCGGAAGGCCTGGAGTGCGGCGGTGCTGCGGTCCGCGGCTGATCTCGACGGCCGGGCGTGCGAGGCGCCGGGGGCCGTCGGCCGGGATATGGCCGCCGTGGGGTCGGGGGAGGGGCGGTCGGGGGCCTGCGGTGTGGGGTCCGTGTGCCGGTGGCGGTCGCGTCCGGCCACCGGGCCTCCGGTGCCGGGCCGGCCGCCCGCCGGACAGCAGTCGCGGTATGCGTCCGACTCGTCACCCTGTGTCGTGGTCCAGGGGTCGATATCGGGCAGGGTCGTGGCCTCGGCGTGACGGCTCGTGTGCGCGGACGCGAAGGATGCGGATGGCGCGAAGACCTGAAGGACGAGCAGGGCTGCGGCGAGGGCGGGGAGCAGGGTCCTGGCCGTCTTACCTCGGAACATGCGCCCCCCTCCACGCTCGGCGCACCCCAGGTGCACCCCAAATGCGCCCCATTGCCTGGTCAACGGCTGGTCAAGAAACACGTTAACCCCGCACGGTCCTTTGCAGGGTCAACCACGGCGCTCCGGCTCAAGACAGCCCGAAAAGAGCGGGTGGGTTGGCCGGAACCCGCTCGTGGGCCTGGGTGTGGCGGTGGGTCAGCGGGTCTCGGGCTCCTCGACCAGCCGCTGGGCGTCCCGGGCGAGGGCGGTGAGCCGGGAGATCGCCCGGAAGTACTTCTTGCGGTAGCCGCCCTTCAGCATCTCCTCGCTGAAGAGCCGGTCGAAGGGCAGCCCGGAGGCCAGGATCGGCACCTCGCGGTCGTAGAGCCGGTCGGCCAGGACGACGAGCCGCAGGGCCGTCGACTGGTCGGGCACCGGCCGGACGCCGGTGAGGCAGACCGCCGCGACGCCGTCGGTGAGGGCGCCGTAGCGGCTGGGGTGGACCCTGGCCAGGTGCTCCAGCAGGTCCGGGAAGGCGTCCAGCGAGGCGCCCGGGGTGCCCTGGGCCGCTTGTGTCACCCGGTCGTCCGTGTACGGTGCCGGCGCCTCGGGCAGGCCGCGGTGCCGGTAGTCCTCGCCGTCGATGCGCTGGGCGCGGAAGTGCGCCGACAGGCCCTGGATCTCGCGCAGGAAGTCGGCGGCGGCGAACCGGCCCTCGCCGAGCTTCCCGGGCAGGGTGTTGGACGTGGCGGCGAGCGCGACGCCGTGGTCGACCAGCTTGCCCAGCAGCGTGGAGACGAGGACGGTGTCGCCCGGATCGTCCAGTTCGAACTCGTCGATGCACAGCAGCCGGTGGTCGGACAGGGTCCGCACGGTCTGCTGGAAGCCGAGGGCGCCGACGAGATTGGTCAGCTCCACGAAGGTGCCGAACGCCTTGAGCTCGGGGGCGGCCGGGGTGGCGTGCCAGAGGGAGGCCAGCAGGTGCGTCTTGCCGACGCCGTACCCGCCGTCGAGGTACACGCCGCGGGGGCCGGCCGGGGCCTTGGGCACCCGGCCGAAGCCGAAGAAGCCGCGCTTGCCGCCGCCGACGGCGTGGGCGCCGCCGAGGCCGGCAGCGAAGGTCGTAAGGACGCTCACGGCCTCGGTCTGGCTCGGCTGGTTCGGGTCCGGGATGTACGTGCTGAACCGGACCGCGTCGAACCGGGGCGGCGGCACCATCTCCGCGACCAGCCGGTCCGCGGGGACGTGCGGCTCACGGGCGCACAGGGACACGGGGGCCGCGCCGGATATCGAGGCGAGGTCGGGGGCGGGGGTGGAGGACGACACGTTTCCCCATGCTAGGGCCTCTCGGCGCGGTCCCGATGCGGCGGGCCGGTGGACCGCACCCGCCGCTCGCGCCGCGCGGCGCCGTCCTCCGGGGCCTCCGGCCCTCCCGAGGTCCCGCGCTGCCCCGGCCCCGTCCTCCGTTTCGGCCGGGGTCATGTCAGACTGCACGGCATGCGACGCCTGTTCCCTGTGAGCGACGAAACGGCGGCCCGGCCCCCGGACGGGGCGGCTCGGGCCGACGAGGGCGGACGGGAGTGGACCCTCGACGAGCTGGCCGACGCCTACGCCTACCCCGAGCAGCCGCCGGGGGAGCCCCGGCCGTGGCTGCGGGCCAACATGGTGTCCACGCTCGACGGGGCCGCGCAGCACGACGGCCGCTCGCAACCCATCTCCAGCGCCACCGACATGCGTGTCTTCGGCACGCTGCGGGCGCTGGCCGACGTGGTGGTCGTCGGCGCGGAAACGGTACGGCAGGAGGGCTACCGGCCGGCGCGCGCGCGTGCCGAGTTCGCGGCGCGGCGCGAGGCGGCCGGACAGGGGCCGGCGCCGGCGGTCGCCGTCGTCACCGCGAGCCTGGATCTGGACCTGTCGCTGCCGCTGTTCACCTCCCCCCTGGTCCCGACCCTGGTCGTGACGGGCGCCGCGGCCTCCCCGGAGCGCCGGGCGGCGGCCGAGAAGGCGGGTGCGCAGGTACTGGTCGCGGGCGACGGCGTCGGCGTGGACCCGGTCCGCGCCGTCCGTGCCCTCGCCGAGCGCGGTTGTACCCGGCTGCTGACGGAGGGCGGTCCCCGGCTGCTGGGCCAGCTGGTGGCCTCCGGAGTACTGGACGAGCTGTGCCTGACGATCTCGCCGATGCTGACCGCGGGCGGGGCCCAGCGCATCGCCGGCGGTCCCTCGGTCACCGTTCCGCACCGCTTCGCACTGATGTCCCTACTGGAGGAGGACGGGTTCCTCTTCAGCCGTTACCGCAGGTCGTGAGCATGTCGAGGGTATCGGCGGCGGTTGCCCGCGACCGCACGGGCGGCCGACGTCCCCCGTGGCCCCGACTTCGACGGAATCTTCCGTTCCGTTTTGCTGGGGCCGGGCACACTAATTCCGGCAGAACCCGTGCGATCACGGGGCAGGATGGTTTCCGCAGGGCCTGGCGCGGCCCACGCAGGACGAAGGGCCCGTCGGGCCCTCACAGGAGAAGGGGCGCCTGGTGTTCACAAGCGTTTTGATGATCGAGAAGGCGCTGACGTCCGCCGACGTGGAGTTCGTCACCACCTTGCACGGGGACGAGTCGGTCGCCTTCCACGTGCTGCTCCAGCCTCGCGGCGACCAGGCCGACCGCCTGCTGCGGGCCATCGACGACATCGCGCTCGGCGAGCTCGACGAGGCGGCACGCGAGAGCGAGACGCCGGAGGGGGAGCAGGCGCGCAGCGTGGGCGAGCAGGCGCTGGACGTGTCGCTGACCGCACTGCGGGCCGCCGGCAGCCGGGCCGAGGGCCGGCTCATCGAGAACCACCCGCTGGACGCGCTGAAGTCCCTGGTCGACGAGATCGGTGCGGACGAGGTGATCGTCCTGACCGACCCCCACTACGTGGAGGAGTTCTTCCACCGCGACTGGGCGTCGCGCGCGCGGCACAAGGTGGGGGTGCCGGTGCTGAAGCTGTTCTCCCACAGCAAGGCCTGACGGCCGGCGCCGCACCGGGGCGGGCCGCGCCGCCCGCGGGGACGGCAGCCGTCCCCGCGGGCGCGGGTCTTCGGGGAGGCCGGCCGGAGAGCGGGCCGCGGAACGGCCCACGGCACGGATCCCCGCGCAACCGTGCCGTGTGCCGTGGCCAGTAGGGTGGGGCGCTGAACGTCCGTCCCACCCAGTACGCAGGAGACACGCATGGCACCCGGTCTTCCCCCCGCCATGGAGCGACCGCACTTCATCGGCATCGGCGGCGCCGGGATGTCGGGGATCGCGAAGATCCTCGCGCAGCGCGGGGCGAAGGTCGCCGGCAGCGACGCGAAGGACTCGGCGACCGCCGAGGCGCTGCGGGCCCTGGGCGCGACCGTGCACATCGGGCACGCGGCGGAGCACCTGGCCGGCGACGCCAGCTGCGTCGTGGTGTCGTCGGCGATCCGCGGCGACAACCCGGAGCTCGCCCGTGCCGCCGAGTCGGGCATCCCCGTGGTGCACCGGTCGGACGCCCTCGCGGCGTTGATGGACGGCCTGCGCCCGATCGCGGTCGCGGGCACACACGGCAAGACGACCACGACGTCGATGCTGGCGGTGTCGCTGGGCGAGCTGGGCCTGAACCCGTCGTACGCCATCGGCGGCGACCTGGACGCGCCCGGCTCCAACGCCCTGCACGGAGACGGCGAGATCTTCGTCGCCGAGGCGGACGAGTCGGACCGCAGCTTCCACAAGTACGCCCCCGAGGTCGCGATCGTCCTCAACGTCGAGCTGGACCACCACGCCAACTACGCGTCGATGGACGAGATCTACGAGTCCTTCGAGACCTTCGCCGGCCGCATCGTGCCCGGCGGCACCCTGGTGGTCTCCGCCGACCACGACGGTGCCCGGGAGCTGACCCGGCGGGTGCGGGACGTGCGCGTGGTGACGTACGGCGAGGCACAGGACGCCGACGTGCGGGTGCTGTCCATCGTCCCGCAGGGGCTCAGGAGCGAGGTGACGGTCCTGCTGGACGGCAGGGAGATCACCTTCACGGTCTCCGTGCCCGGCCGCCACTACGCCCTCAACGCCGTCGCAGCGCTCACCGCCGCAGCCGCCCTCGGCATCCCGGCCGCGCGGATGGCGCCGGCCCTGGCTGCCTACACCGGGGTCAAGCGGCGCCTGCAACTCAAGGGCGAGGCCGGCGGCGTCCAGGTGATCGACTCCTACGCCCACCATCCCACGGAGATGACCGCCGACCTGGAGGCCATGCGCGGCGCCGCGGGCGACGCCCGGATCCTGGTCGTGTTCCAGCCGCACCTGTTCTCCCGCACCCAGGAACTGGGCAAGGAGATGGGCGAGGCGCTGGCGCTGGCCGACGCCTCCGTCGTCCTCGACATCTACCCGGCCCGCGAGGACCCGATCCCCGGTGTCACCAGCGAGCTGATCATCGACGCGGCCCGGGCCGCGGGCGCGGACGTGACCCCCGTGCACGACAAGGGCGAGGTGCCGGACACCGTCGCGGGAATGGCCGGGCCCGGTGATCTCGTTCTCACCATGGGCGCGGGCGACGTCACGGACCTCGGGCCGCGCATCCTGGACCGTCTCGCGAAGTAAGGGGTTGACCTTCATGACGTACGAGGTCGAGAAGCCGGACGAGCAGTGGCGCGCGGAACTCACCCCGGCCGAGTACGCCGTGCTCCGCCAGGCGGGCACGGAGCCCGCCTTCACCGGTGAGTACACCGACACCAAGACCGAGGGCGTGTACTCCTGCCGTGCCTGCGGTGCCGAGCTGTTCACCTCGGACACCAAGTTCGCGTCGCACTGCGGCTGGCCGTCCTTCTTCGACCCGAAGGACTCCGACGCGGTCGAACTCCTGCAGGACCGGTCGCACGGCATGGTGCGCACCGAGGTGCGCTGCGCCCGCTGCGGCTCCCATCTCGGGCACGTCTTCGAGGGCGAGGGCTACCCGACCCCGACCGACCAGCGGTACTGCATCAACTCCGTCTCGCTGCGGCTGGAGCCGCGCGAGGGCTGAGGCAACGCCTCCGGGCGGGTCGCCGCCGCGGCCCGCCCCCGGCGCCGTCCCGGCTCCGCGCGCTCACGGTCCTCCGGGCCGCACCCGCGCCCTCGGCTCGGTCCCCCCGCGCCGCCCTCGTGGCCCGCGCGCGTGCGCAGCGCCCACGGCCGGGTCCGCCGCTCCGTGCGCGCGCCGTCTTTCCGCCCCGTGCCGTCCACGCCCGTGCACCATGCCCGCGGACCCCGCCCGTGCGCCGTGTCTGCGGCCCTCGCCTCGTCTGCGCCCGTGCACCGTGCCCACGGCCCGCTCTGCTGCTTCGGGTGTTCCGGGCCGTGGCGCAGGGCGCCCGCAAGGTCACCCCCCCGACGGGCTTCCCCGGGTCCCCGGGAGCGGCACGTGGTCGGCGCCTGCTCCGCTGCGCGCCGGCCGCCGGATCCGGTGCGCCGCTCCAGCCCGGGCGGCGCACCGGCACCGGAACGGCACCGTCGCTGCCCCGGGGCGCGGGGCGAGCGGCCGTGGCGCCCGATCACAGGGCCCTGCGCTGCACCAGCACCGACAGCACCAGTGCCCCCGGCAGCAGCGGCACCCACACCGTCAGGACCCGGTAGCCGATCACCGTGGCCGTCGCCAGGGCCGTCGGCGCACCGTAGGCGACGAGACCGAACAGCAGCGCCCCATCGACCGGGCCGATGCCGCCCGGCGCGGGAACCGCGCCCACGGCGGTGCCCGCCGCCAGGAACGCGAACGTGACCTGCGACCAGGACAGCGGCAGGCCGAGCGCTGCCCCGACCGAGGCGACCACCCCGGCCTGGAGCAGCGGTGCCAGGGCCGCGCCGCCCCACAGCGCGAGGACGCGGGCGGGGCACCTGTGAAGTCGCCGCACGTCGGTCAGCGCGGTGCGCAGGAAGGAGCGGACGGGGCCGCGGAGCGGGCGGACCAGCGCCACGGCGAGGGCCGCCACGGCAGGGCACAGCACCACGCAGCCGCCCACCAGGAGCAGCGTCCCCCGGTCGGGGAGCAGGGCGCCCAGACGCAGCACGTCCGGGAAGACCAGCAGGACGGCCAGCAGTACCGGCGTCTTCGCCAGCGGCTTGACCAGGGAGTACAGGGCGAGGGAGGCGGTCGCCCGGTGCAGCGGCACGCCCTGGCGCCGCAGGAAGCGCAGGGTGACCGCATGGGCGCCGACACTCGCCGGCAGGACGTGGTCGGCGGCGCCCGCGGCGAACTGCGAGGCCAGCAGCAGGCCCGGGGGGAGCCGGTCCGGTACGGCCCCCTGCCGGACGCATGCGGCGGCCACCCAGCCCAGGCAGGTGAAACCGCCCGCGGCCGGCAGCCACGCGGGATCGGCGGAGGCCAGCCGCGCGGCGCCCGCGTGGACGGCACGCCAGTCGGCCGCCGCCCAGGCACCGATCGCCAGCAGCGGCAGCACGACCGCCGCCCCACGGGCGACCCGGACGGGGGACAACGACCAGGGGGAAGCGGGGGTGGGAGCGGGATCGGGGGCGGCCAGGTCGTCGAGGGGGACGGACACGGCGCACGTGGTCCTTCCCCGTCGGGCCCGGCGCGCACGGGCCCGACGGATGGGGGGTCGGCAGGGGACGGGGGACCCTGCCCGCCCGGCGTGACACGCCGGTGTCCGGCAGCCGACGCGACGGGGGTCGTTGACCGCCTCGTGCGCGTCGCTCCCGCTTTTGTCACCCTTTGAGGGTGTTCGGTGGCGTGCAGTGGATCCGGTCCCTGCCCAGGGCCGCCGCGGCCGGCGCCCCCCGTGGCAGGGGAACGCCTGCGGCGCCCCTCGGCGCGCTGCGGGCGATCGTGGCGGATGTCGGGACGACCCTGGACGAGGGGACGACCTGCGCGGAGCTGACCCGGACGGCCGCCGCGCGCACGGGCGGCACCGCGGCGGTGGTGCGGCGCACCGACCGCACCCGCTCCCGGTACGAGGCGATCGCCGGCGACGCCGAGCTGCTGCCCGACGTCCGCTGGGCGGCGGCGCACGCCGCCGGGCGCCCTGCGGAGCCGGCCGTGCACGCGGCACCGGACCGGACCAGCACCCCCGGCGGACGACTGTTCCGCCTGTCGCGTTCCGGCCGCCCGGACCCGTCCGCGGGCCCCGACCGGCACCGGCGTGCCGCGGACGGCGCCGCGGGGGATCCCGCGCCCGCCCGCGGGCCCTCCGCGCTCTGCGTGCCACTGGCCGTCCACGGGCACTCCTACGGTGTGCTGGTCTGCGCGCGCCCCGGCAGACCGTTCACCCGGGCGGAGGCGGAGCTGCTCGCCCTGCTGGCGCAGGAAGCCGCCGCGCACGTCCGCCACGCCCGTGAGCACGAGCGGCTCGGCCGTGTCGTCGGCGATCTGCAACGGGCCCTGCGCGCCGAGCCGGGGCGCCCGCACCCCAACCTCGACGTCGCCGTCCGCTACCTGCCCGCCGGCCGGAGCACCCTGGTCGGTGGCGACTGGTGCGAGACCGTCCGACTGCACTTCGGGCGCACCCTGCTGGTCGTGGGCGACGTCATGGGGCACGGGGTGGAGGCCGCCGTCGACATGACGGCCTACCGCACCTCGCTGCGCTCCGTCGCCGCGGCCGATCTGCCGCCGCACCGCGTGCTGCGCCAGTTGGACGACCTGGCCGCCACCGAGGCCGACCGGCGGCCGGCGACCTGCCTGCTCGCCCACGTGGACCCGGTGCGCCGTCAGGTCACCCTCGCCGGCGCCGGCCACCTGCCCCCGGTGGTGATCAGCCGGGAGGGCGGGACGGCGCTGCTGCCGCTGCCGGTCGGCCCACCCCTGGGCACCGGGCTCGGCGGCTACGAGCCGGCCACCTACGACCTCGGCCGGGACCAGACCCTGCTGCTGTTCACCGACGGTCTCGTCGAGCGCCGCGGGGAGGACATCGACGTCGGCCTGGCCCGGCTCGCCGGGATCCGTTTCCCGGACGCGACGGGTCTGGAGGACATCCTCGACACGGTCCTCGCCCGCCTGGATGCCCGTCACGCGGAGGACGACGTGGCCGTCCTCGCCGCCCGCCTGCACAACCGCCCGGCGGACGCGCGCGACTGAAACCGGCGCGGTGCGGCGGCGTTCGGCCGGGTGGAGGCGGGCATCGGGGTGTGCGCGAGGCACCGGGCCGAGGCTCGGGGGAGGAGACGGGAGGGGCCGAGGCCGCCCCGGATCAAGCGGGTTCGGCCCAGGCGCAGGCCGCATGCCCGACGGCGATGCGCGCACCGCATCGCCGTGCCGCCCCGCACGCCGCGTCGTGCCGCACCCGCATCGACGTGGCGTCCGCACCGGACGGTGTGCCGCACCCTCCCATCGGCGCGGCACGGTGGCCCGTTCGTGCAGTCGGCCGGCCAGTCGGCGCCGCCTGCGCCTCCCACCTGCGTCTCCCGGCGGGCGCCGGTGACGGCACGGATCCGTCCTTGCCTGGGGCGGGGCGCGCCCACCGCATCGGCGCTGAAGCCGTGCGAACAGCGGCGGTCTAGACTCTTCCCCCAATGGCGTCCGTGGGAGCGAAATCGTCGGTCGAACGGACGAAAGCTGCCAAACCCGAAGGACATGCGGCGTTTTGATAAGGATTGACGGAGTCACCAAGCGCTACCCGGACGGCACGGTGGCAGTCGACCGGCTCTCCCTGGACATCCCCGACGGTGCGATCACCGTCTTCGTCGGACCCTCGGGGTGCGGGAAGACGACGACGCTCCGGATGATCAACCGGATGGTCGAACCGAGCGAGGGCCGCATCCTGATCGACGGAGAGGACAGCCGCCGTCAGCCCGTCAACACCCTGCGCCGGTCGATGGGTTACGTCATCCAGAACGCCGGCCTCTTCCAGCACCGCACGATCGTCGACAACATCGCCACCGTCCCGCGCCTGCTCGGCTGGAGCAAGGAGAAGGCGCGCTCCCGCGCGCGGGAGCTGATGGAGCGGGTGGGGCTCGACGGGTCCCTCGCCAAGCGGTACCCCTATCAACTCTCCGGAGGTCAGCAGCAGCGCGTCGGAGTGGCGCGGGCGCTGGCCGCCGATCCGCCGGTGCTGCTGATGGACGAACCGTTCTCCGCCGTCGACCCGGTGGTCAGGAAAGGCCTCCAGGACGAACTGCTGCGCATCCAGGCCGAGTTGGGCAAGACCATCGTCTTCGTCACCCACGACATCGACGAGGCCGTGAAGCTCGGCACGATGGTCGCCGTGATGCGCACCGGTGGGCGGCTCGCCCAGTACGCGCCGCCCGCCGAGTTGCTGTCCGACCCGGCCGACGCCTTCGTCGAGGACTTCCTCGGCGCCGACCGCGGTATCCGCCGGTTGTCCTTCTTCCCCTCCGCGGAACTGGAACTGCTCACAGGGCCGGTCGCCGCCGCCGGCACCGGGCGGACCGCGGCCCGCGACACCGGCGACGCGCCCTACCTGCTCGTCACGGACGCGGACGGCAGGCCGCTCGGCTGGGCCGAGCCGGGCCTGCCGACCGACGGCCCCGTCGACCCCGGCCGCCTCCTGCCCTGCGGCCGGCCCTTCGTGGCCGGCCAGGACTCCCTGCGGGCCGCCCTCGACTGCGCCGTGCTGTCCCCGACCGGCTGGGCCGTCGCCGTCGACGGCAGCGGCCGGGTCGCAGGCGTCGTCTCCCAGCAGGCCATCGGCGAGGCCATCCGCGCCGCGCACGCGGGTGGCCGCTCCGACGGTGCCGACACCGGCGCCTCCGCGAAGGTCGCCGGATGAACGGCCTGTTCGACCTCCCGAGCGACCTCCAGCACAGCTACCTCGGCCTGGTCGGTCTGCATCTGCGCGAGGCGCTGATCCCCGTCCTGGCCGGCCTGCTGCTGGCGCTGCCCGTCGCCCAGCTGTGCGTCCGGCTGCGCTGGCTGTACCCGCCGGTGCTGGGGGTGACCACCGTCCTGTACGCCATCCCCTCCCTCGCCTTCTTCGTCGTCCTCATCGACTACACCGGCCAGACCGAGACGACCGTGATGATCCCGCTGGCCGTCTACAGCCTCGTGGTGTTCGTGCCCGCCATCGTCGACGGCGTCCGCTCGGTGCCGCAGGAGACACTCGACGCCGCCACCGCGATGGGCCTGGGCCCCGTACGCCGCTATCTCCAGGTCCAGTTGCCGATCGCGGCGCCCGCGATCATCGCCGGCCTGCGGGTCGCCACCGTGTCCAGCATCTCGCTCGTCAGCGTCGGCATGCTCATCGGCAACCAGGGCGCGCTCGGCAACCTGCTCTACGACGGCATGAGCTACGGCCGGCCGCGCCTGGTGTGGCTCTCCGTGATCGGTACCGCCGTCCTGGCCACCGTCGTCGACGCCCTGCTGGTCCTGCTGCGCCGGATCCTGACCCCGTGGATGCCGCGCGGGGCCCGCCGCCCGTCCGCCGGGAACCGGCCCGAACCGGCCGTCACCGCGGGGAAGGGCGCCGCCCGGTGAACGTCCTCCACTTCGTCGGCGCGTTCTTCGGCGACAGCGCCCACTGGCACGGCTACGACGGCATCCCCACGCGTCTGCTCGAACACCTCCGCTACTCGCTGATCGCGCTCGGTGTCGCCGCGGCCGTCGGACTTCCGGCGGGCCTGCTCACCGGCCACACCGGACGCGGCGGCAACGTACTGGCGTTCATCGCCACCGCCGCCCGCGCCCTGCCCAGCTTCGGACTGCTGGTCCTGATGTTCATCCTGTTCGGTTTCGGCCTGGTGCCCGTGATGATCCCGCTGGTCGTCCTCGCCGTCCCACCGATCCTGGTCACCACCTACGAGGCGATGCGCTCCGTCGACCCGTCCCCCGTGGACGCGGCCCGCGGCATGGGCATGAGCGAGGCCCGCATCCTGTTCCAGGTCGAACTCCCGGTCGCCCTCCCGGTCGTCCTCGGCGGTCTGCGGACGGCGGCGGTCCAGATCGTCTCCACCGCCACCATCGCGGCCTACGTCAGCCTGGGCGGCCTGGGCCGCTACATCATGGACGGCCTCTACCAGCACGACTACGAGAAGGTCGTCGGCGGCGCCACCCTGGTGGCGGCCCTGGCCCTCGTGACGCTCGCGCTGTTCTGGGCGGCGGGCCGCCTCACCGTGTCACCGGGGGTGCGAAGGCGGGGTTAGGGCCTCCCGCGAACCCGCCCGCGCCGACCGCACCCTCCCGCCGTGCTCCCCGTGGCTCCGTGGCCCCGTGCCTGGGCCCCGGGCCCACCTTCCGAACGCACGGAGGACGGGCCCGGGCAGGCGGACATGCCGTCAACTGCGACGAGTCTTCCGGGGTTCCGGCCCCATAACGAAGGCACGCGCCGAGCCGAATTCGCTTGACTGATCGAGAACGGGCTGGATTGGATCGATGAAGAGTGCCGTAAGCAGTTCGTTGTTCTCTGTGCGTCCTCGAATGTCGTCCTCGAAACCGGAACGGGAATCGTGACTCCTACCGCCCACCGCAACAGGCCCTTCAGGACAATCCCCGGCGTGGCGGCGGCCGCGCTGGTCGCGGCGGCGGCCCTGCTGACGGGCTGTTCGTCCGACGACACCGGTGACAACCCGCTCGACGGTGCGAAGGCGGACGGCAAGACCGTCGTCGTCGGCTCCAACAACTTCCCCGAGAGCATCCTGCTCGCCGACATCTACGGCGAGGCCCTGAAGGCCAAGGGCGTCAAGGTCACCTACAAGCCCAACATCGGCAGCCGCGAGACCACCTACGGTCTGATCAAGAACGGCTCGATCACCGTCCTGCCCGAGTACAACGGGGCGCTGCTGGCCTACCTCGACCCGAAGGCCACGCCGAAGACCACCGAGGAGACGACCTCCGCGATCACCGCGAAGCTCGACGACGCGCTGATGCTGCTGGAGCCGTCCCAGGCGCAGGACAAGGACTCCGTCACCGTCAACGCGGCGACCGCGGCGAAGTACCACCTGACCTCGGAGTCGAGCATCGGCGACCTCAAGGGCGTCGCCAAGGACCTGGTCATCGGCGGCTCGCCGGAGTTCCAGACGCGGCAGCAGGGTCTGGTCGGGCTCAAGGACGTCTACGGCCTGGAGTTCAAGTCCTTCAAGGCCCTGGACGCCGGCGGCCCGCTCACCCAGGCGGCGCTGAAGCAGAACGCCGTGCAGGTGGCGGACGTCTTCACCACCGACCCGGCGATCGCCAAGGAGAAGTACGTCGTCCTGCAGGACCCGCAGAACCTCTTCGGGTTCGAGAACGTGCAGCCGCTCGTCCACAAGGGCAGCCTCTCCCAGAAGGGCGCCGACGCGCTGAACGCCGTCTCGGCCAAGCTCGACACCAAGGCGCTGCTGGACCTCGGGGCCCAGGTGCAGTTGGAGGACAAGGACCCGCTGGACGTCGCCAGGGCCTGGCTGAAGTCGGCCGGCCTGGCCTGACGCCCTTCTCCCGGCGGCGCCCGGCCGCCGGCCGCCGCGAGGGCACACGGGTTCCCGTTCGCCTCCGCGCAGTGCCCCCGACCTTCACCCGGCCCCGTCGCCGCCCGCGCCCCCGCTCGGGCGGCGACGGGGCCGGTCCTCGTCCGGCGCCCTGCTGCTCGGCGGGTGGCACGGACTCGGCTCCCCGGGTCCGGCGGTTTCCCCAGCCCGACGATTCGCGCCTCACGGCGGTTCGCCCGGCCCGGTGGCCGCGGCCGGTCCGGTGGCCGCGGCCGGTCCGCGCGGCTGCCGTCCCGGTGCACCGGCCGGGCCCGAGGGCGGACCCGATGATCCGCGCCGGCTCACAGGACACGGGCCGGGCGGGCCGGAGGCCGGACGCGGCTCAGGTGGCCTCGCCGGCCCCGGCGGCCGGAGCGGCGGCCGTACGGAGCTCGGCCTTCCGGGGGCGGCGCCGGCGCGGTTCCTGGTCCGGCAGCCAGCCGAAGGCCAGGCAGCTGCCGGTAGCGCCGAGGAGGAGTCCGAGGAAGAAGCCTCCCAGGTTGGAGGTGAGCCACGTGCCCAGGGAGAGCAGGACACCGGTGAGGGAGTAGAAGAGACGCTGCGCGGGATTGAACAGGATCAGCAGGCCGAGCAGCACCATCAGGGTGGGCAGCAGGTAGCCGGCCAGCCCCTGCATCCCGATGTGCAGGACGACCTTCAATGACGCCTGCTCCGTGAGCAGGATCTCGCCGCCGCCCAGGGCGAGCAGCAGCCCGCCCCAGAACGGTCGCCGGTACCGCCAGCGGCGGAAGGCCGCCCGCGGTCCCGTCCGCGTGCGTTCCGTCATGCGGTTCAGCAACCCTGTCCGCTGAAGCGGAGCTTCAGGCCGGGCAGCCGGAACACCCCTGCGGTGGTGGCGTAGTTGGTCTGCCGCAGGTCGGCGATGTGCACGGTGTCCGCCTGCTGGCTGAAGACGCCGATCGGCCCCTTCACCCCGGCCTTGGTCAGGGTGCTGGCATCGTTGCCGATCTCGATGCCGTCGAAGTCGGCGTTGCCCGTCAGCTCGGTGGAGTCGGTGGTCAGATCGGTCGCGGTCACCTTCTCCTTGCCGTCTCCCGCCGTGATGAGCAGGTTCACGCCGCCCAGGTCGACGCTCTGGCAGAGTTTCGTGAGCGTGGCGTTCTTGATCGCGGAGGTGACGACCAGGACCTGGCCGCCGGTGTCACCGGCGTTGGGGCTGCCCTCCGCCATGTTGTCCAGTGCCCCGAACTGCTCGAAGCCCGTTCCGTCGAGGTCGGTGGCGGTGACGGTGAAGGGCATCCCGGAGATCGCGAACTGCACGCCCAGCGCGCCCTGCGCGGTGAGCACCGCGAGACCGGCGGCGGCAAGGGTGGCCGGCACCGCGAGCACGGCGGCGCGGCGCAGCCGGACCCTGCCGCGTCTGTCGTTCCCCTCCGGCTCCTCCGGGGCGTTCGTCGTGGAATCGCTTTCCATGTCTGCTCCCGTCGGCGTGGTCGATGCGGGGTGGTCGGATTCGTCTGCGCGTCGTCCTGGCGCGGACGGCGACTGCCGTGCACACGCCCCGCGCCATGGTGCGGCAACAAGGGCTTTCTCGGGTGCACGGTAGCGACCCATCGGAAGTTACCGATGGTTACAGTGAAGGGTCAAGGGTGTTGCCGGTCGTGCCTGGCGCCGAGCAACTTGCCTTCCAGACCTTGACGTTGACGGTTCATCAGGTCTACAACTCTGCTCATTCGACCCGGATCCGTGGCGCCGGATCCGCCGCGCCCGTTCTGTTGCGCGGCAGGTCGCCGCACATCGCCGGAACAAGCACTTTCCCGCTTGTCCGAAGGCGCCCCACGCCCTTCGGCCGGCTGCCGCACATCCCTTGCGCGTCGCCCTCGTCCATCACCCCCACTCCGCCGAGAAGAGGCACCCGCATGCGCACTCGCAATCTGCTGGCCCTGGCCGGAGCCGTCGTCGCCCTGGCGCTCCCCGCCGTGGCCCCGGCCTCCGCCGCCGACGTCCCCGTCCTGACCACCGGCGGCGCGGGCGGCACGCCGGTCGCCGCCGGTGACGTCCTGACCGCCTCCCTGGCGAGCGGCACCACCGCCACGTTCTACTCCAGCGCCGGGGGCACCAGTGGTGTGTCCTGCACGTCCTCGCAGTTCACCGCCACCGTCACCGACAACCCCACCGCACCCGGCACGGCGACCGAGTCCCTGACCGCCCACACCTTCGACCAGGCCAGTTGCACCAGCAATGTCCTCGGTGTCCTCGGTGTCACCGGCATCACGGTCGACCAGCTGCCCTACGCCACCACGGTGACCTCGGCCGGCGAGGTCACCGTGACGCCCTCGGCGGGCAGCGCCGTCCAGACCACGGTCAAGCTGCGTACCCTGCTCGGCACGGTCACCTGCGTCTACCGGGCGGCCGGTCTGTCGGGTGTCGCCGGCAACGCCGACAACTCGATCGCCTTCACCGACCAGCACTTCACCAAGGCGTCCGGATCGTCCCTGTGCTTCGCCAACGGCTACTTCACCGCCACCTACGCCCCGGTCACCGACGCGGGCGCGCCGGTCCACGTCAACTGACGTCGGCATCACACCGGTTCGGCGGCCGGTACGGCCATCGAACCCGGACGGTCCCGGTGAACGCGCACATCGCGGCGGCGCCCGGCAGGGAGGCGGGGTCGCGATGCCGTGCGGCGCCGGGTGCCGCGGTGCGGTGCCGCCGCGGTGCCCGGCGCCGTCCGCGCCGACGGCCGGGCCGGGCACCCGCTGCTCCGTTCCGGTGCGCGGTGTGTCCGCCGCAGTACGGTCTGCCGTTCCCCGTGCCCCCGAACGGCAGGCCGTACGGCATGTCCGGCCGGTGTGCCGAGGGTGGGTCGCCGGGTCGGATCGAGGGTTTCCTCTGTATCCCCGAGCCCCGCGCCATGCCTATCGTTCCTCCACGGCCGACCCACGGGTAACATCGCGCGTCCACCGTCACCCCGTACCGGGGTGGCCGGGCGCGGCGCAGCACCTCGCGCACGACCCGGGCCGCAGGACGGGCCAGTGCCCGTCGAAGCCCGCCGCGGGCCGACTCGCCCGCGGCGGAGGGTCCTCGTACGGGCGGGACGGCCGGTGTGGATGGGCACCGGTCGTCCCGCCGCGCGTTCTCCGCGGCGTCACTCCACCCCGGCGGGCATCTGTTCCACGGCCACCAGGGCCTCCTCCGCCTCGCGGACCTCCTTCAGTACGCGTGCGCCCCGGTCCGCCGCACTGTCCAGGCCCGGCAGCAGGCCGGGCACGGCGATGCTCGGCAGCAGATGCGCCCACAGCACCGCGAGCCGGTCGCCGAGGTCGGCGCGGTCGGTCAGTGCCCGCGACATCAGCTGGATGCCGGTGAACGATCCGACCAGCAGCTCGACCGTTTCGCCCGGCCGTACCGTGGGCAGCAGTTCGCCCTGGTCGGCGGCCTGCTCCAGCAGGGTCGTGAGCCGCTCTGCCCACTGCCGGAACGGCTCCCCGCGGTCCACCCCCGACGGTGTCTCCTGATCCACGGCCAGTCGTACGCCGCCGCGCAGCAGCGCGTTGGTGCGCAGCCGCTGCCCGACCGCGTAGGTCATGTCGATGATCTCCTGCACCTTGCAGCCGCGCGGTGGGACGGTCCCGAAGAGGACCTGCTCGGCGAGGACGGCCCGGGCGAGCGACTCCTTGGAAGGGAAGTGGAAGTACAGAGCACCCTTGGTGACTTCGGCTCGCTCCAGCACCATCGCGATGGTGGTGGACGCGTAGCCGTGCTCGTCGAAGACCGCGCCGGCCGCCTCCAGAATCAATCGGCGCGTTCTGATGGCGCGTTCCTGTCTTGCCATGAAAGCCCCTCCGCGGGCGCCGCAGTTGAACGACCCGTACGATCTTACGGAACGCCCCGATCAGTGGGCGTCACGGACTGATCTCGTTGAAAACAAACCGGTCACCTCGTACCGTAGTGCTCAGCGGCGTGGACGCCCCGCCGTCCGCCCGGCTTCCGGGGGACCGTAGGGAGAGAGATGCCTCAACCGCGGCGGCTTGCCGAGACCCTGTCCATGACGGCAACCGTTCCCCGTCAGCTCGTCCACCGCGCGGCGGTCGCGGAGACGCTGCTCACCGGTTGGCGACGCCTGGCGGAGAACCGGTTCACGGTGTCGGCCCAGTGGCCCCGCTCCCACGCTCTGCACGTCTCGCCGGACTGGTCGTCGTACGACCCGCTGCTGGTCGTGGAGACGGTCCGGCAGAGCGGCACACTGCTCTCGCATGCCGAGTACGACGTGCCGATGGGGCACCGGTTCGTACTCGACTCCTTCGACGTGACGACCTCTTGGAAGCACCTCGCGGTCGGGCCCCTGCCGGCCGAACTCGACGTGGAGGTCGCCTTCACGGACGTGCAGTACCGCGGCCCGCGGCCCGCGTCCGCCCGCTACACGGCCCACGTCCTGCGCTCCGGTGACCGCGTCGCGACCGCGCACGTCGCTTTCACCTGCATGAGTGACGCCGTCTACCGGCGGCTGAGGGCCGGCCGCACCTCGGAGACCGTCCTGGCCCTGCCGGTGCCGACCGGGCTGCCCCCGGCCGCCGTCGGCCGGGCGCTGCCCGCCGATGTCGTCCTCGCTCCCAGCGACCGCGACGGGCGATGGCGCCTCCGAGTAAATACCGCACACCCCGTTTTCTTCGACCATCCTCTGGATCACGTTCCCGGCATGCTCCTGCTGGAGGCGGCCCGTCAGGCGGTCACCGTCCACACTGTGGGACGACGCACCCCGGTGTCGTACGAGGCCCGCTTCCATCAGTACGCTGAACTGGACGAACCCGCCTGGATACAGGTCGTGGAACAGGATCTGACGGGAATTCGGGTCGTCGGGCTCCAAGGCGGAACGTCTCTCTTCGACTGCCGGGTCGGAACGGCTGAGTGGTGAGATATCGTGTACAGGGAGTCATAAACAAACGGCATGACCCGTTCTTTCCTGTCGTAGTCGTAGGAGTGTCCCTCGATGCCGAGGCAGTTACGCGCCGAGCAGACCCGCGCGACGATCATCACAGCCGCCGCCGACCTGTTCGACCGGCGCGGCTACGAAGCGACGAGCCTCAGCGACATCGTCGAGCACGCCAAGGTCACCAAGGGAGCCCTGTACTTCCACTTCGCGGCGAAGGAGGATCTCGCCCACGCCATCATCGAGTTGCAGTCGCAGGCCTCCCGCCAGGTGACCGGTGACGTGGACGTGCGCGGGTACCCCTCGCTCGAATCGCTGATGCGCATCATGTTCGCCATGACCCGGATGTCCGTCGAGGGGCCGGTCGCGCGGGCCGGACTCCGCCTCGCCACGGGGACGGTGACGGTACGGCCGCCCCTGCGGCACCCGTTCACGGAGTGGCTGGAGATCGTCACCCAGCGGCTGCTGGGCGCGGTCCGCGAGTCCGACGTCCACCCGGACGTCGACATCGATGCCGTCGCCCACTCCCTCGTCTCCTTCTTCGTCGGCACCCGGGTCGTGGGCCGCTCCCTCGAACCCGCCGCCCGACTGCCCCGCAGAATGGCCGAGATGTGGCATGTCCTGGTCCGCGGTCTGGTGCCGGTGCCGCGCCGCCCGCGCTACATGACCCTGATCACCCGGCTGGAGAGGGAGACGACGGCACCCGTGTGAGAACGGCCGGGACGGCGGGACGCGGAGGTACCGTGAGCCGCATGCCCGACACCCCCGCACCCGCCCCGGCCGCCCCCGTGCTGCTCGGGAACGAGCCCGGCTCGTTCCCGCACAGCGTGCTCGCCCGACGGCATCCCGCCATCATCCGGCAGGTGCGCGAGGCGTTCCCCTACGGCCCCGGGATCCGCGGCGCCCTCGACGCGCTGCTGGAGAGCTGCACCGACGGCGTGATCGAGCCGTTGCCCGCCGGCGCACCCGACCGGGACCGCTGGCTGTCGTGGGGGCTGGGCTCCCACATCGGCCGGTCCTGGTTCGACGTGCCGTGGCTGTGGTCGGAGAGCTACTTCCACCGTCGCCTCCTGGAGGCGACCGGCTACTTCGCACCCGGCGCCTGGCAGGGCGTCGATCCGTTTCGCCCGACCAAGCTCGCCGAACTCGACTCCGCGGAGACGGACGAGGAACTGACCGCGCTGGACGGCCTGCTGACGCTGCCCGCCGACGAACAGGCGCAGGCCCTGCTGCACGGCTCCCTGTGGGGCAACCGCGCCGACCTGAGCTTCCGCCTCTCGGCCGGTGACCCCGCCGACGCCGCGCCCGCGCCCGCCCTCGTCGCCGACGACAGCGCCGCCCTGTGGTCGCTGCTCCCCGCCGCGGGGACCGGAACCCTGTGCCTGGTCGCCGACAACGCGGGCCGGGAGCTCATTCCCGACCTGCTCCTCGTCGGGCACCTGCTGTCCGCGGGACGCGTCGCGCGTGCGGTCCTGCATCTCAAACCGCATCCCTACTACGTCTCCGACGCCACCACCGCCGACCTCCTCGACGCGCTGCGCCGGCTGACCGCCGCCCCGGGCGCGGCCCGGGACCACGGGCGGCGCCTGTGGGCGGCGCTCGAGGACGGCACCCTGACCGTTCGGGCCCACCCCTTCTCCGCCGGGCCCCTGCCGTACGCCGAGATGCCCGGCGACCTGCGGGCCGAATTCGCCGGGGCCGCGCTGACGATCCTCAAGGGCGACCTCAACTACCGGCGCCTGGTGGGCGACCGTCTGTGGCCGCCGACCACCCCCTTCGCCGATGTCACCGCCCACTTCCCCGGCCCGGTCGCCGCGCTGCGCACCCTGAAGTCCGATGTGATCACCGGCCTGGACGCCGCCACCGAGGCCGCCCTGGTCGCCGCCGAGCAGCAGCGGTGGCGGACCGGAGGGACGCACGCGCTGATCCAGGTGCGGCGGTGACCGGGACCACCTCAGGCGAGGTGCAGCGGCAGTGTCTTGATGCCGTTGACGAAGTTCGACACCAGCCTCACGGGCTCTCCCGCCAGCCGGAGTTCCGGCAGGGTCCGCTGCACCTCCCGGTGCAGGGCGCGCAGTTGGAGCCGGGCGAAGTGCGCGCCGAGGCAGACGTGCGGACCGTCGCCGAAGGACACGTGCGGGTTGACGGTCCGGTCCGGGTCCAGCCCGTCCGGGTCGGCGAAGGCACGCTCGTCGCGGTTGGCGGACGCGTGCAGGACGACCACCTTGTCGCCGGCGCGGATGCGCCGCCCGGCCAGTTCGGTGTCCCGCACGGCGGTACGGCGGAAGGAGAGCACCGGCGGATGCCTGCGCAGCAACTCCTCCACGGCGCGGTCGGGATCGGCCGTCCCCGCCCGCATCCGCGCGTAGGCCGAGGGGTGCCGGGCCAGCTCCAGCAGCCCGCCGGGGGCCGCGGAGCGCACGGTGTCGTTGCCCGCGACCGTGAGCAGGAAGAAGAACATCTCCAGTTCGGCGCCGGCGAGTTCGGCGTCGTGCGCCAGGGTCGTCAGTACGTCGTCGCCGGGGTGGCGTCTCTTGTACGCGGCCAGCTGACGGGCGTAGGCGAACATGTCGCCCAGCATCGCGGGGGAGCGCGGGTCGACCGGACGTCCTGCCGCGTCGCGCACCACGGGCCCGGCCTCGTCCGGGTCCTGGTAGCCGATCACCCGCTGCGTCCAGCGCAGCAGCAGCCCGCGGTCGCTCGCCGGGACGCCCAGCAGGTCCGCCAGGTTGAGCAGCGCGTAGTCGTCGGTGACCGCGGTGACGACGTCGACGGTGCCGTCGCCGTCCCGGGCCTGCGCCACGGCGCCCGCGAGCAGGGTGCGGGCCCGCTCCCGGACCACCTCCGCGAAGCGGTCCACCCGGCCCGGGGTGAACGCCCGGCTCACGAGGCGGCGCAGGCGGCCGTGCTCCGGCGGGTCCTGATTGAGCATCATCCTGCGGATGAACGGCAGGTCGGCGGGGTCGGGGTCACGGATCTGCGTCGCACCCAGGTGGGAGGAGTACGTCGTGGAGTCCTTCAGGACGCGCACGACGTCCGCATGGCGGCTCACCGCCCAGAACCCCGGCCCCGCCGGCCAGCCGAGCACCTCGGGCTCCTCCTGCCAGGACACCGGGTGGTGGTCGCGCAGGACGCGGTACGCGGCGTACGGCACCGCTTCGGCGTACTGCCGGGGATCGAAGACGTCCGGCACCGGCGGGGTGTCCGCCGCCGGCGGCCTCCCGTTCGGCGTCCGCGGTCTCGTGCCTGCCCTCTCGAAGGAACCCATGCGGGCCACGGTGGCCCGGCCGCCCGGGTCGGGCAAGAGCGCCCGCGCGGGAACAGGCCGATTCGCCCCGGACGCGCAGGCGTTCGGGGCGGCTTCACGCGATGGTGTGATCATGTCCCTACCCTCGGATGGGGCCAGAAAGGCCTGGGTAGAGGGCGGCCATGACGCAGCCGTTCGAACTCCCGCACTTCTACATGCCGTATCCCGCGCGGCTCAACCCGCACCTGGAGGAGGCCCGCGCCCACTCCGTGCAGTGGGCGCGGGACATGGGCATGCTGGAGGGCTCCGGGATCTGGGAGCAGACCGACCTCGACGCGCACGACTACGGCCTGCTCTGCGCCTACACCCACCCCGACTGCGACGGCCCCGCCCTGTCGCTGATCACCGACTGGTACGTGTGGGTGTTCTTCTTCGACGACCACTTCCTCGACATGTTCAAGCGCACCCAGGACCGTGCCGCCGGAAAGGCCCACCTGGACCGGTTGCCGCTGTTCATGCCACTGGACCCGGCGGCCGAAGTGCCGGAGCCGGAGAACCCGGTGGAGGCGGGGCTCGCGGACCTGTGGGCGCGGACCGTGCCGTCGATGTCGGTGGACTGGCGCCGCCGCTTCGCCGTCGCCACCGAGCACCTGCTGAACGAGTCGATGTGGGAACTGTCCAACATCGACGAGGGCCGGATCGCCAACCCGGTCGAGTACATCGAGATGCGCCGCAAGGTCGGGGGGGCGCCCTGGTCGGCGGGTCTGGTGGAGTACGCCACCGCGGAGGTGCCCGCGTCGGTCGCGGGGGCGAGGCCGCTCAGGGTCCTGATGGAGACGTTCTCCGACGCCGTGCACCTGCGCAACGACCTCTTCTCCTACCAGAGGGAGGTGGAGGACGAGGGGGAGAACAGCAACGGCGTGCTTGTGCTGGAGACCTTCTTCGGCCGCGGCACCCAGCAGGCCGCCGACACCGTCAACGACGTCCTCACCTCGCGACTGCACCAGTTCGAGCACACCGCGCTCACCGAGGTGCCCGCCCTCGCGCTGGAGCAGGGCCTGACCGCGGCCGAGGTCGCGGCCGTCGCGGCGTACACCAAGGGGCTGCAGGACTGGCAGTCCGGCGGTCACGAGTGGCATCTGCGTTCCAGCCGCTACATGAACGAGGGCGCTGTCCGTTCCTCCGCGCCCTGGCGGGTCCCGACCGGGCCCGGCACCTCCGCCGCCGACGTGGGTGCCCTGCTCGCCTCGGCCGCCGCGGAGCGCTCGCGCGCCTACCGGCACACTCCTTTCCAGCGGGTCGGGCCGTCCCTGCTGCCCGACTTCCCCATGCCGTTCCCCCTGCAGCTCAGCCCCCACCTGGAGGGCGCGCGAGGCCGCCTCGTCGCGTGGTCGCACCGCATGGGCATCCTCCTGGAGGGCGTCTGGGACGAGGACAAGCTCGCCGCCTACGACCTCGCGCTGTGCTCGGCCGGACTCGACCCCGACGCCACCCCGGAGGCCCTGGACCTGAGCGCCCAGTGGCTCGCCTGGGGAACGTACGGCGACGACTACTACCCCCTCGTCTTCGGCAACCGCCGCGACCTGGCCGCGGCCCGGCTCACCACGTCCCGGCTGTCCGGGTGCATGCCGGTCGACGGCGAGGAGCCCGTCGTCCCGGTCGACGCCATGGAACGGGGGCTGGCCGACCTGTGGGCGCGCACCACGTCGGCGATGACCCGTGAGCAGCGGCGCACCCTGAAGGCCGCGATCGACGTGATGACCGAGAGCTGGGTGTGGGAGCTGTCCAACCAGCTCCAGAACCGCATCCCCGACCCGGTGGACTACCTGGAGATGCGGCGCGCCACCTTCGGCGCCGACCTCACCCTGAGCCTGTGCCGGATGGGCCTCGGCCCGGCCGTGCCGCCGGAGGTGTACCGCAGCGGCCCGGTGCGCTCGCTGGAGAACGCCGCCGTCGACTACGCCTGCCTGCTCAACGACGTCTTCTCGTACCAGAAGGAGATCGAGTACGAGGGTGAGATCCACAACGCCGTGCTCGTCGTGCAGAACTTCTTCGGCTGCGACTACCCGGCCGCCCTGGGCGTCGTCCACGACCTGATGACCCAGCGGATGCGGCAGTTCGAGCATGTCGCCGGGCACGAACTGCCCCTGCTGTACGACGATCTGTCACTCTCTCAGGAGGCGCGCGCGGCGATGCGGGACTACGTGGCCGACCTGCAGAACTGGATGTCCGGCATCCTGCACTGGCACCGGGAGGTCGACCGCTACAAGCCCGACTTCCTGGCTCGGCGTGCCCACGGCTTCCTGCCGGACCGGCCGCCGGCGCCTGTCCTCACCGTGGGCTGACCGCTGCCGTCCGGGGCGTCCGAGGCGCCCCGGACAGCAGCGGTCACACCGCCTGGCCGACGGCGCCCGAGGCGTGCGCGACGGCGGCCCGGGCCAGCGCCCGGACCACCGGGTGGGGGCGTGATCCGTCCCCGTACAGTTCCGGCTGGAACAGCGTGGCCAGGAAGAAGGGATGGCCGGGCAGTTCGGCGATGCGGACCTGGCCGTCCTCGTCGTGGCCGGAGAAGCGGAGCCCGCCGGCGTGCAGGGTGTCGAGGTGGCGGGAGGGGCCGTACGCGCAGAAGTAGCGCTCGACGGTCCGCTCCGCGCCGATCACGGACTGGGCGAGCGTGCCCGGTTCGACGGCGACGGCCGCCTCGTGCCCCACGAGCGAGCAGGCCAGCGGCTCGATCAGGAGGTCGTCGGCGCCCGGATCGTTCTCGGCGTGTGCGACCCGGGTCAGGCCGCACACATGGCGGGCGTACTCCAGCAGCGCGTGCTGGAACCCGCCGCACGTGCCGAGGAAGGGGATGCCGTCCTCACGCGCGGTGCGGATCGCGGCGAGGACGCCCGCCTCGCTGCGGTAGGGGCTGCCGGGCAGCACCCACACGGCGTCGAAACCGCGCACCGCGCCCGGGGCGGCGGCGTCCTCACTGGGGATCCAGTAGGCGTCGAGGACGAGCCGCTCGCGGTCGGCGAGGGCGTCGAGCAGCAGCGGGACGCGGGTGTGCGAGACGACGTGCGGGGAGCGGTCGCCGACCAGGGCGATCCGGGCGGCGGGAACGGAGGAGTGGGCCATGTGCCTCATCCTCGGCGCCGCCCGACTTCACGTCCAACGATGATGACTGGACGCTCGATAAGCAACACTGATGGGGTGGGATCCTGTCCGCCATGGACCCGCACCTGCTGCGCACCTACGTCACCGTGGCCCGCCTGGCCTCCTTCTCCGCGGCCGCGCGGGAACTCGGCTACACCCAGTCCGCGGTGTCCCAGCACATCGCCGCGCTGGAACAGGACCTCGGCACGCCGCTGCTCACCCGCCGGCCCGTCGCGCCCACGGCCGCCGGGGAGCGGCTGTCGGAACACGCGGGTCCGCTGCTGCTGCGGCTGGACGCGGCCCGCGCGGACATCGCCCGGACGGCGGCCGCGCCCGAGCAGGGACTGACGCTCGCCACGACGCCCACCGCGCTCGGACCGGGCGTCCTCGCCTCCCTGCCGGCCGCCGGAGCGACCCTGCGCGTGCTGCCCCGCGACGCGGTCCCGGCGGCCGTCGTGACCGGCGGGGCGGACCTGGGCCTGGTCGACGGCCTCGCCGCGCCCAGCGACCCGTTGCGGCTGCCCGACGTGGCACCGTTGACCACCCGTGGCGTAGCGGAGGAGCCGGTCCGTGTGCTGCTGCCGGCCACGCATCCGCTGGCCGGGCGCCTCGCGCTGCGTCTGGGCGACCTCGCCGACGCGCGCTGGCTGGACGCCCCCGACGCCGGCCTGCCGCTGGACCGGCTGCGCGCGCTGAACGGGGGGCGTGGCTTCCGCCCGTCAGTGCGCTGCGAGGGCACCGACCTGCGCAGCCTGACCGCGCTGGCCGCGGCGGGTCACGGCCTGGCCCTGCTGCCGGCCTCGGCCGCCGTGTCGGTGCCGGGCGCGGTGGCCGTGCCGGTCAGCGAGCCCCGGGTCGTGCACCGCGTCGAGCTCGTGCACGCGGGCGTGCCGGCCGGGGCGGCGGCCGTGCTGGCCGCAGCGCTCACCGCGGTCGCCTGACGGCCGGTCGCCGGTCCGCCTCCCACGGTTGATGCCGGGTCAGTCTCACTCGTTCGAGGCACGTCGCGCTCCGGTGCGCCGGGTAGAGCACCAGTCGGAGGCGATCGATGGAACAGACTGCGTTGCGGCCCAAACCGATGCCCGGCCGGGAACCCGGCGGCGACCCCGGGGCAGGCCCGGTCCGCCGTCCGCGCGCCGTGCGGCGCCGCGGCCGGAGGCTGTCGACCCTGATCTTCGGCCTGTTCGTCGGGACGGTCCTGGTGCTGGCCGGTGTCGGTGTCGGCGCGACGGGGGCCACGGTGATCGGGGCGGACCGCCTGGCCGCTTTCCAGTGGCACGTCCAGCACACAGGGCGGACCCCGGCCCGCGCCGCGTCCGCCCCGTCGTCCGCGAGCGGGGCGCCCGCGCAGTCGCCGACCCGCGCGAGCCTCGGTGTGGAGGTGATGGACGCGCGGAAGACGGGCGCGCTCGTCGTCGGTGTCCATGTGCCCGGCCCCGGCCACTCGGCCGGCCTCGTCCGCGGCGACGTCGTCCTCGCCGTCGGCCGCACCCGCATCGGCTCGTCCGCGGACCTCGCCCTGGCCGTGGCCCGGGCCCGCCCCGGCCGCGAGGTCACGTTGACGGTCCGGCACCGCGGCGGCGGCTACCAGCAGTTGCCGGCCGTTCCCGGCGTCGTCACGTGACCACGCGGAAGTGGCTGGTGAGCCGCCGGTCACCGGTCAGCACGTGGAAGGCCAGGCCGACCGGCGCGTCCCGGTCGGCGACCTGCTCGCCCTCCCAGGGCAGCCGCAGCGTCCACGTCACCCCGGGCCCCACGACCAGGGGCCGCCCGGCGAAGGAGGCGGTGGCGGGCGTGTGGGCGTGCCCGGTGATCAGTCCGGCGATCTCCGGTCGGCGTGCCATCAGCTCGGCCAGGGCCTCCGGACGGCCCAGCCCGTAGCGGTCGGGCAGGGGGTGGTGCAGTGCCACCGGCGGATGGTGGAACGCGAGGACGACGGGGCGGGAGCCGTCCAGTTCGTCGAGCGTCGCCTCGATCCACGCGTACGTCTCCTCGTCCAGCGCCCCCTCGTCCCGCCCCGGGACGCTGGAGTCGCACATCAGCACGGCGCCCTCGTCGAAGACCCGGACGCTGTTCACCGGACTCCGCGACGCCGGCTGCCCGAGCAGGGCCTTGCGGTAGGCGGCGTGGTCGTCGTGGTTGCCCGGGCAGGTGAGCACCGGGAACGGGGCGCTGCGGTCGTGCAGCCCGAACAGGCGGGCGGCCTTCTCGTACTCCGCCTCGGCGGCGTGGTCCGCGATGTCCCCGGTGACCAGCAGCGCGTCCACCGGGCCCGGCAGCCGCCACAGATGGTCGCGCACACGGCCGGCGCGCTCCGCGGCCCGCGTGCCGCCGTCCAGGTGCAGGTCGCTGATGTGGGCGAGTACGAGCACGGTGATGCGCCCCCCTTGTCGGTGTGCCACGGGGGTCCGCCGATGGGCCACGGCGGCGATCGCCGGGTGTAATGGCTGTTTCTCATCCAAGCATTAGCGCTAATGGTTGAGCAAGGTGCAACCATTGAGGTGGGGTGTGCGGCCTTCCGGGCGCGCCCGCCCCGTGAATCCGCCACGACCCGCGAGAACCCGCCGATCGGCTCGCGTGGCCCGCGCGGGCCGGGCAGGATGCTGGCAGGCCACGGACCGACGCGGAGGGACACCCGCCGGTCCCCGCATCCGCCCAGGGAGGACCGCATGACCGGCAGGGCCCCCGCGCCGTTCACCGCCGCCGACCACCGCGCCCGCATGGAGCGCGCCGCACGGGCCGCCGCCGACGCAGGACTCGCCGGGCTCCTGGTCGCCCCTGGCCCCGATCTGGTGTGGCTCACCGGCTACGCGCCGACCGCCGTCACGGAACGCCTCACTCTGCTGGTCCTGACCGCCGACCGGGACCCCGTCCTGGTCGTCCCCGCCCTGGAGGCCCCGGACGCCGCGCGGGCCCCCGGGGCACCCGCGCTGACCCTGCGCGACTGGACCGACGGAAAGGACCCCTACGCGGCCACCGCCGCCCTCCTCGACGCCGGCGGCCGATTCGGCGTCAGCGACAACACCTGGGCCCTGCACCTGCTGGCGCTGCAACGCGCCCTGCCCGACAGCACCTACGCCTCCCTCACCGACGTCCTGCCGATGCTGCGCGCCGTGAAGGACGACGCCGAACTGCGCCTGCTGGCCGCGGCCGGCGCGGCGGCGGACCGGGTCTTCGAGGAGATCCGCACGCTCCCCTTCGCGGGCCGCCGAGAATCCGACGTCGGCGCCGACCTCGCCGAGCTGCTGCTCCGCTTCGGCCACGCCCAGGTCGACTTCACGATCGTCGGTTCCGGCCCCAACGGCGCCGACCCGCACCACGAGGTCGGCGACCGCGTCATCGAGCGCGGCGACATGGTCGTCCTCGACTTCGGCGGCCTCAAGGACGGCTACGGATCCGACACCACCCGCACCGTGCACGTCGGCGAACCCACCGAGGAGGAACGCCGCGTCCACGACATCGTCCGCGCGGCCCAGGAAGCGGGCTGCGCCGCCGTCCGGCCCGGCGCCGCCTGCCAGGACGTCGACCGTGCCGCCCGCACCGTCATCGCCGACGCCGGCTACGGCGAGTACTTCATCCACCGCACCGGCCACGGCATCGGCGTCACCACCCACGAACCGCCCTACATGATCGAGGGCGAGGAACAGCCCCTCGTGCCCGGCATGTGCTTCTCCGTGGAACCCGGCATCTACCTGCCCGGCCGTTTCGGCGTCCGCATCGAGGACATCGTCACGGTGACCGAGGACGGCGGACGCCGCCTGAACAACACCACCCGCGAGCTGGTCACCGTGGACTGAGCACCCCGGCCGGCCCCCCGCACCCACACCGACTGACAACGGCGCGACCATGACCCAGGCACCGACACCCACCGCGGACACCGTCCGCCGACTGGTCCGTACCCTGCTGAAGGAGAGCGCGGCCGGCGCGCAGGACGCGGACACCGCCGGCCCTGCCCTGCGGCCTGTCGCCGAGGGCGGCGAGCACACCTGGTGGGTCGGCGCCCGCCTCGTGCTGCGCCTCGCCCCCGACCGCGAGGCGGCCCTCCGCAGGCGCCGCGAGCTGCGCCTGCGCGACCTCGTCCGCGCGCACGTCCCGGTCGCCGTGCCGACGAGCGTCGCCCACGGCGAATGGACGCCCGGACTGACCTACACCCTCGACACCAAGGTGCCCGGCGTCACGGCCGAGGAGCACGACGTCTCCGCCGTGGGCGAGGCAGACCTGGCCGGGCTCCTCACCGGCCTGCGGGAGGTGCCCGCCCGCCAGGCCGAGACGCTCGGCGTCCCGCGTGCCCCGGCTCGCTCTCTGGAGGCGCTGCGGCGGATGGCCGTGTCCGTCGCGGGGCGCCTGGACGACGCCGACGAGTTCGACGCCACCCGGCTGAGCCAGCTCACCCCTGCCGCCGCGGCACAGCTGGCCGCCCAGCCCGGCACCGCGGTCCTCGTCCACCACGCCCTGCGGGGCGAGCACCTCGTCGTCAGCGCCGACGGACGCGTCCGCGGCGTCCTGGACTGGACCGAGGCGGTCCTGGGCGACCCCGCCGAGGACATCGCCGGCCTCGCCCTCGCCGTCGGCTCCGGCGCCGCCGTCCGCGCCGCCACCCTCGCCGGCTACGGCGCCCGCCCCTGCCTGCGCGGCCTGTGGCTCGCCCGCTGCGACACCGTCCTGCGGCTGGCCGAACATCTCGACGGCCGCGCCGCGACCCCCCTGCCGCTCCTGCGCATCCGGCTGCGGCGGGCCTGGGAGGCCATCCTGCTGGAACGCGTGACGGAACTCAGGGAGAGCGGTCGGGAGGACGACCACTGAGGGCCTGACGCACGGAACGCGCCCCGCAGGACAGGCGTCCACCTGCGTGCTTCGCCGGCCCGTGTTCCCCGGGAGGCCTCCGCGCAGCAGGCGTTCCGGGAAGTCCGCAGCCGGCTGTCCCCACCCGGCGGAACCGGGAGCCGCCGCCGGCCGGCCCCGGGAGCCGCCGCCGGCCGGGTGTCCCCGGTCCCGCCTCACTCCTGTTCCAGCACCACGCAGGACTCCCCGGGCAGGTGCAGGAGCCCGTCCGGCCCCGGCTCGCGCACCGGCTCCCACGCGGCCAGCACCCGTGCCGGGCGCGTGCCCAGGGGGATCGACGCCGGCTCCTCGCCCAGGTTCACGGCCACCCGCACGTCCCCGCGCCGGAAGGCGAGCCAGCGGGCCTGCTCGTCGTACGCCACCTTGGTGTCGGCGAGATCCGGGTCGGTCAGGTCGGGCTGGGTGCGGCGCAGGGCGATCAGCCGGCGGTACCAGTCCAGCACGCGGGCGTGCGGCTCCCGCTCCCGCTCCGGCCAGTCCAGGCAGGAGCGGTCCCGCGTGGCCGGGTCCTGCGGGTCCGGAACCTCGTCCTCCGCCCACCCGTGCGCCGCGAACTCCCGCCGCCGGCCCCGCCGTACGGCATCGGCCAGCTCCGGGTCGGTGTGGTCGGTGAAGAACTGCCAGGGCGTGCTCGCCGCCCACTCCTCGCCCATGAACAGCATCGGCGTGAACGGTGCCGTCAGGGTCAGCGCCGCCGCGCAGGCCAGCAGCCCGGGGGAGAGCGTCGCCGACAGCCGGTCCCCCTGCGCCCGGTTGCCGACCTGGTCGTGGGTCTGGCTGTAGCCGAGCAGCCGGTGTCCGGCGACGCGGGCGCGGTCCAGCGGGCGCCCGTGGTGGCGGCCCCGGAAACTGGAGTAGGTGCCGTCGTGGAAGTAGCCGCCCGTGAGGGTCTTCGCCACTGCCGCGAGGGGAGCGCGGGCGAAGTCGGCGTAGTACCCCTGCGCCTCGCCGGTCAGCGCCGTGTGCAGCGCATGGTGGAAGTCGTCGTTCCACTGGGCCTGCAACCCGAGGCCGTTCTCCTCGCGCACGGTGATCAGGCGCGGGTCGTTCAGATCGGACTCGGCGATCAGGAACAGGGGCCGGCCCGTCTCGGCGGCCAGCCCGTCCACGGCCGTGGACAGCTCCTCCAGGAAGTGACACGCGCGCGTGTCGGCCAGCGCGTGCACCGCGTCCAGCCGGAGCCCGTCGATCCGGTAGTCCCGCAGCCACGCCAGAGCGCTGCCCACGAGGAACGCGCGCACCTCGTCCGAGCCCGACGCGTCCAGGTTCACCGCCGACCCCCAGGGTGTCTGGTGGGTGTCCGTGAAGTACGGGCCGAACACGGGCAGGTAGTTGCCCGAAGGGCCCAGGTGGTTGTGCACCACGTCGAGGACCACGCCGAGACCGAGTCCGTGCGCGCGGTCGACGAACCGCTTCAGCGCCTCGGGCCCGCCGTACGGTTCGTGCACCGCCCACAGGGACACCCCCTCGTACCCCCAGCCGTGCCGGCCCGGGAAGGGGCACAGCGGCATCAACTCGACGTGGGTCACGCCCAGTTCCGCGAGATGCCCGAGCCGCTCCGCCGCGGCGTCCAGCGTGCCCTCGCGGGTGTACGTGCCCACGTGCAGCTCGTACAGCACCGCCCCAGGCAGCGGACGGCCCTCCCACCCGGCGCGCCACCCGTACCGTCCGTGGTCGACGACGGCGCTCAGCCCGTCCGGCCCGTCCGGCTGGCGCCGCGAGCGGGGGTCGGGCAGCACCGGGCCGTCGTCCACCGCGAAGCCGTACCGGGAGCCGTCCCGCGCCTCGGCCCACCCGGTCCACCACCCCACCCGTTCCTGATCGCGCTCCAGCGCGTGCGTGGCGCCGTCGCACTCCAGCGACACGCGTTCGGCCTGCGGTGCCCACACCTCGAACTGCACGGACGGTTCCCCTTCGTCTGCTCACCGTGATGTAGCCCGTCCATGGTGCGTCAAACGAGATCAATCCGCTTTTGAATCATTCCCTTTGCGGCGGGTGTCGTCCCGGGTACGCGCGTGGGGCCCCGTTTCCCCGTTTTCTGGACACCCGGGGTTCGCTGGCCGACAATCACCAGCGTGACGTCGTCCTTCGAGTTCCCCGCCTGCCCCGCGCGGTTGTCCGACGCGGAGCGCGACCGAGCGCTGAAGGTGCTGCGCGAGGGTGTCGCCCTGGGCCGGCTCTCGCACGACACCTTCATCCGCCGGATGGAACTGGCGCTGGCGGCCCGCCGCTCGGACGAGCTCGCCGCCCTCACCGCCGACCTGCCCCGGGAGAACCGTCTCTCTCGCGCCGTGTTCGGTGCCGTCGAGGCCGTCTCCGGCTTCACCGTACGGCTGCGCAGCGCCTGGCGGGCCGAGCGGCTGCCCAAGCTGCTGCTGCCGCACCCCGCCACCGGCCGGCCGCTGCGGATCGGCCGCGACCCGCTGAACGGGCTGCGGCTGAGCCACGAGACGGTCTCGCGCGTGCATGCGGAACTCAGCCGCCAGGGCGGCATGTGGGTGCTGCGGGACCTCGGCTCCACCAACGGCACCACCGTCAACGGGCGGCGCGTCCTCGGCGCCGTCGTCGTCCGCGAGGGCGACCAGGTGGGGTTCGGCAGCGTGGCGTTCCGGCTCTCCGCGACCTGAACCGCACGGCGGCAATTTTCCCTCCCGGCGGCGGTGTTGACGTTCCTGCCGAGCCGTGACTGACTGTGCGTACACCACGGACACCAGGTGAACCGACGGCCCCGCACGTGGAGGTGTGCCCTGCCGCCACTCCTCCGCTACCCGACCGTGGACGAGCTGGCCGACGAGGCCGCCGCGCTCGTCGCCCGCCGCCCCCGGGACGCCCGGCTGCGGCGCGTCGGCACCTCCCGCGGGGGTGCCCCCCTGTGGCTGCTGTCCGTCGGCCACGGAACCCGTCAGGCCCTCGTCGTCGCCGGCCCCCACGCCAACGAGCCCGTGGGCGGCGCCACCGTGCTCCGGCTCGCCGAACGGGCCCTCGCCGACCCCGGGCTCACCGAGGGCGCCGACGCCACCTGGAACCTGCTGCTGTGCCTCGACCCGGACGGGCTGCGGCGCAACGAGGGCTGGCTGTCCGGCCCGTACACCCTCGGCCACTATTTCCGGCACTTCTTCCGGCCCGGTTTCCTGGAGCAGCCGGAGTGGCTGCCCGACGGGGCCGACGCCGCCGTGCTGCCCGAGACGCGTGCGCTGCTCGCCCTCCAGGACGAACTGAAACCTTTCTTCCAGGCGTCCCTGCACGGTGTCGACGTCGGCGGCGGGTTCCTCGAACTCACCCATGACCTGCCCGGCCTCGCCGGCCGCATGGCCCGGATCGCCGCCCGCCTCGGCGTCCCGCGCGAACTGGGCCCCTACGACACCCTGTACTGGCCGAGCCTCGGCCCCGCCGTCCACCTGATCCCCCCGCCGCAGCGCGGCGACCTGGCCGCGGCCATCACCGAGGCCGCCGTCGAGTCGACCTGGTACCACCCGCACCGCCACGGCACGGTGACCGCGATCGTCGAGGCGCCCATGTGGGGCGTGGCCGCCGTGGAGGACGGCGCACCGCCCGCCGACCGGGACGCCGCACTGCGCACCATCAGCCACACCCTGCGCCACGACGCCGCCACTCTGGAGCGGGTCCTGGCGCGCATCCGGCCCCTGGTCGCGGCGGCGCCGGACGCCGGTCGGCTGCTGGCCCCGATCGGCGACTATTTACTCGTCTGCCCCGGCCTGGCCGACGCCTGGGACCCCGACGTCGCCGCCCCGAGCCGTCCCCTGCCACCCCTGCGCACCGCCCACCTGGCCGCCCTGCGGATCGCCGGGCGGCGCCTCGCTCTGCGCACCGCCGGTCTGCTGCACCAGCTCGTCTCGGGCGCCGGTCCGGCGGCGGTCGGTGCGCTGCCCGAGCTGGACCGGCTCATCGACGCCTGGTGCACCGACTACCGCGACGGCTGCGGGGCGCGCTGGATCCCGGTCGCACGGCAGGTGGAGTACCAGTCGAGGGTGGTGCTCGCCGCGTTCGAACTGGCGGGCAGGCGCGCGCGCGGGACGTCCCGCCCAGGAGGGCCGGGCTGGTCCTGCGGCACCGCCGTGCCGATGCACCAGGAGTGACGCGGGCGCCGGCGTCCGGCCCGCGGGCGCGGGCCCTCCCACCCCCCGTCCCGCACGGGCCCCGGGGCCCGTGCCGCGTGTCACATCCCGGCCTCACGCGCGTACCGGGCCGCGGCGACGACCGTGTCGGACTGGTGCTCCACCTGGTGGGCCAGAGGCACCCAGCGGGCCTGGAAGCGATCGGCGAAGGCGCTGCTCCAGTCCGCCACCAGGTGCTGCACCAGCGGGGCGGCCCGGTCGTCGGTCTCGCGCAGCACTCTCAGCAGCATGGCCGCCGCGCGCAGCGGCAGCCGTCGGGCGAACGCCTCCACACTGCCGACGTACGCGCGCGTGGTGTCGGCCGGCGGCGTGCCGGCCCAGTCCTCGGCGAGCCCCGGCATCAGGTCCAGGGCCCACCGCGCGGCCCGCAGCAACGGCCCCTGCACCCCGTCCAGCCGGGGCGCGGCCTCGGCGAACACCCGCTCCACCTGGAGGGCGTCGCGCCGCAGCCGTTCCGCCAGCCCGCACAGCGCCGCCTCCGGCGCCGGGTGCGGCGCCGGGTCGCCGACCAGGTCGCTCGCCCACATCGGCACCTCCACGATCGCGGTCAGGCCGCCGTAGCGGTGCGCGTGGTACCAGGTGCTGTGCCGGGCGTCGTCCGGCATGCTCGGGTAGGCCGCGCCCGCGCCGGGAGCGGGCATCACGTGCACGCCCGGCCCGGCCGCCGTCCAGCCCGCCGCGTCCGAGGCCCCCGCCTCCACCGGGATGTGCAGCCGGGCCGCGGACTTCGCGAACGGCTCGGCCAGCCCGGGGACGTCCCGGGTCAGCTGCACCCAGGTGCCGCCCAGATCGGTGCCGTGCAGACTGACCTGGAGGTAGGGGCGGAGCTCGTCGATGACCCCGGTCAGGACGCGGGTCTCGGGCGGCAGGCGGTCCGGGGGCAGGACGGACGGCGACCACTCCGGCTGCTCGGGGCCGGCCGGGCGGTAGAAGCCGAGGTGGTAGTCGAGAAGGTCGCGCGGCGCCGGGGTGACGTGCAGGCTCGCCCCGTCGGGGTCGGCGCACAGCAGGAAGTGCCAGGAGACGCCGTCCCGCAACGTCCGTTCGAGCGTGGCTCGTTCGGCCAGCGCCAGCAGCGTGGAGCCGCCGGCCGGCTCGTTGGCGTGCGCGCCCGCCACGACCAGCACCGCCCGCGCTGCCCGGCCGACGGACAGCAGATGCAGAGGCCTGCCCGCCCGGGAGGCACCCACCTGTCTCAGTGAGCACAGGCCCGGCCACCGGGCGGCCAACCCCCTCGCAGCATGGACCAGTTCGGGAACACTGGGGTAGCGCAGCTCCGGCAGGAGACTCACCCCCGACCTGTCCGCCCGGCTTCGCACCCGCAGTACCCCACGGCGCGGGGGAGCTGTCAAGCGGGCGGCACGAGCGCCCCGGGGGCGCCCGGATGCGCCGCCGTGGAGAGGGGCGATCACCGCTGGTGCGAGCCCCGGCCGGCCGGTGTCCGGAATGCGCTCCCGCACGTCACCCGGTCGCCCCCTCCCACCGGGTCAAGGTCCTGGAGAAGCCTTCGTGCTGTGCCGCACGGGGCGCGACGGCCGTCGCCACGGCCGGGCCGGTGAGCCGCCCGGTCAGCCGTCGGCCGCGTCCCCGACGCGCTCCAGCAGTGCCACCGGCAGCCGGGTGAAGAGCTCCGCCACGCGCGCGGTCCCGCTGAACACCCGCTTCGGGGACAGCACGTCGGCCCACCGTCCCGGCGGCAGCGCCAGCCCCGTGTCCCGCCACCCGCCCGCGTCCGCCAGCCGCAGCGACAGCCGCGTGACGGCCGTGACGACCTCCCCGGAACGGGAGAAGGCCAGGCAGTGGGCCGCCGCGGGGCCCTCCGCGGCCAGCGGGACGTACGTCGCGGTGTCGCCGAAGACGTCCGGCCGCCGCCCGCGCAGCCGCAGTGCGGCCGCGGTCAGGGCGCCCTTGTCGCCGGGATCCGGCGCGGGGAACCGCGCGGGCCGCCGGTTGTCGGGGTCCACCAGCGCCCGGAACTCCGCCTCCGTGCCCTGATAGACGTCCGGAACCCCGGGCACGGTCAGGTGCAGCAGGGCCGTGCCCAGCACGTTCGCCCGGATATGCGGCTCCAGGGCGGCACGGAACGCCATGACCTGCTCGCCAGGGGGACCGCACGGCCCCGCCGCGACGAACGCCGCCACCGCCTCCTCGTACGGCGGCTCCTGCTCGGTCCAACTGGTGAACAGCCCTGCCTCGCGCACATGCTTCAGCAGCGCGCCCTGTACGCGCGCGGGATCGGCCGGGCCCAGCCCGAACACCGTCTGCCAGGCCGCCCAGGCCAGCTGCGCGTCGGGACCGCCGGTACCGCTGCGGGTCGTCTCGGCCAGGACCCGTGCCCACTGCCGAGGGCACTCGGTGAGCACCGCCAGCGCGGCCCGCACGTCGGCGCTGCGCTTGGTGTCGTGGGTCGTCACCACGACCCCGGTGGTGGGCCAGTCCCGCTGCAGGCGCGCGCAGTAGGCGTGGAAGTACTCGGGGGACACCGCCGGGCTGCCGGGGTCGCCTCCGACCTCGTTCGCCGACAGCAGCGGTACGTAGCGGTAGAACGCGGTGTCCTCCACGGACTTGGCCCGCAGCGCGGACGCCGTCTGCGCGAACCGGATCCGGAACTCCGCGTGGTCGGGGCCGTCCCCGTACCGGCCGAGCACGAGCCCGCGCACGACGTCGACCGCGCCGGCCTCGTCCGGCACCGCGAACGCGAGCCGGGCCTCGGCCGCCGCCTTCTCCGTCACGACCGACGCCGCGTCGCCGACGGTGTACGGCCGGTAGACCTCCAGCCGCACCAGCAGCTCCTGGAGCGCGGTGCGCAGCGCCCACGGCGCGCGGTCGCGCAGGGCGGGGTCGGGCGAGCCGTCGCACAGCCGGTGCGCCGCCCTGGTCAGACGCTCCACCTCGGTGACCAGCTCGTGTGTGACCACCTTGTACGCCGCCCGACGCGCGGTGGCCGCCCACTCCCCGCCCCGGTCCGTCTGGGGGGCGGCGAACCGGCGGTACTGCCCGAGCAGCTCCCCGGCCCCGGCCGGGTCCGCGAACAGGCCGTCGATGTGCCGCAGGGCGTCGTAGCCGGTGGTGCCCGCCACCGGCCAGGACGCCGGCAGGGGCTCGTGGTCCGCGAGGATCTTCTCCACCACGGTCCAGCGGCCACCGGTCGCCTCGTGCAGCCGCTGCAGATAGGCGCCGGGATCGGCGAGCCCGTCCGGATGGTCCACGCGCAGCCCGTCGACCAGGCCCTCGTGCAGCAGCCGCAGCACGGTGGCGTGCGTGGCCTCGAAGACCTCCGGGTCCTCCACCCGCACCCCGATCAGTTCCGAGATGCTGAAGAACCGCCGGTAGTTGAGTTCCGTGCGGGCGAGCCGCCACCACACCGGGCGGTACCACTGGGCGTCCAGCAGCTCCGGCAGCGGCAGGTCCCCGGTGCCCTCGCGCAGTGGGAAGACGTGGTCGTGGTAGCGCAGTACGCCGTCCTCGACGCGCAGGCGGTCGATCTCCTCGCCGACCGGGCCGCCCAGCACCGGCAGCAGCACCTGACCGCCCTGCGCCTCCCAGTCGATGTCGAACCACCGCGCGTACGGCGAGTCCGGGCCCTCCCGCAGTACCTCCCACAGCGCGTGGTTGTGGCGCGGGGCCATCGCCATGTGGTTCGGCACGATGTCCACGACCAGCCCGAGACCGTGCTCCCGCGCGGTCCTCGACAGCGCCCCCAGTCCCTCCTCGCCGCCCAGCTCGCCGCGCACGCGCGCGTGGTCGACGACGTCGTAGCCGTGCTGCGAGCCGGGGACGGCCTCCAGGACCGGGGACAGATGCAGGTGCGACACACCGAGCGAGGCCAGGTACGGCACGGCGGCCGAGGCGGCGGCGAACGGGAAGTCGGGCTGCAGCTGCAGCCGGTAGGTGGCCGTGGGCACCGCGGGAACGAGTCGCTCAGGTGTCATGGAAACGTACGTACCCGTCCGGCCGACTTTCGTGTCATCGGCTCATCCACCTGTGCGCGTGGGCGCGGCCTGCTTCACATGCGGGGCACCACGGAGCGGGCCCCGGCATCGGAGGCCGGCCGCGAGCGGCACGCGGCGGGCGGGCGGTACGGAGGTGCCGCGCGCGGCATCGAGACCCGGGCACGCGACCCTCGGCACCCGCCTCCGGTGGCGCCCGCGCGGGGCGCCGCCACCACGGCAGCGGTCCGCTGCGTGTGGGTGCGGCGCCGTCGCGCCGAGGGGAGCGGTCAGGCCGGGCGCATCAGCACCGTCATGCTCCGGTCCACCAGCGTCAGCCGGTCCCCGGCCTCCACCTTCACGCCCGTACCGGGCGGCACGCCCTCGTCGAGGGAGGTGTCCACGACGACCTGCCACTGCCGGCCGTGGTCCACCGGCACCACGAATTCCAGGGGCTCGGGCGAGGCGTTGAACATCAGCAGGAAGGAGTCGTCGGTGATGCGCTCCCCGCGCGCCCCGGGCTCGGAGATGGCGTTTCCGTTGAGGAACACCGTCAGAGCCGAGGCGGGAGCCGACTCCCAGTCCCGCTGCTTCATCTCCCGGCCCTCCGGTGTGAACCAGGCGATGTCGGACAGGTCGTCGTGGGTGCCTTCCACCGGTCGCCCGTGGAAGAAGCGGCGCCGCCGGAAGACCGGATGATCCTTGCGCAGCCACACCATCGCGCGCGTGAAGTCCAGCAGCGGGTGCCCCTCCTCGGGCCACCTCACCCACGCCAGCTCGCTGTCCTGGCAGTAGGCGTTGTTGTTGCCCCGCTGCGTCCGGGCGAACTCGTCGCCGTGGCTGATCATGGGGACGCCCTGGGACAGCATCAGCGTGGCGACGAAGTTCCGCATCTGCCGGGCCCGCAGCGCGAGCACCTGCGGATCGTCGGTCTCGCCCTCGGTGCCGCAGTTCCAGGACCGGTTGTGGCTCTCGCCGTCCCGGTTGTCCTCGCCGTTGGCCTCGTTGTGCTTGTGGTTGTAGGAGACCATGTCGTGCAGCGTGAAGCCGTCGTGGCAGGTGACGAAGTTGATGGAGGCCAGCGGCCGGCGCCCGTCGTCCTGGTACAGGTCGGACGATCCGGTCAGCCGCGAGGCGAACTCCGCCAGGGTGCGCGGCTCGCCCCGCCACAGGTCGCGCACGGTGTCGCGGTACTTGCCGTTCCACTCGGTCCACAGCGGCGGGAAGTTGCCCACCTGGTAGCCGCCCTCGCCCACGTCCCACGGCTCGGCGATCAGCTTCACCTGGGAGACCACCGGGTCCTGCTGCACCAGGTCGAAGAACGACGACAGCCGGTCCACCTCGTGGAACTGCCGGGCGAGGGTCGCCGCGAGGTCGAAGCGGAAGCCGTCCACGTGCATCTCGGTGACCCAGTACCGCAGCGAATCCATGATCATCTGCAGTACGTGCGGGGAGCGCATCAGCAGGCTGTTGCCGGTGCCCGTGGTGTCCATGTAGTAGCGCTGGTCGGCGGTCAGGCGGTAGTAGCGCGGGTTGTCCAGGCCCCGGAAGGACAGGGTGGGGCCGAGATGGTTGCCCTCGGCGGTGTGGTTGTAGACGACGTCGAGGATGACCTCGATGCCCGCCTCGTGCAGCGCGCGCACCGCCGACTTGAACTCCAGCACCTGCTGCCCGCGGTCGCCCCAGGAGGCGTAGGCGTTGTGCGGGGCGAAGAAGCCGATGGTGTTGTAGCCCCAGTAGTTGTTCAGGCCCATGTCGACCAGGCGGTGATCGTTGACGAACTGGTGCACCGGCATCAGTTCCAGCGCCGTCACGCCCAGCTCGGTCAGGTGCTCGATGACCGCGGGGTGGGCGAGCCCCGCGTAGGTCCCGCGCAGCTCCTCCGGCAGCCCCGGATGGCGCATCGTGAGCCCTTTGACGTGGGCCTCGTAGATCACGGTGTGGTGGTAGTCGGTGCGCGGCCTGCGGTCGTCGCCCCAGTCGAAGTAGGGATTGACCACGACCGACGACATCGTGTGCGGCGCCGAGTCCAGGTCGTTGCGCCTGTCCGGTGCGCCGAAGTGGTAGCCGTACACCTCCTCGCCCCATTGGATCGAGCCGCTGATCGCACGCGCGTACGGATCCAGCAGGAGCTTCGCCGAATTGCAGCGCAGCCCGCGCTCGGGTGCGTACGGACCGTGCGCGCGGTAGCCGTAGCGCTGTCCGGGCATGATGCCCGGTACGTACGCGTGGCGCACGAACGCGTCGCTCTCCCGCAGCTCGATCGCCGTCTCCGAGCCGTCGTCGTGCAGCAGACACAGCTCTACTCGGTCCGCGGCCTCCGTGAAGACCGCGAAATTCGTGCCGGCGCCGTCATAGGTGGCACCGAGTGGATATGCCTCGCCAGGCCAGACCTGCATGGATACGACTCTTTCAGGTGTGCGGCGCCACAGGGAGCGCCTTCGGTCCGAGTCTCCCCGAAAGTGATGGAACCGTCCCCGCCGTGCACCCCTCCTACCGTGCGACCAGTCGGTAACCGTGGTACGCCCGTGCACGGGCGTACCACTGGTGCGCATGCCCACTCCCGGGGACACGGGTGGAGTGGCTGGACCCTGCGCACCCGATGGTGAGCCGCCGTCTGTGTGAGACGGCGGCCGGGCGCGGCTGTCGCGGTGGCGGGGGTCGCCGCGGCGGCCGCGACCGTACCGCCGGACGCGCCGGGAACCGCCCCCGCCCGGGCTCCGCTGCGTGCCGGGCCGGTGGGCCGGTCCGGGTCCCGGCGGCGGACACCCCGCGGTGAAGCGGCACGCCCGCACCCCGACCGCCCGCCGATCCGATCCCGGCGCGGCGGGAGCCGAAGCCGGTCCGCCCGCCACGGCACCTTTGTTCGTACGCGTGTGCGGGTGCGGTCTCCTCGGTTCTGTGTCGTCGCACTCCGCCGGCGGGGCGCCGCTATGAATCCGCTCACTCCGTCGGCCCGCCATGATCGGAACGGGCAAGCGGAATCGTGCAGTTGGGAAACGACCCTGTCCATCCGGCTGCATCGCCGACCGCTCCCGGAGTACGCTTCCTTGATCGTTGAGACGGGGTGTGCCCGGGGGAGTGGAAGGCGGTGCGCGGGTGGGCTCGGGAGGGTTGGAGCTGCCCCCTGGTGACGAGGGTCACGAGGGGAACTCCACAGACGTCCCGCCCGGCACGGTGTCCCTGGCCAGGCCGATGGAGCCGAACTCCATCGGCCCGGAACTGGACTGGGACGCCGACGCCTGGCGCGAGGTGCGCACGCGTGCCCAGCGCGCGGGCCGGGCGTACATATGGCTGAATCTGGTCGAACAGCGACTGCGTGCCGTGGTGGCCGCCGTGCTGCGGCCCGTCTACGAGCCCGTCCACGGCGACGACTGGGTGGTCGCCGCGGCCGGACCCGCCGGCCAGGAGTGGGTCCAGCGTGCCGTCGCCGTCCGCGAGGTGAGCCGCCGCAAGGGCTATCTGCTGGACCCGGCCGACGACAACGTCATCAGCTTCCTCACCCTGCCCCAGCTGCGCGAGCTGATGGTGCAGCACTGGCCCTGCTTCGAGCCGTACTTCGACGACCGCAGGGACCTCGAACTGGCGCTGGACGAACTGGAGGTCACCCGCAACGTCGTCTCCCGGAACCGCGCCCTGTCCGAGGCCGTGCTGAACCAGGCGGAACGGGCGTCCGCCCGGCTGCTGGAGATGCTCGGCACGGGCGGCGACGTCCCCTCCGCGCGCCGCCTCCCCGTCGACGCCGTCGAGGACCTCGTCGGCGACCGGTACGCGGACGTCGTCGCCGTGCACCCCGACCGGGTCCGGCTGCTGCGCCAGTTCCCGGCCGAGGACATCTTCGGCGGTGCGCGCCGTCTCGACGCCCTCGGTATCGGCCTCAACCTGCTCGTGCAGAACTTCTCCGGGCGGCGCCTGGTCCGGCTCGCCGAGGCCGGCTGCCGCGTGCGGCTGCTGTTCCTCAACCCCGCCTCCAGCGCCGTGAAGCGGCGCGAGCGGGAACTGGGCCTCAAGCGCGGGGAGCTGAGCCGCGCGGTCGAGATGAACATCCTCCACATGCGCCGGGTCCGCTCCCGGTTGCGCGACCCCGGCGCCTTCCAGATCCAGGTCTACGACGAGACACCGCGGTTCACCGCTTACCTCGTCGACGGCGACGGCTCCGACGGCATCGCGGTCGTACAGGCCTATCTGCGGCGGGCCCGCGGCATGGAGTCACCGGTGCTGGTGCTGCGCAACGGCGACCGGGTGGTCACGTCCGACGAGGCCGACGAAGCAGGCCTGTTCCCCACCTACCGCGAGGAGTTCGAGCTGGCCTGGGCCGATTCGCGCCCGGTGTCCTGAAATGCCCGGCAGGTGAGGCATGTCCCGGCCGTGCCGTGCCGGGCCCCGAGCGGAATCCGCGCGTCGGATTGTCAGTGGCCCGTGCGAAGGTGGAGGCCACTGGGGGAACGCACCACCATGAAGGGGGACGCCATGGCCTGGCACCGCGAGCTGCTCATCGGCTTCGACCTGGAGACGACCGGGACGGACGTCGAGGCCGATCGCATCGTCACCGCCGCGGTCGTGGCACTGGAGCCCGACGGGACCGTGTCCTCGGAGCGGACCTGGCTGCTCGACCCCGGGGTCGCGATACCCGCTCAGGCGTCGGCGATCCACGGCATCTCCACGGACCACGCCCGCCGGCACGGTCTCCCGGCCGCGTCTTCCGTCGAGGACATAGCGGAGGCCGTCGCCGAGGTCCTGCGCTCGGGGACCCCGCTGGTCGTGATGAACGCGCGCTACGACCTGTCGCTCCTGGACCGCGAGTGCCGCCGGTACGGGCTGCGGTCGATCACCGAGCGGCTCGGCACCGCACCCGCACCGGTCGTCGACCCGCTCGTGATCGACAAGCACGTCGACAAGTACCGGAAGGGCAAGCGCGCCCTGCACGCGCTGTGCGCGCACTACGGCGTGACGCTGGAGGAAGCGCACGACGCGAGGGCGGACGCGGTCGCCGCCGTCCGGGTGGTGCGGAGCATGGGGGAGAGGCACCGGCCCGTGGGGGCCATGTCCCTGACGGACCTGCACGCACTCCAGATCCGCGCGGCGGCCGCGCAGTCGGCCTCGCTGCAGGCGTACCTGCGGCGGACGAATCCGACCGCGGTCGTCGAATCGGCCTGGCCGGTGATCCCGCGCAGCAGGTGACCGGGGCGCCGAAGACACCTTCGGGCGCGAGGAACCAACCGGCGGAAGCGTCCGCCAGGGCATGCCCCCCGGCGTCGCGGCAGGCGGCCGAAGCTCCGTCGCAGGCCTGCCTGGTCGAGCACATGGCGCATCGGGACCACGGGAAGCGACCCGTTCGAGGCGGCTCCTCGTGCGGCCACGGCATCCGTGGCGCCGACCAGGTCGATCAGCCTCGCCGCCGGAACGGCGAGCGGGCCCGCCGGCCCCGCGCCCGCCGGCCCCGCGCCCGCCGTCGTCGCGGACCCGCTCACCGGCTCGCAGCCGGGCCGTGGACGGTTCCCACGGCCACCCGCCGCGCGGGGGTCACGTGTACTGGGCGATCTGGATCACGTTGCCGCAGGTGTCGTCCAGCACCGCCGTGATGACCGGGCCCAGGTCCTGCGGCTCCTGGGTGAACCGCACCCCGAGTGCACGCAACCGGTCGAACTCGGCGAACACGTCGTCCACGGCGAACGAGGTGGCCGGGACACCGTCCGCGGCCAGGCCCGTCTTGTACGGCTTCACGGCGGGGTGCGCCTCGGGCTCCAGCACCAACTCGGTGCCGTCCGGGTCCTCGGGCGAGACCACGGTCAGCCACCGGTGCTCGCCGAGCGGGACGTCGGCCTTCTTCACGAAGCCCAGGACGTCGGTGTAGAAGCGCAGAGCCTTGTCCTGGTCGTCGACGAAGACGCTGGACAGGTGGATCCTCATGAAGTGCTCCCAGGATGTGCCGTGTGCCTGCCCGGCGCCGTGAGGACGCCGGCTGCCGCGCACCTCACCCTAGGCGGATCCGCCGCGCTCGTCCCCTCTCCCCGTGGGGCGCGCCGACGGCGGGGACAGGGCACCCCCTCGACGGTGGGCAGCGCCCCCTGCGCCCGCTCCGGACCTTGCCGTGTCGTCGGCACGTGGGTGCAGTCGGTCCCGGGCCTTTCGCGGTGGCCCCGCCGGCCGGGCGCCCAGGGCCGTCACACCCCGGCCCTCGCCCCGGGCGCCGGGTCGGCCGGAGAGGAGGTCTCCGCCGTACCGGTGCACGGGGCCGCCGACGGTGCGCCAGGCCTGCCGGCGGGCTCGTCGACGATCCCGGTCGTGCCGGACTGCGCCCAGGGAGAGCGGCCGAGGGAACTGCTCCCGCGGTTCCGGGCCTTCGCGGCACGGTGGGCGGCCCGGTCTCCTGCGGCGTCCGCCCCGGCCGCCGTCCGCGTGGCCCGGTGGGAGCGTTCCACGGCCTGGGCCCGGTAGGTGGCGGCGACCATGAGCGCCGCGCCGAGGGCGGTGAGCGGGGTGAAACGCTCCCCGGCGAGACCGACGCCCACGACCGCGGCCCACACGGGTTCCGTGCCCAGCAGCAGGCTGGCCCGGCTCGCCGACGTGCGCTGCACCGCCCAGGTCTGTGCGAGGAAGGCGAAGACGCTGCAGAACACGGCCAGGTACACCAGCTGCCCCCAGGTGCTGCCCGAGGCGCGGACCAGGTCCGGCAGACCGCCCGCGGACAGCGGCAGGAACAGCGCCGCACCGACGAGGGTCTGCACCGCCGTCAGGTGCACCGGCCGCACCGTCCGCCGAGCGGTGATCCGCCCGACGAGCGCCACATGACCGGCCCTCACCCCGGCCGCGGCCAGCATCAGCAGATCGCCGAGGCGCGGCGCGTGGAAACCGTTGCCCGACATCAGCAGCGCGACGGCCGGTACGCACAGTCCGGCCGCGGCGTAGAAGGAGACAGGGAGCCCGCCCGGGTGACCGGACCGGTCCAGCAGCGGGGTGAGCACGATGGTCAGGCTGATGATGATCCCGGCGTTGGCGGCGGTGGTGTGGGCGACCCCGTACGTCTCCACCACCAGCACCGCGGCCTGCGTGAGCCCCAGCGGCAACCCGGCCCGCACCTCGTCCCGGGACCAGCCGCTCCGCAGAGCGCCCACCGAACCGAGACAGACGACGGCGGCGAGGGCGTAGCGGGCGAACAGCACCGTGAGCACGGGCAGGGCTGCCGCGGCCGTCTGGGCGGACAGGTAACTGGAGCCCCAGACGAGGGCGACGAGCAGGAGTACCACATCGGTACGGCGGGTGTCGGTCACCCGCCCACGGTGCACCGCCGCCGACCGTGCAGCCCACCACCACTTCCTGAAAGGATCTTTCAGTTTTCCTTCATCGGGTCCTTACACTGCGGGCATGGACGAACGGCAACTGCGGATTCTGCGGGAACTGGGCGAACTGGGCAGCGTCAGCGCGGTCGCCGAGGCGATGCTGGTGACACCGTCGGCGATCTCGCAGCAACTGCGGCTGCTCCAGCGCTCCCTCCCGGTGCCGCTCACCGAGAGGCAGGGCAGGCGGCTGGTGCTCACCGACGCCGGGCAGGCGCTGGCCGCCGCGGCCGTCGAGGTGGAGACCGCGCTGGCCCGGGCCCGGGGCGCCGTGGAGGAGTTCGCCGCCCGACCCGACGGCGAGGTGTCGGTGGCGGCGTTCCACAGCGCGGGCGCGGCGTTCTTCCCGCTGCTGCTGCGTGCCCTGTCCGCACCCGGCATGCCCCGGGCCGTGCTCGCCGACCAGGACGTGACGCAGGAGGACTTCCCACGGCTCACCCGGGAGTACGACCTGGTGCTCGCCCACCGCCTCGACCACACCCCGACATGGCCGGGCACGGTGATCGCGACGACACTGCTGCGTGAGCCGCTCGACGTCGCCATGCCGGTCGGTCACCGGCTGGCGGCCGAGCGGCGCCTTGCCCCGCTCGACGTGGCCGACGAGCCGTGGGTCACCGTGCACGACGGCTTCCCGGTGCTGGCGACGATCGAGGCGATCGCCGCCGCGGCCGGCCGCCGGCTCCGGCTCGCTCACCGCATCAACGAGTTCGCGGTGGTCGCCGAGGTGGTGGCTGCCGGGGGAGGCATCGCACTGATGCCGCGCTGGACCATGCGTTCCCACCCCGGCATCGTCCTGCGCCCCCTCAGCGGCGTGCGGGCCCGACGGCACATCGACGCCCTCCACCGCCCCGAGCGCACCGCCCGCACGGCCGTCCGTACCGTTCTGACCCACCTGCACCGGGCCGCCCGGACCATCCAGGACCGTGAGGAGCACGCGCCGTAGACGGCACCGGACTCCGCAGGGCACCGCGGACGGGCCGCGGCCGCCCGGCGGCAGCCGAAACCGCGGGGGCCCGTGCACTCGATCCGCCGTCCGGCGATCAGAACGGAAACCAGCGCACCGTCTCGTCGCCGTCCCGCAGGGACGCCACCCGCCGCTCGAACTCGGCCAGCGCGCCGGGGTTGCTCGGCGCGTGCTGGGCCACCCACGCGCAGCTCGCCGTCTCCCGCGCGCCCCGCAGCACCGAGCACCCCTCCCACTCCCGCACGTCCCAGCCGTAGGCCGCCGTGAACGAGTCGTACGCGGCGCTCGGCAGTCCATAGCGGTCGTGGGACAGGGCCATCACGACCAGGTCGTGCTCGCGGAGGTCGGCGGAGAAGGTCTCCAGGTCGACCAGGACCGGACCGCCGGGACCGATGTGCACGTTGCGCGGCAGCGCGTCGCCGTGGATGGGGCCCGGCGGCAGCTGCGGCGTCAGGGCGGCGGCAGCCTCGGCGAAGCCGTCACGGCGCTCGCGCAGATACGCGGCGTCGCCCGGATCGATCGCCTCCCCCGCGAGGCGGAGCCAGCGTTCCACCCCGCCCAGCAGCTCGCGCGGCGGCAGGGCGAACGAGGGCGCGGGCAGCGCGTGCACGCGCCGGAGCAGTGCGGCCAGGTCCTCCGGCTCGGCGGGCCGCACCGGATCGGGGAGCCGGTGCCACACCGTCACCGGGTGCCCCGCCACCAGCAGCGGCTCCGGCCCGGCGGCCCGGACGGCCGGCACGCCCTCCCCGGCCAGCCACAGGGCGATGTCGAGCTCCCGGCGCGCCCGGTCCAGCAGTTCGGCGTCCCGGGCCACCTTCACGACCAGGTCGCCGGCGGCGAACACCGCGTTCTCCCCGAGGGCGAGCAGCCGCGCGTCGCCGGCCGGCCCCGGCAGCACCCCGGCCGCGGCCAGTACCTCCCGTGCGCGTGCCTCGTCCATCGTCCTCCGCCTCCGCGTCCCGTTCCCGTCCCGCTGCTGCGCGGTCGCCGGCCAGTCTCGCACCGGCGGGCGTCGTCCCCGCCGCCCGTCCGCGCAGGTGACCGCGCCGGGGTGGGCGACCGGCACCGCGCGGACGGCTGTTCAGGCCGCGCGCGACCCGGCCGTGCCCGACGGGCCGCTGCGGCCGCGCCCGGCCCGGGGGCGCGATCTGCCGCGCGCGACCCCGCTGCGGGGAGGGGCCCGTACGGCGGTGCGCGTCACGGCCGACCGCCCGGCCGTGACCGGCGCCCCGCGGCGCGCACCGCGAGGGCGGCGGGCGGTGGCGGTGCGCCACCGACGCGGTGGGCACGGCCGAGGGCCCGCCGGAGGCCGGCGGGCCCTCGGGGCCGGGGGTCACACCCGCAGCGGCTCGCCCCGGTCGTCGCGGGGAGCGGGAGCGGCGATCGCCTCCGGTGCCTCGTCGTGCGTGAGGTCCGGCAGCCGGCGCAGCCACGACGGCAGGTACCAGTTCCGCTCGCCCAGCAGCGCCATCACCGCGGGCAGCAGCACGCCGCGGATGACGGTGGCGTCGATGAGCACCGCGGCGGCCAGGCCCACGCCCATCTGCTTCATCGACTGCATGGACAGCGTGCCGAAGATCGCGAAGACGGCGACCATGATGACCGCGGCACTGGTGACCACGCCGGCCGTGGTGACCACGCCGTGCGCGATCGCGTCCCTGGTCGTCCGGCCACGCAGCCGCGCCTCGCGGATCCGGGAGACCACGAACACGTGGTAGTCCATCGACAGGCCGAACAGGATCACGAAGAGGAACAGCGGCAGCCAGGTGACGATGGCGCCGACGCCCTGCGCGCCCACCAGCGACGCACCCCAGCCGTGCTGGAACACGGCGACGAGGATGCCGTACGCGGCGCCCACGGACAGCAGGTTGAGCACGATCGAGGTGACGGCGATCGTCAGCGAGCGGAACGACAGCAGCATCAGCAGGAACGCGAACACCACGACGAACGCGAACACCGGTACCACCGAGCCGACGAGCTGGTCGTTGAAGTCGTGCGATCCCGCGACCTGCCCCGTGATCGGCGCCTGCACGCCCCCGACCCGGCCCAGCGTCGCCGGACGCACCTCGTCGCGCAGCTTCTCCAGGCTCGCGCCCGCCGCGTCCCGGTCGGAGCCGCCCACCAGCGGTACGTAGACGAAGGCCACGTTCTGCGCCTCGTGCACCCTGATGTCGACCGGGCCGCGCGAGGCGCCCGAGGAGATCGCCTGTTCCTTGAACGCGGCCAGCGCCTCCCGCACCTCGGGCGCGTCGATGTCCCGTGCCTTGACGACGACCTCCGCGGGCTCGGTGCCGCCGGGGAATGCGTCGTTGATCCGGTCGTACGTCTGCACGATGGGCAGTGAGTCGCCGAACTCCTGGTCCAGCGTGAGCTGCTGGGTCTTCATGCCCAGCGCGGGCGCCGCGACGGCCAGCAGCGCGCCGGCCGCCACGACCACCGAGACCACCGGGCGGGCCAGCACGCCGCGCAGCACCGTGCTCCAGAACCGGCTGCCGCTGGTGCCGTCGACGCCGCCCCGGGCGCGCCGGCGTCGACCCAGGAACGGGAGCCGGCCCTTCTCCACGCGCTCACCGAGCAGCGAGAGCAGTGCGGGCAGCACCGTCACCGAGCCGACCATGGCCACGGCGACCACCATCAGGGAGGCCAGGCCCATCGCCTCGAACTCGGCGAGGCCGGTGAACAGCATGCCCGCCATCGCCACGCACACCGTGACCCCGGACACCACGATCGCCCGGCCGCTGGTCGCGGCGGCGATGCGCAGTGCCGTCCGAGGATCCCGGCCGGCCTCCCGCTCCTCCCGCTCGCGGCGCAGGTAGAACAGGCAGTAGTCGACGCCGACCGCCATACCCACCAGCAGCATCACGGAGTTGGCGGTGTCGCTCATGGGCATCAGATGGCTGACGACACCCATCAGGCCCATCGTCGCCATGATCGCGGTGATCGCCAGCAGGACCGGCAGCAGTGCCGCCACCAGCGCGCCGAAGGCGATCAGCAGGATGCCGAGGGCGACCGGCACGGCGGAGTACTCGGCCTTCTGGAAGTCGTTCCCGAAGGCGTCCTTGTACTGCTTGGTCATGCTCGCGCCGCCGATCTCCTCGATCCGCAGCGACGCGTGGTCCTTCCCGACGCCCTCGACGGCCTTCAGGACCGGCTCCACCCGCTCGTAGGCGGTGTCGGCGGCACCCCGCATGTCGAACTGCACCAGGGCGCTGCGACCGTCCTTCGAGATCGTCCGCGTGTCGTAGGGGGACGTCACGTTCGTCGCCTGCCCGGTACCCTCGACGGCCCGCACGACGTCCGCGACCGCGGCCCGGAACTCGGCGTCGGTGGACTTCAGCTCACCGTTCCTCGCCTGGATCAGGACGCTCTCGCCGAGGGGCTCGTCGATGCCCGCGTCCTCGATGATCCTCGCCGCGGTGTGCGTCTCGCCCTTGAGCTGGTCGCTGTCCTTGACGTCCACGCGGCCCGCCGCCGACCCCAGCCCCATCGCCAGGACGACGAACAGCAACCAGATGCCGACGGCCGCCCACCGGTGCCGGGCGCTCCAGCCGCCGGCCCGCGCGGCGAGACCCCGCACCCGCGTTTCTCCACTCCCCATGACGGGCTTGCCCCCTTGTGCACGGCAACGACCCCCTGCCGTCACCTTCCACCACGAAGGTAGGGAAGGAATAAGGCCATCTCGTCCTGCTGCCCGGTGAAGTCCGGCGCCCCAGGCTCCTCCCCCCGGAGCGCGTGCCGTCCCCACCGGGGAGGAGCCTGGCCCCTACAACTACCTGCGGCGTCTCGGGGGCCCGGGTCAGGGTCGCCGGCCGCCGGATCCGGTGAGGCGGCCCGCCGCGCCCGGACACAAGGTTGTTGAACAAGTCACAGCCGTCGGAAGACGTTGATCCGCGCGCGTTGATCCGCAAGAGTTTCGCGCATCCCACCCCGGGACGCCGGCGCTGTGTCCGGCCCCGGCACCCGGCCGTCGTGCTCGCCCCCATGGAGCACGACGGCCGTCTAAGGTGAAGGCGTGACGACCATGTACGCGGCCCTGCTGCGCGGAATCAACGTGGGCGGCAGCCGGAAGCTCCCCATGGCCGACCTGCGCACCCTGATGGAGGAGCTCGGGCACGCGCGCGTGCGCACCTATCTGCAGAGCGGCCAGGCCGTCTTCGGCGCCGACCGCGGCGACGAGGAATCCCTCGCCGCCGAGCTGGCCCGGGCGATCGAGGAGCGGTTCGGCTTCGCCGTGGACGCGATCGTGCGCGACCACGCGTATCTGCGGGCCGTCGCCGAGGCCTGCCCGTTCCCCGTCGCCGAACTGGAGCCCAGGCAGCTGCACGTCACCTACTTCTCCGGGCCCGTCACCGCCGAGCGCTTCGCCCACATCGACCCCGCCGCCCACCTGCCGGAGGAGTTCCGCCTCGGCGACCGCGTGCTGTACCTGTACGCCCCCGACGGCCTCGGCCGCTCCAGACTCGCCGACGCGCTCTCCCGGCCCCGCCGGACCGACACCGTGATCGGCACCAGCCGGAACTGGAACACCGTCACGAAGCTGGTGGAGCTCACCGAACCCGCGTAGCGAACCCGTGGTGCCGGAAGTGGACCACACGGAACGCGGCCGAGTGGGCCGGGACACCGCCCCATCCGGCCGCCTAGCGTCGTCTCCATGACCCACTCCTCGCCCACCCGCGTCGACTTCTTCTTCGACGCCGCCTGCCCCTTCGCCTGGATCACCTCCCGCTGGCTGCTGGAGGTCGAACGGCATCGACCGCTCGACCTGCGCTTCCGGCCGATGAGTCTGTACCTGCACAACCTCGGCAACGAACTGCCCGACTGGTACCGGGAACTGGTCGACAAGTCGATCGGGCCGGTCCGGGTCGCCGTGGCCGCCGCCGAGCAGTACGGCGAGAAGGTGCTGCGCGACCTGTACACCGCGATCGGCACCCGCATCCACGAGCGGAAACAGCAGGACCACGACGCCGTGATCGTCGAATCCCTCACCGAACTCGGGCTCCCCGCCGGCCTCGCCGCCGCCGCGCACGACCCGTCCCACGACGCCGCCGTGCGCGCCGCCCACGACGCCGGCACCGAACCGGACTCCGGCGGCTACGTCGGCACGCCCACCCTCCACGTCGACGGCACCGTGTGGTTCGGCCCGGTACTCCGAGCCGTTCCGCGCGGAGCACGGGCCGCCGAACTCTTCGACAGCTTCCGCGTGCTGGCCACCGACCCGGAATTCTTCGAACTCAAGCGGACCCGCACCGGCGGCCTGTCCTTCGACTGAGGCCTGCCCGGGCCGCCTACGCCGGCTCGCCCCGCCACTCGCCGTCCCGGCGGGCCCATCGCACCGCCGGGCCCATCGCGAGGCCCGCCACGGCGAACAGGACGCCCAGCACCGCCCAGCCCACCGCACCGTGGGCGATCGCGGTGACGGTCACCAGAGCCGGGCCGGCCATGAAGCCCGCCGACATACCGGCGCCGAAGACCCCCTGGTAGACGCCGTGGGCGCGGGCGTCGGCCAGGGCGTAACCGAGCGTCCAGCCGCCGGCCGCCGACAGCACCTCGGCGAAGACCTGCACCACCGCACCCGCGGTCAGCGCGACCACCGCCCACACCGGGGACAGCCCGGACGACAGCGCGTACACCGCACAGGCCGCCGCCAGCAGCATCCCGGACCAGCCCATCGCCCGCACCGCGGACGGCACCTGTGAGGCGCGCCGCGCCACCCGAACCTGGAGCAGCGCCACCAGCACGCAGTTGGCGATCATCAACAGGGCCGCCGTCCAGCGCGGCGCCTCGGTGCGCTCCACGATCCACAGCGGCAGCCCGACCTCGGCCAGCGAGTACTGCACGACCAGCACCGCGTTGAGCACGGTCACCGCCAGGAACGGCAGGTCCCGCACCGCACGCCAGCGCTCCGCGGCCGGCGCCGCGGAGTCCAGCGGCACCCGTTCGGCTGCGTGCGCGGCCAGCGGCAGCCGGGGCAGCAGCAGCGCCGGCCCCGCGAAGGTCGCGGCGTTCACCAGAATGACCGTCACATATGCCGCCCGCGTGTCCAGTTGGAGCGCCACCGCACCGAACACGCCGCCCACGCCCATGCCGACGTTCACCACCATCCGCAGATACGCCCGCGCCTCCACCCGCGTCGCCGCCGGCAGCACGTCCGCGTACAGCGCGCCCTGTACTCCACGGCTCGCCATCTGCAAGGCCGTCGCGCACACCACGGCGACGAGGAATCCGGCGTACGAGTGCACCAGCGCGTACGCCGCCGTCGCCACCCCGGTGCCTCCCCACAGCAGCGCGCCGACCCGTCGTGCGCCCCACCGGTCCGCGGCCCGGCCGGCCGGCACCCCGGCCGCAACCCCCACCAGCCCCGCGACCGTCAGCCCGGCGCCGACCGCGGTCGTGTCCAGACCGACGATGCGGGTGAAGTACAGGACGCCGAGCGGGAAGCAGAGCCCGTTGCCGACGGAGTTGACGAGCGTCAGCACGCTCGCGAGCCGCAGCACGGGATCGGCGGGCAGCAACCCGGCAGCCCGGGTGGCCCGCTCGGGCGCGGGGGAGTGGTGCCGGCCGGAGGTCCGGGAGGCTGGTGTCGTGGTCATGCACACAGCCAACCCGGCCGCCCGGCGGCACCGACAATGATTTAGCGTGGCGCTCAATGATCGAGTTCCGCTTCGCCGTCGGCGACCTCGCCACCACCTCCTTCGCCTACTCCCCGCTCCAGGAGGCGGTGTTCTCCCTGCGGTGCCTGCACGACCCGGCCCGCTACCCCCACCACCGGCCGTGGCTGCGCCGGATCCGCCCGCACCTGGACCACCTCGACCGGGACCTGCTGACCGCGCTCGTCTCCCCCTGGCTGTGGATCCCGGACTTCCTCACCCCGCGCCCGCACCGCGCCCGCCCCGGCTTCGCCGAGGAACTCGACCGGCTCGCCGCCACCCCGCCGGACGTCGTCGACGCCGACTTCCACGCCACCTACCGCACCCCGCAGGCCATCCCGCCCGTCGTCGGGCGCGGACTCGCCGACCCCGCGGCGCTCCTCGACCGCATCACGGCCGCCCTCGACGCCTACTGGCACACCTGCCTGGCCGCCGCCTGGTGGCCGCGCGCGCAGACCATCCTGGAGGCGGACCTGGCCCACCGCGGGCGGGTCCTGGCGGAACAGGGCGCGGGAGCGCTGTTCTCGGGGCTCGACGACCGTCTCACCTGGACCCCCGGCCTGCTGCGCCTGTCCACCCGGGACAGCCTGCCCGCGCCGTGGACCGACGTCGGCATCGACGGCCGCGGCCTGGTACTCCTGCCCACGCTCTTCGCCCGCGGCGCCCAGCCGCTGCTCGACCCCACCCGCCCGCCGGTGCTCATGTACCCGGCCCGCGGACGCGCCCGCCTGTCCGAGGAACCGCCCCCGGTCACCGACGAGGCACTGACACGCCTCCTCGGCCGCCCCCGGGCCCGCCTGCTGATGCTCCTCGCCGAACCGGCCTCCACGACCGAGCTGGCCCACCGCCTCGACGTCACCGCCGGCGCCGTCAGCCAGCACCTGGCCGTCCTCTACGACGCGGGCCTGCTCACGCGCACCCGTAGCGGACGCATCGTCCGCTACGCCCGCACCCCACTCGGCGACGAGCTGTGCCGCTAGGCGCTCCGCCGGGGGTGCCGCGGTACGACGCCGTTCGGCCTCTGCGCCGTCGTGGCTGGTCGCGCAGTTCCCCGCGGCCCTTCGGCGCGCTGCCGAACCGCGGCGCACCGCACGGCGAAGGGATGTACGCGGCAAGGCGGGGGAGTGCGCGCGCTCAGGCCCCCACGGCCGTGAGGTTCGGTACGCGGGCCTCCTCGTAGCGCTGGATCAGCAGCCGCGCCACCTCCGGCGCGGGGCCCAGGACGTCAGCGAGGACGTCCGCGTCGGCCGCGCCCCGGGCGATGCGGTCCGGGAGGAACCCGGGGGCCAGGACGTACGGTGCGACGGCCACCCGCTCGCAGCCGTCGGCGCGCAGCGCGCGCACCGCGTCCTGTGTGCGCGGAAGGGAGGCGGAGGCGAAGGCAGGCCGCACGGCGCACCAACCGGTGTGCCGCCACTCCCGCGCGATGTCAGCGATCACTGCCCTCGCCTCCGGGTCGGTGGACCCCGCCGAGGCCAGGACGACCCCGGTCGAGGACTTGTCGGCGGGCGACAACCCCGCCTCGTACAGACGCCGCTCCAGCGCCGCGAGCAGCAGCGGGGAGGGGCCCAGCACCTCCGCCTGCCGGATCCGCAGCCGGTGCGGCGCCTCCCGCAGGACCGCGGGGATGTCCGCCTTCGCGTGGAAGGCACGGGTCAGCAGCAGCGGCAGCGCCACGACGTCGCGCACCCCCTCCGCCGCGAGGGCGCCGAGCACCCCGTGCACGGAGGGGACGTTGAAGTCCAGGAAGCCGGTCTCCACCCGCAGGCCCGGCCGGGACGACCGCACCCGCTCCACCAGGGCGTGCACGGTCGCGGCGTGCCGCGGGTCGCGGCTGCCGTGGGCGATGACGAGCAGGACCGGAGCGCTCATGACGTACCTCAGTTCCTCACCAGCAGACCGCGGCTGCGCAGCACCCACCGCTCCAGCGGACTGAAGATCAGCAGGTCGATCGCGATGCCGACGAACAGGATCAGGACGATCGCCTCGAAGACCATGGCCATGGAGCTGGCGTTGCGGCCGTTCTCCAGCAGCGCGCCCAGGCCGATGCCCAGGTCGGGCGAGGAGGCGATGATCTCCGCCGCCATCAGCGACCGCCACGAGAACGCCCAGCCCTGCTTCAGCCCGCCCAGGTAGCCCGGCAGCGCGGCCGGCATGACGATGTGCCAGGCGCCCCGCACCCCTGTGGCGCCCATCGTGCGGCCCGCCCGCAGGAACAGCGGCGGCACCTGGTCGATGCCGGAGACCAGGCCGTTGGCGACGGACGGCACGGCGCCCAGCAGGATCACCGCGTACATCATCGAGTTGTTCAGGCCGAGCCAGATCACCGCCGGCGGCACCCACGCCACGCTCGGCAGCGACTGGAGCCCGGACAGGATCGGGCCGATCGCGGCGCGCACGAACTTCACCCGGGCCACCAGCAGCCCCAGCGGGGTGCCGATGGCGAGCGCGAACAGGAAGCCGAGCAGGCCCCGGGAGATGCTCGTCCAGACGAAGCCGAGCAGGGTGCCCTGCAGCCAGGCGTCCCTGAACTCACCGGCCACGTCGGCCGGGGACGGCAGCCTGGCCGGATCGTCGACGATCCGCAGCGAGATCAGGCCCTGCCACACCACCAGCACCACGGCGACGGCGACGATCGGCGGAAGGATCTTGTCGATCAGCGTCCGGCGGAACGGGGGGCGGCGCGCCTCCGAGGTCTCCAGGGCGTCGAGGCCCGCCTCCAGCCCGCCGAGGCCGTCCGTGTCCGCCGGCGTGTCGGTCGTCTCAGTGCTGGCCATGACGGCGGATCTCCCCACGCAGTACTTCGGTGATCTCACGGGACAGTTCGGCCACCGGGGCGTCCTCGATCCGGCGCGGCTGAGGGATGCCCACCCGCCACTCCCGGGCCACCCGGCCGGGCCGGGACGCCAGCAGCACCACCCGTTGCGCGAGCCGCACGGCCTCGCGCACGTTGTGCGTGACGAACAGCACCGACAGGCCCGTCTCCGCCCAGATCCGGGTCAGCTCGTCGTGCAGCACGTCCCGGGTGATCGCGTCCAGCGCGGCGAACGGCTCGTCCATCAGCAGCAGCCGGCTGTCCTGGGCGAGGGCGCGGGCCATGGCCACGCGCTGGCGCATGCCACCGGACAGCTCGTGCACCCGCTTGCCGTACGAGCCCTTCAGCCGCACCAGTTCGAGCAGCTCCTCGGCGCGGCCGCGCCGCTCGGCGCGGGGAACTCCCCGCAGTTTCAGGGCGAGCTCGATGTTCTTCCCGGCGGTCAGCCACGGGAACAGGGCGTGTTCCTGGAACATCAGCGCCGGGCGCCCGTCGGTGCTGATCTCTCCCGAACTGGGCCGGTCCAGGCCCGCCACCAGGTTCAGCAGCGTCGACTTGCCGCAGCCCGAGGCCCCCAGAAGGGTGACGAACTCGCCCGGCGCGACATCGAGGCTGATGTCGTCCAGCACGAGCTGCTGCCCGGCGGGCCCGGCGAAGGACTTCGAGACGCGGTCGATCCGGGCGGCGTACTCGACTGCCTCGGCGCCGGCGCCCTCGGCCTTGACGATCGCCACGGCCATGGTCGTCACCTCCTGCGAATTGCGTGGTCTGGGGGGCTTACCTGACACCGAGTCCGGTGTCGCCGACGGTGGGCTCGCCCGCCGCCGTGAGGACCCGGTTGAGCGGTGCCACGTCGTAGATTCCGGTCAGCGTCGGCCGCTCCAGCAGCCCGGCCCGCACGGCATGCTCCGCCTGCGCGGCGAGGGTGCCGGCCAATGGGTCGTCGGTGAACCGGATGGACTCCCACGCCGGGTCGAGGATCCCGGCCGGGAGTTCCCTGCCGGCGTCGGCCCGCAACTGGGCGTTGGCCGCGGCCTTGGCCTCCTGCGGATGGGCGTTGATCCACCCGTTGGTCTCGACCGATGCCTTCAGCACCGCCTCGACGGCCTTCGGGTGCTCCTCGAGGAACTTCTGCGACACGACGATGTTCGTGATCACGAACTTCTTCTCCGGCCACAGGTCCGTCTCGTCGAGCAGCACCTTCGCTCCGTCGGCGACCAGCCTCGACGCGGTCGGCTCCGGCACCCACGCGCCGTCGATCGACCCGGACCGGTAGGCGTCGGGCACGACCTTGTTGTCCGCGCGCACGACCGACACGTCGCCCTTGCCGCTCAGCGCGTCGACCTGCCAGCCCCGCTGCGCGATCCAGTCGAGGAGCGCCACGTCCTGGGTGTTGCCGAACTGTGGAGTGGCGATCCGGTGGCCCTTGACGTCGTCGAGAGTCCTGATCTTCTCCGGGTCGACCACGAGCTTCACCCCGCCGGACGCGGAACCGCCGACGATGCGCAGGTTCCTGCCCTCCGACCTGGTGTAGCCGTTGATCGCCGGGGACGGGCCGATCCAGCCGATGTCGAGGGAGCCGGAGTTGATCGCCTCGATCTCGGAGGGACCGGCGTTGAACACCTGGTACCTGGCCCGGGTGCCGCCCAGCGCCCGCTGCAGGAATCCCTCGTGGTGGCCGACCAGCGCCGTGCCGTGGGTCAGGTTGCCGAGGTAGCCGATCCGCACGGAGTCCAGCCCGTCGATCCTGGCCGCGCCCGGCACGGCCTGCTGCCGCGCGGGGCCGTCGACGGCCCGGGAGCCGTAACCGCAGGCGGCGAGAGCCAGCAGCGGCAGGACGGCGAGGACCACGAGGACGCGGCGGGGGACGGACGTGGCAGGCACGGGAGGGGTTCCTCTCGGTGACCCGGCGGTCACGGCCTCAGGCCGTGGCCGGGAGATCGGCAGGGCGTTTTCGTCGGTGTCGGCAGCGGCGGGGGCACGGGGTCACGCACATCGCGCCACCCCGCCCCGCCCGCCGCCCGGCATGCCGGACCACGTGCGGGGGTGTGCCCGGCCGATGCGGGCGCCCTCCGGCACGGACGTCGCGCCGGGGACGGCGGGGTGCTCCATCAGAAGTCCCACCCGTCGTCCTCGGCCGCGTCCCTGACCGGCTCCGGGGAGGCGAAGGACTCGCCGACCATGCCCGCGGTGAGCGTGGTGCCGTCGTTGGGGTCGATGAGGATGAAGGAGCCGGTGCGCCGCGAGTCGGAGTAGGAGTCGACGGGCAGCGGTTCGGCGGTGCGGATCTTCACCCGGCCGATGTCGTTGGCGACGAGCTGTCCCGGATGCGGGTGCAGGGACAGGTCGTCGAGCGTCAGCCTGGACGGGATGTCCTTCACGATCGCCTTCACCGTGCGGGTGCCGTGCTTGAGCAGCACCCGGTGACCGACCGTCAGCGGCTGGTCGGCGACGTGGCACACGGTCGCCTCCACGTCCTGCGTGGTGGCGGGCGCGTCCTTGCTGGGCACGAGCAGGTCGCCGCGGGAGATGTCGATGTCGTCCGCGAGCAGCAGGGTCACCGACTGCGGGGTCCAGGCCACGTCGACCGGCTCGCCCAGCAGGTCGATCCCGGTGACCGTGGTGGTCCGACCGGACGGCAGGACGGTCACCCGGTCGCCGACCCGGAAGCTGCCGGCGGAGATCTGGCCCGCGTAGCCGCGGTAGTCGGGGTGCTCGCTGGTCTGGGGGCGGATCACGTACTGCACGGGAAGCCGGGCGTGGCAGTGCGCCAGGTCGTGGCTGACGGGGACGGTCTCCAGGTGTTCCAGTACGGTCGGGCCGCCGTACCAGTCCATGTTCGCGGACGGTTCCACCACGTTGTCACCTTCGAGAGCCGAGATCGGGATCGCGGTGACTTCGGGAACGCCCAGTTCGGTCGCGTACGCCGTGAACTCCTCGGCGATGGTGGCGAAGACGGATTCCTGGTGGGCGACGAGGTCCATCTTGTTGACGGCGAGGACGACGTGGGGGACGCGGAGGAGGGCGGCGATGGCGGCGTGGCGGCGGGTCTGTTCGACGACGCCGTTGCGGGCGTCGACGAGGATGACGGTGAGTTCGGCGGTGGAGGCGCCGGTGACCATGTTGCGGGTGTACTGCACGTGGCCGGGGGTGTCGGCGAGGATGAAGCGGCGTGCGGGGGTGGCGAAGTAGCGGTAGGCGACGTCGATGGTGATGCCCTGTTCGCGTTCGGCGCGCAGGCCGTCGGTGAGGAGGGCGAGGTCGGGGGTGTCCTGGCCGCGGTGGGCGGATGCGCGTTCGACTGCTTCCAGTTGGTCGGTGAGGACGGACTTGGAGTCGTGCAGGAGTCGGCCGACGAGGGTGGACTTGCCGTCGTCGACGGAGCCGGCGGTGGCGAATCGCAGGAGGGTGGTGGCCGAGAGCGCCTCGGTCGTGGTGGTGCTCATGGCTAGAAGTACCCTTCGCGTTTGCGGTCTTCCATCGCGGCCTCGGAGAGTCTGTCGTCGGCGCGGGTGGCGCCGCGTTCGGTGAGTCGGGAGGCGGCGATCTCGGTGATCACGGTGTCCAGGGTGGTG
>NZ_JAFFZS010000189.1 GCF_016921115.1 Streptomyces actuosus
CTATCACAGTGGGGCTATGGTGGTCTGCCGGGCTCAAGTGGCTGCCGACTGCTGGTTGCTGGCCTGTCTCATGTACACCTCCATTATTCTCAGTCGTCCTAGAACCGGTATTATTTGAAACCACATGGGAATAGGCCCCCTGCAGGAACTGCAACGTGTTTCGTGCTGACAGGCTAAAGGGCGCCATGTGCATTAGAATCGTCTCGCATTTTGTCCAATTAGTGTCGATGAGAGGTTTGTCCACATCTTCGAGGGTGCGGCAGGCGTGGGACATTATCAGGACCATGGCTGCCGTAGCAGTATCTGTAATTGTTAGACATATTCATTATGCTTGGGTATGTAGAAAGCTTTTTGAAGCATCTTACAGAATCCATTGTACCACCATGTATCGGTCCTTGAGCTCCGGTAGGTGTCAATTACAGTTGACACAAGATCAGTCGCAGTTTTCACGCAAGCAGCGGCG
>NZ_JAFFZS010000190.1 GCF_016921115.1 Streptomyces actuosus
ATACTTTGTACATATCAAGCCGCAGAACCGGACTCTCACCACGATAAGTTAATGAATAATGTCTCGAACCCGCCAAGTACCGTCGCCTGCAGCATCCGGCTCCCAGGTCTTTCAAGACCCCGAAAATCAACCTACAGTTCAAAGTTCAGGCACGTTGAGACTGAGGGGAGAGAACAATGTAGCCTCTTCGGGCATTAGCAATCCAGGCCGCCACGTAAGATGGAGTAACGATGTTGTCGATAATGAAGGGATGGGCAAGAAGAGTTCCAAAGGTAAGAGTGTGAGCTGCTCCACAAAAAAAAAAAAAAAAATAGGTCTCGCATGATCAGACCGTCATGAATTGCTCTTGGCAGACCTTTCAACTCAAACATTACCCGGTCGACTCGGTAAAATTATGGACTCGCAAAATTTCTTGTTCTATCGTTGGCTCCTGCATGATGGATTGGCACTGATAGATCCATAC
>NZ_JAFFZS010000191.1 GCF_016921115.1 Streptomyces actuosus
TACAAGAAGCACGCCCACACCAACACACATATACCAATCCAGCTAAACATCAGCCGTCTCCCTCCTCTGCACCCCCGACTTAACCCCATTTCTCTTCCTCCAAGCCCAAACCCCCCGATCAACCTCCTCCCTAGTCATCCCATCCCTGACCAAACAAAACGTAACCCCCAACTCCGTCTCAACATTGCGATTGCGCGCCTCATCGTCGAAGAACAACATATCCTCGTACGCAATGCCGCTCGCCTGGTGAATCTTCGCAAAGTGCTGCGTCTTGGTACTGGGGAAAATCTGCACGTAGTCGAAGTACTCGAGCGCGCGCACGGAGCGTGCCTTGCTGGCGGCTGGGTTGTCCGAGAAGGTCGGGATGATGTGCAGGGCTTTGAGCATGTCGCGGGCGAGGTCGGGGGCGAAGGTGCGCGAGGCGAGGGCTAGTGGGATGGAGCGGTTTTTGCAGGCATAAAC
>NZ_JAFFZS010000192.1 GCF_016921115.1 Streptomyces actuosus
GGTTTATTACCTATCACTTATCACAGTTGATCATCCGATTCCGCGTTGTCCGGTAGGCTCCGGAACTGTATATATATTCGTTTCGCGAAGAATCGTATGCAATATAAAGCAATCTCTTCGGTTCGCTTTCTGGCAGGCATTCTACACGAGGTATTCAACAAGCAAAGGAATGCTGCAGAAAATAACACAAATAAAATAAGAAAGAACTGGATTGACTAGCTATAGATAGTGGATGGATGGCTTCATTGTTTACGGAGTAGTACTCTGATTGCAGTCAGCACAAGCCACGCTTCACTACAAGTGGAGAGACCACAGAGTACTAGAGACCACGTGTCGCACTCAGTGGTGGTGGATCTCAGAGTGAGCATGACTGCATAGTACCATCCACTATTTTCATCTAAAAGACAAGCCCCGTATCGGGTAAAGGGTTAAAGTATGATAAACGCGGTAGTGCTACTATTC
>NZ_JAFFZS010000193.1 GCF_016921115.1 Streptomyces actuosus
TGGCCTAGTCGGGATGCAAGGTCTTCATCATCTGGTTTACCATCTGTGGAGTACTGCGAGTGCGACAACCCTGAAGCATTCCAGTTATCGCCTCGAGGGCCAAAGCTTTCTCTAGTAGTAGACGGACGAGCCACAGGTGTTGTTGCTCCGGTTGCCATACCAAAATGGGAGCTCCGGCGTTTAGACCGGGTACCTCCAGTCTCTCGTCTTTCTTTTCTCTTGTCAGAAGAAGATTTTGAGCTCTCCTGGTCTTTGTAGCGTGCCGTCCAAATGGTGTACAATCCAGTGTGTGTATTGACGGTCACGACTAGTATGAGGGGCCCTTTGACAAGCATTCGACTCGAGCCTGACAGTTCGTTTGTTGGGGAAACGTACACTATCTCATCCGCTGGGTCTAAAACATCAAATCCGGAAGGTCTGCTACTGGCAGTGCTGCTTTGCAGCCAACGAGAGGACTGACT
>NZ_JAFFZS010000194.1 GCF_016921115.1 Streptomyces actuosus
CTGATTCATGGACTTGGATAGATTCGAAGGAGTTAGCAGCGACAGCAGCTCAGAATGCCGTACCAGTGGAGTACGAAGAGTTTCAGCATTTGTTCAATCAGCCAGAGCAACCTGAACTACCGACACATGGACTGCACGATCACACGATACCCCTAGAGGAAGGGAAGAATCCAGCATGCAAAAAGATTTACTCAATGTCAGAAAAAGAGTCACACGCATTACGAGAATACATCGATGAGCAGTTAAAGAAAGGAACAATCAGAGCATCAAAATCACCAGCGGGACACGGAGTCTTGTTTGTACCAAAGAAGGATGGAAGCTTACGACTATGTGTGGATTACCGACCACTGAACGCCATTACGATCAAAGACAGACATCCGCTACCACGAATCGATGAGATGCAAGATCGCATCAGAGGAGCAAAATGGTTCACGAAGCTCGACATCACAGACGCTTATTAT
>NZ_JAFFZS010000195.1 GCF_016921115.1 Streptomyces actuosus
CAATCACCCAATCGATCAGTGCCAGCGAGCGAAAAAGATTTCCGCTCTCAGACAAAGTGAGCTCCATAACTCACATCGAAGACTACTTTTCGACCTCATTTTTCTCGAGAATGTATTCGGTGGGCAAAAGTCTGTTGAGAAGATGGCATGGAATGTTGGGATTATCCCGGCAGTCACCACCGTCCTGGTATCGAGACAGACTACGAGAAGAATTGCGTGAACGACGGATAGCGAGTACACCCTGGCGAAGGCTCAGTGAGACTTCTGACGTTCTCTTTTCTATCAGCAGAGCTAGCTTTGATGGGTTCCCTGTCCGGAGGCTGCCTTTCATCACTGGTTCTCGGCATGTGTTAGTGTACGCGTACATGTTGGCTAAGTATACCTCACGCTGGAGGTTCTACAGGGTGGCTGCAAGGCTTTGCCGTGCTCCACAGTACAGCCTGGTGCGGGAGGTGGTGAAT
>NZ_JAFFZS010000196.1 GCF_016921115.1 Streptomyces actuosus
GAATATAATAGGCTGATTTCTTAATGCTTTGGTCTAGCATGTTGCCGTCCAGTTTAGGGTCATTGAATAAAGGCATGGACATGGGTAGATGGTTAGTCTTATTGACTGTATCCATCAAGGCTTCTAGCCAAAATCATCATGGCAGTCCTGATGCATATAGAGCTGCCTGACTGCATTCTAGGATCACCCAAATTCCTTGCTCATCTACACCATTCTGCTATGGGGAATGAGGGACAGTCAGCTCAGGTTTGATCCCCTTCTTTTGCCATATGCCAGGTGTTCTGAAGAACTCATTATCTCCTTGAATATACACAGGTGTGAATCCAAGGTTCTGGAGCCAGTTAATATGGCCCATTATCATGTGTACAGGATTATCCCTATTGATCAGAGGGAATACCCATCTCATTCTGGTTGCATTGTCTGTTATGAGCAACACATACTTGTATTTCCCATTCACAGG
>NZ_JAFFZS010000197.1 GCF_016921115.1 Streptomyces actuosus
GCCGCAATTGGGGAATAAATCGCCTTAACCGTAAACAGATGGCGGATTTTGTGAACCGGAAACCAGAGGGCTGGAAGCGAACAGACCCAAAAAATGAAAAAGCTCACAAAGTTCATGGTGTCGACACCAGCGCTCGCAGGAAGAGTGTTGCGCAGATTTCCGTAGCTGGGCCAGATGGCTCGAATCATTAACGTCACACACTCGCCTGTCTATGTCAGTACCACCCCTTCGCACTCGAATTATGTGAGGGAAACACACCTCCAATGTATGATTGTACCCCGTACCAGATCACTGCCATGGCAGCCCTATTGAAAACAGGCCAAAAAGACCCCCAGATTCCAAACGACGCCCGAACCGCAACAGGGAACGAGATGTGGTAGACAGCACCGATGCGGCCCGTGAGACAGACAAAGCAGGCCGCAAGGAAATATCCCACCCAGACACAGAGCCATGACTGC
>NZ_JAFFZS010000198.1 GCF_016921115.1 Streptomyces actuosus
GGTACGCAGTGGCCAGGGAGCCGTCAGCGGCAGTCTTCAATCGCTTGATCATGCATTATATCGTCATAATCGTAGTCGGATGTCGGCGGCAATCAAAGCGGTTGAAAGGTCTGCATCGGCATAGTCTGGCCTGGTCTAAGCTTCGCCGTGGCGTTCGTCGTCTGGATTTTTGAACAAAACGACAGAAGGAATAGCAGTAAACACTCCGGAGAGGATTGGATGACGAGGAAGAGGACCCCAACGCTCTTCGTCAGCATGGGGTGGCAGAAAAAAGGCGGAGAGCAAAACAAAGCTAAAGGCGGTGGAACCGGCAATTGAACGCACACAAAACGGGCAAAAATTGCGGCACAAGTATCCATATATTAGTGCAAATTAGTTCTACAGAATAGAAATAATGGCATATACTGCTAGCAATGGTGCCGTGCTGGCCAGAAAGACTACAAGACATATAAT
>NZ_JAFFZS010000002.1 GCF_016921115.1 Streptomyces actuosus
GGTATCAACATATCTGGCGTTGACTTTTGGCACGCTGTTGAGTTCTCAAGGAACGGACGCTTCCTTCGTACTCACCCTCTCGGGCTTTCCTCCGGGCGCTTCCCTTCGGTGTCTCCGACTCTATCAGATCTTTCCGACCCGATTTCCTCGGTGCTTTCCAGGTTCCCGCTCTCGCGTTTCCCTTTCCGGCGATTCCGACTCTATCAGATCCTTTCGGCGTCCGATTCCCAGTCAGAGGGGGTTGCCGGTCGGGCTGTTGGGCCGTTCCGACGAGTTCAACCTTAGCGGATGCTCTCGGCGATTCCCAATCGGGCGTCCGAGTCCCTATTCGAATTGAATTCGGGCACGCCGAAATCAATCCGGTCAGGAGATCTTGCTGATGGTTGAGTGCCGCAGTGCGGCGGAAGGTGATGCCGCAGAACCGTTACGGGCCCGTGGCAACCCGAAGAACTTTACGGATCGAGCCGGGGGGTGTCAAGCGCCGACTGTCAAGATCTTTTCGGTCCGGCACCCTCGGGTCCGTCAGTCCAGGTCGGTGAGGCGTCCGCCGGCGTCCGGCTGGGAGTGCTCCACGCGGCGCAGGAGCCGGGTGAGGACCTCACCTAGAGCCGTGCGCTCGGCAGGGTTGAGGTCCTGGAGGAGGTCCTCCTCGAAGACGGTGGCCAGACGCATGGCCTCCAGCCACTTCTCCCTGCCCTCGGGGGTCAGCTCCACGATCACCCGGACACGGTTGCTCTCGTCCCGCTCCCTGGTGACCAGCCCCTCGGCGACCATGCGGTCGATCCGGTGGGTCATCGCGGCCGGCGTCAGGCCGAGGCGCTTGGCGAGGTCGCTGGGGCCCAGGCGGTAGGGGGCGCCGGAGAGGACGAGGGCCTTGAGGACCTCCCACTCGGCGTTGCTGATGCCCAGGGCGGATGTCTGACGGCCGTAGGCGACGTTCATGCGGCGGTTCAGCCGGGACAGCGCCGAAACGATCTTCTCGACCTGGGGGTCGAGGTCCTGGAACTCGCGCTGGTAGGCCGCGATCTGCTCTTCGAGGGTCGGTTCGGTGCCGAGGGTGCCGGGGTTGTCGCCCATGGCCGCAGTATCGCACGTCCCCGCTTTGCCTTGAAGTCCTTGACTGTGTACTCTTTAGCTTCGAACTTTAGTTTCGAAGTCTTCACTCCTAACTACTGAGAGAGGTGAACGTGACCAGGGCGATGGGCGCAGCGATGCGCCGGATCCACGTGGGCAACGCACTCAGCGCGTTCGGGCTCGGCTTCACCGTCCCCTACCTGTACGTCTATGTGGCGCAGGTGCGGGGGCTGGGGCCCATGACGGCGGGGACGGTCCTCGCCGTCTTCGCCGTGGCCGCGCTGGTCGTGCTGCCGATCGCCGGGCGGGCCATCGTCCGGCGGGGCCCGCTGCCGGTCCTGATCGCCGCCCTGGTGACCGCTGCCGCCGGTGCGCTGAGTCTGGGGCTCGCCGCCGGTGCCGCCACCGTCCTGGCCGCTGCCGCGCTGCTCGGTGCGGGGCAGGCCGTGATGCAGCCCGCCCTGGCGACGATGATCGTGGACTGCTCCGGCGCCGACACCCGGTCGCGGGCCTTCGCGACGCAGTTCTTCCTGCAGAACCTCGGGCTCGGCGTCGGCGGGCTCATCGGCGGGCATCTGGTCGACACCACGCGCGTGTCGTCGTTCACGCTGCTCTTCGCGATCGAGGCGGCGATGTTCCTGCTGCTCGTCGTCGTGATGTCCACCGTGCGGATGCCGCACTCGCCGCGCCTGGCGGATGCCCCGACACAGTCGGCCGGTGGCGACTGGAGGCGGCTGCTGGGCAACCGGGCCATGGTGCAGCTGTGCGTGCTGGGCTTCGTGCTGTTCTTCGCCTGCTACGGGCAGTTCGAGTCGGGGCTGAGTGCCTACGGCGTCGAGGCGGCCGGGATCTCCACGTCCGCGCTGGGCACGGCGCTCGCGGCGAACACCGGGATGATCGTGGTCGCGCAGTTCGTGGTGCTGCGGTTCGTCGAGCGGCGCCGGCGGACGCGCGTGATCGCCCTGGTCGGTCTGATCTGGGCCGTGGCGTGGCTGACGGCCGGGTACGCGGGGCTGGGGCACGGCAGCCGGGAGATGGCGACCGCGGCCTTCGTCGCCACGTACGCGCTGTTCGGGCTGGGCGAGGCGATGCTGTCGCCGACCGTGGCTCCGCTGGTCGCCGATCTGGCGCCCGAGGGGTATGCGGGGCAGTACAACTCGGCGTTCGCCCTGGTGAAGCAGCTGGCGCTGGCCGTGGGGCCGGCGGTGGGCGGTCCGATGGGCGCGTCCCTGCACGCGCCGTACGTCGTGACGTTCCTGCTGTTCTCGCTGGGGATCAGCGTGCTCGCCGTGCGGTTGGGACGGCGGCTCACCGTCGTGCAGGACCAGCCGTGGGCCGCCCGGAGCCGGGTCGTCACCCGGGGTGGCGCGGCCCCCTCGGAGCGGGTGCCGTCGGAGGCCTGAGCCGGGTGGACGCCCGGCGGCGCCCGCCTACGCCCGGGGCGCTTGCGACGGCAGGGCGAACTCGCACCACACCGCTTTTCCTCCACCCGGGGTCCGGCGCGAGCCCCAGTTCGAGGCGATCGTCGCGACGATCGCGATGCCCCGGCCCGACTCGTCGGCCGGTTCGGCGCGGCGGCGCCGGGGCAGGTGGTCGTCGCCGTCGGTGACCTCGACGATCAGGCGGCGGTCGGTGCGGCGCAACCGCAGACGCATGGGCGGGGTGCCGTGCTGGAGGGAGTTGGCGACGAGCTCGCTGGCGGCCAGCACACCCAGGTCGTGCAGGTCGGCGGGGAAGCGCCAGCTGGTGAGCACGCCGGAGGCGAAGGCACGCGCGCGCGGGGCCGCCTCCACACCGCCGAGGAGTTCCAGGGCGGCATTGCGGAAGAGGTCGCCGTCACGGCCCGTGCGGGCCGGGTGCTGGAGGACCAGGACGGCGACGTCGTCGTCGTGGTCGGCGGTGACACCGGCCGAGCGGACGAGCCGGTCGCAGACCACCTGCGGGGTGCCGGAGGCCCCGGCGAGGGCGCGTTCCAGGGCCGCGATGCCTTCGTCGAGGTCCTCGTCGCGGCGTTCGACCAGGCCGTCGGTGTAGAGGACGGCCGTGGAGCCGGGACCGAGCGGGACCGAGCCGGAGGCGTGGATCCAGCCGCCGGTGCCCAGTGGCGGGCCGGTGGGTTCGTCGGCGCGCAGGACGGTGCCGTTCTCGTCGCGGACGAGGATCGGCAGGTGGCCGGCGGAGGCGTACACCAGTCGGCCCTCGTTGGGGTCGTGGACCGCGTAGACGCAGGTGGCGATCTGGTTGGCGTCGATCTCGGTGGCGAGGCCGTCGAGGAGCTGCAGGACCTCGTGCGGGGGCAGGTCCAGGCGGGCGTAGGCGCGGACGGCCGTGCGGAGCTGGCCCATGACGGCCGCGGCGCGGACGCCCCGGCCCATGACGTCGCCGATGACCAGGGCCGTGCGGCCGCCGCCGAGGGTGATGACGTCGTACCAGTCGCCGCCGACCGCGGCCTCCGTGCCGCCGGGCTGGTAGGTGGCGGCGATGCGGAGGTCGTCGGGCTGTTCCAGTTCCTGGGGCAGCAGGGACCGCTGGAGGGTCACGGCGGTCTCGCGCTGGCGGCGCTCGCTGGCGCGCAGGCGTTCGGCGGCCTCGGCGTGGTCGGTGACGTCCGTCGCGAAGACCAGGACGCCGGGGCCGCCGCCGTCGCCCTCGGTGACGGGGGTGCAGGTGAAGGTGTAGGAGCGGCCGTCGGGGGCCTTGCGGGACTTCAAGGTGCGGGGCTTGCCGCTGCGCAGGACCTGGTCGAGGAGGGGGAGCAGGCCCAGTTCCTTCAGCTCGGGGAGGGCCTCGGCGGCGGGCCGGCCGCAGGGGCGTCCGCCGAAGGCCGCGGTGTAGGCGTCGTTGACGTGGGCGAGGCGGTGGTCGGGGCCGTGCACGAGGGCGACGAGGGCCGGGACGCGGTCGAGCACCTCGCGGACGGGCAGTTCGTCGACCGCGGGGACGGTCGGGGTGCCGTCGGTGGGTCGTTCGGCGCGGGCCGCGGGGACGGCGCCTTCGCTCCGCCGGTCGGTGGCGACCGACTCGGTCCGCGCTGCGGCGCGGCGCTGCGTTCCGGGGAGCCGGGCGCTCCAGCGCGTGAAGTTCACGAATCCTTGCCTCGTGTAGTCGTCGTCGGCCGGCTCCGGGGCCCGGCCTGGGCTCCGGGGGCCGGGCGGCGGTGGCCGCACATTGTTGCAGCACCCGGGAAATGCAGCACGTGGGAACAGCCTCTGGGTTCGCGGACGGGGGGCGGCCCGTCCGGGCTCGGGGACCAGTCTGGCAGGGTGGATGTCGGGGCCGACAGTCAGACGCCGGGACAGCCGATGGAGTTCCTGGGTCCGGTCAGGACGACCCCTTCGGGTCGTCCTTCGGCTTGTCTGAAGGTTTTCCACCGGCAGCCAGTTCGAACTCTGCGCGAGGATGTTCGAGGGAACCGAGCGAGACGATCTCCCTCTTGAACAGTCCGGCGAGTGTCCATTCGGCCGTCACGCGTGCCTTGCGGTTGACGGTGGGGATGCGGCTGAGGTGGTAGGTGCGGTGCATGAACCACGCGGGGTAGCCCTTGAGTTTGCGCCCGTAGACGTGGGCGACGCCCTTGTGGAAGCCCAGGGAGGCGACCGAGCCGGCGTAGCTGTGGGCGTAGGCCTGGAGGGGTTCGCCGCGCAGGGAGCGCGCGATGTTGTCGCCGAGGACCCTCGCCTGGCGCAGCGCGTGCTGGGCGTTGGGGGCGGTCTCCGCACCGGGTTCCGCGGCGGTGACGTCGGGGACGGCGGCGGCGTCGCCGGCCGCCCACGCGTGCGGGGTGCCCTCGATGGTCAGCTCGGGGGTGCAGATCAGCCGCCCGCGGGCGTTGCGGGGCAGGTCGGTGGCGTCGAGCACCGGGTGGGGCCGGACACCGGCCGTCCACACGACCGTGCGGGTGGGGAAGCGGGCTCCGTCGCTGAGGACGGCGACGCGGTGCGCGCAGGACTCCAGACGGGTGTCGAGGCGTACGTCGATGTTGCGGCGGCGCAGCTCCGAGACGGTGTAGCGGCCGAGGTCGGCGCCGACCTCGGGCAGGATGCGGCCGGAGGCCTCGACGAGGATCCACTTCATGTCCTCGGGCCGGACGTTGTGGTAGTAGCGCGCGGCGTAGCGGGCCATGTCCTCCAGCTCGCCGAGCGCCTCCACTCCGGCGTATCCGCCGCCGACGAAGACGAAGGTCAGCGCGGCGTCGCGGATCGCGGGGTCGCGGGTGGAGGAGGCGATGTCCATCTGCTCGATGACGTGGTTGCGCAGGCCGATGGCCTCCTCCACGGTCTTGAAGCCGATGCCGTGCTCGGCGAGACCGGGGATGGGGAGGGTACGGGCGACGGAGCCGGGGGCGAGGACGAGTTCGTCGTAGGTCAGCCGCTCCGGGGGCGAGCCCCCCTCCTTGGTGGCGAGGGTGTCGACGGTGACCGTGCGGGAGGCGTGGTCGACGGCGGTGGCCTCGCCGATGACGATGTGGCAGTGCGGCAGGACGCGGCGCAGCGGGACGACGACGTGGCGCGGGGAGATGTTGCCGGCCGCCGCCTCGGGCAGGAACGGCTGATAGGTCATGTACGGGTCGGGACTGACGACCGTGACCTCGGCCGTGCCCTCCTTCAGTTCCCGTTTCAGGCGCCGCTGGAGACGCAGGGCCGTGTACATCCCGACGTAGCCGCCGCCGACAACGAGAATGCGCGCACGTTCCTTCACCATCCCATGACGCACCCGGCGCAGCCGTTTGTCCACAGCCCCGGCGATTTGTGTGACCGCGTGCCGGGGATGCGCAGAGTTGGCCGAAACGCCCAAGTGCGGGACGGGTGCCCAGGTCAGAGGGCGTGCGCCGGGGTGTGGGACGGGGCGCAATCGGGATGTATGCGACCCGTACTCCGATCGGGGGGCGCTCCGTGCGGAACCTGCCCCTTCTGAATTGACTCCCTCTCAACTATGTTCGTGTGTCGACGGGGTGTAGGGGGAGCGCTCATCGGGACCGCGGCACGCGGGACCGGGCACGCGAGGCTTGATCCGCACGCCTGGCATTTCCAAGCGGAGAGTCTCCGGGGGGAGACGTCATTACCGGGGGATCGTTTATGCACATTCAGGACTCGCACTGGTCGTCCGCGTCCGCCCTCGCGGCGGGCGGCGGAACGCTGAGCGCGGCGGCGGGCAACGGACGCGGGGACACTGCGCGGACCACGCCGCTGCGGGTGGATGCACAGCGCAACCTGGAGCACGTGCTGCGTGCGGCGCGCGAGGTCTTCGGCGAGCTGGGCTACGGCGCGCCGATGGAGGACGTCGCGCGGCGTGCGCGGGTGGGTGTCGGCACGGTGTACCGGCGCTTCCCGAGCAAGGACGTGCTGGTCCGGCGGATAGCCGAGGAGGAGACCGCGCGGCTGACCGACCAGGCGCGCGCGGCTCTGGGCCAGGAGGACGAGCCGTGGTCGGCGCTCTCGCGCTTCCTGCGCACGTCGGTGGCCTCGGGTGCCGGGCGGCTGCTGCCGCCTCAGGTCCTGCGGGTCGGGGTGGCCGAGGAGCGGACCGGCTCCGTGGCGGGCGACGCCACCCGGGTGCCGCAGCAGCGGACCCAGCCGGGCGGCGGCGAGCTGCGTCTGGTGACCGAGCACAGCACCGCGGAGCCCGAGGACGACGCGGGGACGGCGGCGCTGCTGGAGGTCGTGGGCCAGCTGGTGGAGCGGGCACGCGCGGCGGGCGAGCTGCGGCCGGACGTGTCGGTGTCGGACGTGCTGCTGGTCATCGCGACGGCGGCACCTTCGCTGCCGGACGCGGCGCAGCAGGCCGCGGCGTCGGCACGGCTGCTGGACATCCTGCTGGAGGGGCTGCGCTCGCGCCCGGCCTGACCGGACCGCGCCGGACCGCGCTCCGCGCCGGGACGCCCCGTGCAGCACCGGTCGGCGGCGGTCCGCACCGGGCCACTGGGCAGGAGTGACGATGGGGTGCGGGCGCCGCCGGCCCCCGCCGTCACCCGGCCGCCGCCCGTGACAGCCCGACTCCGGACTTCGCGAGGCCGGTTGACGCTCCCCGTTCGAGTGAGAACCGGTACAGGTTTCCGAAAGGTCCCCTCGGACGGGTGGATGCCTCCGGCTCCGAGGCCCTGGCCGAAAACCGATGTGGCACTCTGACCCGGTGGTCGGGAGTGGTCGGGCAGGCGGCGGGGGCATACCGCGATGAGCGTTGACGGGCGGGACGGGTCACTCGGTGACGGCGACGCGCAGACCGGCGACCCGGCCCTGCCGCAGGTGCCGAGTCAGGGCGGACGGGCGGGTGCCCCCGCGGGTGACGGCGCGCCCCGGGGCGGAGCACGCCGCGGCAGCCCCGTGGAACCGGCTGCGGCCGGTGGCCCTTCCGACGGCGGCGTCCCGCCCCAGCGGGACCGGCACGAGGACGGCGACCTGCCGCCGGCGCGCGACCTGCCGCCGTCCGACGTCGATCTGATCCAGCGGATGCGCGCGGGCGACGACACGGCGTACGAGGAGCTGTACCGGCGCCATGCCGACGCCGTGCGCCGCTACGCCCGCACCTGCTGCCGGGACGCGCACACCGCCGACGACCTCACCGCCGAGGTCTTCGCCCGCATGCTCCAGGCGGTCCGCGGCGGCTCGGGGCCCGAACACGCCGTCCGCGCCTACCTGCTCACCTCCGTGCGGCGCGTCGCCGCGCACTGGCTCCAGTCGGCCCGGCGCGAGCAGCTCGTCGACGACTTCGCTCTCTTCGCCGCCTCCGCGGCCCGTGCCACGGAGGGCGCCGACGACACCGTCGGCCTGGGCGCGGACGTCCATGCCCTGCACGAGGCCGAGCAGTCCATGGCGATGCGGGCCTTCCGCTCCCTGCCCGAACGGTGGCAGGCCGTGCTGTGGCACACCGAGGTCGAGGACGAGTCGCCCAGCGAGGTCGCCGTTCTGTTCGGCCTCGACGCCAACGGCACGCGCGTGCTGGCGAGCCGGGCCCGCGAGGGCCTGAAGCAGGCCTATCTGCAGGCCCACGTCTCCGCCGCCCTCACCGGCGACGAGGCGTGCGCCCGCTACGCCGACCAGCTCGGCAGCTACGCCCGGCGCAAGCTGCGCACCCGTGCCGAGCGGGGCCTGCGCAAGCACCTGGGGGAGTGCGCGCGGTGCCGCCTGGCGGCCAGTCAGATCGAGGAGGTCGCGGGCAGCATCCCGGCCGTGGTGCCGGTGGCCGTCATCGGCTGGTTCGGCGCCGCCGGGTACGCCAAGGCGCTCGGGCTCGTCACCGGCGGAGCCGGTGCGGGCGCGGCCGGCGCCGCGGGCGCCGCCGCCGCGGCCAGCGGAAGCTCCTCCGGCGCGGGCGCGGGCAGCGGGGCGGTCGTCTCGGAGGGGCTGGCCGCGCCCGTGAAGGCGGGGATCGCCGCCGGCGTCGTCGCCGTGGCGGCCACCGCGGTGGCGCTGGCCCTGACCGACGGCGGCAACCCGCCGAAGCGACCGGTGGCGCAACCTCCGGTGTCCGCGCCGGCGGTGCGGCAGGAGCCGCCGACCCCGGCGCCCCCGCCCGCCCCGACACCCACGCCCACCCCGACGCCGAGGCGGACACCTCCCGAGCCCGCGCCGGTGGTGCTGAAGCCGACCCCCGCGCCCGAACCGACCCCGACGCCGACCCCGACACCCACGCCCAGACCGAAGCCGACACCGACACCGACGCCGACACCCTCGCCGGCCGCGACGCCGTCCCCCACCCCGAAGCCGACGCCCACGCCCACTCCGCCGCCCGCACCCGTCGTCTACCGGCTCAGCGAGGTGTCGTACGACGTCGCCGGCGACGGCACCGCGCCGGAGATCGACCTCGCCGGCAGCAGCTGGGTGTGGCAGCGGTACGGACTGTCCGTCGCCGGCCGGCACTACGCGCACGGCGTCACCGTCCGCGGCGACTCCTCGGTCACCGTGGCCCTGAACCGCTCCTGCTCGTCCTACGACGCCGTGGTCGGCGTGGACGACATGATGCTGCGCCTCGGCAAGGTGCACTTCTCCGTCTACGCCGACGGGGTACGGCTGTGGCGGTCCGGAATGCTCAAGGGCGGGGAGCCGGCCGTGCCGGTGCATGTCGGCCTCGCCGGGCGCAGGACGGTCCGCCTGGTCGTCGAACCGCACACCCCGCTGGACAGGCCGGTCCTGGCCGACTGGGCCGAGTCGGCGTTCACCTGCTCGTAGGGGCCGGGCCGGCGCCGTGGTCGGCCACCGAACGGTCGAGTTCGCGGCAGATATCGTCCGGGGTGAGCGCCGCGCCCCGGGCGTGCTCGGCGGCGTAGCACGCGGCACCGAGGACGGCCCGGGCCGCGGCCTCGGCCCGGGCGGCGGCGTCGGCCTCCGGCCGGGGGCGCGGGTACCCGCCGCGCAGCCGGTCCGCCGCGCCGAGCAGCCGGGCCGCGCGGGCGAAGTCGCCGAGGTCGGCCAGCAGCCCCGCCCCGATGTCCGCCGTCCCCGCCACCACCGGCTCGGCGCACCGCCTCTCCACCGCCTCGCGGTGCGCGGCGGCCAGCGGGGGCAGCCCGTGCGCCGGGCCGGACCCGGCGGCGCGGACCAGCGCGTCGACCGCGCCCAGCATCACCGAGAACTGAGGCGGCGGCGTGCCGCGCATCGCCGCCTGCCGGGAGGCCTCGTGGAGCTCCCGCGCCCGGGCGGTGTCCTTGTCGTCCAGCGCCATCTGGGCACGCAGCAGCAGGACGAACGCCTCGGTGTCCGCCACGCCGTACCGGTCGGCGGCGACGGCCGCCTCGTCCAGGGCGGCCACCGCGGCGGGGCGGTCCCCGGCACGGTAGGCGATCTCGCCGAGCCGGGCGAGCAGGAACGGCGACTCGGCGTACGCACCGACCTCGTGGGCGAGCCGCAGCGCCTCCCGGTACTCCCCCTCGGCCTCAGCGAACCGGCTCCGGGCCATGGCTGCCTCACCGGCGGCGCTGGACACGTGTGCCTGCATCCAGCGGTCGCCGACACGGCGGCCGATGGCCCGCAGCTCGGCGAGGTCGTCGTCGATGCGTTCCATGCCGCCCGAGGAGTCGACGGCCAAGTGGGTGCGGATCATGAGGGTGACGCCGACCTCCCAGTCCCCGCCGTGGGCGCGGCACTGGGCGAGCGCGGTGCCGAGGGCCGTCCGCATGTCGCCCACGTCGCCCAGGAAGTGCGCGGCCAGCGGCCACACCACCCCGGGCATCCGGGCCGTCCGGGGCCCTCCCCGCTCGAAGTGGGCCAGCAACCGGGACACGTACCGCCGCGTCCGCTCGTCCGGCGGGGAGTCCGCCGGCGGAAGTTCGCTGCGGTAGAACAGGTCGAGCATCCGCAGGTCCATCCGCAGGTCGTGCCGCGGGTGCCGCGTCTCGCCGTCCGGTGCCGTGAGGAAGGCGTCCACGAGGTCGGGGACGGCGCCGGAAAGGGCATCGCCGACGGCATCGGAGGCGGCCCCGCCGGTGGCATCGGACGCCGATGCGGCGGGCGGGTCGCCGACGGTGGGCGGGGCCCCGGGGGATCTGGCGTGACCGCCCTGCGGGTGCGGTGCGCTGGACGCCCGAGCGTCCAGGGCCGCGCCCAGGCGGAGGGTGCGGGTGACCCAGTCGTGCCCCTCGCGGTGGTAGTTGCGCAGCCACCAGAACCAGCCCACGGAGAGGCACAGCGCACCGGCCTCCTCCTCGTCGCCGGAGGTGAGGGCCCGGTGCAGGGCCGCGCGGATGTTGTCCAGTTCGGTCTCCAGGCAGGCGATCCAGGGCAGTTGCCCGGCGGACCGCAGCTGCGGCTCCGCCTGCGCCGTCAGCGCGGACACCCACGCGCGGTGCCGCAGTTCGGCACCGGCACGCAGCCCGGGGACCTCGGCGGCGCGTTCGGCGGCGTACTCGTGGATCGTCTCCAGCATGCGGTAGCGCATGCCGGGGGACGCGTCCCGCCCGTGCCCGGACGGGTACGGGGTCGCGACGACGAGGGACTTGTCGACCAGCGCCCCGACGAGTTCGGCGACCGGCCCGGTGCACACGGCCTCCGCCGCCGCCAGGTCCCAGCCGCCGGCGAAGACGGACATCTCGCACAGCATCGTCCGCTCCGGCTCGTCGAGCAGGTCCCAGGACCAGTCGACGACGGCCCGCAAGGTCTGCTGGCGGGGCAGCACGGTGCGGCTGCCGGAGGTGAGGAGGCGGAAGCGGTCGTCGAGGCGGTCGGCGATCTGCCGGGGCGTCAGCATCCGCAGCCGGGCGGCGGCCAGCTCGATGGCCAGCGGCAGGCCGTCGAGGCGGCGGCAGATCTCCGCGACGGCGTCCTGGTCGCTCAGCGCCTCGCCGGCGTCGGGACCGACGGTCGCGGCGCGCTCCCGGAAGAGGCGGTGCGCCTGGTCGGGGCGCAGCGGAGCGACCGGGCGCACCGCCTCGCCGGGGACGCCGAGGGGTTCGCGGCTGGTGGCGAGGACGGTGAGCCCGGGGCAGCGGGTCAGGAGGGTCTCGGCGAGGCCGGCGGCCGCGCCGACGACGTGCTCGCAGTTGTCGAGGATCAGCAGCTGACGGCGTGGGGCGCAGTGGTCGACGAGGAGGGCGACCGGGTCGTCCTGCTGGCCGGCCAGGTCGTTGGCCAGCAGAACGGTCTCGCGCAGGCCGAGGGCGCTGACGACCGCGCCCGGCACCGCCTCGGGCCGGTCGAGCGGCGCCAGCTCGGCCAGCCACGCCTGCGGGATGCCGGCGGCGGCCTCCTCGGCGAGACGGGTCTTCCCGGAGCCACCCGGTCCGACGAGGGTGACCAGACGGGCGCTGCGCAGGTCGGAGCGGAGGGCCGCGAGCTCGGGTTCCCGGCCGACGAACGACGTGAGCCGCGGACGGATGTTGCCGGTCCCGGCGGACAGGTGCCGCGGCGCGGGTCCGGCCGCCGGCTCCGCCGCGGATGTGGAGCGCCGCGCGGGGTCGAGCAACTCGGCGTGCAGCGCCCGCAGTTCCGGCCCGGGGTCGGCGCCGAGGCCGTCGGCGAGGGTACGGCGGGCGGCGTCGTAGGCGGCGAGTGCGTCGGCCGTGCGGCCGCAGTCGCGCAGGGCACGCAGCAGCAGGGCTCTCAGCGGCTCGTCGTACGGGTGCGCCGCGGTGAGTTCCTGCAGCTCCGGTACGGCGTCCCTGGCGCGGCCCAGGCGCAGGCGGGCCTCGGCGCGGGCGCGGGCCGCCTCCAGGCGCAGGGCCTGCGCGCGGGTGGCCGCGGTGCGGTCGGGGAGGTCGGCGAGCGCCGGCCCCCGCCACAGCGCGAGCGCCTCGTCGAGGGCGGGGGCGGCGGTGGCTGCGTCGCCTCCGCCGAGGGCGGCCGCGGCCTGCCGTAGGAGCCGCTCGAAGACGTGGAGGTCGACATCGCCCTCCGTCGCGGCGAGCCGGTAGCCGCCGGGCTCCGAGGTGACGGCGTCCCTGCCGAGGACGCGGCGCAGACGGGCGACGAGGGCCTGGAGGGCGGCGGGGGCGTCCTGGGGCGGGTCGTCGGCCCACACGTCCCCGATCAGGGTCTCGGGGGCGGTGACACGGCCGGGCCGCAGGGCGAGGGCGGCGAGCAGGGCTCGGAGGCGGGGGCCTCCGACGGGCAGGGGTCTGCCGTGGTCGTCCTCCGCCTGTGTGACGCCCAGGATTCCGTACCGCACCGGGTCATTGTCGCCGGGGCCGTCGGGAGGGGCACGCGGTTTGCGAGCCGGAGCGGTGTCGCACCGCCGGCGGGGCGAGGGGGAGCGTGACCTTCCCGGCGTCTTCCGGCCTGTCCCCGCCACTCCGGGCGCCTTCAGGTCGGCGCCTGCCACTCCCGACGCCTCCCGCCCTCGCCTCCCTGCGCCTTCAGGCCGGTCCCGGCGTCTCCCCCGGCCTGTACCGGCTCCTCCCGGCGCCGCGGGCCGTCCCCCGCCCCCGGCTCCGCGTACGGGTCAGCCCAGTCGGCGTACCGGCTCCACCGCCCGGGGTGTGCGGGTGATGCCCGACGGGACGGCACGCGCGCGTGCCGGTGTGCCGGTCCAGCAGGTTCCCCGGCGGGCCAGGAGGCGGCGGAGCCACAGCTCCAGGGCGACGATCTCGGCGAGACCGTCCAGGGGAAGCGGGTCGCCGACGGCGGCGCCGCGCAGGGCCTTGCGGACCACGCGGGCCTCGACGAGGCCGGCCTCGGCCAGGAGCGGGGTGTCGAAGAGCGCCAGCAGGGGATCCGCGGCCACCCGGAGGCCGGTGCGGGCCGCGGCGGCCGAGGACGCGTGGGAGGGGGCGCCCCAGCCGGGCGGCAGGTCGCTCACGCCGGCGCCCTGCAGGACGGTGCGCAGGATCTCCGCTCGGGCGCCGGGCCGGACCCGCAGGGTCTCCGGAAGGGTGCGGCAGGCGCGGACGACCTGGTTGTCGAGGAACGGGGCGTGCAGGCGCTGCGAGCGGATCTCCGCCGCCTGTTCCAGGATCCTCAGGTCCGCGGCGTGCCGGGCGAGCGCGGCACGCGCGCGGTGGTCGCCGGGGCGGTGCCCCGGACCCGCCCCGGAGCGGTGCAGGGTCTCCCGGAGGCGGACCGACACTTCCGCCAGGGCCTCACCGGTCAGCCAGCGGGCGGCCGGACCGGGCGAGGCCCAGGCGAGTGCCGCCAGGGACGCTCCGACCGCTCCGCCGGGTTCGTCGAAACGCTGGTGCAGCAGGCGTTCGGCCAGGCTCTCCAGCCCCGCCCGGTAGGGCGTGCGGGCCAGGCGGCGGGCGGCGGCGTACACCCGCGCGGGGACGAGGACCGAGCCGTCCGCCTTGGCCAGCGCGGCGACCGGGCGGACCAGGTGCCGGCGCTTGCGGTCCATGAGCAGGTCGGCGAGGCGCGCGGGGTGGGCGTCCAGGACCTGGCGGGCCCCGTGCCCGATGAAGTGGTCCGCACTGCCGGACATCAGGCGGGCGCGGTGGCGGGCCGCCGTCACCAGGACGGAGCCGGGCTCGTCGGTGAGCGGGCCGTCCAACTCGGCGTACGGCAGGACGTCCTCGCCACCGGTGACGACGACGTGGTGCAGACGGGGGTTGGCCGCGAGGGCGCCCGCCCGCTCCAGTTCGGCCTCGCGGCCGGCGACCGCGAGGTCGTTGAAGGTGACCGCCAGCAGGCGTTCCCCGGCGCCGGTGCCGTGGCCGAGGACCGTTCCCGGCCTGCCCGGCAGGCCTGCGGCCAGCAGCGCGAGCGTGCCGGAGGCCGGGCCGCCGGAGAGGTCGGCGCCGATGCCGGGGACGGGCATCCCGCGCGCGGCGCGCCGTTCGGCGGGGCCCATCCCGGGGACCGGGCCGGGGTCGATGTCGGGGACGTGCCGGGGCGCGGACAGGCGGGTGCGCACGGCGTCGACGAGCGCGTCGCGCACACCGTCCACGGCGCTGTCCGGGTCGGCCGCGGGGGCGGCCACGGCGAGCGAGGCGACCGGCTCGTAGCCGGCGATCTCGCGCGCCCCTGCGCGAAGGATCAGCGCGTGCCCCGGCGGGATGCGCTGCACTCCCGCGTACGGGGTGGAGTCGTGCAGCGCGGCCGGCACGTCGGGCGCGGCGAGCAGGGCGGCGAGGTGCCCGAAGTCCAGGTTGGCCTCGATGAGGTCGGCCAGGGGAAGTGCGGCCGTCGCGTAGGCGGTGCCGCCCGCCCAGGGGGTGTGGAACACCGGGCGGGCCCCGGCGAGGTCGCCGCAGACGGTGACCCTGCGGCCGACCTGGACGACGGCGGTGTAGCTGCCGGGCCAGGCGGTCAGGTGGCGCAGTGCGCCGCCGCGGGCGGCGAACAGGCCGACGCGCAACTGCTCGTCGGTCGCGCCGCACAGGCCCAGCACGGCGATACGGGTCGCGGGGTCGGCCTTGACCACCCGGACCTCGTCGGGCCGCCAGTCGCCGACCGCCCAGAGCGGGTCCGGGTCGCCCCACAGCAGCTGCGAGCCGACGGGGTGCACGGTCTCACCGTCGTGTCCGGTGGTCCCGGCGGAGCCGACCTCGGCGACCCTCGCGGCGGTGCTGCTCCATCCCACCAACCACCGCATCGACGCCTCCACAGGCTGTGGACATTCCGTGCACCGTACGAACGGTTCACCATGCTGCCACGAAGAGCGGCGCTCGGCGGGGCGACGACGCCGGTTGCGCGCCGCGAAGTGCGCCGGGGAGTGCGCTGCGGGGGCGGAACGGCTGCGACGCGAATGCGCCCCCGATTCGCTCCCCCAAAACGCCCTGTGCGCCGTGAAGTTCCATGGTGGGAGCGGGAATCGGGCGGTCCGAACGAGGGTCGATTTTCAGCCAAATCGAGGGCATCCGGGGCGGATTGGCGCGCGTCCACGCGCAAAGCGCACACGCTCCGTACATATGCGACCCGGCCTCAGCACAAGGTCCAAAAAGCGCACGGTCCGGGAGACGGCGACGTCTCCCGGACCGGTCCGCCGCCCGCGGGGATGAAGGCGGCGGTGTCCCCCAGCCCACTGGATCCAGTACAGCGGGCCGACCCACGCACCACCCATGGAACCGCTCCCCCGATGGCCGGAGAAGAGCGCACGGACGGGCGCACGGCCACACGGCGGGAGCGCGCCGCAACCCTGCGTGCAGGCGCCCGCACTTCAGTACGGACCACAATCCCGCCAACCGGAACAATGCCCCTTAACGCTTGGGATGCGGCGAACTACGCTGGGTTTACGAATGCCGCGTGGTTATGCCAGCGCGGCAGCCGTCTGTGTCGAGGGGTGGCGCATGTCCAGGGAGCAACGCGGGCCGAACGAAAAACTCGGCGCCGTTCTCGCCCTCGCGGGAATCAGCAACGCAGGGCTCGCCCGCCGCGTCAACGACCTTGGCGCCCAACGCGGATTGACTCTTCGCTACGACAAGACCTCGGTGGCGCGCTGGGTGTCGAAGGGCATGGTGCCGCAGGGTGCGGCACCGCACCTCATCGCCGCCGCCATCGGCCAGAAGCTGGGCCGTCCGGTGCCGCTCCACGAGATCGGCCTGGCGGACGCGGACCCGGCGCCCGAAGTCGGCCTCGCCTTCCCGCGCGACGTCGGACTGGCGGTGAAGTCGGCGACGGACCTGTACCGCCTCGACCTCGCCGGGCGTCGCGCCGGCTCCGGCGGCATCTGGCAGTCCCTGGCCGGTTCGTTCGCAGTGAGCGCATACGCAACGCCCGCCTCACGCTGGCTGATAACACCGGCCGACAGCTCGGTGGCGCGCGAGGCCGGCCCGGCGGAGGGCTCCGGCGCACCGATCAAAGTCGGCCACAGCGACGTGCAGAAGCTCCGTGAGGCCGCCGAGGACGCCAGGCGCTGGGACTCCAAGTACGGAGGCGGCGACTGGCGTTCGTCCATGGTGCCGGAGTGCCTGCGGGTGGAGGCGGCGCCCCTGCTGCTCGGCTCCTACTCCGACGAGGTGGGCCGGACCCTGTTCGGGGCGTCGGCCGAACTGACCCGCCTCGCCGGCTGGATGGCCTTCGACACGGGGCAGCAGGAGGCCGCGCAGCGGTACTACATCCAGGCACTGCGACTGGCCCGTGCCGCGGCGGACGTCCCGCTCGGCGGATACGTGCTGGCGTCCATGTCGCTCCAGGCCACCTACCGGGGCTTCGGCGACGAGGGCGTCGATCTCGCGCAGGCCGCCCTGGAGCGCAACCGCGGCCTGGCCACCGCCCGCACCATGAGCTTCTTCCGTCTCGTCGAGGCACGTGCGCACGCACGCGCGGGCGACGGGCAGGCCGCCGGGGCCGCCCTGACGGCGGCGGAGGGCTGGCTGGAGCGGTCCCGCCCCGGCGACAACGACCCGTCGTGGCTGGGCTTCTACTCCTACGACCGCTTCGCCGCGGACGCCGCGGAGTGCTACCGCGACCTCAAGGCCCCGCGGCAGGTCCGCCGGTTCACCGAGCAGGCCCTGTCGAAGCCCACGGAGGAGTTCGTCCGCTCGCACGGGCTCAGGCTGGTCGTCTCCGCGGTCGCCGAGCTGGAGTCCGGGAATCTGGACGCGGCGTGCGAGCAGGGCGTGCGGGCGGTGGAGGTCGCGGGGCGGATCTCCTCGGCGCGGACGACGGAGTACGTGAAGGACCTGCTGCACCGCCTGGAGCCGTACGGCGACGAGCCCCGTGTGGTGGAGCTGCGGGAACGGGCCCGGCCGCTGCTCGCCCCGGCATAGACGTGTGTGGGCGGGGGCCGAGCCGGTGCGGAGGCGGTCCGGCCGCGGCTCGGACGCCACGCGTACGGGAGGCGGCCTCGGCGGCGGTGCGTCGGGCGGAGGCGGAGGGGCCGTCGTCCCCGCGCGGACGACGCCGGACGCCAGGGCCTGCCGGTCCGCGGTGGGCCCACCGCGCGGGCGGTCGTCCACCTCGCCGCGGGGCCGTGCGCCGACGGTCGGGGCCGGCCGTTCGGACCGGCCGTTCGGACCGGCCCGGAGGAGCCGCCGGCCGGCACGGGACCGCGGCGGCCGAGCAGCGCCCTCGGCCGTCCGCGTTTGAACGCGATGTCAGTGGCGCAGTGCACTATCGATGTGGGAGGTGGTGCAGGTGCGGCAGGGGGTCGCGTACGACTGCGACGTGCTGGTGGTCGGCGGCGGGATCGTCGGGCTGTCCACCGCCCATGCGATCACGCGTGCCGCGCCGGGTACGCGGGTGACCGTACTGGAGAAGGAGCCGGGGCCCGCCCTGCACCAGACGGGGCGCAACAGCGGCGTCATCCACAGCGGGATCTACTACCGGCCGGGTTCGCTGAAGGCGCGGTACGCCGTCGGGGGTGCCGCGGAGATGGTCAAGTTCTGCGCGGAGTACGGCATCGCGCACGCCGTCACCGGCAAGCTGATCGTCGCCACCGAGCGGGACGAGCTGCCGCGCCTGCACGCCCTGGTGCAGCGCGGCCGGGAGAACGGCATCCCGGTGCGTGAGCTGGGCACCGCCCAGATCGCGGAGTACGAGCCGGAGGTGCGTGGCCTGGCCGCGATACACGTCGGCACGACCGGCGTGTGCGACTTCGTCGGCGTGGCCCGGCAGCTCGCGGAGGCCTCGGGCGCGGAGATCCGGTACGGCGCGCAGGTCGTCCGCATCGACCGGCGGCCCGAGCGGGGCGCCGCGGTGCGCACGGCGGACGGGGACATCGTCCGCGCGCGCGTGCTGGTGAACTGCGCCGGACTGCACTGCGACGAGATCGCGCGGCTGGCCGGCGACGACCCCGAGGCGCGGATCGTGCCGTTCCGCGGCGAGTACTACGGGCTGGCGCGGCCCGAGCTGGTACGGGGGCTGGTGTATCCGGTGCCGGATCCGGCCTTCCCGTTCCTCGGGGTGCATCTGACGCGGGGGGTCGACGGAGAGGTGCACATCGGACCCAACGCGGTACCGGCGCTGGCCCGCGAGGGGTACGACTGGGGCGTCGTCCGGCCGCGGGAGGCCGCGGCGACGGTGGCGTGGCCCGGTTCGTGGCACATCGCGCGGCGGCACTGGCGGTACGGGATCGGGGAGCTGCGGCGGTCGGTGTCCAGGGGGGCGTTCGTCGAGGCGGTCCGCAGGCTGCTGCCGGCCGTGACGGAGGAGGACCTCGTGCCGGCGCCCGCCGGGGTGCGGGCCCAGGCCGTGCTGCGGGACGGGACGCTCGTCGACGACTTCCTGATCGAACAGGGCCCGCGGACGGTGCACGTGCTGAACGCGCCCTCGCCCGCTGCCACGGCCTCCCTGCCGATCGGCAGGGAGGTGGCGAGACGGGCGCTGGACGTGCTGGCGTCCGTCTGAGGAGCGGGCCCTGTGCACATGGGCACGGGCCGGGCCGCCACCCGTGCCCGGTCGTCCTCCCCTGCCCCCTCCGGGGCGGGCGGTGCCCGTGGCCGCCGGCGCCCGGCCGTCCTCCGGACCCGGTCGGTCGTGGGACGGGGTGCGCACCCCCGTAAAATCGACCTCACTGTGTCTGACTCCGTGAGCACCCCCCGACCCCCCCGGCCCGGCCCCGGCGACGAGCTGTCCTCCCACGTCCCCGGTGTGTCGGTCCGGCACACCCGTGCCAAGGGGGAGCCCCGGTTCCCGGACGGCCCGAGGGCCGATCCTGCCGGGTCGCACTTCGAGCGGCGGATCCGGAGCTTCCAGCCCCGCAGGAGCCGGGTGACGGCCGGGCAGGCGGACGCCCTGCAGCGGCTGTGGCCCGAGTGGGGGCTCGACATCGACGGGCAGCGGGTCATCGACCTGAAGGAGCTGTTCGGCAACGACCACCCGGTGGTGCTGGAGATCGGCTTCGGCATGGGCGAGGCCACCGCGCAGATGGCGGCGGCCGATCCGGCGACGAACGTCCTCGCGGTGGACGTCCACACCCCCGGCCAGGGCAACCTGCTCAATCTCGCGGACCGGAACGGCCTGTCCAACGTCCGTGTCGGCAACGGCGACGCGATCATCCTGCTCCGGGAGATGCTGGCCCCCGACGCGCTCGACGGACTGCGCGTGTACTTCCCCGACCCCTGGCCGAAGAAGCGCCACCACAAGCGGCGACTCGTCCAGCCGGAGTTCCTGACGCTCGCCGCGACCCGCCTCCGGCCGGGGGCGCTCGTGCACTGCGCCACCGACTGGGAGCCCTACGCCGAGCGGATGCTGGAGGTGCTCACGGGGCACCCCGACTTCGAGAACACCCGGACCGACGGCGGTTTCGCGCCACGCCCCGACTTCCGGCCGCTGACCCGTTTCGAGGGGCAGGGACTGGACAAGGGTCATGTCGTGAACGACCTGCTCTTCCGCCGCGTACAGCACCGCGACGGGGAGCGGGGCCGGAACCGGTTCCAGAGCCTGAGCCCGTCTGCCGACAGCGAGTGAACAGCCCCGCAGGACCAGCCCCGCAGGACCTCCAGCGCATGACCTCCACCGCGTGACCATCAGAGCACGACCACCAGCGCGTGCAACCCCGTGCCCCGGCGGGCGGCGCGATACGCCGTCGCGGGCGACACCCCTCCCTCGTTAGGGTCGATGCCGTGGCCAGCACTTCTCCGTACCCGACGTATCCGCCGTATCCGCCGCACCCCGGCGAGGGAGTCGACCCGGCCGGCGGTGCGCTGCGGCACGCGCACTGGTGGCAGCGCAGCTGGGTCCGCTACGGAGCACTCGTCACCCTGCTCGCCCTGTCCGGGCTGGTCATCCTCGCGCTGGTGCGCGAGCAGACCGGCACCCAGGGCTTCCTGGTCGGCCTCGGGCTGGCCGTCCTGCCGGTACCGCTGCTCGTCACCGCGTTCCGCTGGCTCGACCGGGTGGAGCCCGGCCCCTGGCGGAACCTGGTGTTCGCCTTCGCCTGGGGAGCGTGCGCGGCGGCGCTGATAGCCATCGTCGCCAACAGCTTCGCGACCCGGTGGATCGCCACGTCCACCGCCGACCCGTCCAGCGCGGACACCCTGGGCGCCACGGTCATCGCGCCGATCGTGGAGGAGTCGGCCAAGGCCGCCGCCGTCCTCCTCGTCTTCCTCTTCCGCAGACGCGACTTCACCGGGATCGTCGACGGCGTGGTCATAGCCGGGGTCACGGCCACCGGCTTCGCGTTCACCGAGAACATCCTCTATCTCGGGACCGCCTTCGGCACCGACCAGATGTCCGGCGACCGCGGCATCGCCTCCGTCACCGCCGCGACGTTCTTCGTGCGCGTCATCATGTCTCCGTTCGCGCACCCGCTGTTCACGGTGCTCACCGGCATCGGCTTCGGGATCGCCGCGCTCTCCGGCGAACGCCGGCGCGTCAGGCGCGTCCTGCTGCCGCCGGCCGGCCTGCTGCTCGCGATGGGCATGCACGCCTTCTGGAACGGCTCCGCGACCTTCGGCCCGTTCGGGTTCTTCGCCGTGTACGGCGCGTTCATGGTGCCCGCGTTCGGACTGCTGACGTGGCTGGTGATCTGGACCCGGCAGCGCGAGCTGCGCACGGTCCGCGAAGAGCTGCCGGCCTATGTCGTCGCCGGCTGGTTCACGGCCGGCGAGCCGTTCGCCCTCGGTTCGATGCGGGCCCGCCGACTGGCCCGCGAGTACGCCGGCCACCACATCGGCAAGCAGGCGGCACGAGCCGTGGCGCAGTACGAGGCGTTCGCGACATCGTTGGCGTTCCTCCGTCACCGGGGGCGCCGAGGGCGGGCGGACGCCGACTTCGTCGTACGGGAGCGGGAACTGCTGCACGAGCTGTGGGCGCGGCGCGAGGTGGCGCGGCCGGCGTTGGAGTACGCCGCACGGGCGACGGCGCCCGTCTGGCCCGCGGCGGCCGCCGTCCCGGGGCCGATGCCGTGGCCGGGGCAGCACCAGTGGCCGGGACAGGCACCGGGCCAAGCCGCTCCGTGGCAGGGCCAAGCCGCTCCGTGGCAGGGGCAGGCGACGGGGACGTGGCCCTCGGCCGGACACGGGCCGGCAGCGCCGTACCAGCCGGCGTACAACCCCTACCGGTCGTAGCCGGCAACGTCGGAAAACGGCGGGCGGCCGAGCGACGGCCCTCGCCGGCCGGGCCGAGCGCCCACGTCCCCTGGGCCACCAAGGCCCTGCGCCCAGGGCCCCAGGCCCGGCTCCTGGGCTCCTGGGCTCCTGGGCACAGCCGTCGCGCCGCAGGGGTCCGGTGAGCCCGTCGTGCGGGAAACGGTCCCGCGGTCGGAAGGGTTCGCTACGCCGACGCCTCCGTCAGCGTGTCCAACTCCGCGTCCGTCAGTGTCAGTTCCGCCACCCCGAGCAGCACCGGCAGTTGCTCCGCCGTCCGCGCGGAGGCGATCGGCGCGGCGACGGTCGGCTGGGCGGCGAGCCAGGCGAGGGCCACCGTGGCGACCGGGGCGTCGTGCGACCGGGCGACGTCGTCGAGCGCGGCGAGGACCTTCGGGCCGCGCTCGGACTCCAGGTGCCGTGCGGCACCGCCCGCCCGCGCGCTCTCGACGGTCGCACCCGCGCGGTACTTGCCGGTGAGGAAGCCGGAGGCCAGCGCGTAGTACGGGACGGCGGCCAGGCCCTCACGGGCGGCGAGGTCCTGGAGGGCTCCCTCGTAGGTGGTGCGGGAGACCAGGTTGTAGTGCGGCTGGAGGGCGACGTACCGGGCCAGGCCCTCGCGGTCGGAGAAGTCCAGGGAGGCCTTGAGCCGCTCGGGGGAGATGTTCGAGGCGGCGATGTAGCGCACCTTGCCCGCCCTGACCAACTCGTCGAGGGCGCCGATGATCTCCTCGACCGGCACCTCGGGCTGGTCGAAGTGGGTGTAGTAGAGGTCGATGTGGTCGGTGCCCAGGCGGCGCAGGGAGGCGTCGGCGGCGGCCCTGATGGTGGACGCGTTCAGACCCCGGTGGTCGGGGTGCTGGCTGACCTTGGTCGCGACGACGACGTCGGAGCGGTTGCCGCGGGCCTTCAGCCAGGCACCGAGGATGGTCTCGGACTCGCCGCCCCGGTTGCCCTCGGCCCACGCCGAGTACACGTCGGCGGTGTCGACGAAGTTGCCGCCGGCGGCCGTGTAGGCGTCGAGGACGGCGAAGGACGAGGTCTCGTCCGCGGTCCAGCCGAAGACGTTGCCTCCGAGGGTGAGCGGGAAGACCTCGAGGTCGGACGATCCGAGCTTGCGAAGAGGAGTCATGCTCCTCCTGAACACACGTGTGACATGCGCGCATTCCGCATCCGGTTCCGCGGCGCGCTGCCACCCGCGCCCCGCCCGCGGCGACCCGCTCCGCGCACGTCTTCCGGGCCCTCTCCCCCGCAGACGCGGACCGGCGGCCCTGACGTGGGGGGGTGCCGTCAGGACCGCCGGGGACCGGGTGGCCGCGGGGGAGCAGGGGCGATCAGAGGGATCCGGTGGATCCGGAGGATCGAGCCGAAGAGATCGCGCCGGAGGTGAAGGTACCGGGCCGGATCGGCCCGGACCGGGGGTGTCAGGGGGTGAGGCCCTTGCTGCGCAGCCACGCCATCGGGTCGATGCCGGTGGTCTGGCCGCCGGGGTGGACCTCCAGGTGCAGGTGCGGGCCGGTGACGTTGCCGGTGGCACCCACGCGGCCGATGACGTCGCCGGTGTTGACCTTCTGGCCCACGCTGACGTTGATCGACGACTGGTGGCAGAACCAGAGCTCCGTGCCGTCGTCGAGGGTGAGGATCGTGCGGTAGCCGTACGCACCGGCCCAGCCGGCCTCGGTGATGGTGCCGCTGTGGATGGCCTTGATGAGCGTGCCGGTGGGGGCGGCGAAGTCGAGGCCCGTGTGGTAGCCGGAGGACCACATGGAGCCGGCCTGACCGAAGGTGGAGGTGATGGTGTAGGACGAGGTCGGCAGCGAGTACTGGCGGGCCAGCTCGGCGAGCCGCTCGGCCTCGGCCTTCTTCGCGGCCTCCTCCTCCGCCTCCTTCTTCGCGGCGGCGGCCTCGTCGGCGGCCTTCTTCTCCGCCGCGGCGGCGGCCTCCTGCGCCTGCTTGGCGAGGGCGGCCTCGGTCGCGGCCTGCGCCTTGGTGTCGACCGCGACCTGCTGCTGCTCGGCCTGGGCCATGATGCGGGTGCGCAGGGCCTCGCCGGCGTCGGTGGCGCTCTGCTCGGTGCCGGCGGTGCCCCCGCCGATGTCGCTGAGCGGGCTGGCGGCGGGCTCGGCGGCGGGCGCGTCGTCGGAGATCAGCGAGCCGACCGACGGCAGGTCGGGCAGGGAGATGGACACCGGGGGCTTGCCGGTCTGCGCGCTCGCCATGCCGCCGGCGCCGACGGCGGCGATGACGCCGACGCCCAGGACGGTGGAGCTGCGGGCGAGTCCGCCGCGCTGCTTGGCGACCCGGTGCCGGCCGCGGACGGGACGGATGGACTCCTCGGTGGGATTCCATTCCTCCCAGGGGCCCTCGTCGGTGCGGTAGCTGCCGTAGCCGAAGGTCTCGCTGCGCTGCTGGCTCGGCACGAACGGGGGTGCGGAGGCAGGACGGTTGGACGCCACGCGGGCGTACTCCTTTCCTTCCGTCGCCTACCGGGTTAGCTGACGGGTTCGGAGCGGGAAGGTCTCCTACGCGCGTATACGAGCCGTCGGCAGACGGCGGCATACGCCCGATTCACCCCAAGGTGGTGGTTCCCCGGTTCCCTGACGGGATTCGGCGCGTGAGCACGGAGCCGCCTCTTGTGGCGACTGGGACGACCGCGCTGCGTTATCGAACGTTAATAGACCCGGAGGCGGGATTCCAAGCCGTTCGGCTTGATCATTAACATTTCCGGCCGGGACTTACACGTCACGACCGTGCCAAATCGGGCGAGTTGACTCGGCTTCGGGCGAGACCCGAGAACTGACGGTGTGTCAGTTGTTATGCGCAGGGCGGTCGTCCGGGCACGGTCGGTGACCTTCACGGCCGCCGCACGGCGAGCAGTGCCATGTCGTCCGTCAGACGCCCGCCCGAGTGGCGCCGCACGTCCTTGGCGACGGCGGCGAGAAGCGCGCCGGGATCGTGGCAGACACGGCCCTCCAGCCGCTCCTCGACGTCGTAGAAGCGGCCCTGCGGGTCACGGGTCTCGCTGACGCCGTCGGTGTACAGCAGCAGCGTGGCACCGCCGGGGAAGGCGGCCCGGTCGGCCTGGTCGGGCCAGGCGCCGAGCTCGCCCATGCCGAGCGGCAGCGCGGGCTGGGTCGCGAGCAGCGCGCGGACCGTGCCGTCGGCGTACAGCAGCAGGGGCGGTGGATGGCCCCGGTTGAGGACGCTGAGGGTGCCGTCGCCGTGCGGCAGCTCCGCCAGGACGGCGGTGGTGAACTCCTCGAAGGCGTCGACACGGTCCCGCCGGGTGCCCTCCCGGGCCAGGGCCCGCTCCAGGCGCTGGGCCACCGCCTCCAGGGTGGTCTCCTGCTCGGCGGCCTCCCGGAACGCGCCGATCACCACCGCCACGGCCGACACCGCTCCCAGGCCCTTGCCGCGCACGTCTCCGACGATGAGCCGGACGCCGTGCGGGCTGTCCTGCACCGCGTACAGGTCGCCGCCGATGGAGGCGTCCGCCTGGGCGGCCTCGTACCGTGCCGCGATCTGGAAGCCGCCGATCCGCTCCACCGGTTCGGGCAGGACGGCGCGCTGTGCCGCCTCGGCGATCTCGCGGGCGGAGGCGAGCTGCTCGCTGCTGCGCCGGACGAGGGTGTTGATCAGTACGGCGAGCGCGGACACCGTCACGACGGTGACCAGCTCGGTGACCGCGTCCACGTCGAAGACGCCCCCGAGCACGAGGTGGACGGCGAGCACGACGGTCGTGGCGGCGAGGCCGGTGAGCACGGTGCCCCGCCGCGAGTACAGCGGAGCGGCCACCAGGGGGGCGGCGATGAACAGCGGCACCGCGCTGTACGTCGAGGGCGTGTAGTAGTCGTAGACACCGCCGGCGGCGATCAGCAGCGCCGGGAGCAGGCGCACGGCGGTGCGGGCACGGGAGATCCGCCGGCCCTCGGGAGCGGGGGGCGCGGGCGGGTCACCGGGGGCGGGATCGCCGGCCGGGGCCGGACCGCCGGGCCGATGCCCGGAGCCCTGCGCGAGCGCCCCTTCGTCCGCCATGTCACCAGGCCGCACTTTCGTCTCCCACCGACCTACATCCACACCCTGTCCTCGCCGGTCCGCAACGCTCGTGCGGGCGCATCCGGATCGTCCGGCGAACGTCCGGCACCGCCTTTCTGCTCCCTCGGCTCCGTCGGCTCCGTCAGTCCAGGTTTCCCGCAGCGGGGGTACACCGCGAGCGGGGTGCGCCGACCGGACGACGCCTGCGGACGGTGGGGTACCCGCTGAGGGCGACGGCAGTCCGGCGGATTCCGGCGGATTCCGGCAGGGGCCGGCACGGCGGCCACGGCATCGCGGCCGCGTCGGCGGCCGCGTCGGCGCCCGGCGGGCGGGACGGCCCGCCCAGGCTGCGGCGGCCACGGGCTCGGTGCGGGCGACCCTGCCGACGCACCCTGAGGGCGAGTCGGCGCAGAACGCACCGAGGGCCGGAGACCTTTCGGTCTCCGGCCCTCGGCCTTCAGTAGCGGGGACAGGATTTGAACCTGCGACCTCTGGGTTATGAGCCCAGCGAGCTACCGAGCTGCTCCACCCCGCGTCGGTGATCCCAGTGTATGCCATGAGTGGGACAGGAAGCGAATCGGTTGGTTCGGGGTCCGCAGCGAAGGGTTTCGGGCGGACGGACCTCCCACGCGGCCCGCCGACCGGGGCCCCGCCGCGCCCGGCCACGGGCGCGGGCCGGTGCGGTCAGCCGGTGGCGTGGAGTTCGGCGAGGGGCAGGGTGTGCTGGGTCCGCAGGGCCTTGGCACGGAGGTAGTGGACGTTGTGCCGGGTGGTGAACACCCCCGTCGGCACCCGGTCGCGCACATCGACGCCGAGGTCGCCCAACTGCCCGGCCTTGTCGGGATTGTTGGTGAGCAGGTCGACGCGGTCGATGCCGAGGGCGCGGAGCATCTGGGCCCCCGCGGTGTAGTCGCGGGCGTCCTCGGGCAGGCCCAGGGCGGCGTTGGCCTCGTACGTGTCGAGCCCCTCGTCCTGGAGGGCGTACGCGTCGAGCTTGTTGTAGAGGCCGATGCCGCGGCCCTCCTGGCGGAGGTAGAGCAGGACACCGCCGCGGTCGGCGATGCGCTCGACGGCCTCGCGGAGCTGGGGGCCGCAGTCGCAGCGGGCGGAGCCGAGGACGTCGCCGGTGAGGCACTCGGAGTGGAGGCGGACCAGGGGCACCTCGCCGGGGTCGCCGAGGACCATCGCGAGGTGTTCGCGGCCGTCGGCGAGGCCGTGGAAGGTGACCAGTTCGGCGTCGGCGTGGTACCCGTCCGCGAAGCGCAGCGGCACACGGACGCGGGCGCGCTGCGTGGCGGCGGGGGCAGCGGGGGTGTCGGCCATGCGGTTCTCCGGTTCCGTTCCGAGTCGCCCGTACTGCTACGGGCACCTGCTTCAGATTTGAAGCAGGTGTTCGGAGGGAACCGTATCTCTGCTTTAAAGTTGAAGCAACTGGTTCGAGTGCCGGGCCGGCGTCACGAGCAGGGCGACGACCGGCGGCGCCAGGGCAGGTCGTCGCCCGCGGGAGTCGAGGCGTCCTCGCCCTGGAGCGACCGGACGATCGTGGTGCAGATCGCCTCCAGCTGCCCCACCTGCTCCTCGTCGAGGTGGTCGAAGAGCGAGGCCCGCACCGTCTCGACGTGCCCGGGGGCCGCCCGCTCCACCTCGGCCGTGCCCGCGTCGCTCAGGACGGCGACACTGCCGCGCCGGTCCCACCGACAGCTCTCCCGCCGCACGAGCCCGTCCTTCTCCAGCCGGGTCACGGCGTACGTGAGCCGGCTGCGGGTGATCTTCAGGGCCTCGGCGAGCTCGGTCATCCGCAGCCGCCGCTCCGGAGCCTCGGACAGAGTCGCCAGGATGGAGTAGTAAAGGTGGGGCATGCCGGCGTCCTGCTGGAGCTGCCGGTCCAGCGTGTCCTCCAGGAGGTGCGTCGCGGCGATGTACGCGCGCCAGGCGCGCTGCTCCTCGGGCGTGAGCCAGCGGGTCGTCATGCCACCAGTGTAGGTTTGTTTCAAACTTGAACCAAGCTAGCTTGGCTTTCGCCGTCCCCGAGCGGAGAGCACCGATGCCCCTCCCGTACGTCCTGCTGTCCGCCGCCGTCTCCCTCGACGGCTGTCTGGACGACACCGGCCCCGAGCGCCTGCTGCTCTCCAGCCCGGCCGACTTCGACCGGGTCGACGAGGTACGCGCCTGTGTCGACGCGATCCTCGTCGGCGCCGGCACCATCCGCGCCGACAACCCCCGCCTGCTGGTCAACTCCCCCGAGCGACGCGCCGCCCGCCGCGCCGCCGGACGGCCCGAGTACCCGCTCAAGGTCACCGTCAGCGGCTCGGGCGACCTCGACCCGGCAGCGCGGTTCTGGCACACCGGCGGCGCGAAGCTCCTGTACACCACGGACCGGGGCGCCGAGCGGGCCGCGCGATCCGGCATCGCGGCCGACGTGGTGCCGCTGGGCGCGGCGCTGGACTGGCGCCGCCTGCTGGAGCACCTGCACGACGTCCGGGGGGTGCGGCGCCTGATGGTCGAGGGCGGCGGCACCGTCCACACCCAGCTCCTCCAGCAGGGACTGGCCGACGAACTCCAGCTGGTCCTCGCCCCCCTCTTCGTCGGCGACCCGAAGGCACCCCGCCTCTTCGGCCCGGGCACCTACCAGCCGGGCCGCCTCCGCCTGGTGGAGACCCGGCAGATCGAGGACGTCGTCCTCATGCGCTACGAACCCACCGCGCCCGGGACCGGGCCGGCGGCCACCGCCGCCGACCACCACTGGCTGTCGCTCGCCTGCCGGCTGGCAAAGCGGTGCCCGCCGTCCGAGACCGCCTTCAGCGTCGGCGCGGTGGTCGTCGCGGCGGACGGCACCGAACTCGCGCGAGGCCACTCCCGCGAGGCCGGGGACCCGGTCGTGCACGCCGAGGAGGCGGCGCTGGCGAAGATCGCCGCGGACGATCCGCGCCTGCCCGGTGCGACCGTCTACAGCAGCCTGGAACCGTGTGCCCGCCGCGCCTCCCGGCCGCTGCCCTGCGCCCGGCTGATCCTGGCGTCCGGCGTCCGGCGCGTGGTCACGGCCTGGCGCGAACCCGACACCTTCGTCGAGGGCGCGGACGGCAGCGGGGTGCTGGCCGCCGGGGGCGCCGAGGTGGTCGTCCTGCCGGAGTACGAGGAGCGGGCGAAGGCGCCGAACCGGCACCTGGCGGGCTGAACGACAGGCGAGGCGGCCGACGGCGGCGGGCCGGCCCGCCGGGCTCTCACGTGAGCGACGGTGCCGTCGAGCGGCACCCGGAGCGGCGAGGGGCGACTGGGAGCCACCGGGGCGGGCAGGAGCCACGCGGACAGCCGGGAGCGGCGACGGGGCGTCCGGCTGCGGCGGCCGGCGAGCGGGGGTGACGTGGGACGTTCGGGCGCGGGCGCGGCACGGCCGGGAGCGACGAGGGGTGGCCCGCCGGCGAGCGGGCCACCCCTCGTCCTTCTCCGGAGCAGGCGGGTCAGGCGCCGGAGCGGGCCGAACGGCGACGGCGCGCGACGACCGTCGCCCCGGCACCGAGCGCCACGGCGACCCCGCTCGCGAGGGCGAGCTGCGGCAGGGCGGAGGGCGCACCCGTCGCGGCGAGCGTGCCCGTCCGCGTGGTCGTGGCGGACACCGGCACCACGGAGGTCCCGCCCTGCGGCGAGCCGCCCGAGGTGCGCGGGGCCGTGGAGGTCGTCGGCTTCGCCGCGCCGCCGGACGTGGAGCCCGCGGCGACGAGCTCGAACGTGTGGACCGTGAGGTCCGGCGTGCCGCCGCAGCTGCCGTCGTCGTTGACGTAGTCGCCGGCCGTGAGGGCGACGCCCTGGCCGGCGGGCGCCCCCGAGCCCACGGTGAGCCGCAGGGCGACGTCGGCGTGGGCGCCGGCCTTCAGCGGGCCGACCGCACCGGCGTAGCCGTTCCGGTCGACGTTCTTCCAGGCCGGGGACGCGGCGCTGGACCACTGGAGCTTCAGCAGGTCGTCGAGGTCCCGCTCGCCCTTCGTGCCGGTCGCGTGGACGGCCACGAACGGGCGGACCTCGTCCAGGGTCCGCCGGGTGCGGTTGGTCAGCCGCACCGAGAAGTCCACGGTCGTCCCCGCGGCGACCCTGCCGGGCAGGCCGGAGACCGACACCGCGAGGTCGGGCTCGGCGACGCACGACTCGTCGTCGCCGGCGTCCTCCTCGGCGTCCGCGAGGGCCTTCTCGGCGGCTTCGAGGTTCGCCTTGGCGGCCTTCTCGGCCGTCTGTGCGACGCCGTAGGCGCGGGATGCCTCCACCTCGGCGTCGTCCCGGGCCTCGACGGCGGCCGCGGCCGCGGCGTCGGCGGCCGTCTCGGCCGCGTCGGCGGCGTCGGCGGCCGTCCGCGCCTCGGCGAGGGCCCTCAGGGCGGCGACCCTGTCGTCGTCGGTGGCCTTCTCGTCGCCCATCACGGCGTCGACGTGGGCCTGGGCGTCGGCGACGGCCTGGTGGGCGGCGGTCTTCGCGGTGGCGGCGTCCTCGGCCTTCTGCCGGGCCCCGGCGGCGGCGACGGCGAGCGGAGAGGTGTCGGAGAGCGCGTCCTCGAGGGCCTGGTAGGCCGCGGACCTGGCGGCGACGGCGTCCTCGTACGCCTTCCGGGCCTCGGCGACGGCCCGCTCCAGCTCGGCGACGGAGGGCTTGCCCTCCGTCCGCGAGGCGGACGACGAGGACGACGAGGGCGCGGCGGCGGCGTCGGCGAACGCCGGACCGGCGGCGAGCAGGACGGCGGGAGCGGTGGCGGCGAGGGCGACGGCGGTCGCGAGGGTACGGCGAATCTTCACAAGTTCTCTTTTCTGGCGCGGAAGAGCAGGAAATGGATGCGATGGATCGCGGACGGCATCGGCACCTGTCGCTGCGTCAGACCCCCCGTGATCTCACGCGCCGTGGCCGACATGCGGCGGATTTCCCCGGTCGGCGAAGTGAGCGTACAGCTCCCTCACAGGTCGACTGAAACCCGTTTCAGTTCCCGGCCCTCGAGCGGAGCCCGGAAGGGCCACCTCCACCAACACCGAAGGCGGACAAACAGAACAGTTGCCCCCACCTGCGCAACATTCCGTGTGACGGTTGTCATCCCCTGAGCACTGACGTGCCGTCAGGAAGGGCCGGGCGAAAGCGTCGTGATGCGCGGTGCGCACTGCACGCAGGGAGTGCTGCGCTCACCGCGCGGTGAGCTCCGCCCGGCTGCTCCACTGTCACCGCCGGCCGCAAGGAGAAGCAGCGAGCGATGACATGAGGCAGTGACCGCCCTCGCGTCCTTGAAGTGGGAGCGCCGGCACACGCGTTCAGCGAGCCACCGGTGCGGACGCGAGCATGCGGGCCGAGGCGTCGTGGTCGTGGGCGAGGGGCACGGCGACGCCGGCCGCGACGAAGGCGGCCCCGGCGCGGGAGCGTCGGCGTTCGGCGCCGGCACGGGGTGGAGCAGGATCGGCCGTGCGACCGCAGGGTCGGTTCCGGGTGCCCGGCCACGCCGTCGGCACCGGCCCGCCGTCTGCGCCCGATACGCGGCCGGGCGCACGGCGCTCGTGGCGTGCCGCCGACGTCCGCCCGCATCGCAGAACCCCGAGAACGCCGCAGCGCCCGAGCCGACAGACGTCGACCCGAGCGCTGCACAGCAGGCCGGAGGGCATGTCCCCCGCCCACCACCGGTAGGCCCTGTGGGACTCGAACCCACAACCAATGGATTAAAAGTCTGCGAACCTTGCGGACCCCGCCGTTCCGGCCCATGCCGCCATGTGACGCGCGGTGCTGAACATCCCTGTTCAACGCCCGATCCGGGCCCCGCCGGACTTTCTCCTCATCCCGCTTCATGTCACCCTGTATCGGCCAGTTCCGGGACGTTCGGTTGAGCGCTGGCTGAGCAAAGAAGGCCCCGTCACCTGCGGTGACGAGGCCTCTCGCTGTCCACCCATCACGCTACTCCACCGGCCCCTTGGCGCCACCCCGCCGGGCCCGCGGCACCGCGGCCGCCGCGCGCTCCGTCAGCTCCTGCTCATACTCCGTGAACAGCTCCATGTACGTGTCCGAGGTCAGCGTGATCGTGGAGTGCCGCAGCTTGACCTTCGCGTCATGCACATCCCCGCCGCCGGCCTTCACGAGAGCGGCCGCGCCGTGCCGGAGGTCCCGCAGGTTGATCGGAGGCACCCCGGCCGCCTCGGCAAGGCGCCTGAACTCCTTCGAGACGGCGTCCGGGTGCAGCCAGGCCCCATCCTCCGCCGTGAAGATCTTCCCCGTGTCTGTCCAGGCCGGCACCTTCTTGCCCGCAGCCCGCTCCCGCTCAGCCTGCTCGTTCCAGGCTTCCCGCTCGGCCAGCTGGCGGGCGCGGTGTTCCTTCAGCACCAGCACCGTGCCGCGATCGAGCATCACCGACGACATGGAGCTGTCCGTCTTCGGCACCGTCTGCACCGGCGTCCAGCCGTCCACCACGATCTCGGTGAGCACGTCGAGCCGGGGCTGGGCCGCGTCCAGGTGCACGTTGGCCCAGTCGGCACCCACACCCTCACCGCGGCGCAGGCCGTGGTGAGCGATGAGGTGGAAGAGGGCGTACAGCCGGGACGACTCTGCCTCGTCGAGGAACTGGCCGAGCTGGGCCGGTGTCCACACCATGACCGGGCTCGGCTTCTGGCCCGTCTCGCGCCAGCGCGCCACCCGCTCGTCCGTCCACAGCAGGCCCTTCGGCCGCGCGCTGGAGCCGAGCTCGACGTGCGCGGCCGCGTTGAACGTGATGAGCTGCGCAGCGATCGCCTTGTTGAGCGCAGCGCGCAGCGTCCGGCGGATCGCGTGACGTGTCGCCGGACCGTTCGTCCTGCGGTACGGCTTCATCTCCGCCAGTCTGGCGCGCTCGGCAGCCAGGCGCTCCCGCTCCACGACCGGCGGCCGGCCCGGCCTCGACCACTTCGCGGAGACCTCTTGCTCGCGGCGGGCCTCGTTCTCGGCGCGGATGACGTCGGACTCGTCGGCAATCGCGTCGAACATCTCCTGCACGTGGCCGACGCCGAGCCGGTCCAGGCGCAGGTGCCCGATGTGGGGCTTGATGTGGACGCGGATGTGGGAGGCGTAGCCGTTGTTCGTGGTCGGGCGGGTCTTCTTCGTCGCCATCCACCGGTCCAGCCACTCGCCGACGGTCATCTTCCCGTCGAGTGGGACGCCGACGCCGAGCTTCCGGGAGACCTCGGTCGGCTCGGGGACGGGGGCGCGGGTCTTCTGCAGGTCGGCGAGGAGGTCGCCGACACGGCGCAGGCCGTCCTCGTCGTCGCCGGCGAGGTCGAGGATGGCGCGCATGCGGTCGAGGTCGGTCTGCGCGTCGGAGGCCTTGGCGTAGCCGGTCCGCTGGAAGCGCCGGCGCCCGCCCTCGGCATCGGGCGGGAGTTCCTGGGAGAGGCGGTGACTGCCGTGGCTGCGTCTCGACAGCTGCGGGCACTTCGAGCCGAGCCGCTTCCCGTCCGGGCCGCGACACTCACAGCGCTTACTGATGCCGCCAGCACGGCGAGACACGGGCAATTTAGTCACCTTCTTCCTGTGCGCTTGAGACGCGACGCCCCGTCGCCAGATACTCAGAAATTGCTCTATCCATAGCCTCCGAGATTGCAGCCTTCGAATATTCCTCGAAGTATTTCTTGAATCGCCTGTACGCTCCATCCTCTCCAGAGGCAGCAGGTTCCATTTGGAAGAGTTGAAGCACTGAATCTACTGGACGGGGAGAAGCAGAGACAGCAGGAAGGTTACCTTTATACCCGCCACGCCATTTGCCTTCCGCATCCTGTTCCAGGTAGGCGAGATCGTTCGGCAGAGCGGGCGGATACAGTCCCCGCTCTCTAATGCTTTTCCGGAAGCTCAGCACTCTATCCCTGAGCTCGGCCACGGCATGGGCGGCCTGACGACCGTGCACCTCCGCGGCGCGCGCACTCGCCAATACAGTCTCCGCGGCTGCCAAATCGCGCTCGACACGAACAATCTCTACCTGCAGGCGCTGAGTTACATCGCGATCAGGATTCCCTGATTCCAGCGTTTCCCTGAGCTCGACCAGACGGTCACGGAGCTCTAGAGAGCGTCTTTCAGAATTCTCCACCTCCTTCCTTGCGTCAAGGGTTCTGGCGAATGCCATATCGTCGGCCTTTACGGCTCGCCGCAAGCGGTCAATAAGTTCTTCGTGTTCGCGAATGAACCCCAGAGGGGAATCAATTACCGCACCCGCCTCGTCCTGACTGAACGCCACTGCACCAGAAAGCCAATCAATCGCCGCTAGCGGCTCTTGCCATGCCCCAGGCAGCACCTCGACGTGAGCTACGTGCCCAACGGGAAAGATAAGCACTCCAGGCGGCACCCCCAAGGCTCGAGCCAGAACAAGCACCTCGGCAATAGTGACGTTCTGCCGCTTGCCGTTCTCCAGGTTGGAGAGGACGACCCTCGGGATTGGAGCCCCGAGCTCTGCACAGCGGTCCGAGAGCTGCTGTGCACTCAGGCCCTGCTCCTGTCGATGACGCCGGATCTCGCCGGCGATGGACCTGCTGATCGCCGACATCCAGTCTTGTTGCTCCATAGTCATCCAACATACGGAGCGGCTTGAACTGTGTCGACCCATGCCGTAGAGTCCCGGCCAGTCGAACCGGAACGGTTCGACTACAAGCACCTTCTGCACTGAAACGGTACAGCCTGGCAGTGATCGGCATCGGATGGCATGAGTGCTGGTCGGGGCGGTGCCACGAGAGATGGAGTCATGACCACAACATCCACCGAGATCGCCGCCAGGCGCGGCATGCAGTACGAGGAGGTCGTGGCGCTGCCCGTCGCATTCGACCTCGAGACCGCGAACCGCGCCCTCGGCATCGGTCGGACGAAGGGGTTCGAGCTTGCCAAGCGGGGCGAGTACCCCGTGCCCGTCCGGAGGGACGGCCGCACCTACAGGGTCAACCGAGCTGACCTTCTCCGCGAACTCGGAATGGACCCCCACTGCGACGGCGCCGGGGTTGCCGCCCCGACGCCGTCTGACGAGAACGCCCCTGTCTCCACCAGTTCCCACTAGCACAGAGCGGCGCTGGGGTTGCCGCCCCAACGCCGCCCGGAAAGAGAACGTCCTCATGCACAGCATCGCACAGGCGTCAACGGCGACGCCCGATGAACAGCGCGCCCCCACCGCGCTCCAGGTCCTCATGGAGGACGTGGTCGACGGGTGCTCGATGCGCCTTGAGTGGCGTGGCGAGCACCTCTGGCTGGCCGTCGACGACGGCCGCGAGTGCGTCGTCGACGCTGAGAGGGTTCTGCAGCTCCTGAAGAAGTACAGCCGTCGGCCTGGCGAGGTGACGGCATGACGACCGCAACCAGCGACCAGCGCTTCGCCTCTGACGAATGCCCCGCGTCCAGCGCCTGCACCACCTACACCTGGTGCGACGTGGCTGGCCCCCACCACGACCACATCAGCACTGGACACGCCATCACCGACACGACCGGCCGGGAGATCATCGATAGCCGCGTGATCTTCTTCTCCAACACGGAGCCGACCGTGTCGATCGGGGAGTCCGACTTCACCCCCGACGAGGCCCGTGACAAGGCGGCGGAGCTGCGAGCGCTCGCCGACCGCATCGACGAGCACGCGGAACAGGCTCAGGTCGCTGCGCAGGTCGAGGCATTCGTCGCAGACCTAAACGCCCGGCGCGTGGGCGCCGATGTGCACCTGACCACGTTCATCGACGAGGCGACGAAGCTGGTGCGGAAGTGGGGCGACGCCAAGGCGTTCGCAGCCTGGTTCCTCACCGCCATCGAAGAGCGTGGTGCGAAGGCGGGCGAGCGGTGACGAGCCCCATCATCGCCGCGGCGGCCGGAGGCGAGCCCTCCGGCCGTCCGGCCCGCCCCGACCGGCCTGTCCGCTTCTCCGATCCGGTCCGCAACGCCGCGTACTGGGCGCGGATCGACCGCATCGTCGATGCCGCTCCTCCGCTCAGCCCCGAGCAGAAGGCACCGCTCCGAACCATCTTCAGCAGCGTCACGACCGGCACGGCCAAGGAGGCGGCGTGAGGGCGTACGACTTGGAGACCGGGAGCTTCGGCCGCCCGGTCCTGCCGCATCTGTTCCACTACCCGCAGACCGGCCAGCCCGTACGTTCCGTGCCCATCAAGGGCGAACCCTGGTGGGTTGCTCTCGACGTTGCGGCTGTCCTTGAGCTCGGCAACGTGCACAGCTCCCTCGCCCTGCTCGACGACGACGAGAAGGGGTTCCACAGTGTGGAGACCCCTGGCGGCCCGCAACAGCTCGCCGTCGTGAACGAGCCGGGTCTGTACTCGCTGATCCTTCGCAGTCGGAAGCCGCAGGCCAAGACCTTCAAGCGGTGGATCACCCACGAGGTTCTGCCCTCGATCCGCAAGACCGGCTCGTACTCGGTCGCCGTTCCGCAGACGCTGCCGGAGGCGCTGCGCGCGTTCGCGGCCGAGGTGGAGGCGCGGGAGGCTGCGGAGGCGCGCGTCGCCGAGCTGGCGCCCGCCGCCGGCGCGTGGGAGACCTTGGCGGCTGCCGAGGGGGACTACTCGGTAAGGGAGGCCGCGCAGCTCTTGGTCCGCGCGGGCATCAGCACCGGCCAGAACCGGCTCTTCGCCACGCTGCGGGACATCGGATGGATCGACGCATCCGGCCAGCCCTACCAGGCCCAGGTAGACGCGGGCCGGCTCCGCCGGAGGACGACCAGCTACAGCCACCCGCACCACGGTGAGCCCGTGCTGTCGTCGCAGGTTCGGATCACAGTCAAGGGCGTCGCCGCCCTCCGTGGCCGCCTCAGCGGCCGGCAGGAGGCCCTGCCGCTCGACGAGGACCCATCGTGACCGGACCCGTCACCGAGGCGCTGTCGGATTCCCCCACCAAGCGAGAGGACGGCCGTGAGCTACGAGGCTGTGCGGTGGGCCATGCGTGACTCCCCGGTGCTTCTCACGGAGAAGGGCAGGCCGGACAGCACCGCCAGGCACGTCCTGGCGGTGCTCGCCGAGCACGCCCACAAGGACGGCTCCAACAGCTACCCCTCGGTCGACCTCATCTCCTACTGCACCGGCTACGACCGGCGTACGGTCCAGCGCGCGCTCAGGCGCCTCGAGGACGGTCGGCTCATCCGGAAGACCGGTGAGGTCAGCGGGTGCAGGGTGTGGGCGCTGGACCTGCGTCGCAAGCGGCCGGCCTCGGACTGGGAGGCGGTGAAGGCCGATGAGGAGGCCGAACGGGCGGCAGCGGCGGAGCGGAAGCGCCGGTCCCGCGCGAAGACCGTCGCGCACTCTGCGTCCGTGACGGTCACGGACACAGAGTGCGTGACGGAAGGGAATGTCACACACTCTGCGTCCGGACGTCACGCATCCAGAGTGCGCGACGTCACGCACTCTGCGTCCGGACGTCACGCACTCAGTGCCGCCCGAACCATCAAGGAACCACCACAGGAACCACCAGAGAACCAATCGGTGGTCGAACTGGAGGACAACAGCTCAGGTAGTAGCCAGCTCGAGGCGAGCCAACCAGAGGGCCCGAGCGAGCGACACGCCTACGGCATCCCGGATGCGGCGCGCCCGCTCGTCGACGCGCTCACGGCCGCCGGGATCACCGTCCGCTGGCCCTTCAAGGGCGACCAATGGTTCCCGGTCCTCGCCCTCATCCAGAAGACCGGCGTCCCAGCGATGGTCAGCCACGCCGTACGCATGGTCGGCCGCACGCCGGACGTCGACTCGGCGAGGTACTTCATGCGCGGCTGGGCCGAGCTGCCGCCGCTGCCCGCCCCCGGAGCGAAGCCGATACAGGGCGCCTTCCTGATGCCCCTCGAGGGCGGAGGCGAGGCCGCGCCCGACCGGCGCCGTCCCGGCTCCGGCTGGAAGCCCTACACGAACCCCACGGACCCCGCCGTGTACGAGAACGGATGGTGACATGACCGACCCACAGCCCATCGGAAGCGCCTCCGCGCTCGACCACCTCAACGAACGCCTCGCCGCGCACCTGGCAGCCCGCGGCCTGAGCCCGGTCGAGCCCGGCCCCATCGACGACGGACCGGTACCCGGAATGCCGGGCCACCCCGAGTTCCACCGGCAGAACCGGATCGACTTCGCGCTGGCCCGCTGGCGCACCGCGACACCTCCCCGCTACCAGCACTCCGACGCCAGCCACCCGGACGTGAAGGCGTGGGCCGCTGCGGTGGCCGCCGAACCGGACGCCGCAGGGTCCCTGCTCATCACCGGCACCACCGGCACCGGCAAGACCCACCAGGCGTACGGCGCGCTCCGCCTGGTCGCCGAGTCCGGACCTCGGGACTTCCGGATGCTCGCCACCACGGCCGCGGACATGTACGGCCGTCTCCGCCCGGGCGGCTCCGAGCGCACCGCCGAGGACGAGCTGAAGCGCCTGTGCGACATCCCCCTGCTGCTGCTGGACGACCTCGGCAGCGCCAAGGCCTCCGAGTGGACCGAGGAGATCACCTACAGGCTCATCAACGGCCGGTACAACCAGTGCCTGCCCACGGTCTTCACCTCGAACCTGCCCACCCGCGCGCCCCGGGACGAGAACGGGCGGCCGATCGCGCCCGACCTGGCAGCCGCCCTGGGCGAGCGGATCGTCTCCCGCCTCGCCGAGATGACCACCGTCGTCCCGATGACGGGAGACGACCTCCGCCGACGAGGTGCCGCATGAGCGCCCACGTCGCCGAGCACACGGGGGCCGGGTGATCGTCTGCGGCCTGTGCGGCGACGAGACCGAGGGCCGGTACCTGTGCGAGCGGCACACCGTCCAGCTCGCCAGCCGCTTGGCCGAACTGCCCACCCTGTACGCCGAGGTCGGCGAGTGCCTGGTACCCCGCCGGTCCGGCTGGGGCGAGATCGTCGCCACCCGGGGTGCGGCCGGCCCGCGGTCTCCTATCGATGAGGACGTCCTCGACACGGTGAACGCGGCCCGCGCGGCCGAGGTGATGCACCTGTGGCGAGTGGACGTGCAGCGCGAGCGGTGGCCCAGCCACGGGGCGCCGCCGCCCTGCGGCCTGGATGCCGATTGCCGCTGGCTCCGCATGGAGTTGGAGTGGGTCGCCGACCACTACCCGGCGGCCGGGGACCTGGCGCGCGAGGTGCGGGAGCTGGAGGCCCGGGCCCGCTCCATCGTCGGCGATCCGGTACCCCGTCCGCAGCACCTGGGCTTGTGCGTGGCGGTGACGGACGACCAGGGCACTGTGTGCGGCGCGGTCCTGTCCCGACTGCCAGGCCAGCCGGTGCAGTGCCGGCAGTGCGGGACGGCCTACCGGACCGAGCAGGACCTGTTGTTGCTCCTGCACTACCAGCCGCGGGAGTCGGCGTGACCACCTTGCATCTAACCCCCGGGTTAGATACGGTGCTGGGGATGGAACCGAAACCCTGGCGGGACCGGCTCCGCGACGAGGAAGAGCTGTTGGCGCAGCTCAACCGACTCGCCTCCGAAGCCGCCGACCGACGAGCACAGGCACTGCTCGACGGCGTGGACGAACTCGGCACGATCGCCGACGTCGCCCGCGACCTCGGCGTGAGCTGGAACGCCGTCGACAAGGCCATCAAGAAGTACCAGCGCAAGAAAGCCGCCGGCCCCGGCGGCACCACAACCGAATAGACAGCGAGGGCCGGACAGCAGCTCCCAGGTGTTGGCGCACCCGGGGCGATCGCACCGCCCGACCCTCAAGCCCACGAACGAGAGCAGACCTCGTCATGGACCACCAGAACCTTAGCGCGCCCGCATGCGCGCAGATCAGCTCCGCCCGGCGCCTCATCGCCGCCGGCGTCATCCGCCGCGCCCCCGACCGCACGACCACCGTGCGCGTCACCAAGGCCGGCGTCACCGGCACCATCCGCAAGGCGGTGACCCGGTGACCATCACCCCGAACCCCGACCGGCTCGCCGCGCTGCACGCCCTCTGCCGCAGCGACTACGCCAAGGGCACCGCCCAGCGCACCCGGGCCGCCTACGCCACGGACACCCCGGACTGGACGCCCACCCTGCCGGACCCCAACGACGTCGACACGGCCCTCCGCGTGGGCCTCCGGATGCTCGAGGTGTACGGCACCGTCGACGGCAACGACGTCTTCGCCTACGCCCAGGCCCACGGCGGCCTCGCCGAAGCCCTGCGGATCCTGCTGCGCGCCCTCGGCGCCGATGTCCCTCAACCGGAATTGCTGGCCGGCCAGCCGACCCGTGAGGTTCGTTGTCCGGTCGCGCACCCTGAGGACCCCACGCCGTGCGACGGCCCGGCCGTGGTCACCGTCCTCGACGCCGACAACGCGGGCGCGGACGGGTGCGAGCATCACGCCGCCCGGCTCCTCGCCTCCCTCGACGGTGGTCGCGTCTACGGCCTCCCCCACGCCCCGGCCGGCACCGCCATCCGCGTCTTCAAGGCCGCGGACGGCATCCGCCCCTTCCCGTGGATCGAGGCGACGCGGACCCGCCCCGAGCAGCTGTCCCGCGAGGAGATCCGCCGCGGTGGTGAGGGCCAGTGACGCAGCACCTGCCCCGCACCGCCACCGTCAGCGTGCTGGTCGCCAAGGCCCTGGAGATCGACGAACCCGACTGGTGCGCCGGCCACCACGACGACCGCGCCCAGTACAAGGTCGACATCACGCACTACGGCCCCGAGCACAACGTCGCCGCACACGACTACGGCCTGTTCAAGGCAATGCTCGCCCAGTCCCCCTACGCCGAGCGGGCCTCCCGCGACGTCGCCCTGTACATCGAGCAGCAGGACATCACCGGCTCCTACACCCCCGACGAGGCCGAGCAGCTGGCCGACGCCCTCGTCGCATGCGCCGACCAGCTCCGCGCGCTCGGCCGGGAGCTCGCCGCGATCCTCGCCGGAGGTGCCCGGTGAAGCACAACCCGCGCGACTGCCGACTCTGCGCCAGCCTCCGCCACCCCGGCACCGCCCGCGAAGGCCGCGCCCTGGCCCGCCACCTCGCCGAGCACCCCTTCCCCAAGCAGGACCCGAACACGCTGCGAGGTGAGGGCCGGTGACCACCCGCACCCTCACCACCGGCCAGCAGGCCGCCCTGGGCGGCGCCGCGGTCGCCATGCTCGCCGTGGGCGGCTTCGGCGCCTGGGGCACCTACGCCAACACCGTCGCCGAGTTCGGGCGGGCCGCGACCGCGGCCGGCGTCGTCGCCGGCGGCGAGGGCCTCACCCTCATCCTCGCCCTCACCATGCTCGGCCTCACCCTCCTCGGCCAGGCCGCCCCGGCCTGGGTCCGCGGCGGCCTGTGGCTCGCCCCGCTCGGCGCCTGCCTCACCGGCATGGCCATCGCCGACACCCTCACCGAGGCCGCCGTCTACGCCATCACACCACTGGCGATGTCCGGCGCCGCCGAGGGCCTCGGGCTGATCGCCCGCCGGATCGTCGTCTACACCACCGGCGTGGACGCCGAGGTGATGCGCCGCAACGCGAACGCCGCCCGACTGCTCGCCTTCCACCGGGCCGTCGCCCAGGGACACCCCGGCGAGTGGCGGCGCAAGGTCGCCGTCCGCCGCTACTGGCGGCTCGCGAAGCACGTGGGCGTCGGCGACGCCGACCTCGGCGCCGGCCTGGTCGCGGTCCAGCGGACCCGGGTACGCGACGGAGCCGATGCGGCCCTCGCCGGAATGTACGGCGCCACGCCCGCAACGGTCGCCGAGGAGCAGCCCACGCCGGCCCGGCCCCTCGCCGCGGATGTCCTGCGCGCCCGGTTCGCCTCCATGGACCCCGATGATGCGATCCGGCTTGCGGCTGATGCGCGACCTGATGCGCCCCCGGCGGAACTGGCGTCCGTCCTCGGCCACTACGGGGTGACCGTCGACCCCGTCGCGGTCGCCCTGGTCCTCGGGCAGCAGCCTCCCGAGTACGAGGTGCATCGGGGTGATGCGCCAGCGCATCAGCAGGTCAGCGACCCCATGACGGCCCTGGAGCCGGTCACGCTGGAGGCCGCCGTCATCGAGGCCGCATCCGCTCTCGGCCCGGACGCCAAGGTCCGCCAGATCGTCGAGCACGTCGAGCGGCACCGCCGCCTGGTCGTCACCGAGCCCTACGTGCGCACCGCCCTGTCCCGGGCCGCGAAGAAGCCGCCCGCCGCCGCCCCGGCCGACGAGATGCGAGGGGGATACGCGTGATGAGTGACCTGGAGAAGGCCGCCCGGGACGCGGTCGACGCGGCCGACAACGCGGAGATGGTCCGGCAGATCGCCGCGCTCCTCGCCGCGCAGCAGCTGGCCAACGCCCAGCAGCAGCCGGCGGCGCCCGCGCCCGCCCCGGCCCACCGGCCGGTGGGCCTGTACGTGGCGGCCGGGATCGGCGGAGCGGTCGCCCTGTCGTTCCTGGCGATGGCCGCCGCGCTCCTCGCGGCGGCCATCGCCGTCGGGGCGGTCGCCACCACCGTCTGTGTGCTGGTGCTGCGGAGCGTGTGGCAGGACATGCAGCGGGGCCGCTGACCCGCCCCGTCCGTCCCCCGCGGGCGCCTGTCCGTGGGGGTGCGGTCGGGCCGGACCGTCCGGCCCCTGCAGGGAGGAGCACCCCATGCCCACCGGCCACAGCACCTACGTCGAGACCAAGTCCCTGGGCTCCGGCCGTAGCTCGTACCGGTTCGTGTGCACGTGCGGACGCCAGGGCGGACGCCGCGACAGCCACTCCGCCGCCAGCCAGGCCGGCCGCCGCCACGAGAAGACCGGCCGCTGACCATCACCGAGGGAGACCCCATGGACGAGCCCCGCCTGAACGCCGCCGACAAGCTGGCGATCGCCCGCCTGGAGCTGCGCGGGATCCGCCGCGCCGCCGCCGGCATCGAGCACCAGCCCGACATCGACGCCGGGATCCGCCGCATCAAGGAACGCGCCCGCCGCCGCACCCAACAGACCAACCGCAAGAAGTAGCTGCGCCCCGGGGGCGGCGCACCACGACCAAGCAGGGCCGCCCCCGGGCCCTTCCCCACCCAGCAAGAGGCAGGAAGCCACCAGCATGACCGAGAACGTCGTCCAGCTCCACAAGGACGTGCCCCCGCTCCTCGTCCACGACGCCTCCGACCCCCTGGCCGAGACCGTCATCGACGTCGTCCAGGACGCCGAACCCCGGCCCGTCGACCCGCCGCAGCAGGCACCCGAACCCGGCACCTGGATCGCCGAGGCACAGGCCTACCTCGCCGACGCGCCGCCCGTCGTACCGCCCGCCCTACGCCGCTGGGACGCCTTCAAGGACGCCACCCGCTGGACCGTCTCCTACTACGCCCACCTCGGCGCCTTCCACGCCCTGCGCACGCCCGTCTACCTCGCACGGCTGCTGCTGCGCGCACCCCGCGGCACCGGCCGGCTCATCGTCCGCTGGGGCAAGTGGGTCGCCGACACCGAGGCACGCCCGGTCGAGGCCAAGGCCGCCGCCTCCGCCGACATCGAGGCCTGGCTCGCCCTGTCCCGCGAGCACTCCCGCCGCGTCCGCCCCCGCCGCGTCGCCTCCCTCGCCGTCGCCACCGCCACCGGCATCACCACCCTCGTGTCCGCCTTCCTCGTGCCCGGCTGGACCCTCACCACCGCCGTCGCCGCCGCAGCCCTGGTCGGCCTCGCCGGGAAGAAGCACGACGGGAAGCCGCTGATCACCCGCTACGTCGCCACCAACGTCCTGCGCCGACTCGACTCCACCGAGGTCTACGACGCGCTCGCCGCGATCGGCATCGAGGGCAAGAAGGGCCGCAAGGGCGTGGAGTTCGCCTCCGAGGTCATGCGCGACGGGCCCGGCTGGCGCGCCGAGGTCGACCTGCCCCCGGGCGTCGAGGCCACCGCCGTCCTGGAGAAGCGGGCCGCGCTCGCCGCCGCCATGCGCCGCCCCATCTCCACCGTGTGGCCCGAGGCCGACCGGACCGCGCACCCCGGCCGCCTGGTGCTGTGGGTCGCCCAGCGCGACCCCGCCAAGGCCGGCCGCAAGCTGTGGCCGCTGATGAAGGACGGCCAGGCCGACCTCTACCAGCCCCTGCCGTTCGGGTTCGACCCCCGCGGCAACCTCGTCGAGATCACCCTCATGTACTCCAACCTCCTCGTCGGCGGCATCCCCGGCTCCGGCAAGACGAGCTGCGCACTCGCGATCGTCCTCGGCGTCGCCCTCGACCCCACCGCCGAACTGTGGATCTACGAGCTGAAGGGATCCGGCGACCTCGACTCGGTCAAGCCCGTCTGCCACCGGTACGTCTCCGGCGACGAGGACGAAGACCTGGAGGCCGCCCTGGCCGGCATGCGCTCCGGCATCGCCGAGTACCAGCGCCGCGCCGCGTTCATCCGCTCCCTGCCCGCCTCCGAGGTCCCCGAGGGCCGCAAGGTCACCCGCGCGCTCGCCGAGAAGTACCCCGAGCAGCAGCTCGGCCCCCGCGTCATCGTCATCGACGAGGTCCAGGAACTGTTCACCCACGCCGACTACAAGGACGAGGCCGCCGCCCTGGCCACCCGCCTGATCAAGAAAGCCCGCGCCTACGGCATCATCCTGATCCTGCTCACCCAGAACCCCGACGCCCCGTCCCTGCCCACCAGCGTGTCCAGCTCGGTCGGCACCCGCCTGTGCCTGGCCGTCATGGACTGGCGCGCGAACAACAACGTCCTCGGCACCGGCGCCTACGACCGCGGCATGCGCGCCACCGACATCTCGGTGGACGAGCAGGGCACCGGCATCCTCGCCCGCGGCCGCGAGGGCATCACCGTCCGCGCCGCGTTCATCAAGCAGACCGAGGCCGAGGACATCGCCACCCGCGCGCTCGCCCTGCGCACCGCCGCCGGCACCCTGTCCGGACAGTCCGTCGGCGCCACCGTCGAGGAACACGACGTCGAGACCGTCCTCGACCACCTGCGCGCCATCTGGCCCGACGGGACCGAGTCCGTCCACTCCCACCGCCTCGTCGAAGCCCTCGCCCGCTACCGGCCCGACCTCTACAAGCCGTGGACAGAGATGGACGCCGCAGGCGCGTCCACCGCCCTTTCCGCGGCGCTGAAGCCGTTCAAGGTGTCCACCCGGCAGCTCACCATCCGGGAGTGCTGCGGCGGCGCCAAGGGCGTCCGCTGGGCCGACCTCCCGGCCGCCGAGGACGGCGAGTAGGGGACTTAAGTGTTGCATCGCTTGCAGGCCTGACGGAGCGATGCAACACTTAGGCATGAGTAGAGGTCACGGGCGCATTGAGCGGGCCATCCTTGAAGCGGTCGGGGGAGCGTCGCCGTATGACGGTCTGCCAATCAGCCAACTGGCCGCCACTGTCTACGACACAGAGCAGCCGAGCCGGTCTCAGACGGTGAGCCTCAGGCGAGCGGTCCGGCGACTGGAGGAACAGGAACTCGTCATCTCCCGCCGGGACCCGGCATACCCGACGCCCGGTCGTCGCTACTGGCGCCGCACTGGTCGCACCATCCCGTGCGATGGGGACAGCTGCACCTACTGCGCCGCCGGGCACCAGCCATACGGCGAGTCGAGCCACGCCGTCCATGCGGAGTACGCGCAAGTCCGGGACGTGATCGAGACGTGGGTGCGTAAGCATCCAGAGCAGTGGACGGACCAGGAGGCCGCCGAGGCGGAGAAGCGCCGCGCCGAAGCCCTCCAGGCGATCGCGGCGATGGAGCGCTCGTTCCGCTAGATGGGCCTGCGAACCGGTTTCGGGAAGGGCCGATGGTTTCACCCCGACCCGAAACCGGTTTCGCCCCCGATATCGGGCCTGACCTGCACAGTTTCGAGTTTCGAGCCCTGTCCGAGCCCCCAGAACATCCCCAGCGCGCGATGTCCGCCGAGAACGCGGAGACTGAAATCAACGGCGAAGGCCACGGTCAGCTCTAGGGACGACGAGATGGCGGCATCGCGATCGGGCAGGCGGCGCGCACTGTGGCTGACACTCATCGCTGCACTCGGCCTCGGCTTAGGCATCGCACTGCTCTTGACAGCGCCCCCGGCGCCGAGCCCAGGGATCGATACCGGGGCCCACAACTCGCCAACCAAGACGGAGATCGCAAGCACAGCTCCGGAAACCCAGTCCGCTTTGCCCGTCCCGCCCAGCGGCTACCAAATCTGGCTCACCAGTCCCCCCGAACACAGCACCAACGCGGAGATGATCCAGACCATATCCGGAGCCGTAGCCTCCCTGGGCGGTGCATGCGCCGGCGTCGCAGCCCTCATCACCGCCAAGCACTCAAGAAGCGCCAGCGCGGCCCCGGACTCCGCCCGCACAACACCGCGGGGCTGGACGGGCTGGCCACCGCGTCACCGCTGAGCACTCCCCGGCCGCTCACAGGCATCATGGGCCCATGGAGCAGCAGAACATCCGCCCCGGCTACCTCACCGCGCACCAAGCCGCCCGCGCTCTCGGCATCACCCTCGGCGGCGTCCGCCAGCTCGTCTACCGCGGCCGACTCACCCGCGCGGGCGGCACGCAACGCCAGCCCTGGTACGCCGTCGCCGACGTCCAGGCGCTCGCCGCGACTCGCGCCGCCCGCACGGTCGCTTGACCCCAGGTCAGACGCTGTGTGACGATCTCGGTGTACAGCTGTGTCCGCACACGAGCCCCAAACGACGCGGATGAGCCCCGGTGACCGCACCCGGGAGCCTCACCGTTGCAGCCCGTCACAGACTGGTTACAGTGCCACCACGCCTCCCGCAGCGGTCGCATGATGGCCCCTCAGCCGCAACCGTCCAGGGGGGACCCATGGGGTTCATGAACGACGCCAAGGCCAACACGGCAGGCACCGAGGCGCGCAAGGCGCGAGAGCGCGGCCAGACCCTCCTCGTCTACAAGTTCATCGAGGCGAACACGAACAGCCGGGCCACTGCGCCGATGACCGGCATCGCCGAGCAGATCAGCGCCGTAGAGGAGCAGGGCTGGCGACTCGACCACATGGCAGCAGCTGAGGGCAAGGCCCTCACCGGCGAGCGCGTTGCCCTAGTCTGCCTCTTCCGCGCTGCCTGACGCACACGCGTGAGCCCGGCCCGCACCGCGCCCGGTGCGGGCCGACGCCATGCCGGGGGAGGGGGGTGGGGGGTGGCCACCCAGCGCGGCGAACTCACCAGCTACGACTATCGGCAGATGCGTGCCCGCACTCTCGCCGCGTCCGACGTGTGCATCGTCTGCGGCCACGGCGCGGCCGACGCCGTCGACCACGTCATCCCGGTGAGCAAGGGCGGACCCCGCCGCGACCCCGACAACCTGGCGCCCATCCACGGCGTGGACGGCTGCCCCGTCTGCCTCCGCAAGTGCAACAGCGAGAAGGGCGACCGCTCCCTGGCCGAGGTCACCCAGCTCGTCACCTCGGTCGACTGGTTCGCAGGCCCTTGACGCCGCGCACAAAGACGCAGGTCATAGGCATGACCGCGCACGTGATCCGGAGCGGATCGGCCCAAGTCCGAGTCGGCGCCGACGATTTTTAGAAATCGGACATATCGCAACCCCGCGCCCAGCTTTTATTTTTCTCCCCCCGGGCCGATTGCCCCGGAAACGATCTTGGAGGGGGGCGCCATGGGCCCTGTCGAGGAGGCCGTGCGCAGCGACGTCGAGCAGCTCGGCGACCTGGCCGGTGTCGAGCCGTCGCTGTCCGAGATGGCCTACACGCTCGCCCGCTCGATCGACACGGCGGCGTCCGGCGAGTGCCAGACGTGCGGTGAGGCGGTGACCGACGCCGATGACGGAAGGACCCTGCCTCAGCTGAACCGCGAGCTACGGCAGACGCTCGCCCAACTGCTGGAGGGGCGGGCCGCTGACGATGACGACGACCTCGGAGACCTGGGCTCCCCCGACTGAGTTCGCCGAGGATCTCTACGAGCGGTACGGGCTCACGTGCCCACCGCGCTGGGGCACCCCTCGGCACCCGGGCCGGAAGTCGCTCGGGCCGAAGCTGTGGAAGGTCATGGCCAAGCTCGGCGCCCCGCCGATGCCGTGGCAGAAGTACGTGTCCGACGTCGCGTTGGAGATCGACCCGGAGACGGGGTTGTTCGCCCACCGGGAGGTCGGCCTCTCCGTCTCCCGGCAGCAGGGCAAGACCGAGCTGACCCTGGGGGCCCAGGTACACCGGGCGATGGCGTGGAAGCAGCAGAACATCGTCTACGCCGCCCAGACCCGGGGCATGGCCCGGCAGCGGTGGGAGGACGAGTTCTGGGAGAAGATCTCCGGCTCGGACCTGGCCAGGTACGCCCGGATCCGGAAGTCGAACGGCAACGAGGCCATCCTGTTCCCCGGCAAGCGCTCGCGCATGGGCATCACCGCGAACACGGAGAAGGCCGGGCACGGACCCCCGTTGGACCTGGGGTTCATCGACGAGGCGTTCGCGCACGAGGACGACCGCCTGGAGCAGGCGTTCAGTCCGGCGATGCTGACCCGGGCCATGGCACAGCTGTGGTGGGCGTCGGCCGGCGGCACCACCAAGTCGGTGTGGCTGAACAAGAAGCGGGAGAAGGGCCGGGAGCTGATCGAGGCTCTGTTCGCCGCGCTCGCCGAGGACCCGGACGCGATCCGGCCGCGGGCCTGTTACTTCGAGTGGTTCGCGCCGGAGGACATGGACCGGGCGGATCCGGCGACCTGGCGGGCGACGCTGCCCGCCCTCGGCTACACCGTGACCGAGGAGGTCATCGCGGCCGAGCTGGAGAAGATGGACCCGGCCGAGTTCGACCGCGCCTACCTGAACCGCACCCGGAAGCCGACGCCGCCGAGCGACCCGAACGTGCCCAAGGGGAAGTGGCCTGGGCTGGTCGACGCGGCGAGCAGGCCGGAGCCGTCCAGAGTCGCGCTCGCCCTGGACGTGTCGCAGGACCGCAAGGGGGCGGCGATCGCTGCGGCGTCGCTGCGCCCGGACGGCATCGTGCACCTGGAGGTCGTGGCGCACCGGCCGGGGACGGAATGGGTGGTGCCCGCCATGGCCCGGCTGCACGCCCTGTGGAATCCGGTCGCTGTCGCGGTCGCTTCCTCGGGCGCGCCCGCCGCGTCGCTGATCGACGACCTGATCGCCGCAGGGATCGACGTGCCCAAGGACAAGAGCGCCCCGCTCCGGGGCGACCTGGCCGTGATGCGCACGGGCGACATCACCGAGGCGTGCGGGCAGCTGGCCGACGCCATCAACCAGGGCACCGTCGCCCACCTGGACCAGGTCCCCCTCACCGCCGCGGTGAACGGCGCGCGCACGCGCCGACAGGGCGACGCCTGGACGCTGGACCGCACGACCTCCCTGGTCGACATCTCCCCACTGTGCGCGGTCACCTTCGCCCGGTGGGCGCTGCTCATCCGCGGCCCGCACGTGCTCGACGACTACGACATCGCGGACTCGTTCGCGTGAGAGGAGGCGGGCCGTGGGCGTGGTGTCGAGGCTGAGGCAGATGTTCACCCGGGACGCGCAGATCACCTCCGCCGAGGATCTCCTGGCCCAGTCCCGGGAGCGGCGCTCGGGCCGCGTGCACGTCACCAACGAGACCGCGCTGCGCAACAGCGCGGTATGGGCGTGCCTGCGGCTGCGGGCCGACCTGATGAGCAGCTTCCCCATCGACGTGTACCGGCGCGTCAACGGCATCCAGGTCGAGGTGCCCAAGCCTCCCGTCCTGGTCAGCCCGGGCGGCACCACGATGGGCATCAAGGAGTGGGTCTACAGCACCGAGTTCGACCTGGACCGGGCCGGCAACACCTTCGGCATCATCACCGAGCGCACGGGCGTCATCGGCCCGGACGGGCGGGGCCTGCCCGGGCGCGTCGACCTGGTCGAGCTGGGCTCCGTGGTGGTGCGGGCGAACGGGCCGACCATCACCAAGTTCGTCATCGGCGGTGTGGAGTACGAGCCGTGGGAGATCTGGCACGAGAAGCAGTACACCGTGGCCGGGTTCCCGCTCGGCCTGTCGCCGGTGGCGTATGCAGCGTGGACGATCGAGGAGTCGCTGTCCGCGCAGCAGTTCGCCCGTGACTGGTTCGCCGCCGGGGCCGTGCCGCTGGCGGAGCTGAAGAACACCGCGAAGATCGTCGACAAGGACGCGGCCCGTATCGCGCGCGAACAGTTCAAGGCGGCCGTCGACAGCTCGGGCCTGTTCGTCCACGGCGTCGACTGGGAGTACAAGCCGATCCAGGCCGTGGCCTCCCAGTCGGCGTTCCTGGAGACGCGGCAGTTCGGCACGACCGACATCGCGCGCTTCTTCGGCTGCCCGGCCGACCTGATCGATGCCGCGGTGTCCGGCAGCAGCGTCACCTACGCCAGCATCTCCCAGCGCAACCTCCAGTTCCTGATCATGAACCTGGGTCCGGCCGTCGGCCGCCGGGAGGACGCGTTCAGCCGACGCCTGGTGTCCGGACCCCGGTACGTGAAGCTCAACACGGACGCCATGCTGCGCATGGACCCCGAGGCCCGGGCCCGCACGATCAACTCGCAGATCACCTCCCGGACCCTCACCCCGTCCGAGGCGCGCGCCCTCGACGACCGCCCGCCGCTGACCGAGGACGACTACGCCGAGTTCGACCGACTGTTCGGCGCCCGCTCCGTGCCCGCCCAACCCACGACCGCCGTACCGGGAGCACCCTCATGACGCAGACCACGCTCGCCGCCGCGGCGGCCGAACGAGCGCAGCACGTCCGCCAGCGCGCCGACCGTCCCTCGCAGCGCCGGTGCGCCGAGCAGCTCGGCGCCCGGGCCACCGTCCGCGCCGCGCTGTCCGGCGTCCAGGTCCGCGACAGCGGCGACGGCGGCACCCTGGAGTTCCGCGGGCACGCCTCGGTGTACGAGCAGGGCTACGAGATGTGGGACTACTTCGGCCCGTACACCGAGATCGTCTCCGAGGGCGCCGGTGCCGACTCCCTCGCCCGCGCGAAACTCGACGTGCCGCTCGTCCTCGGGCACGACCAGCTGCGCCGTCTGGCCCGCACGACGACCGGAACCCTGCTGCTGGCCGAGGACGCGAACGGCCTGTTCGTGCACGCGCCCGCCCTGGACCCGGCGGACCACGACGTCTCCTACATCGCGCCGAAGCTGCGGTCCGGGCTGATCGACGAGATGTCGTTCGCGTTCCGGATCGAGTCGGGGCAGTGGTCCCCGGACTACACCGAGTACCGGATCAACCGGTACGACATCCACCGCGGCGACGTCGCAATCGTCGGCTACGGCGCGAACCCCTACACCGGTGCGGCGCTGCGCCAGCCCGCAGCTGCACCGGCGACCCGGGCCCGGGCGCTGCTCGAACTGGGCATCGCCGGAGCCTGACCCCCTGATCTTCCCGCCGCCCGGCGGGAGTACCTGCCCTGCGCTCGCGCGCACGAGTCCGCCCGGCGCCATGGCCTCGGGCGGCCGTCTGACCTGGACACGGGGCGCCTGGAATCCACATGAGAGAGGACGGCCGAGATGACTCTCGCCGAGCTGATCGCCCAGGCGCGTACCGCGCTGGATACGGCGATCGCCAACCGCAGGACGGAGCAGGACGCCCTGGTGGCGCTGCGCTCCGACGAGAACCTGACCGAGGAGCAGGTGCGCGCGCAGATCGAGCGCCGCGACGCCGCCGACGCCGAGGTCACCCGACGGCAGCAGGCCCTGATCGAGCTGGAGGCCGAGCAGGCCCGCGAGGAGGAACTGGCCGCCCTCCAGGCCCGCACCACCCCGGCGGCCCAGGTCCCCCGCGGGCCGGCCTACGACCAGGTGGCCCGCGTCGGGCAGGAGGAGCGCACCTACCGGCCCGACCAGGACCGGCGCGGCGCGGCGTTCGAGCGGGACGTCGCGTCGGCGTTCCTCGGCGACTACGCGGCCCAGGGCCGCCTCGCCCGCCACATGCAGGAGGAGCACGTCGAGCGCGGCGACCAGCTGCGCGGCGACGGACAGCAGCAGCGCGCGGCCGGTACGGGCGCGTTCGCGGGCCTCGTCGTGCCGCAGTACCTGACCGACATGTACGCCCCGGCCGCCGCCGCGAAGCGGCCGTTCGCCGACGTGTGCCGTCCGCACCAGATGCCCGCCCAGGGCATGGTCGTCAACCTGTCCCGGGTCACCACCGAGAGCGACGTCGACGTGCAGGCGTCGGAGAACACCGCGGTGGCCGAGCAGGACATGGACGACACCCTGCTCAGCTTCAACGTGCAGACCGCGGCCGGTCAGCAGACGCTGTCACGCCAGGCCGTCGAGCGCGGCGCCGGCGTGGAAGCGGTCGTCCTGGACGACCTGTTCCGGCGGTACGCCACGAACCTGGACGGCAAGCTGCTCAACCAGGCCACCACCGGCCTGACGAACGTCGCCAACGCCGTGGCCTACACCGACGCCTCCCCCACCGCGGCAGAGCTGTACCCGAAGGTGATCGAGGGCCTGTCCAACGTCGAGGCGGCGCTCCTGGACCTGGCCTCGGGCGACAACGTGGCCGTCATGCACTCCCGCCGCTGGTACTGGATGCAGAACGCCATGGGGTCGACCTGGCCGCTCATCACCCAGCCCGGCATCGTCGCGCAGACCCTGGGCGCCAACTACGCCGAGGCATACGGGCGCGGAGTACGCGGTGTCCTGCCGAACGGCACCCCGGTCATCGTCGACAACAACATCGCCACCAACCTGGGCGCCGGCACCAACGAGGACGAGGTGTACCTCGTCGACCGGCAGGAATGCCACCTGTGGGAGGACCCGGACGCACCGATGTACATCCGGGCTGAGCAGGCCAAGGCCGCCAGCCTGGGCGTCCTGATGGTCGTCTACGGCTACTTCGCCTACACGCACCAGCGGTACGCGCACGCCCAAAAGGTCGCCGGCACCGGCCTGGTGACGCCGACGTTCACCGGCGCGTGATCCCCGCTGCGGGCCCGCTCCACCCCGGGGAGGGCCCGCAGCCCACCACTTCACCAACAGGAGTCCCCATGGCAAGCGATGATCCGATGGTTGCGGCCCTGCTGCGCGAGCGTGAGGGCTACGTGGCCCGCGGCTGGGACGACCGCGTGGCCCAGGTCGACGAACAGCTCAGGCTGCGGGACGTCGAGCCGCCGGCCGCCGCCCCGAGCAGCGCGCCGACGTCCCGGTCGACGCCGCCGAAGGGCCGCAAGACGCGCGGTAGCGAGACGACGTGACATGACCGACTACAGCAGCCTGACCGCGCTGAAAACCCGCCTCGGGCTGGAGACTGCCGACACCAGCGCCGACACCCTGCTGGCCTCCGCGCTGACGTCCGCGTCGCGGAGCATCGACCGCACGTGCGGACGCCGATTCTGGCTCGACCCGGCCGTCGTGCAGCGCACGTTCAACCCGCGCGGCCGGATCGTGCGCGAGGACGACGGCGACCTGTTCCTCGTCGACGACATCGGCAGCACCGCGGGCCTGGTCGTCGAGACCGGATCCGGCTCGTCCTGGACGGCCCTCACCGACTACGAGACCAGCCCCGACAACGCACTGGCCGACGAGCGGCCGATCACCGGCCTGTTGCGCGTGCTGGGCACGTGGGGCAGCGCGACGACCCGCCTGCGGATCACCGCCCAGTTCGGCTGGCCGTCCGTCCCGGACGACATCGCCGAGGCCACGCTGATCCAGGCCACCCGCCTGTACAAGCGCAAGGACTCCCCCGAGGGCATCATCGGCTCCGCGGAGTGGGGCGTGCGCAACCTGTCCCGGCGGGACCCGGACGTGTGGGCGCTGATCGAGCCGTACATCCTGCCCGGGTTCGGATAGAGGGGGCGCCGTGCAGATCTCCGACGTCCGCGACGCGATCGCCACCGCGGCCTCCGCCGTCGTCCTTCCCGACGGCATCAAATCCCTGACGTGCACCGGGTACGTCCCGGACGCCGTCGTGGCACCGCACTTCTTCGTGGCCGAGTACGAGCAGGACTACGACCGTGCCATGCGGCGCGGCCTGGACGAACTCGTCTTCACCTGCCGCGTGCTGGTCTCACGCACCGACGACCGGCCCTCCCAGCGCACCCTCGACGGCATGCTGTCCGGCTCGGGCCAGGCCTCCCTCAAGGTGGCGATCGAGGCGGCCCGCGGCACGCCGGGCGAGTACGCGCTCGGCGGCCTGGCGCACGACCTGCACGTGATGCGCGTGCAGGGCTACCGCTGGTACGAGCACGCGGGAGCTACCTACGTCGGTGCCGAGCTGATGGTCAAGGTCATCGGAGACGGGAGCAGCTGATGCGGATTCGCATGCTGGTGCAGATGCCCGCGGGGGCCACCCGCAACGGGGAGCCGTGGCCGGCTCTGGGGGAGGCGGCCGAGCTGCCCGCGGCCGACGCCGCCCACCTGATCGCGTCCGGCGTCGCCGAGGAGGCGCCGGCCGACGAGCCGCGGCGCCGCCGCAAGTCCGGCACCGAGGCGAAGAGGGAGGCGACGTGAGCACGATCCTGACCAACGTCCGCACGTTCGCCGGTGGCGCCGACCTCACCGGCAACAGCAACAAGATCGAGATCTCTGCCGAGGTCGAGGACAAGGACGCCACCAACTACGGCTCGGGCGGCTGGAAGGAACTCCTCGGCGGCCTGGGGTCGGCGGAGATCTCCGGCGAGGGGCAGTGGGAGGCGGGCGACCCGGGCAAGGTCGACGACGCGTCCTGGGCCCAGCTGGGCGGCGTCGGCCCCTGGTCGATCAGCGCGAACAACGCCGCCGCCGTGGGCGACCTGGCCTACCTCACCAAGGCCCTGCGATCGGACTACAAGCTGGGCGACGCCGTCGGCGAGATTGCCCCCTGGGCCAGCACCGCCAAGAGCAGTTGGCCGCTGGTGCGGGGGGAGTTCGCCCACCCGCCCGGTACCGCCCGCACCGCCGACGGCAGCGGCACCGGCCTGAACCTCGGCGCCCTCGCCTCGGGGCAGCGGCTGTACGCGGCCCTGCACGTGCTGTCCGCCTCGGGCACCACGCCCAGCATCACCGCACGCGTGGAGTCCTCGGCCGACAACACGTTCGCCTCCCCCACGACGCGGCTGACGTTCGACGCGGCCTCCGCGGCCGGTGGGCAGATCCTGCGCACCGACGGCAGCCCGGTCACGGACACCTGGTGGCGCGTGGCGTGGACGATCACCGGCACCACCCCGTCGTTCCTGTTCGTCGCCTCCCTCGGCATCCGGTAGGCGACACCACCCCGCCCGGCCCGCACAGGGCCCCCTCGTCATGCCCTGGAAGGGATCTCCGCCATGCCCAAGATGGTTCTGCTCGCCCAGTACCTGAACATCAACAGCACCGACCTCAGCGCGTTCACGAAGAAGGCCGAGCTGACCGTCGAGGTCGAGGACAAGGACGTCACCAACTACGCCAGCAACGGCTGGAAGGAACTCCTCGGCGGCATCAAGTCGGCCGAGCTGGCGTGCGATTTCCTCCAGGACTTCGCGACCAGCCAGCTCGACGCCACGATGTGGCCGCTGCTCGGCACCGTCGTGACGTTCGAGGTGCGGCCGGACAACGCCGCCGCGTCCGCGACGAACCCCTCCTACACCGGGTCGGTCCTGATCAAGGGATGGAACCCGGTACAGGGATCCGTCGGCGACGAGGCGACCGTGGGCGTGTCCTTCCCGACCTCGGGCGCCGTGAGCCGGGCGACGTCCTGATGGCCGGTGGGCCGCCGTTCACCCTCGGCGTGGACACACACGAGGGCCTGGCCGCGCTCACCCGCGCGATCCGCGCCGAGGAGGACGGCAAGCAGCTGCGCAAGGAACTGGCCGCGAACCTGCGCGCCGCCCTGCGCCCCGGGGCCGCCCAGGCCAAGAGCGGCATCATGGCGATGTCCTCGGCCGGCCTGGCGACGGCGCCCGCGCTGCGGGCGTCGATCGCGCGGAAGATCCGCCCCGAGGTGAAGCTGGGCGGCCGGTGGTCCGGCGCCCGCGTGAAGGCCTTCAAGACCAAGAGCCTCCGCCACTTCCCCAACGCGCCCCGCCGCACCAATCGGGCCCGCGGCTGGCGGCATCCGGTGTGGGGCAACCGCGAAGTGTGGGTGCAGCAACACGGCAAGGTCGATTGGTTCGACCGCGCTTTCCAGGGACGCGAGGGCGTCTACAGGGCCGCTGTCGAGGCAGCGATGGAGAACATGGCCCGGCGTATCGCCGACCGGGCCGGATAGGGAGCACGGTGTACCTGGTCTACAGCCCCGAGGGGCAGGACGAACCGAAGCGCTGGAAGTACAACCCGCGCCGGATGATGTCCGCCGAGCGTGAGGCGATCGAGCGGCGCACCGGCCGGAACTGGTCGGACTTCACGCAGGACGTCATCAAGGGCAACAGCCTGTGCCGTCGCGCGCTGCTGCACGCACTCCTCAAGCGGGAACACCCCACCCTCAAGTGGGACGACGTGGATTTCGCCTGGGACGAGCTGACCCTGGAGTACAGCCGCGCCGAGCTGACCGAGATCCGCCAGACCGTCGCCGACACGGCGACCGGCGACGAGCGGGACGCCGTCCTGGAGAAGCTCGACGCGGAGATCGCCGACGCCTTCGAGGACCCCGAGGACGAGGGAAAAGCGCAGCTGCCGATCGCCGGATGAGGCGACTCGGCGACGCCGCCCACCTGCTCGGCATGCGCCCCCGCGACTGGGACACGTGCACCGTCGAGGAGACCGACGCCCTGCTGGCCTGGCTGGACGCCTACGAGAAGGCCAAGGACGAGGCGAACGAACAACTGAAGAGGGGCCGCTGACGCCCCCTGTCCGAGGGGGTGTTCGGCGTGAGCGATACGTCGCTCGTGTTCAACCTGGTCGCCCGCGACCGCACCGGCCAAGGGCTGTCGAGGGCGAAGGAGCGGTTCAACACCGCAGCGCAGGCGATTGCCGCAGGGGCCGGTGCGGCCCTGGCCGGCGGCATCTTCGAGTCGTTCAACATCGACGCGGCCAACGACAAACTGGCCGCCCAGCTCGGCCTGTCAAAGGAGCAGTCGGCCCGGGTCGGCAAGGTCGCCGGCAGCGTCTACGCCGACGCCTACGGCGAGTCGATGGACGAGGTCAACACCGCGGTCGGCTCCGTGATGTCCTCCATCAAGGGCATGACCAACGCCTCCAGCGCCGGCCTCCAGACCGCCACCGAGCAGGCGCTCGGCTTCGCCGAGACCTTCGACGTGGACGTGGACCGGGCCGTCCAGACCGCAGGAACACTCATCAACAGCGGCCTGGCGCGCGACTCGACGGAAGCCTTCGACCTGATCACCGCCGCCTCACAGAAGGTCCCGGCCCAGCTGCGCGAGGACGTCCTCGACGCCTCCGACGAGTACAGCCAGTTCTTCGACACCCTCGGCTACAGCGGCGAGCAGGCATTCTCCGTCCTGGTCGACTCCAGCAAGAAGGGCATGTTCGGCATCGACAAGGCGGGCGATGCGATCAAGGAGTTCACGATCCGGTCCACGGACATGTCGACCTCGTCGCAGGCCGCCTACAAGGCGATCGGCCTGGACGCGGGGAAGATGGCGAACGCCATCCTCAACGGCGGCGACACGGCCCGGGGCGCCACGCAGAAGATCATCGACGGCCTACTGAAGATCAAGGATCCGGCGAAGCAGGCCAACACGGCCATCGCCCTGTTCGGCACCCCGCTGGAAGACCTCAACGTCAAGGACATCCCCGCCTTCCTCCAGTCCCTCAAGGGCGCGTCCGGGTCGATGGACGACTTCGCCGGATCGGCAAAGGACTCGTCCGATGCCCTGCGGGACAACGCCTCCACCGCCCTGACGCAGTTCAAGCGGAAGGCGATCAGCAACATCACGGCCGTGGGGGGCACCTTCGCCCAGTTCGCCATGGACAACCAGGCCGTGTTCGAGCCGCTCGCGTACACGCTGCTCGGCCTCGCCGGTGTCGTCCTGGTCGTCAAGGGCGCGATGATGACGTACTCGGCCATCTCCTCCGTGGTCACCGCCGCCAACACCATCATCAACGCCTCGACCTGGGGCGTCATCGGCAACTGGCTACGCATGATGGGCGTCGGCCTGATGGCCTATCTGCGGATCGCCGCCGGAGCCGTGGCGTCCGCGCTGACCACGGCCGCGGCCTGGACCGGATCCGCGCTCGCCGCGATCGGCACCTGGATCCTGGGCGTCATCCGGGCCGCGCTCGTCTCCGCCGCCCAGTTCGCCATCATGGCCGCCCGGGCGATCGCCTGGGCCGCGACCATGGCCGCCCAGTGGCTGATCGCCATGGGCCCGGTCGGCTGGGTCATCGCGATCATCATCGGCCTGGTCGCGCTGATCGTCGCGAACTGGGACACCGTCACCAAGTACACCCAGATGGCCTGGGACTGGGTATGGCAGAAGGTGTCCGGCGCGATCAGCAGCGTGCTCGCCGCGGTCGGCTGGCTGGCCAGAGTGCCCGGCCTGGTCGGCGGCTACTTCGGCCACATGAAGGACACCGCCGTACAGAAGACACTCGCCCTGGTGTCGTGGATGAGCGGCCTGCCCGGCCGGATCGCCCACGCGGTCGGCTCCCTCGGCTCCCTGCTGTACGGCAAGGGCATGGACGTCGTCACCGGCCTGTGGCACGGCATCCGCTCGATGGGCGGCTGGATCAAGAGCCAGCTGATCTCCTGGGCCAAGAGCATGATCCCCGGCCCGATCGCGAAAGCCTTGGGCATCGGCTCACCGTCGCGGGTGATGGCCGACGTGGTCGGCCGCTGGATCCCGCCCGGCGTGATGCAGGGCATCGAGCAGACCAGCCCCGAGCTGGACCGCACCATGCGCACGCTCATCGAGCCGGAGATGGCCGCCCCGGGCCGCCTCCTGACCGCTCCCGGCCTCGCCCCCACGCTCGGCGCCGCGGCCGGCGGCGCGCAGCGCATCGTCATCGACGTCCGCGGCGCGGACGAGGACCTGAAGAAACTGTTCCGAAAGATCGTCCGAGTCGACGGCCGCGGCACGGCACAGACCGCGTTCGGCCGGGCGTGAGGAGGCAGCGTGGCGTTCCCCGTGACCCCCCTCGACATCGGGGTCGACCTGCGAGTCGGCGGTGTGTGGACGGACGTCACCGCCGAGGTCTACACCCGCGACCTGATGACCATCGTCCGGGGCCGACGTGACGAGGGCGTCCGCTCCGACCCGGGCCGCTGCACGCTGACCTTCAACAACCGGAACGGCAAGTACAGCCCCGGCAACCCGATGAGCCCGTACTACGGGCTCATCGGCCGCAACACCCAGGTCCGCGTGCACGTCCCAGCCGGCGAGGCACACCTGGAGCTGGACGGCGACGCCTCCGGCACCGTCTCCACCCCGCACACCGGCGCCCTGGACATCACCGGCGACCTGGACGTGCGGGTGGAGCTGGACTGCGACATGCAGTCGACCACCACCAGCCACATCATCATCGGCAAGTGGGGCGAGACCAACACCGACCGCTCCTGGAACATCCGCTACTCCACCGGATACCTCGTCATCCAGTGGCTGAACGCCTCCGCAGTGTCCGGCGCCGCGTTCATCGCGCAGCACCTGTACGGCGGAGCGGCCCTGCGCGTCACGCTCGACGTCGACAACGGGGCCGGCGGCTACACCTGCCGCTTCTACCAGGCCGACTCCATCGACGGCCCCTGGACCCAGATCTACAGCGACCTGATCGGGTCCGACACGACCAGCGTCCAGTCGACCACCAGCCCGCTCACCCTCGGCGCCAACGACTCCACCACCACTCCGGTACGGCAGCCGTTCGAGGGCACCGCCACCCGCTTCCAGCTGCGCGACGGCATCGACGGCACCCTCGTCGCCGCCCCCGACTTCCGGTCGCTCGCCGACGGCGCGACGTCCTTCACCGACAGCACCGGCCTGACGTGGACCGTCAATGGCACCGCCCAGGTCCGCAAGCGGGCCGACCGCTTCGTGGGCGAGATCTCCGCCTGGCCGCCCCGCTGGGACGTCAGCGGCAACGACGTATGGACCCCGGTCGAGGCGGCCGGCATCCTGCGCCGCTACGGGCAGGGCACCGCGCTCCTGTCCTCCCCACTGACCCGCCGCGTGCCCACCTTCAACCCGCTCGCCTACTGGCCGATGGAGGACGGCGCCCAGTCCACCCAGGCCGGCTCCCCGATCCCCGGCGTCCAGCCGATGCCCATGACCGGGGTCACCTGGGCCCAGAGCACCAGCCTGATCTCCTCCGCCCCGCTGCCCGTCCTCACCTCCGCCGGCGGCGCGCTGCCCACCATGCGCGGCCTCGTGCCCGCCCCGACCACCGCGACGACCGGCTGGCAGACGATCTGGCTGTACCGCCTGGACACCGCCCCGACCACGCTGCGCACGTTCATGACCATCACGGCCACCGGCACCGTGCGCACCTGGTACGTCCAGTCCCGCAACGACGCCTCCCGCGTGCTGGGCCTGGACGGCGACGGCGCAACGGTCGTCGACGTCCTCATCGGCACCGGCAGCGACCTGTTCAACCAGTGGACGTCGTGCAACCTGCGCACGTCCGAGTCCGGCGGCACCGTCACCTGGGCCATCTCCTGGCAGGACGTCGGCGGCGACTTCGGCACCTACAGCAGCAGCTACTCGGGCACCGCCGGCACCGTCTCCAGCGTCTCCTCGCCACCCGACGGCTACTCCTCCGACCTGGACGGCATGGCCCTCGGGCACATCGCCGTGTTCGGCACGTTCCTGACCAACGCCTACGTCAACGCCATCACGGCCTGGCAGGGCGACCCGGCCGGAGAGCGTGCGCTGCGCCTGGCCGGCGAGGAGGACCTGCCGCTGACCGTGCGGGGCATCATCGCCGAGCAGGAGCTGATGGGCGCCCAGGGCCTGAAGTCGCTGCTCGACCTGGTCGGCGAGTGCGCCGACTCCGACGGCGGCATCCTCATGGAACACCGGGCCCGGGCCGCCCTGCGCATCCGAGGCCGCGCCACCCTCTACAACCAGGCACCGGCGCTGACGCTGGACTACACCGCCGATGGTGAGGTCGCCCCGCCGCTGGAACCGACCGACGATGACGCCGACGTCACCAACGACGTCACCGTGCGGCGCATCGACGGCTCGTCCGGCCGCGCGGTCCTAGCCGACGGCGCCCTGTCCGTCCAGATGCCGCCCGACGGCATCGGCCGCTACGACAGTTCCGTGGACCTGTCGCTGGACAGCGACGACCAGGCCGAGCCGATCGCGTACTGGCGGCTGCACCTGGGCACGTGGGACGGCCCCCGCTATCCGGTCGTGCACGTCGACCTGGCCGCAGCCCCTCACCTGATCGACGACGCGCTGGCCGTCGACCAGGGCGACCTGATCCGGATCACGAACCCGCCGCCATGGGTACCGCCCGGCGACATCGACCTGATCGTGCAGGGCTACACCGAGTCGTTCGACCAGTACAGCTGGGACGTCTACTTCGTCTGCACCCCGGCCGGGCCCTGGAGCGTCGCCGAGGTCGACTCCCGAGTCGACACCGACGGCAGCGAACTCGCGGCGGGCGTCGACGAGACCGCCACCAGCCTGTCCGTGGCCGTCACCGACGGCCCGCTGTGGATCACAAGCAGCGACTACCCGGGAGATTTCCCCTTCGACGCGATCCTCGGCGGAGAGCGGGTCACCGTCACCGGGATCACCGGCTCCTCGTCCCCGCAGGCGTGGGCAGTGATCCGCTCCGTCAACGGCATCAGCAAGACGCACGCGTCCGGGACCGACGTCCCTGTCGCCGAGCCCGCCATCGTCCCCCTGTAGGAGAGAGCGCCGTGACCTACGAACCGTGGCAGCCCGGCATGAAGCTGAGCGCCAATCGGCTGCTGTCGATCTCGCCGACCTGGTCGTCGTGGACGCCGACATGGTCGACCACCACCGGCGCCAACACACCCAGCTTCGGGAACGCGACGCTGGACTGCGCATACGCCGTGTCCGCCACGACCGTCTGGTGGCGCATGGACATCGTGTTCGGTTCGACGACCAACTTCGGTGGGGGCAGCGCCGCGGACAACTGGCAGTTCACCCTGCCCGTCACCGCGGCGTCCGCGGTCAACGCGGCCGGGGCGGTCGAGCTGTCGTTCTCGGGCAACGCCCGTGTGGTCGCCCGATCACGCCTGCTGAGCACCACGCAGATGGGACTGGAAATCTCCTCGGGCAAGCCCGACGGCACGGCCGTGGCGAACTCGGGCCTCGTCGACCTGCTGAGCCCGTTCACCTGGGCGTCCGGCAACAGCATCCGCGGCGTCGGCCACTACGAGGCCGCCGCGTAGACACCGCTCCGCCCCGTGCCACCCGGCCGGGGCCTTCATCATCTCTGGAGGGCCCATGGCCTGGTATCCCGGCGCCAAGAAGATGGAGCTCCAGCCGGAATCGGACGCGCAACCGGCGATCCGGCCGACGCAGTTCATCATGCACAGCATCGCCGCCCCGTGGGACGAGCAGCGCATCTACGAGTACTGGCGCGACTCCACCAACCTGGAATCCCACTTCGGGCTCGACTACGACGGGTCGATCGGCCAGTTCATCGGCACGCAGACCCGCGCCGACGCCAACTACCGCGCCAACCGTCGGCCGGACGGCACGGGCGCGGTGAGCATCGAGACAGCGTCCAACCTGCACCACACCGACGCGTGGACGCCCGAGCAGATCGAGCAGCTGATCCGGCTCGGCCTGTGGCTGCACCAGCATCACGGCATCCCGCTCCGCATCTGCCGCACGTGGGACGACCCCGGCTACGGCTACCACCGGCTGTACCCCGAGTGGTCGACGGGCGGCACCGAATGCCCCGGCGACGCCCGGGTGCGCCAGTTCCACGCAGTGGTGTTCCCGGGGATCGTCGCCCGGGCTACCGGCAAGACGAGCAATCAGGAGGACGACATGGCGTTGACCGACGCTCAGGCCAAGCAGCTGGCCGACCTGCACGCAAGGCTGGTGCCCTACGCGGGTTGGTCGTACAAGGGCAAGGACGAGACGCGGGACGCCTACGCGTACCTGCGCGGTACGAGCGCGGCCGTGCAGGCGTTGACGGCTCAGGTCGCCGCGCTCAGCGCGGTCGTGACCCGACTCGCGGAGGGCGGTGGGCTCACCGCCGCGGAGGCCCAGGCCGCCGCCGAGGCTGGAGCCCGCAAGGTGCTCGACGACATCGCCGCGGCGTCGAAGGGAGCCTGAACCATGCTGCTGCCCTCGATCCTGCGTACCGTCGTGCCGCTGCTCGCCGGGTGGGCCGTGACGGTCCTGTCCGGCCTCGGCCTGCACGCCGACTCTACCGCGGTCGCCGGCGGCGTCACCGTCGCCGTGGCTGCCGCGTACTACCTGCTGTTCAGGCTCGTCGAACGGGCCGCCGAGCATCTCAGCATTCCGTGGCTACAGGCGGCAGCGGGTGTGGCCCTCGGCTACGCCCGGCCGCCGCGGTACGAGTCGACCGACGAGATCGCCGCCCTGGTCCGTGCGAGCCGCGAATGACCACGCCGGAGCCGACGCCGTCCGTCGTGGTCGAGCTGGAACGAATCCGCGGCAGCCTGGAGGCCGGCTTCGCCCGGGTCGATGGCTCGCTCGCTCTGCTCCACCAACGCGGCGACCAGACGGACAAGAAGCTGGACGACCACGAGCGGCGCCTGGACGCGTTGGAGCGGGGGCGCTGGCCGCTGCCGTCGATCGCCGCGCTGACCAGCCTGGCGGCGATCGGCATCGGCCTGTACGAGCTGATTGCCCACTGACCACGGACCCCTCTCGCCTACGGGCGGGAGGGGGCTCTTCGTCGTTCCTGGGCTCAGTGCAGGGTCTCGATGGCCTTCAGGATCAGGGCCCGTGCCTCAGCACCGTATACGGCAAGCTCCGCAAGCCTGGCGAACGCCCGCAGGTAGATGTCCAGTTCGCTTGGCGCGGTGACGGTCACCTTCGCGGCGAGCAGCTCCACGTGGATCCGCGCATCGTCGAAGACCGTGAACTGTTCGAGCGGCCACATCGCACCCTGCCTGACGGCTGTAGCCGGAATGATGCCCAGAGACATGGACGGCAGAGCCATTGCAGCGATGAGGTTGCCGAGTTGGCTCGCCATCACGTCCTGGTCGCCGATCCGGTGGTGGAGGACGTCCTCCTCGATGAGCGTCGCGAACCGATGGTCACCTTCGTGGATGACCCGAGCGCGCCGCATGCGGACCTCGACTGCCTCTGCAACGTCGTCCGGCGTGCCGCGGAACCCGGCGATCGTGCCCATGAGGGCTGTCGCGTAGCCGGGCGTCTGGAGGTAGCCGGGCATGACGTGCGAGGCGTACACGCGGAACAGGCGGGTGCGCTCGTACAGCTTCGCGGACGTCTCCGCCAGCTGCTTCATGCCCGTGCGCTGGAGCCGCTTCCAGTGCAGGTACATCGCGTCGGCTTGCCGGTTGGCCGCAATCAGGTCGTCCGCTTGGTCGTCGGCGCCGCATGCCGCGCACCATGCCCGGATGTCCGCGTCGGCCGGAACGGTGACGGCGTTCTCGACCCTGGAGGACTTGGCGACGGACCAACCCGCCAGGCGCGCGACTTCCTTGCTGGTGATGCCCGCGTCCAGGCGCAGCTCCCGTAGCCGGGCCGCGAGAGCTGCGCGCGCTTCCTGCACGCTGGACGTGGGGAAGGTGGACATCGTCTGCTACTTGACCTCGTACTGGTCGTGCGGGACGGCTCGCTCCCAGACCTGTTCGAACGCAGCGGCGTGCCGGTCGACGACGGCAGGGTCGTCGCACAGTTCTTTGCTGATCCACTCGCCCGCGCCGGAGAAGTGGTGGACGCGCATCAGGCGCCCGTCGAAGATCCACAGATCGGCGCCGGGCAGGAGCAGGTCCCACGCTCGGTGCCGGGGCAGCCAACGGACCTGTTCGCCGGCCTCCACGTTGGCGCGGGTCTGGTAGTGCTCCCAGCGGATGTAGTCGGTCACCGGCTCGGACACGACCCGGGCGCGGCGCACCGATACGCCGCGGGCGACGGCGTCCGCGATGTCCTGGTGGAAGGGCCGCCACCAGAAAGGGCGGTCGTCCCAGTCGATGCGCTCGCCGTTCTGCCATGCCTCGAAGCGGGGGTTGCTGTAGTAGGCGTCTCGCATCTCCAGGTGGACGGCCGACTGGTTGGTGTCGGCGAGGAGTTCAGCGAACTCCGGGATCGAGCTCATCGCACGCCTTCCTGATGATGGGGATCATGCGGGCCGGGACCCTGATGACGGTCTCACCGGGCGGGATCGGCGCCCGGGCCGGGGACAGTGCGTCGCAGGTCGCCGTTGTCTCGTTGTCGGCCTGGTAGCTCTGGATCAGCAGATCGGCTGTGCTGGTGTCCACCCAGACTGTGGGGCATCCGTCCTCGTCCGTCTCGGGGTCGATCCCGACGAAGTGAATGTTCATGATGGCTGGCCTCCCGCGCTAGTCGGTTGCAGCGATTTACACCACGGTGGTGCTCGTGGATCACACGGTCAAGAGCGCATGTCGGCCATGGCCAGGAGCTTCGATTTGCCTGTAATTCGGTGCAACTTCGTAGTCGGGACAGTGCCGCAGTTCGTAGCGTCGGCAGGGACGACAGAGCCCCGGCGAGGCCGCAGACCTCCCGGGGTGTGGCCGACTGGATGGAGTCGACATGGCAGAGGTTACGCAGGCTCGCGCCGCATCGGATAGCCCTCCCGTCGATGGGCGGGAGCAGGCCCGGCGGGCCGCGAACCGTGGCCTCCAGGAGCACGTGGCGACGTGCGAGCAGTGCGTGGACGACGTCGGCCAGTGCGAGACCGGGATGGCGTGGACGCGGCTGATGCTGGCGGCCCCGGTGAAGATCTGCGTGCGCTGCGACAAGCCGGTCCGACCGGGGCAGGAGTACGTAGCGGTGGACCACCACAGTGCGAGCGGCGCCGGCACGACGGTCCACGTCCACGCCCAGCGGTGTGTGCCGGTCCCGCGGCAGACGTACTCCAGCGGCCCATACGGCCGGTAGAGACCGGCGGCCGTCCCTGCCCCCGTAGGGGACGGCCGTCTCACGCTCCCTGCGCTGGTCATCGGGCGAGGCCGTAGGCGTGGGAGAGGCGAGCGGCCCGCCTGACGGCAGATCAGGGGGCGGGCCGCCCGCGCTACGGGCCCTGGCCCGCTCATCGTTGAGGAACGGGCCCGACCGACACGAGAGCGGCCCCGGCCGGCAACTGCAGAGTCAACCGGCCGGGGCCGCTCCATATCTTGATCGTCCGCACTTCGGTTGAGCTTCGACTGAGCTCACGATCACCCACGCCCCGAAAGTGCCGTCAGCCCCAGTCCAGATGCACTCTGAGCTGGGGCTGAGTCGTAGGCCCTGTGGGACTCGAACCCACAACCAATGGATTAAAAGTCCACTGCTCTGCCAATTGAGCTAAGGGCCCAGGCGATGTCGCCTCCCCGAGCATAGCCGGACGTGGCCGCGTCGCCGATCGGGTATCGGTGACACGGCCCCGACCGGGGTGCGAAGGCGCCGTAAGTGTCGGGGATCAGCCGGTTCGCACGCCCGGCGCGCCCCGGCGTGCCCCGACGCGCCCGCCGTACTCGCCCATGGCTGCCGTTCCCTGAACCGGTGCCAGGTGCTCCGGAGCCGTCGGGCGGAGCCGGCCCGTGGAGCCGCTCGGTGGCCTTCCTCACGCCGTCGGGCCGCCGGGCGGCAGCGGGTCGTGGCGCGGCCCGACGGCCGCGGTCCGGTGCGGCCCACCACGGACGCGGTGGAGGCGCCGACGGGCGGGAGACCACCGTCCAGCCGGAGGGCGACCGCGCGGGGTGCGGAAACGGCACAGCGCCGCGCCCCGGGCAGGGCGCGGCGCTGTGCCGTTCAGGTGCCGTCGGGGTCCGCCGGCCGGGTCAGCCGTTGCGCTTCCAGCGCGGCTTGTCCTCGCGGCGGCCGTGCGAACCGCCGGTGCGGTGGTCGTCGCGGCGGCCGTAGGGGCGCTCGTGGCCGCCCGAGCGGAACCCGGGGCGGTCGTCGCGGCGGTCCCGGTTGAACGGGCGGTCGCTGCCGCGGTGCCCACCGCGGTCGTCCCGGCGGAAGCCGCCCCGGTCGCCACCGCGGTCGTCACGGCGCTCGAAGGAACGGCCACCACGGTCACCACCGCGGTCGTCACGGCGCTCGAAGCCACGCTCCCGGTCCCGGCGGAAGCCGCCCCGGTCACCACCCCGGTCGCCGCCGCGGTCGTCGCGGCGCTCGAAGGAACGGCCACCACGGTCACCACCGCGGTCGTCCCGACGGTCGAAGGAGCGGTCGCGGTCGAACGGACGGCGGTCGCCGCCGCGGTCGTCGCGGCGCTCGAAGGAACGGCCACCACGGTCACCACCGCGGTCGTCACGGCGCTCGAAGCCACGCTCCCGGTCCCGGCGGAAGCCGCCCCGGTCACCACCCCGGTCGCCGCCGCGGTCGAAGCCACGGTCCCGGTCCCGGTTGAACGGGCGGCGCTCGTCGCGCTCGCGGCGCTCGTACGGCGCCGCGGCCGGCGTACGCTCGGCGCGCTCCGCCCGGTCCACGTCCTGGGCGGCAGGCTGCTCCGGCACCGACGCCCCGGTGGCGGCCTCGGCCGCGGCCAGGGCGGCCTCGGCGACGGCGGCGGCCGGGTCCTCCCCACGCTCACGGGCGACCCGGGCGACGAGCCGGTCGGCCTCCTCGCGCAGCTCGGTGGCACGGCGCTGGGCGCGGTCGAGCTGCTTGTTGAGCTGGGCGACCTCGCGCTCGGCCTGCGCGGCGGCGTTGCCCGCGGACTCGGCCTGCACCTCGGTCATCGAGCGGGCGCCGGTGATCTCGGCGACCTCCGGGTCGAAGGCGGCACCGCCCTGGATGATGTGGCGCGCGGCGTCGACGCCGGCGTCCTCCATGAGGCGGAAGATCTGGCGGCGCTGGTGCGGCAGGGACAGCGACACGACGGTGCCGGTCCGGCCCGCACGCGCCGTACGGCCCGCACGGTGCAGGTAGTCCTTGTGATCGCCGGCCGGGTCGACGTTCAGGACGAGGTCGATGCCGTCGACGTGGATGCCGCGGGCGGCGACGTCGGTGGCGACGAGCACGTTGACGTACCCGTCCTTGAAGTCCGCGAGGGTCCGGGTGCGGGCGCCCTGCGTCATGCCGCCGTGCAGCGCGTCGGCCGTCACGCCGGCGTCGCGCAGCTGCTCGGCGACGCGGTCGGCACCGAGCTGGGTGCGGACGAAGATGATGGTGCGGCCCTTGCGGGAGGCGATCGCGGCCGTGACCGGGGCCTTGTCCTTGGGCTTCACGACGAGGATGTGGTGCGACATGGTCGTCACCGCGCCCTGGGCGGCGTCCACCTCGTGGCTGACCGGGTCGTTGAGGTACCGGTCGACGAGGGTCTTGATCTCGTTCTCCATCGTCGCGGAGAACAGCATGCGCTGACCGCCCGCCGGCACCTGGTCCAGCAGCTCCGTCACCTCGGGCAGGAAGCCCAGGTCGGACATCTGGTCGGCCTCGTCCAGGACGGCGACCTCCACGTCCTGCAGGGAGCAGGCGCCGCGGTTGATGATGTCGCGGAGCCGGCCCGGGGTGGCGACCAGGACGTCCACGCCGCGCTCCAGGGCGTAGATCTGGTTGCCCATGGAGGTGCCGCCGCACACGACCTTCATCTTCAGGCCGAGCTGGTCGCCGTAGGGCTGGAGGGCGTCCGCGACCTGCATCGCGAGCTCACGGGTGGGGGTGAGGATGACCGCGCGAGGCTTGTGCTTGCGGGTGCTGCCGCCGGCCAGCCGGGCCAGCGTGGGCAGACCGAAGGAGAGGGTCTTGCCGGAGCCGGTGCGGCCACGGCCGAGGATGTCCTTGCCGGCCAGGGCGTCCGGGATGGTCGCGGCCTGGATCGGGAAGGGGACCGTCACGCCGTTCTGCGCGAGCTTGCGCACGACGCCCTCGGGGAGACCGAGGTCGGCGAAGGTGACCTCGGGGGTCTCCTCGCGCCCGGCCTCGGCGGTCTCCTCGACGGCCGCCGCGGTGGCTTCCTCGGCCTCGGTGGCCTCGGGCACGACGGCGTGATCAGTGCTGGAAATGGACATGCGAATGCGAAACCTTCCGGAGTCTCGTCGGCACGCGCCCGTCAACTCCGTGTTCGCATTACGACCGCCTCAATGCGGTCCGCCACGGCAAGGGAGAGTACGCGCCACACGGCGCGCTCTGCGATGGCGCCGGGCAAATGGGATCAAACGATCTACCACCATACGCACCCCCTGCCCCGGAACGCAAACCGGCCCTCCGACCTCGGCGTCGATGCGGGGTCCGGCCGCTACGCCGGAGCCCCCGCCACGGGAGCCGGCTCGCGCTGTGCCAGCTGCGGCAAGGTCTCCTCGTGCGCCGACGACGACGGCTCGGCGGGCGGCGGGTCCGAGGGCGCCGGCGGCTCCGGGGACGGCGGGGGCGGCGGCTCCGGGGACGGCGTGGTCCTGGTCGGGGTCGGCCGTGGTCCGGCCGGCGAGGGCACGTCCGGCTTCGGGGAGCGGTCGGGCCGCGGCGCGGCGGACGCGCTCGCGCTCGTGCTGGCGCTGGGCTGCGGCGCCGACGTGACGGAGGGGGAGGCGGACTCGCCGGCCTCGGCGTCCGCACCGGGACTCTCCACCTCGTGCGTGTAACCGCTCCGGCCCACCACACCGCCCGCACCGCCCGGCACCGCCGCGGGCCTGCCGTCGGGTTCCTCACCGCCGCGCTGCCCGGCCGACTGCGAAGGCCGGGCCTGGCTGCCGTCGCCTTCCCCCACACTCATGCAGCCGGCGGCAGCGGCGACCGCCATGACTGCGGCGGCCAGGCGGACGGGTACGTACAAGGGGCGCACGGAAGCCACCTCCGGGGTGAGTCAGAGTCGACGTGCCCAACTCCCCCCGCCTGCGGGAGGACACGCGCCCCGGCCATCCGCGCCATCGGCACGCGGGCCCGCCCGCGCGGCCCGCCCGCCGCCGCGTCAGCCGTACCCCAGGGCGTGCAGCCGGGCGTCGTCGATCCCGAAGTGGTGGGCGATCTCGTGCACGACGGTGACCTCGGTCTCGGCGACCACGTCCTCCCGGGTCTCGCACATCCGCAGAGTCGGCCCCCGGTAGACGGTGATCCGGTCCGGCAGCACGCCCGCGTACCACTCGCCCCGGTCGGTGAGCGGAGTCCCCTCGTACAGCCCGAGCAACTCGGGATCGTCGGCGGGCGGTTCGTCCTCGACGAACACCGCGACGTTGTCCATGAGTCGCGTCAGCTCCGGCGGAATCCGGTCGAGCGCCTCGGCGACCAGTTCCTCGAACTCCTCGCGCGTCATCTCCAGCACACGGCCATTGTCCGGCACGTCGCCCGTCCGGCGTCACGGCCGCGCGGAGGGCCGCCGGCAGTCGGCACGCGCGCGACCCCCGCGCCCGGCACCCCACGGCCGCCGGCACCCGGCTCCCGGCACCGGCGCGCATGACGGTGCGCGCGCCTGGGCATACGGGCCCAATGGCCAGCGTCCTCGCCGCAGCCCGGAACGCCCTGAACCGGATCGTCCACGTCCCCGAGTCCCTCGTCCGCCGGGCACGCCGCCCCCGCCGACGGCACCGCGCCGCACCGGCCCCGACGCTCACCCCCCAGCCGCACCCGGCCGCCCGTGCCGCCGGACTGGTCGCCGTGGTCCTGCTGGGCGGCTGGCTGGGGCTGCTGATCGTCGGCAACGTCCGGGTGCCGGTCGGCCCCATGGACACCACGATGACCCTGCGCCCCTCCCTCACCGGCGGAACGAAGATCAACGTGTCGCCGCTGGGCGCCCTGCAGCTGCGCAGCCACATCGCGCCGGTCCGCCTCGACGTCAACGTCGACCAGTTGGACCCGGTCCGCGCCCAGGCCCTGGTGGACCACCCCGAACGCCTCTCCGGGCTCCAGCAGGAGGTCACCCGGGACGTCGAGCGCGGCGCGGCCGACCTGGCGCTGCGTTCCTGTGTGGCCGTCGTCTCCGGCGCCACCGCGCTCGGCCTCGCCGTCTACCGCCGCCCGCGCCGCGCCCTGGCCGCCGGGGGCATGGCGCTGATGCTGCTGGCGGCGTCCGGCGCGACGGCGTACGCCACCTGGCAGCCCAAGTCCGTGCTGGAGCCCCGCTTCTCCGGTCTGCTGACGTCGGCGCCCTCACTGGTCGGCGACGCGCGCAGCATCGTCACCGAGTTCGACGTCTACCAGCAGGAGCTGGCCCGCCTGGTCACCAACGTGACCAAGCTGTACGACGTCACCTCCACCCTCCCCGCCTACCGGCCGGACCCGACGACCGTCCGCGTCCTGCACGTCTCCGACATCCACCTCAACCCGGCCGGCTGGAAGATCATCGCCTCGCTGGTGGAGCAGTACGACGTGAACGTGATCGTCGACTCCGGCGACACGATGGACCACGGCACGGCCGCCGAGAACGGCTTCCTCGACCCCGTCGAGGACCTGGGCGCGCCGTACGTCTGGGTCCGCGGCAACCACGACTCGCGCCTCACCCAGCGCTACCTGGAGCACCTGAAGAACGTGCACGTCCTGGACGACGGGCGCGCGGTGACGATCGCCGGGGTGCGCTTCGCGGGCATCGGCGACCCGCAGTTCACTCCGGACCGCTCGAAGGTGCCCGGCGGCGACGCGGCGAACGAGCTGGCGGGCGCCCGGCTGGCCTCGGCCCTGCGCGAGCAGAAGGCCGCCGGCACACCGGTGGACATCGCCGTCGCGCACGAGCCGGTGGCCGCCCGGCAGACCGACGGCGACGTCCCGCTGGCCCTGGCGGGCCACATCCACCACGAGCAGATGAAGGTCATGAAGTACGGCACCCGGCTGCGTGTGGAGGGCTCGACCGGCGGCAGCGGGCTGCGCGCGGTGGAGGACAAGTACCCCGACCCCATCGAGGCGTCGATCCTCTACCTCGACCGGGACACCCGGCGCCTCCAGGCCTGGGACGAGATCCGGCTGGGCGGGCTGGGACTGGCGACGGCCGAGGTCAGCCGTCATCTGGTGGAGGAGAACCAACCGGGCGCCACCCCGTCGCCCGGCACCTCGCCCCGTACCTCGCCCGGCGCCTCCCCGCCCCCTTCGGCGGCCTCGCCGCGCACCCCGTCCGCGGCGGCTCCGTAAACCGTTTTGGCGATACCTCCCGCCATCCCATATGCTTCTCACGTCCCCGAGGCGCTGCGAAGCGCCCAGGCGGGCCGATAGCCCTCATCGTCTAGCGGCCTAGGACGCCGCCCTTTCAAGGCGGTAGCACGGGTTCGAATCCCGTTGGGGGCACGCAACACCGTGTGCGACACTGTCGTACACAACAGCTTGGTCCTGTGGAGCAGTTTGGAGTGCTCGCCACCCTGTCAAGGTGGAGGCCGCGGGTTCAAATCCCGTCAGGACCGCTGAGGCCTCTCGTAGACCTCGTGGCTGGGTAGCTCAGTTGGTACGAGCGTCCGCCTGAAAAGCGGAAGGTCGCCGGTTCGACCCCGGCCCCAGCCACCACCGCCCTGACCAGGGCATACGGCCCCGTCGAAGCATCTTCGACGGGGCCGTTCCCATTCCGCCGGCACCAACCGGTACGCCGGCGGCTCCCAGGAGAGCGTGTCGCCCGGCTTCCCGTGTGCCTTCCGCTGCTCGTCCGGGTCGGTGGGCGCGGAGACCTTCACGGCCGCCCCGACGTCGCTGCGACCGGCGCACCGCCGGACGCGTCCTCGCGGAGTCACGGCCGGGACGGACCAGTCCGCACGCGAGCGCCCGGCGGCTGTTACTCACTTTCGGGTGACGGCGCCCCTGGCCGCCGGGCAGCGAGCCCGTGCCGACGGACGGACGGGCCCGGAGCGGAGCGGCAGAACCACCGACAAACGATCAATATCGACAGTTCAGGACATACATGGCCGTTACAGCGGAGAGTCATGGAAATATGCCGGATCTGTAATGCCAGGCACGTCTTCCGTCCGTACCGGGCGCACGGCCTGCACTGTGTGAGTGCGCGGCCAGTCGGCCGCCACCAGCACCACGCACCACCACTGAACTGCGGCGTTCCTGACGTCCGCAGGCCAGTTCGGAGGTGCCTTGGACTCCTTGAGGGGATCCTCGTGACCGTTTCCGCTTCCGTGCGTCGCATGACCGCCGTCGCCACCGTGACAGCCGCTGCCCTGGGCGCCGTGGCCCTGCCGGCCTCGGCCGCCGACCACCACCATGGCCACGGCCACCACCCGGACGTCTACATCAGCGCCGTACAGGCCGACCCCCCCGGACGCGACAACCGCTCCAACCGCTCGCTGAACAAGGAGTGGGTGGACATCACCAACAGCACCCGCCGGGCCGTCAACCTCAACAACTGGACCCTCAAGAACGAGGACGGCCGCACCTACACCTTCCACCACTACCGCCTGGCCGCCCGCACCACCGTCCGCGTCCACACCGGCACCGGCCACGACAGCCGCACCCACCTGTTCCAGAACCGCCGCACCTACGTCTGGGACAACCACCGCGACACCGCGACCCTGCGCAACAACCACGGCCGCTTCGTCGACGACGCCGCGTGGGGCCACCACCACGGCCACCACGGCCACCACGGCAACCGCCACTGACCGACCCGCTCCCCCCGGCACCAGGACAGAAGCCGGGCGGTGGTGGGTGGGGCCTCACCCGGGCGAGTGCCCCACCCACCACCCGTGACCGCACGCCGCCCCGCCTGACCAGGGCCGAACCCCCTCCGAGTCTCCCGGAGGGGGTTTTCCTCGTCCCGCTCGGAACGGCACTGGCCCCGGGCAGGCGCCGCGGCGGCCGCACCCGCCGTCCTCCCGCCCCGATCACCGCACCGCCCCGGCCGGGCGCCGCGCCCGGCCTCGCGCACGGCGCCGGCAACGGCCGTCCGCGCACCACCTGGGCTCCACCCCGCGCGCCGTCGGGACCCTGGGGCGTCCGACAGCTCCCGGCCGCCTCCGGCAGGGAACGGAGGTCGGCCGGAGGGGGACGGCGGGCACCGGAGGTGGGCCGGAGGGGTCCCGGCAAAAGCGTTCGCCACGTTTTTCTCCGGGATGAGATCCTGGACCGCGTATGTCTACGCACCCTGCCCCCGCCCTCGGCGCCCTCGCCCCCCGCCTGACCGAGCTGTCGCTGCGCGATGCGCACCGGCTCGGGCGCAGGCTCGAAGGCGCGCGAAAGATCCGCAAGCCGGAGGCCCGCGCCGCCGTCCTCGCCGAGATCGAGGCGGAGGTCGCGAGGGCCGAGGAGCGGATGACCGCCCGGCGCACCCGTGTGCCCGCGGTCACCTACCCCGAGCAGCTGCCCGTCAGCCAGAAGAAGGACCTGATCGCGGAGGCCGTCCGCGATCATCAAGTGGTGATCGTGGCCGGTGAGACCGGTTCGGGCAAGACGACGCAGATCCCCAAGATCTGCATGGAGCTCGGCCGGGGCGTCCGCGGCATGATCGGGCACACCCAGCCCCGCCGGATCGCCGCCCGCACCGTGGCCGAGCGCGTCGCCGAGGAACTTTCGACACCCCTCGGCGAGGCCGTCGGCTGGAAGGTGCGCTTCACCGACCAGGTCGACCAGGACGCCACCTTCGTCAAGCTGATGACGGACGGCATCCTGCTCGCCGAGATCCAGACCGACCGCGAGCTGCGCGCCTACGACACGATCATCATCGACGAGGCCCACGAGCGGTCCCTCAACATCGACTTCCTGCTCGGCTACCTCGCCCAGCTGCTTCCGCGCCGACCCGACCTCAAGGTCGTCATCACCTCCGCCACCATCGACCCCGAGCGCTTCTCCCGGCACTTCGGTGACGCGCCGATCATCGAGGTGAGCGGGCGGACGTACCCCGTGGAGGTGCGCTACCGGCCCCTGCTCGAAGAGGACTCCGAGGACGCCGACCGGGACCAGATCACGGCCGTCACCGACGCCGTGGAAGAGCTGATGGGCGAGGGACCGGGGGACATCCTCGTCTTCCTCTCCGGCGAGCGTGAGATCCGGGACACCGCGGACGCCCTCAACAGGAAGCAGTACCGGTTCACCGAGGTCCTCCCGCTGTACGCGCGCCTCTCGCACGCCGAGCAGCACCGTGTCTTCCAGCCGCACACCGGGCGCAGGATCGTTCTGGCGACGAACGTCGCCGAGACTTCGCTGACGGTGCCCGGCATCAAGTACGTGATCGACCCCGGCTTCGCCCGCATCTCGCGCTACAGCCACCGCACCAAGGTGCAGCGGCTGCCCATCGAGGCGGTCTCGCAGGCCAGCGCCAATCAGCGCAAGGGCCGCTGCGGCCGGACCTCGGACGGCATCTGCATCCGGCTGTACAGCGAGGACGACTTCCTCGCCCGGCCGGAGTTCACCGACGCCGAGATCCTCCGCACCAACCTGGCCTCCGTCATCCTGCAGATGACCGCGGCCGGCCTGGGCGAGATCGAGAAGTTCCCCTTCATCGACCCGCCGGACCACCGCAACATCCGCGACGGCGTCCAGCTCCTCCAGGAGCTCGGCGCGCTCGACCCGGCGCAGAAGGACCCGCGCAAGCGGCTCACGGACACCGGCCGCAAGCTGGCGCAGCTGCCCGTCGACCCGCGGCTGGCCCGCATGGTCCTGGAGGCCGACCGCAACGGCTGCGTCCGCGAGGTCATGGTCATAGCCGCGGCGCTGTCCATCCAGGACCCGCGCGAACGCCCCGCCGACAAGCAGACCCAGGCCGACCAGCAGCACGCCCGTTTCAAGGACGAGACCAGCGACTTCCTCGCCTATCTCCACCTGTGGCGCTACCTGCGCGAGCAGCAGAAGGAACGCGGCTCGTCGTCCTTCCGGCGCATGTGCAAGCAGGAGTTCCTGAACTTCCTGCGGATCCGTGAATGGCAGGACATCTACAGCCAGCTGCGCACGGTCGCCAAGCAGATGGGCATCCACCTCGACGAGAACGACGCCCCCGCCGACCGCATCCACGTCTCCCTGCTGGCCGGCCTGCTCTCCCACGTCGGGATGAAGGACGTCAAGGACGGCAACAAGAACGAGTACCTGGGCGCCCGCAACGCCAAGTTCGCGGTGTTCCCCGGCTCGGCGCTGTTCCGCAAGCAGCCCCGGTTCGTGATGTCGGCCGAACTCGTCGAGACGTCCCGCCTGTGGGCCCGCGTCAACGCGAAGATCGAGCCGGAGTGGGTCGAGCCGCTCGCCCAGCACCTGGTCAGGCGGACGTACTCCGAGCCGCACTGGGAGAAGGACCAGGCCGCGGTGATGGCGTACGAGAAGGTCACCCTGTACGGCGTCCCGATCGTCGCCCAGCGCAAGGTCAACTACGGCCGGATCGACCCGGAGCTCTCGCGCGAGCTGTTCATCCGCAACGCGCTCGTCGAGGGCGACTGGCGCACCCACCACAAGTTCTTCGCCGACAACCGCCGGCTCCTCAGCGAGGTCGAGGAACTGGAGCACCGGGCGCGGCGCCGGGACATCGTCGTCGACGACGAGACGCTGTTCGACTTCTACGAGCAGCGGGTGCCCGAACACGTCGTCTCCGGCGCCCACTTCGACTCCTGGTGGAAGCGAAAGCGGCACGAGCAGCCCGACTTCCTCGACTTCGAGCGGGAGATGCTCATCCGGGAGTCCGCGGAGGCCGTCACCAAGGCCGACTATCCGGACTCCTGGCGTCAGGGGCAGCTGAAGTTCCGCGTGACCTACCAGTTCGAGCCCGGCGCGGACGCGGACGGCGTGACGGTGCACATCCCGCTCCAGGTGCTCAACCAGGTGACGGACGAGAACTTCGACTGGCAGATCCCGGGCCTGCGGGAGGAACTGGTCACCGAGTTGATCCGCTCCCTGCCCAAGCCGATCCGCCGCAACTACGTGCCCGCGCCGAACTACGCCAAGGCGTTCCTCGACCGGGCCACGCCCCTCGGGGAGCCCCTCGCCACGACCATGGCCCGTGAGCTGAAGCGCATGGTCGGCGTGCCCTTCGAGGCGGACGACTTCGACTGGGGCAAGGTCCCCGACCATCTGCGGATCACCTTCCGGATCGTGGACGAGCGGCGGCGCAAGCTGGCCGAGGACAAGGACCTCCAGGCGCTGAAGCTCCGGCTGAAGCCGAAGGCGCGCAAGGCGCTGTCCCAGGCGGCGGCCGCGACCGCCTCCCGGGAGGGCGGCGAGTCCCTGGAGCGGCGGGGGCTCACGGACTGGACGATCGGCGCGCTGACCCGCGTCTTCGAGACCCGCCGCGCCGGCCAGCCGGTGCGGGCGTACCCGGCGCTCGTCGACGACGGGGACACGGTCTCCGTGCGGCTCTTCGACACCGAGGCCGAGCAGGCCGAGGCGATGTGGCGGGGCACGCGCCGGCTGATCCTGCGCAACATTCCGGTCAACCCGGCGAAGTTCGCATCCGAAAAGCTGACCAACGCACAGAAGCTCGCCCTGTCGGCGAATCCGCACGGGTCGATCCAGGCCCTGTTCGACGACTGCGCCATGGCGGCGGCGGACCGGCTGATCGCCGACTTCGGCGGACCGGCGTGGGACGAGGAGTCGTACCGCAAGCTGTTCGACAAGGTGCGGGCCGAGATCGTCGACACGACCGTGCGCACGGTCGGCCAGGTGCAGCAGGTCCTCGCCGCCTGGCAGGCCTGTGAGCGCCGCCTCAAGGGCGTCCGCAGCCCGGCGCTCCTGGCGAACCTGACCGATGTGCGCAAGCAGCTGGACGGCCTGGTGAGGCCCGGGTTCGTGACGCAGGCGGGACTGCGCCGGCTGCCGGACCTGATGCGCTACCTGGTGGCCGCGGACCGGCGCCTGCAGCAGATGCCGGCCAACGTCCAGCGGGACACCACCCGCATGGAGAAGGTCCACGAGATGCAGGACGAGTACGCCTGGCTGCTGGAGCAGATGCCGCAGGGCCGGCCCGTCCCGGCCGCGGTCCTGGACATCCGCTGGATGATCGAGGAGCTCCGGGTCAGCTATTTCGCGCACGCGCTGGGCACGGCGTACCCCGTCTCGGACAAGCGGATCGTGAAGGCGATCGACGCCGTCGCTCCGTGATCGGGCGCACACGGAGGGTGAGTTCGACCAGTGGGCTCACCCTCCTGTACAGTCCTTCTCGCAGCACAGCGCAGGACCGGATCAAGCGGATTCGTTCGTGCGAGTGCGGCGACATCTGGTCCTGTGGAGCAGTTTGGAGTGCTCGCCACCCTGTCAAGGTGGAGGCCGCGGGTTCAAATCCCGTCAGGACCGCATCGAAGAGAGCCCGGGTCGAAAGACCCGGGCTCTTGCGTGTCGGGCTCGATGTCGCCCTGGCGGCCCAGGGCGTCTTGACGGAGTCACATTCGCCCAGTACCCCAGAAGCAGGGCCCGCTCTCCGTGGGCCCGCCGGAGGTGGCGTATGGCGGCATCGGTCAGGCACGAGACGCGGGCGCTGCTCCGCGCGCACCTGTCGGCCGCGTCGTCCTACGGGCATCTGACCCGTCGCTGCCCGGTCTGCCACCACATCCTGCGGCTGGCGATGGACGCGCCTCCGCGGGCGCCGCAGGAGCCGATCCCCGAGACGGGGGACGAAGGTCCCGCCGGCGCGTGACCGTTGCCGGGCCCGAACGGGCTGCGGGCGTGGCACGCTGGACCGTGCGCCTCCTGTAGTGCACGGCACCCGAGCGCAACAAGCAGTCCGGTGTGTGACGGGTGTCACCACATGAGTTTTCGGATTAGGGGTTCTTACCCGGTCCCTACAAGCGGTCGATTTAATATGTGCAATTGCACCGCTCCCCCAGGCTTCCCCAGGCTCCGACAAGCCCGCTCACAGAGCGGCCCCGGCAGCCACCTCGGGCGCACAAAAAAGATCGCGCTGGACCCGGCGGAGTCCAGCGCGATCGACGACGCACCCTGTGTCTCTGAGCGGGCGTGGGGTCTGTTGGGGCAGTCCCCGCGTCGCTTGGAGCTGTGGTTTCGGGCGTTGTTGCGGATTGGGGGACCCGCCGTCGGCCCGGCTATTCAGTTGTTCAGGCCTCGCTGCGCTGCTGCGGAATGCCCGCGAGCAGTGCGCGGACCTCGGCCTCGCGGTAGCGGCGGTGCCCGCCGAGCGTGCGGATCGACGTGAGCTTCCCGGCCTTCGCCCACCGCGTGACCGTCTTGGGGTCGACGCGGAACATGCTGGCGACCTCAGCCGGGGTCAGCAGCGGCTCGGCTTCAGGGGTGCGAGCGGTCATGAGCGGCCTCCTCGGGAGAACCGAACCTTCTCGGTTCTTTCCTCTAAATTCTGCACCTTGACCCGCGTTGCCCGAAATGGCGGACGCGAGTCGAGTCGGTTATAGGACGAACGGCTTGTCCTCGGCACTACAACTACACCATCTGTCCAGCCGCGTCGGCCAAACCGATGGAATTGCCCTCCCAGGTGTTCATCAGCGACGGAAGCCGATGGACCATGCCATAGCGGACAGTCACGCCACTGTGACGATCAGTCACAGGGCGATCAGGAGTCACCAGACCCCCCAAAGCGTGTAATGCGGAGAATCCGCCCAGACTGGTGCACAGTTGGGCGGACAGAGTCCTCCCCGGACTCCTTGTCCTATTTTGGCACGAGGGGGGGCAAGAGATGCAAGGTGCCTGAACGTGCGGTCTGTCACGCTTGACACAAACGCCCGGATCGGGATCTACGCCCCATCAGCCCGACGGAGTGCCGTAGACCGTACGCCGCCCCGGCCCGCGTCGGCCGTGACCCGCGTCACACCAAACCCACCCGCGCCGGACTCAGTTCGCCGACCGCAGGTCCCGCACCGACCGCCACCGCTCCACGAGCCGGCCGTACGCCTCGCCGGCCGCCACCCCGTCACCGCGCCGCAGCGCCTCGATCCCCTCGGCCACGTCCGCCGCCGAACGGTCGTCCTCCAACGCCCCCGCGTCCAGGACGTGCACCAGGCCGCCGTAGTCCAACTCCACGACCGAGCGCGGATGGAACTCCTCGAGCCAGCGCCCGACGTCGACCAGGCCCTCGATCATCGGCCCCTCGTCGACGGCCGCCTTCAGCGTCCGCAGCGCCCGCGCCACCCGGCGCCGGGCCTGCACCATCGGGGTGCGGTAGCGCAACATCGGGGGGATCTCGGCCGAGCCCTCGTCGAAGCGCCGCTCCTCGTCGGAGACGAGCACGAACCAGCTCAGCGGCACCTGCCAGGTCCCCGTACGGATCCACGGGCGCGCATCGGGGTTGCGGGTCAACCAGCGCTCGTAGTCCTGCGCGGCCTGACGGCGCACCACCTCCGGCAGTACGGCGTCCAGCACCGGCGCCGGAAGCTCCTCCGCCAGTTCCTCCATCGCCTGCCAGCCGCGCAGCCGAGTGCGCCACGGGCACACGCACAGCACCCCGTCGGACTCCAGGACGAAGGCGTCCCCGCTCTCGTGCACCGGTACCGGCACCGGCGGGGTGGGCAGCAGGTCGGCGAGCGAGCGGCGCAGCTCGTCCTGGTACGTCGGCAGGTCGCCGCGACGGGCGTAGCGCGCCCAGTGGCTGCGCTCCGGCTCGGGGAAGGCGGCCAGCGGCTCGTACACGCGCAGATACGTCGTGTAGGGCACGATCACCGAGGACACCTTGGGCACGCCTGCTCCTTCCCCCGCCCGCGGCCGGGGAAAACTGCCGGATCCACTCACGAACGGGCAGGAAAACTGTGCAAATCGTCGCACGGGTGTCCCCCACCCGTGGGTGATCCTCGCCACTGCCCCGACGGCGGGCCCGGCAAGGTCTACTCTCATGCCACGGCACCCGCCACCCGCACGGGGGCCTCTCCCCACCTGCCGCTACTTACTCAGGAGTCACCACCGTGACCGACGTAACCGGCGCACCTGCTGATGTCCTGCACACCCTGTTCCACTCGGACCAGGGAGGCCATGAGCAAGTCGTGCTCTGCCAGGATCGCGCGAGCGGCCTGAAGGCCGTCATCGCCATCCACTCCACCGCCCTGGGCCCCGCGCTCGGCGGTACGCGCTTCTACCCGTACGCGACCGAGGCCCAGGCCGTCGCCGACGCCCTCAACCTGGCGCGCGGGATGTCGTACAAGAACGCCATGGCCGGACTCGACCACGGCGGCGGCAAGGCCGTGATCATCGGTGATCCGGAGCAGGACAAGACCGAGGAACTGCTCCTCGCCTACGGGCGCATGGTGGCCTCCCTCGGCGGCCGGTACGTCACCGCCTGCGACGTCGGCACGTACGTCGCCGACATGGACGTCGTGGCGCGCGAGTGCCGCTGGACGACCGGGCGCTCCCCCGAGAACGGCGGCGCGGGCGACTCCTCCGTGCTCACCGCCTTCGGCGTCTACCAGGGCATGCGCGCCTCGGCGCAGCACCTGTGGGGCGACCCCTCGCTGCGCGGCCGCAGGGTCGGCATCGCCGGCGTCGGCAAGGTCGGCCACCACCTGGTGGAGCACCTGCGGGCGGAGGGCGCCGAGGTCGTCGTCACCGACGTGCGCGAGGACGCCGTGCGCCGGATCCTCGACCGCCACCCCGAGGGCGTGAGCGCCGTGGCCGACACCGGCGCGCTGATCCGGGTGGAGGGCCTGGACATCTACGCCCCCTGCGCGCTCGGCGGAGCGCTGGACGACGACACGGTGCCGGTGCTGACCGCGCGCGTGGTCTGCGGTGCCGCGAACAACCAACTCGCCCATCCGGGTGTGGAGAAGGACCTCGCAGACCGCGGGATCCTCTACGCGCCGGACTATGTGGTGAACGCGGGCGGCGTCATCCAGGTCGCCGACGAGCTCCACGGTTTCGACTTCGAGCGGTGCAGGGCGAAGGCCGCGAAGATCTACGACACCACGCTCGCCATATTCGCACGTGCGAAGGAAGACGGCATTCCGCCGGCCGCCGCGGCGGACCGGATCGCCGAGCAGCGGATGCACGACGCCGGCGCCGCCCGCGCGTTCTGATCCCTCCGCGGACACAGCGGCCGGGTTTCGGCGGTACCTGCCGGTCGATGCTTGGAGAGAACTCTCACTTCGACCGGCGGGTCGTCCGCCGAGAAGTGGTTAAAATCGCCACTGACCAGGAAGGACAGGGCGCCTGGCAGGTCCTGTGCACACGCGGCTGCTGCGGGCGACGTACCGTATGGGCGCGGGCTCAGGTACCGTGGAAGCCCTACGGACGGGCTCTCCATGGAGAGACCGTTGTGGATCATGAACGCGTGTCAACCTGGGGCCGTCGAGCCCCGTCGTTGAGGGGGTCGAGCCATGGGGCGCGGCCGGGCCAAGGCCAAGCAGACGAAGGTCGCCCGCCAGCTGAAGTACAACAGCGGTGGGACGGATCTCTCACGCCTGGCCGAGGAGCTGGGCGCATCGACGTCGAACCAGTCGCCGAACGGTGACCGATTCGAGGACGATGAGCACGACGATGACGACCTGTACTCGCGGTACGCCGACCTCTACGAGGACGACGACGCCGACGAGGACGAGGACTCCTCACGACAACGTCGCGGTGCTTGATGCCCGAAGTGGCTTAGCCGAGTACGACCCGGTCCGGTCTTGCACCGGACCGGGTTTCGTGCTGCCGTCTCCGGGTCGCGACACGATGTGCGGGGCCGGGGCCGCGACCGCGGGCCCCCGCCACCGAGGATCACGCGTAGTCGCCCACCAGCTCGGCGCCCGTCGTGTGCTCGCCGCGTTCGGTGATCTCACCGGCCACCCACGCGTCCACACCGCGGTCCGCGAGAGTGGCCAGCGCCACGTCCACCGAACCCTCGGGCACGACCGCCATCATGCCGACGCCCATGTTGAGGGTCTTCTCCAGCTCCAGGCGCTCGACGTGACCGGTGCGGCCGACGAGGTCGAACACCGGGCCCGGGGTCCACGTGGAGCGGTCGACCACGGCGTGCAGTCCGTCCGGGACGACCCGGGCGAGGTTGGCCGCCAGACCGCCACCGGTGATGTGGGAGAAGGCGTGGACGTCCGTGGTGCGGATCAGGGCCAGACAGTCCAGGGAGTAGATCTTCGTCGGCTCCAGCAGCTCCTCGCCGAGGGCGCGGCCCAGGTCGTCGACCTGTGCGTCCAGGGCCATCCCGGCCTGGTCCAGCAGCACGTGACGGACGAGGGAGTACCCGTTCGAGTGAAGCCCGGACGACCCCATGGCGATGACGGCGTCCCCCGTGCGGATGCGCTCCGCGCCGAGCAGCCGGTCGGCCTCCACGACGCCCGTACCGGCGCCGGCGACGTCGAAGTCGTCCTCGCCCAGCAGGCCCGGGTGCTCGGCCGTCTCGCCGCCCACCAGGGCGCAGCCGGCCAGGACGCAGCCCTCCGCGATGCCCTTGACGATGGCGGCGACCCGCTCGGGGTGGACCTTGCCGACGCAGATGTAGTCGGTCATGAACAGCGGCTCGGCGCCGCACACCACGATGTCGTCCATGACCATGGCGACCAGGTCGTGGCCGATGGTGTCGTAGACACCCATCTGGCGCGCGACGTCGACCTTGGTGCCGACGCCGTCCGTGGCGGAGGCGAGCAGGGGCCGCTCGAAGCGCTTGAGGGCGGAGGCGTCGAAGAGGCCGGCGAAACCGCCGAGGCCGCCGAGGACCTCGGGGCGCTGCGTCTTCTTCACCCACTCCTTCATCAGCTCGACCGCGCGGTCGCCCGCCTCGATGTCGACGCCGGCAGCCGCGTAGGAAGCACCGGGAACAGCAGTCTCAGACATTGCCTGGGATCTTTCGGGTTGGTTTCTACGGGGCTTACGGACGACGGATGGCGTCGACCGCGGCCGGGGCCGCCGTGCCGGCGGCCAGCTCGGTCTCCAGCAGCTGCTTGCCGAGGAGCTCCGGGTCGGGCAGTTCCATCGGGTACTCGCCGTCGAAGCAGGCGCGACACAGGTTCGGCTTGGCGATGGTGGTCGCCTCGATCATGCCGTCGATGGAGATGTACGCCAGGGAGTCGGCGCCGAGCGAGGTGCCGATCTCCTCGATGGTCATGCCGTTGGCGATGAGCTCGGCGCGGGTGGCGAAGTCGATGCCGAAGAAGCAGGGCCACTTCACCGGCGGCGAGGAGATCCGGATGTGGACCTCGGCGGCGCCGGCCTCGCGGAGCATGCGGACCAGGGCGCGCTGCGTGTTGCCGCGCACGATCGAGTCGTCGACGACGACCAGGCGCTTGCCCTTGATGACTTCCTTCAGCGGGTTCAGCTTCAGCCGGATGCCGATCTGGCGGATGGTCTGCGAGGGCTGGATGAACGTGCGGCCGACGTAGGCGTTCTTGACCAGACCGGCGCCGAACGGGATGCCGGAGGCCTCGGCGTAGCCGATGGCGGCCGGGGTTCCGGACTCGGGAGTCGGTATGACGAGATCGGCCTCGACCGGGGCCTCCTTCGCCAGGCGGCGCCCCATCTCCACGCGGGAGAGGTACACGTTCCGGCCGGCGATGTCGGTGTCCGGGCGGGCGAGGTACACGTACTCGAAGACACAGCCCTTGGGCTTTGCTTCCGCGAAGCGAGAGCTGCGCAGGCCGTTCTCGTCGATCGCGATGAACTCGCCCGGCTCGATCTCGCGGACGAAGCTGGCGCCCACGATGTCGAGCGCGGCGGACTCGGAGGCGACCACCCAGCCGCGCTCCAGGCGGCCGAGGACCAGCGGGCGGATGCCCTGCGGGTCGCGGGCGGCGTACAGGGTGTGCTCGTCCATGAAGACGAGGCTGAAGGCGCCCCGGACCTTCGGCAGGACCGCGCCGGCGGCCTGCTCGACGGTCAGCGGCTTGCCGTCCTCGTCGGCCTGGCCCGCGAGCAGGGCGGTGACCAGGTCGGTGTCGTTGGTGGCCGCGACCCGGCCGGAGCGGCTGTTGTTGTCGTTCGGCAGCTCCGCGACCATCTCGGCCAGCTGGGCCGTGTTGACCAGGTTGCCGTTGTGGCCGAGCGCGATGGAGCCGTGCGCGGTGGCACGGAACGTCGGCTGGGCGTTCTCCCAGACGGACGCGCCGGTGGTCGAGTAGCGGGCGTGTCCGACCGCGATGTGACCCTGGAGCGAACCGAGGGAGGTTTCGTCGAAGACCTGGGAGACGAGGCCCATGTCCTTGAAGACGAGGATCTGGGAGCCGTTGCTGACCGCGATTCCCGCGGATTCCTGACCCCGATGCTGGAGGGCGTAGAGCCCGAAGTACGTGAGCTTGGCGACCTCTTCGCCGGGAGCCCAGACACCGAAGACGCCGCAAGCGTCCTGGGGGCCCTTCTCGCCGGGGAGCAGATCGTGATTGAGGAGACCGTCACCACGTGGCACGAGACCGAGTGTAGGCGAGGTCGTCCACTGGTCCGAATTGGGGATACCCGGCCACAGTGGATCTTCGTTCTGTTTCCCCTGGTCAGGACCCTGGTACCGGGTGGACGGCCCCCTCCTCACCGCGTGCACGAGTGAGGCGTCGCACATCGTCGGGGGTCCGCCGGTCAGGAGAGCAGCGGCAGGAGCGCGCCCAGGTCGGCCCGCTCGCCGCTCGCGCTGACCTTGGCGTCGGTGAGGGCGTCCGCCCAGGTCACCCGCCCGGTGGCCAGCCGGATCCAGGTGAGCGGGTCGGTCTCGACGACGCTCGGCGGAGTGCCCCGGGTGTGCCGGGGGCCCTCGACGCACTGCACGACGGCGTACGGCGGCACACGCACCTCCGTGGCACCGCCGGGGGCCTTCGCGGCGAGCGTGTCGGCGAGCAGGCGGGTGCAGGCGGCGAGGGCCTGCCGGTCGTGGGGGACGCCGAGGCCGGGGACGGCGGCATTCAGGTCGTCCGTGTGGGTGATGAGCTCGACGGTCCGGGTGACCACGTAGTCGTCGAGCGTCATGGCGCCGGTGCGGGTGGCGAGGAGGCGGCTGCCGGGGGTGTCCGCGAGCCTTTGCCGGATGCGCTCCCCGGTGCGGGCGTACAGGGCGTCGAGGTCGGGGTTGTCCGCGGCAAGGCGCCGGGTGTCCTCGGCGATGCCGGCGGCGCGGGACGCGGTCGCGAGGGGCCATTGGAGGAGCGTGAGTTCCGGCTTGGCCGGCTCCTCGCGGTCGATGTTCCGGCTGACCGACTCCACCGCCGCGGCCACATGCGCCGCGAGGTCCCGCACGGTCCAGTCCCCGAGCCGGGTGGGCAGCGCGAGCTGCTCCGCGGTGAGGCGGCGCACCGCGTCCCGCACATGGCCGAACTGGGCGAGGACGGCGGTTCGCGTCCTGGCGGGGTCGTAGGTGCGAGAGCGCTTCTTCGCGGGCGGCATCCCCGAAGCGTAGGCGTTCCGCCGGACGGGGGAACCACCTGCCGGAGGGCCGACCGGCCCCTCGCGCAGGGCACCGCATCGTCGGCCCGCCCCGCTCACGCGCGAAGGCCCCGCCCCGGCTCACGCGTTTCTCGGGTGCTGGAGTCGGGGCGGGGCCTTCGCCGTCGTACGGCCGAGGGGACCTACGCGAGGAGCGCCGGGATCGTCTCGTCGTGCGCGGTGCGCAGCTGCGCCAGCGGCAGCGCGAACTCGCCCTGGAGCTCGACCGCGTCGCCGTCCACGACGCCGATGCGGGTGGCCGGCAGGCCGCGCGCGCCGCACATGTCGTTGAAGCGGACCTCCTCCGAGCGCGGCACGGCGACGACGGCTCGGCCCGCGGACTCGGAGAACAGGAAGGTGAACGCGTCGAGCCCGTCCGGGACGACCAGACGCGCGCCCTTGCCGCCCAGCAGCGCGGACTCCACGACCGCCTGGATCAGACCGCCGTCCGACAGGTCGTGCGCGGAGTCGATCATGCCGTCGCGGGAGGCGGCGATCAGGATCTCGGCCAGGAGCCGCTCACGCTCCAGGTCGACCTTGGGCGGCAGGCCGCCGAGGTGGTCGTGGACGACCTGCGACCAGGCCGAGCCGCCGAACTCCTCACGCGTGTCGCCGAGGAGGTAGAGCAGCTGGCCCTCCTCCTGGAAGGCGACCGGCGTGCGGCGGGCCACGTCGTCGATGACGCCGAGGACCGCGACGACCGGGGTCGGGTGGATGGCGGCCTCGCCCGTCTGGTTGTACAGGGAGACGTTGCCGCCGGTCACCGGCGTGCCCAGCCGCCGGCAGCCGTCGGCCAGGCCGCGCACGGCCTCCGCGAACTGCCACATGACCGCGGGGTCCTCGGGCGAGCCGAAGTTGAGGCAGTCGGAGACGGCGAGCGGCTTGGCGCCGGTCGTCGCCACGTTCCGGTAGGCCTCGGCGAGGGCCAGCTGGGCGCCCGTGTAGGGGTCGAGCTTGGTGTACCGGCCGTTGCCGTCGGTGGCGAGGGCGACGCCGAGGCCGGTCTCCTCGTCGATGCGGATCATGCCGGAGTCCTCGGGCTGGGCGAGGACCGTGTTGCCCTGCACGAAGTGGTCGTACTGGGACGTGATCCACTTCTTGGAGGCCTGATTGGGCGACGCGACCAGCTTGAGGACCTGGTCCCTGAGCTCGTCGGCGGTCTGCGGCCGCGGCAGCTTGCCCGCGTCGTCGGCCTGGAGGGCGTCCTGCCACTCGGGGCGGGCGTAGGGGCGTTCGTAGGTCGGGCCCTCGTGCGCGACCGTGCGCGGGTCGACGTCGACGATCTTGCCGCCGTGCCAGAAGATCTCCAGGCGGTCGCCGTCCGTCACCTCACCGATGACGGTGGCGATGACGTCCCACTTCTCGCAGATCTCCAGGAAGCGGTCGACCTTCTCCGGCTCCACGACGGCGCACATGCGCTCCTGCGACTCGCTCATGAGGATCTCCTCCGGCGAGAGCGTGGAGTCGCGCAGCGGTACGTCGTCCAGCGTGACGCGCATGCCGCCGGAGCCGTTGGAGGCCAGCTCGCTGGTCGCGCAGGACAGGCCCGCCGCGCCCAGGTCCTGGATGCCGACGACGAGCTTCTCCCGGAACGCCTCCAGGGTGCACTCGATGAGGAGCTTCTCCTGGAAGGGGTCGCCGACCTGGACGGCGGGACGCTTGGACGGCTTGGCGTCGTCGAAGGTCTCCGAGGCCAGGATCGAGGCGCCGCCGATGCCGTCGCCGCCGGTCCGGGCGCCGTACAGGATGACCTTGTTGCCCGCGCCGGACGCCTTGGCGAGGTGGATGTCCTCGTGCCGCATCACGCCGATGCAGCCGGCGTTGACCAGCGGGTTGCCCTGGTAGCAGGGGTCGAAGACGACCTCGCCACCGATGTTGGGCAGGCCCAGGCAGTTGCCGTAGCCGCCGATGCCGGCGACGACGCCGGGGAGCACCCGCTTGGTGTCGGGGTGGTCGGCGGCGCCGAAGCGCAGCGGGTCGACGACCGCGACCGGGCGGGCGCCCATGGCGATGATGTCGCGGACGATGCCGCCGACGCCGGTGGCCGCGCCCTGGTAGGGCTCCACGTACGACGGGTGGTTGTGCGACTCCACCTTGAAGGTGACCGCGTAGCCCTGGCCGACGTCGACGACGCCGGCGTTCTCGCCGATGCCGACGAGCAGGGCGTCGTTCTCGGGGGCCTTCTCGCCGAACTGGCGGAGGTGGACCTTGGAGGACTTGTACGAGCAGTGCTCGGACCACATGACCGAGTACATGGCGAGCTCGGCACCGGTGGGCCGGCGGCCGAGGATCTCCACGACCCGCTCGTACTCGTCCTTCTTCAGGCCCAGTTCGGCCCAGGGCAGCTCGACGTCGGGGGTCGCGGTCGCGTGCTCGACCGTGTCCAGAGGCGTCCGGCTCATGCGTTGACCAGCTTCTTGAGGATCGAAGTGAAGAAGGGCAGTCCGTCGGTGCGGCCGGTGCCGATCAGCGGCTCCACGGCGTGCTCCGGGTGCGGCATCAGGCCCACGACGTTGCCGGCCTCGTTGGTGATGCCGGCGATGTCGTTGAGCGAGCCGTTCGGGTTGCCGTATCCGTCGTCGGCTTCGCCGTGGGCGAGGTAGCGGAACGCCACCAGGCCCTCGGCCTCCAGCTTGTCCAGCGTGTACCGGTCGGCCACGTAGCGGCCGTCCATGTTCTTGAGCGGGATGTGGATCTCCTGGCCCTGCTCGTAGTCGCTGGTCCAGGCGGTGTCCGCGTTCTCCACCCGCAGCTTCTGGTCGCGGCAGATGAAGTGCAGGTGGTCGTTGCCGAGCATCCCGCCGGGGAGCAGGTGGGCCTCGGTGAGGATCTGGAAGCCGTTGCAGATGCCGAGCACCGGCAGACCGGCCCTCGCCTGCTCGATGACGGACTCCATCACCGGCGAGAAGCGGGAGATGGCGCCGGCGCGCAGATAGTCGCCGTAGGAGAAACCACCGGGCAGGACCACGGCGTCGACCTGCTTGAGGTCCTTGTCCTTGTGCCACAGGGCGACGGGCTCGGCGCCCGCGACGCGGATCGCGCGCTGGGTGTCCCGGTCGTCGAGACTGCCCGGGAAAGTGACGACGCCAATACGAGCGGTCACTTCACGGCCTCCGCGGCTTCCTCGACCCGAACGGTGAAGTTCTCGATCACGGTGTTGGCGAGGAAGGATTCGGCAAGATCGTGGATGCGGGCGAGGGTGGCCTCGTCGACCGGACCCTCGACTTCCAGCTCGAATCGCTTTCCCTGGCGGACGTCCGAGATCCCTTCGAAACCCAGACGCGGCAGCGCACGCTGGACCGCCTGGCCCTGGGGGTCGAGGATCTCCGGCTTGAGCATGACGTCGACTACGACGCGTGCCACTGGCACTCCCGGTGTGTGGTGCTGAGCAGGTTCCTTCAGACTACCCGCACAAAATTTCTACGCGAGTAGAGTTGTAGGAAGGTACGTGACTGTCATCACGATCCGGCATCGAGGGGGTGCGGTGGGGAAAAGTTACGGGAAAGATCCCGGATCGGTCCCTGCTACCTATTGCGCGAGGGACACGCGGGGAGTTTTAGTCGGGCTTCACTTTCCAATGCCGCGCACTGTACAAATGAATTGGCAATAACCGATACTCGGCACGTCATCGCAGATGGGCTGTATCGAGGTGCCGTACGAAGGGACCGATATTCGTGGCGCAGAAGGTCGTGGTCACGCTCTTTGACGACATCGACGGCTCGGAAGCGGCGGAAACGGTCGCCTTCGGACTCGACGGTAAGTCGTACGAGATCGACCTGAACGAAACCAATGCCCGGGATCTGCGCACGGCCCTCGCGCCGTACGTCGAGGCCGGCCGCAAGCGGTCGAGGTCGGGCAAGGCGTACCGACAGACGGAGGTCGCCCCGGACCCGGCGGCCGTTCGGGCCTGGGCCCAGGCCAACAAGATGGACGTCCCGGCGCGCGGCCGGATCCCCAAGAGGGTCTACGAGGCGTTCGCCGCGGCCCGTTGAGCACTCCGCACACCGGCCCCCAGGGTGCGTCAGACCGCCCTGGGGACAACCGACTTGCGCTACCCCCCTGCTGATCAGCTAATGTCTGGAGCACGCCGCCGGGCAGGGCCGAAGAGTCCAGGCCACGGAGGACGTGCGGGTGTAGTTCAGTAGTAGAACATCCCCCTTCCAGGGGGAAGGCGCAGTGTGCAATTCCTGTCACCCGCTCCGCATCACCGTCACGACCACTGTTGTGGATCAGGTAGGGTGGTGTTCGCACCGATCGGTGGGAGCCGGTCGGCCGCAATGCGGACGTAGCTCAGTTGGTAGAGCGCAACCTTGCCAAGGTTGAGGTCGCGAGTTCGAGCCTCGTCGTCCGCTCGGGAACAAGACCCCGGTCCTTGAGGACCGGGGTCTTTTCGTGTCTCTACCACCCCGCCCGCTCCCTTCACCGCGGTGTGTCCCCGCCTTCCCCCGTCCAAGAGCTCCGCCTCCTCCGCGGCCTTCTGACATTTGTCATGCCCGGTGATGACAGCACGCACTGCCGGCCGGCTCCCGCCGCCGGGACGCTGGAGCCATGAAGACGAACGGACACGATCACGTGATCGAGGTCTCCGGCCTCCGACGTGTGTACGGGGGCGGGTTCGAGGCGGTGCGCGGCATCACGTTTCACGTGGAACGCGGCGAGGTCTTCGCACTGCTGGGCACCAACGGTGCAGGCAAGACGTCGACCGTGGAAGTGCTGGAGGGGCTCGCACCGCCCGCCGGCGGCCGAGTGCGGGTCCTCGGCCACGACCCCCGCACCGAGCGGGCCGCCGTGCGGCCCCGCACCGGGGTGATGCTGCAGGAGGGTGGTTTCCCGTCCGAGCTGACGGTCACGGAGACCGCCCGGATGTGGGCGGGGTGCGTCAGCGCCGCACGGCCCCTGACCGATGTGCTGGCCCGCGTCGGACTGGCCGGGAAGACCGGCGCACGGGTCAAGCAGCTGTCCGGCGGGGAACGTCGGCGGCTGGACCTGGCGCTCGCCCTGCTCGGCGACCCGGAGGTGCTGTTCCTCGACGAGCCGACGACCGGACTGGACGCCGAGGGGCGCCGGGACACCTGGGAGCTGGTACGGGCCCTGCGCGACGGCGGGACGACCGTCCTGCTGACCACCCACTATCTGGAGGAGGCCGAGGGTCTCGCCGACCGGCTGGCCATCCTGCACGAGGGACGGATCGCCGCCGCCGGGACCCCGGCCGAGGTGACCGCCGCCCAGCCGGCCCGGATCACCTTCGAACTGCCCGACGGATACGTCCTGGGGGACCTGCCCCCGCTGCCGGGGCTCGGAGTGACCGGGCACGAGGTGGACGGCGCCGTCGTACGGCTGCGCACCCGCACCCTGCAGCGGACGGCGACCGGGGTCCTGGCGTGGGCCGAACGAGCCGGCGTGGAACTGCGCGGCCTCGATGTGCGGTCGGCATCGCTGGAGGAGGCGTTCCTGGGCATCGCGCGCGCGGCCTCGGCGGAAGCGGCGACGGCGACGGCGACGGGGCACGAGACGGAGAGGGCGGTCGCGGTATGAGTGCCGGTACGTTCACCACCCCGGCCGGCCGGATGGCGGCGCTCGCCCGGGCCGAGCTCACCCTGCTGAGCCGGAGCAAGGGCACTCTGTTCGCGGCGATGTTCGTGCCGCTGGTCCTGCCGTTCAGCGCCCGCTCCGCGGCGAAGGAGATGGATCTGGCGGCAGCCGGACTCAGCGTCGGCACGGTCGTCCTGCCCGCGGCACTCGGCGTGTCGCTGCTGTTCGCCGTGTACACCACCCTCGTCGGCGTCTTCGTCGCCCGCCGCGAGGAACTCGTTCTCAAACGCCTGCGCACCGGCGAACTGCGGGACCTGGAGATCCTCACCGGTTCCGCCATGCCCGCGGTGGCGACCGCCTTCGTGCAGTCCGCGGTACTGGCCGTCGGCTGCGCCGTCCTGCTCGACCTCGATGCGCCCCGGGCCCCGCTGTACACCGTCGTGGGCTATCTGCTGGGCCTGGTGATGTGCACCGCCCTCGCCGCGGTCACCTCGGGCGTCAGCCGCAGCACCGAGAGCGCCCAGGTCACCACGATGCCGTTCGTCCTGCTCTCGCTGATCGGCTCCGGACTCGTCGTACCGCTGGAGGTGATGCCGGACCGACTCGCCGCGTTGTGCCGGGTCCTGCCCCTCACCTCGGTGGTCACCCTGCTGCGGGGCGGCTGGACCGGAAACCTGTCGGCGGGCGAGGCTCTGGCGGCGCTGATCGGCGTGCTGGCCTGGACCGTCGCCGGGGTGTTGGCTGTACGGCGATGGTTCCGCTGGGAGCCCCGGCGCTGACCGGCCGGGGCGGACACGAGGGAGGGCAGCGGTGTTCGGCCTGATACGGGGATGGCAGCGACGCCACTGGAGCGAGCGCAGCAAGGCCGAGCGGGTGGAACTGCAGAGCCTGCTCACCTGGTACGTCACGACGTGGGTGTTCTTCGGCAGCTGGATGGTGCTGCCGCTGGCCGGCGCCGTGCGGCACGACGTCGGCGCCCTCGCGCTGGGCGCGCTGCTGCTCCTGGTGGGCGCGTTGCAGTGCGTGTGGGCCAACCTGCTCACCCTGCCCGCCCTCGACCACTACCTGGGCCGCCGCCCGCTGCCCGGACGCCGCCTGGTGGTGCCGACCGTGCTGCTGGGGCTGGCCGTGACTCTCGTCCTGCTGCTCCGGGCGACGGGGTCCGCCGCCCCGTACGCCTGCCGGCTGATGCTGGGGGGTGCCCTGCTGGCGTACGGCCTGATGTACGCGCTGGTGACGCCCCGGCGGGCGTTCGTGGTGCGCGGCGCCGAGCTCGGCGGGGTCTGCATGGCGGTCTCCGCCGTCACCGGCGGCGACGCGGCGGATGTCCTGCTGATCGGTCTCCTGGCGGTGTTCGGCGTGCTGTTCTCGCTGCTCGCCGCACGCTGCGGCGCCTGGACGCTGTCGGTGCTGTGGGAGGCCGAGCGCGCCCGTGAGGTCGAGGCGCGGCTCGCGGTCGCCGAGGAGCGGCTGCGGTTCGGCCGGGACCTGCACGACGTGCTGGGCCGCAACCTGGCGGTCGTCGCGCTCAAGAGCGAGCTCGCCGTGCAACTGGCGCGGCGCGGACGCCCGGAGGCCGTGGAGCAGATGGTCGAGGTGCAGCGGATCGCACAGGAGTCCCAGCGCGAGGTGCGGGACGTCGTGCGCGGGTACAGGGAGGCGGATCTGGGCGCGGAGCTGGCGGGCGCGCAGGGGGTGTTGACGGCCGCCGGCATCAGCTGCCGGGTCAGCGGCACGGCCGAGGCGCTGCCCGGCGAGGTGCAGTCGGCGCTCGGCTGGGTGGTGCGCGAGGCGACGACCAACGTGCTGCGGCACGGGGACGCCCGGCGGTGCACGGTGGGGCTGCAGGTGAGAGAGGGACGTGCGGTGCTGACGGTGGAGAACGACGGGGCGGGCCTGGCCTCCGGTGAGGGCGGGGGTTCGGGGCTGGCGGGGCTGCGGGAGCGGCTCGCGGCCGTCGACGGCACGCTGAGGGCGGGGCCGTTGGACGGCGGGGCGTTCCGGCTGGTGGCGGACGTGCCCTTGGCGCGTGCCGGGGTGGTCGCGTGACCGTGCGGCTGCTGCTCGCGGACGACGAGCACCTGATCCGGGGCGCGCTGGCCGCGCTGCTGGGTCTGGAGGACGACCTGGTGGTGGTCGCCGAGGCGGCGAGCGGGCCCGAGGCCCTGGCCATGGCGCGGGCGCACGAGCCGGACGTCGCCGTGCTCGATCTGCAGATGCCGGGCGCCGACGGTGTGAAGGTCGCCACATCCCTGCGGGCCGAACTGCCCGGGTGCCGGGTGCTGGTCGTGACCAGCCACGGTCGGCCGGGGCATCTGAAGCGGGCGCTCGCGGCGGGTGTGCGGGGATTCGTCCCGAAGACGGTCAGCGCACAGCGGCTCGCGGAGATCATCCGCACGGTGCACGCCGGAAACCGCTACGTCGACCCGGAGTTGGCCGCGGACGCGATCTCCGCCGGGGACTCGCCGCTGACCTCCCGGGAGGCGGAGGTGCTGGAACTCGCCGCCGACGGAGCGCCGGTGGCGGAGATCGCCGAGCGGGCCGCGCTGTCGCCCGGGACGGTCCGGAACTACCTGTCGTCGGCCGTCTCCAAGCTGGACGCGGAGAACCGGCATGCGGCGGTGCGTCTCGCACGAGAGCGAGGTTGGGTATAGTTGCTCTCGCGCCACGGCGCAATGCGGACGTAGCTCAGTTGGTAGAGCGCAACCTTGCCAAGGTTGAGGTCGCGAGTTCGAGCCTCGTCGTCCGCTCCAGTCAGGCCCCCGGTTTCCCGGGGGCCTTTCGCGTTGCGTCCCGGGCTACGACCAGCCCGTGCCCGTCAGCCGCTCGTAGGCCTCGATGTACTTGGCGCGGGTCTGCTCGACGACCTGCTGGGGCAGCGCCGGCGGGGGCTGCTCGCTCTTGCGGTCCCAGCCGGACTCGGCGGACGTGAGCCAGTCCCGGACGAACTGCTTGTCGTACGACGGCTGGGCGCGGCCCGGCTGCCACTGGTCGGCGGGCCAGAAGCGGGAGGAGTCCGGGGTGAGGACCTCGTCGGCCAGGATCAGCCGGTCGCCCTCGAAACCGAACTCGAACTTGGTGTCCGCGAGGACGATGCCGCGGTCGCGGGCGATGTCGCGGGCGCGGGAGTAGACGGCGAGAGTGGCCTGGCGCAGTTGGGCGGCGGTGTCGGCGCCGACCCGGCGGGCGACCTCCTCGTAGGAGACGTTCTCGTCGTGCTCGCCGACCTCGGCCTTGGTGGCCGGGGTGAAGATCGGGGCGGGGAGCTCGGAGCCGTCGACGAGTCCTTCGGGGAGGGCGAGGCCGCAGACGGTACGGGACTCGTCGTACTCCACGAGGCCCGAGCCCGTGAGGTAGCCGCGGGCCACGCACTCCACCGGGAGCATCTTCAGCGACTTGCAGACCAGGGTGCGGCCGGCCCAGTCGGCGGGGGCGCCCGCGGGCAGGTCGGTGCTCAGGACGTGGTTGGGGACCAGGTCGGCGAGCTGGTCGAACCACCAGAGGGACAGCTGGGTCAGGACACGGCCCTTGTCGGGGATCTCGCTCTGCAGCACCCAGTCGTAGGCGGAGATGCGGTCGCTGGCGACCATGACGAGGTCACCCGCCTCGTTCTGGTACAGGTCGCGCACCTTGCCGGTGTGCAGATGCACCAGACCCGGCACCTGGATCGGCTCGGGCTTTTCGACGAATCCGGACACGGTTCCTCCCCGTGGTCTGAATGAAAGGGGTGCCCGCTGGGCTCGTACAAAGTGATGGTGGGACTCGGGCGGGCCAATGCCTCCGATTGTCCCGTATGGCGAGCACCGGCCCCGGTCCGGGGGTGGGCGGGTCGCCGCGGGGCCCCGGCGCTCCGCGGCCCCGCGGCGACCCGCTCAGTCGCGTTTGCAGATGCGGTCGAGCAGATTGGCGGTGGCGCGCTGCACCCGGGCGTCGACGTGGCCCGGCCGGTCGAGTGCCGGGGACCAGGCGAACGTTCCGGATGCGAACACCCAGGCGCCGGACGGGGCGCGGTAGAGCGATGTCTCCTGGTGCCGGAGGGCGCCCTCGGCGTCCGTGTAGGGGGAGTGGGCGAGGAGGATGCGCTCGTCGTGCCCGGGGAGCGGGGCGCGCGGGAAGTAGCGGTCGGCCTCGCCGGCGACCAGCCCGTCCAGCGCGTCGCCCTCGCGGGCGCCGGTGGCGTCCCACAGCCAGTGGCCGGCGTTGCGCACGATCAGGGGGTGCGGCTCGGGGACCCGGCCCAGGTACTGGATGCCGACGAGCTGCTGCTCGGGGCGGTCGACCTCCCGCCACAGCACCGGCTTGCCGGGGCCCCTGCGCTTGCGGCAGATCAGCAGCCGGTCCGGCGCACCGGACGGGGAGGGGGCGAGTTCCACCTGCCAGTACAGGGTGTTGGCGGAGAGGAAGACCAGCGAGGTGCCGTGGTCGCGGGCGCGCTCGACGGCGCGGCGCATCGCCGTGGACCAGTACTCGTCGTGGCCGGGGAAGACCAGGCCGCGGTAGCGGGTGGGGTCGACCTGACCGCCGTGCAGATCGCGGGCGTCGGCGTAGGCGACGTCGTAGCCGTAGCGCTCGGCCCAGCGGATGAAGTCGTAGGCGTGGCCGACGTGCAGCGGCAGGCCCGCGCCCGCGTAGGGCCGGTCGAAGGAGACCGTCGTGGCCGCGTCGGCTTCGCCGAGCAGTCGGCCGGAGTCGTCCCAGGCGTGGTAGAGGCTGGCGCCGGTGCGGCCGTCCTCCGGGTAGAGGTTGTACGCCTGCCAGGTGATGTCCGGCAGGAGGAGCAGCAGGTCGGCCGAGCGGTTGTCGCGGATCGTGAAGGGGATGTGGGAGCGGTGACGGCCGTCGGCGGTGGTCAGGACGGCGACGTGGGCGCCGATGCTCCAGTACGACGGGATCTGCAACCGCCACGACAGCCACCAGTGGTGGCAGGAGACCGTGCGGTCGGCGGCGAGCGGCGGCGGTTGGACGATGCCGGACAGCCGGGGACTCGTGGTGATCTTGGCGGCGCCGTCGCCACCGTAGTGGCCGATGCGGTAGACGTCGACGGTGAACTCCTGGGGCGGGTTCACGGTGACGTGGAAGTCGACGGCCTCACCGGGCGCGACCGCGCCGGTGGAGACGAAGCCCTTGATCTGCTGGTGCACGTCGTCGGCGGACCGCAGACCGGCTCCGCCCGCCGTGCTCGCCCGGCGGGGAGCGGGGACACGCGAGCCGGCCCTCTGGGCACCGGGGCCGGGTGCGGCGGACTCCGGGGCGGGGTCCATGTACCAGGGGACGACGTGGCCGGTGTCGTCGAAGTACGTCTCACCGCCGCGCAGCCAGGGAACGGGACCTTGGCCGAAGGGGTCCGTCACGGCGTGCGCCAGTGCTCCCGACTCCCAGCGGCGGATCTGCTCGGACCCCATGGTCGCTTCCCTCCCTCGCCCCCGTGTCGTATGTCGTGAGCCCTTGCCATGTGCGCGAACGATCCCAGCACATCACATTGCGCACGCAGACTGTCACTGGTCGTTGCGAATTGGCCAAAAGTGGAACGTGGTACTCCGGTATGCGGAGCGTGGGCTGCCCGCAGATCGGGTCAGACGAGGCGCACGGGCTTCTCGGGGCGTATGCCCGCAGCCGTCAGCCACTCCCGCAGCGGCGCGGGGTCGCCGTCCTCCGTCAGGCTGAGCACTCTGGGGCTCAGGTCGGCTGCGCGTTCGCCGTCGATCAGCAGCGTCGGCCCGTCGAGCCAGTCCAGCCCCGGAGCGGCACCGGCGGTGTCCATCGCGGCGCAGCACACCATCGCCGCCACATGGTCGGCGAGGAGTTCGCGGGGTGTGCGCGGGTGCTGGAGGGGGAAGAGGGGCAGCGCCCCGTCGTCCCACAGCGCCGTGTCGGGCCCCTGCCCGACGCTCTCCGCGTCGCCCTTGCGACGAGCGGACGACCCGGCGGCCTCCTCCCGGGCGAGCTCGGCGGCCAGGCCCTCGGCGAGAGCCGCGGTACGGGGGTTCTCCGGCGTCTCCGCGGGCGGCTCGAACAGCTCCAGGAGGTCGTCGTGGGGCACGTCCCGGCACGGGTCGTCCGCGGTCGGCGCTTCGGCGGAGGGGGCTTCGGCAGCCCGGTGATCGGCAGCCGGGGACAGGGGCTGCGAGCCCTCCGGGGCCCGGTCCGCCGGGGCGGGGCCGTGCGCGGCCGGGGCGGGTGCGGTGCTGCCCTCCGGAGCGGGCGTGGCTCCGGCGGGCTCCGCCGTGCCGCCGGTGGCCGATGACCGGGTGTCGTCCGGCGCCTCCACGTGGGCCGACGCCTCGGTTGCGGAGCCCTCCCGGGTGGCCGGGGTCCCGGCGACCGGGGCCACTGCGGCGGCCCGGGCTCCGGGGCCGGTGCGCGGAACGGGTCGCGGTGCGGTCGGAGCGGGGGCCGCCAGGTGGTCGAGGACGCGGGTGAGGGTGGGACCGGAGTTCGTGGAGGCGACGTGGTCGGTGGTGCGGCGGACTCCGAGGGTGTCCAGGACGCGGTGGAGGCGGGCGGCGTCGCTGCGCCACTTGCGGTCGACGACCTCCTCCGGATAGTCCTGCCAGTCCACCGGCGACCAGTCGGGGCCCGACTCGGCGGGGCCGCCGTGGAAGAGGCGCGCGGCCAGCAGCGACGTCGCCTCGTCGATCGCGCCGGGCTCCTCCAGCAGATCGCAGGCGGGGCGCTCGCCGAGCCGGGAGGCGAAGCCCTCGGCCAGCCGGTCCCGGCGGGACAACTCGGTGAGGGCGGCCACGACCCCGGCGTCCAGCCGGGCGGGCCAGCGGCCCATGCGCCAGGCGGGCAGCGCGACCCGGGTCAGGAGCCGGTCCCAGCCCGCGTACGCCAGGCCGACCTGCTCCTGGGCGACGATCCGCAGGCCGAAGTCCACAGCCTGTGCACGCTCGGCGGCCGCCGCCGCGACCCCGCGCTCCATCTCGACCGCGTGCTCCCGGCAACTGCGCAGCAGCAGGCGGGCCGTCCAGCCGAGCCCCGAGCACACCGGGCGGGTCAGCAGGCAGCGGCCGGGCGTCGCGGCCACGGCCACCGAGGCGTCCAGGCCCCGTACGAAACGGCGCGCCGCCGCTATGTCGGGGTGGGCGGACGGCTCGGTACCGGCGACGACCGGGGCGAGGACCGCGCGCAGCTCGCCCACCCGCATCCACCACAGGAACGGGGAGCCGATGACGAGCACCGTGGTGCCCGTACGGCGGTGGACGTGGCCGCGGCCGACGGAGGCGAGGTCACCGCCGTCGTCGTGGGCCGGCGGCGCCTGAGCCGCCCGGGACGGCGGATCGTGCGGCGGATGGGTGCGGTCCTCCAGCCAGCTGTCGCAGTCCGGGGTGAGCGCTATCGCGGACGGCGCCGGGACGTCGAGCCGGTCGGCGAGGTCGCGGACCATCCGGTACAGGTCGGGGGCCGCCTCCTCGCTGACCGGGACGGTCGGGCTGACAGCGGGCCGGGCGCGCGCCACGACCAGGGCGACACCGCCGGCGGCCAGCAGCACGAGCAGCGCACCCGCGGACACGGCCCAGCGGGCGGCGTCCCACACCGGGCCCGTCAGGTGCCCGGTGGAGCCGCCGGCCAGCAGGATCACGGCGGCTGCCGCGGGCAGCAGCGCCACGGCCACCGCCCGGCTGCGGACGCGCAGCACGGCCAGTGCCCGGGACCGCGCGGCCTGCGCACCCGCTTCCACACCCATACCGGTCATGACCGGACCTCACCCCCTCCCCGCTGTCCTGATGCTGCCTGTCCTGGTGTTGCTCACTCCCCCACTGTGGCACCCGTCAGTGACATCGCAATGCCGGTGGGCCAAGTGCCGGAACGCTTGCGCCGCACCATAGTTGGGGCCCCGTCCCACGTCAGCCGGATGGGCCATCGGTCACCCGATGGAATGGCTTTGGTCAGAGGTGGATGACGCAGGGCAAGGATGAGGCCCCGGATCCTGAGACGGATCCGGGGCCTGCGGGGTTCATCGGTCCGGCGGGGCCGGGGCGGTCAGGCGCCTGCCGCCGCCTTCGCCGCGATGTCGGTGCGGTGCTGGGAGCCGTCCAGGCGGATGCGGCCGACCGCGGCGTACGCCCGGTCACGGGCCTGGGTGAGGTCCTCTCCGGTCGCGGTGACCGACAGGACGCGTCCGCCCGCGCTGACGACCGCCCCGCCGTCGCGCCGGGTCCCGGCGTGCAGGACATAGGCGTGCGGGGCGTCCTGCGCGGCGATCTCGTCGAGGCCCGTGATCGGGTCGCCGGTGCGCGGGGTGCCGGGGTAGTTGTGGGAGGCGACGACCACGGTGACCGCCGCGTCGTCGCTCCAGCGCAGCGGCTCCAGGTCGACCAGGGTGCCGGTGGCCGCGGCCTTGAGCACGCCGCCCAGCGGGGTCTTCAGCCGGGCCAGGACGACCTGCGTCTCGGGGTCGCCGAAGCGGGCGTTGAACTCGATGACCCGAATGCCGCGGGAGGTGATGGCGAGGCCGGCGTAGAGCAAACCGGAGAACGGGGTGCCGCGGCGGCGCAGCTCGTCGACGGTGGGTTGCAGGACGGTCTGCAGCACCTCCTCGACCAGCTCGGGTTCGGCCCACGGGAGGGGCGAGTAGGCGCCCATGCCACCGGTGTTCGGGCCCGCGTCGCCGTCCAGGGCGCGCTTGAAGTCCTGGGCCGGCTGGAGCGGCAGGACCGTCACGCCGTCGGTGACCGCGAACAGGGAGACCTCGGGGCCGTCGAGGTACTCCTCGATCACCACGCGCTCGCAGGCGGCGGCATGCGCCTTGGCGGCCTCCACGTCGGAGGTGACGACGACGCCCTTGCCGGCCGCGAGACCGTCGTCCTTGACCACGTACGGCGCGCCGAAGGCATCGAGGGCCTCGGCGGCCTCCTCGGCGGTGGTGCAGACGTAGCTGCGGGCGGTCGGGACACCGGCCGCCGCCATCACGTCCTTGGCGAACGCCTTGGACCCTTCCAGTTGCGCGGCCTCGCCGGAGGGGCCGAACACCGGGATGCCCGCGGCGCGCACGGCGTCGGCGACACCGGCGACGAGCGGGGCCTCCGGTCCCACGACGACCAGCTCGGCGCCCAGCTCGTCGGCGAGCGCGGCCACGGCGGCGCCGTCCAGGGCGTCGACCGGGTGCAGCTCGGCGACCTCGGCGATGCCGGCGTTGCCGGGTGCGCAGTGCAGCGCGGTCACGGCGGGATCGAGGGACAGTGAGCGGCACAGGGCGTGTTCGCGGGCGCCGCTGCCGATGACGAGGACGTTCACGGGGCCAGCCTAACGGGAGCGGGCGGGGCGGGTTGGTGTGGGCTTCCGAAGGGAGCGGTCCGCAGACGTCGTGCGTTCCTCCAAGGCGGGCCCGGTGCCCCGCCCGCACGATCCTCGGTGGCCGGCGGTGCGGGCGGGGCGGGTCGACATCGATCGGCGGGCCGAAGGGCGGCCGACGCACGACCCCACGCCGTGCCCGCGCCCCTTTTCACCGTCACGAGACCCGAGGGCAGCGCACTCGTCGCCGCCCCGCCGCGCTCTGCCGCTCTCCGTCCCGCCGCCGGTGGCGCCCGACGCCGAGCGCCGGGCTGCTCGGCGCTCGGCTCCCGGGCTGTTCGACCGCTCGGTCCCTGGAGGTGCTCGGCCCGCGGCTACTCGTTGGTGAACTCCTCCACCACCGTCGCTCCCAGCTCCCGCACGATGAGCTCGTGGCCGGAGAGGGCCGACTCGTTGAGGTCGGGGTCGTCGTCCTCGGGGATGTCGTCCTCGAGAGCGACCGGGGGCGGCGGCTCGGGGGCCGACGGCCGGGGCGCCGGGGCGGGCGCGGAAGCCTGCGGGGCTGACGTCGGCGGGCCCGCGGACCGTGACGGCGCCGGGGCGGGGGCAGCCGGGCGCGCCGGAGCCGGTGCAGGGGCGCCGCCGTAGCCGCCGCCTCCGCCGTGGCCGCCGGTCGGCGCGGGGGACGTGCCGCCCGAGGGGTCGACGATCGCCTCGATCTTCCAGTGGACGTTGAACTGCTCTGCCAGTGCCTGCCGCAGGACGTCCTCGCTGCCGCTGCCGGCGAAGTTGTCGCGGGCACCGGCGTTGACGAAGCCGATCTGGAGGGTGGTGCCGTCGAAGCCGGCCACCTGGGCGTTCTGGCTGAGCAGGATCCAGGTGAAGCGGCGGCGGTTCTTCACCGCCTCCAGGATGTTCGGCCACAGGGCACGGGGGTCGAGGCCACCGGCGGGCGGCGCGGACACCGGCTGGGCCGCGGGAGGTGCGGCGGCCGGAGCGGGGGCCACCGGGGGCCGGGCGGGGCCACCGGGGGCGGGTGCCGGAACCGGGCGGGCGCCACCGCCCGCGGGGGCTGCCGTGGGCCAGCCGCCGGGCCGCCGCCCGCCGCCGGCGGGGGCCGCGGTGGGCCAGGCGCCGGGGGCCGGCTGGGCCGGAGCGGCAGGGGCGGCGGTCGGGGGTGCCGACGCGGCGGCCGGAGGTTCCGCGGCCGCGGGCGGCGCGGCGGGCGCAGGAGTGCCGGATGCGGGGGTGCCCGGTGCGGGAGCCGGGGAGGGCACCGGTGCGGGGCCTCCCGAACCGCCGGCCGGCCCGGCGGGGCCGCCGTCGCCGGGGGGACCGCCGGCACCCGGGCCGACGGGCGGGGCGCCCGCGCCCGTGCCGGTGGCGCGCACCGCAGCGCGGGCCGCGGCGACGCCGCCACCGGGCGGAACCGGTGCACTGCCGGCAGCGGCGCCGGCGACGCCCGCGCCGTGGGCCTCGGGCCCGGGCACGTACCCCGCGGCGGGCAGCCCGGCACCCGCGGAGAAGTTCACGCCGCGCTCCAGCCGGTCGAGGCGGGCCATGACGGAGCGCTCGTCGCCGTAGGCCCCCGGGAGGAGCACGCGTGCGCAGATGAGCTCCAGCTGGAGGCGGGGCGAGGTCGCGCCGCGCATCTCGGTGAGGCCCTCGTTGACCAGGTCGGCGGCGCGGCTCAGCTCTGCGGCGCCGAAGGAGCCGGCCTGGGCCTGCATGCGCTCGACGACGTCGGCCGGGGCGTCGATCAGCCCCTTCTCGGCGGCGTCCGGCACGGCCGCGAGGATGACGAGGTCCCGCAGCCGCTCCAGCAGGTCGGCGACGAAGCGCCGCGGGTCGTTGCCGCCCTCGATGACGCGGTCCACGACCTCGAAGGCGGCGGCGCCGTCCCCGGAGACGAAGGACTCGACGACGGAGTCGAGCAGGGAGCCCTCGGTGTAGCCGAGCAGGGCCGTGGCCATGGCGTACGTCACACCGTCCTCACCGGCGCCGGCGAGGAGCTGGTCCATGACGGACATCGAGTCACGCACGGACCCGGCACCGGCGCGCACCACGAGCGGCAGGACGCCGTCCTCGACGGCGATCTCCTCCTTCTGACACACCTCGGCGAGATAGTCCCGGAGGGTCCCCGGAGGGACCAGCCGGAACGGGTAGTGGTGGGTCCGCGACCGGATGGTGCCGATGACCTTCTCCGGCTCGGTGGTCGCGAAGATGAACTTCAGGTGCTCCGGAGGCTCCTCGACGACCTTCAGCAGCGCGTTGAAACCGGCCGACGTGACCATGTGGGCCTCGTCGATGATGTAGATCTTGTACCGGCTGCGTGCGGGCCCGAAGAAGGCCTTCTCGCGCAGGTCACGGGCGTCGTCCACACCACCGTGCGACGCGGCGTCGATCTCGATGACGTCGATGGAGCCCGGTCCGTTCCTGGCCAGGTCCCGGCAGGACTCGCACTCCCCGCAGGGGGTCGGCGTGGGCCCCTGCTCGCAGTTCAGGCAGCGGGCGAGGATGCGGGCGCTGGTCGTCTTGCCGCAGCCGCGCGGACCGCTGAACAGGTACGCGTGATTGACCCGGTTGTTCCGCAGCGCCTGCTGCAGCGGGTCGGTGACATGCTCCTGCCCGATGACCTCGGCGAACGACTCCGGGCGATAGCGGCGGTACAGCGCGAGAGACGACACGCCTACGAGGTTATAGGCGCCCGCCGACAGAGCGGACCCGCGGACGGGGGCCGACCCCGGCCCCGCGGAGCCCCGCCGCGGAACGCACCCGGCACTCCGCGGACATGCCTGGTCGGCGGACCCCGGGCGAACCCGGCCAGGAGCGAACCCGACCCGCCGGGGCCCACACCGGCGCGTGCGATCCGTCGGGCAACGCAAGCGCCCCCCACGCACCCGCCAGAGCCGACCTACCCTTGCTGCCTTCCGGCCCTGGGGGAGTTCAGTCAGATAGCGCCGCGTGAGGGGCTTCGCACACAGTACCCGATGCCGGCCGGGGGGTACGAGTTCGCGAGCACTCCCCTCGGTCATGTAATGTTTCCGGCGGAGGATTCGCCTAGAGGCCTAGGGCGCACGCTTGGAAAGCGTGTTGGGGGCAACCCCTCACGAGTTCGAATCTCGTATCCTCCGCCAGTGCCTCACCGGGCACGATGTCGAAGGGCCCCACCGTTCGCGGTGGGGCCCTTCGACGTTGTCGGACCTGGCTTCCCGAAGCAGGCGCTCCCAGACGTGGAAGTCGGCGTTCGGACCGAGGGGACCGCCGGTCGGCGAGGCGAAGACGTATCCCTTGCCCTCCCAGTCGGCACCGGCCGCGATCCGCTTCCGCTCCTGGGATCCCGGTGCCGGCACAGGATCTTGATCAGCGGATCGGGCAGGCCGATGGTGCGCCGTCCGGCTCGCGCCGGGTCTGCTCCCGCCTGGGGCAGTGGCCCGCCTTCCGACCGCACGGGTCGACACCGCAGCCACGCGCGTACCCGGGGCGCAGCTGTTTCTTGCGGATGCGAACGTATCCCGCGTCGAGGTCGACGTCTTCCGGGGCAGCCCGAGCGCTTCCCCTTGCCGCAGTCCGAGAGCGAGGCGACGCCCCATCGCGCACTGTTGCGCAGCTTGGACGCCTCCAAGGGCAGGCTCCCGCAGCTCTTCGATCGTGTACGGCTCGATGTTCTCCTCTCACAGGCGCGGCGCCTTGGCGATCTCGGCCGCGTTGGTCGGGACGTGACCGCGTCGAACCGCCTCACCCAGGGCGACCCGGATGGTCCGGTGAACGTGGCACGCGGCGGCGGAACTCCCGGAGTCCTGCACCTGCATCCTCCGGTGGAAGCGCTCCAGATGCTCGGGCTCCGGCCGATCGAGCCGGTGAGCGCCCGGGGCGGCGGCGAGGTGAACCCGAACATCCACCCCGTAGCTGTCATACGTGTTCTCGGAGACGTACGGCTCGGCGATGTTCTCGACCCAGTGCTCAAGCCGGCTCTGGACGGTCCAGCTGCTGCCCGGCTTCCTGAGCTTCTTGGCGTCCCGGGCCCGCTCCATCTCGCGGACGGCCTCGGTGACCTCGGCCCGCTCGCCTACGCCTACACGCAGACGGGGGGCCTGGGACGGGCCATCCCCCGGCCCGGGAACTGTCCGACCTGCTCGCCGGCCGACTCACGGTGGCCTTCACCGAACGCGAGAGCGACTACCTCGGTGTCTACTTCCTCGCCACCCTCGCCGACACCACCCGCATCCATGTCCAGCCGAACTCCATTCCCGGGGACGATGGCGAAGACGATCTCTACAAGGGTGAGTATCCCGAGGTGCCGGTACTCCTCCTCGTCACATCACCGGGTTCCACCGAGCCCCTCAATCGCGCGCTCTCGGCCGTCGAAGGACTGACCCAGCTCAGATCATCTCGAAGTTGAGAACCGCCGATCCACAGGTATTGACAGTTACCCGTTGGAAAGCGCATTGGGGGCAACCCCCTCACGAGTTCGATTCTCGTATCCTTGTCAGCCCAGCGGGCCGGACCACGAAAGCGGTCCGGCCCGACCTCGCAGGCGTTGCGGTGGGACGCGTGGACCGCCGGGCGGCACCGGGGTCGCCCGCATCGGGGGCGGAGGGCGGGCGGTCGACGGCGGTGCTCCGTGACGGCGGACCGACGTGTCGGTCTCCGAAGGGCTGCCGCGCACACCTCGGCCGGAACTGGATCTGCTTCGATTTCCATGGCCTGCGACTCCGGGTGAACTCCCGGTCATTCACCTCTTCACCACGAGACAGTCCGATCCCACCATGCACGCGCAGAAACAGAACCCGGATCTTCGTCGGCCCCTTCGGCGGTCGCTCCCTGAAGTCGCCGCCATTGGTCGCCTCTCCGTCCGGACAGGGAGGCAGAAGAAACCATTCGGCATACCGGCATTGTCGTGAACGAATCAATAAAGGGAGAGGTCGGGCCGGTGACCATTTTCTGCTGAGTTCCTTGAGATCCCGTTGCCAGGACCACCCCGCCTTGCTAGAGAATGCTGCCGAGCATGAGCCCATGGGTGAAAAGCACATCATGCGTGGAAGCGGGGGGAGCAAGAGGTATGAGTACCGCAGGGGGAGGCGATGGAACGGGTTCGGGAGGTACTCCGCCGGGCAGGACCGGCGGGTGGCTGACTCCGGCGCGGGCAACCGTGATGGGACCTGTCATGGCCGCCGTCGTCGCAGGCATCCTGGCGCTCGTGAACGTCACGCATGCACCTGGTTCGCCGGGCGATGATCCGTCTCACGGTGTAGTCGACGACGAGGAAACCGTCACGCCGCACGTGCCCGACACTCCACCGTCGACCGCCCCGTCCACGCCCCCTCCGCAGGCCAGTGGTTCGGCCGGCGGGGCCCATGGCCCGACCGCCGTGTCGGCCGCGGTGCGCTGGACGGGCGTAGTGGATCTCCCGCTGAGACAGGACAGCGTCGCCGACCTGGGCCTGGATCTCGACCTCGACAAGCCGGCGCTGGGTCCGGTGGGAGCCGATCTGGTGACCGGCTGGACCGTGTCACCGGCCGTCATCGTCAGCAGCGGCCGCGCCTTCGCGGTGGCGGGGCAGGCCGAGGACGTCGAACGCGCGACGTGCGAGGAGCGACTCCCCGGCACCTCGAACGGGGACCTGTGGATCGATGTGTGGCACGGGAACCAGCCGGTCGGCACGTACTGCTTCGCCACGACCGAAGGGGGTGTCGGAGTCTTCTCGATCAAGGGGGTGGGCCCGGACGAGTCCTCGATGGAATACGTGAGAATCCAGGTCGTCAGCTGGGAATGACGCGCACGGTGCCGCACCCCCCTGTCCACGCCTTCGAGAGGTGACCACCCCGACCTCGGACCCGGATGGAGTGTCAGTGAAGGCATCCTCGCATCTGTTCGCCGCACTCGCCGCATTCACGATCGCCGCCACCGCCGGTTGCGGAGGCGGCGGGAACACATCGGACGACGCTTCTGTGCACAAGATGCCGACGTCCGACGAGGCCGTTTCCGATGGCAGCGGCTCCCTTCCCGATAGCGCGACCGAAGATGCCGTCCCCCCGGGATCCCCGTCGGAACTCGACGTTGCATGGATGGCCGAGACGAAGGACGCCGTGACCGTCGTGAACGACTTCTGGCAATCACGCTGGGACACCTACTTCACCGGAACGTACGAACCGCCGACGGTCTTCGGGGAGTACGTGGCTGGCACCCCCGACGCGCCCACCTGTGGGGGCCGACCTGCCGTCCCGAACAACGCGTTCTACTGCCCTTCCGGGGACTACATCGCCTGGGATGCCCAACTGATGCGTGAGGGCTACGCGAAGGGGGACTCCATGGTCTACCTGGTCATCGCACACGAATGGGGCCACGCGGTTCAGCACCGCGTCACGGGCCTGACCGCCGAGGCGCCAGAGCTCCAGGCGGACTGCCTGGCCGGGGCCACCCTGTTCGGCTCCGAGGAACTGCAGTTCGAGACCGGCGACACCGAGGAACTGGCGCAGACCCTGACAGACCTGGCCGACAGGACGCCGTGGACCGAGTCCGAGGACCACGGTGACGCCGAGGAGCGCATCACCGCGTTCAACAACGGGGGGAGCGGCGGGGTCGACGCATGCCTGCCGAGGTGACCGGGTTTGGGGAGTCGGGACGCCGTCCGGCGACCGCGGGTGTGAGGGAGCAGAGCGCGCTCAGGTGAGGCCGAAGTACGTGCTGATACCGCCGAGCATGAGCTGGATGCCGATGGTGGCGACGAAGAGACCCCCGAAGCGGGTCATGATGGCCACGGTCGAAGGCGACATGTTCATACGGTTGACCAGCATCAGGTGCCCCACCGGGATGAGGGCCACGGCGATGCCCACGGCGATGAGCGCGGCGACCGGGCCGGACCATCCGCTTCCGGTGGAGGAGATGGTGATCACCGTGGTGATGGCGCCCGGGCCCGCCATGAAGGGGATGGCGTAGGGCACCACGATCGAGGTCTCGGCCGATTCCGGCGCCGGTTCCTCGTGGGCGGAGGCGCCACCCTGCGCGCGGGGCTGCTGGCCGCCGAAGAGCATCTCGAACCCCATGAGGCCCAGGACCAGTCCACCGGCCACCCCGAAGGCCCCGAGGTTGATGCCGATGAGGTCGAGCAGCTCCCGGCCGACGAGAGCCGAGCCACCCAGGGTGATGCCGACGACGGTCATGATCCGGACGACGTACTCGCGCCGCCGCTCGGGCTCGTGCTCGGTGATCAGGCGGAAGAAGATGGCCCGGGTGAACGGATCGACGAGGAGGACCACGGCGATGGTCGCCTGGACCGTGAGCTCAAGTGTGCTCATACCGTCCTCTCCCGCCGGTTCGTACCTGTCGGTCCTGCGGGGAACCCCGCCGGGGGCGTCTTCCCGGGGAACTGCGCGCCGCCCGCTTCGTCGTCATGCCGCCGCGCCCGCGGCGCGCACCGACCGCCTCGACGGGTGCCCCGTCTCTGGTACGGCCGGCCGGCCGTAGGCCCTGGTCCCGGCCCGGCGCCGCCGGATCCGGGGCCGCCGCTGGGGCAAGGGCCGGCGGACGCGGCGTACAAGGCTGACGCATCCGGCCTGGCAGGGGCCGCGGTCGTGCAGGTGGCCGTCCCCGGCCGCCCGGTGCGGAGGACCGGACCGGGAACGCCCGTCGGCACAAGACCCCGTGCAAGGCGGGACCCCGGTGCGGGGCTGGATCAGGACGGCCGCCGGTCGGCTCCCGCCCCCGGTGCGGGGCCGGGCAAGGGCGCCGGTGAACTCCGGTCCGGGTGCGGATGGGGAGCGCCGGTCACCTGCGGTCCGCGGTCCGGGACCGGTCGCCCGGATCCGTCACCCGCAGCTGGCGGAGCAGGCCGCCGTAGTCCTCGTCGTCGTCGCTGATGAAGATCGGGAAGGAGCCGTCGACCAGGCCGACGCCCTCGACCTTGAGTCCGGAGCTGCGGGCGAGTTGCTGCGGCGGCTCGACCGGACGCAGCTCCGCGCCGAGGGCCCCGCCGGGGACGACCGTGGCCGCGCGGTACACGGCGCTGTCGAAGGGACCGAGGTCGCCGGGATCGTAGGCGGAGGAGATGTAGAGATTGCCCTCGTTGTCGATGTCGAGGCCCGAGGCGGGACGCGCGCCCGGCGGTTCGGGCGCCGTGAAGGGGACCGACGTCCACTGCGTGCCGAAGCTGATCGTGCCGTTCTTGCCGACCTTCAGGCGGGTCATGTTGATGGTGGTGGTGTCACTGCCCTGCGCCCGCTCGGCATAGACGAAGTAGTCCTTCCCGAGGACGGTCGCGACGGCCGTCGCCTCGACGTTCACGAGCGGTTCTGGGGTCTCGGGCCACGGCACCGAGCCGGCGATCTCGACCTTCAGGTGGTCGTCCCACCGGGCGAGATAGATGGTGGGGTCGGGGTCGTCGCCGTCGGCGTTGCTCTCGACCAGGAGAGCCTCGTCACGGCCCGGCAGCCGGGCGATGCTCTCGAGGTCGTTCGGCACGGAGGGGAACCCGACGTCGGCGTTGTCGAGGTTCCGGACGATGATCCCGTCGGTATCGACGGGGGTCCGCACGATCGAGAGACGGGGCAGGTCGCGCTCGGCGTCGTTGTCCCTCGCGTCGTGGCAGATCAGGAAGACCTCCTGGGTCTCGCCGTAGCCCGCCGCCGCGGTGGGCGTCCGGTCGGTGGCGAGCCAGGCGATGCCGCTGAACTCGCGCGGCGCCCGAATCACCGGCCCGGCGGTCGACGCGACGCCGGAATCACCGGCGTCGGAACGGGATTCGACGCCACAGGCGGCCAGCGCGAGAGCACTCAGCCCCGCGACAACCGGCAGCAGACGCCGTCCGGGCAAACAACACCGCATCATGTCTCCTCCCGCCGCGCAGCGGGCCCGTCTCCCGGACCCGCTCTGGAAACTAGGGCAAAGGACATGCGGCACCGCGCAGGCGTCTCGGCGTTTCGACAAATCCGGAAGGTCCCTTTCCTCCCATGGCCGCGTGCTGCCGGTACGCGGGACGTCACGGGGGGCCGGATCCGGGGATGCGGTGGCGGGGCGTGCCGCGCGGCGGAGCCGTCGTGGCGCCGGTCGCCCACCCGACCCCGGACACGGCACCGGCCGCCCGCCGCCCACCCGGCCGCCGGTGCCGCGGGCGGGGTGGCGGTGGCGCTGGCGGGCCGGGAGGCGGCGAGCCGGGAGGCGGCCGGGACTCGGAACGGGCAGGGCTCAGGGAGCGGCGCCGACGCCGCGGCTCAGGAGCCCGGGCGGATCCGGTCGGTCCGGCGGGCGTCCGGTTCCGGGGTGGTGCGGTCCACGGGCGAGGGGACGGCCGCCGCGTCTCGCCGGGAGGTGGGGGTTCCGGTGCCCCGGGGGTCCGTGGAGGGGCGGGGGGACGCGCCTTCCCGCGGTGCCGACGAGGGCGACGGCGAGGGGGTGGCGGCCGGTGGGGCGGTGGGCGCCGTGCGACCGGTCGCGGGCGGGGGCGCCAGCGGCGGGGCGGGGGAGCTCGGCTGCGCGGGTCTCGCCAGGTACAGCGGTACGGCGACGAGGAGCGCCACGGCGCAGGAGGCGCCGACGGCGGCCGTGGTGCGCAGCAGTCTGCGGCGGGACGCGGCCCGGCGGATCGCCCGGTACCGGCCGGGAGGCGGGGCGAGGTGGCCGGGGGCGGGGCGCAGGATCACCGCGAGGGCGTCGTCCGATCCGGGGTCCGGGGCGCCGGGGTCGTCGTCAAAGCGAGTGGTCAAGGCTTCTCCTCAGGTGGACGCGGAGCAGTTCGCGGGCCGCGTGCAGGTCGGCCTTGACGGTTCCCTCCTTGCGACCGGTCAGCACGGACACCTCCCGGATCGGCATGTCAGCGTAGTAGTGGAGGAGGATCGGGACGCGCAGTCGCTGCGGCAGCGACTGGACCAGCAGGCGTACCGAGGGGTCCGTCGGCTCGGTGCGGGAGTCGAGGGCGGCCTCGGTCGTGGCCCGGCGCATCGCCCGGCGCTCGCGCTCGAGTCTGCGCCAGTGGTCCCGGACGAGGTTGGCCGCGGTGACGTAGAGGAAGCCGCGCGGCTCCTCGACGCGGCTCCAGCGCGCCCAGAGGCGGGTGAACGCCTCCGAGGCGATCTCGTGGGCCGTCTCGTCGTCGTCGACGAGGCGGCGGCACCAGCCGGCGAGGCGCGGGTAGAGGGCGGCGAAGAGTTCCGACGCTGCCGTGTCGCGGGACCGTTTCAACGCTCTCCAGGGTCGTGAGCCGTCGCGGGGACGCTTGCGGGGAGGGATGCCGGGCCGACGGCGTACGTTCCGCGGGCCCGGCACCCCGTGGGGGGTCAGGGAGCCGTGGCGGTGCTCAGCACGGCGAACACGATCACGTTGTCCCGGTACCCGCCGCCGGTTCTGGGGCCGCCGCAGGTGATCAGGCGCAGTTCCGGGCGGTCCACGTCGCCGTAGACGTCCTGCGTGGGGAAGTCCGCCTTGGCGGTGGTGCGTACGGCGGTGACGGCGAAGCGGGCCGTGGTGCCGTCGTCCCGGCGTACCGCGACGCGGTCGCCGCGCCGCAGTCGTGCGAGGTCTCGGAACACGCCGTCGCCGTAGGTGCCGACGGTGACATGGCCGAGGACGACCGACGGACCGACCTCGCCGGGGGTCGGCGAGTGGCGGTACCAGCCGGCCCGGTCGTTCGCCGTGACCGGGGGCACCTCCACGCTGCCGTCCTGCGCCAGTCCGAGCGGGACGAGCGGGGTGTCGACGTCGATGGCCGGGATCAGCAGCGCGACCGGAGCCGAACGCCCGAGAGCGGGCGTCCCGTTCGCGGACCGGCCCGGCGACGAAGGGGTGCTGCCCGCGCCCTCCGCGCTCCCCCGGCCCCGGTCGCCCCTGGGGCGGCGTGCGGCCGTCGCCGGCTCGGCGGCGTGCCCGGCGCAGCCCGTGAGCAGCGCGGCCAGGGCAGCCGTGGTGAACGCCCGCCGGGACAGCGGGGTCGTCATGCCCCCGTCGCCCGCCGGCGGCGTACGACGAAGACGGTCGCGCCGCCCACGACGAGTGCCGCGGCGCCTCCGCCGATCAGGTCGCCCGCGTACCCGGACTGCGCGGTCGCCTCCGGCACTCCGGTGTCGGCGGCGCCGCGCGGCACGACGGAGACCTGGCCCCGGGGCCGCTCACCGGGGACGGAGGCGACGGGGCTGGGGGCTGGGCCCGCGTGGCCCGCGTCGCGCGTGGGCTCGGCCGGGGCGGGGCTGCTCGGGACGGCGCTGGGGACCGCGGTGGGAACCGGGCTGGGGGTCGCGTCGTCGGCGAGTGCGGTGGCGGGGCTCGCGATGACGGCGGCGCAGGCGAGCGCCAGGGTGCCGAGGACGGTTCGGCGCATCGAGTCACGCATCGAGTTGCTCTCTCTCATCGGGTCGTCCCGGTGTGCGACCGGGGCTGGGGGACGGATCGAGCGGAGAGACGAGGCAGCGAGGGGGTGCGTTGCAAAGAGAAGGCAAAGGCGTTCCCGGTGGTACCTGCGGGCAGCCGGCGTGGGCCTCGGGGACGGTGGTTCCGGCGACGGCGCCTTCGGTGGCGGGGCCGTCGGCCGGAGCGGCTCGCACGGGCGGCACGGGCGGCACGGGCGGCACGGGCGGCACGGGCGGCACGAGCGGCACGAGCGGCACGGGCGGCACGAGCGGCACGAGCGGCACGAGCGGCACGAGCGGCACGAGCGGCACGAGCGGCACGAGCGGCACGGGGGTGCCGGGGTGCGGGCGGAGCCGGGGTGCGGGCGAACAGGGGGTCCAGGCGGCGCGGGGGTACGCCCGGCACGGGGTGCCGGGGGCGCTGGGGACACAGGCGGCACGGAGGGGGTGCGGGCGGCACGGGCGCGGGTCGTCCGGCTCACCAGGTGGGCCGGGCCGAGACTCCTCCGTCCACCACCAGGTCGTGACCGCTCACCCAGGACGCGAGCGGCGAGGCCAGGAAGACACAGGCGTCGCCGATGTCCCGCGGGCTGCCCAGCCGGCCGAGCGGCGCGGCCCGGCGCCACCGCTCCACCCCTTCCGGCCACGCCCCGGCCAGCCCCGCCCGGTCGATCAGGCCGGGGGAGACGGTGTTGACGCGGATGCCGTGCGGTCCGTACTCCTGGGCCGCGGCGCGGGCGTGCATCACGACGGCCGCCTTGGCGGTGCTGTAGTGGGAGTGCAGCGGGGCGGGCTGCCGCGCCTCGATGGAGGCGATGTGCGTGATGCTGCCACCGCCGGTGTCCCGCATGAGTGCGGCGGCGACCTGGGTGCAGGCGAAGACGCTCCCGAGATTGGTGTCGAGGACGTGGCGCCACTCGGCTGCCGTCATGCCGGCCAGCTCCTGCACGGGCTGCACTCCGGCGTTGTTCACCAGGGCGGTGAGCCGGCCGCCGCCCCACTCGGCGGCCTCCCGCACCAGCCGCCGGCACTCCTCCTCGTCGGTGAGTTCCGCGCGCAGGACGACCGCGCGGCCGCCGGCGTCCTCGATGACGCCGGCCACCTCGCGGGCCGCTTCGACGGCGGTTCGGCAGTGCACGGCGACCGCGGCCCCCTCCTCGGCGAGCCGCAGCGCGATGCCCCGGCCGATTCCGCCGCCCGCGCCGGTGACCAGGGCGGTCTGTCCGTTGAGCAGGCTCATGGACGGCACAGTTCCACGATCTGGGCGGCCTGGGCGGGATACCGCGCCGTCAGCTCGGCCGCGTCGCCGTGCTCGTAGTCGGCGTCGGTGAAGCCGGGTGCCATGGTGCAGCCGAAGAACGTCCACGCGCCGCCCTCCGCGACCCGGGCGCCCATCCACGTCCCGGCGGGCACGGTGAACTGGAGGTGCTGGCCTGCGCGCAGGGCGGGGCCGAGCACGGCCGTGCGCGCGGTGCCGTCGGGGGCGAGGAGGAACAGCCGGAGCGGGTCGCCGAGGTGGAAGTGCCAGATCTCGTCGGTGGGCAGGCGGTGCAGGGCGGAGAAGTCGTCCGCGGTGAGCAGGACGACGATCGCCGAGCCCGCAGGGCGGCCGTCGGGCCGTTCGGGGCCCGCCCAGGTGCGGCGGAACAGTCCGCCCTCGCGGGGCAGCCGTCGCAGACCGTAGTGGGCGACGAGTTCGTCCGGGGTCACCTCGATCATTGCGCGAAGGCTACCGCCCTTGGAGGTCGGGCGAGTTGGGCGCACCGGCGGGACGCGCCTTCCCGGACGGGCACCGGGGCGTGAACCGGTGCGGGCACCCGTCCGGACGACCGGTCTCGGCAGCGCCGCCGGCCCTGCCCGGGGCCACGGGCCGCGCCGGGGCGCGCCGGGTCGGGTCGGGCGGCACGCCGCGGGCAGGCCGGTCACAGGTGGCGCGGCCACGGCATCACCGCATCGGGCGGCAGGTCCACGGCAGGACGGTCACGGCCGGCGTGCGCCCACGGGCGGCACCGCCGCAGCCGGCCACGGGCAAGCCCACCGGCGCGCGCCCGGCCTGGGCGCGCGGGATCATCGACGCATGGACGTCACCCTTCACCTCGCCCAGGAACCCGCGGCCGACGAACTGCTCGGCCGGTCCCCGCTCGCCGCGCTGGTCGGAATGCTGCTGGACCAGCAGGTCCCGATGGAGTGGGCGTTCAAGGGACCGCGGACGATCGCGGACCGCATGGGCGCCGACGACCTCGACGCCCACGAGATCGCCGTGCAGGACCCGGAGGTGTTCGCCGCGCTGCTGTCGGAGAAGCCGGCCGTGCACCGCTACCCGGGCGCCATGGCCAAGCGGATCCAGCAGTTGTGCCAGTACCTGGTCGAGCACTACGACGGCAACGCCGAACTCGTCTGGCGGGGCGTCGAGGACGGCCGCGAACTGCTGCGCCGTCTGGAGGACCTGCCCGGCTTCGGCAAGCAGAAGGCGCAGATCTTCCTGGCCCTGCTCGGCAAGCAGCTCGGCGTCACGCCCCCGGGCTGGCGGGAGGCCGCCGGCGGCTACGGCGAGGCGCGGTCCTTCCGCTCGGTCGCCGACATCACCGGCCCGGACTCCCTGGCGAAGGTCCGGGCGCACAAGCAGGAGATGAAGGCGGCGGCGAAGGCGAAGAACGCCAAGAAGGGGTAGGGCGTGCGGCGAACGCGGCGCCGACCACCGAAAGGGCGGGCCCCGCGGCGTCCGGTGCGTGCATCACCCGGCGGGGGGATGCCGGAGGGCCGGGCCCGTACGCGGCGTACCGGGGTCCAGGCCGGCGCCCGCGGGCGCGCCGGGCGCCGTGGGGTGGGCGTCCTCCGCGTCCGTGCCGGGGTCGACAACGCGCGTGGGTGCCGGGCGCCGCGGGCGGGCGGACCTTCGCCGCAGCCCAGGCCCCGCCGCCCGACCGGACGTCCCGAGTGGCGCCGTGGGGCGGCACGGTTTCAGCTGGGGGCATGACCGAGGCACCCACCGGCTCCCCCTGGAGCCCGGACGACGACGACCGCAGGGTCCACGCTCAGCACCACTCGGCGTACGGAGCCCACGAGCCCGAACCGCCCTTCGAGGGGCCCCTGCACGCCCTGTCCCGCGCCGCCTGGCAGATCGTCCTGGTCACCGGTGTGGCCTCGCTGGTCCTGGGCATCGTGGTGCTGTCCTGGCCCGACGCCTCCGTGCGGGTCGCCGGCATCCTCTTCGGGATCTACCTGCTGATCAGCGGGGCCTTCCAGCTGGTCGCCGCGTTCGGCACGCACCGCACCACCTCGCTGCGGGTCCTGGCCTTCATCAGCGGCGCCCTGTCGATCGTGCTGGGCCTGTTCTGCTTCCGGGGTCCCATGCAGTCGACCCTGCTGCTCGCCCTGTGGATCGGTATCGGGTGGCTCATCCGCGGCATCACCCAGACCCTGGCCGCCGCCTCCGACCCGTCCATGCCCGCCCGCGGCTGGCAGGTCTTCCTCGGGGTGATCACCTTCATCGCCGGCATCGTGCTGATCGACTCCCCCTTCGACTCGATCGCCGTGCTCACCGTCGTCGGCGGTATCTGGCTGATCGCGGTCGGCGTGGTGGAGATCGTCACGGCCGTACGGATCCGGGGGCGGGCCCGGCAGATCCCGCGCGAGCTCTGACCCGCCCGGTGCCGCGGCCGTAGGGCGAGCCCGGACGGTGAACCCTTCCGGTCGCGGCGCCGGCCCGTGCGGGCGTATCTGCGGCACGGCGTGAGGACGGTACCGCCGGCCACGGGGAGATGACACGACGTGAGCCGCGCACCACGAGCCCTGCCGCACAGCCGGACCTGGCTGCGTGCGTTCGTGCTGCTGCTCGCCCTGCTGATGCCGGGCGCCCTCGCCGAACTGCCCGCGGCACCCGCCGCCGTGGCCGCCGAGAGCGCGGAGCACGACGTCGCGGACACGGCATGGGTACGGCCGCCGGCCCGCACCCCGCACCGCACCGCCGCACAGCGCACCGCCGCCCGGCTGCCGCCCGTCCTGATGCCGGCCCCGGTACCCGCCGCCGCCCCCGGCCGAGCCGCCCCCGTACCACCCCGGGAGCCGCAGGCACTGGCCGCCCTGCGCTCGGTGGTCCTGCTCTGCTGACCGGCCCCGTCCCCCCGGGCCATCGTCAGCACGACGCAAGGAGCACCCCCATGTCCACCGACCCGTACGCGGTCCTGCGCGCCCTGCTGCGCGCGGAGGCGCAGCGCGGCGCGCCGAAGCCCGACACGCGCGAGCCGCAGCAGCAGCAACGACCGCCTCAGGAACCGGAACGCTGAGGCACCGGCGGAGGCGGTCGGGGCCGACCCGGCGTCACCGTCTTCGCCGGGAGACGCGGAGAGCGCGCGGACGGCCCTCCGGCCGGGCCGCGCGCCTTCCCACCCGCCTTCCCACCCGCCGGGCCCCGCCGGCCTCGCCCACCGCACCGGGCGAGGCGGGACGGCGGATCCCCCGGCCCGGACCTGCCGGCCCGGACCTGCCGGACCGGCCTCGGCGAGCCTGCCGTGCCGTATCCGCCGTGGTGAACCGGCCCTGCCGGACCTGCGGTGCCGAAGGGCCGTGTCGGGCCCGTCGGGAAGTCGAGGGACCGGCGGGTCAACCCGGAGGGTCAACCCGGCGGGTCGACCGGCCGGGGGACCGGAGCGGACGGATGGCGACGGTCCCTCGCACCCCCCTGCGGCCCCCGCCCCGCGGCGGCCGCAGGCGTTCGGCACCCGCACGTGCCCGCCTGTACTCGCCCGGTGCCAGGGCGTGTTCACCCGGCGCCGGGCGGTACGCGTCCGGGCTCGGCGGGGGCCGCCCGGCGCTCCTCGGCCCGCCCGACCGCCACCCCTTCGCTCCCGGTTTGCCCTGATGCGTCGCGACTTTTCCGCTGCCGCGCTGGGCCGCCGTGGCTGCGCCCGGAACCCCTTGACCGGTAGGCTTTCCGTGTGATCTTCAAGCGCATCGGAAACGGCCGGCCGTACCCCGACCACGGCCGGGAAAGCACCCGGCAGTGGGCGGACGTGGCGCCGCGCCCGGTCCGCCTCGATCAGTTGGTGACCACCAAGCAGCAGCTCGACCTCGAGACCCTGCTCGCCGAGGACTCGACGTTCTACGGCGACCTCTTCGCGCACGTCGTGAAGTGGCAGGGCGACCTGTACCTCGAGGACGGCCTGCACCGCGCGGTGCGCGCTGCTCTGCAGCAGCGTCAGGTGCTGCACGCGCGCGTCCTGGAGCTGGACTGAGCCCGCCGCGGATAACAGTTTGACCCTTTCGGGTTCTCCTGGGCGCCGTCGAATGATCATCTAGTAGGCATGGCCGCCCGGGCGCACTACGCTGCGCCCATGAGCATGCTGACGCCACCCGGCATGGGCGGGAAGTACCGGATCACGGGGGACACATACCCGCGGATGCGCCGTCCTCGACGCCGCGGCAGGCTTCTGCTGATGACCGTCGCCGGCGTCACCCTGCTCGGCGTGCTCGGCTGGGGCACGCTGCAGCTCATCGACGTCTTCACCGGAGGTGATCAGGCGTCGGCGGCCGGCACCAGGGCCGACTGCGCCACCAGGGCCACGCCCTCGCCCCGCCCGGTCGCGCTGCCCAAGCCGGACCGGATCACCGTCAACGTGCTCAACGCCACGCCCCGCAGCGGCCTGGCGAAGCAGACGGCCGACGAGCTGCGCAAGCGGGGCTTCCGCATCGGCGAGGTGGGCAACGCGACGAAGGAGTACGACAAGAAGATCGCCGGCGCCGGTGTGCTGCTGGGCCCCGCGTCCTCTCTCAACAGCGCGCTGCCGGTGCTCTCCACCCAGCTTCCGGCCGCCGAGCGCCGCACCGACGCCGCCCGCAAGGGCGACGCCGTGGACCTGATCCTCGGCAGCGGCTTCAAGTCGCTGGCCGCCCAGCCGGACGCCGCCCGCGCGCTGGCGGCGCTGATGAACCCGCAGCCGACCCCGACGGCGTCGAAGAAGGACTGCTGAGCCGAGTCCGTACCGGGAACCTCTCCGAAGGACCGTTTCCGCGCCGGAGAGACCCACGACGCCGGAAGCCGCACCGGCCTCCGCCATCGGCATCGACCTCGGCCGGGAGACCGGCCGCGCAGCCCCCTCGACTCCGAGAGACGGCCGCACGGGACGGGCGGCCGAGACCGGAGCGCACCGCGGACGAGGGACCTCGCGCGGTGGACCGGGGACAAGAGAGAGGACGGGAACCGGAAAACCGGAAGCCGTGCACCGGGAACCGGGATCGGGAACCGCGGGCCGCGGGCTTCGGACCGGCCGGAAGGCTTCCCGCCGGTCCGACGCCGGGTGGACCTACTCCGCGGCCCCGTACAGGCGGTCGCCCGCGTCGCCCAGGCCCGGGACGATGTAGCCGTGCTCGTTGAGGTGGTCGTCGATGGCGGCCGTGACGACGGTGACCGGGGTGCCGGCCAGTTCCCGCTCCATCACCTCGACGCCCTCCGGGGCGGCCAGCAGGACCACCGCGGTGACGTCGTCGGCGCCGCGCTGGATCAGCTCGCGGATCGCCGCGACCAGCGTGCCGCCCGTGGCCAGCATCGGGTCCAGGACATACACCTGGCGGCCGGAGAGGTCCTCCGGCATGCGGGAGGCGTAGGTGGATGCCTGCAGCGTCTCCTCGTTGCGGATCATGCCCAGGAAGCCCACCTCGGCGGTCGGCAGCAGCCGGACCATGCCGTCGAGCATGCCGAGCCCGGCGCGCAGGATCGGCACCACCAGCGGGCGGGGGCGGGCCAGCTTCACGCCGGTGGTCTGCGCGACCGGCGTGCGGATGTCGACGGCCTCGGTGCGCACGTCGCGCGTGGCCTCGTACGCGAGCAGGGTGACCAGTTCGTCGGCGAGGCGCCGGAAGGTCGCGGAGTCGGTGCGCTGGTCGCGCAGCGTGGTGAGTTTGTGGGCGACCAGGGGATGGTCGACGACATGGAGACGCATGTCCACAACAGTAACCGGGCCGCATGGGCCCGGCGTCCCCACTCAGCGTGAGCCCCTGCGCATCGATTCGGCCATGTGCTGGCTTCGAACCACTCACCGGAGGGAAGGTGGGGAGGACGGAGCGGGGGTGGTGTGCCTGATGCCTGGACGGTCAGACCGATCGAACGACACCGACGACACCGACGGCACCGGCCGCGGCGCGCGGGACACGGACGGCCGACCGGACGGCGGCGCGCGGGACACGGACGGCCGCCCCGGCCGTGCCGATCCGCCGGAGACCGACGCCGAACGGCGCCGCCGCCGAGCCCAGTTCCTGCGGGAACTCGCCGAGGCCAGAGAATTGCGTGCCCGGGTCCAGCCGCGCCGCGCCAAGACGGCACGGCTGCGTCACGCGATGCGTATGCGGACCTTCCGCTGGTAGGTCCCTCCGGGCCGGGGGACGGTGCCGCGAGGGGCCGCCGCGCTCGGGAAGTTCCACGCTGTGACGGTGTTGCCGTGGTGGACGTGCGGGGGAGTACGGGAAATCCCGCGTACGATCCGCACGTGGTCGCAATGAGTGCGCGGGGGAGTCGATCGTGCATGTGCCAGGGGCACATGTCGGCATCCTACGCGCAGCGCTCGTTCAGGTCCGGTCAAAACTGCCGGACACAGGGAGCCGAAGACATCCCCTGAACGCCTTGTTTCTGCCACGATTCCGAGTGGGCGGGGCTCGGAGCCCGAGTTCCCCCGCCCTCAGCCTCCGCCGGGGGGACCCCCAACCGGCACGCCTCAGACCAGTGGGAGAGTCACGGTGTACTTCGCCGCACTGCTCGCGCGCACCGAAGACGGGTGGGAAGCGAGCGACACGGAGCTCGACGATGTGGAAACCCTGTCGGATCTGGCCGACCTGGCCCGGGAAGCCTCACCCGACGAGGACACGGTGCTCGTGCTCATCGAGCAGGAGGACGCGTGGTTCGGCCTCGTCCGCGTGGACGGGGAGGACGACCCGCGGGTCTTCGTCTCGAACGCCGCCGTCGCCGCCCGCAGCTCCTACGGTGAGCTGCTGCTCACCGACGAACTGCTCGGCCGGGAACCCGGGGACGACGGCTCCGACCTGGACGCCCTCGATCTCGACGGGACCGAGGACGGCGAGCCCGAGTCCGCCGACGGCGACGAGGACGGTGGCACCGACGTGCCGCACGGCCCGGTCGGCGACGCCGGCATCCTCGACGACCTCGGGGTCACCGGGAAGGAACTGATGTCCTTCGAGGGCGACGCGCTGACGGAGATCGCCGACGCGCTCGGCGCCTCCGACCTCCTGGAGGCCGTCCGCTGACCGCGCCGGACACCACGAACCGACCGGACCCGGTACGCGACCGCTGGCGGGCCGCGATGCGGTTCGCCCTGGACGAGGCCGGACAGGCCGTCCGGGGCGGGGACGTGCCGGTGGGCGCCGTCGTGCTGGCCCCGGACGGCACGACCGTGCTCGCGACCGGGCACAACGAGCGCGAGGCCACCGGCGATCCGACCGCGCACGCGGAGGTCCTCGCGATCCGCAGGGCCGCCGAGGCGGTCGGCGAGTGGCGGCTGACCGGCTGCACCCTCGTCGTCACCCTGGAGCCGTGCACGATGTGCGCGGGGGCGATCGTGCTGTCGCGGGTGGACCGGGTCGTCTACGGCGCCCGCGACGACAAGGCGGGGGCCGCCGGCTCCCTCTGGGACGTCGTCCGGGACCGCCGGCTCAACCACCGACCCGAAGTGGTCGAGGGCGTGCTCGCCGACGAGTGCGCCTCGGTCCTCACGGACTTCTTCCGCTCCCGCTGACAGCCCCGCGGGCACCGGCACGATACGGATTTCAGCGGCGGGCCACCTGTACTGTAAGGTCTCCCTCGGTAGCGTGTCCGAGCGGCCGAAGGAGCTCGCCTCGAAAGCGAGTGTGGCGCAAGTCACCGAGGGTTCAAATCCCTCCGCTACCGCTCATGGACGAAGGGTCCGGCTCATGGAGCCGGGCCCTTCGCGCATGTGCGGCCCCGAGGTCGAGCGCGGTCAGGTGGTGGCCCCGCTGGCGACCGGCGCTCCTGAAGGGGCCGGCCCCGCATTCCTCCCCGCGCGAAGTCCGCGACGCCGCCGGGTGGCAGTCCCGGCCGCTCGGACCTGGCCGGCGCGGGAGCGTCCCCGTGCGGTCGCCGCGGCCGATCACCTCGCTCCGGGACGTACTCCGCTCACGCCGCTGCCCGTCGTTCTGCCTGTTCAGCAGGCCACACGAAGCGACTCGTCGACGTCCGTACCACGCCCCCGACGCCCGTGGCGCCCCTCGCTTCGAAGTCGGGTGGCACGAACGGGGCGGGGCGGGGGAAGCGGTCTCGAGGGACGGCCGCTCCCCCGGCGGGGACCGGCCCCCCGACGCGGCCGGCTTACGGGGGATCGCCGGACGCATCCCGCAGTGGGGGTCGGTCCCGTGCCGCCCGCCGGAGTTCCTGCCCTTCCGGGGGCCGCCTCTCCATCCTGCGTGCGCCCGACCGCCGCGCCCGCCGGAGAAGGACCCTGATCCCCCGGAAAAAGACCTTGGTCCGCGGGTCGTTGGTCCTTAAATATGGACGTGTGGCTACACTCGCGGCCGGTAGCAGGTCCCACGGGGGCGGACACGACAGGGGAGGCCGCGGTGGCGGTGAACGCGAAGAAGATCGCCGTCTATGTACTCGTGGTCTTCGCGCTGTACGTGATCATCACGGACCCGGCCAAGGCCGCCGACTACGTGCAGATAGGGTTCGAGGGCATATCGGACGCCGCCAAGGCCATCGGCGACTGCATGACGTGGGTCGTCAACGGGGGCAAGAGCTGAACCGGGAGAGCCCATGATCCGCCACCTCGTCCTCTTCAAGCTCGACGAAGGGGTCGCCCGCCACGACCCGCGTGTCGAGAGGGGCGTCGAGGCCTTCCGCGCGCTCGGCGGCAAGATCGAGGAGATCCGCCACTGGGAGCTGGGCTGGAACTTCAGCGACCGCCCGATCGCCTACGACTTCGCCATCAACTCGGCCTTCGAGGACGCGGATGCGCTGCGCCGCTACGTGGAGCACCCCGAGCACCAGGCCGGTGTCGCCCTGTGGCGGGAGTTCGCCACGTGGGTGATCGCCGACTACGAGTTCTGATTGCGGACCGACAAGAGCCCCGGGGAAGCCCTCCGCCGCAACGGCGGAGGGCTTCGCCGTGTCCGCGCCCCGAACCGAGGCCTCGAAACGAGGGCGAAACACGCCGAATCACACTCAACACGTTGATTTGCGGTGCTTGCACACAGTGCACATGTCTTGTGATGCTATGACCGCTTTTGACGGATGAGTTGACCGATTCGAACGAGGTGGCGTTGACCGTGTCGGCCAGTACTGCGCCTCCCCAGGAAACCGCGGCCACCGCTCCGCAGCGCAGCCGCGGCGCCGACACCCGGGCGCTCACCCAGGTGCTCTTCGCACAGCTGAAGGAACTCCAGCCGGGCACACCGGAGCACAACCGTGTGCGCGGGGCGCTGATCGAGGCCAACCTCCCGCTCGTGCGGTACGCGGCGGCCCGCTTCCGCTCCCGCAACGAGCCGATGGAGGACGTGGTCCAGGTCGGCACCATCGGCCTGATCAACGCCATCGACCGCTTCGACCCGGACCGGGGCGTGCAGTTCCCGACGTTCGCGATGCCGACCGTCGTCGGCGAGATCAAGCGGTACTTCCGGGACAACGTCCGCACGGTCCACGTCCCGCGCCGACTGCACGAGCTGTGGGTCCAGGTCAACAGCGCGACCGAGGACCTGACCACCGCCCACGGGCGCTCCCCCTCCACCGCCGAGATCGCCGAACGGCTGCGCATCAGCGAGGAGGAGGTGCTCTCCTGCATCGAGGCCGGGCGGTCGTACCACGCGACCTCACTGGAGGCCGCCCAGGAGGGGGACGGACTACCGGGACTGGTGGACCGGCTCGGCTACGAGGACCCGGCCCTGGACGGCGTGGAGCACCGCGACCTGGTGCGGCATCTGCTGGTCCAGCTGCCGGAGCGCGAACAGCGCATTCTGCTGCTGCGCTACTACAGCAATCTGACCCAGTCGCAGATCAGTGCCGAACTCGGTGTCTCACAGATGCACGTCTCGAGGCTACTCGCCCGTAGCTTCCAGCGACTACGATCCGCAAACAGGATCGACGCGTAACCGGCACGAGCGAATCGCTCACCAGGTCGTTTCCCGGCAGTTGTGCGCTGAAAAGGCATCAGACCCCCTTCTTCCAGGGCCGATTCGCATCTCGGATGTCGACATGTCACTACAGCGTGTTGCCGACATGTGACATTCTTCCGGAAGCGCGTTTGCCGTGGCCTCGGCTCCGGTATTCAGGTGAAGGCTGGCGTTCCTCCGTGGGGACGTTCGCCACGACCGTCCCGCGACCCAGAGGGGGTGGCATGTCCGCAGACCAGGGCAGCTCGAAGGTGGTGCTCACGCTCACGAAGAGCGAGACAGCGCCGGAGACGCTCGACGCTCTCGACTCCATGGACGAGGTTTCGGCTCTGACGGCCGCGCCGGCCCCGGCTCCGACGGCCACGGATCTCCCGGCGCCCGAAGCCATCGACACCCGTACCCTGTCCCGCTCCCTGTTCCTGCGGCTCGCCGTCCTCGACGAGGACAGCCCCGAACGCGCCTACGTCCGGGACACCCTGATCGAGCTGAACCTCCCGCTCGTCCGCTACGCCGCCGCACGCTTCCGCTCGCGCAACGAGCCGATGGAGGACATCGTCCAGGTCGGCACCATCGGCCTGATCAAGGCGATCGACCGCTTCGACTGCGAACGCGGCGTGGAGTTCCCGACGTTCGCGATGCCGACCGTCGTCGGCGAGATCAAGCGCTTCTTCCGCGACACCTCCTGGTCGGTGCGCGTCCCGCGCCGCCTGCAGGAGCTCCGTCTCGCCCTCACCAAGGCCAGCGACGAGCTCTCCCAGAAGCTCGACCGCTCGCCGACCGTCGGCGAACTCGCCGCCGTGCTCGGCGTCTCCGAGGAGGACGTGGTCGACGGCCTCGCCGTCGGCAACGCCTACACCGCCTCCTCGCTGGACTCCCCCGCGCCCGAGGACGACGGCGGCGAGGGCTCCCTCGCCGACCGGCTGGGGTACGAGGACACGGCCCTGGAGGGCGTGGAGTACCGCGAGTCCCTCAAGCCGCTGCTGGCCAAGCTGCCGCCGCGCGAGCGGCGGATCATCATGCTGCGCTTCTTCGCGAACATGACCCAGTCGCAGATCGGCGAGGAGGTCGGCATCTCCCAGATGCACGTCTCCCGGCTGCTCACCCGCACCCTGGCCCAGTTGAGGGAGGGCCTGATCTCGGACTGACCTGGCCGCCCCGCGTCCGACGGGGTCCCGTTCACCGCGAGGCGCCACCTCACCCGGGTGGCGCCTCGCGCCGTCCGGAACGCCCGGGCCCGGGGCGCGCACGCGGTACACCGGCAGTGCCGGCCGTCGCGCCCTCCCACCGGTGGTCGCGCCGCCTCGCGGCCGAGCCGACGCCGCAGCGAACCACGGGCGGGACACAGACAGGGTGGCCTGCGGGGCGAGGGGCGGACGGCACCCCGGGCGGAGGGCAACGGGGCCCGAGGCCACCGGTGACGGGGCGGCGGTCGGCGGGCTTTCCGGCAAAGCGTCACGACGACGGACGCGATCGACGGGCCACGACCGAACCGGCGACGACCGGCGCGCGGCGATCGAGAGGCCGCAAGCGGCGGTGAGCGGCGGCCGTCCAGTGGTCGCCGTCGGACGGCGACGCGGCCGAGCGGTGGGCGAGGGTGTGGGCAACGACGGTGCGCCTAAGAGGTGCACGGCGCCAGGGCCGGGGCGGGCGAGGTGCCGCAGCAGAGCAACGGATGCCGACACGGACGAGAACCACCGACGACGCGCCTCAGCCCAGGGGGTACCCGACGACGCGGCCGAGCTGAAGGGGGTGCCCGGCGGCACGGCGAAGGGCGCGGCGTACGCATGCCGGTCGGCGCCCCGCCGCGGAGCGTGTCACCGGCGCGGGACTCCGCGGGGCGACACGGGTTTCGGGCTCATGGAGGTCCGGCGGTCGGGTTCGGGAGCACCCGTGTTCCCGGCGTCCGCCGGTACCCGTGCGTCGCGGACCGGAGTCGGTCCGGCCCGCGGGCCTACATCAGCGCCAGCCAGGCCACCGCCGCCACGATCACCACCGCGGCGACCGCACCGGCGATCAGGCCGACGCGGGGGCCGGAGGAGGCCTGCTGCCGCTCGCCCTGAGGGGACTCGTCGACGAAGGCACGGAACATCTGGGTGCTGCCGGCGGGGTCGTGGTTGCCCTGCGGGCCCTGGGTGTTAGCCATGGCCCGAGACCCTAGCGAATCCGACGGTGCGGCCCAAGTGCGGGTCCGGCCGTCGCCGTACCCGCCGCCACCTGGCTGTTCACGCTCGCAATAGTTGCCTTTGCCAAGTTTTTAGCTCCCACCTCCCTCGTTTGCTTGCCTGTGGCAACCAAACATCTTATGGTTGCCTCAAGCAACGAATCGGGAGGCGTGTGATGGCCGCACAGGCGCAGTACGAAGAGCTGATCCGTCAGTTCAGCGCCTTCGGTGCCGTGAAACGGGAGATGGGACGGATCCTGCCGTCCGACTGCCCGAGCGGCTCGGCGGCCGTGCTGACGCTGCTCGGCCGACACGGCGACATGCGGGTGAGCAGGCTCGCCGAACTGCTGGCCGTGGACCTGTCGGTCACCAGCCGGCACGTCGCCCACGTCGCCGATCGGGGCTGGATCGAGCGGTCGCCCGATCCGGCGGACAAGCGCTCGCGGATCGTGGGCCTCACCCCCGAGGGCCGGCACAAGCTCGACGAGATGTCCCTGGCGACGTCCCGGATGCTCGCCGACCGGCTCGACGACTGGAGCGACGAGGAGGTCGCCCAGCTCACCCGGCTCATGACCCGGCTGCGCGCCAGCTTCGACGACTGCCGCGCGGCACCCCCGCGGCCGGCGCCGCCGCCCGACGGGCTCGACGCGACCACCCGTACACCCGCAAGCACCTAAGAGAAGGAAGCCCATGGCAACGACCACACCAGCCGGTGTGCGGGCTCATGCCAAGCACGGGGGAGGCTCCTCCGGCGGCCACGCTCCGATGACGCACCGGCAGATCATGGAGGCGCTCTCCGGGCTGCTGCTCGGCATGTTCGCCGCCATCCTGTCCTCCACCATCGTCTCCAACGCCCTGCCCGAGATCATCAAGGACCTCGGTGGCGGCCAGAGCGCGTACACCTGGGTCGTGACCGCCGCCCTGCTGGCGATGACGGCCTCCACTCCCCTGTGGGGCAAGCTCGCCGACCTGGTCAGCAAGAAGGCGCTGGTCCAGATAGCGCTCGTCGTCTACATCGTGGGCTCGGTCGTCGCGGGTCTGGCGCAGAACCCCGGCATGCTGATCACCGCCCGTGCGGTGCAGGGCGTCGGTGCGGGCGGTCTGTCCGCCCTGGCGCAGATCGTCATGGCGGCGATGATCTCCCCGCGTGAGCGCGGCCGCTACTCCGGCTACCTGGGCGCCACCTTCGCCGTCGCCACCGTCGGCGGCCCGCTGGTCGGCGGCGTCATCACGGACACCGACTGGCTGGGGTGGCGCTGGTGCCTCTACGTCGGCGTACCGTTCGCGCTGATCGCCCTGGTGGTACTGCAGAAGACGCTGCACCTGCCGGAGACCCGGCGCAAGGTCAAGGTCGACTGGGCCGGCGCGTTCTTCATCACCGCGGCGGTCTCGCTGCTGCTGATCTGGGTCACCTTCGCCGACGACAAGTACGACTGGCTGTCGTGGCAGACCGGCGCCATGGTCGGCGGCGCCGTCGCGCTCGCCCTGGTCTTCCTCCTCGTCGAGGCCCGGGCCGACGAACCGATCATCCCCTTGCGGCTGTTCCGCAACCGCACCATCGCACTGGCCTCGGTCGCCTCGCTGTTCGTCGGCATCGCGATGTTCGCCGGCACCGTCTTCTTCAGCCAGTACTTCCAGCTGGCGCGAGACAAGTCACCGACCATGTCGGGCGTCATGACCATCCCGATGATCGGCGGCCTGTTCGTGTCGTCCACGGTCTCCGGCCAGGTCATCACCCGCACCGGCAGGTGGAAGGCGTGGCTGCTGGCCGGCGGCGTGCTGCTGACGGCGGGCCTGGGCCTGCTGGGCACCATGCGCTACGACACCCCGTACTGGCATCTCGCGATCTTCATGGCCCTGATGGGTCTCGGCGTCGGCATGATGATGCAGAACCTGGTGCTGTGCACGCAGAACCAGGTCGACCCGACCGACCTCGGCGCCGCGTCCTCCGTCGTGACCTTCTTCCGCTCGCTCGGCGGCGCGGTGGGCGTGTCGGTGCTGGGCTCGGTGATGTCGACCCGGATCACCCACTACGCCAAGGACACCGTCGGCCAGCTCAGCCCGCGGGAGCAGCTGGCCGCGGCGAAGGCGAGCGGCAGCGGCCGGATCCCCGACATGGACGCCCTGCCGACCGGCATCCGCACCTGGCTGGAGGGCGCCTACGGCCACGGCATCGCCGACATCTTCCTCTACGTCGCCCCGATCGCCCTTCTCGCGTTCTTCGTGACCCTGTTCATCAAGGAGGTGCCGCTGCGCACCACCGGCGCCCTCGCCCAGGCCGCCGAGGCCGGAGCCGGAGCCGCGGCCCCTGCCACCCCGGCAGCCGCCGCCACGGTCACGGCCGTGGCCGCCGCCGAGGCCGACGCACTGACCGCCGGCGCCGGCGACGCGGACGGCCGCGACGTCGAACTCGCGCACCCGGGCGAGTAGCCGCCCCCCGGCTCGTGGCGGGCGTGTGGATCTCCCGCGCGCCCGCCACGGGCCGGACTCGTCGGGTCGGCATCCCGGTCCGACGAGTCCGGCCGCGGATGCGGGCCCGGGACGCCGGCCCGACGGCCCCGTACGGGGCCGTCGGAGTGGAAGAACGGAGTGGGGCCGGCCGCAAGGATCCGCCGACAGGACTGACAGGCCCACGACTTCGCCCTGTGCGACCACCCGGTGGTGCAGGCGGGCATCGCGGCGATCGGTACGGCCGTCGGGGACCGAGGTGGAGATCCGGGTGGTGCGGCGCGCGTCGCCGCCACAGGCGTGGGCTCGGCAGGACCGGGCCGCCCGCACCGCGTGAGGACCGCGGGCCCGTGCCCCTGCGGTGCTGCGGGCCCACGGTCGCAGCACGCCCTACGCTGAGCCCATGGCGCCGAACATCGCGACGAACACGACGGTTTCCCTCGACGAACTGCTGGACTTCGTCCGTCCCCGGCACCGGGCGATCCTGCTGACCCGGCGGGCCGACGGCAGTCCTCAGGGCTCGCCGCTGACCTGCGGGGTCGACGACTCGGGACGCATCGTCGTCTCCACGTACCCCGAGCGGGCCAAGACACGGAACGCCAAGCGGGACGAGCGGGTCAGCCTCGTCGTGCTCAGCGAGGAGTGGAACGGGCCGTGGGTCCAGATCGACGGGACGGCGGAGGTCGTCGACGCTCCGGACTCCGTCGAGCCGCTCGTCGAGTACTACCGCAACATCGCGGGCGAGCACCCGGACTGGGACGAGTACCGGGCGGCGATGGTGAAGCAGGGCAAGTCGATCATCCGCGTGACACCGGTGCGGTGGGGTCCGGTGGCGACGGGCGGATTCCCGGCGCGGCTGGCCCAGGACCCGCATTAGCGGAGCCGGTCAGCCCCGTTCGGCCGTCGCCTCGATGCCCGCGATCAGCAGGTCCAGGGCATGGTCGAAGTTCCGTTCCGTCGTCTTTGCGGCCGTGTCGCCGTCGTCCCCCGTGCCCTTCCCGGACTCCTGGACGATCTCGGCGAGGGTCGGCGCCTCGGCCGCCCCTGCCGCCTCCTCCGTGTGTGCCGGACGTACGCGTCGGAGGTCGTCCCGAAGGCAGCGCCACGCGTGTGGAAGCAACCCTCCAGGGTTCCGTAGCCGTACACGAACTGGAGGACCGCGGCGACCGCGCTCGTGATGCGGGCCCGGTCCCGCCTCGACGGCTGCCCGCCGCCGCGTCGACCACGCGCCCCGCCCTCCAGCCGGACACTGCTGCGGGCAGCGCTCCTGGCCTGCCGGCCCGACCTGGTCATATACGGGTAGCCTGCCTCGACCGACTCGGCGGCACCGTCGCACGGGCCACCGGTGGGCACGATGAACGGCGCGCGCCGTGCGGTACCCGCCGCCGCACGCTACCCAGGCCGACGGGTCCTCGGACCGTTCGTGCGGACGTACGGCGCCTTGGTTCACGGCCCGTGAGCCCGCGGGCCCTACGGACCATGCAGGCCGTGCGGGACCGCGGATGCGCCGGTGGGTGGAAAGCCCGCGGGCCGTCCGCCCTCGCCGCCCGGACCGTCGGGGTGTCGTCGAGCGCGGGCCGGGACGTGCGGACACCGCACAGCGAGGGCGCTGTGCGGTGTCCCGTGGCCTTCCGCCTGCGAACCGGACGGGGCGCCCGTCGGCTCAGCCGCTCGCCTTCTGCGTGAGGTCGTAGAAGGTGGCCGAACCGACCGTGACCTTCTTGAAGTTGGCCTCCACCCAGGAGGTGATCTGCGACGACGTGCCGTCGCTGCCTCCGCGCATGCCACCGGCTCCGGTGCCGCCGGCGATGAAGTAGTGGATCTTGCCGTCCTCCACGTACTGCTGGAACTGGGCCAGCGTCGGGGACGGGTCGGTACCGTTGAAGCCGCCGACCGCCATCACCGGTTCACCGGTGGCCAGCTGGTAACTCGCCGCGTTCTGGGCGCCGATGGCAGCCGCAGCCCAGGTGTAGTCGTCCGCGTCGGTCTTCAGCAGGCTCTCGGCCTGGGAGTCGACACTGGCGCCGTTGAGCAGACCGCCCATGCCTCCGCCGCCGCCCATGCCGCCGTTCTGCCTGCCCTGGCCCTGCTGACCCTGACCCTGCCCCTGACCTTGCTGACCCTGCCCCTGACCTTGCTGACCCGGCGCGCCCCTACCGGGGAAGCCGCCGTTGCCGCCGCCCGGGAAGCCCTGGCCGCCGGGACCGCCCTGGGCGTTGCCGTTGCCGTTCGGCTGACCCTGCTGACCCTGCTGGCCCGGCATTGCCCCGCCCGGGAATCCGCCCCGGCCGCCGGGACCGCCGCCGGGGCCACCGCCCCGGCCGCCCATCGTGCTCGCGCCCGCCGGGCCGGCTGTGACGATGGAGCCGGTGTGGCCCTGCTGGAGCGTGCTGAGGGTGTAGGCGGTCGGGCCGGCGAGGGAGGCGGCCACGCCGACCGCGGCCGCGGCGAGGGCGAGCTGCCGGGTCAGCCTGCCGACGAAGATCAGGCCGAGGGCGGCGGTCAGGCCGCCGACCAGCACCAGCCACTTCAGCCAGGGCAGATAGTCCGGGGTGCGGTTGAGCAGTGCGTACCCCCAGGCGGCCGCGGCCACCACGGCGGCGGCGAGCGCCGGTCCGGCCCAGGTCTCCCGGCGGCGCTCCCACAGCAGCCCGGCTCCCATGCCGACCACGGCTGCCAGGTAGGGCGCGAGGGCGACGGTGTAGTACTGGTGGAAGATGCCCGCCATGTAGCTGAAGACGACGAGCGTCATCAGCAGCGAACCGCCCCACACCAGGAGAGCCCCGCGTGTGACGGAGGTGCGGCGGGCCTTCCGCGTCGCCCACAGGCCCGCGGCCAGCAGGATCAGCGCGGTCGGCAGGAGCCAGGAGATCTGGCCGCCGATCTCGGAGCCGAACATGCGGTCCCAGCCGGTCTCGCCCCACTTCCCGCCGCCGTTGCCGCCGCCGCCACCGCCGCCGACGCTGCCGGTCTCGTCGCCGTTGAGGCGGCCCAGACCGTTGTAGCCGAAGGTCAGCTCCAGGAAGGAGTTGTTCTGCGAGCCTCCGACGTACGGGCGCGAGGAGGCCGGCCACAACTCGACGATCGCGACCCACCAGCCCCCGGAGACGACCAGCGCACCGGTGGCGAGGGCCAGCTGCCCGAACCGCTTCCGCAGCGACACCGGCGCGCAGAGGGCGTAGACGGCCGCCAGCGCCGGCAGGATCAGGAACGCCTGCAGCGTCTTGGCGAGGAACGCGAAACCGATCGCGACGCCGGCCCAGAGCAGCCACTTGGTCCGGCCGTCCTCCAGTGCGCGGACGACGAGGTAGCAGGCGGCCGCCATGAGCAGCGCCAGCATCGCGTCCGGGTTGTTGAACCGGAACATCAGCGCGGCCACGGGCGTGAGAGCCAGCACCGCTCCGGCGATCAGTCCGGCCGCGGGGCTGAACCGGCGCCGTACGGCCGCGTAGACCACGGCGACCGTGGCGACGCCCATCAGCACCTCGGGGACGAGGATCGCCCACGAGTTCAGGCCGAAGATCCGCACCGACAGTTCCATCGGCCACAGGGAGGCCGGGGGCTTGTCGACGGTGATGGCGTTCGAGGCGTCCAGCGAGCCGAAGAAGAACGCCTTCCAGCTCCTGCTGCCGGCCTGGACGGCCGCGGAGTAGAAGGAGTTGGCGTATCCCGAGGCGCTGAGGTTGTACAGGTACAGCAGGCCGGTCGCGAGGAGGAGGCCGAGGAAGGCCGGGCGCGCCCAGCCGGGGTCCTCGGGTCGGCCGTGCCACAGCCGCCGCACGCCGGTCGTGGGCTGCCGCGGGGCCGCGTCGGCCGGCTCCGGCGGAGCGGTGGGGGGCGGTCCCCAGCTGGTGGCCTGGTCGAAGTGCGTGGTCATCGCGATTCCCTCGGGTCGGAGTCGTGCGGGTGAACCGGCTGGTGCTGCACGGTGACGTCCCGCCAGGTGCCTTCCGCGGAGTCACCCGCGCGGAATCGGGCGGTGGGGTCGAAGGCGTCGTGGGCGCCGTGGGCGCCGTGGGGGGCCTGGGGGTCGTAGGAGACGTGGGGGCCGTACGACGGCTCGGGGCCGTACGACGGCTCGGGGCCGTACGACGGCTGGGGGGTATGGGGCCGCTGGGCGACGTACGGCGGGTGAGAGGCGTACGACGCGTGGGGGCTGCGGGACGGCGTCAGGTGAAGGCCGTGCGAGCCACGTGTGCCGTCGGCGCCCCGCGCGACCGCTCCGGACCGGTGCTCCTGCTGGGGCTGCTGGGGCTTCTGCCAGCCGTCCTCCCGCTGGTCGGGGAAGACCCAGGCGCGGAAGAGCAGGAAGCGGAGCACGGTGGCCGCGAGGTTGGCGGCGACGAGGACGGCCAGCTCGGTGGAGTGCGCGGGGTCGGAGGTCGCCGCGTCGAGCGCGGCGAGCGAGCCGCTGGTGAGGGCCAGGCCGATGCCGAAGACGACCAGGCCCTGCGCCTGGTGCCGGACGGCGCCGCCACGACCGCGGACGCCGAAGGTGAGCCGCCGGTTGGCGGCGGTGTTCGCGACGGCGGAGACGAGCAGGGCGAGCGCGTTGGCGGTCTGTGAGCCGGTGAAGGAGCGGAAGACGCTGTAGAGCAGCAGGTAGAAGAGGGTGGACAGGGCGCCGACGACGCAGAACCCGACGAGCTGGCGCGCCAGCCCCTTGGGCACGTCCTCGATGTCCCGGTCCCGCGGGTCGTCCCCGAAGGGCCGGGCCAGCCGGTCCAGCGGCAGCGAGCCGGTGGCCAGCGCCCTGCCGACCCGCCACACGCCCTTGAGGTCGTCGGTGGCCGTCCTGACGATGTGCACGGTGGAGTCCGGGTCGTCGACCCAGTCGACGGGCACCTCGTGGATCCGCAGGCCGGCACGCTCGGCGAGCACCAGCATCTCGGTGTCGAAGAACCAGCCGGTGTCCTCGACGAGCGGCAGCAGCGCCTGGGCGACGTCCCTGCGGATCGCCTTGAAGCCGCACTGGGCGTCGGAGAAGCGGGCCTGGAGGGAGCCGCGCAGGATCAGGTTGTAGGTGCGGGAGATGAACTCGCGCTTCGGGCCGCGCACGACCCGGGCGCTGCGGGCGAGCCGCGAGCCGATCGCCAGGTCCGAGTGGCCGGAGATCAGCGGCGCCACCAGCGGCAGCAGGGCGTTGAGGTCGGTGGACAGGTCGACGTCCATGTAGGCGAGGATCGGGGCGTCGGAGGCGGACCACACGGTCCGCAGGGCGCGGCCCCGGCCCTTGAGGTCCAGGCGGAAGTGGGCGACCTCGGGGATCTCCGCCTCCAGCTGCTTCGCCACCCGTGGCGTGGCGTCCGTCGAGGCGTTGTCCGCGATCGTGATGCGGAACGGGTACGGGAACGTGCGTGCGAGGTGCTCGTGCAGTCTGCGCACGCACGGCGGGAGGTCCCTCTCCTCGTTGTAGACGGGGATCACTACGTCCAGAACAGGGGCGCCGGCCCCTGCGGCCGGGAGGTGCTCCCGCGCCGGCAGGGTGCCGGGAGAAGAGTCGGTTCGCATGCGAACGACTCTCGTCAAGCGCCCTGTTGCACCCGTGTGGCAGCGCTGTGCTGTGCCTGTGAGTCCGGTTGCGGGTGCGTTTCGGGCGCCGCGACCGCCGCGGACCGCGGGTGCCCCGCGGGTACCGGGGCCGGCAGGTGCACGGTGAACACGGTGCGCCCGGGCACGCTGTCGACGGTCACGGCACCGCCGTGCGCGGCGGCCACGGCCTGCACGATGGCCAGGCCGAGCCCCGTGGAGCCGGTGGCGCGCGAGCGCGCCGAGTCGCCGCGCGCGAACCGCTCGAACACCCGCGGCAGCAGGGCGGCCGGGATTCCCGGGCCGTTGTCCTCGACGTCCACGCACAGCCACGGTCCGCGCCGCTGCACGCGCGCGGTGACGGTCGTCCCCGGGGGCGTGTGGGTGCGGGCGTTGGCGAGCAGATTGACCAGCACCTGCTGCAACCGCGCAGCGTCCGCCAGGACCGACGCGGGCTCGTCGGGCAGGTCCAGCCGCCACACGTGGTCCCGCCCGGCCGCACGCGCGTCGCTGACGGTGTCGACGACCAGCGGCACGAGGTCGGTGTCGGTGAACTGCAGCGGCCGGCCGGCGTCCAGCCGGGCGAGCAGCAGCAGGTCCTCCACCAGCAGGGTCATCCGTCCGGCCTCGGACTCGATCCGCCCGAGAGCGTGCCGTGTGTCGGGGCCGACGTCCTCGCGTCCGCGCCGGGTCAGTTCGGCGTACCCGCGGATGGAGGCCAGCGGTGTCCGCAGCTCGTGGCTGGCGTCGGCGACGAACTGCCGTACCCGGGTCTCGCTCTGCTGCCGGGCGTGCAGGGCGCCGTGCACATGGTCGAGCATCCGGTTGAGCGCGACACCGACGCGGCCGACCTCGGTGTGCGGGTCGCACTCGGAGTCGGGGACGCGCTCGCTGAGGTTCACCTCGCCGGAGTGCAGGGGCAGTTCGGAGACGCGGGTCGCGGTGGCGGCCACCCTGCGCAGGGGGCGGGTGGCGACGCCGACGAGGACGTAGCCGGCGACGCCCGCGGCGACGAGGCCGGCGGTGGTGACACTGATCTCGACGAGGACGAGCGTGTTGATCGTGCTGGTGACGTCCTGCGTGGGCAGGGCGACGTAGTACGCCTCACCCGCCGCGGCGCCGGGGATGTACTGCACGCGGTACTCGCCCAGTCCCGGCACGTCCACGGAGTGCGCATCCCGGTCCCGGGGTACGGACGCGACCGCCGCCTGCTGTTCGGCGTCGAGCTGGACGGCCTCCACGTTCTTGAAGGCGCCGTTGCTGTAGTTCGTCTGCTCGCCGACGGCCGCGGCGGTGAGCGTGCCGTCCTCGACGTAGGCGGCGATGGTCCCGGGCTGGGCCGGCGGCTGCGTGACCAGCTTGCCGACCTTCTGACCCGCGGGGATCGACGAGGGCGGCGGCTCACCCGGCTTGTCCATCAGGTGGCCGCTCGCGGCCCGCTTGGCGGTGTCCCGGACCTTGTCGTCCAGTTGCTGGTAGAGGTGCGAGTGCAGGGCGAGCGTGGTCACCGTGCCGATCACCGCGCACACCACCGCGATCAGGGTCACCGCCGCGACGACGAGCCGTGTCCGCAGCGTGCGCGGCTGCCGTCCCCGCCTCTGCGTACGCGGTCGCCGCCGACCGCTCATGACACCGCTGGCTTGATCAGGTAACCGGCGCCGCGCCGGGTGTGGATCATGGGCTCCCGCCCGGCGTCGATCTTCCGGCGCAGGTAGGAGATGTACAGCTCGACCACGTTGGCCTGGCCGCCGAAGTCGTAGGACCAGACCCGGTCGAGGATCTGCGCCTTGCTGAGCACGCGCCGCGGGTTGCGCATCAGGAAGCGCAGCAGCTCGAACTCGGTGGCGGTGAGGTGGATGTTGTCGCCGCCCCTGGACACCTCGTGGCTGTCCTCGTCGAGCATCAGATCGCCCACGACGAGGACGGAGTCCGACCGCCGGTCGGCCGCACCGGACCGCCGGATCAGGCCGCGCAGCCGGGCGACGACCTCCTCCAGGCTGAACGGCTTGGTGACGTAGTCGTCCCCGCCGGCCGTGAGTCCGGCGATCCGGTCCTCGACGGCGTCCTTGGCGGTGAGGAAGAGGACCGGCACGTCGGGCAGTTCGCGGCGCAGCCGCCCGAGGATGGTCAGGCCGTCCATGTCGGGCAGCATCATGTCGAGCACGACCGCGTCGGGCCGGAACTCCCTCGCGCTCTGGACGGCGCCCTGGCCGTCCCCCGCCGTACGGATCTGCCAGCCTTCGTACCGCAGGGCCATGGACAGCAGCTCGGTGATCGACACCTCGTCGTCCACCACCAGCACGCGGACGGGGCTCCCGTCCGGCCTCAGCAGTTCGGTGCGCCCCTGGGGCGAGGTCGTGGTCATGCTGAACACGATGTCCGGGGGCTCTGAGAGGAGGCTTTCGACAGTCTGTGATTTCCCTGAGAAACACACAGGCGGTTCTCAGGCGGGGGCTGGGCGCGGGGGCTGGACGCGGGGCGGAGGCAGGGGCAGGGGCGGAGGCGCGCCACCGAACGGCGTTCCGGAGGAGTTGTGCGGAAGACGTCCCGGACGGCGTACGGGCGCGGGACGGGTCCTTCAGGAGCCGTGGGACGCGCACATCAGGAGGCGTCCGACGGGGCGGCGGGGGGCCGGGGTGGCAGGGGGACTCGGGACAGCGGAGGCGTGCGGGCGTGCGGGCGACCAGGGCACTCTTCCGGACAGCGGTGGCGCCCTGGGCATCGGGGCGGCGGAAGCTGTGGCTCCGCTCGACGCGGGCGATGTGACCTGCTCCCCCGCCGGAACGACTCCCGCAGGACAACTCCTCCTAGTGCCGCACCAGGCGACGTTCGCCCCGTCGCGGCGTCCGGCACGCACTCTCGCTGCACCGGACGAAAGCCCGAGTACATCCAGTACGAGGGCTTCCGGCCGGCACACCGAGAGCACGCACCGGACGCCGCCCCTTGACGGGCGAACGTTGCCTGCCGCGGCACTAGAACAACCCGTCCTGTGCGTGCGCGTCGGACTGCCGGAACCGCCGCACGGGCACGGAGATCCGGCCGTCCCCGGCGGACGCGGCCGGCACGATCCCCCACCCGCGCATGAGCCGGGTGTCGAGGACGACGACGGTGCCGTCGCCGTCCGCCGCGAGGTGCAGGTCCGGCCCGGCCGCGGCGACCAGCCGTCCACCGAACTCACTCCCGGCGACCAGCTCACCGACCTCCCCGACGGCGGCCGGGGCGTCGACGAGCCCGAAGACGCCGAGGTGGTCGACGGGCCGGAAAGGCCGGGGAGCGAGCGACTCGGGCCAACCGGGAAGGGCGAGGGCCCGGGCGTGCAGCTCGGCGATCTCGGCGGCGCGTTCGGCCTCGGCGGCGGGCAGCGCGGCCCGCACCGCCCGCTTCACGCCGTACGGAATCCGGTCGGGCACCCGCAGGGCCGCCCGGAGCAGTTCCTCTGCCCGCCGCGCCGCCATCAGCGGCCCGGCCCCGAGCCAGCTGAAGCAGACAGCACCCTGCTCCAGCAGCCGGGCGGGCCCCCGTTCCAACGCTGTGATGCCGACCTTGGCCAGGCCGGGCCCGAACCAGGCCAGGTAGACGTGGTACGGCCGGGGATCGTCCACGATCGTGTCGGCGGCGACGCTGTGCGCCCGGTCCAGGCGGGCGCACTCCTCACACCGGGCGCCCGTACTGCGTGCCGGCACCTCCGCCCGGGTCGGGCAGGCATGCCCGCGGGCCCCGACACAGATCCGCGCGCTGCCCTCGGCCACTCCGAAGGCCACGGTTCTCCCCCGGCTCAGCGCACTGCTGTGCCCTCCGCCCCAGCCCAGCACGGGGCCGCCGTACGACCACCGCAGCCCGGTGCAACGCCATGTCTGTGCCATCACCCGTGAGGGTAGGGGACGCCACTGACAGGCCCTGACGGCACGGACATCCGGGGGAACTGCGGTCACCGCACGGTGAGCCGGGTCTCCGACCCGATGCGGGTCAGCTTCTCCGGGTTGCGGACGTAGTAGAGGCCGGCGATCCGGTCGCCCTCGACCCGGACCGCCATGACGCCGTCGATCTCGCCGTGCACCCGGAAGAGCAGGGCCGGGTTTCCGTTGACCGTGGCGGGATGGGTGCTGAACGTGCCCGCGGCCTTGCCCGAGCCGCCGATGACGAACCGGGCCACCTTGTCGACGCCGACGACCGGCCGGCGCGCGGCCTGCTTGATGCCGCCGCCGTCGCTCAGCAGGACGACCTCGGGGGCGAGGACGTCCATCAGCCCCTGCAGGTCCCCCGTCTCGACCGCGCGCTGGAACGACTCCAGCACGGTCCGGGTCCGGCTCGCCGAGACCGCCTCGCGGGGGCGGCGGGCGTCGACGTGGCGGCGGGCACGGTGCGCGATCTGACGGACCGCCGCGGAGCTCTTGTCGACCGCGGCGGCGATCTCCTCGTAGTCGACACCGAACACCTCGCGCAGCACGAAGACGGCACGTTCCGTCGGCGACAGGGTCTCCAGGACGAGCATGAGCGCCATGGACACGCTCTCGGCGAGCTCGACGTCGTCGGCGACGTCGGGTGCGGTGAGCACCGGCTCGGGCAGCCACGGTCCGACATACGCCTCCTTGCGGCGTTTCAGGGTGCGCAGCCGGTTCAGGGCCTGCCGGGTCGTGATCCGGACGAGGTACGCGCGCTGGTCGCGCACCTGCTCCAGGTCCACACCGCCCCACCGCAGCCAGGTCTCCTGCAGGACGTCCTCCGCGTCGGCCGCCGAGCCCAGCATCTCGTAGGCGACGGTGAAGAGCAGGCCGCGGTGGGCGACGAAGGCCTGCGTGGCCGGGTCGGTGACGTGCTCGCTCATCTCTGCTTCCCTCCGTCGGAGCCGGTCAGGCCGTGTGCTGCGCCGCGACCGGGGCGGCAGTGGCCGCGGCAGCGGAGTTCCTCTCCAGCATCTGCCGCCGCTTGGCCCCTCCCGGAACCCGGTGCAGGCTGTACGACCCGGGCTTGCGTGCCTCGTCGGCCAGGTGCTTGACGATGCTGCGGCACACCAGCTCCTTGAGCCTGGCACCGGTGCGGCCGTCGATGTGGAACCCCACCGCGACGTCGTGGCGGCGGGCGAACTGGAAGATGCCGGCACGCCGTCCCAGGCTGATGCACTGGCCTGCGAACACCTGCTGCAGCGGGGAGGGCTGCTCGCCCGCGATGCGGCTGAGCACCGTGTCGGCAGCCCGCGCGCCGAGCGGCATCGCGGCCTGGCAGCTCATCCGCAGCGGCAGGTCGGACGGCGCCGCCGAGTCCCCGGCCGCGACGATGCGCTCGTCATCCACGCTCGTCAGGGTCTCGTCCGTGCGCAGCCGGCCCAGGGCGTCGGTGCTCAGTCCGCTGTGCGCGGCGAGTCCCGGAACGGTGAAGCCCGCGGTCCAGACGGTCACGTCGCTGGGCAGCGTCCGCCCGTCGGCGAGGCGGACGGCGTCACGGGTCACGGCGTCGACGACGGTTCCGGCGCCGTCGACCACGGTCACCCCGAGCGCGGCCAGCCGACCGGCGACCGACCGGCGGCCCCGGCGGTGCAGGTACGGGCCGAGCACCCCGCCGCACACCAGGGTCACCGCCCGTCCCTCCTCCGCCAGCTCGGCAGCGACCTCGATCCCGGTCGGCCCGGCCCCCACCACGGTCACCGCGGCGGACGCGGGGGCGGCGGCGAGTACCGGGCGCAGCCGCTCCGCCTCCTCGTAGGTGGCGATCGGGTGGGCGAACTCGGCCGCGCCGGGCACCCCCGGATCGGCGCTGCCGCTGCCCACGGCGTAGACCAGGTAGTCGTAGCCGACGGTGCCACCGCTCGCCAGCGTCACGTCGCGTCCGGCGGAGTCGATCCGCACCACGCTGTCCACGAGCAGCCGGACCCGCTCGCCCAGCACCTCCCGGTAGTCGACGACGGCGTCGTCCGACCCGCCGACCAACTGGTGCAGCCGGACCCGGTGGACGAAGTCCGGACGCGGGTTGATCAACGTCACGGTCACGTCGTCGCGCCGGGTGAGGCGGTTGGCGGCCATGACGCCGGCGTACCCGCCGCCGATGACGACGACATCGGTGTTCTCAGCCATGGTGTCTCCTTCGAGGTTCACAACGCCCTCCCCCGTATCCACGGGTTCGACCTCAAGACACCGGGTCCGTGACGACTGTGACATCCCGTGATCCAGATCACGTGAATGCACAGGTCGCGGCCCCCCGCGGCAGCCCGAGACCCGCAGGACACCGCCCGCTCCCGGCCCCCGGCTGTCGGCACCCGACAGCCGGGGGCCGCAGCCTGGTCCCGGGAGCGCGTCCCGCCGGCGGGACCCGGGACCGGTCTTCGGGGAGTTCAGCCGGCCCACCCCGCACCCCGGACCGCACGCCCCGCACCCCGCACCGCACGCCCCGCGGACGACGGCCTGCGCCGCGGGCTGCGGGAACCGGACCACCGCCACGGGGATCAGCCCGCCTCCTCCGCGTGCTCCGCGTGCTCCACCAGGGGCAGGAACTCGTCCTGCCGGTCCGCCAGCAGCCCGGCGGCCCCCGACAGCGGAACGAAACGGCACCGGAGCACCAGACCGCTGCCCTGGTCGCCGTCCCGACCGGTGACCGTGTGCGTCCAGCTGTCACGCGGCTCGGTGGTCCGCGCGTGGAAGAACACGGTGGCCCTCGGACGGCCGGTGTGCGGATGCGGACGCTGCTGCACCCGCCAGAGCGGCGCCGACCCTGACATCCACGGCGCCGGTCTCCTCCTCGACCTCCCGCAGAGCGGCCCGGCCGAGGAGTTCCCCCGCCTCCACGCCCCCGGCGGGCACCTGGACGCCGGCGTCGGCATGGTCCCGGTGCTCGAAGACGAGCAGTTCCGTGCCACACGGCGCAGTGCGGGTGACGCAGACGGCCACGCGGACGCGGGCGGATCGCATCCTGCCGTCCCTCCGGGCAGGCCGCGCCCGCCGTCCCGACCGCCGCGGCCGGGCGCCCACGCGACGACGGTGTCCGAGACGCCCGTGCGCCGCCACGACGACCGAGCGGAGGTCACAGAACGGCCACCCCTCGTGCACACTCTGCACACACGCCCCCGTCCGGCACTACGGTCGTCCCACCCGAACCATCCGGGGGGACGATATGACGAACCCGTACGCCGCTCCCAGACCGCCGGCACCACGCCCACCCGACACCCGCCCACTCCACAAACGCGTACTCGTGTGGGTCGGCGGAACGGCCCTGCTCATCACAGGCACGCTCATCGGCTCCGCCGGGGACGACGGGAAGCAGCCCGTCGAGACCAAGGTCAAACCGGCGACGACCATCACCGCGACGGTCACGGCCACGCCCGAGCCCGGCCCGACGGTCACGGAGACCGTGACCGAGACCGTCGAGGCCGAGGCGGAACCGGGCCCCACGGTCACCGTCACCAAGACCGCCACCGTCAAGGCCGCCGGCGACAGCGGTAGTGGCGGCAGCAGCGGCGGTGGCCAGGACAGCACCGGCACGTGCTCCATCGTCTCCAGCGCGGGAAACTGCTACTCGGCGGGCCAGTTCTGCCGGAACAGCGACCACGGCGCCGTCACCACCACCGCGGGCGGCACAAAAATCAAGTGCATGTACCGCTCGAACGCCTGGCGCTGGACCTACATCTGACGGCCCGGGGCAGCCACCACACATCGACGCTCCGTCATACGCCGGCGCCCTCCGAGGGCCTCGGCGCGACGCGGACCATCACGAGGAGCAAGGCCCAGGACACGCCGAAGAGCCCTGCGGCCACCAGTGACGACCGTGCCCCCATGGCCGCGGTGACCAGTGCGCCGATCGCGGCACCCGCGCCGAAGGACAGGATGACCGACGCGTACAGGACCGCGAGACGCAGGTCCGACCGGCTCCGGGTACGGCGTGCGGTCAGTACCGCGCCGGTGACCCTGGTCAGGTTCCCGGTCATGGCGACCGTGAGGAAGGAGGCAGGCCTCACCATCTGGAAGAAGACGACCTGGAGCGCGACGACGAATCCGACGGACGTGGTGATCGCGGTCTGCGGAATGCCCCCGGATGCCAGACCGATCACGGTCAGTACTGCGGTTTCCAGGGCGAGGGCGTACAGCAGCGGATGGCGGGCCGTGCGATCGGCCCTTGCCGCGGCGCCGCGGAGCGACACGGCCACGCCGACGCCTGCCACGAACGCCATCATGGGCCACAGGTGCAGCAGGGCTCCCTGGGATCGGGGCTGCGCCAGGTCGACACAGAACAGGACCAGATTCCCCGTCTGGGCTCCCGCGAAGACACCACCGTGAGCCATGTACAGGTAGGCGTCCACATAGCCGTTGGCCACAATGACCAACGAGCTGAGCGTGACGGGGACCGTGGTGTCTTCACTCATCCGGGCGCTCCGGGGCAGCGGTTGCACAAGGGGGCCGATGGGTGCCCCTGTCCGGCGCAAGGACACCTTCATACGGACGGTACGGGCCCGATGGAGATGCGTGAAACGGACTCACGGATCAGCTCCTCGGATCGTTCGGCGCATACGACGACGTGCTGGACGAGGGCAGCGGCCGAGGACGCCGACGACCGCGTAGGCGTGGCCGGACACCTCAGGCCTGGCCGGGCGGCCGGTTGACGTCTCGGATGAACATCCCGGGGGCTTGGGCCTGAGGGGCACGTGCCCGACGGGTGCGACTTTCCGTGAACCCCGGGACTGAGCCCGCAACCGAACGAGGTTGCCATCGAACCCTGCCGTCACGGCACAAGCCAGGGGCCTGTGGATCTCTCCACAGGGCCCCTGCTCCGCTGCGCACTCGGCAGGATTCGAACCTGCAACCTTCTGACCGTAGCTCTGAAGAGATCGGTCATTGCAGGTCATACAGGCTGCGGAGAGAGTCCTGATGGCCTATGCCGGGTGGTGGCGGTCGCTCAGGTTGCTGCACTTCGTTGCTGTACAGCAGGATCCGAACCGGGGGACGACGGTATGGAGCGCGAGCGAGTCGAACGGCTACTGGGTGGTGGCAACGGCACGTCGTTGGCTGCTCTGTCTGCTCTCCGCGCTGGCTCCTCCTACGTTGTCTGGGACGGAACCACGTGAGCCGAATCGCTCGCGACGGTCTACGGGCGCCGACTCCGGCACACCCTTCGGAGAGGCATCGAGACCTCCGGCCTCGCACGGGCCGTGCCGTGAACGGTGCTGAACAAGACGGAAACTGAGAAGGAAGACGGGACGAGCTGTCCGCCCAGTTCAGGATCCAGGACGGTACTTCTCTGGGGACATTCACTTCCCTGAGCGCGTCTCAGACGGAGGGATCGAGACTGGACGGGGGCATGTACCGTCCCGTGCTTGGGTGTAAGTGGCCGATGACCAATGTCATGGTCGCGGCGCCTGCCGCGAGCATCCCTGTGATGGCGTGCATGGCGCGCTGGTCGTGCTTGCGCAACGTGTCGTACTCGCTCTTCGACACCTCAACCTGCTCATGGGTGGGGCTGTCGAGATCGACGGCGTAGTAGCGACCGACTTCGGTCTTCCCAGCCTGACGTGAGGTGTCCGCGATCACGCTGCTGGCGGTCAGGCCTATGCCTGATGCGAAGATGCAGACCAGCGCGAGGCGCAGGGGCCGGGGGAGACTCTGCAGGGCTGGCCAGTGTGCTGCGCGGGAAAGCTTCCTGCCGCCGGCTTCCATGGCCATTCCGCGGCCGATGGTGACGATGAACAGCGGGAAGAGAAGCGCGAACTCGATCGCCAGCAACGGCCCACCGCTGTAGGGCAGTGGCGGGCCGGGCAGGAGTGTGAGAGCCGATACCAGCAGCGAGAACCCACTCAGCGTGAGTGCCGCTGCGTGGATCTTGAAGCTGGTCTTCATGATTCTCACCTGCCCTCTGATCAACGCTCACAACCGCGTGTGGATGGCGTTGAACTGGAGCTCCCAGCTTGGGAAGCTGGGGGGCATTTGGGGGTAGCTCGGGCGCTGACCTGGGCGAACGTTCGGGCTACGGCCTCGCCGGGCTCGGCTGCTTTCACCGTGGTTCCCCGCTGTTCCCCGCTCGATCTGGTGCGGTTGTTGTGCGGTCTGACAGGCACCTCCTCGCAGGCAGGCGCTGCTGAGCACGGAGCGGTGGATGCCGTTCCCCTTGAGGTGCCAGTTGATTGATGGGGCGTCGGCCGATCAGTTGCCCTGCGTAGGCTCCGGCACACTGGCTCGGGGCTCCAGAACCACCACTGCAGTATCGGACGGTCGGCGTGCCGCGTAGGCGTCCAGGTTCTTGTCGATCTCGCGCCACCGGGCCCACAGCCGCGACCGCTCGTCACCCGTTGCGGCATGACCGTGAACCAGCCGCTGTCCTTCGACCAGATCGACGGTCACGTCCGGGTGCGCCTGCAAGTTGAGCCACCAGGCGGGCTCGCCCGCACCCCACCCATTCATCGCGAGCGAGACCAGGTTGGGACCGTCCTCGAAATACCCGATGATGACGCTACGCTGGCGGCCTGTGCGACGGCCGGTGGTGGTCAGCCGCAGGGTGCCCCAGCCGTTGGCACGTGGCCGCCACAGGCCGAGGCGGCCTCCGAAGACCCGGTACAGGCCCCGGTGCGCGTACCAGGCCAGACGGATGAACCAGCGCGGCGGCAGCCACGGTGTCCTGGCCCGTTGCTCGACCGACATGGCGACCTCCCACATGCCCGACCGGCTCCGGTTACGGGCACGACGTTAACCGCGGTCGTCAACGGCCGGTAGAGCCGAACGGCCCGTCGGCACAGCCGGATGACACCACCGGCCATGCGAGGGAAGGTGCACGCTTTCCAACTGTGGTGGTGGGGTGTTGGGCTGCGTGCGGGGGCGTTCACCTGCGTTCATGGATGGCTCACCACCAGGGTGGTAGCGACTCACGGTCTCGTGTCGGCGACGGGTGAATCGTGGTTCTGGATCACTTTCAGTGCCGGGGCCACGGAGGGTCACCACAAGCGCAATCATGAACGGCCTCACGCCGCGAGGAGGACCCGCTTGCGGAGCAGGTCGAAGTTGGCCCGGCCGAACATCTGCCTCTTCAGCATCTTGATCTTGTTGTTGTGGCCCTCGACGGCGCCGGAGCTGAGGCTGAGCCCGGCGACGATCGCGTCGCGGTCCTGGCCGAGGCCGTTGACGAAGCCGTGCAGGGCGGGCAGGTCGTCGGCCTGGACGCGCTCGATCCACTGGTCGAGGTCCTCACCTTGTCGGTTGTTCATCAGCTCGGCGAAAGCCCGCGAAGACGAGTTGCCCCGCAACGTGGCCCGGAACGTGGAGCTGAGCATGGGGACCAAGCGCGAGATCGAACCGCTCACCGCCAAGGAGGGGCGTCAGCTCCTGGCGGCGGCCCGGGACAACCGGCTGTGGGCCGCGTACGAACTGGCGGTGCGTATCGGCCTGCGACGCGGTGAGTTGCTGGGGCTGCGCTGGTCGGATGTGAGCCTTCACGAAAGTGTGATCACCGTTCGGCAGGCCCTACAGCGGGTCGGCGGTGAGCTGCTGATCGTGGCGCCGAAGACTCAGCGCTCAGCTCGTCGTGTGGCTCTGCCGTCCGAGTGCGTCACGGCGCTCCGTGCCCAGCGGGCGCAGCAGATCGCCGACCGGAAGGGCGCCGGGGACAACTGGAAGGGCACGGGTCAGGGCCTCGCCTTCACCACCAAGAACGGGACCCCCATCGAGCCGCGCAACCAGAACCGCTCCTTCGAGGTGCTGTGTGTCCGCGCCGGCGTCCGCAAGGTCCGCTTTCATGACCTGCGCCACACCTGCGCCTCGCTCCTCCACGAGCAGGGCGCCGACGCCCGCATGATCATGGAAGTCCTCGGCCACAGCTCGATCCGCGTGACCATGGACATCTACACCTTCGTCCGGCTCGACTCCCAGCGCTCCGCCTTCGATCGTGTCGGCGGACGCGCTGAGAGGTGACGGCAACGGTCCGGACGACGATGACGGCGCGGCCGGTGTCCCGGTAGCCGTCTGATCGGCCTCCGAATCCGGTTGCCGTCAAACACTGCCGTCAAGGCATAAAGCAGAGGCCCTGCGGATCACTCCACAGGGCCTCTGACATGCTGCGCACTCGGCAGGATTCGAACCTGCAACCTTCTGATCCGTAGTCAGATGCTCTATCCGTTAAGCTACGAGTGCCTGTCTTCTCTTTTTGCCTTCGCTTTCGGTCCTTTTGGCCCGCTCGCGGCGACAGGAAGAACATTACATGACTGCCGCCGACATGTGAAATCCGATTCCACCAGCCCACCTGACCTGCGAAAACGTCCATTCCGGGGCGTCGAGCGGCACCGGTCGGGAGCCGGGGTTCGCGCGGGGTGTGCGGAGGTGGAGGTCGTCGCCGTCGCGGGTGGGCCTCGTCGGCGCAAGGGGGTGGCGGTGACGGTTCCGTCTCCGCCCTCGGGGCGGGGTCGGCGGGCGAGCGGGTCAGCGCGATCGATGCCGCTGGTGCCGCGACTCCGTTACACCTTCGAGGTGTTCGGCGTGCCGGACGCGACCGTCCGTCGTGGCGGCGAGGCACTCGGCCGACCGGTCGCGCAGGCCGAGCCGTGGGCGCGCGCCAGGGTGAGGCGGTGCTCGGTGATCCACCGACCCGGCGACGGGCGCGCCGGACAGGGTCCGGGGCGGTGGTCCGGGTCCGGCGCTGCGTCCGGGGCCGGATCGGGGAAGGCGAAGGGTGCCGCCGCGTCCAGCGGAGGAAGGCCTGTCAGTGCCGCCCTCTGCGGTGGAAGGGGGCAGCGGGCAGAGGTCCGGAAAAGGCTCAGGGAGTCCAGCCGATGTCGGGTGGACTCCCTGAGTCTTGCGGCGGAGGCGGAGGGATTTGAACCCTCGATGGGCTTTAAGGCCCAAACCGCATTAGCAGTGCGGCGCCATAGACCGGACTAGGCGACGCCTCCAGCACAACCGCCCGCGTGAGCGCGAGTGGCGCGTGCAGATGATGACACAGTCGAGCGTCGTGTCACCAATCGGCTCCCACGGTACTAGGCAGGCGGGGCCCAGGGCAAAGCCCTTGCCCCTGGTGGGCGGCGCGTGCCGCAACGTCGCGCGGCGGGGAGCGTTGGGCAGGGCATGTCTCCGTTCTCCGCACCGGTGCGCCGGCTGCTCGTCGGCACTGCCGCCTCGCTGCTCACTGCCGCCACTGTGGTCACCCTGCCCTCGCCCGCCGCTTCCGCAGCGTCCGCCACTCCCGCCGTGTCTGCCGTGTCTGCCGTGTCCGTCACGACAGCCGCTTCCGCCGCTTCCGCCGCTTCCGCCGTCCCGCCGCGACCCGTCCGGGCCAGGGCCGGCGCAGGCGCAGGGGCCGGACGGGAATCCGCCGATCACCTCGTCGTCCAGGTCCGGCAAGCCGGCGTCGGCAGGGACGGGACGTACGAGTTGTCCTGCCACCCGGGCGGCGGCAGTCACCCGGACGTGGACGGCGCGTGCCGCACGGTCGAGCGGAACACGCGGTGGGGGACGGAGACCTTCGCTCCGGTGCCGGAGGGAACCGTCTGCACGATGCAGTACGGCGGGCCGGCCACCGCTCATGTGACCGGGATCTGGGCCGGCCGGCCGGTCGACGCCGTCTTCGGGCGGGGCAACGGGTGCGAGATCGGGCGGTGGGACCGGTTCGTGCCGCTGCTGCCGGACATGACCGCGCCCGGTGCCGCTTCCCCGAGCGGCGCGCTCCCGCTGCCCGGTGCCGTTCCCGCGGGCGATGCGGGCGCCGGGCCCGATGGCGTTGCCCCGAGCCGTGGGGGCGGGCTGTCCGGTGCCGTTTCCCCGGGCGGCATCGGCCCTCTGCGAGGCCCCCTGTCCGGCGCCGCGTCGTAGGGCCGTGGGACGAGGGGGCAGAACGTCGTGGGGCGTGGGCGTGGGACGGCAGCGCCGCCCGGGCCCGGGCGGGCGCCGGGGTCCGGGCACGCGCGTCGGGGCGTCGGCCGGCAGGAGCCAGGTGCGTGCACCGAGGCGCGGACCGGGCGGGGCCGCGGCAGGGACCGCGGCGTGGGTCAAGGCGCGGGCCACGGCGCGGGCCACGGCAGGGGTCATGGCGCGGGCCACGGCAGGGATCGGTCACGGATCGGTGTCGTAGATCCGGTCACACGTTCTACGTCACTTCGTCGTGCGACGTCCTCCTCATCCCTCGTCGCGGGTGCAACCGCTGCCCGTAGACTCCCTCGCGTGACACGCCGCGGGCCGGTTGGCAAGATGGCCCGAGCGGTCGGCTAGGTGCGGTAACAGGGAGGAAGCGTCTCGTGAGCAGCAGGCCACCCCGAGGCGCTGCTCGCCTCGCAGCCATACTGGACGCGCTGCCCGACGCGTTGGTGCTGGTCAACGCGAACGGGACCGTGGTCAACGCCAACGCCATAGCGCTGGAGGCGTTCGAGGCGCCGGGCACCGCGCTCGTCGGGCGCGGGCTGCTGGATCTGCTGCCGCAGTTCGACTCCAAGTTGATCCCGGGGTCCATGCGGCGCCCCGACCACATCGACCCCCGCGCGCGGACCAAGCCGACCCGGATGATGGCCCGGCGGACCGACGGGAGCGAGTTCCCCGTCGAGGTCACCAGCGCGAACCTGGAGAACGGCCAGCAGGCCTACGACGGCCATGGCTACACCGGCGACGAGTTGCTGATGCTCGTCGTGCGCGACCTGGCCGGGACCGTCGACACCGAGGCCGAGCTGGCGCGGTCGCAGCGGCAGACGGAGATGATCCTGCGGGCCGCGTCCGAGGGGGTCGTCGGCACCGACACCGACGGGCGGGTGGTGCTGGTCAATCCGGCCGCCGCCCAGATACTGGGTTACCGCGCCGGCGAGCTGGGCGGCAAGGAGCTGCACACCCTCGTCCTGCACTCGCGGGCCGACGGTTCGCCCGCGACGTACGACGACTCGCCACTCGCCGACACCCTCCGTTCCGGGCGCAAGCACCGGGTGCGGGGGCAGGTCTTGTGGTCCAAGAGCGGCGACCAGGTGCCCGTCGACCTGACCACGGCGCCCGTGCGCGACGGCGACCAGCTCGTCGGCGCCGTCATGACCTTCACCGACCGCCGGCCCTTCGACAAGCTCACCGCGGAGAAGGAGGCTGTCGAGAAGCGGCACGCCGAGGAACTGGAGCGGCTCTCCGAGGAGCACGCCTCCGATCTCACCGCGCTGCGCCAGAAGCACGTCGCCGAGCTGGAGGAGCTGCGCGAGCGGCACGAGGAGGAGCTGGCCGCCGGCGAGGAGCGGTACGCGGCGCTCGGGGAACGCGAGAAGGACCGGTACGAGGCGCTCACGGCACGCCACGAGCAGCTGCTGACCCTGCTGGGCGCCTCCCTGCGCGGGCCGCTGGACGAGCTGCGGAGAGAGCTGGCTGCGCTCGCCGCGGACGACGCCGGGCAGCTGTGGCCCGAGGCGAACCAGGTCCTCCACCATCTGTCCGCGGGCTACTCGCGGATGACGACGCTCATCGACAACGTCCTCGACCACCAGCGGCTCGACGCAAAGGGCCAGGAGGTCTCCCGTACGAAGGTGATGATGGACGCCGTCGTCACCGCCGGTGTCGACGGGGCCGTCGAGCTGATCGGGCCGGGCCGGGTGCAGTTCGCCGTGCACGCGCCGCCCCTGGAGGCGGAGGTCGACCCGCAGCGTCTCGCCGTGGCCCTCGCACACCTGGTGGCGGATGTCGCCGGTGTCGACGCGACCGGCAACGCTCCCGTGTCCGCCGGCGGCTACATGGACAACACCGTCGTGGTGGCGGCGGCGCAGCGCGGCGAGGTCGTGCGCATCGAGGTGCGCGGGCCGTACCCCGGCGGGAATCCGGTGCACGAGCCGATCGTGCGCGGGATCGTGCGCGCCCACGGCGGCGTGCTCCAGACGCACGAGGTGCCGGGCATGAGCGGCAGCGCGTACGTGCTCGAAGTGCCGATCGGCGCCGGCGCGGGCACCGTTGCGGCCGCCCCGGTGCCGGCCCAGGCGGGCCCGGCGCAGATCGAGGCGGCGCCGATGCAGGCGGGCCGGATGCCCGCGGCGAGTGCCGCCCCCGTCCCCGGCCCGGCTCCGGCCGGCGCGGAGGCTCCGGCCGGCGCGGAGCAGGTTTCCGGAGGCGGTGGGCGCCGGCGGGCACGACGGTCCTCCGTGGACGCCTTCCTGGAGAGCGAGGTGGCGACCCCGCCCGCGGAGGCCGGCCGGGCGGAGAGCACTCCCCCGACCGGGCGGCGGCGCCGGCGGGCCGCGGCGGCGGCCGAGGAGCTGCCGGCCGAGGTCCCCGAGCCCTCCGCCTCCGGCGGTACGGGGCGTCGCCGCCGCGCGATCGCTCAGTCGGAGCCGCAGCCGGAGCCCCGGCCGGAATCGCCGGCGGCGCCGCAGCAGGCCGTCGTCGGGGGTGCGGGCGTCGAGGGTTCCGTCGTCACTGCGGACGAGCACGCCGCGGGCACCGCGGCCTCGGGCACCGGGCTGGGCGGCGCCGTGCCGCCGCAAGGGGTGCCCGCACCGGGCGACCAGCAGCAGGCGCTGCCCCCTGCCCTGCCCGCGCCGGGTGCCGACGGCGTGCCCGCCTCCGCGGAGCAGCAGCCGACGGGGCGCCGCCGGCGCGCCCTCGCCGCCGCGGCGGAACGTGCCGCGGCGCAGGAGGCCGGGCCGCGTACCGTGTTCGCCCTTCCGCCCGCCGACGCCGACCGGCAGACCGGCGAGGGCGGGCAGGAGTCCGCGGTGCCGGGCGGTCCCGTTCCGGTGCCGGGCGGCTCTCCCGCGCAGGCCGGCGCCGGCGTGCGGGCCGGCCAGGTGCCCGGCCCGGGTGCGCCCGCCGACGTGATGACCGACCACGGCCGCCATGACGCCGTACCGCATGACCAGAGCGGCGACCACACCCCGCCGCAGCCGCACCCCGCGAGCGCGCCGACCGGGCGCCGTCGCCGCGCCGTCGCACCACCGGCTGGGGAACAGGTCCCGGCGGCGCCGGGCGCGATGCCCGCGGCGCACGCGCCGGGCCCGGCCCCCGCGGCTCCGGGGGCGGCTCCCGCGCCGGGGGTTCCGGCGCAGAACGGCGCGGTTGCGGCCGTTCCCGCGCAGGCCGCTGCCGGGCAGGCCGTTCCCGCGCAGGTGGCTGCCGGACGGCCGGCCGTCGCCGGGCAGCCCGAGGTCGCCGGGGCGGCGGCGCAGGGGGCCGCGGGACAAACGGTCGTTCCCGCGCCGCCGCTTCCGCAGCAGGCCGATCCGGCCCAGCCGGTCCCGGCCCAGTCCGCCCCGGCGCAGACCGGTGTGCCTCTTCCGGGACAGCCGGTGGCCCCGCAGGGGACGACCGGACAGCCGGTGGCCCCGCGGCAGACGGCCGGGCAACCGGTACCTCCGCAGGGCGCGGCCGGGCAACCCGTACCGCCGCAGGGGGCCGCCGGCCCGGGCCCCGTCCCGGCCCAGGGGCCGCCGACCGGCCCGCCGGTCCCCGCGCAGGGCCTGCCCGCCCCGCACGCCCCCGTGCCGGACACCTCCGCCGGACACCACTCCGGTCACGTCTCCGTGCCCGCACCGGCCGCGGAGGCGCAGCCCGGCCCGTCCGCCGGGGCCCAGCCGGTCCCCACGCAGGGCCCGCCCGCGCCGCACGCCGGCCGGCCGCTGCCCGCCCAGGCGCCTCCCGCCGCACCCGCGGCCCCGCCGCACGCCACCCCCGGCGCCGGAACCGCACTGCCCGTGCCGCCCGACGGCACCGCGTCCCCCGTGGCGGTGCCGGGCGCCGACACCCCCGTCCCCGCGCACGGCACCCCGAGCACCGGCACCCCGCTCCCGCCGGAGAACCCCGCGCCGTCCGCCGCTCCCCGCGTCGCGCAGCCCCTCCCGGCCGAGGCCGCGGCCGCCGCCCTGGACCCGAACTCGACGCAGGGGCGTGCGATCAGCGTGCGGACGCTGGGACAGGGCGTGCCCTTCGTGCGGCAGGCCACGCAGGTGCAGCAGCCGACGTCGGCGGGGGCGACCCCGCCTCCGCACGCGCCCGGCGGCGGCGGGCGGCGCCGCAAGCTGGGTACGCCTCCGGATCCGGCGGCCCGGGCGGCGGACCAGGGGGCACGACCCCACCCGCCGGCCGAGCAGGCTCCGGATCGGGCGTCCGCGGGCGGCGCCGCGCCCGCCTCCCGTCCGCAGCCGTCCCCGGGCGGCCGGGCACCCGGCGCCCAGCCGCAGCCGTCGCAGCCTTCCCCCGGCGGACAGGCTCCCGGTGCCCTGCCGCAGTCCGCTCCGACAGGGCAGGCACCCGGTGCCCAGCCGCAGCCGTCGGTGACGGGGCAGGCGCCGGCGCACCCCTCGCTCGCCGGGCAGGTGCGGCTCGCACCGGGCACCGAGGGGGCCGGGCGGTCGTACGCCATAGGCGCACCGGACGAGAACGCCTCCGAGGGGCCGGAGCCGCTCGACGGGCCCGGCGGCGCCGTCGAGGTCGCCGACACCCCGCGCCCGCAGCCGATGGACGACGAACTGCCGCCCGAGCCGCTGGACAATCCGCGCCGGCTGCTGGTGTGGCCCGCTCCGGACGTCGGCACCCAGCAGGCGTTGAGCGACCGCGGCTACCGGCCGGTGGTCGTGCACTCGCGCGAGGAGGTCGACGCGCAGATCGCGGCGTTCCCGGCCGCGCTGTTCGTCGACCCGCTGACCGGGCCGATCACCCGGACCGCGCTGCAGTCGCTGCGCCAGGCCGCGGTGGCCGCCGAGGTGCCGGTGATGGTCACGGCCGGGCTCGGCCAGGCCACCCGCGAGGCGGCCTACGGCGCCGATCCGGCCGTGCTGCTGAAGGCGCTCGCCCCGAGGGACAGCGAGCAGCATCCGTCGCGGGTGCTGCTCATCGAGGAGCGCGCGGAGATCGCGCTGGCGCTGACCGCGACGCTGGAGCGGCGCGGGATGCAGGTGGCGCGGGCCGCGAGCGACGCCGACGCGGTGACGCTCGCGGGGCAGTTCCCGCCGAACCTGGTCGTGATGGACCTGATGCAGGTGCACCGGCGGCGGGCCGGCATCGTCGACTGGCTGCGGGCGAACGGGCAGCTCAACCGCACCCCGCTCGTCGTCTACACCGCCGCCGTCGGCCAGGCCGACCTGCCGCGGCTGGCCTCCGGTGAGACGGTGCTCTTCCTCGCCGAGCGGTCGACGAGCGAGGAGGTCCAGGCGCGCATCGTGGACCTGCTGGCCCGGATCGGCACCAACTGACGCGGCTCAGAGGGCGACCAGGCGCCGCGCCGCCTCCTTGACCGAGGCGCGCAGGCGGGCCCGGTCGCCGTCCTCGGTGCCCACCAGGATGCGGCTCATCTGCGGGACCAGGGAGCCCCAGTTGGCGAGTGCGACCAGCAGGAACAGCAGGTCCGCAGGGGCGAACGCGTCGGTGACGATCCCGCGTTCCTGGCCGTCGCGGACCGCGGCGGCCTTGCGGGCGTAGTGCTCCTGGCGCTCGGCCTCGTCGGGCAGCTCTGCGGTGCCGTACTCGCCGCCCTGCCGGGACTGGTGCGCCGGTGGCCGACCTGTGGCGGGCCTGCCTGCGGCAGGCGGGGATGTTCGGCGCGTGGAGCGCGCTGTGGACCGAGCTGGCGCTGCTGCTGACCGGTCCGCGGTACGGCCTGTCCACCGCCACCGCCGGGTTCTTCGGCCTGTTCGGGCTCAGCGCGAGCGCGGTGGCGCCGCTGGCCGGCGGGCTGGTGGACCGCTTCGGCGCGGCGAGGGTCGTACGGTCCGCGTATCTGCTGTCCGCCGCCTCCGTGCCGCTGTTCTGGCTCGGCGGGCACACCATGGCGGCGCTGTGGCCGGCCGCGCTCGCGATCCACGTCGCGCTGGTGGCCTCCCACGTCGCGAACCAGATCCTCGCCCTGACCACCACCTCCACCCCGGCTGCCGCCAACACCGCGTACGTGGTCAGCGGCTTCGCCGGCGGCGCCCTCGCCTCGGCCCTGGCCGGACCGGCCTTCGGCCACTTCGGCTGGGGCGGGGTGTGCGCGGTGGCCGGGCTGTGGCCGGCCGTCGCCTGGGGCGTCACCGCCGTACGACGGTGACGCCCGGGCGTGGCCGGGGCGGGCCGGGCGAAAAGGGCTGCGGTACGGCGGGCACGCCCCGGGGGCGGCGCGGTAGGACCGTCACGCCCGGGGCCCCGCCGGGGCCGGACCGCGGCACGGCGGGCACGCGCCCCGGCCCCGGGGCCGGGGGGCGAACCGGACTGCCGGAGCCTCCGCCGCCCTCACGGTCCCGGCCCCGCCCGGGACCGGAACCGGGTCACGGTGACGCCCGGGTCGGCGCCGGGGCCGTCCGCTCAGAGGCGGGTGACGTCGAGCGTGCCCTCGGCGTACTTCCTCCGCAGCACCTTCTTGTCGAACTTGCCGACGGACGTCTTCGGGACCGCCTCGATGACCGTCCAGCGTTCGGGAAGCTGCCACTTGGCGACGTGGCCCTCGTCGGCGAGGAAGCTGCGCAGGGCCTCGAAGTCCGTCGTCGCACCCTCCTTGAGCACCACGGTCGCCAGGGGCCGCTCGCCCCACTTGTCGTCCGGGACGGCGACCACCGCGGCCTCGGTGACGTCCGGGTGGGACATCAGGGCGTTCTCCAGCTCCACGGACGAGATCCACTCGCCGCCGGACTTGATGACGTCCTTCGCCCGGTCGGTGAGGGTGAGGAAGCCGTCCGGGGAGATGGTGCCGACGTCGCCGGTCTTCAGCCAGCCGTCCTCGCTGAACTTGTCGGCCGGGCGCAGGGGCTCGCCGTCGGGACCGTTGTAGTAGGCGCCGGCGATCCACGGGCCGCGGACCTCCAGCTCCCCGGCGGACTCGCCGTCCCACGGCAGCCGCTCGCCGCCGGGACCGGTGAGGCGGGCCTCGACGGAGGCGGGGAAGCGGCCCTGGGTGAGCCGGTAGGCGAACTCCTCGTCCGTGCCGACGGCGTGCGCCGGCGGGCGGGCGACCGTGCCGAGCGGGGAGGTCTCGGTCATGCCCCAGGCGTGGCAGACCCGCATGCCCAGCTTGTCGAAGGCCTGCATCAGGCTGGGCGGGCAGGCCGAGCCGCCGATGGTGACCTGGGTGAGGGTGGAGACGTCCCGGGGCCGGGCGGTCAGCTCGGCGAGCAGGCCCTGCCAGATGGTGGGGACGGCCGCCGCGTGCGTGGGCTTCTCGTTCTCGATCATCTCGGCGAGCGGCGCGGGTTGGAGGAAACGATCCGGCATCAGCATGTTCACGCCGGTCATGAAGGTCGCGTGCGGCAGGCCCCAGGCGTTGACGTGGAACTGGGGTACGACGACCAGCGAGGTGTCCTCGTCGGTCAGGCCCATCGACTGGGTCATGTTGACCTGCATGGAGTGCAGGTAGATCGAGCGGTGGCTGTAGACGACGCCCTTGGGGTCGCCGGTGGTGCCGGAGGTGTAGCACATGGCCGCGGCCTGACACTCGTCCAGCTCGGGCCAGTCGTACGCGTCCGGCTTCCCGGCGAGCAGGTCCTCGTACTCGTGCACCCGGGCGGACGCGTCCGCCAGGAGGCCGCGGTCGCCCGGGCCGGCGACCACGATGTGCTCGACCGTCTTCAGACGGGGCAGCAGCGGGGCGATCAGCGGCAGCAGCGAGCCGTTGACGATGACCACCCGGTCCGCCGCGTGGTCGACGATCCACGCCAGCTGCTCCGGAGGCAGCCGCAGGTTGAGGGTGTGGAGGACCGCACCCATCGAGGGGATGGCGAAGTAGGCCTCGACGTGCTCGGCGTTGTTCCACATCAACGTGGCGACCCGGTCGTCGCTGCGAACGCCCAGATCGTCGCGCAGCGCGTGCGCGAGCCGGGCGGCGCGGGTGCCGATCTCCGCGTAGGAGCGGCGCTGGGGTCCGCCCTCACCCGTCCAGGTGGTCACCTGCGATGTCCCGTGGATCCGCGACCCATGGGTCAGGATCCTTGAGATCAGCAGTGGTACGTCCTGCATGGTGCTCTGCACGGCGTCCTCCCGGGGGCGACATTGCCTACGCGGCGGTAGCGGATGCGCTGATTCTGCGCACATACCGCGCGGTATGTCACTAGGAAACGGTGATCGATCAAAGAACACCTGGCTGTCCGAGGGTCCCCGGAGGGCGTCCGTCAGCGCACGAGGACCAGCTCGGGGTCCTCTCTCAGCTTGCCGAGCGCCCGCGACACCGCCGACTTCACCGTACCGACCGACACGCCGAGCACCTCCGCCGTCTGCGCCTCGCTCAGGTCCTCGTAGTACCTCAGCACGACCATGGCCCGCTGCCGCGCCGGGAGCTTCATGATCGCCCGCCACATCGCGTCGTGCAGCGCCTGCCGCTCGGCCGGGTCCCCCTCACCGAGCACCGGCTCCGGCTCCGGCATCTCGTCCGTGCTGAACTCGTCCACCTTGCGCTTGCGCCACTGCGAGGTGCGCGTGTTCACCAGCGCCCGCCGCACATAGCCGTCGAGCGCGCGGCGGTCCTCGATCCGCTCCCACGCGACGTACGTCTTGGCGAGCGCGGTCTGCAGCAGGTCCTCCGCGTCGCACGGGTTCGCCGTGAGCGAGCGGGCGGTACGCAGCAGCACCGGCCGGCGGTCCTTGACGTACGACGCGAACGAGGGGTGGACTCCGGCCCGCGCGGCCGATGCGGCGGCCGTCGCAGCGCTGGTGCAGACGGGTGTGGTCATGGCTCCACGCTAGGAGCGCCGGGCGCGTCGGGGATCGGCCGCAGGTGCCGAAGCAGAGTCCGCCTCAGGTTGTAGGGGTGGGCCTCGCCGCACCTCCTGTAGGTGGACGAGGAGACCCCCCGTCCCGTGCGGGTTCCCCCCGGGGGTACGGGATCCGCAGCCGCGGGGCCCGGGAGCGCGCGGAGCCATGAGGGCGCGGGGGCGCGGGAGACGGAGCTCGGGCAGGAGACGGAGCTCGGGCGGCAGACAGGCGGGGGCGAGCGGGCACGGGACACGCCTACGAGCCCGCCGGTGCACGCCCGGACAGGCCCAGGCGTTCTGTCCTGGGAGGTTGTGGACGGTGCAGGCCCGGACATGTCTGCCGGCCCACCCGGTGCAGGCCGAACATGTCTGCGACCCGCGCCGCCGACCGCCGGACACCCGTGCACACCCGCACGGCGCCGATGCGGGCCGACACCGGCCACCGCACCGCAGGCGAGCCGGTGCCGCCGTACAGAGCTGCGCGGCGGCGCCGAAGCACCGCCGCGCAGAGGTCCTGCCACCCCATGAGCACACCCGGTCCGGGGAACCGGCGCCGGTGCGCCGGCCCCCTCAGCTCATCACTCACCACCACAGCGGTGAGAAGCTGACCGCCACGTTCTCGTTGCCTTGGTTGACGGCGGTGAACGCGGAGCCGTTCACCTGCGCGGTGTTGCTCTGGGCGGAGGCGCCCGAGCCGATCGCCTGCTGCTGCGTGGTGGACGAGTTGCCGCTGTTGCCGCCTCCGACACCGCTGCCGACGATGCCCTGGACCGCGTGGGTGACGGCCGCGCTCGATCCGTCGTCCGCGAAGGCACCGTTGTCCGCCGCCGCGACGCCGGCGAGGAGCCCGACAGCCAGCGGGAGGGCGGAGACGGCGGCGAGAACGCGGGCGGTACGGATGCTTGCCATGTGTGTTCCTCCAGAACGATTCACGCACCGGCCGTGTCGACCGGGCATCGTCAAGTACGGCTTCCACCAGGGCAGTTGGCCGACCGCCCTGGCGCTGTCACGACGTCGCAAGATCAGAGTTGCCCACGAGCCTCCTGGGAACCACCCTGGAAGGCGCTATTCGCACGTAAGCGTGATGACAAGTCGATAAACCCCTTCAACCACCTTGAGTGCACGGTTCTGAACAGAAGGGGCAGGCCGCCCCAAGCACCGCAAGAGGCGAAGCGTTCCGGCACACATCGAGCCAATCCCGCCCGCCCGGGCGCGCCGCAGTCGCACCCCCTTCCCTTCTTCGAACGTACGTACGAAAATAGAGGCATGGCCACCATCGACCGGCAGGCCAGGACGCTGGCCCTCGCCCACGCGCTGTCAGCCGCCGAACGCGGCCTGGCCGTCATCCCCCTGTCCCGGACGAAACTCCCGGCCCTGCGCTCCCCGCACCGCGACGCCCCGTCGACCCCCGCACCCGCCTCCGCCTGCCACGGCGAATGCGGCCTCTTCGGGCACGGTGTGTACGACGCCTCCACCGATCCCGCACGCATCCGGGAACTGTTCGCCGCGGCGCCCTGGGCCACCGGCTACGGCATCGCCTGCGGCCTGCCCCCGCACCACCTGATCGGTGTCGACCTGGACACCAAGGCGGGCACGGACTCCTCGGCCGCGCTGCGCGAACTGGCGCTGCGCCACCTCTTCACGATCCCCCCGACGGTGGTGGTCGTGACCCCCTCCGGCGGCCGGCACCTGTGGCTCACCGGCCCACCGGACCTCGCCGTGCCCAACTCCGCCGGGCGCCTCGCCCCCGGAATCGACATCCGTGGCGCGGGCGGCTACCTCGTCGGCCCCGGCTCCCGGACCGACCACGGCGTCTACAGCACCGCCCCCGGTACGGCCCACCTCGCCCCGGCCGCCTGCCCGCCGGCCCTGCTGCGGCTCCTGCTGCCCCCGCCGCGCGCCGCTCACCCAGGGCGCGCACCGGATTCCGGTCACGGCCAGGGCCTGATCCAGTTCGTCCTCGCCGCTCACGAGGGCCAGCGCAACACCCGCCTGTTCTGGGCCGCCTGCCGCGCCTACGAGAACGGCATCGGCCCCGCCCTGGTCGCCCCGCTCCTCGCCGCGGCCCTCGACACAGGCCTCACCGAACGCGAGGCCCGCGCCACGATCGCCTCGGCGGCCCGCCTGACGGGCCACCGACCGTGAGGAGCCCGGCCGGCCGCCGGCACAGGCAGCCGGCGGCGAGCAAGAGAGGCGACCTGCCCTCGCCCCGCACCAGTACTGCCGCCGACACGACACCACTCGAAGAGGGCAGCTGGATCCGCCGACGGCGTCCCACAGGGCCATGGCCCGGAATGTCGGCGAGGGCCTTGGGGGACAGTTTCTGGCCGCGGGTCAGGGGGCGGTTCCGGGCGGCCTTGATGATCTACGCCGTGGTCATCGGCCGCCGACCGGCGCGAGTAGCCGAATCTCCACACACACCAGACCCATGGCCTGCGAATTCACGACGCACGCCACTCGATGTGGATCTCTGTCAGGAACTCCCGGGAAGCCTGATCGTCCGGCGCTGCCCCCATGCCGTCCAGCCTCTCATGGGGAGCCGTGCGCCGGGCCCGGAGGTGGCGTCGGTCAGGTAGCCCTGCGGCTGCCCCCAGTGGTCGCCGGACGTCCGGCGACCACTGGGGGCAAAAGGTATGCGCCGGTCGGATCCCGGCGCAGCACGCTCTGGCTGGCGGAGCGTCCTCCGCCCCGTTCGCCCCTCACACCCCTCGCATAACCACATGACGGAAAAGGGTTGTTGACCGAATTACGGAGGAGCACACTACTGCTCGTCACATACCGAGGGCAGGCCCGCACTCCTGCCTCCTGCTCTGGTATGCAGTATCGGGGGCGCCGCATGGCACGTCGGCACGTCGGCACGTCGGCACGTCGGCGAGATCATCATCAGCCGAAGAGTGGTCCAGATCGGACATGAGGTCTATCCGCTCGCGAACATTTCCAGGGTTCAGACACGGCAACTCTTATGGGGTGGAAAACGAGCGGCTTGGTACCCGCTGCGACACCTTTTCGCCCTCGCCCTCATCGTCTTGGCAGTCATCGCCGCTGCGGCATTCATACCCCCCCGTACTGCCACCGGAGATCGGCCCTGACGCCGACGAGGTTGCCCGCCAGACGGTGCCCCCCATCACTGCTGTCGCCGGGTTGATCGCCGTCTGTCTCCTGGGGCAGTTGATCTACCGCCTCTTCATCAGAAGGCCGAACTTCGCCCTTGTCCTGGAGACGGCGGGAATGCAGTACACCGCGTTGTCCGGAACCGACGCCTCCGAGATTCACCGCCTAAAGAACGTCATTGTCGGGGCGATCGAGGATCCGCCTTCCCAGCCGACCTCCGTACAGGTGCACGGAGACGTGGTGATGGGCGACAAGGCCGGCCGGGACCAGTACAAGACGAGCGGAAGCGGGAACCGCTCGTTCACCTGAACATCGTCGAAGGGCGGGGAAATGCCTCACTCCGGATTTGGGGACCACATTCACGGGGATGTGGTGCACGGCGACAAGGTAGGCCGTGACCAGTACAAGGCCGGCGACAACACCCACATCACGGTCACCGACCAAGAGAGCCTGTCCCGCGCGGAGATCGACGCCGCGATCGCCGAACTGCGGGCTTTCATAGACGAGTTGACGGCCCGAGGCTTGGTCGCCTCCGACGGCTCCGTATTGGATCCCGGCGCGGTCGTCGCAGCAGTGAACTCCCAACCGGGCCGCCTGCAGGCTCTCGGCCGGGCGGTCTCCAGCGGGGCCCGTGACGCCGTCCTCTCCGCTGTCCAGGGAGGCATGGCCGCGCTGGTCGCCGCCTTGGTCCGGATGTGATCCAGGTATCCGTCCGGCTTGTCCGGTGGCCACGTCTCACACATGCCTACACCCAGCCCAGCGGCGGCCTGCTCGCCACCGACGCCGACCCGGAAATGGACCGTGGCACCTTGCGCCTCTCACTCGGCCGGACGTCTACAAAGACGAACGTCGAGACCCGTGCAGAATCCCCTCGGTCCGGTGGCGGAGCGGGCCCGCAACGCCGGACCGATCTGAAGTACGACACCCGAACCACTGTCATTCATTCGTTGCCAATTCCTGCCTGAACTGAGGCCGCTGAGGATGCTGGACGCATGGAGGCCCTCGTCACGGGGGATATCAGGGGAGCAGATGGCGCGTACCACGCGACAATTACGCACGCCAGGCGTGTGGGGATTCCGCACGTTCAAACTGAGGACCGTGGGGGCATTCCTCGCCTTCGCTGTCGTACTCGGTTCTATGACGGGCCTGGCGTGCGTGGCCCGTACGGTCGCCGCGGAGGCGGTCGGGTACGTCGCCGAGAACGCCTTCTTCACCGGTGCGCTCGGTGACGGCGTGAACCTCGGGGGCAACCTCACCCAGCAGGGCGGCTCACGCAAGGGCAACGAGCGGGGACTGTACGGCGGCAGCACCCAGATCGACGTATGCGATCCGGACCTGCTGCTCGACTTCCTGCTGCAGGTGGGCAACGGCAAGAAGAAAGCCGCCTGGGCCAAGGCCCTCGGTATCGGCGCCAAGAACGGGAACGTGAAGAAGTTCGTCAAGTCCCTCACTGAGGTCGTCCTCGCCAACGACACCCTCGTCGCCAACCACGGCTACAAGAAAGGTGAGGCCAACCGCTACGACGCAGTCCTCGAAGCGGGCACGGCGGTACTCGTCGACGTGTTCGGAGTGCCACGTGTGAAGTGCAACTGCGGCAACCCGCTGGCAGTGAGCGAACACAAGCCCGGTGACGTAAAGGTCGAGTTCAAGGGCAAGGACAAGGGAAACAAGGAATGGAAGGTCAAGAAGGATCAGGTCGTGCGCGTCGAGGAGGCCGAACAGCCGCAGGAGTCCCTCACCGTCGTGGACGTGGAGGACCCCGACAAGCAGGTCGAGATCGCCTTGCCCGAGGAGCCCGAGCTGACCGGGGGCACCGGCGGGGACGGGGAGACCGGTGAGTCGCCGAGCCCGGAACTGGTCGAGATCCCCCGGACCAGGGGCTTGTCGGTAGCGGACGCGACCCAGCAGTTGGAGGCCCTGGGCTTCGTCGTCGAGACGCGGACGGTGGACGACCCCGATGTGGCACCGGGGCTTGCCGCCGGCACCGAACCGGAGGGGGGCGGAACGGCGGCCCCTGACTCCGCGGTGACCTTGCTGGTCGCTGCGGAGCCGACGAAACCGGAAACGGTGACCGTGCCCAACGTGGTGGGCTTGCCCCAGCCGGAGGCCGAGGCGGAGATCAACGCCGCCGGGCTGGTCCCCGCCGTCAACACCACGCCCGCCTCCGCTGACCAGGTCGGCCTGGTCGTCCAGCAGGAGCCGGCGGGTGGCGAGGCCGAGGCAAGCTCCACTGTGACCCTGGTCGTGGGCGTGGAATCGCCGAGCGAGGAACTCGTCGGTGGCACGGACACGGGCACTGGATGAGGGAGGCTGACGGCGGGGGCGCGGGTTGCCAAGTCCGCAGACAGCGCGCCCCAGCCGTCGATCTGGGGCACTCATTGAGTGGCGTGCGTCGTGAATGCGCAGGTCATGGGTCTGGTGTGTGGAGATTCGGCTACTCGCGCCGGTCGGCGGCCGATGACCATGGCGTAGATCATCGGGCAGGTCCGGTTCCGGTGCGGCGCCGGGTTCGGCTGCGCCCGTGGCCGACCCCCGCCTACGATCCGTCAACAGGTCGGCACGCCACGAGAGCGCGGGAGGCTGCAGAGACGCAGGAGCGGCAGTGGATCTCCGCTCGCCCGAGCGAACTGGACGCCCTTGGCGAGCAGTTGACCGAGCAGCTTCAGGAGGTCCAGGTCGAGCGGGACGAACCGGCGATCGCAGAGCGGGTGCTGAACCGACTGCACGTTGCCTCCCAACTCGCCCGAGAACGTGAATGAGTGGGGGGAACTGTTGCTGGGGGAAAGCCGCCCGGAGGTGGGTGGCGGGTGGACGGACGACGGGACGTCGTACGAGAAGCGCGGGCTCAAGCGGCGCAAGGGCGGTGCGACGCGTTCCGTGCCCATCCCGCCCGTCCTGGTGCACCTGCTCCGGGAGCACATCGAGCGCTACGGCACAGCCGATGACGGTCGGCTGTGCCGTGCTGCCCGGGGCGGACGAGTCCCGTAGCCCGAGTACTGCGACATCTGGGAGGGGGCGCGGAAAGCGGTGCTGTCCCCGCGCGAGGTGGAGTCCGGCCTGGCGGCCGTGCCGTACTCCCTGCGTCATGCGGGCGTGTCCCTCTGGATCAAGTCCGGGGTCGACCCGGCAGAGGCCGCCGCTCGCGCCGGCCACAGCATCGCTGTTCTCCACCGCTTCTACGCGAAGATCCTCAAGGGCGGTCAGAAGCACTCCAACGACCTGATCTCTCGTGCTCTCGACGAGGGGAGCGAGCCCTGATCCTGGCCCACAGATGGCCCATACGCACTGGTCAAAGGTGGGAGACGGGCGAGAAAGAGTGAGACAGGTTGCATGCAGAAGGGGTGCCCCATGAGCGGGGGCACCCCTTCTGACCTGCGGTGTCTATGACCTGTGCGGAGGCGGTGGGATTTGAACCCACGGTGACATCGCTGCCACGACGGTTTTCAAGACCGTTCCCTTCGGCCGCTCGGGCACGCCTCCCCGCGCCGCCCACCAGGGGCGGAGCGGCTACAGCCTACCGGCCCCGCAGCGTGGACGGGTGCCGTGTCCGGGCGGCGTCCGGGGTGGGAGCGGGCCCAGTGGCCGCGGGGCGTGGGGCCCTGCCGTGCCGGGCTCGGGCCCCCGCCGCCCCACCGGGTCAGCTGACGCGGTGGGCGACGCCCAGGTCTCGGTGCAGGCGCTCAGGGGCGGGTCAGCTGTCACCCATGCGGGCGCCCACGTCGCGATGCAGGCACCCAGGGGCGGGTCAGCTGTCGCCGCTGCGGGCGCCCAGGGTCAGCTGGACGGTGTGGCTCTTGCCACCGCGTTCGTAGGTGAGGGTGACCTTGTCGCCGGGCTGGTGGGTCCAGATCTCGCCGATCAGGGTGGGGCCGGAGTCGATCACGTGGTCGTCGAGCTGGGTGATGACGTCCCCGGGCTTGAGGCCGGCCTGGGCGGCGGGGCCGCCGGGCTCGACGGCTGCCGAGCCGCCGGCGCCCTGGTCGGTGATCTTCGCGCCGTCGGAGGTGTCCTCCAGGGAGACCGAGGCGCCGATCTTGGCGTAGACGGGCTTGCCCGTTTTGATCAGCTGCTGGGCGACGTACTTGGCCTGGTTGATCGGGATGGCGAAGCCGAGGCCGATCGAGCCGGACTGGCCGGTGCCGCCCAGGCCTCCGCTGCTGGTGGACTGGATGGCGGAGTTGATGCCGATGACGTTGCCCCGGGCGTCGAGGAGGGGACCTCCGGAGTTGCCCGGGTTGATCGACGCGTCCGTCTGCAGCGCGCTCATGTAGGAGGCCTGGCTGCCGCGGCCGTCACTGGAGGCGACGGGGCGGTTCTTGGCGGAGATGATGCCCGTCGTCACCGTGTTGGACAGGCCGAAGGGGGCGCCGATCGCGATCGTGGTGTCGCCGACCGCCACCTCGTCGGAGTTGCCGAGGGGGAGCGGCTTGAGGTCCGACGGCGCGTTCTTGAGCTTGATGACCGCGACGTCGTAGCCCTGGGCGTGGCCGACCACCTCGGCGTCGTACTTCTTGCCGTTGGGAAAGGTCGCCGTCAGGGTGCCGCCGTCGACGGCGTCCGCGACCACGTGGTTGTTGGTGACGATGTGGCCCTGGGTGTCGAACACGAAGCCGGTGCCGGTGCCGCCCTCGCCGTTGGTGGACTCGGCCTGGATGGTGACCGTGCTCGGCAGGGCCTTCGCGGCGACGGAGGCGACCGTGCCGGGGTCGCGCTTGACGTCGCCGCCGCTGGTGGAGGCGGACACGGTCGTCGAGCCGCTGCCGTCGTTGCCCTTGGCCAGCTGGTAGCCGATGCCGCCGCCCACTCCGCCGGCGACCAGCGCGGCCACCAGGACGGCCGCGACGAGTCCGCCCCGGCCGGGCTTCTTCGGTGCGGGCTGCTGCTGGTACGTCGCGCCCCAGCCCGCGCCGGAGCCGGCGCCGCCGTCGGCGTACCCGGGGTGGGTGGGGGGCGGCGGGGGCGGCCATCCGGCGTGCGGGGCGGAGGCTGACGCGGGAGCCGCACCCGGAGCCGAGGGATCCTCGGCGGGGTACTGCGCGTCGGCGCCGCCCTGGGCCGGCGCGTACGGCGCGGCCGGGTGGGCGGGCTGGGACGGCTGCTCCTGGTGACTCGCGGGGACGGCCGGCGACTGGGCGGTCGCGGCACCGCTCTCCGGTGCGGGCTGCGGGGCGTGCTCAGGGGCGGCGGGCTGCGAGGGAGTTGCGGGAGATGCCACCGGCACAGGGGGTGCAGACGGGGCCGGGGGTACCTCGGTGCCCTCGTTCTCGGTGCTCACAGCTCTTCTCCTCGATCCACGGCTGTCGTTGCTGTCGTTGCTGTCGTCGTCCGTCGCACTCGGCGACGGACGTTCGCGTTGCTGCCCGTCCCGGGGCACGGTCGCTGTGCGAGTGCTCGGGCATGCCGTCGCCGGATGCTCGCCGGCGGCATGTGTATGCCGTCAGCTTTTCCCACGGGCCGTCAGAGCACCATAAGCCGTGCCTGTGGGTCCGCGGCCACTCTTTATAGAGGAAATTTCCGGCAAACTGGACACACTCGCGGAGTGTCGCCGCCGTGTACCGGCTCCTCGATCCGACACCTACCCCGTCACGGTGGCACCATGACGCGGTGACCGACGCACGACAGCACCACATCCAGGTCGTCGCCCACCGCGGCGCCTCCGAGGACGCCCCCGAACACACCCTCGCCGCCTATCGGAAGGCGATGGAGGACGGGGCGGACGCCCTGGAATGCGACGTGCGGCTGACCGCGGACGGCCACCTCGTGTGTGTGCACGACCGCCGCGTCAACCGTACGTCCAACGGCCGCGGAGCGGTCTCGGCGCTGGAGCTCGCCGACCTCGCCGCGCTCGACTTCGGCTCCTGGAAGACACGCGAGGCCTGGCGCGGCCGGGACGAGGAGCCCGACTGGGAGCACCCGCCCGAGGACCTGGAGGCGACGTCCGTCCTCACCCTGGAGCGGCTCCTGGAGCTCGTCGCCGACTCCGGGCGCCGCGTGGAGCTGGCCATCGAGACCAAGCACCCCACCCGCTGGGCGGGCCAGGTCGAGGAACGGCTGTTGCTCCTGCTGAAGCGGTTCGGGCTGGATTCCCCGGCCTCGGCCGCCGAGTCCCCGGTGCGGATCATGAGCTTCTCGGCGCGGTCCCTGCACCGCGTGCGGACCGCCTCGCCGACACTGCCGACGGTGTACCTGATGCAGTTCGTCTCGCCGCGGCTGCGCGACGGCCGGCTGCCGGTCGGCGTCCGGATCGCGGGCCCCTCGATCCGGATCGTGCGCAACCACCCGGCGTACGTGGAGCGCCTGAAGAAGGCCGGCCACCGGGTCCACGTATGGACCGTGAACGATGCCGAGGACGTGGACCTCTGCGCCGACCTGGGCGTCGACGCCATCATCACCAACCGCCCGCGCGCGGTGCTGCAGCGGCTGGGCCGCTGAGCGGCGCCGTCCGCGGACGACGCCCGCAGGCGGGGGCCGCCACGGGCCCGCACCGTGGACGGCCACCGCGTGACGGCGCCCCGGTGCGGCCCACCGGGAACGCCGCACGGTACACCGGCACGCCGGGACCGGGGCCCGGGGGCGGGAAGAGGCGGCTCTGGACCACTGAAGGCGACGGTCCGATCACGGGGAGTGCTCCGGCGCGTTCGGAAGGGGGGCGATCGGGGCGAGTGCGTCACCGGAAGAGGATTGGCCGGTTTCCGGTACAGGCCAATGGGGCATCCACACGGTGGCGTGGGGCGAAGGAGGTCTCGGGGGTGGCGTTGGTGGTGGCACAGGAGGTGCCCACGTCGTCGAGCATGGCCGTACCCCATGGCCCTGCGGGCGTGGGCGAGGCACGGCATCGGATGCGCGAGCAGCTGCGCGGGAACGGCGTGGCGGAATCGGTCGTCGACGACGCGGTGCTGATCCTTTCCGAGCTCTTGAGCAATGCGTGCAAACACGGCCGTCCGCTGGGCGACGCCTTCGCCGGGGACGGCGACGTGCGGGCCGCCTGGCGCGTGGACCCGACCGGCAGGCTCGTCGTCGAGGTGACCGACGGCGGCGGTCCGACCCGTCCGGCCCCGGCCACCCCGTCGGTGACCGCGCACGGCGGACGCGGGCTCAGCATCGTGACGGCGCTGGCCGACGACTGGGGCGTACGGGACGACGTCCACGGCGAGGTCACGGTGTGGGTCGTCGTCCACGAGGACGTGCACGACCCGGACGCCGGGCAGCGGCGCCACGACTTCGCCGCCCGGGTGGCGGCACCGTCCGTGGCGGCGATGCCGGACCTGGGCTTCGCCGACGCGTTCGACACCCTCGACTGAGCCGGCCGACGGCGCGGGACGGCGAGCCCCTCGCCCGGGTTCGCGGCGGACGGCGTGCCCGGGCGCGCACCGGTGGACGGCCGCGCCCGCCGGCGAGGGCCGAGCGTCCGCCGTTCCCGGCGTCGCCCCGGCGGGCGCCGTGCGGGTCCGCGGCCGTCCACCGTCCGAGCGTCGTCCACAGGTTCCCGTCGGCCATGGCCTGAACGGCTAGGCTCGCGCCGTATCAGACGAGCCGTAACCGGGAGACACGCACGATGGCCAAGAAGCGACCCCAGACGAAGGGCAAGCGCCCGCAGATCACGGATGGAGAGATCCCGGTCGTCGGCGCCCGCGAGCCCTGCCCCTGCGGCAGCGGACGGCGCTACAAGGCCTGCCACGGACGGGCCGCCGCGCAGGCCGCGACCGAGCTGGTGCAGCGTCCCTTCGAGGGGCTGCCGGGCGAGTGCGACTGGGTGGCGCTGCGCGAGCTGGTCCCGGCCGCCACGGTCGAGCTGACCCTGAAGGACGGCCTGCCGGAGGGCGTTCCGTCCGTGACGCTGGCCACCGTGCTGCCGATGGCCTGGCCCGCGCTGCGACGCGACGACGGCTCGGTCCTGATCGGCCTGCAGAACGACACGGCGTCCGGCGACATCAGCCGCGACCTCGCCGACACCCTGCGGCGCGCCCTGGAGGCGGAACCGGGCAGCCCGGTGCAGGGCCGCCGCGCCCCGGCCGACGGGCCGCGGCTGCAGGACGTGCTCGCCGCCGACGCCGCGTTCGAGCCGGTCGTCCACAGTGGCTTCGAGTTCTGGGTGCCGGACGCGGAGAACGCCACGCCGGACGTGGCCGCCTCCCTGGAACGGGCCAACGCCGCGGCCATCCCGACCGCGCGGCTGACCGGCGTCGACTCGGCGTACTGGTGCCGGACCCCGGAGAAGAACCACCTGCGCTGGGTCATGCCGCACCCGGAGGAGCAGCTTCTGGACGCCTTGGCGCGGCTGCACGCGGCGGGCACGTCGAGCCTCGGTGAGGGCACCCGCCTGGTGGGATCCTTCCGCGCCCACGGTCTGATCGTGCCGGTCTGGGACCTGCCCGTCTCGGTCGGCGCCGACGACATCGAGAAGCCGGCGGCCGAGTTCGCCGAGCGCCTCACCGGTGCCCTGGCCGTGGACGCGCCGCTGACCGCGGAGGAGCGCCGCGCCCGCGGCGGCCTCACCAACCGCCAGGTCACTCTCAGCTGACGCGCCGGGAACGTCTCGTCCGGGCTGACCGGCCGGTCAGCCCGTTCCGGCGCCCCGGAAGGGGTGACACCTGTCACAACTCCCCTCGGTTTCAGGGGAGTCGGTGTCCGAAGAGGCCCTGTCCGGCCGTGCGGGACGGTGTCCGAATCGGCGAGGGCGACAGGAGATCGAATTTGCCTGGGGCCGATCTCTTGTTACCGTTCGAGTAGCCCGGTTGCTGGTGCATCCCCCGTCGCCAGCAACCGGGTCTTTTTTCTTGCCCACCTGGGTGTACAGAGCACCGCCCGGCGTCAATTACCCGTGTGCACCGGGGAATTGCTCCCCGACCGCAACAGCAGCGGCCCGCCCCCGCCCGCCCGGGCGAACTCAGCGACCGCCGTGTACGCGTCCATCGCGCCCCGCGTCCGCTCCCTGGGCGTCTCGCACGTCCCCGGCTCGTCCTCGGCACCGATCCGGCAGTGCATCTGCATCGTGCGCCTCTGCGGCCCCATGAGGCTCAGGACGGCCTCCAGGTCGCGTCCGGTGGCGTTGCGGTAGTAGGTGCGCGCCCAGGTCTCCTCGCCCTGCGCCAGCACGCAGGTCTGAGCCTCGATGCCGCCGGGCGTGGAGAGTTCGGGGCCGCAGCGCGCGGCGGTGGCCACGCCCAGGCCGAGCAGCAGGGGCGAGCCTGCGGGCCGGGCGGCAGGGGCCTTCGCGTCGCCGTCTCCGGTGGCCGGACCGGGCCCGGAGGAGGACCCGCCCCGGTCACCGGGAGCCGGACCGCTGCGGTCGTCGCGACTTCCGGCGGCGGAACCGTCCTGGTCGCCCCGGCCGTCGGAGGTCCTGCCGCCCCGGTCGCCGTGGGCGACGTCGCGCGCCGCGGCGGGCACGACCGTGCGCCCCTCGCCCTCGGGCTGCCCCGCGGAGGCCACGGCCAGCGGCAGGGCGACGGCGCAGACCGCGAGGCCCGCGAGGGCGAGGAGACGAAGGTTCATGGCAAGGGAAGATAACGAGGCGAGGCACGGGAGCCGTTCCACGCGCGCCGGACACCCTTACAACTCGGGCGCGCTCACACCCGTACGAGTGAGGGCCTCGACCACCGCGTCCACCACGGCCGCCACGTCGGGCACCCACGGCGAGGCCGAGCCCGGCAGCGGCGCGCGTTCCCAGCGGACGGCGCCCCGGCCGGTCTCGGACGGGGGCAGCGCGATGTAGCCGCCCTCTCCGTGGAAGCGGAGGGAACCGGGCACGAAGTCCTTGGCGTACAGCAGTTCGCCCAACTGCTCCAGCGAGTAGGGGCGGACCAGGATCGACCAGCGCGCGGGCGAGGCGACGACCGGGCCCAGGCGCACCCCCATGCGGTCGAGCGCGGCGAGGGCGCGGGCGGCCGGCAGGGCGGGCAGGCTGACCGCGCAGGGCGCGCGGCCTCCCCCGCTCGCGGCGCCGCCCGGGCCGGAGGCACCCCCGGTGGCCAGGATGATCGGCGCCGCGGGCCGGTTGGTCCACCACCAGCGCACCATCCGCTCGTCGGTGGTGGCGGCGAGAAGGCCGGGCTCGAAGGGATGGGCACCGGGCACGGTGCACTCGGGGTCGGGGCAGTCGCAGCGGGAGCGCCCCTGCGGGTCGGCCGCCACGCCCGGGAGCACGGGCCACCGCCACTCCGTCGCGAAGGTCAGGGCCGCGCTGATCAACTCAGGGCTGCCGTCCTTCCGCCGGGACAGACGCCTGCGTCGCCTTCCGAGGATCTCGCGCATGAGCGCTCGTTCCTTTCCGTTGCACGCCTGGCAACACCGTGGGCCACATCACACCATGTGTCGATCACTTCACTGTGCGTATCTGCTGGCGCATCACTCCCCGTGCGCATGGCAGGGGGATCCCCTCGCGGGTGGAGCGTCGGCGGCTCCCGCAGCCGCTCCGTCCCTAGTGCGTCTAGCTCAAGCATGGGCATGGCGTGGGGTGGCGAAGTATGGCGTTTTGCCGTCCCGCGTATTTCTCTCCGCCTCCACCACGAGAGGATGGGGCACGGTCGTCGGTGGATAGGACGCCCGGTCCGGTCACCAGGTTCCAGGTGGCCCCAACCACCCCTGGCCCTTACCGAGTACGTACCCATCACGACCGCAGTGACGCTCTGTGGAGCGAGCCCAGTCGACCGCAATCACCCGTTACCCGAGGCAGTTTTAGGCCAACTTCACTATTCCGCAAGGGGTTACCCGCGGAAGCCGTCAAAAGCATCCCGGCCCCCACGGACACCAGGAATCCCCGCAGGACAATGCTGGACATCCCCTCACGAGTGCGTGTACATGTGGAGACACTGCTAGCGGCGCAGAATGACATGGGGGTTTTGCGATGCTTTTGAGCAATCCGCACCGGTCGGAAAGCCGGACGCCATGAACGCCCCTCACCCTTCCAAAGTGGCCGGAATCGACTCAACGGTTCCCGCGCCCGCCCACACTGTCGCGCCCGCGCACGCAGGCTCCCCGGTCCCCCCGCCGCACGCCCCCGGCGCCCTGCTCCAGGACCGCCTCGCCGGCTGGGTCTCGGACCTCACGACCCTCCACGAACTCACCGAGCGCCTCGCCCGCACGGCCGACCTCGACGAGGGGCTGAAGGAGCTGCTGGGAGCGGGGGCCGCGCTCGTCGGCGCCCGCCGCGGACTCGTCGTGCTGGAGCCGGCCGACGGTCTCGGCCCCGACACCACGATCGGCCTCGGCCTCGGCCGTGCCGACCTCGGCCACATCGAGACCGTGCCGCGCAACGCCCTGTCCTACGGCCGCATCCTGGACGGCCTGCCCGGCTGCGACGGCGCCGTGGCCGAGCCGGACCTGCTCGCCGAGGACGGCCTGGACCCGCGCCACCGCGAGGTCGCCGCCCGCCTCGGCTACGCGGCCAGCTACGCCCTCCCCCTGGCCACCGAGGCCGACGGCCGGCTCGGCGCCGCCGTGTGGCTCTACGACGAGCCCGCCGAGCCCGACGAACGCCGGCAGCACCTGATCGGCCTGTACGCCCGTTACGCCGCCGAGCACCTCGCGCGCCTGCTGGAGGTGGAGCGCACGCGCGCGTCCATGGCCACCATGAGCGAGGAACTGCTGCCCTCCCGGCTGCCGCGGGTCTCCGGCGTGCAACTCGCCGTACGGCACCGCACCGGTCCGCGCGGCGGCGGCGACTGGTACGACGCGCTGCCGCTGCCGGACGCCGCGCTGGGCCTGGCCGTCGGCTCGGTCACGGGCTCCGGGCCGAGCGCCGTCGCCGCGATGGGCCGGCTGCGGGCGTCGCTGCGCGCGTACGCCGTCATGGAGGGCGAGGACCCGGTCGCCGTCCTGTCCGACCTGGAGCTGCTGCTGCGCCTGACCGAGCCCGCCCGCTCGGCCACCGCGCTGTTCGCCTACTGCGAGCCGGCCCTGCGCAAGATCACCCTGGCGGGGGCCGGGCACTGCCCGCCACTGCTCGTGGGCGAGCACCGGACCGAGTTCGTGGAGACCTCGGTCTCCGCCCCGCTCGGCATGCTCGCCTGCTGGGAGGCGCCCAGCGTGGAGCTCACCGCAGAACCCGGGGAAACGGTGCTGCTGTACTCCGACGGCCTGCTGCACCGCACCGGTGACGCCGTCGACCGGGCCTTCTCCCGGCTGCACGCCGCGGCTGCCGGTGTCCCCCGGTCCCTGCGGCACGATCCGGACGCGATCGCCGAGCACGTGCTGCGCACGGTCCTGCCGGACGGGCTGGACGCGGCCGACTCCGAGGAGGACGTGGTGCTGCTGGCGGCGCGCTTCGAGTAGCCGTCCGGTGCCGTGGAGTAGCGCGCCGGTGTAACAGGTCCTTCACGCCTGGGCCCCCTTACATGCGACCGTACGATGAAGGGACCCCCTGCTCGCGCGAAGCCGGGAGCAGGGGGAGGGTCCAGTGCCGTATCCAAGGAGGATGACCGTGGCGGAAGAGCTCCCGGAGACCCCGGAGACCTCTGAAGAAGAGCCCCTCAAGCAGCGCAAGAACGGCCTCTACCCGGGCGTCTCCGACGAGCTGGCGGCGAGCATGCAGTCCGGCTGGGCGGACACCGAGCTGCGGGACCTGGAGCCGATCGCTCAGGCCGCCGAGACCGCCGCGCGCCGCGCGGCGCTGTCCGCCCGCTTCCCGGGCGAGCGGATCGTCGTCCCCGCGGGGAACCTGAAGACCCGCTCCAACGACACGGAGTACCCCTTCCGCGCCTCCGTCGAGTACGCCTACCTCACCGGCAACCAGACCGAGGACGGCGTCCTCGTCCTGGAGCCGAAGGGTGAGGGCCACCGGGCGACGATCTACCTCCTGCCCCGCTCCGACCGGGATAACGGCGAGTTCTGGCTGTCCGGCCAGGGCGAGCTGTGGGTCGGCCGCCGCCACTCCCTCACGGAGGCGGAGAAGCTGTACGGCATCCCGGCCTCCGACGTGCGCGAGCTCGCCGACGCGCTGCGCGAGGCGACCGGCCCGGTCCGCGTGGTGCGCGGCTACGACGCCGGCATCGAGGCCGCGCTGACCGACAAGGTCACCGCCGAGCGGGACGAGGAGCTGCGCGTCGTCCTCTCCGAGATGCGCCTGGTCAAGGACGGCTTCGAGGTCGGCGAGCTGCAGAAGGCCGTCGACTCCACCGTGCGCGGCTTCGAGGACGTCGTGAAGGTCCTCGACAAGGCCGAGGCGACCAGCGAGCGCTACGTCGAGGGCACGTTCTTCCTGCGCGCGCGCGTCGAGGGCAACGACGTCGGCTACGGCACCATCGCCGCCGCCGGCCCGCACGCCTGCACCCTGCACTGGGTGCGCAACGACGGTCCCGTGCGCTCCGGTGACCTGCTGCTGCTCGACGCCGGCGTGGAGACGCACACCTACTACACCGCCGACGTCACGCGCACGCTGCCGGTCGACGGCCGCTTCAGCGAGATCCAGAAGAAGATCTACGACGCCGTGTACGACGCGCAGGAGGCCGGCATCGCGGCGGTGAAGCCGGGTGCCAAGTACCGCGACTTCCACGACGCCGCGCAGCGCGTGCTCACCGAGCGGCTCGTCCGGTGGGGGCTGGTCGAGGGACCGGTCGAGCGGGTGCTGGAGCTGGGCCTGCAGCGCCGGTGGACGCTGCACGGCACCGGGCACATGCTCGGCATGGACGTCCACGACTGCGCCGCCGCGCGGACCGAGAGCTACGTGGAGGGCGTCCTGGAGCCGGGGATGTGCCTGACCGTCGAGCCGGGCCTGTACTTCCAGGCCGACGACCTGACGGTTCCGGAGGAGTACCGGGGCATCGGCGTCCGGATCGAGGACGACATCCTCGTCACGGAGGACGGCAACCGAAACCTGTCGGCCGCGCTGCCCCGGCGGTCGGACGAGGTCGAGGCCTGGATGGCCTCGCTCAAGGGCTGACACCGAGCCGACGGCCGGGTGCCCCTGGGGGTGCCCGGCCGTCGTCGTGGTCCGCGGCGACCGCCGCGGGCCGGTCGCGTGTCCCCGCGCCGCCCGCGCGGCGCGGTCACCGAGGGGGGACGGGTGAACGACTTCCTGAGCGGCTGCGGTGTCGATCTGCACCTGGACGCCGACGCCCGCGACGGGCGGCGAGCCGGACTGGAACGGGCCCTGCGCGGCGCCGTGCGCGACGGCCGGCTGGCGCCCGGTGCACGACTGCCCGCGACACGGCGACTGGCGGAGGAGCTGGGGCTGGCGCGGAACACCGTGAAGGCCGCCTACGACCAGCTCGTCGCCGAGGGCTATCTGACCGCTCGGCAGGGATCGGGAACGCGGGTCGCCCCCCTGCCCGCGATCGACGCCGCGGCGCCCGGAGCGGCGCCACGCGCGCGTGCCCCGCGCTTCGACCTGCGGCCCGGCAGCCCGGACGTCGCGGCGTTCCCGGCGGCGGCCTGGCTGCGGGCACTGCGCCGGGCCGTCGCGGCGGCCCCCTCACGGGCGTACGACTACGGCGATCCGCGCGGGCGCGTCGAACTGCGACAGGCGCTGTCGGCGTACCTCGGGCGTGCGCGGGGCGTCGTCGCGCCCCCGGAGCGGATCGTCGTCACCTCCGGGTACGTGCAGGGGCTGGCCCTGCTGACGCGGGTCCTGGACGGTGCCGCCGTCGCCCTGGAGGACCCGGGGCTGCCCTTCCACCGGGAGGTGGTGCGGCGCAACGGAGCGAGGGTGGTGCCGGTACCGGTCGACGGTCGGGGTGCCCGCGCCGACGCCCTGGCCGACGCCTCGGCCGTCGTCGTGACGCCGGCGCACCAGTACCCGACCGGTGTGACCCTGCACCCCGAGCGGCGGCGGGCGCTGACCGACTGGGCACGCGCGCGGGGCGGGCTGGTCGTCGAGGACGACTACGACGGGGAGTTCCGCTACGACCGGCAGCCCGTGGGGGCGCTGCAGGGCATGGCGCCGGACCGGGTGGCGTACCTGGGGACCGCGTCCAAGACCCTCGGCCCCGGGCTGCGGCTGGGCTGGATGGTGCTGCCGCCGCACCTGGTCGACGCGGTCGCCGACGCCAAGCTGCACAGCGACCATCACACCGAGACGATCGGCCAGTTGGCGCTCGCGGAGCTGATCGACAGCCATGCCTACGACCGGCACGTGCGCGCGTGCCGGCTGCGCTACCGGCGCCGCCGGGACCAGTTGCTGGAACGGCTGGGCGGCCGGCGGGGCGTGCGAGGGGTCGCGGCCGGTCTGCACGCGCTGGTGGAGGTCGCCGACGAGCGGGACGTGCTGGCGCGGGCGGAGGCGGAAGGGCTGGCGGTGGGGTCCCTCGGGGAGCACTGGCACGCCCCCGGCGCATGCCGCACGGGTGACGGGGGCGCGGGTGGCGCCGACCGGCCTCAGGGCATCGTCGTCGGGTACGGCACGCCCGGGGAGGGGGCGTATCCGGAGGCGCTGCGGGTGCTGGCGTCGGTGCTGGAGGGCGACTGACGTCGCGGGCACCGGGGGCGTGTGGGGGTGGTCGGCTCCGGCGGCTCGTCCCGGCCGGCACGTCGGCTCGGGCGGCACGGCGGGGCGCGGTCGCGGCCGGTGGGCCCGGGGTGTCCTGCCGGCGTGGCCGCCGTGCTCGTACGGAGTGCCGCACGGGACGGAACGGCGCGCCGGCGCCGTGCGGTGGACGGCCCGTGTGCGGGTCCGCGCGGCGGGCGCGCCGGCCTACACCGCCATGAGCGGGGCGCCCTCACGCCATTTGAGGATCTTGTCGAAGCACACGACCGCGCCGCCGCGGCCCGGCCGGGTGCCGATGTGGACGTGGTCGGTGAGCTGGCGGATGAGGTGGAGGCCCCGGCCGTGCTCGTCGTCCTCGTGCGCGGGGTGCGCGAGGGGGGTCCCCCCGGGCCGTGCGGTGTCGGTGGCCCGGGAGAGGTCGGGCGGGGCGAAACCCGGGCCGGAGTCGGTGACTTCGATGCGGCACTTCTCGCCGTCGAGATAGGCGGTGACGTGATAGGCGCCCGGGAGGCCGCCGGGCGCGGTGCCTCCGCCGTGCTCGACGGCGTTGGCGCAGGCCTCGCTGAGGGCGACGGAGATGTCGTAGGAGATGTCGGGGTCGACGCCCGCGGTCTCCATGGCGCCGAGCAGCAGGCGCCGGGCCAGCGGCACGCTCGCGGCGTCGCGCCGCAGACGGAGTGACCACCAGATGCTCATGCTCCAGCCTCCTGGCCGCGGCTCGACATACCGTTACGTATTGCCGCGCACAGCTTGCCGTAAGCCCGGATTCGACGTGATCCCGCCCATATGGGGGATGCGTCGAGGGCGGCAATCGGTGTATGTGAGACTGAGAGCATCAGGCGGGCACCAGCCGTGGCAGAACATGATCTACCGCTCCAACGGCACCTTGTGGACCTGCCGCCGGGACGCGGGGCGGGCAGTGGGATGATGGGGCCCGCCATGACTGCCCCCCACTCGCGTCCCCGCCCGCGTCCGGCACGCGCCGGGCGCGATCTGCGACTGCTGCGGGCCGCGGTGTTCTCCGCGGTCTGCGTCGCGCTGGCCGCCTCGGGGCACGTGCTCGCCTCCTGCGCCACGGTCCCGCTGTGGGCGCTGGGCGCGGGTTTCCTGGGGGCACTGGTGGTCGTGGTGCCGCTCACCGGGCGCGCCCGGTCGCTGCCCGGGATCGCGGCGCTGCTCGCGGTCGGGCAGATCCTGCTGCACACGGTGTTCGGGCTGAGCCAGCACACCGCCGGCACGTCGAGCGCCGCGACCGGTTCCGTCTCCGACGGCTCGCTGGTCGCGCAGGCCGCACGGCTGGTGTGCGGGGCCACCGCGTCGAGCATCACCCCGCTCCGGGCCCAGCAGATCCTGGCCGACGCGCACATCGCTCCGATCGGCTCCGCGCACCGTCCCGCGGGCGCCGTGTCCACGGCCGCGGGCTGCATGTCGTCGCTGCTGCCGTCCCTGCCGATGCTGCTCGGCCACGTCCTCGCCGCCGTCGCCGCCGGCTGGTTGCTGCGCCGCGGCGACCTGGCCGTGCTGCGCTTGGCCGACCTCGCGGCGCTGTCGGCGCACGAGGTCGCCGACGGAGCGCTCGTGCGGTCCCTGCGCGCGGCGCTCGCCCTGGTGCGGGCCCTGCTCGCCGGGCTGCCGGCCGCGCCCCAGCACGGGCCGCGCCTGCCGCGCACCGCGCTGCTCCCGCCGCGGATACGGGCCACGGCGGAACTCCAGCACTCGGTGATCCGGCGCGGCCCGCCGGCCGCCGTGTTCGCCCTCGCCGCCTGACGCGACGCGACCACCCCGCTCCGAGAGAGCGCCCGAGAACTCCGAAGAGGACTCCAGGGTGACGGCCGCCGCGCGGCGGCCGTCACCCCACCGACTCGGTCGGACTCGAACTCACTCGAAGTGGAGTACTGCCTTCCATGAAGGTTTCCCGTATCGCCGCCTCCGGCGCCCTGGCCGCCACCGCCGTCCTCGCGCTGTCCTCCCCCGCCCTCGCGCACGTCTCCGTGCGTCCGGAGGGGACGGCAGCCAAGGGCGGCTACGCGGTCGTCGACTTCAAGGTGCCCAACGAGCGCGACAACGCCTCGACGACCAAGCTGGAGGTGACCTTCCCGACCGACCACCCGCTGGCCTCGGTGATGCCCGAGCCGATCGACGGATGGAAGATCGACGTCACCAGGTCCCTGCTCGCCGAGCCGCTGGAGATGCACGGCAAGAAGATCACCGAAGCGGTCTCCAAGGTGACCTGGACCGCGACCGGCCAGGGCATCGCTTCCGGCTTCTTCCAGAAGTTCCCCCTCTCCGTCGGCACGCTCCCCGAGGACGCCGACCAGCTCGTGTTCAAGGCGGTCCAGACGTACTCCAACAAGGAGGTCGTCCGCTGGATCGAGGTGCCGCAGGAGGGCCAGGACGAGCCGGAGCACCCGGCGCCCGTGCTGACGCTGTCCGCAGCCGAGGACGAGCACGCGCACGCCGCCGCCGGCGCGGAGAAGGCCTCCGACGCCACCGCGAACACCGCCTCGACCACCGCGGCCGACGGTGACGGCACCGACACCACCGCCCGCGTCCTGGGCGTCGTGGGCATCGTCGTCGGCGTGGCGGGCGTGGCCTTCGGCGTCCTCGCCGGCCGCCGCCGCAGCGCCGCCTGACACCCGCCCGTCCGCGGCACGCGCAGGGGCGTACCGGCCTCCGGCGCCCCTGCGCGTGCCGGCTCTCACCTCCATGGGACATTTCGCTATGCGCAAGAAGACGTTCGCCGCGGCAGCGCTGTTCGCCGCCGCGGCCCTCACCCTCTCCGCCTGCGGCAACGGCGACGACCCCTCCGGCCCCATCACCGTGGTCTCGGAGGAATCCGCCTCGGACAAGGCCGTGACCGTCCTCGACAAGCCGTTCGAGAAGCCGGACCTGGTGCTGACCGACACCCACGGCAAGACCTACGACTTCCGCAAGGAGACCAAGGGCAGGCCGACCCTGGTCTACTTCGGCTACACCCACTGCCCCGACGTGTGCCCCCTGACGATGAACAACCTCGCCGTCGCCAAGAGCAAGCTGCCCCGGGCTGAGCAGGACGAGCTGCGGATCGTGTTCGTCACCACCGACCCCGAACGCGACACCCCCGCCGCGCTCGGCTCCTGGCTCAAGGGCATCGACCCCCAGGTGATCGGCCTCACCGGCGACTTCGCCACCGTCCAGGCCGGCGCCCGCACCCTGGGCATCAGCATCGAGCCGCCGCACAAGGACAAGAACGGCAAGATCGTCTCCACCCACGGCACCCAGGTCATCGCCTTCTCGCCGAAGACGGACGCCGGCTACCTCGTGTACGGCAAGGACGCCACGGTCGACGACTACACCGCGGACCTTCCCGAGATCGTCAAGGGGGAGACTCCGTGAGGCGCACCGTCCTGTCCCTGTCGTCCACCGTCTCCGCCGCAGTCCTGGCCGGGGCGCTCCTGCTCACGGGCTGCGGATCCGGCGACGACGCACCCGAGCTTGCGGTCAGCGCCGCCTACATGCCGCAGCCGGTCTCCGACATGGCCGCCGGCTTCCTGACGATCACCAACGACGGCGGCACCGCGGACAAGCTGACGTCCGTCACCAGCGACGCAGCCGGCAGTGTCACCCTCCACCGGACCGTGGGCACGTCGATGCAGGAGGCTGCCTCCCTCGACGTTCCCGCGCACGGCAGGCTCGTCTTCAAGAGCGGCGGCAACCATCTGATGTTCGAGATGCTCAAGCGCAAGCCGAAGCAGGGCGACACGGTCGACGTCGAGCTGCACTTCGCCGAGTCCGGCACCGTGAAGGTCGCGATACCGGTCGAGTCGGCGACGTACCAGCCGGCCACCGGACACTGAGGGAGGGGACCGCCGTGACCCGGACCATCGCCCCCCGCCTGCGCACCCTGGTGCTGCTGCTCCTGGCCGTCGCGGGCGCCCTGCTCGCCGGTGCCGCGCCCGCCTCCGCGCACGCGGCGCTCACCGGCAGCGACCCCGCGCAGGGGGCGGTGGTCGACCGGGCTCCCGACCAGGTCAACCTCACCTTCTCCGAGAAGGTGGCCCTCAACGACGACTCCCTGCGCGTCCTCGACCCGCAGGGCGCACGCGTCGACAAGGGCGACCCCGCGGAGGTCAGCGGCACCACCTACGCCGTCCAACTGCGCGGCGGGCTGCCCGACGGCACGTACACGGTGGCCTTCCAGGTGGTCTCCGCCGACAGCCACCCCGTCTCCGGCGCCTACACCTTCTCCGTGGGCGCCCCCTCCGCGACCACCGTGGCCCTCGGCGGGCAGGAGGCGGGCGGAGGCCTGGTCGGCGGGCTCTACGGCCTCGGGCGGTACGTGTCCTACGCCGGGTTCGTCGTCCTGGTCGGCGGCGCCGCCTTCGTGCTCGCCTGCTGGCCGGGCGGCTGCGGGGTACGGGCCGTGCAGCGGCTCGTGGTCGCCGGGTGGCTCGCGCTCACCGCCGCCACGCTGGGACTGCTCCTCCTGCGGGGCTCCTACACCACCTCCGGCAAGGCCTCCGACATCCTCGACCTCGACCTGCTCGGCCAGGTGCTCCAGACCAAGACGGGCGCGGCGCTGGTCTCCCGGCTGCTGCTGCTCGGCGCGGCGGCGCTGTTCATCGCCGTGCTCTTCGGGGCGTGGGAGAAACGGGAGGGCGCCGAGAAGCGGGACCCGGCCCTCGGGCTCGCACTCGGCGGATCCGTCGTGGCCGTCGGGATCGCCGCGAGCTGGGCCATGTCCGAGCACGCCTCGACCGGGCTCCAGCCGGGCGTCGCCATGCCCGTGGACGTCGTCCACCTGCTCGCGGTCGCCGCCTGGCTCGGCGGACTCACCGCGCTCCTCGTGGGGCTGTACGGCGCGCCCGCCGGCACCCCGGTGACCGCCTCGGCCGTGCGCCGCTTCTCCACGATCGCCTTCGCCAGCGTCGTCGCCCTGGTCGCCACCGGCGCCTACCAGTCGTGGCGACAGCTCGGCTCCTGGTCGGCGCTGACCGGCACCGGCTACGGGCAACTGCTCCTGGTCAAGGTCGGGCTCGTCGCCCTGCTCGTCGGGATCGCCTCGATCTCCCGCCGGTGGACCGCCCGGCTGACGGACACGGCCGACGCCGCGGCGACCCGGCGCACCCCCCGGGCGCAACCGGTCACCGCACCCACCGACGCCGCGTCACCGGCCCGGGGAGGCGGCGAACCGGCGAGCGGGTCCGGTGGCGCGGGCGCGGACGGCACCGGGGAACAGCCGGGCACCGCTGCGCAGGACGCGGGCAGGGGTACGGAGGCGGCAGGAGCCGGCACCGAGGACCCGGATGCCGGGGCGGCGGACGGCGGCGCGGGTGCCCCCGGCTCCGCCCGTGCCGCCCAGCTCGCCCGGCAGCGCGCCGCGGTGGCCGCGGCACGGCGGAAGCGGGAACGGGACGCCGACTCCGAACGGTTCGGACTGCGGCGCTCCGTACTCGCCGAGGCCGGCGTCGCCGTGATCCTGCTCGCGGTGACCACGGCGCTGACCCAGACCGAACCGGGACGCACCGAGGAGGCCGCCAGGGCTGCCGCCGCGTCCGGTGTGTCCGCGGGGTCCGCCGCGTCCGCCACGGGTGCGCTGACCCTGGACATGTCCTTCGACACCGGCGGCCCGGACGGCAAGGGCGTCGTCAGCGTCGACCTCGACCCGGCGCGGACGGGCACGAACGAGCTGCACGTCTACGTCACCCACCCCGACGGCCGCGCCTACGACATTCCCGAGGTGAGGATCGCCTTCAGCCTTGAGGCGAAGGACCTCGGGCCGCTGCCCGTCGTTCCCGACCACATCACCGCCGGACACTGGTCGGCGAGCGGCATACAGATTCCCGTGGCAGGCGACTGGAAGGTCGCCGTGACCGTGCGGACTTCCGACATCGACCAGGTGACCGTCTCCAAGAACGCGCAGATCGGCTGAACACCACCATGACCGACCAGTCCGTACCGAAGGCCCGCACCTCCGCTGACGACAACATCGGCCGGCCCCGCACCGCGGACGGCATCTCCCGGCGGACCCTGCTCGGCACCGCCGGCGCCACCGGGCTCGTGCTCGGCGCGGCCGGCGCCGCCGCGGGCTACGCCGCCGCCCCCGCGCAGGCCACCCCCCTCAGCTCCCTGGGCGCGGGCCGCGCGATGTTTCACGGGAAACATCAGCCCGGCATCACCGAGGGCCTCCAGGCCCGCGGCCACCTCATCGCCTTCGACCTGACCGCCGGAGCGAGCCGCAAGGAGGCCGCCGCACTGCTGCGCCGCTGGTCGCAGACGGCGGAACGGCTGATGGCGGGCGAGCCGGCGGCGCACGGCGACACGGACGTCGCCCGTGACGCCGGACCGTCCTCGCTGACCGTCACCTTCGGCTTCGGCCGCAGCTTCTTCACCCGGACCGGGCTGGAGCAGCAGCGTCCGGACGCGCTCGCCCCGCTGCCGGAGTTCTCCTCCGACCGGCTCGACAAGGCCCGCAGCAACGGCGACCTGTGGGTGCAGATCGGTGCCGACGACGCGCTCGTCGCCTTCCACGCCCTGCGCGCCCTCCAGAAGGACGCCGGCAGCGCGGCCCGGGTGCGCTGGCAGATGAACGGCTTCAACCGGTCGCCGGGAGCCACCGCCCACCCGATGACCGCCCGCAACCTCATGGGGCAGATCGACGGCACGCGCAATCCGAAGCCGGACGCCCCCGACTTCGACCGGCAGATCTTCGTCCCGGACGGCGGCCGGCCCTCCTGGATGGCGAACGGCTCCTACGCCGTCGTACGCCGGATCCGGATGCTCCTCGACGACTGGGAGCAGCTGTCGGTCACCGAGCAGGAGGACGTCATCGGGCGCCGCAAGTCCGACGGGGCGCCCCTGTCGGGCGGCACCGAAGCCACGGCCATGGACCTGGACAGGACCGACAAGGCCGGCGACCTCGTCGTGCCCGTCAACGCCCACGCCCGCGTCACCCGCCCCGACCAGAACGGCGGGGCGGCGATGCTGCGCCGACCGTTCTCGTACCACGACGGCATCGCCGCCGACGGGGTACCGGACGCGGGGCTGCTGTTCATCTGCTGGCAGGCCGATCCGTTGCGCGGTTTCGTCCCCGTGCAGCGCAAGCTGGACCGCGGCGACGCCCTGTCGCAGTTCGTCCGGCACGAGGCGAGCGGGCTGTTCGCGGTGCCGGGTGGGGCGGCGCAGGGGGAGTACGTGGGGCAGCGGCTGCTGGAGGGGTGAGCGACGGGCGGTGCCGGTGCTTCTCCTGCGGGACGCCGACACCGTCCCGCAGGCGCAACCGCCCTGCGCGTGGGCCTGCGTGTGAGCCTGCGGAAAAGGGCGTCGGCGTGGTGCTTGCGCAAGCGGCATCGCCCGTTTGCGCGGTCTTCCGGGTTTCAAACCACCCGGTCGAGTGGCATCCGTGAGACGCCCGGGCCGTGGCAGCCCAGGCCCATTAGGGTGAAGCCATGCCAGCGAGCTATGCCTACCTCGGCCCCGAGGGCACCTTCACCGAAGTCGCCCTGCGCACCCTTCCGGAGGCGGCGACCCGGGAGCTGATCCCGTACGTGTCCGTGCAGTCCGCGCTGGACGCGGTCCGTGCGGGCGAGGCCGAGGCCGCGTTCGTGCCGATCGAGAACTCCGTCGAGGGCGGCATCACCACCACCCTGGACGAGCTGGTCGCCGGCGCACCGCTGATGATCTACCGCGAGGTGCTGCTGTCGATCACCTTCGCGCTGCTGGTCCGGCCCGGCACGCAGCTGTCGGACATCAAGACGGTCTCCGCCCACCCGGCCGCGCAGCCGCAGGTACGCAACTGGCTGCGCGGCCACCTCCCCGACGCCGTGTGGGAGTCGGCCGCCTCCAACGCGGACGCCGCGCGGCTGGTCCAGGAGGGCCGCTACGACGCCGCCTTCGCGGGCGAGTTCGCCGCCGCGCGGTACGGGCTGGAGGCCCTGGAGACGGGCATCCACGACGCCGAGAACGCGCAGACCCGGTTCGTGCTGGTGGGCCGTCCGGCCCGGCCCGCGGCTCCGAGCGGGGCGGACAAGACCTCCGTCGTGCTGTGGCAGCGCGACGACCACCCCGGCGGTCTGCGCGACCTGCTGGGAGAGTTCGCGACGCGCGGCATCAACCTGATGCTGCTGCAGTCCCGCCCGACCGGGGCCGGGATCGGCAACTACTGCTTCTGCATCGACGCCGAGGGCCACATCTCCGACCGCCGGGTGGCGGAGGCGCTGATGGGGCTGAAGCGGATCTGCCTCCAGGTGCGCTACCTCGGCTCGTATCCGCGCGCGGACGTGGAGCCGGGCCATGAGCAGACGCCGCGGCCGGGGACGTCGGACGCGGAGTTCGTGTCGGCGGCGGACTGGGTCGCACGATGCCAGGACGGGCGTTTCTAGCCACCTGCGCCAGTCCTACCTGCCTATCTTCGTTATCCACAGGAGTTATCCACAGGGAGCCATCTCGACCTGGGGACAAGTCGACTCGGAGGCATGACCGAGTCGACAAATCGGCCCCCGGGTACCCGATGCGGCCTCTGCCCCCACAGGTCACCATTCGTCCACCTGTTTCCTTTGAACAATCCTTTGGAGCGAACACTTTCCACTCGAAAGTGCGGACAAAAGAGGTTTACCCCGGGAATCCTCAGGTGCGAACCTGATCACGGAGTGATCGATTCCGAAGTCCACAGATCTTGCTCACAGCCTGTGGATAACTTCCGGACGGTGATCGAACTCTGTGGACAACGACGCCTCCGCCGAGCCTCCAAGTCCCGCTTCCCCCAAGGAAATCGAGTCAACGCACCGCCGCGCGCGTGCCCCGTCCCAGGGAGTGAGACACTTTCCCTTGACACGTTCGGCAATTCCGTCATAACGGAATGTATCGTCCCATTCGGTATGCCCCGACATAGTGAGTCGTGGGCCGCGACCGCGCACCGGTAGCCTTGACCGCGTGATTGACCTTCGCCTGCTCCGTGAGGACCCCGACCGAGTGCGCGCATCACAGCGCGCCCGTGGAGAGGACGTCGCGCTCGTCGACTCCCTCCTGTCTGCCGACGAGCGGCGCAGGTCCTCCGGCGTCCGCTTCGACGAGCTGCGTGCCGAGCAGAAGGCACTGGGCAAGCAGATCCCCAAGGCCTCCGCCGACGAGAAGGCCGAGCTCCTCAAGCGCGCCGAGCAGCTGAAGGCCGACGTGAAGGCCGCCGACGCCGAGCGCGACGCCGCCGACGCCGAGACCCAGGGGCTGCTGATCCAGCTCGGCAACCTCGTCCACCCCGACGTCCCCGTCGGCGGCGAGGAGGACTTCGTCACGCTGGAGACGCACGGCACCGTCCGCGACTTCTCCACCGAGGGCTTCGAGCCCAGGGACCACCTGGAGCTCGGCCATCTGCTGGGCGCCATCGACGTCGAGCGCGGCGCGAAGGTGTCGGGCTCCCGCTTCTACTTCCTCACCGGCGTGGGCGCCCTGCTGGAGCTCGCGCTGGTGAACGCGGCGATGGCCCAGGCGACGGCCGCCGGCTTCACCCCGATGCTCACGCCGGCGCTGGTGCGCCCGCAGTCGATGGCCGGCACCGGCTTCCTCGGCCAGGCCTCCCAGGACGTCTACCACCTCGACAAGGACGACCTGTACCTGGTCGGCACCTCCGAGGTGGCGCTGGCGGCCTACCACATGGACGAGATCATCGACGCCGAGAAGCTGCCGCTGCGCTACGCGGGCTTCTCCCCCTGCTTCCGCCGCGAGGCCGGCTCGCACGGCAAGGACACCCGCGGCATCTTCCGCGTCCACCAGTTCGACAAGGTGGAGATGTTCTCCTACGTCTCCCCGGAGGAGTCGCGGGAGGAGCACCGCAGGCTGCTGGAGTGGGAGAAGCAGTGGCTGACGTCGCTGGAGCTGCCGTTCCGCGTGATCGACGTCGCCTCCGCCGACCTCGGCGCCTCGGCGTCCCGCAAGTTCGACTGCGAGGCCTGGATCCCGACCCAGGGCAAGTACCGCGAGCTGACGTCGACCTCGGACTGCACCGAGTTCCAGTCGCGCCGCCTGTCCATCCGGGTCCGTGAGGGCAAGTCGGTCAAGCCGCTCGCCACCCTCAACGGCACGCTCTGCGCCGTACCGCGCACGATCGTGGCCATCCTGGAGAACCACCAGCAGGCCGACGGCTCCGTCCGCGTCCCCGAGGTGCTGCGTCCCTACCTCGGGGGCCGGAAGGTCCTGGAGCCGGTGGCCAGGTGAGCACCGGCCTCTCCTACCGGCTGATCGCCACCGACCTCGACGGAACGCTGCTGCGCTCCGACGGGTCGGTGTCGCAGCGCACCCGTGAGGCGCTCGCCGCGGCCACCGCGGCGGGTGCCGCCCACATCGTCGTCACCGGCCGCGCCGTCCCCTGGACCCGGCACGTCCTCGACGACCTCGGCTACCGCGGGCTCGCGGTCTGCGGTCAGGGAGCCCAGGTCTACGACGCCGGCGAGCACCGCCTGCTGACATCCGTGACGCTCGACCGCCAGCTGGCCGGGGTGGCCCTGGCGAAGATCGAGGCGGAGGTCGGCCCGCTGTACCTGGCCGCGAGCCGGGACGGACTGGAGGGCGAGGTGCTGGTCGGTCCGGGCTACGCGGTGCAGGGCAGGCTCACCGCGACGCCGTTCACGGACGCCTCGGATCTGTGGACCGCCCCGCTGAACAAGATCTACATACAGCATCCCGAGCTGTCCGACGACGAGCTGGCCGAGGCCGCCCGCCGTGCCGCGGGCGGCTTCGTCGGCGTCGTCATGGCGGGCGCGGGCATCGTGGAGCTGCTGCCTCTGGGCCTGTCGAAGGCGACGGGGCTGTCACTGGCGGCCCGCCGGCTGGGTGTGAGGGCCGCGGAGACGATCGCCTTCGGCGACATGCCCAACGACATCCCGATGTTCGCCTGGTCGTCCCACGGCGTGGCCATGGCCAACGCCCACGAGGAACTGAAGTCGGTCGCCGACGAGGTGACGTCCTCCCACGAGGACGACGGCATCGCGGTGGTGCTGGAGCGCCTGTTGGGCTGAGGCACGCACCGGGGCACCGCGGCCGGGACGGCTCGCGGCTCGGCGCCGCCGGGGAAGCCGGGACGGGCCGGCTCGGCCGCGGGAAGTGCGGGACGGGCGTGGCCGCAGGCGGGCCGGCGACCCCGCCCGCGCGCGGCTGTCGGGGCGGGCCCGGACCGTCACGGGCGTCACGGGGCGCGGGCCCCGGAAGGGCGGGCCCCTCGGCGTCCGGGCCCGTCGTCGGGTCGAGGGACCGGGGGGTCGGTCGTCGGGCGGGTGTTCTCGTCGGTGTTGCGGAGGATGCACGGATCGAACGTGCGCGGGCTTCGGGAGCCCGACCACGGCTCAGCAAGCCGGTGCCTTACCACTCGGCCAATCCTCCGGGTGGGCGGTCCACGCGAGAGCGACATCGCGTGCTCGAAGCGACCGCCCCGGGCAGTGCTCGGTGCGCGGCGGGCTCGACGGAGAGGTAACGGCTACTCCGGAACCCGCCGCTGACTGCCCTGTCGGGAGCCGGACGTACTGCCGTGCATGGGCATCGCCCCGCTCCTCTCCCGGTCTGCGGCGCCGGACGGAGAGTCCGGCGGGGACGAACACCACTGTGCCGGTCCGGCGACGGCGACGCCATCGATTTTTCGAGCGGCCGTTCGACGGCGGCGTGGGTGCGGCCGGCGCTACTCCTCGCCGGCCAGGGTCAGCGACCGCAGCTTCTGGCCGGCGTACCAGGTGGCGAGGACGGTGACCGCGGTCAGCAGTACCGTGGCGGTCGGCAGCCCCACGTCGGAGGTCACGAGGTCACCGCCGGCGACCTTGTGGGCGACGGCCAGCGCCCACTGCTGGATGCTGAGGGTGCGCGCGCCGGGCACCAGGGAACCGAACAAGGCCTCCCAGACGAGGGCGTAGACGAGGCCGAACACCACCGCGTGCCGGGAGACGGTCCCCAGCAGCAGGAAGAGCGCCGCGTAGGCGATGGAGGCGACCAGCGCCGCGACCGTGTAGGCGACGGCGATCTGCTGCCCGTTGCCGTTGAGGACGAGTCCGGCGATCAGCGTCGGTACGGCCGAGAACGCCATGGTCACGGCGATCGCGACGGTCAGCTTGGTGAGGATGATGGTCGGCCGCCTGATCGGCTTGGACAACAGGTACACCACGGAGCCGTCGTCGATCTCCGGGCCGATCGCGCCGGTCCCCGCGACGACACCGATGATCGGCACCATCGTGGCGAGCGCGAAGCCACCGAGGACGTCGGCCGCGGTCTGGTCGTCGGCTCCGGTGAGCCCGCGGACGGCCACCGCGATCACCAGGAGGAGCAGGGGCAGCGCGCCGAGGATGAGGGCTCGGCGGCGTCCGAGCAGGGCCCGGTAGGTGAGCCGGGCGACGGTGGGGTCGTACATTTCGGCCTCCTACGCCGCGACCAGGTACGAGAAAACGGATTCGAGGGACTCGTCGGACGGCGACACCGTCAGCAGCCGGATGCCGTGGTCCCGGGCGACGCGCGGCAGCAGGGTGGTGAAGCGGGCGAAGTCGACGGCCTGGACGCGCAGCGCGCCCTCGGCCGTGTCGACCTCGATGCCGGACGTCGACGGGTCGGCGATCAGCGCGGCCGCCAGGGCGCGGTCGTCGCTGGAGCGGACCAGGTAGCGGTGCGGACGGTCGGTCATCAGGCGGCGGATCCGGCGGAAGTCGCCGCCGGCCGCGTGCCGTCCGGCGACGATCACCTCGATGTGCCAGGCGAGCTGCTCGACCTCCTCCAGGATGTGGGAGGAGAACAGCACGGTGCGGCCCTCGGCGCCCATGCGCCGCAGCAGTTCCATGAGCTGCATGCGCTGGCGCGGATCCATGCCGTTGAACGGCTCGTCGAGCAGCAGCAGCGACGGGTCGTGGACGAGGGCGCTGGCCATCTTCACCCGCTGCCGCATGCCCTTGGAGTAGGTGGCGATCTTGCGGTCCTGCGCGTACTCCATCTCGACGGTGGCCAGGGCGCGCGCCGCCGCCTTCGCGCCGAGGCCGTGCAGTTCGGCGTTGGCCACGACGAACTCGCGTCCGGTGAGGAAGTCGTACATGGCCTCGCGCTCGGGCACGATGCCGATGTGGCGGTAGATCTCCTCGTTGCGCCACACGGGCCGCCCGTCGAGGGTGACGGAGCCGGTGGAGGGCGCGAGGAAGCCGCCCATCATGTTGATGAGGGTGGACTTTCCGGCACCGTTGGGGCCGAGCAGCCCGGTGACGCCGGGGCCGATGGTCATGGTGATGTCGTTGACGGCGACCACGTTGCCGAACCAGCGGGAGACGTGGTCGAGGGAGAGCGTGGTCACAGTCCCACCTTCTTGTAGCGGCGCAGCAGCAGCCCGTAGGCGGCGGCGATCAGGCCCAGGACGACGGCGAGGTAGACGATGCCCTGGGCGGTGTCGGGCCCGTGCCCGCCGGGGTGGGAGGGCTCCGCGCCGAGGAAGGCCGACTGCACGCCGTCGATGAGGGTGACCGGTGAGAACAGGCCGATCCACGGGATGGCGCCGGGGTTGTCCTGGGAGTCGGCGATGGCCTGGAGGGTGGAGACCGCGCCGTAGGAGATGATCAGTACGGCGATCACGGCCGCGATGCCGAAGCCGCGGCGCGGGGTGACCGAGGCGATGACGAGGCCGATGCCGGCGAAGAGCAGCGAGAGCAGTGCCACGGAGAGAAGACCCTGTGCGCATCCCTCGGTCTGGTCGGCGAAGTCGAGCTTGGCGAGCAGCGCGCCGACGTAGAGCACGAGCAGCGGCGCCGCGGTGAGGACGAACAGCGCCGACGCCAGCGCCGCGAACTTCGCCCGGACGTAGTCCGCGGTCTCGATGGGGCGCGAGAAGTACAGCGGGACGGTCTTGAAGCGCAGGTCCCGCGAGACGGACTGGGGTGCCTGCGAGGCGACGTACAGGCAGATCACCGACTGCATGATGATCGCGTAGCGCGTGTACGCGACGGGCAGGTCGTGCGCCTTGGTGGCGACGGCCACGGCGACCATGATCGCCGCGGGAACGCACATCACCACGAACAGCAGCATCGGCAGGACCTTGGACTTCGCCGACCGGCCCAGGCCGTAGGCGCCGCGCAGGGACTGCGAGTACAGCGCGCGGGTCGCGTACGAGCGGCCGAGGCGCGGGCCGTCGTAGGCGCGGTAGCCGATGTCGTGGATACGGGTCTGGTCTGCGGACGTCGCGGCTGCGGAATGCTCAACCGCCATGGCCGGTCGCCTCCTTCCGCGGCTCGTCGCTGCTGGTGAACACTTCCGAGATGTGGTGCCGGCGCTGCTCCATGCGGACCAGTCCGAGGCCGAGGCCGGCGACGGTGTCGCGGACCAGGTCGTAGGTCTCCTCTCCGCTCGCGGTGAGCAGCAGGGTGTGGCCCGCGCCGGGCAGGCCGCTGCCGTCCTGGACACCGACACCGAGCGCGCCGAGGGCCTCGCGCACCGCGAGGGTGCCGTCGGGGTGCTCGTCGGAGTCGGTGACCTCGATGGCGAGGGTGGTGGTGGTCTGGGTGAAGTCGGTGGTGGAGCTGGAGCGCAGGAGTTTGCCGCCGTCGATCACGACGACGTGGTCGCAGGTGCGTTCCAGTTCGCCGAGGAGGTGGGAGGTGACCAGGACCGAGATGCCGAAGTCGCGGTGGATGCGGCGGATCAGTCCGAGCATCTCGTCGCGGCCGACGGGGTCGAGGCCGTTGGTCGGCTCGTCCAGGAAGACCAGCTGCGGGTCGTGCACGAGGGCCTGGGCGAGCTTCACACGCTGCTTCATTCCCGTGGAGTAGCCGCCGATGGGGCGGTAGCGCTCTTCGTACAGGCCGACGTGGCGCAGGGTGTCGGCGGTGCGCTCGCGGGCGGCGGTGGGCGGCAGACCGGACATGCGAGCCATATGCACGACGAACTCGGTGGCCGAGACGTCGGGCGGCAGGCAGTCGTGCTCGGGCATGTAGCCGACGCGCTCGCGGATGGCGGTGCCCCGGGCCGCGACGTCGAGTCCGAGCACCTCGGCGCGGCCCTCCGAGGCGGGGGACAGGCCGAGCAGGATCTTGATGAGGGTGGACTTGCCGGCACCGTTGGCGCCGACGAGTCCGGTCACTCCGGGTCCGATGTCCACGGACAGCCGGTCGAGGGCGGTCACCCGGGGGAACCGCTTGCTCAGGCTTTCGGTCGCGATCACAGTCACGTCGTCGACGATAGTGACGCACACCACGGAGGTCGTCAGACCGAAGAGCCGTCCTGGCGTCAGCCTGCAGTCGTACGGGCCCGTAGGGGATCTGCTCCCTGAGAGCTACGCGCCGCGTGCGCGCCGACTCCGACCTCCCTATTGACGCCGTCTCTAACAAGTGCCAGATTCGCCCATGTCACGTTACGGGCACGTAGCGCAGTCGCCGAGAACCGCTGGAGGCGTTGGCATGACGACGGCAGTGACCCGCGAAGTCTCCGCCGAACTGCGGGGATTCAGGCGGGTGCAGCGCCTGGCGTACGAGTGCGCCGAGGCGGTGGCGGCCCGGCTGGAACCGGGTGTGACCGAGCGTGAGGCGGCCCGGATGCAGCGTGAGTGGCTGCGCGAGCGGGGTGTCGCGGACTGGTTCCACATGCCGTTCGCCTGGTTCGGGGACCGGACGGCGTTCGTGAACTTCCGGGTGCCGCTCCAGTTCTTTCCCACCGACCGCCGCCTGGAGCCCGGGATGCCGTTCATCCTGGACATGGCCCCGGTGTTCGAGGGATGCACCGCGGACATCGGCTACTCGGGCGCCCTCGGCCCCAACCCGGTGCAGCACCGGCTGACGGCCGACCTGGAGGCGCACCGTGCGCTGATCCTCGACGAGGTGCGCGAGCGGCGGCCCCTGCGGGAGATCTACGAGGACGTGGACCGCCTCATGGTCCGCCAGGGTTGTGCCAACCGGCACCGCGCCTACCCGTTCGGGGTGATCGCGCACAAGGTGGACCGGGTCCGCCCGCGCCGCTTCTCGCCGCGGCTCTTCGGGTTCGGCACACAGGCCCTGAAGGGGCTGGCGAGCGACGTGCTGCACGGCCACCGCGAGGGATGGTCCCCGCTGTGGTCGCCGTACCGGTTCTCCGACCACCCGCCGCAACCGGGCCTGTGGGCGGTGGAACCGCACCTCGGTTTCCGCGGCACCGGCGCGAAGTTCGAGGAGATCCTGGTCGTCACGGACTCGCGGGATCCCGAGGAGAGCGCCTTCTGGCTGGACGACGATCTGCCGCACGTGCGGCGCTGGGCGGAGGACAAGTGACGCTGAAGGGTGCGCGCGAGCGCCGGGTACGGGCCGGTGGGGTCGATCTGTGCGTGGTCGAGCTGGGCGACCCCGGGCAGCCGACGGTGGTGCTGGTGCACGGCTATCCGGACAGCAAGGAGGTGTGGTCCGAGGTCGCGTCCCGGCTGGCCGACCGCTTCCACGTCGTCCTGTACGACGTCCGCGGGCACGGCCGTTCCTCCGCTCCCCTGCCGCTGCGCGGCGGTTTCACGCTGGAGAAGCTCACCGACGACTTCCTCGCCGTCGCGAACGCGGTCAGCCCCGGCCGGCCCGTCCACCTCGTCGGCCACGACTGGGGCTCGGTGCAGGGCTGGGAGTTCGTGACGGTCCGGCGCACGCAGGGCAGGATCGCCTCCTTCACCTCCATGTCGGGTCCCTCCCTGGACCACTTCGGCCACTGGATCGGGCAGCGGGTCAAGCGGCCCACCCCGCGCCGCGTCGGCCAACTCCTCGGCCAGGGCGCCAAGTCGTGGTACGTCTACCTGCTGCACACTCCCCGGCTGCCCGAACTCGCCTGGCGGGGACCGCTCGGCAGGCGCTGGCCGCGTCTGCTGGAGCGGTTGGAGAAGGTTCCCCGCGGCGACTACCCGACCGCCTCGCTGCCCGACGACGCGGCGCACGGCGCCTGGTTGTACCGCGACAACGTGCGGGCGCGGCTGAGCAGACCGCGCGCCGACGCCTACGCGCACGCTCCGGTGCAGCTCGTCACGCCCGAGGACGACGCCTATCTGTCGCAGCGGCTCTACGACGAACTGGAGTCCTGGGCACCGCAGTTGACCCGCCGCGTGCTGCCCGCCGGGCACTGGGTCCCGCGTACCCGGCCGGACCGGGTCAGCGCCTGGATCGAGGAGTTCGTCACGGCCGTCGAGGGCGGCCGTCCCGAACAGCGGCCCACCGGCCGGTACTCGGACCGCTTCGGAGGGCAGCTCGTACTGGTCACGGGCGCGGGTAGCGGAATCGGCCGGGCCACGGCGTTCGCGTTCGCCGAGGCAGGTGCCCGCGTGGTGGCCGTCGACCGCGATACCGAAAGCGCGGTGCGCACCGCCGAGTTGGCACGTCTCGTCGGCGCACCCGAGGCCTGGTCGGAGACCGCCGACGTCTCCGACGAGCAGGCCATGGAGAAGCTCGCCGAGAAGGTCCACACCGAACTCGGCGTCGTGGACGTACTGGTGAACAACGCGGGCATCGGTCTGTCCGGCGGATTCTTCGACACGACGTCCGACGACTGGCGCAAGGTCCTCGATGTCAATCTGTGGGGAGTCATCCACGGGTGCCGCCTCTTCGGACGGCAGATGTCCGAGCGCGGCCAAGGCGGCCACATCGTCAACATCGCCTCCGCGGCGGCCTATCAGCCGTCGCGCGCCCTGCCCGCCTACAGCACATCGAAGGCCGCCGTGCTGATGCTCTCCGCATGCCTGCGGGCCGAACTGGCCGGGCAGGACATCGGGGTTACGGCGATCTGCCCCGGGCTGGTCAACACGAACATCACCACGACGGCGCGTTTCACGGGCGTCGACGCGGAGGAGGAGGCCCGCCGGCAGCAGCGCACCGCCCGCCTCTACGGGCGGCGCAACTACCCGCCGGAGAAGGTGGCCGACGCGATTCTGCGTGCCGTGGCCCGCGACGAAGCGGTGGTGCCGGTGACGCCCGAGGCGCGCGGCGCACACCTTCTGTCCCGTTTCTCCCCAATGGTGTTGAGGGCACTGGCCCGCATCAAGCCTCCTGTGTGAGGCGAGTTGGCCGGAGACAACTCAAACCTGGTGGGGGCAAAGGTTGTTGGTCAAGCACCCTGCAAGGCAGGCGTCTTGTCCACAGAATCGGCAACTAGCCTGTGCATAACTGTAGTTGCTTGTGGATCAAACCTTCGGCACGCAATCGACGTGCGTGATCCTCGTCTCGTCGCTCATGCTGATGCGATGGACGAAAGACGCACCGTGAAGGTGTCGAAGTACCTCTCGAAGCATCTGCGGCACCAACCGGAACGCATCGGGCTCACGCTCGACGAAGGCGGCTGGACCGAGATCGACACCCTGCTCTCGGCGGCCGCCGCGCACGGGTTCCGGTTCACCCGCGAAGAACTCGACCACGTGGTGGCCGCCAACGACAAGAAGCGGTTCGCGATCGAGGGCACGCGCATCCGCGCCAGCCAGGGCCACAGCGTCGACGTCGACCTGGGCCTGCCGCCCGCGACCCCGCCGGAGTACCTCTACCACGGGACGGTGGCCCGCCGTCTGGACGCGATCCGTGCGGAGGGGCTGCGGCCGATGAACCGGCACGATGTGCACCTCTCCGCCGACCGCGAGACCGCCACCCGGGTCGGCGCCCGCCGCGGACGGCCCGTCGTGCTGGCGGTGGACGCGGGCGCCATGCACCGCGACGGCCATGTCTTCCACCTGAGTGCCAACGGGGTGTGGCTGACGAAGGCCGTGCCTGCGCGGTACCTACGGTTCACGGAACCGCGTTGAGCCCTCCCCCACCGCCGCCGGCACGAGGGCGCCCCGTGGCCTGGGCGTTCGCCGAGAGCCTCGGCTTTCCACACCGCGTACTCCTGGGACCACCTGTCCTGGCGCGGCTTTCGGGTCGGTCCCTGGTTCGGTTCCGTCCCCGTCCCGACCCTGCGGCAGCCGTGCCCGTCACCGAGCCGATGCGGCTGGGCACCCTGGTGATCCCGGGAACTCACCCGGGCCGGTCACTCGGGATACGGCGGGGCGACCACCACTTCAGCGAGTTCCACGGCGAGTTCGGGGGAGACGGGGTCGCCGGTGATGAGCAACCTGAAGTAGGCCGGACCGAGCAGGAGATCGACGGCCAGCTCCACATCGGCCGATCGCAGCAGGTTCTGCTCCTGGGCGCGGCGCAGCACCTGTCGGAGGACCTCGCGCCTGTCCCTCTCCACCTCGCGCAGGGCGGCGGCGAGCTCGGGCGATCTGGGCAGTTCACTGACCAGCCCGGCAATGACGCGGCCGAGTTCGGTGCCGGTGAGGAGGCGCATGGTGTTGGACAGCACGGTGACGAGGTCCGCCCGCAGGTCGGCGGTGTGCGGGGCTTCGGGGTTGGTCCGTGCGAAGGCGTCCCGGACCGCAGCCGCAATCAGCTCCGTTCGGTCCTTCCATCGCCGGTACACCGTGGGCCGTGAGACGCCCGCACGGCCGGCCACCGCGTCGACCGACACTCCGGCCGCCCCACTCTCGGCCAGAAGCTCGACCGTGGCCCGCAGGATGCGTGCGGAGGCTTCGTCGCTGCGCGGCCTGCCCGGCGCGGGTCGTCGCTCACCCACCGGCCACCGGCCCCTGCGCGGCGACGGCCCTGTCGTATGCGGTGAACCCGTCTTCGACCCCGATCACGGTCTGCTTCATCTCGACGTACGGTACCGAGAACAACTCGGTGTCCCGAACCGCCTCCCAGAACATGTAGTAGCCGGAGAGGTCCTCGGTCTCGACGAACAGGATGTCGCTGAAGTCGGCGCAGAACGCCTCCACGTCGAACCAGCGCAACCGGACTCCTTCAGCCCGGGCGGCCAGGGACTTGACGGTCTCCCAGACACGGGCCCGCTCGCTCCGGTCCAACCGGAGCCAGGCGGGCTGGAACTGCAGCATGTTCATCACCATGTACGTCACGATGCTCCTTCTCCTGCGCCGGCACTTCCCGGCCTCATTTCATTACAGTACAGTGCTGTAATGAAATGAGAACGAGGCAGGGGGTGGAGATGTCCGGTACGGAACGCCCGGGACTGGCCGTGATCACCGGAGGCACCGCGGGGGTTGGCCTGGCGCTGGCACGACAGCTCGCGGAGCGCGGCGAGCGGGTCGTGGTCTGCGGCCGGGACCGGGAACGTCTGGCCGCCGCCGACGCCCTTCCGGGGATCGAGGCCGTCCGGTGCGACCTCTCCGTGGAGAGCGAGATCCTCGCCATGACGGAGCAGGTGGGTGCCCGCGGCGGCATACGGCTGCTGGTCAACAACGCGGCGGTGCAGCTCGGCCACCGACCGGCCGGGCCCCACCCCGCCGGACTGCTGCGGGACGTGGACACGGAGATCGGAACGAACCTGACCGGGCCGGTCAAGCTCACCGCACTCGCCCTGCCGCTGATGTCGCCCGGGGCCCTGATCGTCAACGTCACCTCGGCCCTGGCCCTGGCCCCGAAGCGCACCGCCCCCGTGTACTGCGCCACCAAGGCCGCACTGCGCAGCTACACGACCGCCCTGCGCTACCAGCTCGCCGACGACGAGCGGGGCATACGGGTGACGGAGGCGGTGCTGCCCCTGGTCGACACGGCCATGACGGCCGGCCGGGGCAGCGGCAAGATCAGTCCGGAACGGGCCGCCGCGGACCTGCTGCGCGGCCTCGACCGCAACCGCCCGGTCATCCGCATCGGAAAGACCCGTGCGTTGACGGTCCTGCACCGGCTGTCCCCCACGCTGGTGGCCCGCCTGCTCCGGGACGGCTGACCAAGGGAAGAAGGTGTCTCCGCCTCCTGTTCGGTGGGCAGGGTGACCGTGCGGCGGGTCGTACGGAGCACGGGGCGTGCACGCCGCGGTGCGCAGGGCGTCCGTCGGGAGTTCTCCGCGCGGCCTGACCGCGGCCGGAGCTCCACGTCTGCGACGCACTCGTCGGCGGCCCGGTGCCCCCGTCACCGGGCCGGGGTCACGTGCCGCCGCGGCCGCGTCCGCCTCCTCAGGCGGCGAGCGCGGCGATCACGGGTTCCACGGCACGGCCTCGCGACGTCAGCGTGTACTCCACGCGCGGCGGGACCTCCGCGTGGACGACCCTCACGACCATGTCCTCCTCCAGCGAGCGCAGCCGGTCGGTGAGCGTCTTCGGGCTGATCCCGGTCAAGGAGGCCCGCAGCTCCGAGAAGCGCTTCGTGCCGGCGAGCAGGTCGCGGAGCACCCGCGTCCGACCCCGCACGCCCCCGTCGCCCCGGCCCGGTGACCGGCGATGCGCGCCCTCTACCGCGTCCGGTACCGCCTGGGCCTCACCCCCTGGGGCACCGAGGCCGTACCGGCCCCCTGATGGCCGCCGTCGAGGGGCCGGGCGCGCTTCCCACCGGGATCGCGGTCGACCTCGGCTGCGGCAGCAGCGTTCAGGCACGCTACCTCGCCGCCCGCGGCTGGGCGGTCACCGCCGTCGACTCGGCTCCCGCCGCCCCGGCCGTCGCCCGGGGCGGCGGCGAGCAGCAACGGCCCCGCCCGGTCGAATGGAGAGTCGCCGAGGTCACCGAGCACCGGCAGGTCGACCCGCACGGCCGGCTCGCGGGCACGGTCACCCTGCTGCTCGACAACGGCTGTCTCCACGGCGTCCCCGCCGCACGGCGGCCCCGATGAGCCCACACCGTCCGGTCCCTGTCCGCACCGGGGTGCGTACTGCTGGTCCGCGCGGTTCCGCGGGGCAGACGGGGCCTCGGACCGGCCGGCCTCGCCCCGGAGGAGCTGCCCCTTGCTCCTGGGCGGCGGCTGGGACTGCGCGGCGGCGGAGCCGCACTGGTACCGGTGCACACGACGCTCGCACTCGTCGTAGCCACCGGCCCCCAGCCCGTCGGCCGGCGCGGCGGGACGCGGCCTGCAGGGGTCCGGCGCCCACGAACGGGTGTCGATGTACGCGTATCGTCGCCGCATGCGACTGAGTACGGTGATCCTTCCCATCCGTCGATGGGACGAGGGACAGAAGATCTGGCGGCGGGCCGAAGACCTCGGATTCCATTCCGCCTACACGTACGACCACCTGTCCTGGCGGACGTTCCGGGACGGCCCGTGGTTCGGCGCGGTCCCGACGCTGACCGCCGCCGCGGGGGTCACCGACCGGCTGCGCCTGGGCACCCTCGTCACATCGCCGAACTTCCGGCACCCGGTGACCCTCGCCAAGGAACTGATCTCCCTCGACGACATCTCCGGCGGCCGGGTCACCCTCGGAGTGGGCGCGGGTGGCACCGGCTTCGACGCCACGGCACTCGGCCAGGAGCCGTGGACGCCGCGCGAGCGCGCCGACCGCCTCGCCGAGTTCGTGCCGCTGCTCGACCGTCTGCTGACCGAGGACGCCGTCTCCTACGAGGGTGACTTCTACTCGGCGCACGAGGCCCGGAACATCCCCGGTTGCGTGCAACGCCCCCGGTTGCCCTTCGCGGTGGCCGCCACCGGTCCGCGCGGGATGCATCTCGCCGCCCGGTACGGCCAGGCCTGGGTGACCACCGGCGACCCCAGGCTCTACGAGAACGGCACCCCCGAGCAGTCCGTCGCGGCCCTGCGCGGACAGTCGGAGAAGCTCGCCGACGCGTGCGCGGCGATCGGGCGGGACGTGAGCGCCCTCGACAAGATCCTGCTGACCGGATTCACCCCGGACCGCGGGCGGCCGCTGACGTCCCTCGACGCGTTCGTGGACTTCGCGGGACGCCACCGGGAACTGGGCTTCACCGACATCGTCGTCCACTGGCCCGTCCCCGGCTCCGACTTCGCCGCCGACCAGAAGGTCTTCGAGCAGATCGCCATGGAAGCCCCGGGCCAGGTGGGGTAATCCCTCAGATGTGCGGACTCCCGCACGGGCGTGCAGGCATATGCGGGACAATGGGCGGGTGACCTCAGCGACTCGACAGCCCGAGACCCCGGCCTCCGCTGCTCCGCCGCGGCTGATCGCCACCGACCTGGACGGCACCCTGCTGCGCGACGACAAGTCGGTGTCCCCGCGCACGGTCGCCGCTCTGGCCGCCGCCGAGGAGGCCGGCATCGAGGTCTTCTTCGTCACCGGCCGCCCGGCTCGCTGGATGGACGTCGTCAGTGAGCACGTCCACGGCCACGGTCTGGCGATCTGCGGCAACGGTGCCGCCGTGGTCGACCTGCACGGCGGTCCCGGCGCCCACCGGTTCGTGAAGGTGCGGGAGCTGGCCCGCGAGAACGCGCTGGAAGCCGTGGGTCTGCTGCGCGACGCGGCACCGGGCACGGTGTACGCGATCGAGCAGACGTACGGCTTCAACCAGGAGCCGGACTACCCCAAGCTGCACATGGAGACACCGGACATCCTGATGTCCGCCGAGGAACTGCTCGGCCCGCGCGGCCCCCTCGCCGACGAGCCGGTGCTGAAGATCCTGGCCTTCCACCCCACGCTCGATCCCGACGCGTTCCTCACCCTGGCCCGTCTCGCCCTCGGCGACCGCGTCAACGTCACCCGCTCCAGCCCGAGCGCCCTGCTGGAGATCAGCGGGCCGGGCGTCTCCAAGGCCAGCACCCTCGCCCTGTGCTGCGCCGAGCGGGGCGTCTCGCACGAGGAGGTCGTCGCCTTCGGGGACATGCCCAACGACGTGGAGATGCTGACCTGGGCGGGCCGCTCCTACGCCATGGGCAACGCCCACCCGGAGGTGGTGTCCGCGGCCTCGGGGCGGACGGTCGCCAACAACGACGACGGCGTGGCCGTCGTGATCGAGGAACTGCTGGGACTGCTGCCCTGAGGGCTGGGCGTCGCGACGGGGCGAACGTGGCCTGTGGCGGCACTCGTCAGCCCACCGGAACACCTCGTTCGGCCAGCCAGGGCACCGGGTCCAGAGCCGAGCCCATCTCCGGGGTGACCCGCACCTCGAAGTGCAGGTGCGGCCCGGTGGAGTTGCCGCTGGTGCCCGACTGGCCGATCCACTGCCCGGCGACGACCCGCTGCCCCTGGTCGACGGTGACGGCCGCCAGATGGGCGTACTGGGTGTAGTAGCCGCCCGGGTGCTGGAGCACGATCTCGATGCCGAAGGCGCCTCCGCAGGACACCTTCACCACCTGGCCCGCCCCGGCCGCCCGCACGGGTGTGCCGATCGGCACCGCGAAGTCCTGCCCGGTGTGCCGGTGCGCCCACCGCGCGCCGCCGCTGCCGAACCCGGCCGACAGCTGGTACGTCTCCACCGGCGCCACCCACGCGTGCGTACCGTCGATCGGCGGCTGATCCAGCCGTACGGCACCCCGGCAGCTGCCCGCCGCGACCGCGGCGTCGGCCTGCCCCTGCAACTGCCATCGCGCCTGTTCCAGCTTGTCGTCGATCTCCTTCTTCAAGGCGGCGAGTTCGGCGTTCCGCTGCTCCAGCGCCTGCCACGCCGTCCGCGCCTTCGCCTCGTCGGCGAGAAGCCGTTCCTCGGCCCGGCGCCGCTTTCCGACGGCGTTGTCGACGATCAGGCCGGCGCGGAGGAAGGCATGCTGATTGCGCATCATCTGGTCCGGCGTGCCCGCGAGAAGGATCTGCGCGGTCAACGGCAGGCCGCCCCCGTCGCGGTACTGGGCACGCGCGATCCGGCCCAGGTCCTTGCGCAAGGCGTCCATCTCCAGCCGCTCGCGTTCCAGGAGCTCCTCGTAGTGCTGGGCCTGCGCACGCTGCGCCTCGGCCGCGTGCCGCCCCGCCTCGTACCGCTGGGTCGCGGCGGACGCCTCCTGATACAGGTGCGCCACCTGCGCGCTGACGCCGGAGTCGTCCCCCGGGTCGCCGTCGGCCGCCGTGGGACGCGCCGCGAGGACCGCGAGCGCGCACAGCAGCACCGGAGCGAGCAGAGGGCGGCGTCGAGATGAGCGCATGTCAGCGATCGTGACCCGGTCCTCGGCTCCGGTCCTGTTCGAGTCGTACGCCTGGGGGACGCAGGACCTCGTATGGCTCAAGACCGAGCGCTCGCGGCGCTCCGGCCGCTTCAACCGGGACCGGCCGTGCGGCCCTCGGCGGGCGGCCGCGAGACGCTGGACGTGCGACGAGCCCGACACGTCCCCTTGGTTGCGGAAGGTCAGGCCGGGGCGAACGGGGCGGAACGGTCGATGCCTTCACGGGCGAGCGGTACGTCCGCTCCCGTAGCCTCCACGGACAGTTGCTCGGCCGCGGCCTCGCGTGCGGCCATCCGCCGCAACGGCCCGTCCACGGCGGCCAGCTCGGCGTAGGGTCCCCGCTGCGCCACCCGTCCCCCGTCCAGGACGAGCACCTCGTCCACGGCCTCCAGGCCCGCCAACCGGTGGGTGATGAGCAGGGTCGTGCGCCCCTCGGTGGCGGCCAGCAGGTCCGCGGTGAGCGCGTCGGCGGTCGGCAGGTCGAGGTGCTCGGCGGGCTCGTCGAGCAGCAGGACGGGGAAGTCCGCGAGGAGCGCCCGGGCCAGCGCCAGCCGCTGCCGCTGCCCGCCCGACAGCCGGGCGCCGTGCTCCCCTATCAGCGTGTCGAGCCCGTCCGGCAGGCTCTCGGCCCACGCAAGCAGCCGGGCCCGCGCCAGTGCGCCGCGCAACTCCTCCTCCGAGGCGTCCTTCCTGGCGAGCAGGAGGTTCTCGCGCACCGAGCTGTCGAAGAGGTGCGCGTCCTGTGCGCACAGCCCCACCAGACGCCGTACGGCGTCGCCCTCCAGGGCGGTCGCGTCCACCCCGCCCAGCGTGTAGACGCCGGCGTCGGTGTCCAGGAAGCGCAGCATCACCTGCGCGAGCGTCGTCTTGCCGGACCCCGAAGGACCGACCACGGCGATCCTGCGACCCCGCGTCAGCGTCAGGTCGCACCCGGCGAGCGCGTCACGCTCCTGCCCGGCGTGGCGGGCGGTCACTCCCCGGAGGACGACCGGGAACGGCACCGCGGGCGCGGGCAGGGGCCGCTCCGGTTCCCGCACCGGTTCGGGGGAGTCCAGCACGTCGTACACACGCTCCGCGCTCTTGCGCACCCGCTGCCGGTACTGCACGGCGAGCGGTAGCCCGAGCACGGCCTCGAAGGCGGCCAGAGGCGTGAGGACCACGACGGCCAGGGCCACGCCGTCCAGTCGTCCGCCGACGACCGCCTGCGCCCCGACCAGGGCGGCGGCGGCCACGGTCAGACCGGAGACCAGCGCGGTGAGTCCGTCACCGAGTGCGGTGGCGGCGGCCGCCCGCGACGCGATCCGGGTCAGCACGCCGTCGGCGCGCCGCGCCTCGGCCGTCCGTCCCGGCAGGGCTCCGGCGACGGTCAGTTCCGCGGTGCCGGTGAGCAGATCGGTGACCCGGACGGCGAGCCGGCCGCGGGCCGGGGCGAGCCGGCGTTCCGCGCGCCGCGCCACCGCCGCCGTGACCGCCGGAACGCCGGCCCCGGCCGCCAGCAGCCCGATCGCCAGGACGGCCCCCGCCTGCGGCAGCAGCCAGGCGGTGAACCCGACGGACGCGGCGGAGACGACCACCGCGGCCCCGGCGGGCAGCAGCCAGCGCAGCCAGTAGTCCTGCAGAGCGTCCACGTCACCCACCAGACGCGACAGCAGATCGCCGCGGCGCGCGCCGCGCAGTCCCGCGGGCGCCAGCCGCTCCAGCCGCCGGTAGACCGCGACCCTGGTGTCGGCGAGCATCCGCAGCACGGCGTCGTGCGAGACGAGCCGCTCGGCGTACCGGAAGACGGCCCGCCCGATACCGAAGGCGCGTGTCGCCGTCACGGCGAGCATCAGATACAGCACCGGGGGCTGCTGGGATGCCCGCGAGATCAGCCAGCCGGACGTGGCCATGAGCCCCACGGCACTGCCCAGGGCCAGGCTGCCCAGCAGCAGCGCCAGCACGAGTCGGCCCCGGCGCGGGCCGGACAGGGCCCGGACACGGGCGAGCGTGCCGCTCCTCCCGGCCGGGAGCGCGTCCGCGGACGCTGAGGCGGCGGGGTCCTCAGGCCCGTCACCGTCTTCGGATGCGGTGGGCGTGGCCGGCGCCGCGGTCGTGGGAGGAGCGTTGAGGCCTCCTGGTGCGGTCGCGGAGGCGGTCGGGTCTCCGGGTGTGGCGAGGCCCGTGCCGGCGCCCGACGCGGTGGGGACAGGCTCGTCGGTCACCGCCACCCCGGTGCCTCGGGTGTCCGGCGTCCGCGGGGCCGGTGTCGCGGCCTCCGGGGTGCGAGCGGGCTCGGCGGATCCGTGAGGGTGGACCTCCGGCAGCCGCACCACCCGGTCCGCCACCGCGAGCAGCGCCGGCCGATGCACCACCAGCAGGACCGTGCGGCCGACAGCCAGTCGTCGCACCGCCTCGACGATCTCTGCCTCGGTCTCGCCGTCCAGAGCGGCGGTCGGCTCGTCGAGCAGCAGCACCGGCCGGTCCGCGAGGAATGCGCGGGCCAGCGCGAGCCGCTGCCGCTGGCCCGCGGAGAGGCCGGCCCCGTCCTCGCCGAGCACGGTCCGTGTGTCGGCGGGCAGCGCGTCGACGAACTCCAGCGCCCCTGCGTCCGCGAGCGCCTGTCGCACGGCAGCGTCATCGGCATCGGGCCGGGCCAACCGCACGTTCTCGGCGATGGTCCCGGCATAGAGGTGGGGGCGCTGGGGGACCCAGGCGATCTGCGACCGCCACCGGGTCAGGTCGATGTCGGCCAGGTCGGCTCCCCCGACCCGGACCCGCCCCGCGGACGGCCTTACGAAGCCCAGCAGTGCGTGCAGCAGCGTGGACTTGCCGGCCCCGCTGGGCCCGACGAGCGCCACCGTCTCCCCGGCGGCGACGGAGAAGGACACCCGCGTCACGGCGTCCTCGGACCGCTGTGGGTAGCGGACCGTCACCTCCTCGACGTCGATACCGCCCCCTGGCACGGCGCCCGTCCCCGACTGGGGCAGGGGAGTCTCCAGCACGGCGAAGATCTCCTCCGCCGCGGACAGGCCCTCGGCCGCCGCGTGGTACTGCGCACCGACCTGGCGCAGCGGCAGATAGGCCTCGGGGGCCAGCACCAGGATGACCAGACCGGTGTAGAGATCCATCTCACCGTGGACGAGCCTCATGCCGATGGTCACCGCGACCAGGGCCACGGAGAGCGTGGAGAGCAGTTCCAGTGCGAAGGAGGACAGGAAGGCGATCCGCAAGGTGCGCAGCGTCGCCTGCCGGTAGGCGCCGGTGATCCGCCGGATCGACTCGGCCTGGGCCTTGGCCCGTCCGAACACCTTCAGTGTGGGGAGCCCGGCGACCACGTCGAGGAAGTGGCCCGAGAGCCGGGACAGCAGTTGCCATTGCCGGTCCATCCGGGACTGCGTGGCCCAGCCGATCAGCATCATGAAGACCGGGATCAGCGGAAGGGTGCCGACGATGATGGCGGCCGAGACCCAGTCCTCGGTGACGATGCGGGCCAGCACCGCCACCGGCACCACCACGGCGAGGCCCAACTGCGGCAGATAGCGGGAGAAGTAGTCGTCCAGCGCATCGATGCCGCGCGTGGCGAGGGTGACCAGCGATCCGGTCCGCTGCCCGCTCAGCCGGCCCGGACCGAGCCGGGACGCCCGCTCCAGCAGGCGTCCGCGCAGTTCCGACTTCACCGCGGCGCTCGCCCGGTGGGCGGCCAGCTCGGTGAGCCAGGCGACCAGTGCCCGGCCGCAGGCGACGGCGACCAGGAGCAGCAGCGGGGTACGGAGGGCGGAAACCGACAGTCCGTGCTGGAAGGCACCCACCACGATCTCGGCGATGAGCATCGCCTGGCCGACGACGAGGCCGGCGCCGAGCGCGCCCAGTCCGACGACCGCCGCGAGGAAGGCACGGGTGGCGCGGGCGTGACGAAGAAGGCGTGGATCGATCGGTTTCACGTGGAACATGCCCTTCGGTCCTGGGAGGTGCGTTTCACGTGAAACGCACCCCGCTCGGCCTCAGTGTGCGGCCTCGGCGATGTGCTGGGTACCGATCCGCTTGCGGAACACCCAGTACGTCCAGCCCTGGTAGAGCAGGACGATCGGCGTGGCGATTCCTGCGCACCACGTCATGATCTTCAGGGTGTACGGGCTGGACGAAGCGTTGGTCACCGTGAGGCTCCAGTCCGCGTTCAGCGTCGACGGCATGACGTTCGGGAAGAGCGTCAGGAACAGCATGGCGACAGCCGCCACGATGGTCACGCCGGAGAGGGCGAACGACCATCCTTCGCGGCCGGCTTGGTTGGCCACCAGTGCCGCGACCAGTGCGGCGACGGCCACGACGAGGGCGACCAGGCTCTGGGCGTCACCGCTGTCGACCTGGGTCCAGACCAGGAACAGCAGCGCCAGCACGGCGGTGGCCAGTCCGACCTTGAGCGCCAACGTGCGTGCCCGCTCCCTGATGTCACCGACGGTCTTGAGCGCCGTGAACACCGCCCCGTGGAAGGTGAACAGCGTCAGCGTCACCAGCCCGCCGAGGAGCGCGTACGGGTTGAGCAGGTCCCAGAAATTCCCGACGTACTCCAGGTTCTGGTCGATCTTCACGCCCCGCACGATGTTGCCGAAGGCCACCCCCCACAGGAACGCGGGGAGCAGCGAGGACCAGAAGATCGCCGTCTCCCAGTTGCGCTGCCAGTTCTCCTCCGGCCGCTTCGCCCGGTACTCGAAGGCGACACCGCGCACGATCAGGCAGACCAGGATGATCAGCAGCGGCAGGTAGAAGCCGGAGAAGAGCGTGGCGTACCACTCGGGGAAGGCGGCGAAGGTCGCGCCGCCCGCGGTGAGCAGCCACACCTCGTTGCCGTCCCAGACCGGGCCGATGGTGTTGATCAGCACCCGGCGCTCGGGACGGTTGCGGGCGAGCAGCCGCGTGAGGATGCCGACCCCGAAGTCGAACCCTTCCAGGAAGAAGTAGCCGATCCACAGGACGGCGATCAGGACGAACCAGACGTCGTGCAGTTCCATGACTGTGCAGCTCCCTCGGCCTAGTACGAGAAGGCCATCGGCTTGTCGGCGTCACGGGAGTCGCCGCCGATCTTCGTGGGCGGGTTCAGGTCGGAGTCGGTCAGCTCGGGCGGACCGGCCTTGACGTACTTGACCAGCAGCTTGACCTCGACCACCGCAAGAACGGCGTACAGCGCCGTGAAAACGATCATGGAGGTCAGGACCTCGCCCTGGGAGACACCGGGGGACACCGCGGCGCGGGTCTGCAGCACGCCGTAGACGACCCACGGCTGACGGCCCATCTCCGTGAAGATCCAGCCCCAGGAGTTGGCGATCAGAGGGAAGGCCAGGGTCCAGATCGCGATGCGCCAGTACCAGGTGGTGAGCTCCGGGCCGAGGGCCTTGTTCCTGAACAGCACCAGGTGCGGCACCTCGTCCTCACCGACGTGCAGGTGCTGCGGCAGCATGAACTTCTTGCGCGTCAGCCACAGCCCGGCGATGCCGATGGCGAAGGACGCCATGCCGAAGCCGATCATCCAGCGGAAGCCCCAGAAGGTGACGGGGATGTTGGGCCGGTAGTCACCGGGCCCGAACTTCTCCTGTTCGGCCTTGTTCACGTCGTTGATGCCGGGGACGTACGAGCTGAAGTCGTCATTGGCGAGGAAGGACAGCAGGCCCGGGATCTCTATGGCGACGCTGTTGTGTCCCTTCTCCACGTCACCGTAGGCGAAGATCGAGAACGGGGCGGAGTCCTGGCCGTCCCACAGCGCCTCGGCGGCGGCCATCTTCATCGGCTGCTGCTTGAACATGACCTTGCCGAGAACGTCACCACTGACCGCGGTCAGCAGGCCGGCGACGATGACGGTGATCAGCCCCAGACGCAGCGAGGTCTTCATCTCGCGGACGTGCTTCTTGCGGGCCAGGTGGTAGGCGGCGATGCCGACCATGAAGGCACCACCGGTCAGGAAGGCCGCGGTGAGGGTGTGGAAGGCCTGACTGAGGGCGGTGTTCTGAGTGAGGACGGCCCAGAAGTCGGTGAGCTCGGCGCGCCCCTTCTCCTCGTTGATCCGGTAGCCGACCGGGTGCTGCATCCAGGAGTTGGCCGCGAGGATGAAGTAGGCCGACAGGATCGTGCCGATCGAGACCATCCAGATGCAGGCCAGGTGGATCTTCTTGGGCAGCTTGTCCCAGCCGAAGATCCACAGGCCGATGAAGGTGGACTCGAAGAAGAAGGCGATCAGGGCCTCGAAGGCGAGCGGTGCCCCGAAGATGTCACCGACGAATCGGGAGTAGTCCGACCAGTTCATGCCGAACTGGAACTCCTGCACGATGCCGGTGACGACACCCATCGCAATATTGATCAAGAAGAGCTTGCCCCAGAACTTGGTGGCCCTGAGGTACTTCTCCTTCTCCGTGCGCACCCAGGCGGTCTGCAATCCGGCCGTCAGGGCAGCCAGGGAAATCGTCAGGGGGACGAACAGGAAGTGGTAGACGGTGGTGATGCCGAACTGCCAGCGCGCCAGTGTCTCCGGCGCCAAAGCCAGGTGCACGTCGTCAGCCTCCTTACATCGCCGTGGTAGCGGCAGTTTGCCCCTTTTGTCGCACACATCGCGGGAGCAACCGGGACACGCTTGTGAACGCGTTCACATTCACAAGCCTATTATGACCGACCGATTTTCGACGGTTGACAGGGGGTCCCCCCTTGGGTGTGACATCGACCCCTTGGCGCCAAGTTCAACATCTTGTTGAATTGTGTGCCATGCAGACGCACCTCACACGGATCCGGATCTCCTGGCCTGCCGGCCACCTCACCGCGACCCTCGACGACACGCCGACCACCCGGGCTCTGGCCGGGACGCTGCCGCTGACCTCCACCGCCTGCACCTGGGGCGAGGAGGTCTACTTCGACACCGGCGTCTCCGTTTCACGTGAAACGGATGCGCGACAGGTCGTGGAACCGGGAACGGTGGCCTTCTGGACGGACGGTGACGCCCTGGCCCTCCCTTACGGCCCCACGCCGATCTCACAGGGCGACGAGTGCCGCCTCGCGAGCCCGTGCAACATCCTCGGCACGCTGGACGCAGACCCCCGCATCCTGGCGACAGTGCGCGACGGCGATCCCGTACGCGTGGAACTCGCGAACGACTGACGGGCTCCACCCCCTCAAGGAGTGGAGCCCGTCGACAAGGATCGGCGAGGACCTCCCTACGCCTGCTTGCGGAAGCCTTCCGCCGCCTTGAGGAAGATGTCGTTCGCCTCGCACTCCCCGACCGTCACGCGCACACCCTCACCAGCGAACGGCCGGACGACTACTCCCGCCTGCTCACACGCCTGAGCGAAGGGAACCGTGGACTCTCCCAGCCGCAGCCACACAAAGTTGGCCTGGGTGTCGGGCACCGTCCAGCCCTGTGCGCGCAGCCCGTCGACCACGCGCGTGCGCTCACACACCAGGGAGCCGACCCTCCCGAGCAGTTCGTCCTCCGCGCGCAGCGAAGCGATCGCCGCCTCCTGCGCCAGCTGACTCACACCGAAGGGCACCGCCGTCTTGCGCAGCGCCGCCGCCACCGGCTCATGGGCGATGGCGAAGCCGACGCGCAGGCCCGCCAGGCCGTATGCCTTGGAGAACGTGCGCAGCACGCAGACGTTCGGCCGGTCCCGATACAGCTCGACGCCGTCGGGTACCTCGGGGTCGCGGATGAACTCCCGGTACGCCTCGTCCAGGACGACCAGTACATCACCGGGCACCCGGTCCAGAAAGCGCTCCAGCTCCGCCCGCTTCACGACGGTCCCGGTCGGGTTGTTGGGGTTGCAGACGAAGATCAGCCGAGTCCGGTCGGTGACGGCGTCCGCCATCGCATCCAGGTCGTGCACATCTCCGCTCGTCAACGGCACCTGTACCGACCGCGCACCGCTGATCTGCGTGATGATCGGGTACGCCTCGAACGAACGCCACGCGTACATGACCTCGTCGCCCGGGCCTGACGTGGCCTGGATCAGCTGCTGGGCGACACCGACCGAGCCGGTGCCGGTGGACAGGTGCGACAGCGGCACGCCGAAACGCTCCGACAGCTCGTTCATCAGCCCCGTGCACCCCATGTCGGGGTAGCGGTTGAACGACGAGGCCGCCGCCGTCACGCTCTCCATCACGCCGGGCAGCGGCGGATAGGGGTTCTCGTTCGAGGACAGCTTGTATGCCACCGGGCCGTCGGCAGCGGCCGGCTTGCCCGGCTTGTAGGTGGGGATCCCCGCCAGCTCGGCGCGCAGCTTCGGGCTCGTGTCACTCACCGCAGTCCTCCTAGCGACCCCCGGCGACCTGTCACTGCCACCGGAATCCAATACTGCTTACCTTATGAGGATTCGGCCCGCCTGCGTACAGGTGCGCGGCAAACCCCTCTCACCTCATGTGCATCACGAGCATCACCGCATGAACGCGCACGAAGGCGTGCGAATCGGGGGGCGCGCTACACATATATCTATGCGCCGGTGGCTCACGCCGTGGCGCGCATCCCTCGTGCAGGTGAGTTGAGACCTCTTCGCAACATCACGGACTTGGCAGGCTCATGCGCGTCAAGAGGACACGTCCACACTTAGAAAGGTTTAACTTCCTTTATTTCAAAGGGATCTGACGGGATGTTACCTTGCAGAAACGTACATGCTGACGAGTGCATATGCGTCCGCCCTACCCCACCGCATGAGCCCTACTATCGGCTCGCCATGACAGCAGCAGGGAAGCACCAGGTGAGCCGCGCGGAAACCTCACGCCGAGGCAGCCGGCCGGGCAGAGCGGGCATCAGGGACGTGGCCGCCGCCGCCGGAGTCTCCATCACAACAGTCTCCGATGCCCTGAACGGCAAGGGCAGGCTCCCCGATGCCACCCGACGCCACGTCCGCGAGGTCGCCGACCGGCTGGGCTACCGTCCCTCGGCCGCCGCCCGTACCCTCCGTACCGGCAAGTCGGGTCTCATCGGACTGACCGTGACGACATATGGGGATGAACCTTTCACCTTCACCGAATTCGCGTACTTCGCCGAAATGGCACGCGCCGCCACCTCGGCCGCGCTCGCCCGCGGCTACGCCCTCGTGATCCTGCCCGCCACCTCCCGTCACGATGTGTGGTCGAACGTCGCACTCGACGGCACCGTCGTGATCGACCCCTCCGACCATGACCCCGTCGTCAGCGAACTGATCCGCCAGGGTCTGCCGGTCGTCTCCGACGGCCGTCCGGCCGGCACACTCCCGGTCACCGCCTGGGTCGACAACGACCACGAGGCAGCCGTCCTCGGCATCCTCGACCACCTGGCCGACGCCGGCGCCCGCCGCATCGGCCTGCTGACCGGGACCACGACGGACACCTACACCCACTTGTCGACCACCGCATACCTGCGCTGGTGCGAGCGCGTCGGCCAGGACCCGGTGTACGAGGCCTACCCCGCGCACGACCCCTGCGCCGGCGCCGTCGCCGCCGACCGGCTGCTCGCCCGGCCCGACCGGCCCGACGCCGTCTACGGTCTGTTCGACCCCAACGGCACCGACCTGCTCGCCGCCGCCCGCCGCTACGGACTGCGCGTGCCCGAGGACCTGCTGCTGGTCTGCTGCAGCGAGTCCACCGTGTACGCCAACACCGAACCGCCCATCACGACGCTGTCGCTGAAGCCGCGGCGCATCGGCACGGCCGTGGTCCAACTGCTCATCGACGCCATCGAGGGCGTGGATTCGAACCAGCCGGTCGAGCAGGTGATACCGACGGAGCTGATCATCCGTACCTCGTCCCAGCGCCGTCCGCCCCGCACGACGGTCAGCCCGCCCCGGACCCACGAGGAGGGGTAGGCCCTGCGTCCCAGGGCCGAGGGCAGGGCGAGGCGGCAGGAAACGGCACCGGCGGGCCGCGTGGATCGGGCGGCCCGGCCGGGACGGCAGGAACACCGCCGGAGCGGTCCGGCAGCCGCCCCGCCCGGGCCGGGCAAGGCGCCCGGCCCGCTCCCGGCCGCCCGGCCGGGCCGTGGGGTCTGCGCGCCGGGTCCGGCGGCCGCCGTGTCGGCACCCGGGTGCGGTCTCGCGTCCTCACACGCGGGGAAAGCCCTTCCCAAACGGGGCGAAAGCCGCGATGAACTGGAGTCTTGCTCCGATTCACCACCCCTGGGTCATCACACGGCACGATCCGCATTCCTATGATGGGCCCACGACACCGCGGGCCGCTGCGACCAGGCAGTCCGAAGCGGTGCAGCTGCGGCGCGATGGTGGAGGGGTCGATGACTCAGGGGGCCGGTCAGGGACCCGAAACGGAGCGGACGGCGACGTTGCGCGACTTTCGGGTGCCCGCGTACGTCCACGAGACCGGTCCGTATGCCCACAGCACTCCTCCCGACGACGCCGGGGGCCTCGGCGACGCCCCGGAGGGATACACCCCCACCCAGCGCGACCTGCCCGTCATCCATAGGGGTGACACCCTTCAGGTGCCCGTCGACCCGGCGCCCGCCGCACCGGCACCGCAGTCGGCCGACGGCCCCGGCCCCCTGTACGTCGTCGGCGACGTGCACGGCTACCTCGACGAGCTGGTGGCCGCGCTGCAGGAGAGAAGCCTGATCGACGCCGCCGGCCAGTGGTGTGCGGGCACCGCCCGGCTGTGGTTCCTCGGCGACTTCACCGACCGCGGCCCCGACGGCATCGGCGTCATCGACCTCGTGATGCGACTGTCCGCCGAGGCCGCCGCGGCCGGCGGCTACTGCAAGGCCCTCATGGGCAACCACGAGCTGCTGCTGCTGGGCGCCAAGCGGTTCGGCGACACCCCCGTCAACTCCGGTGCCGGCACCGCCACCTTCCAGGCTGCCTGGTTGCTCAACGGCGGCCAGAAGAGCGACATGGACCGGCTCCAGGACCACCACCTGCAGTGGATGGCCCGCCTCGACGCGCTCACCGAGGTCGAGGACCACCTTCTGGTCCACTCGGACACGACCGCCTACCTCGACTACGGCTCGTCGATCGAAGAGGTCAACGACACCGTCCGCGAGGCCCTCACCCGTAACGACGCCGACGAGGTCTGGGACCTGTTCCGCAAGTTCACCCGGCGGTTCTCCTTCCGCGACGAGGGCGGACCCGACGCCGTGCGCTCGCTGCTGGACACCTACGGCGGCACGCGCATCGTGCACGGCCACAGCCCCATCCCGTACCTGCTGGGCGAGGTGGGATCCGAGGACGGCGAAGACGGCTCCGGCCCGGTCGTCGCAGGCCCACACGTCTACGCCGACGGCCTCGCCATCGCGATGGACGGGGGCGTGACGATGGCCGGAAAGCTGCTCGTGCAGCAACTTCCCCTGGACATCTGATCGTTCACAGGGCCCACGCCCCCGGTCGGCCTAGGGCGAACGGCGCAGGCCGGGGGCGAATTTGTGGAAACCCCCTGTCACCCTGTGGCATGACGGCTCTACCATCGGCTTATCCGTAGCAGGCTCCCCTCCGTTTCTGCCCGACGGCTCGTTCGTCATGCGAGCCCCAAGCCCTACGGAGCATCGGGGGATGCACATGAACAGCGTTCCGCAGCACCTGCTGAGCGAGGACCGCCAGGAGTACGAGCGGCTCCTCGATGAGGCGCTGCGCTCCGCACCGAACCGACCGGAACCGGCCGCTGTCGGACAGCGGCTCAACCCCGAGCAACTGCGCACCATGGCGCTGAACGCCACCGCACTCATCACCGCGGCGGCGACGACCGAGTACCAGCACTACGTCAAGATCCGCGAGGAAGTGCGCCGTCCGGCGCCGTCCGCCCCCGCCTCCGGCCGCGCGTCCGACGCGGCGGAACCGGGCGGCGCGATGGGCCTCGCCACCACCATGGGTGAGGTCGCCGAGACCGCCGGCGCGGGCGCCGTGGCCGTCGTCGCCGTCCTCGCCCCGGTCCTCGCCGGGACCGCCGCGGCGATCTTCCTGCTCGTGGGCTACATCCTGAAGATGCTCGACCCCGAGCCGGCGTTCGCCCAGACCATGCTCACCGCCGGATGGGTGTTCGGCGCCCTCACCGCTGCCGCGATCCTCGTCGCCACGGTCGGACTGCTGATCACCGCCCTGCGCAACCGGCCCTCCCGCGCGTCCGGGCCCTACGGCGAGCTGGACGAGGAGGTGGCCCGGGCCAAGGAGGCCTGGTGCGAGGCCCTCCTGGAACGGGGCATCCTGCCGTTCCTGCACGAGGCCCTCGCCGACCCCGGCACCACAGCCGCCGTGCATCGTGCGGCACCGTCGGCGCCGATCGGCCGCATGCCGCGGCTGGGGTACGACCGTCCGGGGTTCAGCAGTCCCGAGGACGGTTCCACGGGACCGCGCCCGAGCTTCACGAGCCCCGACTTCAGCAGTCCGGACTTCGGGGGCCCGGAGCACCAGCCGGAATAGCCCGCCGGCCTGCGCCTCCGCCCAGCGGTGGCGCAGGCCGAACGGACGGCCGCCCCGCACGCGACTGACCGGGTTCTACGACACCGGCAGCCGCGTGAGCGGTGCGGCGGACGTGCCCGCAAGGACCCGGCCGGCCCCGTGCCCGCCCGCGCCCCCCGGCACAACCCCTCTTGACCTGCCGTCAGTCGGCGATCGGCAGATAGACCCGGTTGCCCGCGGCGGCGAACTCCTGGGACTTCTGCGCCATGCCCTCCTCGATGTCGGCCTGGCTTGAGCCGTGCTCGCGGCGGATGTCCTGCGAGATCTTCATGCTGCAGAACTTCGGCCCGCACATCGAGCAGAAATGGGCGGTCTTGGCCGGCTCGGCCGGCAGGGTCTCGTCGTGGAACTCCCGTGCCGTGTCCGGGTCCAGGGCGAGGTTGAACTGGTCCTCCCACCGGAACTCGAAGCGGGCGTCGGACAGCGCGTCGTCCCACGCCTGCGCGCCGGGATGTCCCTTGGCGAGATCGGCTGCGTGAGCGGCGATCTTGTAGGTGATGACACCGGTCTTGACGTCGTCGCGGTTGGGCAGGCCCAGGTGCTCCTTGGGTGTGACATAGCAGAGCATGGCCGTGCCCCACCAGGCGATCATGGCCGCACCGATGCCGGACGTGATGTGGTCGTACGCCGGCGCGACGTCCGTCGTCAGCGGTCCGAGCGTATAGAACGGAGCTTCATCGCAGATCTCCTGCTGAAGGTCGATGTTCTCCTTGATCTTGTGCATCGGGACGTGGCCCGGGCCCTCGACCATCGTCTGTACATCGAAACGCCTGGCGACGCGGTTGAGTTCCCCCAGGGTCCTCAGCTCCGCGAACTGGGCCTCGTCATTGGCGTCGGCGATCGAACCGGGCCGGAGGCCGTCACCGAGGGAGTAGGTGACGTCGTAGGCGGCGAGGATCTCGCAGAGTTCCTCGAAGTTCTCGTAGAGGAACGATTCCTTGTGGTGTGCCAGGCACCAGGCCGCCATGATCGAGCCGCCGCGCGAGACGATGCCGGTCTTGCGGTTGGCCGTCAGCGGCACGTATGCCAGGCGCACCCCCGCATGGACGGTCATATAGTCCACGCCCTGCTCGGCCTGCTCGACGACGGTGTCCTTGTAGATCTCCCAGGTGAGTTCCTCGGCCTTGCCGTCGACCTTCTCCAGTGCCTGGTAGAGGGGCACGGTGCCGATGGGGACGGGGGAGTTGCGCAGCACCCACTCGCGAGTCGTGTGGATGTTCCGGCCGGTGGACAGGTCCATGACCGTGTCGGCGCCCCAGCGGGTGGCCCAGGTCATCTTCTCGACCTCTTCCTCGATGGAGGAGGTCACGGCGGAGTTGCCGATGTTGGCGTTGACCTTCACCAGGAACCGCTTGCCGATGATCATCGGCTCGATCTCCGGGTGGTTGACGTTGGCGGGCAGCACGGCCCGACCCGCCGCGATCTCCTCGCGGACGACCTCGGGGGAGACGTTCTCCCGGATGGCGACGAACTCCATCTCGGGTGTGATCTCCCCGCGTCGCGCATACGCGAGCTGCGTCACAGCCGCGCCGTCACGGCCGCGACGCGGCTGGCGCGGGCGGCCGGGGAAGACCGCGTCGAGATTGCGCAGGCCGCCGCGCGGCGAGGTGTGCTTGATGCCGTCGTCCTCGGGGCGGACGGGACGTCCCGCGTACTCCTCGGTGTCGCCGCGGGCGATGATCCAGTTCTCGCGCAGCGGCAGCAGGCCCCTGCGGACATCTGTGTCGACGAGTGGATCGGTGTATGGGCCGGATGTGTCGTACAGCGTGACGGACTGCCCGTTGGTGAGATGCACCTGACGGACCGGCACCCGCAGGTCGGGGCGTGCGCCCTCGACGTACGCCTTGTGCCAGCCGATGGACTTCCCGGCCTCCCCGTTCGACGGTGCGTCGACAGATCCGTCGGCCTGGATCTGCGTGGAGGCAGGCGTGCGTGCGTCCTTGTTGGTCATGAGACCTACTCCCTACGCCGGCATTACCCGGTAACAGGTTCGGCGGTCGACGCAGCGGTCATCGTCTTCCACGTTCCTCGTGGAACGTCACCGTGACGTGACGTTCCACGTGAAACATCGCAAAGACGAAGGTCAGCGCCCTCTCAGCCCGGTGCTCCGAGCTCCCGCGTGTGCAAAGGTGCCTCCACGCTAGCGTCAGTTCGGGCGCGGTGAACAGAGGGCCCCCCTCGTTGTTGCGATGATCGGTCGGTGACGACGACAGACCAGCCCCCGTATCGCCCGGATCCCGGACCCGAGGGTGGGCACGGCCACTCGCATCCCGGACCCGAGGGTGGGCACCGCCACTCGCACAGCCACAGCCACAGCCACGGTCCGGCCGCGCCCGTCTCACGGCACCTGCGCAAAGTCATCGCGGCTGTCCTCATCCCGTTCGCCGCTGCCGTGGTGGTCGGGCTCGCCGTGCTGTGGCCCGGTGGCGCGCCGGCGCACGCGCGCACGGGCGTCGGCTTCGACCGGCAGACGCAGCAGGCGACGGTCACCGCGGTCGTCGACGTGAGCTGCACGTCCGTCAACGCCTCGGGGGGCGCAACGGTCGGGAGCGTCTCCGGCACCGGGGTGCCGTCCACCCAGGAGCGGGCGGGCGGCACCTGCAGGAAGGCGACGATCCGTGTCGACTCCGGCAAGGACCGGGGCCGTACGTTCACCGAGATCGTGCAGCCGGACCAGTCCCGCCAACTCCACCAGGGCGAGGAGGTCGTGGTCGCCTACGAGCCCTCTGCTCCCAGGGAGCTGCAGTACTCGGTGGCCGACGTCAACCGCCGCTTCCCGCTGGCGCTGCTCGCCGGTGTCTTCGCGCTCGCCGTCGTGCTGGTCGGGCGGCTGAGGGGCGTGATGGCTCTGGTCGCGCTGGCCATCAGTTTCCTGGTGCTGAACCTCTTCATCCTGCCGGCGATCCTGCAGGGGTCGAACCCGCTGCTCGTGGCGGTCGTCGGAGCGAGCGCCATCATGCTGATCGCCCTGTACCTGTGCCACGGCTTGTCGGCCCGGACATCGGTGGCCGTACTCGGCACGCTCGTCTCCCTGCTGCTGATCGGCGTCCTCGGCTCGCTGTTCATCGGCTGGGCTGCCCTCACCGGCAACACCGACGACAACACCGGTCTGATCCACGGCTTGTACCCGTCGATCGACATGAGCGGTCTGCTGCTCGCCGGCGTCATCATCGGATCGCTGGGCGTACTGGACGACGTGACGGTCACGCAGACCTCGGCGGTCTGGGAACTGCACGAGGCCAATCCGTCGATGGGCTGGCGCGCTTTGTACCGCGCAGGTATCCGCATCGGGCGGGACCACATCGCGTCCGTCGTCAACACGCTGGTTCTGGCCTATGCGGGTGCGGCGCTGCCGCTCCTACTGCTCTTCTCCATCGCGCAGAGCAGCGTGGGGGCGGTCGCCAACAGCGAACTGGTCGCCGAGGAGATCGTCCGCACGCTGATCGGCTCGATCGGTCTGGTCGCCTCTGTACCGGTCACCACAGCGCTGGCGGCGCTGGTGGTCTCGGCGGACCGTCCGGGGTCTGCGGCGAGCGGCACGACGACAGGCGGGGCCCCGGTGCGCGGTGGCCGCGGGCGGCGGCGGAAGCGCTGATCGGAGGGGCCCGGCCCACTGGGGAAGCGTTCCTGCATCATTCTGGCCGCAAGGAACTTCCGCCACCCGTGCCGCCGGCTCAGCCCGCGCTCTGCTCCTCGGCCAGAATGCGGTCCAGTGCCTCGTCGAGATGGGCATCGAAGTCGGCCAGGGATCCCTCCTGCCCCAGCGGTACCAGTTTGTCGGTGCGGTCCAGGAAGCCGACCAGCGGTACCGAGGAGGCGCGGAACAGCGCCTGGTCGCTACCGACCTGGAGTCGGATCAGCACTTCACCCAGGGTGTCCGGTTCCACGGGAGCGACCCGCACGTCGCCCTCCCCACAGGGCCGACCCAGCCCGTCGATCAGCAGCTCACGGCCGAACGCCCAGGTCACCGGGGCATCACCGGGCAGATGGAAGGTCAGCCGCACGGCATAGGGATCACCGGTGTCGTAGCGCAGCTCCACCGGGATGCGGAAGGAGAGCTCCTCGGACACCAGGAAGCTCATCATGACCTCTGCGTGTACTGCCTGTGCGGACTCCCGCATCGCCTACCCCGTCATCTGCCGTCGACTGGCTGGGATGAACCCCTTGACACTGGTGAAATCTTGCTGAAAGTACATGGCAGATCACAAGGAGTAAGTTTTCAGATGCTGATAGAGACCGCGAGGGTGCCGAACAGTCGGCCGACCTCGTCCTGAAGTGTGCGGGCGGCGGGGATCAGCTGGTCTGCCTGGTCGTGGGGCAGGGAGATGGCCATGGTCGCGGCCGTGGTGCCCACGGTGATCGGAATCGCGGCGCACACGGTCCCCAGCGCGTACTCCTGCCGCTCGATCACGGGTTCCATCCGCCGCATCCGGTCCAGGCGCCGCAGCAGCGTGCCGTTGTCGGACACCGTGTACGGGGTGATGGCCTGCACCGGGTAGCGATCGAGGTGGTCGCGGCGGGCGTCCTCGTCGAGTTGGGAGAGCAGGCACTGCCCGATCGCGTGCGCGTGACCGGTCTCACGGAAGTCGGCCCACTCCTCGACCGCCGGGTTGCCCGGGGTGTCGGAGACGCACATGACCTCGATCTCGCCCTCCCGGTACAGGGCGTAGTACACGGGCACACCGATCGAATCCCGCCAGCGTGCGAGTGCCTCGGCGATGGTGCTGCGACGTTTCTGCGCCGCCACCCCGCTGCTGAGCCGCCCGGCGGCTTCACCGAGGAAGAACAGCCCCTTGTCGCGCCGCAGATAGCCCTCGTGCACCAGGGTGCGCAGCAGGTGGTAGGCCGTGGGAAGGGCGAGACGGGTCTCGCGGGCCAGGTGCTTGGCGGTGGTGCCGTGCTCGTGCCCGGCGACGGCCTCCAGCAGGCGCATCGCGCGCTGCACGGAACTGATCAGTGTCGTCGGGGCGTGCGGCTGCGCTGGGGCGTCCGGGGGGCCGGGCCGCTGCCGCGGCGGCGCGGAGGCACGCGGCTGGGCGGGGGGTGCGTACCGTTCCGTGGGTGCGGTGCCGACCGTGGCCAAGGATCACTCCCGATGCGCGAGGGGAGCCCGTGCCGGGGGAACACGGGTGCGGAGGTGAACACCGAGCGAGGGGGCGCCCCCGCATCGGGTTCCGGACTTTAACCGTCAGCCGCGCCCCACAGATGTCCTGTCCGGAAAACTTCCCCCGGCCGAGGGAACCGGCGCTTCCTCCCGGCGATCAGCGGTCGCCCGCACCCCTCACCAGTCGCCGCGCGAGGACGAACTCGAGACGAACTTCCGCACGATGTAGACCAGTCCGCCGACCAGGGCCACGAAGATCAGCAGCTTGAACAGCAGGCCGATCACGAAGCCGACGACGGTCGCTATGACGCTTCCGAACACGACCAGGGCGATGACGGGCACCGCGACCCACTTCACCCACCACGGCAGTCCCGCGAAGATCTCCCGCATTGTTCTCGCCTCTACCCTTCCGCCCGTTCCTGTGCCGGGCCGCCGAACCCGGTGTTCGCCGGGTGTTCCTGTTGTCCTGCCTCGATGCTAGGGCGCGGGCAGGGGCTCGCGGGGGCCTCGCACCCCTTGTCTCCCCCTGACCGGTCCCCTAGGGAACCCGGAGACTCCGGCTCAGCTCTCGGGCGGAGAGAAGACCACGAGTACCCTCAGGTCCTCGCTGATGTGGTGGAACCGGTGGCTTTCTCCGGCCGGCACGTAGACCACGCTGCCCCGCGCCACCTGGGTGGTCTCCGTACCGACGGTGAGCGAGGCACGGCCGCTGACGACGAAGTACACCTCGTCCTGCCGGTGCGGCTTCTGCGGGTCGTGCTCCCCGGCGTCGAGCGCGTACAGGCCGACCGACATGTTCCGCTCCCGCAGGAACTGGAGGTAGGCGCCGTCGTTGGCAGCCCGCTCCGCCTCCAGCTCGTCCAACCGGAATGCTTTCATCGCCGTTGTCCGCCCTCGTTTCCGTACTCACATCTGCTCATGGCCGATTCCGTCTGCCACGATCAGACACATGAAGAATTTTGTAGTCAAGACGATCGCGAACGCGGGGGCCCTGGCGGTCGCCGTATGGCTCCTCGACAAGATCACCCTGACCGGTGACAGCACGGGCAGGAAGATCGGCACTCTGCTTCTCGTCGCCCTGGTCTTCGGCCTGGTCAACTCCCTGGTCAAGCCGATCGTGAAAGTGCTGACCTTCCCCTTGTTCATACTGACGCTCGGGCTGTTCACGCTCATCGTGAACGCCCTGATGCTGCTGTTGACGTCGTGGGCCTGTGATCAGCTCGGTCTGAGCTTCCATGTGGACGGATTCTGGACCGCCGTTGTGGGCGGTCTGATCATCTCGGTCGTCTCCTGGGCACTCAACGTCATCCTGCCCGACGGGGACTGAATTTCATGACCTACCGCGTCTGCTTCGTCTGCACCGGCAACATCTGCCGCTCCCCGATGGCCGAGTCCGTCTTCCGCGCGCGGGTGGCGGAGGCCGGACTCGGCGACCTGATCGAGGCCGACAGCGCCGGAACCGGCGGCTGGCACGAGGGCGACAGCGCCGACCCGCGCACCGTGGCCGTCCTCGACGGGGCCGGCTACGGCACCGAACACACCGCCCGCCGTTTCCAGCCGTCGTGGTTCTCCCGGCTCGACCTGGTGATCGCCCTGGACTCCGGCCATCTCAGGGCCCTGCGCCGCCTGGCCCCCACCGAGGAGGACACGGCCAAGGTGCGCCTGATGCGGTCGTACGATCCCGCGGCCGACGACCTGGAGGTGCCCGACCCCTACTACGGGGGCCCGGAGGGCTTCGAGGAGTGCCTTGAGATGGTGGAGGCGGCGAGCGACGGTCTGCTCGCCGCGGTACGAGAGCACGTGGAAGGGCAGGCGGCATGAATGACCCGGCGTGGGCAGAGGGCGGCGGCACCGGGGAGGGCACGCGGGCCGTGCGGGCCGGGCTGCCCGAGCCGGTCAAGCACGAGCCCGCGCTGCCCGGCCCGGCGTTCGCCGCCCACTTCCACCTGCCAGGCGACCCGACGGGCCCGTACACGTACGGCCGGGACGAGAACCCGACCTGGACGTTGCTGGAGCGGGCCATCGGCGGTCTGGAGGCGCCCGGCGCCGAGGGAGCCGAGACGCTGGTCTTCGCCTCCGGCATGGCCGCCGTCTCCGCCGTGCTCTTCTCCCAGATGCGGGCAGGGGACACGGTGGTGCTCCCCAGCGACGGGTACCAGGTGCTGCCCCTGGTACGCGCCCAACTGGAGGCGTACGGCGTCGAGGTGCGCACCGCCCCGACCGGGGGTGACGCACAACTGGAGGTCCTGGACGGCGCGAAGCTGCTGTGGATCGAGTCGCCGTCGAACCCCGGGCTGGACGTGTGCGACGTACGACGCCTGGTCGAGGCAGCCCACGCGGGCGGCGCCCTGGTCGCCGTCGACAACACGCTGGCGACGCCGCTCGGGCAGCGCCCGCTGGCGCTGGGGGCCGACTTCGCCGTGGCGAGCGGCACCAAGCAGCTCACCGGCCACGGGGACGTCCTGCTCGGGTACGTCGTCGGGCGGGACGCCGCGGCCATGGCCGCCGTGCGCCGCTGGCGCAAGATCGTCGGCGCGATCCCGGGCCCCATGGAGGCCTGGCTCGCCCACCGCTCGATCGCCACGCTCCAGCTGCGGGTCGATCGGCAGAACGCCACGGCCCTGAAGGTGGCCGAGGCCCTGCGGGAGCAGCCGGAGGTGACCGGGCTGCGCTATCCCGGGCTTCCCGACGACCCCTCGCACAAGATCGCCTCACAGCAGATGCACCGCTACGGCTGTGTGATCTCGTTCGTGCTGTCCTCGCGCGCGCATGCCGACCGCTTCCTCGACGCGCTGCGGCTCGTCGACGACGCCACGAGCTTCGGCGGGGTGCGTTCCACGGCCGAACGGCGTGGGCGGTGGGGCGGCGACGCCGTGCCGGAAGGATTCATCCGCCTGTCGATCGGCGCGGAGGATCCCGAGGACCTGGTGGCGGATGTGCTGCGTGCGCTCAGGGAGTCGGCACGCTGACCGCTCGGCCGCGGGCAGACAGGAGTCCCGCTACGCACATCGGACGGTCCGAGCCTCCCCCCTCGTGGCTCGGACCGTCCCGGTTCTGCGCGCGAAGAACCGCGCGAACAAGGCTAGTTGACCGTGTGTCAGTGTCCAATCACGGTAGCGACAGAGACCTATCGACTTATTTATAGTTGGGCAGGGCCGGGGGGCTGCGGGGACGGGCGGCAACGAGGGAGGGTGCGCTATGGATCTGGCCTTGCTGCGCACCTTTGTGACCGTGCACCGGGCCGGCTCCTTCACCCGCGCGGCGGCCCTGCTCGGTCTCTCCCAGCCGGCGGTCACCTCACAGATCCGCACCCTGGAACGGCAACTGGGGCGCCCCCTGTTCCTGAGGCAGGCCCGCGGCGTGACTCCGACGAGTATCGGTGACGAACTCGCCCACAAGGCGGCCCCGCATCTGGACGCCCTGGTGGAGATCGCCGAGACCGGTCTCGACGACGAGTCCGCCCTGGGCACACTGCATCTCGCCGGCCCGCTGGAGTTCACCGCCGAGCGGGCCCTGCCCGTGCTCACGGAGCTGACCGGCGACGACGGCCAGGGTCTCGCGCTGCGCGCCTCCTTCGGCACCGCCGAGGAAACCCTGGAGGGACTGGCCGCCGGGCACCACGATCTGGTCATCAGCACCACCCGGCCCCGCGGCACACTGCTCACGGCGACCCCCTTGTGCGACGAGGAGCATGTCCTGGTCGCCGCCCCGCGCTGGGCAGACCGGCTCGGCACCGGGAAGGAACCTCCCAGGGACGCACCGTTCCTGGAGAGTGTCCCGGTCGTCGAGGTGCACGAGTCGCTTCCCTTTGTCTCCCGCTACTGGGGATCGGTCTTCGACAGCCGACCGGCTGCCTCGGGCACCGTCATCGTCCCGGATCTGCGCGCCGTCCTCGCCTGTGCCGCGGCGGGCGCCGGGCTTGCGGTACTGCCCCGCTATCTGTGCAACGCCGCCCTGGAGCATGGTGACGTCGTCGCGCTGCACGAGCCGGCAGTGCCGCCGCTGCGCACGTACTTCCTGGCGGTTCGCACCGGCACCCTCGCGATGCCGCACATCGCGCGGGCCCATGACTGGCTGCTGCGCGCGGCGGCCGACTGGTCCTGACGCCGTCACAGGGCGAGCTCACCCGGTCACCTTTCGCGATGTTTCACGTGGAACGTGCCCAGATGTTTCACGTGGAACCGGCCGGGCCACATTTCTCCCATGACCGTCCGACCCGTGGTCAAGCGCACCGCGCGTGCCGTTCTGCTGGACGGCGACGACCTCATCCTGATCAAGCGCACCAAGCCCGGTGTGGACCCCTACTGGGTGACCCCCGGGGGCGGGGTCGAGCCCGAAGACCCCACTGTCGTCGACGCCCTGCACCGCGAGGTGTACGAGGAACTCGGCGCCAAGATCACCGATGTCGTGCCCTGCTTCGTCGACACCGTCGAACACATCGGAGCGGACGGAGGCGCGACGGGGGTGAAGATCCAGCACTTCTTCGTCTGCCATCTGGAGTCCATGGACCCCTCACTTCGGCACGGCCCGGAGATGGACGAGCCCGCCGGCGAGTACGAGATCGTCCGGGTGCCGTTCACCCGCGTCGGTATCGCCTCCGTCCATCTCGTACCGCTGTCACTGCGGCACTATCTCGACGGAAACATCGAGGGTGTCCGGGCGATGCACGCCCCCGACCTGGGCTGACCCGGCCGACGCCGCATACCGATGGTGGCGGTTCCCGTGCGCGCCGCCTGTGGGGGCGCCCGCCTGGCAGCGGTGTCCCCGCTGGGTCGCCACGTGGCCAAAAGCACGTCCGTCCCTCGGGAAACGGGTGGACGCGGAGGCCTCCGGTCGGACAGCCTGGCCTGCGTGCCGACTGCCCTTCCTGCCGCTCTGCCCATCCGTCGCCTGACGCTTCGCGACCTCACTGCCTGCGCAGACCTGTCGGAGGACCGGGGGTGGCCGCGCGAGGAACACAAGTGGGGCTTCCTCCTCACCGCCGGCCGCGGCTACGGCATCGACGACCCGGACGGCGGACTCGTCAGCGCCTGCATCGTCACACGCTACGGGCCGGAACAGCGGCCCGATCTCGGCGCGATCGGAATGGTGCTCGTCGCCGAGCGGTATGCCCGTCAGGGCATCGGCCGCCACATGATGCGCCACGTCCTCGCCGAGATGGGCACCACGCCCATGACCCTGCATGCCACCCCGTACGGCCGCCCGCTCTACGAGGAGCTCGGCTTCAAGGTCATCGGCCGGACGGAGATGGTGCTCGGACGCTTCTGCCCGGACGACACCGACCTGGAAGGCATCGGCTCGGGCATCACCACCCGAGCCGCGACCGCCGAGGACCTCGCGGCGATCCTCCGCCTCGACGAGGAAGTGCTGGGCACCGATCGGACCCCCATCGTCACCCGGCTGCCCGCCTTCGCCGACCTACTGCACGTCGCCGAGGAACGCGGCCGGATCACGGGCTACGCGGCAGCCTGGCCCAACATGCACACGCAAGTCGTCGGACCGCTCATCGCCCACGACACCCGGACCGCTCAGGCCCTCGTGAACTCCCTGGCCGCCCACAGCGACCGCCCGCTGCGCACCGACATCGACGTACGGCACGAGGAACTGCTGACCTGGCTCAAGCAGCACGGCCTCGCATCTGTCGCCTTCAACGCGGTCATGAGCCTCGGCATCACGGAGCTTCCGGGCGACTGGCGCAGGAGGTTCGCCCCGGTGACGGTGGCCGCGGTCTGACCCGGCCGGCAGGAGGGAAGCCGGCCGGCGGGGGCAGTGCAATGGTTGCATGCGCGCGCTATGCGCCACCGCGGTCAATTGCATCACCGCCCTACGCTGGATTGAGCCGCTCCGGGACGATGGAAACGCCATGACAGCGACGGACCCCGCGATCATCCACCTCACCCAGGGCTGGTGCGTGCTCTCCCTGCTCCACGGCAAGATCGACGCACATCTCGAGCGAGCCCCGCACACAGGACACGATCTGAGCGTGCGCGAGTACTCGCTGCTCGACGTGCTCAGCCGCCAGCACGACGGCGAGGGAGGCCACCTCCAGATGAAGCAGGTCGCCGACGCCGTCGTCCTCAGCCAGAGTGCCACCACCCGCCTGGTGACCCGCCTGGAGGATCGCGGGCTGCTGGAGCGCTGTCTGTGCCCCACTGACCGCCGCGGCATCTACACCAACGTCACCGAGGCGGGCCTCGCACTCCTGCGACCGGCCAGGTCCACCCACGACGCCGCTCTGCGCGAAGCACTCGGCGAGGCCGCGACGAACCCCGAACTCGCCCCGCTGGTCCGGGCGGTGGAGTCGCTCGACGTGGCCGGCCGGAAGGTGCCCGCATAGAGTGCGGCGCATGGGAGATCATGCACCACGCCCCGGAATCGGTGACCTGGACATACGACCCGCCGCCGAGGGCGACATCCCGGAGATCGTCGCGATGCTGGCGGACGACCCGCTCGGCGCCCAGCGCGAAACACCGAACGACCTGGCGCCGTATCGGGCAGCGCTGGAGCGGCTCAGCACCGACCCGCTCCAGCATGTGATCGTGGCCGTACGGTGCGACCGCGTCGTCGGCACCCTCCAGCTCACGATCGTCCCGGGACTGTCCCGGCGCGGCTCCACACGGTCGATCATCGAAGGTGTCCGCGTCCACGCCGACGAACGCGGAAACGGCCTGGGCTCCCGGCTGATCGAGTGGGCCGTGGACAGGTCCCGCAGCGAGGGCTGCCAACTCGTGCAGCTGACCTCGGACGCGTCCCGCACCGATGCCCACCGGTTCTACGAGCGACTCGGGTTCACCGCGTCGCACGTGGGTTTCAAGTTGTCGCTGTGACGGGGGCGAGGGGGCTGTTTCACGTGAAACAGCCCCCTCGGGCGGTCCGTCGCCTCTCCGTACCGCTTACCCGATGCCGCGCCATCCCTCCGGGTCGACGCCGCCCGGCACGGCTGTCCCCTCCTCGTAGGGCTGGCGCGTGAAGACGAACGTTCCCAGGTCCAGGTGGTCCACCGCCCCGTCCGCCCGCCGTGCGACCGTCAGCAACTCACCGGCGAAGTAACCGTCGAGCCCCGTCCACGTGCCGTCACCGTTCGGCCGCAGCCGCGCACGCCGGCCGCTGCCGGACAGGGGGTCCAGCGCCAGCAGACCGTCGGACGTCGGACGCAGAGCGAACCCGTTCGTCCCCCAGTACCACGGCCCTGCCAGCTCCAGCACGGCCGCATCGACCTGCCCCAGCGGACGCCACGGCTCGGGAATCCAGGGCTCGGCCTCAGCGACGATGCGGACGAGATCGGCTGCCACGGCGGACACCTGGGGTCCGGAGGTGCAGTTGGTCAGCACCACCGCCGCGACGTCGTCGGCGACACTGACGCTGAGGTTCGCCAGGAAGCCCGGCACCGATCCGCTGTGCCCGGCGAGCAGACGACCGTCCCGGTGCTGCAGCTGCATCCCGAGGCCGTAGGCGACCCCGTCCGCCAGATCCGCAGCCTCGGGAGGCGCAGCCGGAGTCCGCATCTCCCGTACGCTCTGGGCACCCAGCACCCGGTCGTCGCCCTCGGCCAGGAAGGTCGCGAAGCGTGCCAGATCGCCGGTGGTCGACCAGAGCTGCCCGGCCGGCTCCATCCGCCCGAAGTCCTGCGCGGGCTCCGGCAACAGCACATCGGCCCACGGGTGCACCGCCCAGCCGCCCGCATGTGGTGCGCGAGGCCGTACGCTCGTCCCCTCAAGGCCCAGCGGACGGAGCACTTCTCGCTGAAGGGCATCCTCCCACGGGGCACCCCGAAGCCGCTCCACGAGGGCGCCCAGCAAGGTGTAGCCGGGGTTCGAGTAGTGGAACCGCCGCCCCACCGGATGCCGATGCGGCTGCTCCCCCAGAACGTCCGACAGCTCCGGGCGCAAGGAACCGGGGCTGCGCTCCCACCACGGCCCCGTCGACGACTCAGCCGCCAGGCCACCGGTGTGCGCCAGCAGATCGGCGATCGTCGCCTCCCCCGCCCCGGTGCCCGGCAGATGCTCCTCCAGCGGGTCGTCGAGGTCGATCAGCCCCTCGTCGCGCAGCCGCAGGACGAGTACCGCGGTGAAGGTCTTGGTGATCGAGCCGATGCGGTACTGCGTGTTCGCGTCCGGAGCGTGACCGTCGACCGATGTCCGCGCACCGTCCCACACCCGCTGCCCGCCCCGTACGACGGCGGCCACGAGTGACGGCGCGCGCCCTTCGCTCTGAGCCACCGCGATCCGGTGCAGCAGCGCACGCCGTGTGGCCGGAAGCAGCTCTTGCTGAGAAGTCGTCATGCGTACAGTCCACCCCGCCCCGGGCCCACGCGTCGAGCGCACAAGCCCGCGGGCCCCGGCGTGCCGTGCACCAGGGTGCCACTCGTCCACCGGCTTCTCGTTCCTCACCTCACGTCGCGTCAGGCGCTGCCGGTCTCAGATCCGCGCCGTTACCTGCGCGTGCCCGCGTAAGTCCGTCGGGTGACCCGAAGCACGAGTGCGCCTCGTCGCCACCCGTCTCCGGCGCGGCCTTGCCCTGACCTGACGCATGGTCAGCCATGAGAACGCGGCGCGGCTCTCGAGAACCTGGAATCCCTGTAGGGTCTCACGTCGCGTGGCATGGTGATCTCAACTGACCAGCGGATCCCTGGGTTGTCTCACGGGATGTAGCACGGCTTGACTCTCACTTCCGTGGCATTTGTTCAGTTTCCGCGCTTCGGCGAGATGCGTCGTCTGAACGGGTCGGCGCCGACCCGGGGCTATGAGCGGTACCTGTCCCTGGCCCTTCGGCCGCACGTCACCTTGAGATGCGGGCTTCGATGCGTCGAGCAGGAAGTCGAGGCCGATCCGGAAGGTGTGGTCGGCGTCCAGGTGGGCGGCATCGCGCACCACCGTGGCCCAGCGCGGGGAATCGGCCAGTGGCGAAGGTCCGCTCCAGATAGGGCCCGAGTGAAGCCTGCCAGCGCTTCTCGTCCATCCCGGTGGCCCGCTCGGCACGCCGCTCGGCAATCTCCCGACGCACCGCGCCGATCACATACGCGTCGACCGCGGTGACCACCGGCATGATCGCGTCCACGTCAACGCCGTCCAGCGCGGCCACCACAGCCTCCCCTCTGGCCAGCGCGTGCGGCCCGAGCTGCGGTCGGCCACCGAGCAGGTCGGCGAGCGGTTCGTGCTCGTGAACTGCCTGCCGCGTGGTTTCGGCAAGAGACCGCAGCACCTCTCGCCAGCCGTCTCCGACCGGCCGGATCTCGGCATAGGCCGCGTCGACCATCAGGTCGAGCAGTTCCTCCTTGCTGGCGATGCAGCTGTACAGCCGCATCGGCCCGACGCCCAGCGAAGCGGCGACCTTGCGTAGCGACACCGCCTCCAGGCCGTCCGCGTCGGCCAGCTGGATCGCTGCTTGCACGATCCGCTCTCGGGTGAGCGGGGCCGGCACGGGTCGACTGGTTCGCCGCCAGCGGATTCCCGTTCGCTGACCCGGCCGCCGCCCGGGCGCGGCTGATCGACCTGCTCCCCGGCTGGGACTCACGGATCACCGCGCTGATCGCGGCCTGCGACGACACGATCGTGCCGCGGTCGATCACCACTCTCCCGATCGGCCTGACCTGGCCGTCGACGCCGGGCGTCACGCTGCTCGGCGATGCCGCGCATTTGATGCCACCGGTGGGAGAGGGGGCCAACATGGCGCTGCTCGACGGCGCCCTGCTCGGTCTTGCGCCGACCGCGCACCCGGACGACTTTCCCGCCGCCGTCAAAGCATACGAACGCGAGAAGTTCGAACGCACCAGCGCTGCGGCCCGGATGTCCGCGGGCATGCAGGAATTGCTGACGTCGCCGGACGCCGCCCAGAAAATGCTCGCTTTCTTCCAACCTGGCGGAATCCGGGCCCCTGCAAGGCTGTAGGTTCTCACCGCGGCGACCTACGTGTCGTGCTGTGACCTGGGCGTGTTGGCTGTCTCAGGGCCTTGTCACCCGTGATCAGTCTCAACTCCGTGGCATTTCCTCGCGAGGGCGAGGTAGAGATCAGGCGGCTTGCCCGAGTCGGCCGAGTACACCACGCTGAGTCCCGAGCACGAGGACCACCGGCGAGCCCCAGATCGCGCACCGATGAGTTTCCCGCGCCGCGCTGGTCTGTACGCCGGACACCCACGGACGGAAGGCTGGGCCATGCGGAAACTGATCTACGGCATGAACCTGACCCTGGACGGCTACATCGCCGCGGCCGGCGACGACATCGGCTGGAGCGGGCCGCCGAGCGACGAGCTGTTCCAGTGGTGGCTCGACCAGGAGCGCGAGAGTGGCCTGTCGCTGTACGGGCGCAAGCTGTGGGAGACGATGAGTTCCTACTGGCCGACCGGCGACCAGCAGCCGGGCGCCACCCCGGAGGAGATCGAGTTCGCGCGGAACTGGCGGGACACGCCGAAGGTGGTGTTCTCCTCGACGATCGACAAGGTCGACTGGAACACCCGCCTGGTCACCGGCGACGCCATCGCCGAGATCACCCGGCTCAAAGCCGAGGACGGCGGCCCGATGAACATCGGCGGCGCTACGCTCGCCGGGGCGGCCATGCGCGCCGGGCTGATCGACGAGTACGCGATGGCCGCCTATCCGGTCCTGGTGGGCGGCGGCACGCCGTTCTTCACCGCGCTGGACAGCTGGGTGAACCTGAAGCTGGTGGAGACGCGGACGTTTCCCGGCGGCGTGGTCCTGACCAGGTACGAGACGAGGCGCTGAGCAGCAGCACCCACGCGCTGGGGATTGTCTCGAAGCGATGTGCGCAGCGGTGCGGGGAGCAGCACCTCAGCGCTCCCACCCGCCGGCCCGACCACCGCCCATCAAGGGGGCGCTTCGCGCCGCTGTGCCACCGGCCTGCGGGATCGACTCAGAATGCCATGGGCGGGCAGAGCGGGCCGGAATCTCTCTCGCCCGAGAGGGTGAACTCCTCGACCAGCGCGTCTCAAGAAGACGGCATAGGCGCCACCGACGTGCCGCCGGGTCTGAGGTTGTGCCGCGAAATCTGAGACCCCGCAGTCCCTCGGATCAGGTCTGGGCCATGTCCACGAAGCGGGAGTAGTGGCCCTGGAAGGCCACGGTGATCGTGGCCGTCGGGCCGTTTCGGTGCTTGGCGACGATCAGGTCGGCCTCACCGGCGCGCGGGGACTCCTTCTCGTAGGCGTCCTCGCGGTGCAGCAGGATGACCATGTCGGCGTCCTGCTCGATGGAGCCGGACTCGCGCAGGTCGGAGACCATCGGCTTCTTGTCGGTGCGCTGTTCGGGGCCACGGTTGAGCTGTGAGAGCGCGATGACCGGGAGCTCCAGCTCCTTGGCGAGCAGTTTGAGGTTACGGGACATGTCCGAGACCTCCTGTTGCCGGCTCTCGGCGCGCTTGGAGCCACCGGACTGCATCAGCTGGAGGTAGTCGATGACGACGAGTCTGAGGTCGTTGCGCTGTTTGAGGCGGCGGCACTTGGCTCGGATCTCCATCATCGACAGGTTCGGGGAGTCGTCGATGTAGAGCGGGGCCGCCGAGACATCCGGCATCCGGCGGGCCAGACGAGTCCAGTCCTCGTCCGTCATCGTGCCCGAGCGCATGTGGTGCAGGGCGACGCGCGCCTCGGCGGAGAGCAGGCGCATCGCAATCTCGTTGCGGCCCATTTCGAGCGAGAAGATCACGCTCGGCAGGTTGTTCTTGATCGAGGCGGCCCGCGCGAAGTCCAGTGCGAGCGTCGACTTGCCCATCGCGGGACGCGCGGCGATGACGATCATCTGGCCCGGGTGCAGTCCGTTGGTGAGGGAGTCGAAGTCGGTGAATCCGGTGGGCACGCCGGTCATCTCGCCGCTGCGCGAGCCGATCGCCTCGATCTCGTCGAGGGCGCCCTCCATGATGTCGCCGAGCGGCAGGTAGTCCTCGCTGGTGCGCTGCTCGGTGACGGCGTAGATCTCGGCCTGGGCTCGGTTGACGATCTCGTCGACGTCGTCGTCGGCGGCGTAGCCCATCTGCGTGATGCGGGTGCCGGCTTCGACGAGGCGTCGCAGGACCGCCCGCTCGTGCACGATCTCCGCGTAGTACTCGGCGTTGGCCGCCGTCGGCACCGTCTGGACGAGGGTGTGCAGGTAGGAGGCGCCGCCGACCTTGTTGATCTCGCCGCGCTTGGTCAGCTCGGCGGCGATCGTGATGGGGTCGGCCGGCTCGCCCTTGGCGTAGACGTCGAGGATCGCCTGGAAGATCGTCTCGTGGGCGGGCTTGTAGAAGTCGTGGCCCTTGAGGATCTCGACGACGTCGGCGATGGCGTCCTTGGACAGCAGCATGCCGCCGAGGACCGACTGCTCGGCTTCGAGGTCCTGCGGCGGAAGGCGCTCGAAGGCGGATCCGGCGCCCTCCCAGGCGCCGTTGTCCCGCCCCCGATCGTGCTGCTCGTCGCGGCCCCGGCCGCCGTCACCGCGCCGACGGGAGGCGGGCAGACGATCACTGGGACCGCTGTCGGCCCACGGGTCGTCCAAGGGCTCGGAAATGCTCACCGAGCCACCTCCTCCCGTCCGCGGAGCGGACCTCGCCGTGCCCCTCATTTCTACGGCACGGCACTGACAAATCAGGGGCCCAACTCCGGTTCCAGCGGGCCGGTTTTGTGACGTTTTGAAAACCGGTACACGGAGCGGGCGCCGGACCACGGTAGGCCTGCGGGCACCGTCAGCCAATCTGGTTATCCACAGGGCATGTGGATGACGGCCCGGATGCTGTGGAGAACTCCACAAAACCTGTGTACGACCCGGTGGACAGTGCTGTGAACAAGGTCGCGCTGCCGCCGCAAGAACGCCTCTGACCTGGCACTTCAACATCCACCGACTGTGCAGAAGAAAAAGTTGCCCAGAAGGATCAAGATCACTTCGAGCTGTGTGCACAAGGACGCACAACAAGAGGGCAAGTAAGGGCCACAAGCACGTTGCATCACTTACCTGTGGACGGTTAGATTGATGCCCATGACACAGGCTCCCCCGGCACCCCAGGTCGTCCGCCGCCGCCATGACCGAGAGATCATCGCGCTGGCTGTCCCGGCCTTCGGTGCACTCGTCGCCGAGCCTCTCTTCGTCCTGGCCGACAGCGCCATCGTGGGCCACCTCGGCACCCGCCGACTCGCCGGGCTCGGTATCGCCTCCGCCCTGCTCACGACAGCCGTCAGTGTCTTCGTGTTCCTCGCCTACGCCACCACAGCGGCCGTGGCCCGCAGAGTCGGCGCCGGCGACCTCCGGGCCGCGATCCGTCAGGGAATGGACGGGATCTGGCTGGCTCTGCTCCTGGGAGCGGCCGTCATCGTCCTCACTCTGCCCGCAGCGCCCGGCCTCGTGGACCTCTTCGGCGCCTCGTCCACAGCAGCCCCGTACGCCGTCACCTATCTGCGCATCTCTGCGCTCGGCATCCCGGCCATGCTCGTCGTGCTCGCCGCGACGGGCGTTCTGCGAGGGCTGCAGGACACGAAGACGCCGCTCTACGTCGCGGTCGCGGGTTTCGTCGCCAACGCCGCACTGAACGCCGCCCTCGTCTACGGCGCAGGCCTCGGCATCGCCGGGTCGGCGTGGGGAACCGTCATCGCACAGTGCGCCATGGCAGTGGTCTATCTGCGGGTCGTCGTGCGCGGTGCGCGCCGGCACGGCGCCTCGCTGCGTCCCGACGCCGCAGGGATACGGGCCTCCGCCCACGCCGGTGCACCGCTTCTGGTGCGCACACTGTCGCTGCGGGCGATTCTGCTGATCGCCACGGCTGTCGCCGCCCGCCTGGGGGACGCCGACGTCGCCGCCCACCAGATCATCCTGTCACTGTGGAGCCTGCTGGCATTCGCCCTCGACGCCATCGCCATCGCCGGGCAAGCGATCATCGGGCGGTATCTCGGAGCAGGCGACACCATGGGGGCACGCAACGCCTGTCGCCGCATGGTGGAGTGGGGCATCGCCGCCGGTGTTGTCCTCGGAGTGCTGGTGATCCTGGCCCGGCCCGTGTTTCTGCCGCTGTTCACCAGCGACACCGCGGTCACCGGGGCGGCGCTGCCCGCCCTGGTCATCGTGGCGCTCTCCCAGCCGATCTCCGGGATCGTCTTCGTCCTGGACGGCGTTCTGATGGGCGCCGGCGACGGGCCCTACTTGGCCGGGGCGATGCTGCTCACCCTGGCCGTCTTCGCTCCCGCGGCGCTCCTCGTACCGGCCTTGGGCGGTGGTCTGACCGCCGTGTGGGCCGCGATGACGCTGATGATGGCCGTTCGGATGCTGACGCTCTGGCTGCGTGCCCGCTCGGGTCGCTGGCTGGTGACCGGAGCGACGCGATGACCGTCACCCGCCGCACCCGTTTCACGTGAAACTGCCACAGCACGTACCCGTCCGGCAGGCGAGGCGAAAAAGGAAACGGCCGCACCCCGTAGGGTGCGGCCGTTTCCGCAGCTGTTCACGCCGGTACGGCGATCAGGCCGCGACGACCTCGACGCTGACCTTGGCGGCCACCTCGGGGTGCAGACGCACGGACGTCTCGTGGGCGCCCAGGGTCTTGATCGGCGCACCGATCTCGATGCGACGCTTGTCGACCTCGGGACCGCCGGCAGCCTTGATCGCGGACGCGACGTCGGCCGGGGTGACGGAACCGAAGAGACGGCCGGCGTCGCCGGAGCGGACGGCCAGGCGGACCTTCACGCCCTCGAGCTGGGCCTTGACCTGATTGGCCTGCTCGATGGTCTGGATCTCGTGGATCTTGCGAGCGCGACGGATCTGCTCGACGTCCTTCTCGCCGCCCTTGGTCCAGCGGATCGCGAAGTTCCGCGGGATCAGGTAGTTGCGAGCGTAACCGTCCTTGACGTCGACGACGTCGCCCGCGGCACCGAGGCCGGAGACCTCGTGGGTGAGGATGATCTTCATGAGTCGGTCACCCTTCCCTTAGCGCGCGGTGGAGGTGTAGGGCAGCAGCGCCATCTCACGGCTGTTCTTCACGGCCGTGGCGACGTCACGCTGGTGCTGCGTGCAGTTGCCGGTCACGCGGCGGGCACGGATCTTGCCGCGGTCGGAAATGAACTTCCGCAGCATGTTCGTGTCCTTGTAGTCCACGTACGTGACCTTGTCCTTGCAGAAAGCGCAGACCTTCTTCTTCGGCTTGCGCACAGGCGGCTTCGCCATGGTGTTTCTCCTGTGTGATCAAGAAGTTTGGGTACGACCCGCCCTCGACCGGATCGGGCCCGGGTCACCGGGCCCTCAGGCCTAGAAGGGGGGCTCGTCCGAGTAGCCGCCACCGCCACCGCTGCCGCCGGAGCCGCCACCCCAGCCGCCGCCCTGCTGGCCGCCGGCGGGAGAGCCGGTCGCCCAGGGGTCGTCGGCGGGAGCGCCGCCCTGCTGGCCGCCGGCCTGCTGGCCGCCGCCGGAGCCGCCGCCCCAGCCGCCGCCCTGCTGGCCGCCACCGCCGTAGCCGCCCTGGCCACCGCGGCCGGTGGTCTTGGTGACCTTGGCCGTGGCGTTGCGCAGGCTGGGCCCGACTTCCTCGACGTCCAGCTCGAAGACCGTGCGCTTGACACCCTCACGGTCCTCGTAGGACCGCTGCTTCAGCCGGCCCTGCACGACGACGCGCATGCCTCGCTGAAGCGACTCGGCGACGTTCTCGGCCGCCTGGCGCCAGACCGAGCAGGTCAGGAACAGGCTCTCGCCGTCCTTCCACTCGTTGGTCTGGCGGTCGAAGGTACGGGGAGTGGACGCGACACGGAACTTCGCGACCGCCGCACCGGAAGGGGTGAAGCGCAGCTCGGGGTCGTCGACAAGATTGCCGACGACCGTGATGACGGTCTCGCCTGCCATGGGGGAACCTCTCGGCGGGTTTGCTGCTGGCTGCTGGTGGTGCTACTCGAAACCCGAGATCAGCTGAGCGGGAGAGCTCAGTGGGTCTCGGGGCGGAGGACCTTGGTCCGGAGGACCGACTCGTTCAGGTTCATCTGGCGGTCGAGCTCCTTGACGACCGCAGGCTCGGCCTGCAGGTCGATGACCGAGTAGATGCCCTCGGGCTTCTTCTTGATCTCGTACGCGAGACGACGACGGCCCCAGGTGTCGACCTTCTCCACCTTGCCGCCGCCATCACGGACGACGGAAAGGAAGTTCTCGATCAGCGGGGAGACAGAACGCTCCTCGAGATCGGGGTCGAGGATGACCATCACCTCGTAGTGACGCATGTGGAACCCACCTCCTCTGGACTCAACGGCCACGGTCGTTCCGTGGCAGGAGGGTTGTGATGCGTACGCAACGGTATCGGCCACCACTGACAATCGCGGGTTCCCGCAGACCGTCGCGGGCCCCACCGGGGGTCCCTCTCGGGATTCCCTCGTGCGGCCTGGGCAGACACCGGTGCAGACGGTACAGCCTACCCGCACACCCGCTTCCGGTTGAAATCAAGGCCCCGCGACCGTCAATCTGTACACATCGGGTGTGTATGGCGCTACGATGCGCCGTCTTCCGCAGGAGGTGCCCTATGGCACAGGCATTGCGACCCAACACCGCCGGAGGCCTTCTCTCCACGGACGGCAAGCCCCATCCCCTCCAGGATTCCCTGCTCGTGGTCACCCTGGTGCTGGGCCTGACGTCCTTCATCACCGCGCTGACAGCCGACAGCCTGCACCTGCTCAGCTCCTGGGCCGGTCTGGTCGGGATCCTCACGGGCGCCTACGGCCAGTGGATCTCGGAGACGACACGTGAGCGCTTCGGCCTCGTGGTGGGACTCGGTGCCTCGGGTGTCGGCTTCTTCCTCGGAATGGCGAACGGAGGCCTGTTCGGCGGGCTCGTCAGCTGACACGACGGCCCGTCCGACCAGTCGGGGCGCTCGCAGGGCGCAGTAGGCTTCGGCGCGAGAGCCGGAGCCCCTGTACCCATGGGGACACACCAGCCCGAGGAGCGCCCCGAATGAGCCTGACCCTGAGGACCATCAGTCGCGAGCAGCATCTGGCCTACATCCAGAGCCTGCCGGCGGCGAGCCACATGCAGGTCCCGGCCTGGGCCGACGTGAAGGCGGAGTGGCGCTCGGAGAGCCTGGGCTGGTTCGACGAGCGGACCGGCGAGATGGTCGGCGCGGGCCTGGTTCTCTACCGGCAGCTGCCCAAGATCAAGCGCTACCTGGCCTATCTGCCCGAGGGCCCGGTCATCAACTGGTTCGCGCCGAACCTCCAGGACTGGATCGAGCCGATGCTGGCGCATCTGAAGCAGCAGGGCGCCTTCTCGGTGAAGATGGGCCCGCCGGTGATCATCCGACGATGGAACGCAGAAACCATCAAGCGGGGCATCCAGGACCAGGACGTGAAGCGGCTGCGCGACCTGGAGGCCGACTTCATCGAGCCGCGCGCCTTCGAGGTGGCCGACAAACTGCGCCGTATGGGCTGGCAGCAGGGCGAGGACGGCGGGGCCGGCTTCGGCGACGTCCAGCCTCGCTACGTCTTCCAGGTGCCCCTGGCGAACCGCTCGCTGGAGGAGGTGCACAAGAACTTCAACCAGCTGTGGCGCCGCAACATCAAGAAGGCCGAGAAGGCGGGCGTCGAGGTCGTCCAGGGCGGTTACCACGACCTGGAGGAGTGGCAGCGGCTGTACGAGATCACCGCCGTGCGCGACCACTTCCGGCCTCGCCCGCTGTCGTACTTCCAGCGCATGTGGACGGCTCTCAACACCGAGGACCCCAACCGTATGCGGCTGTACTTCGCCCGCCACAACGGCGTGAACCTCGCCGCGGCGACGATGCTCGTCGTCGGCGGACACGTCTGGTACTCCTACGGCGCCTCCGACAACATCGGCCGCGAGGTCCGTCCCTCGAACGCCATGCAGTGGACCATGCTGCGCGACGCGTACGCCCTGGGCGCCACGGTCTACGACCTGCGCGGCATCTCCGACTCGCTGGACGAGACCGACCACCTCTTCGGCCTCATCCAGTTCAAGGTCGGCACGGGCGGGCAGGCTGCCGAGTACCTCGGCGAATGGGACTTCCCGCTGAACAAGCTGCTCCACAAGGCGCTCGACCTCTACATGTCGCGCCGCTGAACCGCCACACTTTCTCTCTCACCCCCATAGACCGTTTAGACCAGAAAGGTTCCGGGTCCGGCCATGGCGCTCACGCTCTACGTCGACACCGCGCGCTGGCGGGCGCACCACAAGCACGTGCAGGAGCAGTTCCCGGGACTCGTCCCGGTCTGCAAGGGCAACGGCTACGGCTTCGGGAACGAGCGGCTCGCGGAAGAGGCCACACGACTGGGTGCGGACCTGCTCGCCGTCGGCACGACCTACGAGGCCGCGCGGATCAAGGACTACTTCAGTGGTGACCTGCTGGTGCTGACGCCGTACCGGCGCAGCGAGGAGGCGGTACCGCTGCCCGACCGCGTCATCCGCTCCGTGTCGTCCGTCGACGGCGTGTACGGCCTGGTGGGCGCGCGGATCGTCATCGAGGTGATGTCCTCGATGAAGCGGCACGGCATCAGCGAGGAGGACCTGCCCCACCTGCACGCCGCCATAGAGAACGTGCGCCTGGAGGGCTTCGCCATCCACCTGCCGCTGGACCGCACCGACGGCTCGGACGCCGTAGAGGAGGTCATCGGCTGGATGGACCGGCTGCGTGCGGCCCGGCTGCCCCTGCACACGATGTTCGTCAGCCACCTCAAGGCCGAGGAACTGCAGCGCCTGCAGCAACAGTTCCCGCAGACCCGCTTCCGCGCCCGGATCGGTACGCGGCTGTGGCTCGGGGACCACGAGGCCACGGAGTACCGCGGTGCGGTCCTCGACGTCACCCGTGTCTCCAAGGGCGACCGGTTCGGGTACCGGCAGCAGAAGGCGGCCTCCGACGGCTTCCTGGTGGTCGTGGCGGGCGGTACGTCCCACGGAGTGGGACTGGAGGCCCCGAAGGCGATGCACGGCGTCATGCCCCGTGCCAAGGGCGTCGCCCGGGCCGGTCTGGCGACGGTGAACCGGAACCTCTCACCGTTCGTGTGGTCCGGCAAGCAGCGCTGGTTCGCCGAACCCCCGCACATGCAGGTGTCGATCCTGTTCGTGCCGTCGGATGCCGAGGAGCCGAGGGTCGGCGACGAACTGGTCGCCCATCTGCGCCATACGACCACGCAGTACGACCGCCTCATGGACCGCTGAGCCGGCGGCAGAAGCAGCAGGCCGTACCCGGAGTCTTCCGGATACGGCCTCGTGCACGACCGGACGGATCGTAGCCCGTCCGCCTTCGCTCAGAGCGGGCCGTCGGCGGGGTTCTGGTGGCCCCATTCGACCGCGGGCCCGTGGTGGGCGGCGTGGCGCGGCGCATGAGCCGTCTCCCCGAGCACGAATCTGTCCTCCGCCCCGTCGAGGACGCCGCCCGACGGATCGTCGTCACCGGCCTGGCGCACCACGTCGCGCTCGGGCATGAGGATGTCGCGCACCACGACGGCACACAGGTAGAGCGTGCCCAGCAGATGGACCGCGATCGCCACGTGGTAGCCGTCGGTCGGCAGGCCCTTGTGGGCGTCCCCACTGGTCGTGTAGGCGAGATACATCCAGATCCCCAGGAAGTACATGACCTCGCAGGCCTGCCAGATCAGGAAGTCCCGCCATCTGGGCCGGGCCAGCGCGGCGAGCGGGACCAGCCACAGGACGTACTGCGGCGAGTAGACCTTGTTGGTGAGGATGAGCGCCGCGACGACCAGGAAGGCGAGCTGCGCGAAGCGGGGCCGGCGCGGCGCGGTGAGGGTGAGGACGGCGATCCCCACGCAGCACAGCAGCACCAGCACCGGGGCGAGGAGGTTGACGGTGTCCGTGGACAGCGGATGGCTCGACTTCTGGGCCATGATCAGCCAGAAAGAGCCGAAATCGACGCCCCGGTCATGGCTGAACCGGTAGAACTTCAGCCAGCCGTCGGTGGCGAAGAACGCCACGGGCACATTCACCACGAGCCACGCGACGACGGCACCGGCCACCGCCTTGCCGAAGTCCCGCCACTTGCCCGCACGCCAGCACAGCAACAGCAGCGGCCCGAGGAGCAGGAACGGGTAGAACTTGGCGGCCGTGGCGAGCCCCAGCAGCACACCGAAGGCAACGGAACGGCCTCGGGCCCACATCAGCATCGCGGCGGCCGTCAGGGCGACCGCGAGCAGGTCCCAGTTGATGGTGGCCGTCAGAACGTAGGCAGGCGCCAGAGCGACCAGCAGACCGTCCCAGGGGCGCCGGGCGTGCGTCCGGGCGACACAGACGGCGACGACGGCCGCGCAGACCATCAGCATTCCGGCGTTGACCATCCAGTACCACTGCTCCTGGTGCTGGATGCTGCCGCTGCCGGGGGTCAGCCAAGCGGCCACCTCCATGAACACACCGGTGAGGACCGGATACTCGAGGTAGTCCATGTCACCGGGCAGCTTGTCGAAGTACGGCACCAGCCCGTCGGCGAAACCGCGCCCCTGGTACAGGTGCGGGATGTCGGAGTAGCAGGCGTGCGTGTACTGGGAGCTGGCGCCGAAGAACCAGGCGCCGTTGTAGCAGGGCGCCTTCTGCACCAGTCCGAGGGCGAACATGCCGATCGCCACAAGCACGACGATCCGCACCGGCGTCCACCAGCTCGCCCCCACCAGGACCCTGCGGCCGAGCGGGCCCCCGATCAGCTCACCGCCGGCCGCGGCCACCGGATCATTCTTGGTGGGGGGCACCGGCTCGGGCTCGTGCACGCGCATCGGCGTCGATTCTGCACTGGGCATGGGGAACATCCTGCCGTACATGGCTGGGAATACGCCGAGGGCCGCCGCACCGGGGGCGGTGCGGCGGCCCTCGATTCACGTGAAACGGCTGGAGGTTTCACGTGAAACACGCATGGCGGGCAGCAGGAGAGCTATCCGGACGTGCCTCCGAGGAAGCCACCGGGCCCGTTGCCCTTGCCACCCCCGCTGCTACTGACACTCGGACTCGGACTCGGTGACGAACTCACCCCACCGTCCGTGCCTCCCGTGGTCGTACCCCCTGTGGTGGTGCCTCCCGTGGTGGGATCACACTTCCAGCTCCACCCGTTACAGGTCTGGCTCGGCGTGGGCGAGGGGCTGGTCAGCGTCTCGCTCGGGGTCGGCGTCGGCGTCGGGCTCTCCACCACCGTCTCCGTGGGCGTGGGAGACGGGCTCGGGGTGTCGTTGATGATCTTTCCGAGGGGTGTGGCCTCGGGGAAGGGCTCATGGTCGGCGTTCTTCAACGCCTTGGACATGTAGTCCTTCCAGATCTGTGCCGGGATGTCACCACCGTGGATGGACTCCACGCCACCGGTGCCGTTCATGGAGAGCAGCTTGCCCTCGGCCGGATCGGTGCGGAACAACGTGACGGCCGTCGACAGCTCCCGGGTGTAGCCGACGAACCACGCCGACTTGTTCTTGTCGGTCGTACCCGTCTTGCCCGCCGTCGGGAAGCCGATGTCGGCGATCTTCTTCGCCGTACCGTTCTTGACCACGTTCTCCAGGACGTTCGTCACGTTGTCGGCGACGTTCGCCTCCATGGCCTGCGACCCCTTGGGGGCCTCGAACTTCGGAAGCTCCTGGCCGTCCTTGATGACCTTGACGACCGAGTAGGGCTCGTAGTGCTCGCCGGAGGCCGCGAAGGTGGCGTAGGCGTCAGCCATGCGGATCGCGCTCGGCGTCGAGGTACCGAGGGAGAAGGAGACGTTGTTGAGGTTCGCCTTGTCGAAGGACTCGGGCAGGATGCCGATCGACTTCGCGACCTCCCGGGTCTTGCTCAGGCCCACGTCGACGCCGAGCTGGGCGAACGGCGAGTTGATCGACTGCTCCATGGCCTTCTTGAGCGTGATCATGCCCCAGGCCCGCGGACCCTCGTTCTTCTGCCGGAAGGGCTTGCCGTCGGCGCCCATGATCGGCTCGCCCTGCTGGTTCCTGATCACCAGAAGGTCGTCGCCGTTGTACTTGGCCATGGGCGACAGCGGCTCGCCCGCCGTCTGGTAGGTGCCGTACTCCATCGCGGCGGCCAGGACGATGGGCTTCCAGGTCGAGCCGACCGGCACACCCTGCGTGTTCGCGTTGTTCGTGTAGTGACCCTTGTCGTAGCCCTCGCCACCGTAGAGCGCCACGATGGCACCGCTCTTCGGGTCCACCGAGGAGGCACCGAACTGGACGAACTTGTCCTTCTCCTCCTTGTCGGGATGGAGGAAGCCCTTCTGGGTCTTCTTGACCGCTGCCTCGAGCTCCTTGACCCGGGTCTTGTCGAAGGTCGTGTAGATCCGGTAGCCGCCCTGTTCCAGCTGCTCGGGCGTCAGGCCGGTCTTCTTCGCCACGTAGTCCTTGGCGATGTCGATCAGGTATCCGGTCTGCCCGGTCAGCGACGAGGTCTTCTGCTTGAGCTTGGGGAACTCCTTGACGTCGGCCCGTTCCGCCGGCGACAACCGGTCCACCTCGACCATGCGGTCCAGGATCCAGTTCCACCGCTCCTTGGCCCGCGCGGTGTTCGCCTCGGGCGTCGCGTTGGCTCCGACGCCGCCGTCAGGGTTGTAGAGGTTCGGCCCCTTGAGCAGGGACGCGAGGAACACGCACTGCTCCGTGCTCAGGTCCTTGGCGTCCACGCCGAAGTAGGCCTGTGCGGCGGCCTGGATGCCGTAGGCGTTGCGCCCGTAGTAGGCGGTGTTCAGGTAGCCCGCGAGGATGTCGTCCTTCGACAGCTGCGAGCCCACCTTGATGGAGATGAACAGCTCCTTGAACTTTCGGGAGAGCGTCTGCTCCTGGCTCAGGTAGGTGTTCTTCACGAACTGCTGCGTGATGGTCGAGCCGCCCTGCGTCTGGCCGCCGCGCGCCATGTTGGCCAGGGCGCGCGCGATTCCCATCGGGTCGACGCCCTTGTCGGTGTAGAAGGAGGCGTTCTCGGCCGCGACCACCGCGTTCTTCATCGCCTTGGGGATCTCGGCGTTGGTCACGATCTGGCGGTTCGTCTGGCCGCCCGTGGCCGCCATCTGTGACCCGTCGGCCCAGTAGAAGACGTTGTTCTGCGCCAGCGCGGTCTGGTTCGGGTTCGGGACGCTGACCATGGCGTAGCCGATGCCCGCCACCGCCACCATGCTGCCCATGAAGCCGATGAACATCCCCGCGACCAGCTTCCACGACGGCACCCAGCGACGCCAGCCGTACTTCGCCGCACGCGGATAGTCGATGAGCCGGTTCCTGGCGGGCGCGGTCGAGCGTCCGCGGCCCGCCGGAGCGTTGCTCCGGCCCCCGCGCCCCGGCTCGGCCCCTCGGCGGCGCCCGCCTGTGCTTCTCTGCGCAGCGCGCCGGGTCTCGGCACGGCCGCCGTACGACCGGCCCTCCCCGGTCGACGCGTAGGCGTCGGAACCATGTTGATCCGGCCCGTACGAGCCGGACGGAGACCCAGTGGCGCCTCGCGGTGCCGCCCGGCGGCCGGAGGACGGGCCGGGCTGGCCGCGTCGGGCTCCGGCCCGTCCGCCTCCCTGTGGCTGCGGCGGTTTGCGACGGTGCTCGCTCATCGAACGATTACTCCTCGGGCAGGCGCACCCTTGCGCGCCTGGAAACGGCGGCTGGTTTCCGGTCCCCCCGAAGTACGGATGCGGCTGGACCCGCATTCACCCGTACTGCACCGAGAACGATGACGTCCTCGGATGTCACTCGGTTCCCGGTGGTGTGCATGGCGCACAGACTACGCACCGCCAAAACCCGTCGAGTCCCGAAGTTCACCCCAAATCAGGCAACTTGCCACCGGCGAAACGGCGATGTGATCCCGTTCACCGCCGTTCCCCTTGTCGTGCCCGGAAGGCCGTTCTATCGTGCTGATGTATCGAGTCGATACATCAGCGCGAGATAAGCCGTAGCAGGGCCGAGAGGAGGCGATCATGAGCCGGCGTTCCGGGATCCTCGAGTTCGCCGTACTCGGGCTGCTCCGTGAATCTCCGATGCACGGCTATGAGCTGCGCAAACGACTCAACACCTCACTGGGCGTGTTCCGGGCGTTCAGCTACGGGACGCTGTATCCCTGCCTCAAGACGCTGGTCGCCAACGGCTGGTTGATCGAGGAACAGGGCACCACGGCCGAGCCCGGCACCGCGCTCGCGGGGCGCCGGGCAAAGATCGTGTACCGATTGACGGCAGAAGGTAAGGAACACTTCGAGGAGCTCCTGTCCCAGACGGGACCCGACGCCTACGAGGACGAGCACTTCGCCGCTCGCTTCGCCTTCTTCGGACAGACCTCGCGCGACGTCCGCATGCGTGTGCTGGAGGGCCGCCGCAGCCGGCTGGAGGAGCGGCTGGAGAAGATGAGCGCCTCGCTGGCACGCACGCGGGAGCGTCTCGACGACTACACACTTGAGCTGCAGCGCCACGGGATGGAGTCCGTGGAGCGCGAAGTGCGCTGGCTGAACGAGCTCATCGAGAGCGAGCGGGCGGGGCGGGATCTGAAAGGATCCGCCACCGGGGGGACCGGGGGGACCGCTCAGCAGGACACCACATCTGGAGCGACGGGCGGCCTGCCCCGGTCCGGGGGCGACCCCCGGCCGGATACGCCCGACGACACCGCCACGTGAGCGCCCATTCAGGGCCTCACTCGTACACACAGGGAGCAACCGGAATGGGTTCGGTTCGCGTAGCCATCGTCGGCGTGGGCAACTGCGCCGCCTCGCTGGTACAGGGAGTCGAGTACTACAAGGACGCCGACCCGGCGTCCAAGGTGCCGGGCCTGATGCACGTCCAGTTCGGCGACTACCACGTCAAGGACGTCGAGTTCGTCGCCGCCTTCGACGTGGACGCCAAGAAGGTCGGCCTCGACCTCGCGGACGCGATCGGCGCCTCCGAGAACAACACCATCAAGATCTGCGACGTCCCCAACACCGGTGTGACGGTCCAGCGCGGCCACACCCTCGACGGCCTCGGCAAGTACTACCGTGCCACCATCGAGGAGTCCGCCGAGGAGCCGGTCGACGTCGTCCAGATCCTGAAGGACAAGCAGGTCGACGTCCTCGTCTGCTACCTGCCCGTCGGTTCCGAGGCCGCGGCGAAGTTCTACGCCCAGTGCGCCATCGACGCCAAGGTCGCCTTCGTCAACGCTCTGCCGGTCTTCATCGCCGGTACCAAGGAGTGGGCGGACAAGTTCACCGAGGCGGGCGTCCCGATCGTCGGTGACGACATCAAGTCGCAGGTCGGCGCCACCATCACGCACCGTGTCATGGCGAAGCTGTTCGAGGACCGCGGTGTCGTCCTGGACCGCACGATGCAGCTGAACGTCGGTGGCAACATGGACTTCAAGAACATGCTCGAGCGCGAGCGCCTGGAGTCCAAGAAGATCTCCAAGACACAGGCCGTCACCTCCCAGATCCCCGACCGGGAGCTCGGCGAGAAGAACGTCCACATCGGCCCGTCCGACTATGTCGCCTGGCTCGACGACCGCAAGTGGGCGTACGTCCGCCTCGAGGGCCGCGCCTTCGGTGACGTCCCGCTGAACCTGGAGTACAAGCTCGAGGTCTGGGACTCCCCGAACTCGGCCGGTGTCATCATCGACGCGCTGCGCGCCGCGAAGATCGCCAAGGACCGCGGTATCGGCGGCCCGATCCTGTCGGCGTCGTCGTACTTCATGAAGTCCCCGCCGGTGCAGTACTTCGACGACGAGGCCCGCGAGAACGTCGAGAAGTTCATCCACGGCGAGGTCGAGCGCTGACCCCCGTCATGCGCTGAAAGCTCCTGCCAGGGCTGGGAGGGTCCCCGAGGCGTCATGCCCGGGGACCCTCCCATGTCCCGGCCCGACGTCCCGCGGCCCCGCCCCCTCCCGGGACGTCGGGCCGTCCGACGGCCTCCCGCCTCCCGCCTCCCGGCGCCCTCCACTCCTGCCACCCGTGGGCACCCCTGTATGTGAGGCTGTGCCGCATGGCCGTCGTCCGTGATCTGCGCGTGCTGCTCCGCTTCCGGAACTTCCGGCGTCTGCTCGCGGTACGGCTGCTCTCCCAGGGCGCTGACGGCGTCTACCAGGTGGGGCTCGCCACCTACGTGGTCTTCTCCCCGGAGCGGCAGACCTCACCGGCCGCGATCGCCTCCGCGATGGCGGTGCTGCTGCTGCCGTACTCCCTCGTGGGCCCCTTCGCCGGGGTCCTGCTGGACCGCTGGCGGCGCCGCCAGGTCCTCGTCCACGGCAACCTGCTGCGCGCGCTGACGGCGACGGTGACGGCCGTACTGATCGCCGGCCAGGTCCCGGTCTGGCTCTTCTACGCCTCCGCGCTCTGTGTGACCGCCGTCAACCGCTTCGTCCTGGCCGGCCTGTCCGCCGCCCTCCCGCGGGTGGTCGACACCGAGCGCCTGGTGATGGCCAACTCCCTGTCCCCGACCGCCGGGACGCTCGCCGCCGTCGTGGGAGGCGGACTCGCCTTCGTCGTACGCCTGGGCGTTTCCGACTCCGACGCCACCGTGGTGATGCTCGGGGCGGCGCTGTACCTGTGCGCGATGCTGGCCTCGCTGCGCATGGCCCCGGATCTGCTGGGCCCGGACCGGGTCTGGGCGGGACCGCGGGTGGGGGACGTACTCAGGGGCACCGCCCGCGGCCTGGCATCCGGGGTCCGGCACCTCGCCGAACCGGCGCGGCGGGAGGCCGCCCGCGCGCTGGCGGCGATGACGCTCATGCGGTTCTGCTACGGCGCGCTGACCGTCCTGGTGCTGATGCTGTGCCGGTACGCCTGGTCGTCCGACACCGAGCAGGGGCTGGCCCTGCTGGGGCTTGCGGTGGCCGTCTCCGGGGCGGGGTTCTTCGCGGCGGCCCTGGTGACGCCGTGGGCGGCCGGGCGGCTCGGGCCGATCCGCTGGATCGCCGTCTGCGCCGGCGCGGCGGCGGTGCTGGAACCGTTGCTCGGCCTGACGTTCTCCGAGGTTCCCGGACTCGTCGCGGCGTTCGTGCTGGGTCTGGTCACCCAGGGCGCGAAGATCGCCACCGACACGGTCGTGCAGTCCTCGGTCGACGATGCGTTCCGCGGGCGGATCTTCTCGGTCTACGACGTGCTGTTCAACGTCGCCTTCGTCGGTGCCGCGGGGGTGGCTGCCGTGATGCTGCCGCCCGACGGACGGTCAGTGCCGCTCGTGATCACCGTGGCCGGTGTCTACGGAGTGATTGCCATGACTTTGATCCGTTTTGATCATCAGTGAGGATCACATCAGGGCTACAGAGTTGCGACGGTAGAGCAAAGTGGCCAGTGGGACCGAGTAACTTACGTGGGTCTTATCTCGCGCCCAGCGCGCACGTACCCACGTTCTAGGGGGACCCCCGAAGTGACCACTCCGCCGCCCCACGGTCAGAACCCGTACGCCCAGACGCCCCCGCCCGCGGGTCAGGAGCCTGGCCAGCAGGGAGTCCCGCCGCAGGGTGCCCCCTACGCGCCGTTCCCGAACCAGGCCGGTCCGGGCGCCCCGGCGGGGGCTCCGGTGCCGCCGCAGGGCGGCACCGCCAAGCGTGCGGGCAAGAAGGTGGCCCGTATCGCCGGCATCATCGTCGTCGCCGTCATCATCGCTGCCATCAAGTTCGGCATAGCCGACTGGCTGACCGAGTCGGACGCTCACGCCACCTCGGTGGGGGCGTGCATGCACAACGCCGGCACCGAGTCGAAGCCGGACCTGAAGGAAGTCGACTGCTCCTCCAGCAAGGCGCAGTTCAAGGTCGTCGAGAAGTTCGCCGACACCACCGACGACTCGAAGTGCGAGGCCGTCCAGGAAGCGACGATCTCCTACATCGAGAGCGGCAGCGACGATGTCGTGCTCTGCCTGAAGGAGACGCCCTGATCGCCTGAGGGCCATACGTCAGAGGGCGGTGTTTCACGTGAAACACCGCCCTCCGTCATTCCCGCATGGCGTGCAGGAGGGGCATGTTTCACGTGAAACATGCCCCCGTTCCGTGGGTCAGTCCTGCTCGGCCCACCACTCCTTGAGCGCGGACACTGCCTGGTCGTACTCCATCGGGCCGTTCTCCAGGCGGAGCTCCAGGAGGTACTTGTAGGCCTTGCCGACCATGGGACCGGGACGGACGCCCAGGACCTCCATGATCTGGTTGCCGTCGAGGTCGGGCCGGATGGCGTCCAGCTCCTCCTGCTCCTGCAACTGGGCGATGCGCTCCTCCAGGCCGTCGTAGGCCCGGGAAAGAGCGCCAGCCTTGCGCTTGTTGCGCGTGGTGCAGTCGGAGCGGGTCAGCTTGTGCAGGCGCTCCAGGAGAGGGCCCGCGTCACGGACGTACCGGCGCACCGCGGAGTCCGTCCACTCACCCGTGCCGTAGCCGTGGAACCGCAGGTGGAGCTCGACCAGCCGGGAGACGTCCTTCACCAGCTCGTTGGAGTACTTGAGTGCCGTCATGCGCTTCTTGGTCATCTTCGCGCCGACGACCTCGTGATGATGGAAGGAGACCCTGCCGTCCTTCTCGAAGCGGCGCGTGCGCGGCTTGCCGATGTCGTGCAGCAGCGCGGACAGCCTCAGCGCCAGGTCGGGACCGTCGCTCTCCAGAGCCATCGCCTGTTCCAGGACGATCAAGGTGTGCTCGTAGACGTCCTTGTGCCGGTGGTGCTCGTCGCTCTCCAGCCGAAGGGCGGGCAGCTCCGGCAGAACATGTTCGGCCAGCCCGGTGTCGACCAGGAGGGTCAGCCCCTTGCGCGGGTGGGAGGAGAGAACGAGCTTGTTGAGTTCGTCCCGGACCCGCTCGGCCGAGACGATCTCGATGCGGTCGGCCATCTCCCGCATCGCCGTGACGACCTCGGGCGCGACCTCGAAGTCCAGCTGGGCGGCGAAGCGCGCGGCGCGCATCATCCGCAGCGGATCGTCCGAGAAGGACTCCTCCGGGGTGCCGGGCGTGCGCAGGACCCGCGTCTCCAGGTCGTCGAGACCGCCGTGCGGGTCGATGAACCGCTTCTCGGGAAGCTCCACGGCCATCGCGTTGACGGTGAAGTCGCGACGGACCAGATCCTCCTCGATGGAGTCGCCGTACGAGACCTCCGGCTTGCGAGAGGTCCTGTCGTAGGCCTCCGACCGATAGGTGGTGACCTCGATCTGATAGCCACCCTTCTGGGCTCCGACCGTGCCGAAGGCGATGCCGACCTCCCACAGGGCGTCCGCCCAGGGCCGCAGGATCTTCAGGACGTCCTCGGGGCGGGCGTCCGTGGTGAAGTCCAGGTCGTTGCCGAGCCGGCCGAGCAACGCGTCGCGGACCGAGCCTCCGACGAGGGCCAGCGAGAAGCCGGCCTGCTGGAAGCGCCGGGCGAGGTCGTCGGCGACGGGGGCGACCCGCAGCAGTTCGCTCACCGCGCGCTGCTGCGCCTGGGTCAGGGAAGGGGGAGTGTCTTCGTTGGCGTTCGGCACAACAGAAGAGGGTACGTGCACCGGCAGCCGCCGAGCTCCCGGATATGAGAGGCCAGGGTCACCTCGGCCGATACCGATACAAGGCGTGTGGTTACCGCGCAAGTCATGCCTCCTCCGCAGAGCGGCGGATTCGGGACACTCGGTCAGCGGTCCCCGATCTTGTGGAGCAGTCCGCGGCACTTACTCTCAGCGCACCTCGTTACCATGCGTGGACGCACATTCCGACGACCACTGACGACGACGAGGGACGGGCGAGCGCGTGGCCGAGGCGGCAGACTTCCAGGGGACGAGTCCCTCACCTGCCCGCCGGTGGCTCCGGCGCACCGCGGCCCTGCTGGCCGGAGCACCCCTGCTGGCCGGACTCCTCCAGCTGCCGGCCGCTCAGAGCGCCGGTGCCGCCCCGCAGAAGGCGACGGGCTCCCGCACGGTCGCGGTCGCCGTGGACTCCCTCGACCCCGGCGTTCTGGGTGACGGGGACACTCTCACCGTGTCGGGCACGGTCACGAACAACGGTAGGCAGACCGTCACCGACGCCCGTGTGGACCTGCGGCTGGGGCCTGAACTCTCCACCCGCTCGATGATCGACTCCATCGCGAAGCGTACCGGGTACCTCCCGGGGACCGACGGCTCGGCCCTCGGCGGCAAGTACGTCACAAAGATCGACAAGCTCGCCCCGGGTGTCGCGCAGCATTTCAGCATCGCCGTGCCCGCCGACGAACTGGACCTCGGCGACAACGGCGTCTACCAGCTCGCTGTCTCGCTGTCCGGCAGCACCGCGGCACAGTCGTGGGAGCACGTTCTCGGCATCCAGCGGACCTTCCTTCCCTGGCAGCCCGAGGAGGCCCGGACCAAGACGAAGACCACGTTCCTGTGGCCACTGGTCTCCACCGTCCACATGACGGCCGAGACGGGGCCCGGCGAGCAGCAGACGCCGGTCTTCCTCGACGACGACCTGGCGCAGGAGATCTCCCCGGGCGGCCGGCTGGACCAGCTGGTGTCGCTCGGCCGGAGCCTCGACGTCACCTGGGTCGTCGACCCGGACCTGCTGGCCTCGGTCGACGCGATGACCGGCAGCTACCGCGTCCGCGGGGACGGCGACACCACCACCGCCGGCACCCATCAGGCGGTCGCCAAACAGTGGCTCGCCCAACTGCAGCAGGCGGTGGCCGACGAGGAGGTGGTCGCTCTTCCCTTCGCCGACCCGGACCTGGCCTCCCTCGCGCACAACGGCACGAGCGTCACCGGCTCACTCAGCCAGCTCAAGGCGGCCTCCGACGTCGCCGCCACCACGGTGCGGACCGTGCTGCACGTCACGCCGAGCACCGACTTCGCCTGGCCCGTGGAAGGCGCCGTCGACCCCTCCATCGTCAAGGTCGCCACGTCCGCCGGCGCCGACAAGGTGATCGCGCGCAGCGACAGCCTCAAGGAGACCAGCGGGCTGTGGTACACGCCGTCGGCGGCCCGCCCCGTCGGTGGCGGCACCACGGCCGTCGTGGCCGACGCCGACCTGTCCACGGCGTTCCAGGGGGACCTGACGAAGGCGTCCTCCGCCACCCTAGCCGTGCAGCGGTTCCTGGCCCAGAGCCTGGAGCTGAACCTACAGACGTCCAAGCAGCGCAGCATCGTCGTCGCCCCGCAGCGCATGCCGACCAGCAGCCAGGCGCAGGCGATGGCCGCGGCCCTGACGGCCCTCCAGGGCGGCACCTGGTCGCAGGCACAGCAGCTCACCGCGGCCGCCAAGGCCGAGCCGGACCCGGACGCCACCACGAAGATCCCGTACACGTCGTCGTACCGCTCGTCGCTGCGCAAGCAGCAGCTGCCGCGGTCGGCCTTCCAGCAGATCGCGACGACGCAGGACAAGCTCGACAACTTCCAGGTCGTCCTCACCGACGAGTCCCGCGTCGCCACTCCCTTCGGGCTGGCCGTGAACCGCGAGATGTCGACGTCGTGGCGGGGCCGGGCGACGCAGGCAAGCACGTTCCGGCAGGGCGTGGAGGGCCACCTCGCCACGCTCTCCGACCAGGTCGGGCTGATCGAGAAGTCCGACACCAAGCTGTCCGGGCGCAGCGCCACGATCCCGGTGACGGTCCAGAACAACCTGGTCCAGGGCGTCGACCACCTGGTGCTGCGGCTGACGTCGACCAACTCCACCCGTCTGAAGATCGGTGGCAAGAGCTTCGACGAGCAGCCCATCGCGGTCTCCGGCGGGCACAGCCAGACGGTGAAGTTCACCACCTCGGCCAACGTCAACGGCCAGACCACGGTGATCGCGCAGCTGTACACACAGGACGGCCGGACCTACGGTGCCCCCGTGACCTTCGACGTGAAGGTCACCGAGATCACGGCTGCGGTGATGCTGGTCATCGGCGGCGGTGTGCTACTGCTCGTCCTGGCCGGTTTCCGCATGTACACCCAGCGCAAGCGGGCCGCCGCACGCGCCGCCGACGACGGTTCCGGTGCGGCGGACGAGACGGAAGGCGAGGGGGAGAACCCGCAGAGCCCCGCCGAACGTCTCAGCGAGGAGTCCGGCACCGAGGCACGGGCGGACGGCCCGCAGCAGCCGAGTGACCCGGCACCGGACACCGCAGCGGAAAACACCGGCCCGTCCGGGACGGGTGAGAGAGTGGACCGTTGAGGATGACGTGGCCGTGGGCCCGGGACGACGAGGTGGGGTAACCATGAACGCGCCGTACGACGGTGACCGCGGCCAGGCCGTGGGCAGCTCGGGTCGCCCCGAGGGCCCACCACCCGAGCACGGCCAGGTGCCGCCGCAGCATCCCGCGGACATGTACCTCCAGGACGCCTACGACCAGGACCCCTACCGGGCCCAGGACCTGTCCGCCCAGGACCCGGTCGCCGAGGCCCTCTACGACCGCGCCGCGCACCCCCCGCCGCCCCCGAGCGCCCAGGCGCCTCAGCAGCCCCTGTACGGGCAGCCGGCGCAGTCTCCGTACGCGCCCGACCCGCATGTGTGGGCGCAGACCCCGGCGCCGGAACCGGAGGGTCCCACGCAACACCTGCCCTACGGCGACGACCCCCGGACCACGCAGTACGTGGGCGTCGACGACCTGGTCACCCAGGCGGGCGAGGAGGAGCTCCACGAGCCGGACGCCTTCGCCCACCTGTTCCGCGACCAGCAGCAGGGCGGCCCCCGCCCGGTGCAGGAATCCCCCTCGGTCCCGGGACCGGCTGTGGCACCCGCCGGAGACGGCCCGGTGCCGCAGCACCAGGCACAGACGGCGCCGGTCGCGCCCATGGACGACCGGACCATGAACCTCGGCACGGCGCCCGTGGAGGCCCCCACACCTGGTCCGGCATCGGCTCCCGCACCGCCCCCCGCTGCCGCGGCCCCCGCGCCCGCGGCGAAGAAGGGCGGGCGCGCGGCGGGCCTGCTGCAGTCCAGCGCCGTGATGGCGGCCGGCACGATGGTCTCCCGCCTCACCGGCTTCATCCGTTCCGCGCTGATCGTCTCCGCGCTCGGCGTCGGCCTGCTCGGTGACACCTTCCAGGTCGCCTACCAGCTGCCGACGATGATCTACATCCTCACCGTCGGCGGCGGCCTGAACTCCGTGTTCGTTCCTCAGCTGGTGCGCGCGATGAAGGAGGACGAGGACGGCGGCGAGGCCTACGCCAACCGGCTGCTGACGCTGGTCATGGTGGCCCTCGGCCTGCTCACCGTCGCCGCGGTCTTCGCCGCGCCGGTCCTGATCCGCCTGCTGTCGGACTCGGTCGCCAGCGACCCCGCGGCCCACGACGTCGGTGTCACCTTCGTCCAGTTCTTCCTGCCGTCCATCTTCTTCATGGGCATCCACGTGGTGATGGGCCAGATCCTCAACGCCCGTGGGAAGTTCGGCGCGATGATGTGGACACCGGTCCTCAACAACATCGTCATCATCGTGACGCTGGGTACGTTCATCTGGGTCTACGGCACCTCCGCCGACTCCGGCATGACGGTCACCAGCATCCCGCCGGAAGGGCAGCGCCTCCTCGGCATCGGTGTCCTGCTCGGCCTCGTGGTGCAGGCGCTGGCGATGATCCCGTACCTGCGGGAGACCGGCTTCAGGATGCGGCTGAGGTTCGACTGGAGGGGGCACGGCCTGGGCAAGGCGGTCACCCTCGCCAAGTGGACCTTCCTGTTCGTGCTCGCCAACCAGGCCGGCGCACTGGTCGTGTCCCAGCTGTCCACCTCGGCCGGCAAGGCGTCGCCCGTCGACGGCACCGGCTTCGCCGCCTACGCCAACGCCCAGCTGATCTGGGGGCTGCCGCAGGCCATCATCACCGTCTCGCTGATGGCCGCCCTGCTGCCGCGGATCTCCCGCTCCGCCGCCGAGGGCGACGGCGGCGCCGTCCGCGACGACATCTCGCAGGGCCTGCGCACCACGGCCGTCGCGATCGTCCCGATCGCCTTCGGCTTCCTCGCACTGGGCATCCCGATGTGCACGCTGATCTTCGGTTCTTCGGGCACCAGCGAGGCCACCAACATGGGATTCATGCTCATGGCGTTCGGGCTCGGCCTGATCCCCTACTCCGTGCAGTACGTCGTCCTGCGCGCGTTCTACGCCTACGAGGACACCCGAACCCCCTTCTACAACACGGTCATCGTGGCCGCGGTCAACGCGGGCGCCTCGGCCCTGTGCTTCTTCCTGCTTCCCTCGCGCTGGGCCGTGGTGGGCATGGCCGCCGCCTACGGCCTGGCCTACGCCATCGGGGTGGGCGTGGCCTGGAGCCGCCTGCGCAAGCGGCTCGGCGGCGACCTGGACGGCGCACGCGTCCTGCGCACCTACGCGCGCCTGTGCATCGCCTCCGTTCCCGCCGCCGTGCTCAGCGGCGCCGCCTGCTACGGCATCGGACACACGATCGGCCAGGGTGCCGGAAGCTCCTTCGTCGCGCTGCTGGCGGGCGGGGCCGTGCTGCTCGGCATCTTCTACATCGCCGCCCGCCGCATGCGGATCGAGGAACTGAACTCCCTCGTCGGCATGGTGCGCGGGCGACTGGGACGCTGAAAGGGGGTAGGCGCACAACCAACTGTCACCGTCGCGTGTCGTGCAGAGCGACGGTCTGTGGGCACAATTGGTGTCGGCGTCGGACGGCGCGCTCGTTGTCGCACGGCGCGCATGGGATGGGGAGGCAGGAACGACGGTGGCGGAACGGAGCACAGCTGCCGTCGACGTGGCAGACAACAGCGACGACAAGTCGCTGACCGCGCAGGCGGACCAGTCCACGGCCGACGGGGTGGCCAAGAATCGGGAGCAGGACACGGACAACGACGAGGCACAGGGGAGTGGTGGGACGGAGCGTCCCGAGAAGGCCTCACCGCCCGAGCTGCACAGCGGTCACAAACTGGCCAGACGCTACCGGCTGGAGGAGTGCGTCACCCGTCTGGACGGATTCAGCAGCTGGCGCGCGGTGGACGAGAAACTGCGCCGCGCCGTCGGTGTGCACGTCCTGCCGGCCGACCATGCCCGGGCCCGCTCCGTGCTGGCCGCCGCCCGCTCCTCCGCGTTGCTGGGCGACCCTCGCTTCGTACAGGTCCTGGACGCTGTCGAGGAGAACGACCTCGTCTACGTCGTCCACGAGTGGTTGCCCGATGCCACCGAAATGACCGCCCTCCTCGCAGCCGCTCCGCTGGAGCCGCACGACGCCTACCAGATGGTCAGTCAGATCTCCGCCGCCATGGCCGCCGCTCACCGCGAGGGCCTGGCGCATCTGCGACTCAACCCCAACGCCGTGCTGCGCACCTCCACGGGGCAGTGGCGTATCCGCGGGCTCGCGGTCAACGCCGCACTGCGCGGCATCAGCTCCGACAGTCCGCAGCGCACCGACACCGAGGCCATCGGCGCCCTGCTGTACGCGGCGCTCACCCAGCGCTGGCCGTACGAGAACGACGCCTACGGCCTGTCGGGACTGCCCAAGGACATCGGGCTGATCGCCCCGGACCAGGTCCGTGCCGGCGTCCATCGCGGTCTGTCGGAGCTGGCGATGCGCGCGCTCGCCAACGACGGGGCCACCGCCTCCCGGGCCGAGGCACCGTGCACGACGCCGGAGGACCTGGTGAAGGCGATCGGCGAGATGCCCCGCATCCGCCCGCCGGAGCCGGCGTTCACTGCACCGCCGGAGTACCAGCGGACCACCTATCAGCAGGGCACCTACGGCCGTCCGGCGCCGCACCCCGGCACCACCCAGCCCGTGCCGACGCCGCTGCCCCCGCTGCAGACCCGGACCGGCAAGGCCCTGAAGTGGGCCGTCTCCGCCCTGCTCATCGCGGCGCTGGGTCTGGGCAGCTGGCAGCTCGCGGACGCCCTGATGGACCGGGGCAAGTCCGACGACACCCAGCCGACACAGACCACAAACGGCAACGACGACAACGGCGACAAGAACAAGCCGGCCAAGCCGATCACCGTCCAGGGCGCGCAGGAGTACGTCGCGGAGGGCTCCCCCCAGGCCGCCGGGGACGTGCCCAAGACCTACGACGGCGACAACTCCACGTTCTGGCGCACCAAGCGGTACAACGAGGGCCCGAAGCTCGCGCCGTACAAGCCGGGTGTCGGCATCGTCTACGACCTCGGCTCGCCGCAGGAGATCTCGGCGGCATCGATAGGGCTCCGGTACCCGGGTGACCACACGACGGTCCATCTGTACGCCACCGACTCGTTGTCCCCGTCGGCGCCCGTCAATGCCGCGCAGCAGATCGGAACCGCCACGACGAGCGGAACGTCGCTCACGGTGAAGGCGTCGAAGACCATCAAGACGCAGTACGTACTGCTGTGGGTCACGGACGTACCGATGGCACCCCAGGACGACTTCAGCAGCGCCGGCTACAAGCAGGCGATCACCGACGTGACGTTCACAGGCTGACATCTCGCCGAAGGGGAGGGGGTTCGATGGCGGAGGGCGCCGGATATGACGGAGTGAGCGACCACGAGTTGCTCACCCGGCACGTCGACGGGGACCCCGAGGCCTTCGGTGAGATCGTCCGGCGTCATCGTGATCGGCTCTGGGCGGTGGCACTGCGGACCCTGGGGGACCGCGAGGAGGCCGCCGACGCGGTCCAGGACGCCCTCGTCTCCGCCTACCGGGCCGCCCACACCTTCCGCGGCCAGTCGGCCGTCACGACATGGCTGCACCGCATCACCGTGAACGCCTGCCTCGACCGTGCCCGCAAGGCGGCCTCCCGCAAGACCTCCCCCGTCGACGACACGGAGCGCCTGGAGCTCCTGCTGGAGCCGCACGAGTCCGCCTCTGCTCCTGCCGAGCGCAACGACCTGCACCGGCAGCTGCTGGAGGCCCTCGGCACGCTCCCGCCCGACCAGCGGTCCGCTCTCGTCCTGGTGGACATGCAGGGCTACCCCGTCGCCGAGGCGGCCCGCATCCTCGACGTGCCGACGGGCACGGTGAAGAGCCGATGCGCCCGGGGCAGAGCCCGGCTGCTGCCGCTGCTGACCCACCTGCGGCCGGAAAACGCCGCCGGCTCGCACAGAACGCCCGCAGGACGGAACCGGGCGCAGGGGACATCCGTCCCACCCGCAGCGGGTCCGCACGACACAGGGCCCCGCGATCCAGGACCGAGCGACCCAGCTGCAGTGAAGGGCGGAGGTGGGCGAGCGTGACTTCCACGACGGACAGGGCGGAGCACCCGGACGTCGCCGAGATCTCCGAGCTCGCCGAGGGGCTGCTCCCGCCCTCCCGCACGGCCGACGTACGCCGGCATCTGGACACCTGCGCCCTGTGCGCCGACGTCCACGCGTCGCTGGAGGAGATCCGCGGCATGCTCGGCACCCTGCCCGGCCCGCCCCGGATGCCCGACGAGATCGCCGGCCGCATCGACGCCGCCCTCGCCGCGGAGGCCCTGCTCGACTCCACGGCTCCTGAGCCCACCGAGCGAGCCGAAGCCACCGAGGCGACCGCGGTCGGGCCGTCCAACGCTGTCACGGGCGAGCCGGTCACCCGGTCCACCGGGGACACCCCCGCCGATGTTTCACGTGAAACGTCGGCCGCCTCAGCCACGGACCGCCCCGCCGGTCACGCCCGCACCGCTTCGACCGGGCCCGGCCGCAAGAACCGCACCCGCCGCGTTCGGCGCAGGGTCGCCGTCCTCGGCACGGTCCTCGGCGCTGCGGCACTGGGCCTGGGGACCGTACTGGTCTCGTCTCTGGTGGGCGGCGGCGAGTCCGGGACGACCGCCGCGGGACACCCCCCGACCGTCCAGGACACCTTCTCCCACGGCACACTCCAGCAGCAGGTGACGGACCTGCTCGCTCAGAACGCGACGAGTCCGTCCCGTGTCCCGCAAAGCCTCGGCATCCAGTCCGACAACGGTGGCGCTGAGACAGGTGGCGCCGACAGCGGTGGCCCCAGGGTCTACAAGCAGCCCACCGTCCCCGACTGCGTGCAGAAGGGCATCGGCCGCACTGACGCGGCGCTCGCGACCGAGGAGGGCGTCTACCAGGGGAGCGACGCACTGCTCGTGGTCCTGCCGGACGCCACGGACGTCACACGGGTCACGGCCTATATCGTGGACACGCACTGCGTCCAGGACCCCTCCTCGTCCGACGCCGCGAAGGTGCTGCTGGAGAGCTCCTACGCGCGTCCCTGAGCGCCTGGGACGTCGTCCCTGCCCCAGGTGGTGTCCCCTACGGGGTTCGTCCGCCGTGTGCCCGGACACAGCGGGAATGCGCGCCCCTTAGGATCCGTTGGGTGGGGTGAGAGCTCGGGAAGGGGCTCCCACCGGCCGTACGACGCAGTCCAGAGACGAGGAATCAAGCCGTGAGCGACGTCCGTAACGTGATCATCATCGGCTCCGGGCCCGCCGGGTACACGGCGGCGCTCTACACCGCGCGCGCGTCGCTGAAGCCGCTGGTCTTCGAGGGTGCCGTCACCGCTGGTGGTGCCCTGATGAACACCACCGAGGTCGAGAACTTCCCTGGCTTCCGGGACGGCATCATGGGCCCGGAGCTCATGGACAACATGCGGGCCCAGGCAGAGCGTTTCGGCGCCGAGCTCATCCCGGACGACGTCGTCTCCGTCGACCTCTCCGGTGAGGTCAAGACCGTGACGGACACGGCCGGCACGGTCCACCGGGCCAAGGCCGTCATCGTCACCACCGGCTCCCAGCACCGCAAGCTCGGCCTGCCGAACGAGGACGCCCTCTCCGGCCGCGGGGTGTCCTGGTGCGCCACCTGTGACGGCTTCTTCTTCCGGGACCAGGACATCGCCGTGATCGGCGGCGGCGACACCGCGATGGAGGAGGCCACCTTCCTCTCGCGCTTCGCCAAGTCCGTCACGGTCGTCCACCGCCGGGACACCCTGCGCGCCTCCAAGGCGATGCAGGAGCGTGCCTTCGCCGACCCGAAGATCAAGTTCGTCTGGGACAGCGAGGTCGCCGAGATCCAGGGCGACCCGAAGCTCGCCGGCCTGAAGCTGCGCAACGTCAAGACCGGCGAACTGTCCGACCTGCCGGTCACCGGCCTGTTCATCGCCATCGGCCACGACCCGCGCACCGAACTCTTCAAGGGCCAGTTGAACCTGGACGAGGAGGGCTACCTCAAGGTCGCCGCTCCCTCCACCCGGACCAACATCACCGGAGTCTTCGCCGCGGGTGACGTCGTGGACCACACGTACCGCCAGGCGATCACCGCGGCCGGCACCGGCTGCTCCGCCGCCCTCGACGCCGAGCGCTTCCTGGCCGCTCTGGCCGACAGCGAGCAGCAGGCCGAACCCGAGAAGACCTCTGCCTGATCCCCATCCGCCCCACGCACCAACAGTTAAGGAGCCCCTCCGTGGCCGGCACCCTCAAGAACGTGACCGACGATTCCTTCGAGACCGACGTGCTCAAGAGCGACAAGCCCGTCCTGGTGGACTTCTGGGCCGCCTGGTGCGGTCCGTGCCGCCAGATCGCGCCGTCTCTCGAGGCGATCGCCGCCGAGTACGGCGACAAGATCGAGGTCGTCAAGCTGAACATCGACGAGAACCCGGGTACGGCCGCCAAGTACGGCGTCATGTCCATCCCGACGCTGAATGTCTACCAGAACGGCGAGGTCGCCAAGACCATCGTCGGCGCCAAGCCCAAGGCCATGATCGTCCGTGACCTTGAGGACTTCATCGCGGAGTGACGACGGGGATCATGCGCTGAGCGCACGTTTCACGTGAAACACGAATGGGCCAACCCCTGTGGGTTGGCCCATGTCGCTTACGGGGGCACTTACAGGGGCCGGAGCGCCGGTTCCTTCTGCACCGCCCCCAGGAGTCGGTCCAGCGCCATCTCCACGTCTTCCTTCCAGGAGAGCGTGGAGCGCAACTCCAGCCGCAGTCGAGGATGGGTCGGATGCTGGCGGACGGTTTTGAAGCCCACAGCCAGAAGATGATCCGCGGGCAGCAGGCAGGCAGGCTCCTTCCAGCGGGCGTCCCCGAACGCCTCGATCGCCTTGAAGCCGCGACGCAACAGATCCTTGGCGACGGTCTGCACCATCACCCGGCCCAACCCCCGGCCCTGGTGGCCCGGCATGATGAAGCCGGTCATCAGCTGTACGGCGTCCGGCGACACGGGGCTCGTGGGAAAGGCCGCGGATCGAGGGACATAAGCAGGCGGTGCGTAGAGAACGAAGCCCACCGGGACGTCGTCGACGTAGACGACCCGGCCGCAGGAACCCCAGTCCAGCAGGACCGCGGAGATCCAGGCCTCTTTCTCCAGGGCGGCTCGGCCCTGTCCTACCGCGGCTTCTCCGCTGACGGGATCGAGTTCCCAGTAGACGCAGGAGCGGCAGCGCTGGGGGAGGTCCTCAAGGTTGTCCAGCGTGAGCGGTACGAGCCGGCGGCCCATGAAGGCTGTTCCTCGCTTCCCTCGCCCACGGCCTCGCGGGCGGCTGTCAGAGCGCTCCGTTCCTTGAGCAGACTGCCGACGAATCCGCCGACTGCGCCCAGCCCGAGGCCGGCGCTCACCAGTTCGGTGCGGCTCATCGTTCGCATGGCCCCCGCCTCCCCATCACAGGTGCCGCCTGGTGGTGTGCCATACCTGATCGCATCGTATCCATGATGCGATTCCCTCAATACCGGCAGAAAGCAAAGAACGGGCCGTGTTCCGGTTCACACCGGACACGGCCCGTTCCAGACCGGACATTCAGCTGTCGATCTCCTCGCCGTCACTGTCATCGAGGCTCCGCTGAAGAAGAGGGCCTTCGCCCGGCGCCAGCGTGCTGAGGATCCGTTCCAGGTCGACCACGGAGGCGAACTCGACAGTGATCTTTCCCTTCTTCTGTCCGAGGTCCACCTTCACCCGTGTCTCGAACCGGTCCGACAGCCGAGTCGCGAGATCGGTCAGGGCCGGGGTGACGTGGGCGCCGGGTCGTGGTCCCTTGGCCCGGGTTGCCTTCCGCGGCCGCGACCCCATGAGGGTGACGATCTCTTCCACGTTCCGGACCGACAGCCCCTCGGCCACGATCCGGTGGGCCAGCCGCTCCTGCTCCTCGGAGTCCTCTACAGCGAGCAGGGCCCGGGCGTGCCCTGCGGACAGCACTCCGGCGGCCACTCGGTTCTGAACCCTCGGTGAGAGCTTCAGCAGGCGCAGGGTGTTCGACACCTGTGGTCGGGAGCGCCCGATCCGATCCGCCAGCTGATCGTGGGTGCAGTTGAAGTCCTTCAGCAGCTGGTCGTAGGCGGCTGCCTCCTCTATCGGGTTCAGCTGTGCCCGGTGCAGGTTCTCCAGCAGGGCGTCCAGCAGGAGCTTCTCGTCGTCGGTCGCCCGGACGATCGCGGGGATCGCCTCCAGCCCCGCCTCGCGGCAGGCCCGCCAGCGTCGCTCACCCATGATGAGCTCGTACTGGGAGGAGCCCGTCCGGCGGACGACGACGGGCTGGAGGAGGCCGACCTCCTGGATGGAGGTGACCAGTTCCTGGAGCGCGTCCTCGTCGAACACCTCACGCGGCTGGCGCGGGTTCGGGGTGATGGCATCGAGGGGGATCTCGGCAAAGTGTGCCCCCACGGGAGGAGCGGGCACTTCCGCGGCCCCCGTCGGCGACAGCTCCTCCGTTTCACGTGAAACAGGCGGCAGCGTGGCCACCTTTGCCGCGGCCACCCCGCGGTCGCCTGCCATCGCCGGTACAGAAGCCGGAGAGGACGCCGCCGACCCCATTGCTGTCGCGGCCGGCGTCTTCTCGGTCGGGGCAGCAGGGATCAGTGCGCCAAGACCTCGACCCAGCCCCCTTCGTCGCTCGCTCACTGGATCCCCTCCACCATGTTCGGGTTGCTCTGAGCACCGATGTGGGCGTGGGTCGTGTCATAGCTGACGCCGACGCCCTTCAGTGCGATCTCTCGTGCCGCCTCAAGATAGGAGAGGGCACCGCTCGATCCGGGATCGTAGGTCAGCACCGTCTGCCCATAACTCGGCGCCTCGGAGATGCGGACCGAGCGGGGAATGCTCGTCCGCAGCACCTCGTCGCCGAAATGGTTGCGCACCTCGTCCGCAACCTGGGACGCAAGACGCGTCCGGCCGTCGTACATGGTGAGCAGGATCGTCGACACATGCAGCGTGGGGTTGAGATGGCCCCGCACCAGGTCGACGTTGCGCAGCAGCTGCCCCAGACCCTCCAGCGCGTAGTACTCGCACTGAATCGGGATCAGCACCTCTTGGCCCGCCACCAACGCGTTGACCGTCAACAGGCCCAGCGAGGGCGGACAGTCGATGAGGACGTAGTCCAGGGGCTGCTCGTAGGCCTGGATGGCCCGCTGCAGCCGGCTCTCGCGGGCCACGAGGGAGACCAGCTCGATCTCCGCACCGGCGAGGTCGATGGTGGCCGGGGCACAGAACAACCCCTCGACATCGACAACCGGCTGGACGACCTCCGAGAGCGGCCTGCTCTCCACCAGTACGTCGTAGATGGACGGGACCTCGGCGTGGTGGTCGATCCCCAGGGCAGTGGACGCGTTGCCCTGCGGGTCGAGGTCGATCACCAGGACGCGTCCACCATGCAGGGCCAGCGAGGCAGCGAGATTGACGGTTGTCGTCGTCTTGCCGACTCCGCCCTTCTGGTTGGCCACCACGATGACCCGGGTCTGTTCGGGGCGCGGCAGCCCTTCACCGGCGCGGCCCATTGCCTCCACCGCGAGTTGGGCCGCACGACCGATCGGGGTGTCGTCCATCGGGGGCGGTGTTTCACGTGAAACATCCTCCCCTGGCGACTCGGCGCGGGGACCGGGGACCGGATCGGTCATCGGTCCCGCGATGTTGGCGTCGGACCGCAAGGATTCACTCTCCTCGACTTCAGGCTCGCAATGAACAGAGCCTCGCACGTGTTCGGGGTCGTGAGCCAGTGAGCCCTTGCGTTCTGTGGAGAAATCCACCTCTGTGGACATCTCCGTGCCCCTCCCGAGGGATGGCGCTTGAGCGGCTCGCGCTTCGTCCAGGGAGCCAAGGGGTCTACGGGCGCGGGGTTCGGCCGCAGCGCGGCCCCGGCCGATGATGCCGTGCAGCAATGAGCGACGTTTCACGTGAAACACGATGCACAGCGGCCGAGGCCGAACTGTCGCGACACTCCGTCATACGCGGCCGGGGCAGCTTGTGTGGAGTACGCCGGTGCGCCGGAGACGATCAGCGACGGCGGCGGGTACGCTCCGAACGCGCTGCCTTCGCCCGCTTGGCCGCGAAACGTACACCGCCCGGGCTCTCCCCGACCTCCACCCGGACGACCGTCGACAGCGGATCCACGACGCCTTCGCCGACATGCAGGATCGACGTCTCGACCGCACCCAGCTTGCTGAGCGCCGTGGCGGCACTCTTCAGCTCTTCCTCGGCGGTGTCACCCTTGAGCGCGAGCATCTCACCGTAGGGGCGCAGCAAGGGGATGCCCCAGGTGGCCAAGCGGTCCAGCGGTGCCACGGCGCGGGCCGTCACCACATGGACGGGGGGCAGCTTGCCCATGACCTCCTCGGCCCGGCCACGGACGACGGTCACATGGTCCAGCCCCAGCAGTTCCACGACCTCGGTGAGGAAGTTGGTGCGCCGCAGCAGCGGCTCCAGAAGCGTGATCTTCAGGTCCTCACGGACCAGGGCGAGGGGAATGCCGGGCAGGCCGGCACCGGAGCCGACGTCGCACACGGTGACACCCTCGGGAACGACCTCCGAGAGCACCGCGCAGTTCAGCAGGTGCCGCTCCCACAGGCGGGGCACCTCGCGGGGGCCGATGAGCCCGCGCTGGACTCCTGCCTCGGCCAAGAGCTCGGCGTACCGGACCGCATCCGTGAAGCGATCACCGAATACGTCGCGTGCCTGCTCGGGCGCAGGGGGGAGCTCCGCTGCCTCCGTCACGGGAACCGTCCTTCCGTACCGCATCAGCGCGACCCGCGCCGACCACCAGAACTACAGGCTGACAAAGTCCGGCCCCGTCTGCGCAACAGACGGGGCCGGAGGGATACGTACGTACCGAATCAGTTGGGCAGCACGACGACGAACCGCTGCGGTTCCTCGCCCTCGGACTCGCTGCGCAGGCCGGCCGCCTTGACCGCGTCGTGCACGACCTTCCGCTCGAACGGGGTCATCGGCTTGAGCTGCTTGGGCTCACCGCTGCTCTTGACCTCGGCCGCCGTCTTGGCACCCAGCTCGGCCAGCTCGGCACGCTTCGTGGCGCGGTACTCGGCGATGTCCAGCATCAGGCGGCTGCGGTCGCCGGTCTCCCGGTGCACGGCCAGCCGAGTCAGCTCCTGCAGCGCCTCCAGCACCTCGCCGTCCCGGCCGACCAGCTTCTGCAGGTCGCGGCCGCCCGTGTCACTGATGATCGACACGGAGGCACGGTCGCCCTCGACGTCCATGTCGATGTCGCCGTCGAGGTCGGCGATGTCCAGCAGACCCTCGAGGTAGTCCGCCGCGATCTCGCCTTCCTGCTCCAGGCGGGTCAGGGTGTCTGCACCCTCGGCGGAGGTGGTGCCTTCCGTCACGGGATGGGCTCCTTCTTACTTCTTGGACGGGGACTTGGGGCGCTGCGGACCACCCTTGCGCTGCCCGCTCTGGGCCTTGCTGCGGGTGCCGGAGGCAGGCTTCTTGGCCGCGCTGTCGGGCTGGGCGTCCTCCGGCTCGCCGGACTTCCTCAGCGACGGCGAGGACGGCGCCGACGGCGCCGACGCGGTCGACTGACGCTGGGACTTCGTCTGCCGCTTGGGCTGCTGCCGCTTCGGGGTCTCGCTCGCGGTCGCCTGCGCCGTACCGTCCTCGGTCTGAGCGGCGGCCTTGGCCTCGCCCATCACCACGGACCCGTCGGGCTGAGCCGCCAGGCCCGCCTTGTTCAGGCCGTTGATGAACTTGCGCTCGAACTCGTTGCGGTCGCGGCCCTTGGTGACGATGGCCTTGACGATGGCCTTCTCGCGACGGTTGCGGGTCTTGCCGTGGTGCGCGACGTGCTTGGACAGGCGCTCCAGGTAGGCGGCCTGAGCCTTGGAACCCGGGGTCGGGTTGTTGTGGATGACGTACATCTGCTGGCCCATGGTCCACACGTTGGTGGTCAGCCAGTAGACGAGGACACCGACGGGGAAGTTGATGCCGAACACGGCGAACATGACCGGGAAGACGTACATCAGCATCTTCTGCTGCTGCATGAAGGGCGTCTTCACCGTGGTGTCGACGTTCTTCGTCATCAGCTGGCGCTGGGTGAAGAACTGCGACGCCGACATCAGGACGATCATGATGGCGGTGACGACCCGGACGTCGGTGAGCGAGGCGCCCAGCGCCTCGACCTTCGCCTGGCTGTCCATGAACTTCGCGGCGAGCGGGGCACCGAAGATGTGGGCCTGCCGGGCGCTGGCGAGGAGGTCCTCGTTGATGACCCCGATCGTCTTGCCCGTCGCGATGCCGTTGAGCACGTGGTACAGGGCGAAGAAGAACGGGGACTGCGCCAGGATGGGAAGGCACGAGGAGAGCGGGTTGGTACCCGTCTCCTTGTACAGCTTCATCATCTCTTCGGACTGACGCTGCCGGTCGTTCTTGTAGCGCTCCTGGATCTTCTTCATCTCCGGCTGGAGCGTCTGCATCGCGCGGGTCGCCTTGATCTGCTTCACGAAGAGTGGGATCAGGCAGATCCGGATCACGACCACCAGGGACACGATGGACAGACCCCAGGCCCATCCGGTGTCAGGCCCGAAAATCGCACCGTACACCGCGTGGAACTGGACGATGACCCAGGAGACGGGCCAGGTGATGAAACTGAAGAGGCTGGCAATCGTGTCCACTAATCATGCTCCTTGGGCATGGGGCGAGGTCTCTGCGGCCGGACCCGGCGGGGTGTCCCCGTCGGGGCCCGGTTCGGCGGCGGAGGTCCCGCCCCTGCGTGCACGCCAGGCGTCACGCAGCATTTCGTGCCACCGCGGGCGCTTGCGCGGCGGAACATGGTCCACACCGCCCAGCGACCACGGATTGCACCGCAGAATGCGCCAGGCCGTGAGTGCCGTTCCCTTGATCGCGCCGTGTCGGTCGATCGCCGTGTAGCCGTAGTGGGAGCACGACGGGTAGTACTTGCAGACCGGCCCCAGCAGGGGACTGATCGTCCACTGGTACAGCTTGATCAGAGCCAGCAACGGGTACTTCATCGCGCGCCCCCTCCCAGCAGCCGCTCGAGGGCGGCATCCAGGTCCCGGGCCAGATGTACATGGTCGGCGTCACCCGCACCGGGTAGCGCCCTTACCACTACCAGGCTACCGGGGGGAAGCTGAGCGATCCGGTCCCGCATCAGATGGCGCAGTCTGCGCTTCACCTTGTTGCGGACGACCGCACCGCCCACGGCCTTGCTCACGACGAAACCCGCACGCGTCGGAGGAGCGCTCTCCCCAGGCGCGTGCGGGTCCGTGGCACCGCTACGAAGATGGACGACGAGGGACGGGCGGCCGGCCCGGCGCCCCCGTCGTACCGCGGTCGCGAAGTCCTCGCGCCGCCTCAGCCGGTTCTCGGTGGGCAGCACGACGTCATGACCTGATCGGGATCAGGCGGACAGACGGGCGCGACCCTTGCTGCGGCGGGACGCGAGAATCGCGCGGCCGGCACGGGTGCGCATACGCAGCCGGAAGCCGTGGGTCTTCGCGCGACGACGGTTGTTCGGCTGGAAGGTGCGCTTGCTCACTCGGGGGCTCCAGAAAGAAATCGGTGTTGGCGGGGTGCCGTCCTGGCTGTCACCGTGCGCCCACGAGTAGCTCGCAGTCACGCCTCAGTGCACCGCTTTCCGATCACCTTGAACGCGATCTGTGCCCATCGGAGGCAGGCGGCAGCAGCCATCGACAACTCGACCTGGTTACGGTACGCGCGGCTACGCCATCCGGTCAAACCAGGGGGCGCCGGGAGACACTATCCACAGGCTGGGGACAACGACTTGAACCGTACCCGTCGCGCTGACTACCGTGACTGGACTCCGATTCGTTCCCTTGTCCCCGACCCACACCGATTTACATCCCGACCCGTCCCGGATCACACGATCGTGGGACCTGCGAGAGAGCGTGCCCTGTGGCTGACGTACCTGCCGATCTTGCCGCAGTGTGGCCACACGTGCTGGAGAAGCTCCTCGGTGAGGGACGCGGCCAAGGTGTCGAGGCCAAGGACGAGCGCTGGCTCCGGCGCACCCAGCCGCTCGCGCTGGTCGCCGACACCGCCCTCCTCGCCGTGCCGAACGAATTCGCGAAGGGCGTGCTGGAGGGCAGGCTCGCCCCGATCGTCAGCGACACCCTGAGCCGCGAGTGCGGGCGTCCGATCCGCATCGCGATCACCGTCGACGACTCCGTGGGCGAGCCCCCGGCCCCGCCCGCGCCGCCGGCCCAGCAGCAGCAGCGCTACGACGAGCAGCCCGAGCTGCCCGCGTACGACTCCCCGTACGAGGCTCCCTACGACGGGGGCTACGGCCGCCACCGTGCCGAGCACCTGCCGTCCCGCGGCGACGACCAGCATCCGGGCTCCCGCCCCGACCAGCTGCCGACCGCCCGCCCGGCCTACCCCTCGGAGTACCAGCGCCCCGAGCCGGGCGCCTGGCCGCGTTCCGCGCAGGACGACTACGGCTGGCAGCAGCAGCGGCTCGGCTTCCCCGAGCGAGACCCGTACGCCTCGCCGTCCTCTCAGGACTCCTACGGCGGGCAGGACTCCTACGGCAAGCCGCCGCAGGACTACCGGGCGCCGTCCATGGACCGGCCCGAGCGCCCGCCCTACGACCAGCGCCCGGACTACGACGCCCCGCGCGGCGAGTACGAGCACCCGCGCGGAGACTACGACCAGCGCGACTACGACCAGCGCGACGGCGGCCGGCGCGAGCTGCCCGAGCCGCCGCCCGGTTCCGGGCACGTGCACCGCGGCGGCCCCGTCGGCCCGAACCTGCCGGCCACCGGGGCTCCCGGGCCGCTGGCGGCGCAGCCGGCCCCGGCGGCCGGCCCGGGCGAGCCGACCGCGCGGCTCAACCCGAAGTACCTCTTCGACACGTTCGTCATCGGCGCCTCGAACCGATTCGCGCACGCCGCCGCGGTCGCCGTCGCGGAAGCGCCGGCGAAGGCCTACAACCCGCTGTTCATCTACGGGGAGTCCGGGCTGGGCAAGACGCACCTGCTGCACGCCATCGGGCACTACGCGCGCAGCCTCTACCCGGGCACGCGGGTGCGGTACGTGAGTTCGGAGGAGTTCACCAACGAGTTCATCAACTCCATCCGCGACGGCAAGGGCGACAGCTTCCGCAAGCGCTACCGCGAGATGGACATCCTGCTCGTCGACGACATCCAGTTCCTGGCGGACAAGGAGTCGACGCAGGAGGAGTTCTTCCACACCTTCAACACGCTCCACAACGCGAACAAGCAGATCGTGCTCTCCTCCGACCGGCCGCCGAAGCAGCTGGTGACGCTGGAGGACCGGCTGCGGAACCGTTTCGAGTGGGGCCTGATCACCGACGTCCAGCCGCCCGAGCTGGAGACGCGGATCGCGATCCTGCGCAAGAAGGCGGTGCAGGAGCAGCTGAACGCCCCGCCGGAGGTGCTGGAGTTCATCGCCTCCCGCATCTCGCGCAACATCCGCGAGCTGGAGGGCGCGCTGATCCGGGTGACGGCGTTCGCGTCGCTCAACCGGCAGCCGGTGGACCTGGGCCTGACAGAGATCGTCCTGAAGGACCTGATCCCCGGCGGCGAGGACTCGGCGCCTGAGATCACGTCGACGGCCATCATGAGCGCGACGGCGGACTACTTCGGGCTGACGGTGGAGGACCTGTGCGGTACCTCCCGCGGCCGGGCCCTGGTCACCGCGCGGCAGATCGCCATGTATCTGTGCCGGGAGCTGACGGACCTGTCACTGCCGAAGATCGGTGCGCTGTTCGGTGGGCGCGACCACACGACGGTCATGCACGCGGACCGCAAGATCCGCAATCTGATGGCCGAGCGACGCTCCATCTACAACCAGGTGACCGAGCTGACCAACCGCATCAAGAACGGCTGACGCGGCGCCCCCACGGCAACACACAGCACGGCTGCTCACGGCTCGGCGCCCACGGCGTGCCGCCCCGCCCACCCGCGGCACGGCCACACACGGCAAGGCCGAACCGGCCCGTCCTCTCGGCTGCCCGCGGCCACGCCGGGCACCGAGTCACCGAGTCACCCAGTCACCCAGTCACCCAGTCACCGAGCAAGCCACCCACAGCGCCCGAGGGCGCCTCCGGACGGGTTCCGGAGGCGCCCTTCGTCATGCGGCGGCTCGATGCCGGGGGCACAGGCGTGCCGCTCGCTGTTCGAATAGCTGAGGGGTTACGGCTCTTCTCCACAGATTGGGGCACTTTCTTCCGTCCACAGACTGGGGACCGCGAAGTTCTCCAGATCGTCGTCCACAGGGTGACCACCAGGGAGACGTCTGGGCAGGTCAGCGGCATGTGGATTCGTGGACAAAAGTTGTCCACAGCTTGTGGACAAAGCGGCGATCCACAAGCTGTGCACGAAGTTGTCCACGAGCAACTCACAGCTTCCCACCGGTTGTCCCCAGCGATCAGTGGCTTCTCCACATCTCTGTCCACTGTTCGGCAACCCGGCACGGCTCCTCACCGGCCGGAGTGAAAGGCGTCACAAGAAGGTGCCTGGTTGGGCTGTGGGAAAGCGGGGTAAAGCTGGGGACAGGTCTGGGGAGAACTGCCCTCGGCCTGTGCACGGGATGTGCAGAACTTTCCGTTCTCCACAGAGACCCCCGGTTGTCCACCGTCTCCGCCCACAGGGCCCGTGGACAAAATTCCCGCTCTGAGCTGGGCAAACGTGGTTATCCACGGTTTCCACAGGCCCTACTACTACGAACGACTAGAGAGAGCCTGGAATCCGTTTCGAAGCGGGACCTGTGCACAACTCGCCCCGAGCTGCCCGACCGCCCCTCGTCACGACTTGACCCCGAGAGGCACCTACTGTCACTGCGGTGCGTCAGACTGGTCCCCGGTGTCCTTCCCCTCTCCGGGGCGGCCGACACCGGGACAGACGACGAAGGCGAAGCAGGGCGAGAAGCGCCGGCAACAGCAGGAGGCGGCTTACGGTGAAGATCCGGGTGGAACGCGACGTACTCGCGGAGGCAGTGGCCTGGGCGGCGCGCAGCCTCCCGGCCCGTCCGCCGGCGCCTGTGCTCGCCGGCCTGCTGCTGAAGGCCGAGGACGGCCAGCTGAGCCTGTCCAGCTTCGACTACGAGGTCTCCGCCCGCGTGAGCGTCGACGCCGAGGTCGAGGAGGACGGCACCGTCCTGGTCTCGGGCCGGCTGCTCGCGGACATCTCCCGCGCCCTCCCCAACCGGCCGGTGGAGATTTCCACGGACGGTGTACGGGCGACGGTGGTCTGCGGCTCCTCGCGCTTCACCCTCCACACGCTTCCCGTCGAGGAGTACCCGGCGCTGCCGCAGATGCCGAACGCCACGGGCACCGTCCCCGGCGAGGTCTTCTCCGCCGCCGTGCAGCAGGTCGCCATCGCCGCGGGCCGGGACGACACGCTGCCCGTGCTGACCGGTGTGCGCATCGAGATCGAGGGCGACACGGTCACGCTGGCCTCCACCGACCGCTACCGCTTCGCGGTCCGCGAGTTCCTGTGGAAGCCGGAGAACCCGGACGCCTCGGCGGTCGCCCTGGTGCCCGCCAAGACACTGCTGGACACCGCGAAGTCACTGGGCGCCGGCGACAGCGTCACGCTGGCGCTGTCGGGCTCGGGTGCGGGCGAGGGGCTGATCGGCTTCGAGGGCGCCGGGCGGCGGACGACGACACGTCTGCTGGAGGGCGACCTGCCGAAGTACCGGACGCTGTTCCCCACGGAGTTCAACAGCGTGGCCACCATCGAGACCGCGCCGTTCGTGGAGGCCGTCAAGCGCGTGGCGCTGGTCGCCGAGCGCAACACCCCGGTGCGGCTCAGCTTCGAGCAGGGTGTGCTGATCCTGGAGGCGGGCTCCAGTGACGATGCACAGGCTGTGGAGCGGGTGGACGCGCAGCTGGAGGGTGACGACATCTCGATCGCCTTCAACCCGACGTTCCTGCTGGACGGTCTGAGCGCGATCGACTCCCCCGTGGCACAGCTGTCGTTCACGACGTCGACCAAGCCCGCGCTGCTGTCCGGCAAGCCGGCGGTGGACGCCGAGGCGGACACGGCCTACAAGTACCTGATCATGCCGGTGCGGCTGAGCGGCTGAGGCCCGGGGCTCCCTGGAGGTTGTCCACAGGCCGGTGCGCAACAGGCCTCGGCCTGTGGGAGAACCCGCAGGTGAGGGTGTACGTATGAGCGCGTATGCCCACAGCTGTGCGTGACGGTCCGGGTTTAGGCTCGGACAGGGGTACGAGGGTGCCCCAGGGGTGCGAGAGCGCCCCGCACGCCACACAGCGACCTAAGGAAACAACTGATGGAGCTCGGTCTCGTCGGCCTCGGCAAGATGGGCGGCAACATGCGCGAGCGGATCCGCCGCGCGGGCCACACCGTCGTCGGATACGACCGCAACCCGGATCTCGCCGATGTCCACAGCCTGGAGGAGCTTGTGGGCAAGCTCTCCGGCCCGCGTGTGGTGTGGGTGATGGTCCCGGCCGGCGAGGCGACCCAGTCCACGATCGACGAGCTGGCGCAGGTGCTGGAGCCCGGTGACGTGGTCGTGGACGGCGGCAACTCCCGCTGGACGGACGACGAGCGGCACGCCCGGGAACTGGCGGCCAAGGGCATAGGTTTCGTCGACTGCGGTGTCTCCGGCGGCGTGTGGGGCCTGGAGAACGGCTACGCGCTGATGTACGGCGGCGGCGCGGACGACGTCGCCAAGGTGCAGCCCGTCTTCGACGCGCTCAAGCCGGACGGCGACTTCGGGGCGGTACACGCGGGTCGGGTCGGTGCGGGCCACTTCGCGAAGATGGTCCACAACGGCATCGAGTACGCGATGATGCAGGCCTACGCCGAGGGCTGGGAGCTGCTGGAGAAGGTCGACTCCGTGGAGAACGTCCGCGAGGTCTTCCGCTCCTGGCAGGAGGGCACCGTCATCCGCTCCTGGCTGCTCGACCTCGCGGTGAACGCCCTCGACGAGGACGAGCACCTGGACGACCTCCGGGGTTATGCACAGGACTCCGGTGAGGGACGCTGGACTGTGGAGGCCGCCGTCGACCACGCGGTTCCGCTGCCGGCGATCACGGCCTCGCTGTTCGCGCGGTTCGCCTCCCGCCAGGACGACTCGCCCCAGATGAAGATGATCGCGGCGCTGCGGAACCAGTTCGGCGGCCACGCGGTCGAGAAGAAGTAACGATCCGCAGCAGTACCACCTGAACGCCGGGGAGGTCGGCGAACGACCATGCACGTGACGCATCTGTCGCTGGCCGACTTCCGTTCCTACGCCCGGGCCGAGGTCCCGCTGGACCCGGGCGTCACCGCCTTCGTCGGCCCCAACGGGCAGGGCAAGACGAACCTCGTCGAGGCGGTCGGCTATCTCGCCGCCCTCGGCAGCCACCGGGTGGCCTCCGACGCGCCGCTGGTCCGCGTGGGCGCCGACCGGGCCGTGATCCGGGCGCAGGTCCGGCAGGGCGAGCGCCGGCAGCTGGTGGAGCTGGAGCTGAACCCGGGCAAGGCGAACCGGGCCCGTATCAACAGGTCGTCGCAGGTCAGGCCGCGTGACGTACTGGGGATCGTGCGGACGGTCCTGTTCGCCCCGGAGGACCTCGCGCTGGTGAAGGGCGATCCTGGGGAGCGGCGCCGCTTCCTCGACGAGCTGATCACCGCGCGGTCGCCGCGCATGGCGGGCGTGCGCTCGGACTACGAGCGGGTGCTCAAGCAGCGCAACACCCTGTTGAAGAGCGCCGCGCTGGCCCGGCGGCACGGCGGGCGCTCGATGGACCTGTCCACCCTGGACGTGTGGGACCAGCACCTGGCGCGGGCGGGTGCCGAGCTGCTCGCGCAGCGGCTCGACCTGATCGCGGCGATCCAGCCGCTGGCCGACAAGGCGTACGAGCAACTGGCGCCGGGCGGGGGACCGCTCCAGCTGGAGTACAGGCCGTCGGCGCCGGGGGAGGCGGTGAGCCGGGAGGATCTGTTCGCCCAGGTGATGGCGGCGCTGGCGGACGCCCGCAGGCAGGAGGTCGAGCGCGGGGTGACGCTGGTGGGGCCGCACCGCGACGACCTGGTGCTCAAGCTCGGCCAGCTGCCCGCGAAGGGGTACGCCTCGCACGGCGAGTCCTGGTCGTACGCCCTGGCGCTGCGGCTGGCCTCCTACGACCTGCTGCGGGCCGAGGGCAACGAGCCGGTGCTGATCCTGGACGACGTCTTCGCCGAGTTGGACGCGCGGCGCCGGGAGCGGCTGGCGGAGCTGGTGGCGCCCGGTGAGCAGGTGCTGGTGACGGCCGCCGTCGACGACGACGTGCCGCAGGTGCTGAGCGGGGCGCGGTACGCGGTGTCGGGCGGGGCGGTGGAGCGCGTATGAGCGGCGACGAGCCGGTCCGGGGCGAGGCGCGCGAGCCCTCGGGTGTCGATCTCGCGCGGGTGGCGCTGCGGGCGGCGAAGGAGGCGGCGCGGGCGCGGGGCGACGCGGTGCGGCAGAAGCGGCAGGCACGGCGCGGGGGGCTGCGGTCGGGCGCGCGGGCGGACGGGCGGGACCCGATGGCGCTGGGGGCCGCGATCAACCGGCTGATCACCGAGCGGGGCTGGGAGGCGCCCGCGGCGGTGGGCGGGGTGATGGGCCGCTGGCCGCAGATCGTCGGGGAGGACGTGGCCAAGCACTGCGTGCCGGAGCGGTACGACGAGGACGAGCGGGTGCTGTTCGTGCGCTGCGACTCCACGGCGTGGGCGACGAACCTGCGGTTGCTGGCTCCGCAGCTGGTGGCACGGCTCAACGAGGATCTGGGACAGGGACGGGTCCGCATGATCCGGGTGCAGGGCCCCGGCGTACCGGCGCGCCGGTACGGTCCCCTGCGCGCTCCGGGCGGTCGCGGACCCGGTGACACGTACGGGTGACCGACGTCACATCCGGACCGGGTGCGGGGGGTCGCACAGGGTGGCGAATCGGGGCGCGCCCCGGAACCTGACCCGGGAGTAGCGAAGGGTTGACAGCCCGAAGCGCTGAGTGCCGCTGTGAGCCTCTTGGAGCCCCCATCCGTATATCGGGAGTAGGCCGAGACCGGTTGAGGGCGGCACATGCGGACTCAGGGACCGGCAAACCCCCATCAGTGTCAGTGCTACCGGTAGACTGGAAGACAATCCCGCCCCATCGTGGGGACCGCCCGGGAAACGCTGAGCAACGCTGATCAAGGCTTACCAACGCAACATGCCGCAGCCGCTCCGGCAACCCGCCGACGAGCCCGGCTCGTGCTGTGCCAGAAAGGGCGCTTCGTGGCCGATTCCGGCAACCCCAACGAGAACTTCCCGTCCACCGACGAAGGCGCGACCGCCGCGGGCGACCTCCCCTCGAACAGCGAGGTCGCGGCGGCCTCGTACGACGCCAGCGCCATCACCGTCCTCGAGGGTCTGGACGCGGTCCGCAAGCGACCCGGTATGTACATCGGCTCCACCGGTGAGCGCGGTCTGCACCACCTGGTGTACGAGGTCGTCGACAACTCCGTCGACGAGGCGCTGGCCGGCTACGCGGACACCATCGACGTGACGATCCTCGCCGACGGCGGCGTGCGCGTCGTCGACAACGGCCGCGGCATCCCCGTGGGCATCGTGCCCTCCGAGGGCAAGCCGGCCGTCGAGGTCGTGCTGACCGTGCTGCACGCGGGCGGCAAGTTCGGCGGCGGCGGTTACGCGGTCTCCGGCGGTCTGCACGGCGTGGGCGTGTCCGTCGTGAACGCGCTGTCCTCGAAGGTCGCCGTCGAGATCAGGACCGACGGCCATCGCTGGACGCAGGACTACAAGCTGGGCGTCCCGACGGCCCCGCTCGACCAGCACGAGGCGACCGACGAGACCGGTACCTCGGTCACCTTCTGGGCCGACCCGGACATCTTCGAGACCACCGAGTACTCCTTCGAGACGCTGTCGCGGCGTTTCCAGGAGATGGCGTTCCTCAACAAGGGTTTGACGATCAGACTCACCGATGAGCGCGAGTCGGCGAAGGCGACCAGCGGCGCGGACGAGGCGGGCGCCGACGAGAAGGCCGAGGTCAAGACCGTCACGTACCACTACGAGGGCGGCATCGTCGACTTCGTGAAGTACCTCAACTCCCGCAAGGGAGAGGTCGTCCACCCCACGGTGATCGATCTGGAGGCCGAGGACAAGGACAAGAGCCTGTCCCTCGAGGTCGCGATGCAGTGGAACAGCGGCTACAGCGAGGGCGTGTACTCCTTCGCGAACATCATCCACACCCACGAGGGCGGCACGCACGAGGAGGGCTTCCGCGCGGCCCTCACGAGCCTGATCAACAAGTACGCGCGCGACAAGAAGCTGCTGCGAGAGAAGGACGACAACCTCACCGGTGACGACATCCGTGAGGGTCTGACCGCGATCATCTCGGTCAAGCTGAGCGAGCCGCAGTTCGAGGGCCAGACGAAGACCAAGCTGGGCAACACGGAGGCCAAGACCTTCGTGCAGAAGGCGGTCTACGAGCACCTCAACGACTGGCTGGACCGGAACCCGGTCGAGGCCGCGGACATCGTCCGCAAGGGCATCCAGGCGGCCACCGCGCGCGTGGCGGCCCGCAAGGCCCGCGACCTCACCCGCCGCAAGGGCCTGCTGGAGAGCGCGTCCCTGCCGGGCAAGCTGTCGGACTGCCAGTCCAACGACCCGACCAAGTGCGAGATCTTCATCGTCGAGGGCGACTCCGCCGGCGGCTCGGCCAAGTCCGGCCGCAACCCGGAGTACCAGGCGATCCTCCCGATCCGCGGCAAGATCCTCAACGTGGAGAAGGCCAGGATCGACAAGATCCTGCAGAACCAGGAGATCCAGGCGCTGATCTCCGCCTTCGGCACCGGTGTGCACGAGGACTTCGACATCGCCAAGCTCCGCTACCACAAGATCATCCTGATGGCGGACGCCGACGTCGACGGCCAGCACATCAACACGCTGCTGCTGACGTTCCTGTTCCGCTTCATGCGCCCGCTGGTCGAGGCCGGGCACGTGTTCCTCTCCCGTCCTCCGCTGTACAAGATCAAGTGGGGCAAGGACGACATCGAGTACGCCTACTCCGACCGCGAGCGCGACGCGCTGCTGGAGATGGGGCGTCAGCGCGGCAAGCGGATCAGGGAGGACTCGATCCAGCGCTTCAAGGGCCTCGGCGAGATGAACGCCGAGGAGCTGCGCGTGACCACCATGGACCAGGAGCACCGCGTGCTCGGCCAGGTCACCCTGGACGACGCCGCCCAGGCCGACGACCTGTTCTCGGTCCTGATGGGCGAGGACGTCGAGGCACGCCGCCAGTTCATCCAGCGCAACGCCAAGGACGTCCGCTTCCTCGACATCTGAGTCGGTCTCAGCTGACCGCACCAGGAAGGATCTTCACCAGCAATGGCCGACGAGAACACTCCAGTCACGCCTGCCGAGGGCGCCGAGACCGCCATGCGTGTCGAGCCCGTCGGGCTCGAGACCGAGATGCAGCGCTCGTACCTCGACTACGCGATGTCCGTCATCGTCTCGCGTGCGCTGCCGGACGTGCGGGACGGTCTCAAGCCCGTCCACCGCCGCGTGCTGTACGCGATGTACGACGGCGGCTACCGTCCCGAGCGCGGTTTCTACAAGTGCGCCCGCGTCGTCGGCGACGTCATGGGCAACTACCACCCGCACGGCGACTCCTCCATCTACGACGCGCTGGTCCGCCTCGCCCAACCGTGGGCGATGCGGATGCCTCTGGTGGACTCCAACGGCAACTTCGGCTCCCCGGGCAACGACCCGGCGGCGGCGATGCGCTACACCGAGTGCAAGATGGCGCCGCTGTCGATGGAGATGGTCCGCGACATCGACGAGGAGACCGTCGACTTCACGGACAACTACGACGGCCGCTCGCAGGAGCCGACCGTCCTGCCGTCCCGCTTCCCGAACCTGCTGATCAACGGCTCGGCCGGCATCGCGGTCGGCATGGCCACCAACATCCCGCCGCACAACCTGCGCGAGGTCGCGTCCGGCGCCCAGTGGTACCTGGAGAACCCGGAGGCCTCGCACGAGGAGCTCCTGGACGCGCTGATCGAGCGGATCAAGGGCCCGGACTTCCCCACCGGCGCGCTGGTGGTGGGCCGCAAGGGCATCGAGGAGGCCTACCGCACCGGCCGCGGCTCCATCACCATGCGCGCGGTGGTCGAGGTCGAGGAGATCCAGAACCGCCAGTGCCTGGTGGTCACCGAGCTGCCGTACCAGGTGAACCCGGACAACCTGGCGCAGAAGATCGCCGACCTGGTGAAGGACGGCCGGATCGGCGGCATCGCGGACGTCCGCGACGAGACGTCGTCGCGCACCGGCCAGCGCCTGGTGATCGTGCTGAAGCGGGACGCGGTCGCCAAGGTCGTCCTGAACAACCTGTACAAGCACACCGACCTGCAGACGAACTTCGGCGCCAACATGCTGGCGCTGGTCGACGGAGTGCCGCGCACCCTGTCGCTGGACGCGTTCATCCGCCACTGGGTGACGCACCAGATCGAGGTCGTCGTCCGCCGCACGCGCTTCCGGCTGCGCAAGGCCGAGGAGCGGGCCCACATCCTGCGCGGCCTGCTCAAGGCCCTGGACGCCATCGACGAGGTCATCGCGCTGATCCGGCGCAGTGAGACCGTCGAGGTCGCGCGTACCGGCCTGATGGGGCTCCTGGAGATCGACGAGATCCAGGCGAACGCCATCCTCGAGATGCAGCTGCGCCGCCTGGCCGCGCTGGAGCGGCAGAAGATCGTCCAGGAGCACGACGAGCTCCAGGCGAAGATCAACGAGTACAACGAGATCCTGGCCTCGCCGGTCCGCCAGCGCGGCATCGTCAGCGCGGAACTGGCGGCGATCGTCGAGAAGTACGGCGACGACCGCAAGACGATGCTGGTGCCCTACGACGGCGACATGTCCATCGAGGACCTGATCGCCGAGGAGGACATCGTCGTCACGGTCACCCGAGGCGGCTACGTCAAGCGCACCAAGGCCGACGACTACCGGGCGCAGAAGCGCGGCGGCAAGGGCGTGCGCGGCACGAAGCTGAAGGAAGACGACATCGTCGACCACTTCTTCGTCTCCACGACCCACCACTGGCTGCTGTTCTTCACCAACAAGGGCAGGGTGTACCGGGCGAAGGCCTACGAGCTGCCGGACGCCGGCCGGGACGCGCGCGGCCAGCACGTGGCGAACCTGCTGGCCTTCCAGCCCGACGAGGCCATCGCGGAGATCCTCGCCATCCGGGACTACGAGGCGGCGCCGTACCTGGTCCTGGCGACCAAGGCCGGCCTGGTGAAGAAGACGCCGCTGAAGGACTACGACTCCCCCCGCTCGGGCGGTGTGATCGCCATCAACCTCCGGGAGCGGGAGGACGGCTCGGACGACGAGCTGATCGGGGCCGAACTGGTCTCGGCCGACGACGATCTGCTGCTCATCAGCAGGAAGGCGCAGTCGATCAGGTTCACCGCGACGGACGACACGCTGCGGCCGATGGGGCGGGCGACGTCGGGTGTGAAGGGCATGAGTTTCCGTGAGGGAGACGAACTCCTCTCGATGAATGTCGTTCGACCCGGTACGTTCGTGTTCACCGCCACCGACGGTGGGTACGCGAAGCGGACCCGCGTCGACGAGTACCGCGTCCAGGGTCGCGGTGGCCTCGGCATCAAGGCCGCCAAGATCGTGGAGGACCGCGGCTCACTGGTCGGCGCGCTGGTGGTCGAGGAGAACGACGAGATCCTCGCCATCACGCTCTCGGGCGGCGTGATTCGCACGCGAGTCAACGAGGTCAGGGAGACGGGCCGTGACACCATGGGCGTCCAACTGATCAATCTGGGCAAGCGCGATGCCGTGGTCGGCATCGCCCGAAACGCCGAGGCGGGGCGCGAGGCGGAGGAAGTCGACGGCGACGTGGCCGTGGACGAGACCGTCGAGGAGGCCGCTGCCGCCGGTACGGACGAGGGTGAGGCGCCCTCGGCCGAGTAGGACGAGGAGAGAGTCATCGTGAGCGGAGCCACGGGCGCCGGGCCGACCGGTACCGGTACGGAGGCGGACGGCGGCGGCCGTGGCTCCGCCGCGTATGCGAGCGACCCGCACACCACCAATCTCAAAGCGGTGAAGCCGCCTGCGGCCGACTCGCCTGACATGCATGGATCCCAGGGGGGACCTGTGACGGACACCCGAGGCCCGCAGACGCAAGCGGCGGCGGGGCAGGGGGCATCACCGCTGCCGGGGGAACGGCAGCCGCAGCAGCCCACGGGGCCCTACCACCCGCCGCAGGCCTACCCGACCGCCGCGCAGGCCGGTGCGCAGAACGCCGCCCAGAACGCCGCCCAGAGCGGCGCGGTCCGGCGGCCGCGCACCGGCGCCCGCACCACGCCCCGCGTCCGCAAGGCGCGGCTGCGCGTCGCCAAGGCCGACCCGTGGTCGGTGATGAAGGTCAGCTTCCTGCTCTCCATCGCGTTGGGCATCTGCACGATCGTGGCGTCCGCGGTGCTGTGGATGGTCATGGACGCCATGGGTGTGTTCTCCACGGTCGGCGGCACGATCTCGGAGGCGACCGGCTCGAACGAGTCGAACGGCTTCGACCTGCAGGCGTTCCTGTCCCTGCCCCACGTCCTGATGTTCACCACGATCATCGCGGTGATCGACGTCGTCCTCGCGACGGCCCTCGCGACCCTGGGCGCCTTCATCTACAACCTCTCCGCGGGCTTCGTGGGCGGCGTCGAGCTGACCCTCGCCGAGGACGAGTGAGACCCCCACGCATATCGATTTTGGGACTGCCACGGTCGTGCGCTAATCTTCAGGAGTCAGCGCGCGGGACACGCACCGCAGAGCGCGGCGGGGCTATAGCTCAGTTGGTTAGAGCGCATCCCTGATAAGGATGAGGCCACAGGTTCAAATCCTGTTAGCCCCACCAGCACGAAGACCCCCGGTCGGCATCGACCGGGGGTCTTCGGCATCCGTGGCCGACATCAGCCGACGAGTGGATCTTCCAGGAGTCCGGCGAGCATCCCACCGCCTCGCGCTCACCGTCGCCGACCTCGTGGGTGCAGACGTCCGGGTCATGCTGGTCCGGCTGTGCCGCAGGATCGCCTGAGCGACCTTGGGGTGCACCTTCAGAAAGGCCGGCAGGGTGCCGCAGGTGTGCCGGGCGAGCCGCACCGTGGTGCGGCGGACGCCGCCCGGCCCGCTTCACGAGGCGGTCGCTCGTCGGAGAGGGGCACACGGCGACGGCCCGGCGCTCTGTCGAGCGGCCGGGCCGTTTTCCGCGTGCAGGACTGCTGTACGCAAGTCGCCGTCCGTGTACAGGGTGGGGGCTGCGCCTCAGCGCTGCAGAGGGAGAGCGGGCTCGGTCCGGGGCGGCGTGTCGCGGGAGGCGCCAGAGGCGTCAGGGGCGTCGGAGGCGGTGTCGGAGGCCGTGTCGGCGAGCGGGCGGTGCCGGCAGTGGGGGGACGTGCCGTGGGCCTCGGCGCGGATGCGCTGCTTCATGGTAGGTGGCAGGGCGCGGGCATGGGACCAGGTCCAGGACCAGGGGGACTGTGCGGGGATCGTCACCTCTGGGCTCTCGGCGCCCTCGGGGTCGCTGTTGCGCGCCGGCTCGTTCCGGGTTACCGCCGCCGCGGCGGTCGTGGTGATCAGCCCGAGCGCCGTGAACAGCGCGACGAAGGCGGCGGCGATGACGGTCCACAGCGTCCTGACCTGGTTCCGGGACATGATTCCCTCACTTTCGGGTTGGGCGATTTGCGTACTTTCCTCATGATGTGTATGGAGGTCGCGAAGTGGGGGACCGACGCCCGTGGCGCGTCGATGTTCCCGGCAACACCACCCGGATGGAGGCACGGGCCTCGGGAACGGGCGGAGCGGGCCTGGTCGGAGGGGTGTCGTCCGCTTCGAGTGCGGTGCGCGGGGGGCCAGTTGAAGCCCGGATCCAGGTCACCGATCGGTATCGGTCGGTGTGTATAGTCGGGCGCCAGAGGTCCCCTACGTCAAGAAAGACGAGGTCGCGCGGTGAAGAAGCTTCTCCTGGTCGCACTGGCCGCCATCGGCGGGCTCCTCGTGTACCGCCAGATCCAGGCGGATCGCGCCGAGCAGGATCTGTGGACGGAGGCGACTGACTCCGTGCCCACGGGTTCGTGAGTACCGACACCACGATCTGAAACAGACCCCGACCGCCGCCGCGGTCGGGGTTTTGTGCAGCAGCGGTCGCGAGGGGGTGGCGCGTCATGGGGCGGCGTACGCCGAGGGCAACGATCCGCGTGGCCGTCGCCGCAGCCGTGTTCGGCGCGGTCGCCGCACTGCCCGGACTCCCGGCCGCCGCGGCCGGGACGGCGAACGGCAGCGGCTACGCCTTCGACCCGGCGGACCGCACCCTCGCCGGCGCCGCCGACTCCGCCGACGCGGGCCTCGTCGAACCCGGCGGCAGCTACCGCTCCACCCTCCCACCGAGCGGCAAGACCTACTACCGCCTCGACCTGGAGGCCGCGTCGACGGCGTACGTCGCCGTCACCGCCGTCCCCCCGCCGGGCTCCGACGTCGCCGTCACCGACGGCATCCGGGTCGCCCTGCAGGACGCCGACAGCCACTACTGCTCCACCGACACCGCGAGCTTCGGCGCCGCGCGCAGTGCCCGGCCGATCACGGCGTGGGGCACGCGCGGTGCCGACAGCGGCCGGTCCGCCTGCCGGGACGCGGGCACCTACTACGTCGTCGTCGAACGCCTGAGGACGTCGTCCTCGGCCGCCGCCGACGACAGCTTCGACCTGGAACTCACCGCGGCCGCCGAACCCGCCCTCCAGGAGCCCGGCCCGACGAGCGCGCCCGACGCCTGGAACTCCGCCTCGCCCGCGCCGCAGTCCGGCACGCCCCGCGAACTCGGGGGCGGAGCCGGTTTCGTCACGGCGGCGCCGGTGGGGCAGGGCGTGTGGAGCGCTGCCGCGGCCCCCGGCCAGACCCTGTTCTACAAGGTGCCCGTCGACTGGGGGCAGCAGCTGTCGGCGACGGCCGAGCTGGGCAGCACGCGGCGGGGCGGGTCCGGACTCGTCGCCGGTGCGTTGGGGCTGTCGCTGTACAACCCCGTGCGCGCGCCCGTCGCGGACGCGACGGCGAACTACGGCGGCAGTCAGAAGTCGGCTGCCCTGGCCGCCCTCCCCCCGGTCGCCTACCGCAACCGCTACGCCGTCCGCGACGCCGTCGGCGGCATGCGGTTCGCGGGCTTCTACTACCTCGCCCTGCACCTGTCGGACCGGGTCGCCGAGCGCTACGGCGACGGGGCGTTCGCGCTGACCCTGCGCGTACGGGTCGAGGGCGCCCCGGGGCAGCCCGGGCCCGGGTACGCCGGAGGGTCCACACCCGAGGACATCTTCCAGGTCACCGACCGGGACCGGCAGGCCGCGGCCGCCGCAGGCAGCCTCACCGGCGGCCTGCCGGCCGGCGCGGCCGGCGCGGCCGGCACGACCGGTGGCCCGGCGGCAGGGGGCGGGCCGGCGATGAAGGCGCTCGCCGCCGGCGGGATCGGCGCGGGGACCCTGCTGCTGGTCCTGCTCGGAGCCTGGACGATCGCGGCCCGCCGCCGAGCGGCGGCGACCGCGTCCGCCTCCGCGGCGGCTCAGACCCGGGCCAGCGCCCAGAAGCCCACGGCGTAGCAGACCAGCGCGAGCAGCAGCAACGGCACCGCCACACGGGCGGGTGGTCCCGCCCGTCGGCGCCGGGCCCGCGCGGAGCGGGACCCGTGCCGTGGCGCACGTTCCGGAGAGGCGGATCCCGGTGCGGGTGCGGGCATGGTGAGGGGACCGGGGGCGGGGGCGACGCGCGGGTCCCGGGCGGTGTACGACGCGGTCGACGTGTCGCCCGCCGGGTGGCCGTACCGGTGCGGAGGCAGGGCGAAGGCGGCCCCGCCCCCGGCCTCGGCCTCGGCTTCGGGGAGGCGGGCCGGAGCGGGGTGACCGTAGGGCCGGGCGGGGTGGTGCGGTGAAGGAGCGGGGACGTGCCCCGGCGCGGGTGCCTGCGCGGTGGGCGGTGTCGGTGTCTGTGCCGGGTGCCGGGGCGGGGACGACGGCGAGGCGAAGAACGGGGGCGGATCCGCCGGGGGGTGGGGAACGGAGGGCGGGGTGTCCGTGCCGGTGCCGGGCCGGGGCGGCGGTGTGAAGCCGGGGGCCGGAGCGGGGTGGACCGCCGAAGCGGACGGCGTGGCGCCGGGCACGGGTTCGGGGGCGGCTCCGGGAGGCGGGCCGGGGTGCGGGTCGGGACCGTGACCCGGTAGGTAGAGGGCTCCCGGGGCATGGTCGGGACCGTAGGCGGCCCCGGGGGCGGCGTGGCCGGAGGCGGCGGCGGATCCGGGGGCGCCGTAGCCGGCTCCGGACGGCGGGCCGGGGGGTGGGTAGCCGGCGCTGGCCCCTGGGCCGGGGACGGAGCGGGTCCCGGAGGCGGACGGGGATCCGAACCCGGGACCGGCCGCCACGTGGGATCCGGATCCGGGACCGGCCGCCTCGGGCGCCGGTTCGGGCCCCGTGGAGAGAGCGGCGCCGGGGCTGTCGCCCGCACCGGTACCGGACACCGGGCCGGACCCGTAGCCCGCGCCCACGCCTGTGCCGGATCCCGAGCCCGTGCCGGCGCCCGCAGGCGTGCCCGTTCCGGTCACGGGGGTGGCGCTGCTGCCGGTGCCGCTCCCCGGGGGCGCCGGGTGCGCCGGGAGGGGTGGCGGGGGGCCCTGGAGGCCGTGCCGGCGCTCCCCGCCGGTCCCGGCTCCTGTCCCGCTCCCGCTCCGGGCTCCTGTCCCGGCTCCGGGGTGGGCTTCTGCCCCTGCCCCTGCCCCTGTTCCGGCTCCGGGCCGGCCGTCTGCTCCGGTCCCGGTTCCGGCAGCGGCCCCGAAGCCTGTCCCGACGCCCGTCGTCCCGACTCCGGGCTCGGCCCCGGCCGCTGCTCCTGGTCCCGTGTCCGTCCCGGTCCCGGCTCCGGTCCCTCGCCGGGCGGGGCGGTCGGGGCCGTCCGGGCCGAAGCCCGGCGGCAGGGGGCCGATCTGGTCGAAGACCTCGATCAGTTCGTCGTCGGGCCCCGGTTCCGGCAGGAGTTCCGCGGCGGCGGCGAGCGCCTTGCGGGCTCCCGTCGCCGTACGGAAACGCGCCTCGGGATCGGGCTGCAGCAGCGCTGCCACGACCTGCCAGAGCGGTTCGGGGATGCCCGTGGGGGCTCCCGGGGTGCCGTGCTCGGCGAAGTACTGGATGAGTGCCTTGGCGTCCGGCTTGGCGCCTTCCAGCAGGTACAGGGCGACCAGGCCGGCGGCGAACAGGTCGGCCGGGAAGTCCGGCTCGGCGCCCATCATCTGCTCCGGAGCGAGGTAACCCGGCGTCCCCACCACGAGGTTGGTCTCCGTCAGACGCGGCTCGCCCAGGCGCATGGCGATGCCGAAGTCGGACAGCCGCAGCCGGGGCCGCCGGGTGCCGGTGGCCTCCAGGAGCACGTTGGCGGGTTTGACGTCCCGGTGGACGACGCCCTCCGCGTGCACGGCCGCCAGGCCCGCCAGCAGCTGGTCCAGGAGCGTGCACACGAAGGCCGGGGGCAGGGGGCCGTAGTCCCCGACGAGGTGGACCAGTGAGCCGCCGGTGACGAGGTCCATCGTGAACAGGACCTTGTCGTCGTCGGCGGCCCAGCTGGCGGGGGCGAGCACGTTCGGGTGGTCGATCCGCAGGGCCTGCTCGCGGACGAAGCGCAGCAGGGAGTGCGCGTCGCTCTGCTGCAGGACCTTGGCGGCCACGTACCGGCGGCGGCGGTGGTCCCAGGCGCGCCAGACGGCGCCGACGCCACCGCGGCCGATCGGGTCGGCCAGTTCGTACCGGCCGGCGAAGACCTCACCCATCGCTGTGCGCTGCTCCTCCCCCTGTGACCCGCGGCACGTCCCGGGATCCGGGTGGCCTCGGGTTCTTTGTCCGCTCCTGTGCCCTCCGGCGCGGTGCCGAACCCGCTGAGTCCCCCTGGTCAAGGGGCCTTCGAGCGGGTCAGTTCTGGTGGGACTGGTAGTGCGCGACCGCGTCGGAGGTGCGGCCCGCCCCGTACACCCGGAGGAACTCTGCCAGTTCGGGGTGGGTCGGGGCGAGAGTGTCCGCGGCCTGGAGGATGTCGCCGGCGGCGGACACCGAGCGCAGCAGCGACTGGATCTCGCGGACCACGCGCTTGACGGTGGGCGCTCCGGAACTGCTGGTCGTCTGCGTGGTGTTGCTCAGCACCGAGCCCCCCTGCGACTTCTTGATCTCCTCCATGCGTTCGATCGCCTCGGCGGCGCTGACGCTTCCGTCCGCCACCTGTCCGGCGAGCTCCTGCAGCAGTTGCACGCGCTGCACGACGGCCGGATTTCCGATCTTGGCCCGCTGACCGCTCATCAGCTGGGACAACATCGGTGCGGACAGTCCCAGTACCCCCGCAAGACGCGCCTGGTTGAGGCCCAGGTCGTCGATGAGCTTACGGAAGAGCGCCCCCAGCGGCTCCCCGTACCAGTTCCGCTGCAGTTCCCGCGCTCTCGCGGTGGCTTCCTGCTGTGCGGCGTCCATTGCGTCTCCCCATCGCTTCCCCAAGAAACGTGCTTCGCTGTCGCGAACCACGCCGTGCATCTTACGGAGCGTGGTCGTCCGCGGGGACCCCCAATCTTGTTGGGAGATAGCGGGGGCGACCGGGTAGTCTGGTCGACGACGCCCGCCGGGATGCCGCGCTTCCGGGTGGACGTATCCCGTGAGGGGCCTTAGCTCAGTTGGTAGAGCGCCGTCTTTGCATGGCGGATGTCAGGGGTTCGACTCCCCTAGGCTCCACCTGGTGAGAGCCCCCCTGACCTGCGAAAAGGTGGTCAGGAGGGGCTTCTCGCATGTACGGGGCCGGCTCGTGCCGGCCCCCGGCCCGTCCACGGCATGCGTGCGGTGTGCGGCCCCCAGCGCGGGTGGGCGGGCGGCGGGAGTCCGGGGCCGTCGGGGCGAGGCGGTCGTGAAGTGCCTCCGGGGCCGGGTGCACGGGCAGGGGCGCGGTGGCCGCCCGGCCGACTCGGGGCGGCGGACGCGTGCGCGACCCGCGGAGCCCCCCGAGGGGGAGTACGAACGCTCCGCCGTGAAGCAGGCCGCCCTGTCCTCCCGTTGCCCGGGAGACGGCCGTCACGCGTGTGCTTTTCCTCTCTTCCCCGGGGATCCGATGGGGATCCGGCGGGCATCCCGAGGTTCTCCTGATGTTTCCGACGGGCCCTTGCGCGCGTGACGTGACCGATAGGCGTGACGCGCACACGACATTCCAGATGCGTTGCAACAACACGGTCGCGAACGGGCTCGGGTCGTCGTCCCCGTGCAGTTCCCCGACAGGAACGGCCCTGCAGGAAACGGGGCGGAATGAACCGCGCGATCGCGTGTGCCGGTGTTCCTCTCTCCGAAAGGGAGCCATGTCGATCGGGCGGCGGAATTCATGACGTGGACCGGCGCTGACCCGCAGAGCCGCACCGGTGGGCCCGGGCGCCGCGATGCCGCCGGGGCGTCCGGGGACGGACGGCTCGGAGAGGTCGTCGCCGGATTCCCCGGCGCGCCGGGTTCCCCCGTCGGAGGGGGCGACGGAGGCGATCCTCGTCCGGGGCGGCGGAAAAGCCGTCCGCCTCTCCTCGGACCGTCGTTCCTGCGGCGGATCGACAGGTCGGGCCCGGGTCGCGTCCCGCGACATGGTGTAGCGATGTGGAGTTCGCGACTCCGCAGGTCACACACCCCTGCAGGGCCGACGCCTGGGCAGAGGCCGCTCCAGCGGCCTGGAGCAGCATCGAAGCCGACTGAGGAACCTCGACGGTGACCGCCGTGAAGGCGGCCTCCGGAGCGAGGTGGTCCGGATTCCTCCACCACTTGGCGGGACGCGATCCGGGCCTGGAAGTCGCCGGGCCGGGCCGGTGGTTTCCCGACCTGGATCACGGACTCGGGAACGGCGACTTCGAAAACGCCTGGTGCTGCGGGAAATGCGGTTCGACGACCGGAGTCGGCGTCTGCGCACGCCTGTCGACTCGCGGCGCCAGAAATCCCGGCAGACCTTGCCGAAATCGCATTCCGGGTAAAGGGACGACCGCGCCGGACGGGAAAACGCCGCGCATCACGCGGCCGTCGGCGGTTCGGTGACACCGCACCGGGTGTTGCCGAGCGGGCGTCGCCGGGGAAGGAGCCCCGTCAGCTCTGCCGAAGGCGGTCGAGCATGCTCCTGGCGCTGTTGATGTGGCGGTGCCCCGGTTCCAGGACACGCTGCGCGTCGTGGAGGATCCGGATGAGCTCCTCGGCCGCCTCCCCCGTCCGGCCCTCGGCGATCAGCGCCTGGCACTTCTGCAGACGGGAGTGCACGACGTGGGGGTGGTCGGTACCGAGGACGCGGCTGCGGTCGACCACCAGCCGGGTGAAAGCCGCCAGCGCTTCACCGGTTCGGCCGGCTCGGGACGCGAAGGCCGCCTGCGTACTGACGATGGCGAGTGTGTGCGGGTCGTCCGGTCCGAGATGTCGCCGAGCGTCCCGCAGCAGCTCCCGCACCTCGCGTTCCGCCCCGGCCGGGTCCTCCAGAAGACCGCGGAACCAGATGAGGCTGCGGCGGGTGGCGAGGACCTGGGGGTGGTCCGGTCCTTCCAGCCGTAATCGCTCCCCGAGGAGAGTGCGGAGCTGCCGGACGGCCGTCCGGGTGTCGCCCGCCTCGCCGGTGAAGTAGGCCTCCTGATGGCGGGCGGCCAGCGTGTCGGTGTGCGTCGGGCCCAGAGCCGCCGTCGTGTCGGCGACCAGTTCACGGAACGCGGCCTCGGCCACGTGCGTCTCGCCGGCCTCCCCGGTGAAGAACGCCAACTGGTGCCGGGCGGACAACGTGTCGGGATGGCACGGACCGAGTTCGGCACGCCTGCGGCGGACGATCTCCTCCAGGCTGCTCATCGCCTGCCGCGGTCGACCGCGATCTCCGACGGCTGTGGCCAGCAGGAAGTCCGCGCCGGCCGCTCCCCCCGCCCGGGCCAGTTCGAGAGCCGCCACCGCACGCGACAGCTGGTTCGCCTGATGCGCGACGAGACCCATGTCGTAGGCGTCGGCGGGTTCGGCCCGGCTCAGCAGCGCCTCCCACAGGTGGTCCGGCACCGGGGGCAGGCCCGGCGCACTCAGCAGGTAGTCGAACGCCACATAGCCCTGGCTGTAGTTGCCGATCAGGAGCCCGCTGGTCGCGTAGGCCGCTCTGCAGGCCCACTGCATCGCCTCCTCGAACGGCTCGGGTTGCAGATCCGGCCCGCCGCGCTCGGCGAGGTACGGCGGATGGAGCTCCCGGAGCCACTGCCTGCTCACCGGTCGTCGCAGTCCCGAACGGCGGCAGTCGACGGCCGCGGCCACGATGGCTCCCCCGCGCGGGTTGGCACCGGGCGCCCACGCGTGGTCCCACGCGGCGAGCAGCTCGGGACCGGCGGCGATCACCTCGGCGAGGCCGAACCGGTCGCAGGACTTCAGAGCGACGCGGAGCCGAGCGTCCGCCTGATATGCCGCGGCGCGGCGCTGTTCGGTCGGCGACCAATGCCGAGGAAGCCGGATCTTTCTCGCCTGGTCCAGTACGTCGCGCTGGGCTCGCCAGGCGTCGCGGTCGGACCCGGTCAGCCGGCTCTCCTCCCGGGCGTCGTAGCGGCGGTACTCCTCCGACCGCATCGTCGCCAGGACCACGGTGCGGCGGGAGCGCCCCTGGAGCAGGCCGGCCAGCATGGAAGTGGTCAGGCCGTCGGCGCCCAGATGGTTCTCCAGATCGTCCAGCCACAGGACGGCACGCCGACGGCGCCGGGCGACCTCGACGGCCGTGGCCAGAGCGGTTCTGGCCAGCGGGCGTACGAAGGAGTGCCGGGGGAAGAGCGAGCGGGCGACCTCGTAGGCCAGACGTGTCTTGCCGGCGGTCGACTCGCCCACGATGAGGACGAACCCGCCCTGCGTGAGGGCCTCTCGCAGCACCGGCTCGGCGTCGCGTTCCACGTACGGAGGCGCGGGCTGCGCGCGATGTCCGTCCGCGGGGTGCACACCGGCCAGTTCGGGATGGTCCAGCCGGTCGAGCCGGGGGATGCGCCCGTCCAGGGTCCACAGCAGGGCCGCGGCGGGCGAGGGGCGGTGCTGCGGTCGCAAGTGGTCCGCCACGAGGCCGTACACGGTCGTGACGGCCGCACCGATGCCGGTGGCGAGCGGACCGGTCGTCCAGGTGGCGGCGAGGGCGACCGTGCAGGCTCCGATCCCCATGGCGGTCAGGTACCTGAACCAGCCGCGACTCGGGCCACCTTCTCGACGCAGATAGCGCAACACGCCTGCCCCCATTGCGTGATGTGGCTCTCCATTGTTTCGGCACCCGGTCGGCCGTGTCGACAGCGTGCCCGCGAACATCCGGGCGGTTGCCGTCGGCGAGCTGCGGCTGAGCGCCGCCGTCCGCGCGTCCGGACCCGCACGGCGTGAGGGGGACGGGCAGGTGCGGCGGGGCCCGGTCCGGACACGGCGGAGGGGGAGGCCGCCGGATGCGGTCTCCCCCTCGTGCGGTGCGACGCCGGGTCAGCGCAGGCGCATGGCCTCGCGCATGGTGGTGAACAGGTCGGTCTGGTCGGTGACGCCGAGGACGCGGTAGGCGAGCGGGCCCTGGGCGGCGATGCGGACCTGGGTGCCGGTGTGCTCCTGGGACTGGCCCGGGGTGTTGGTGGAGTAGTTGACCTTCAGCTGCTGTCCCTCGTCGGTGACCAGGGTGGACGACAGGCCGGGCGGGTTCGCGCCCAGCGGGACGATCTGGCTGGTGTGGCCGTGGTCGGCGCTGGTGACGACGAGGGTGTCGGGGTGCTTCGCGGCGTAGGCGCGGGCGACCCTGACCGCCCGGTCGAACGCGACGGTCTCGCCGATCTGGCCGCACGGGTCGGCGGCGTGGTCCCGCTTGTCGATGGAGGCGCCCTCGACCTGGAGGAAGAAGCCCTTGCCGGAGTGCTTGTGCCTCTGCTTGGCCTCCAGCAGCTGGATCGCCTTGGCGGTGGAGTCGGCCAGGCTGGGCGCGGTGGACGGCCGGTCGGGGTTGGAGGTGACGCACCGCTGCGGGTCGGTGCCGCCGACGGCCGCCGCCTTACCGGTCCACTCGGTGGGCATGTTGCCGTCGGAGAACAGGCCGAGGACGGGCTTGCCGGGCCTGGCCGCGTTCATCGACGAGGCGTCGGTGACGACCTGGTAGCCGAGCTTGCGCGCCTGCTCGGTGACGGTCATGCCCTTGTACCGGCCTTCGGTGACCGTCTGGTCGAACCGCTGCTTGCCGCCGCCGAAGAGGACGTCGACCCGGTGGTTGACGGTCTGCTCGGCGATCGAGCCCGGCCCGCCGGCCGCGAGGGTGTCGGTGGGGCACTTGGCCATGTCGGCCGGGCCCTGGCAGGAGCGGTTCGTGACGTGGGAGGCGAGCACGGCCGGGGTGGCGTCGGTGAGTTCGGCGGTGGTGACGCTGCCGGTGGCGTAGCCGTTGCGCTGCGCCAGCTCCAGGATCGTGCGGACGGGACGGTCGCTGCCCGGCGTCTTGGAGATGCGGCCGTTGACCGTCTTCACGCCGGTGGCCCAGCCGGTGCCGCTGGCGGCGGAGTCGGTGACGTACTCCGGGGTGCCGTCCTCGTGCACCGCGTAGGTGGTGTACGCGCCGGTGAGCGGGAAGCGGTCCATGTTCAGGCGCCCGTCGGCACCGACGGTGTAGTCGCGGGCGAGGGTGATCTCCGAGTCGCCCATGCCGTCACCGATCAGCAGGATGACGTTCTTCGCCTTGCCGCCCTTGACGGCGTGCTGGGCCTGCTGCCTGGTGTCGGAGGCGCCGGCGGTGGTCGTGACGGCCGCGGCGGCCGCGGTGGCGGCGATCAGCGCGGTGGCGACGGTGAGGCTGCGGCGGGAGGGACTGTGCATGGAAGCGACTCCTTGAGGCGTCCGGTCGAGACGTCCTGCGAGCGGGTGCAGGTGTCAACGAGCGCCAGATCAACAGGTGTTGATGAACTGACGGTGACGAACCGGCTCCACCATCGCATCCAGGACATGACATGAGGGACCGGCTCGCTGCGTGCCGGTCCCTGATTGGGCTGAGCGGTCGACACCCCGGCGACGGCGGTGTCACGCAGCGGGGCGGCCCCTGGCCCTGCCCGGCCCGGTGGCCTGCCCGACGGCGGGTGCGGGGGTGCGTCGTGTGTCCGGTCCGTCGGCGGGTGCGGTGCCCGTGGGAGGCCTCCGGCCTGCGGTGAAGCGCAGCAGGGCGTCGTTCGCCGCCGCGCCGCCCACCGTTGTGCGGACGCCCTCGCCGGGTACGGCGCGTACGAGGAGGCCGTGCCGGGCGGCCGCCTCGGCGAACGGCTCGGCGCCGGTGCCGAGGGGCAGCCAGAGGAAGTTCGCCGCTGAGGGCACGACCGGCCAGCCCTGCTCCCGGAGCCGGGCGGTGAGGCGGTCCCGCTCGGCGACGACGTGCTCCGCCTGCCGCAGTGCCTCGGGCCCGCGGGCCAGCGCCGCGCGTGCGGCGGCCTGGGCGACGGAGCTCACCGAGAAGGGCAGCAGCCGGCCGAGCAGGGTCCGTGCCGTGTCCGGGTGGGTGAGGGCGTAGCCCACCCGCAGCCCGGCCAGTCCGTAGGCCTTGGAGAAGGACCGCAGGACCACCAGGTTCGGCAGGTCCCGGTACAGCGCTCCGCCGTCGGCGGTCGCTCCGGGGTCCGCGAACTCGCGGTACGCCTCGTCGAGGACGACCACCACCCGCTCCGGCACCGCGCGCAGGAACGCGGCGAGGTCCGCGGCGGCGGCCACCGTGCCGGTCGGGTTGTGCGGGTTGCACACGATCAGGGCGCGGGTGGCGGGGGTGATGCTCCGCAGCATCCGGGGCAGGTCGTGCCGGTGGTCCCGCAGCGGCACCTCGACCGGCCGGGCGCCGGCGCAGTGCACGATCAGGCGATAGGCGTCGAACGACGGGCGGGCGTGGATCACCTCGCCGTGGCCCGGCGCCACCCACTGCACGACGAGCTGGAGCAGCGCGGCCGAGCCCGGGCCGACGACGATGTCGCCGGCAGGGACGGCGCAGGCCCGTGCGACGGCCTCGGCCAGCTCGCCGGCGTAGGGGTCGGGGTAGCGGTGCGGCTCCCGGAGCGCGGGCCGCAGGGCCTCGTCGAGATCGGCGAGGGGGGTCTGCGGCAGCTCGTTGTGGGACAGGCGGTGCGGGTGGTGCCCGTGACCTGCCGGTGCGGGGGCGCCGGTCTCCGTCATGCCGCACCTCCGGGGTGCGCCCCGCCCTCCGGGCGGCCGCGGCGTCCTTCCGCTCGCGCCGGTCGTGCCGGACCTCCGGGTGCGTCGGGGTCTTCCGCCGCGCGAGGCTCCTCGACGGCACCCGGTCCCTCGGGTACGCCGGGACCTTCGGACGCGCCTGTGCCTTCGGGGCCCTGCAGGACGTCGTCGATGAACGCCGCGGTGTCGGCCAGCGCGCGGTCCCGGTCCAGGTCGTGGTACAGCCCGTGGAGGGCGCCCGGGTAGATCCGCTCGGTGAGGTGGAAGCCGCGGATCTTCGCCAGGCCGTTCCTGGTCTCGTCGATCAGGGCCAGCGGGTCGGCGTCGCCGTGCATCCAGAGGGTGGGCAGGAAGGCCAGGCCTCCTCCGCCGTTGATCCGGTCGAGGCAGGTGACGACGGACTCCAGGGTGGTGCGGACGAAGGCCCCGTGCCAGACCAGCGGGTCCTCGTTGTAGCGGGCTGCCTCGGCGGGGTCGCGGGACATCACCGCGCCGACGTCGATCGGCATCTCGGGGATCTCGTCGAAGGCGAGCAGGGCGGTGGCGGTGTGCCAGGATCCGAGCACCGGGGCGGCCAGGACGAGGGCGGACAGGTCGTCCGGGTGGAGCTGGGCGTAGCGCGCTGCGACCATGCCGCCGATCGAGTGGCCGATCAGGACCACGGGCAGGCCGGGGTGGGCGGCGCGGGCGTGCCGTACGACCGTGTGGACGTCGTCGGTGAGCTCGTCGTAGTCCTCGACGCGTGCGCGGGGCCCGTCCGACCGTCCGCTGCCCATGTGGTCCGGGGCGTGGACGGTGGCGCCGTGCCGGTTCAGGGCGTCGGCCAGGTGCCCGTACCGGCCGCCGTGGTCGGCGTAGCCGTGGACGAAGACGGCGACGTACCGGGGGGACGGGTGCGGCCAGGTGCGGGTGTGGATCGGATGGCGGACACCGGCGAACCGTCGCCCGGTCTCTTCGGTCATCGTTCGCGCTCCCCTTCTTCTTCCGCTGCTGTTCCTTCTCGGCCGGGTGCGCCGCGTTCGGCGTGCTCGCCGCGCGGTCTCCGGGCGCTCTCCTCGGTCGCGGCGTCCCGCGCGCCCTTGCGCGCAGCGCTGCGTGGCCTGCGTGCCGTGCGTGACTGTGCCGCGGTGCTGCGTCTTGCCTGCGCGCGTCGTGCGTGGCCTCCGCGAGGGCTCCCGGTCAGCCCGGTCAGCCCGGTCAGCCTGGTCAGCCCGGTCCTCACTCCACCAGCTCCACCCGGTACTCCCGCATCCAGTCGTCGATCCTGAGCAGGGACTCCAGGCCGACGCGGAGGAAGCGCAGTTCCTCCGGTGCCGCCCGCTGCACCGCGGCGTGGGCCTCGGCGGCGCTGCGGTCGTCCATCAGGTCGCGCACGGGCGCCGCGGGGTCCGCCATCAGCTCCGACAGCCGGTCCTTGAGGATCCGGTCGTAGCCGGGGTCGGCGATCGTCGGGTACGGCTCCTTGCGCCGGGTCAGCACGGAGCGGGGAAGGTCGGCGGCCACGGCCGCGCGCAGCAGGCTCTTCTCGCGTCCGTCGAAGGCCTTCATCGACCAGGGCACGTTGAACACGTACTCCACCAGGGCGTGGTCCAGGAACGGCACCCGCACCTCCAGGCCCACGGCCATGCTCATGCGGTCCTTGCGTTCCAGCAGCATCGGCAGGAACCGGGTGAGGAAGAGGTGGCCGACGGTGCGCATGCGCTGTTCGGCCTCGGCCTCCCCGGGCAGGACGGGGACGGCCGCCCGTGCCTCGGCGTAGCGGTCGGCGCGGTACTCGTCGAACTTCAGGCGCTCGGGCAGCGCGGGGTCGAGGAAGGACGGGCCCCGCGGGACGCCCGCGGCGCCCAGGTGCATCCACGGGAACGTCCGGGCGCGGACGGCGTCCTCGTCGTGGAACCAGGGGTAGCCGCCGAACAGTTCGTCGGCACCCTCGCCGGACAGGGCCACGGTGGAGCGCTGCCGGATCGCCTTGAACAGCAGGTACAGGGAGGTGTCCATGTCGGCCAGGCCCTGCGGCAGGTCCCGGGCGCGCAGGACGGCCGCGCGTGCGGAGGGGTCGGACAGCAGTGTCGCGTCGAGCACGATCGATTCGTGTACGGCGCCCACGTGGCCGGCCAGGAGCGCCGCGTGCCCGGCGTCGTCGCCGGAGCCCGCCGGGTCCGGTGCGCGGCCGGGGCCGGCGAAGGCGACGGAGTAGCAGTGCAGTGGCGGCTCGTTCCGTTCGCGCAGCGCCTGCGCGGCGAACGCGGCCACGGAGCTGGAGTCCAGGCCGCCCGACAGCAGCGAGCACAGCGGGACGTCCGCCACGGTCTGGTCGGAGACCGCCGTCCGCAGCATCCGGCGCACCCGGTCGACGGTGGTGTCGAGGTCGTCCTCGTGCGGCCGGGCCCGCAGCCGCCAGTAGGGCTGCTCGGTGAGCCCGCCGCGCGAGACGCGCACGACGTGGCCGGGCCGCACCTGGAACATGCCGTCGAAGACGGCGTGGCCGGGGGTGTTGGTCCAGGTCATCAGCTCCCGCAGGCCGTCGGAGCCGAGCCGGGCGCGGGCCCGGGGGTGGGCCAGGATCGCCTTCGGTTCGGAGCCGAAGAGCACGCCGTCGGCGGTGGGGTAGTAGTAGAGGGGTTTGATGCCCAGCCGGTCGCGGACCAGCAGCAGTTCCCGGCGGCGCTCGTCCCACAGGGCGAGGGCGAACATGCCGTTGAGCCGGTGGACGAAGTCGTCGCCCCATTCGGTGTAGGCCCTCAGGACGACCTCGGTGTCGCTGCGGGTGCCGAAGCGGTGGCCGGCCGCGCTCAGCCGGTCCCGCAGGGCGGTGAAGTCGTAGATCTCGCCGCTGTAGGACAGGACGGCGGTGATCCGCCCGTCGTCCTCGGCCGTCATGGGCTGTGCGCCGCCGGCGGGATCGATCACGGCGAGGCGGCGGTGGCCGAGGGCGACGTGGCGGCCGTAGTGGATGCCGCCCGCGTCCGGGCCGCGACAGGCCATGGTCTGCGTCATCGCCTCCACGGCGGAACGCTGTGCTGCGGGGTCGTGCGCGTAGGCGACCCAGCCCGCGATGCCACACATCCGGTGTCAGCCTCCGTTCGTCATGCCGGCACCGCACCGAGCTGCCGGTGCAGTCCGAGCCGGTCGATCTGGTCCCAGTGCTGTGCGAAGAGGCCCTCCTCGACCAGGAAGATGTCGATGAGGCCGATGGAGAACCGCCTGCCTGAGGGCGGGATGCCGAGGACGGTGCCGGTCTGCCGGCCGCTGAAGGTCATGCGGGCGACGACCTTGTCGTCCTCGACGACCAGGTCGTCCAGGGCGAGGCGCAGGTTCTCGATCGCGGCGGCCCAGCGGCGGACGGCCGCGCGCATGCCCTCGATGCCGCGTTCCACCGACGGGTCGGGGTGCCGGTAGTCGGGGTGCAGGCAGTGGTCCAGGTGCCGGGGGTCGCCTTCGTTGTAGGCCGCGAGGAAGTGGTCCATCAGCCGCTGGGCGTGTGTGCGGTCCACTGCTGTCGCCTCTCGTCGTCGGGGCGTGGGCTGCCGTCGGCGCCGCCGTCGGGGCGGGGCGGGGCGTGGCGGGGCTGGGGCGGCGGTGCGCGGGTCAGGGGCGGTGCGGGTGCCGGGTGCGGCCGGCGTCGGTCTCGGGGGCGGGGCCGAGGGTTTCGCGAGCGGTTCCGTCGACCTCGGTGCCGGTTCCGGCGGTTTTCCCGGGTTCGGCGAGCCGGGGCAGGCGGGGTGGGATCGCCGGGGCGGCCTCGGCGCCCAGGACGGTCGTGGCGATCAGGTCGCAGGCGTCGGCATGGCTGTAGGGGTGCATCGTCCCGGCGCGCACGTCCCGGTGGGCGCGCTCGTACACCGAGCCCGGCCGCAGCGCCGCCGTGCCGATGATCCGGACGACGCGGTCGACGATCGCGACGGCGTTGTCGGTGCCGACGGTCTTGGCCAGCACGACGCGGGACATGCCCTGCTGGATGCTCAGGGTGTCCCACAGGGCGTTGCCCATGACCTCGTCGGTGGTCCGGTCGATGAGGGCCCGGGTGGTCTCCACGAGCGCCTCGCACTCGGCGAGCGTCGTCCTGACGTACGGCCGCTCCTCCCAACCGCGCCCGAGGACGTCCTGCACGCAGCTCTCGTACGCACCCACGGCGACGCCGAGGTAGACCGCGGCGAAGGTGGGCATGGCCCAGCCCCACAGGGTCTGGAGCAGGGAGCCGTCCAGGACGCCGACCGGGAAGCTGGTCAGGACGTTCTCCTCGGGCACCATGACGTCGCGCAGCTCGATGTTCTCGCTGCGGGTGGCCCGGAGCGCGGAGGTGTTCCAGGTGCCGTCCAGGACGCGGACGCCGGGGCTGTCGGCCGGGATGCGGAACACGAGCACCTGTGGGCCGTCCGGGTGCTCGCGGTACTCCGCCATCGATGTCATGTGGGTCATCACGGCGGATCCCGTGCCGAAGGTCTTGTCCCCGGTGACCAGCCAACCGCCCTCCACCTTGCGGGCCTTGGCGCCGGTGCTGCGCACGAGGGCGTGTCCGGGTTCGGCGGTGGCCCCCATCAGCACCACGCGGCCGTCGGCGATGCCGGTCAGTGTCCGCCGGGCGCGCTCGTCGCCGGTGGTCCGCCAGGTCCTGGCCAGCTGTCCGGCCATCGACAGGTGCATGTTGACGGTGAGCGCCGTGGAGGCGCAGCCGGCGGCCAGCCGCTCCTGGGCCGCCGCCATGTCCCCGAGGTCGCCGCCGAGTCCGCCGAGTTCGCGCGGGACGGTCAGTCTCAGGTAGCCGGCGTCCCGCAGGTCGTCGATGTTGCGGTGGGGGAACTCGGCGCTGCGGTCGTGCTCCGCGGCCCGCCGGCGGAAGACCGCGGCGAGTTCCTCCGCCAGCGCGACGTGCCGCGCGCGTCCGGGCCGGGTGATGAGAGGGCGCATGAAGACTCCAGCGGTGGACGGGACTCAGACCGCCTCGGGCGCGAGGTCGGCGGTGATCAGCCAGGTGCGGGCGGCTCCGGGGACGTCGCGCGGGGGTGTCCTGGGCACCCGGCGGCCCGCCGCCTCGGGCAGGTCGCAGGGCTCGCGGACGACGGCGCGCCAGCCGTGGCCGGCGAGCCAGGTCTCGGGGTCGGCCACCCCGGAGAGCCAGGGCCGGCCCTCGTCGCGCAGGGAGCGCAGCCACTCCCGCATCCACGGCGCGCGGTACAGGTCGGTGTTCACCTGTTCCAGGCACAGCACACTGCCGGGCGCGGACCGTTCGGTCAGCTGCGCGACGACCGTGTCGACCTGGTCCTCCGTCAGGTAGTAGAGGACGCCTTCGGCGAGCCAGACGGTGGGCAGGTCGTCGCGGAACCCGGCCGCGGTGAGCGCGGACGGCCAGTCGGCGGTGAGGTCGGCGGGCACCGGGACGCGCCGGCACCGGTCGGCCACCGGGCCGTGGCGGGCCAGGAAGGCGGACTTCTCCTCGACCGCCTCGGGCAGGTCGATCTCGTAGAGGGTGACTCCGGCGGGCCAGGCCAGCCGGAAGGCCCGGCCGTCCAGCCCGGCGGCCAGCACGACGACCTGTCGGGGGGCGCCCTCGGTGACGGCGTGCAGCAGGTGGTCGTCGAAGAACCTGGTGCGTACGGCGAGCACGTCGAAGCGCGCGCCGGGCTGCGAGCGCAGTCCGGCGTACAGGTCGGGGTCGGTGCGCCGGAGGTACGTCACCGCGAGCGGGTCCTCGAAGAGGCGGTCGGGGCGCAGTGATTCGGCTGCCCGGGCGCAGGCGATCCAGCGGGCGGTCTCGGTCAGACTCGACATCGGGCTCTTCTCACGTGCGCCGGGAGGCGGGACCCGGCTGAGGGGGCGGCGGACGGTCGGCACCTGGTGGAGAGGGATCGGGCGGTGCGTGCCGTGCGGTGCGGGAGAGGAGGGCGGGGTGCGGGTGTGCCGCGGGGCTCGTGCGGATGCCGTGCGGGTGCCCCGGCCGGCCCCGCGGTCGGGTGACGTCAGCGGTCCGCGGGTGTCTCCCGGTCGGCGGCTTCGTCGTCGCCCACGGCCCGGGTGAGCCCGCGGCGCAGCGACTCGTGCAGGATCAGGGTCTGGTTGTGGCGCAGCTGGTTCCAATAGGCCTCGCCGGCCTCGTTCCTGGTGCGCAGGACGACGCCGATGAACGCCTTGCCGTCGGCGACGACGAAGGACATGCGGTGTTCGAGGAAGGCGTCGGCGTCGCCGAGGAGCACCTCGGCCTCGCTCGCCTCGAACACCTCGTACGGGCCGAGTCGTCCGCCCGCCTCGGGCAGGGGCTGCTCCCGGCCGCCGCGCATGGTGTTGGCCTTGACGCCGAAGGGGCGCAGGAGCAGGCCCTGGACCCGGATCCACAGATCGACCAGCCAGAACGCCCGCTCGGGCGTCATGCTCGGACGGTCCATGGTCAGGCGCGCCAGTTCCCGCGCGTCGACCCTGCCTTTTCTCGGAATTACTGCTTCCGCCGCTTCGGCGTGCGTGTATGCGCCGCTGTCGCGGAAACGTGCAAGTGCGGTGCCGTCAGGAATCGAACAGGTATCTACCTTCATCGGAGATCCCCCATGGATGGCGCCGCCGTGGTCAGCGGTTTTGAAGGGCGCCAATGTCTGGACGTCGAACGCGTCCTACGGTCAACGGCGGGTAAACGCGCCGCTGACCGCGACCGTACCCGTGATCCGTTACCGAAATGCAGGCCCCTGCCGCGATAAATGTGTGACCTGCATCACATGGGTGGATGGCGAGAAAAGCCGTCGGTGTGGCGTGAACGACCCCTTGATGGTCGGAAGTGGTCGTGCTTATGGTCGGCCCGAGCCGGGCAAAAAGGGTCCCGGGGGCCGGCTGTGTTTACCGGCGCCGGCCCGTGTGCGGCGCGAAGTGCGCGATCCGCACTTACTTGAGAGGTGGAACAGCATGAGCAGTCCTGCCACCAGCCAGGACATCGGTGTCGAGGGTCTGACCGGCCTCGACGTCGATGCCCTGGAGATCAGCGACTACATGGACGAGACGCTGCTCGACAGCGAGGACCTGACCGTGACCATGGTCTCGTCCGCCTCCTGCACGACCTGTATCTGCACGTGCAGCTGCAGTTCGTGAGGTAGTTCCCGACGCGGGGCCTGACCGCGCCGCCCCCGGACCTGCCCGCGCCAATCGAGCAGGTCCGAGGGCTCCGGCCCGGCTGTGCTCCGCGCCAGGGTGATGCGGGGGCCGACCCTTGCACGGGCCGTCGGCTCCCCGTCACCGGCTTCACTATGCCTGATCAAGGCATGGGTACACCACCGTACGGCGGGCGGATTCGCCATGCCTTTTCGCGGCCTGAATTCAGCTGCCGCCGGGGGGTTCGACTTCCGATGAAAATGATCGGCAGAAGCTCTGTGTTCTTGCTGCCCGCACACTGTTTCCGGCGGAAGAAAGCTGGTATCACGTGCGACCCGTAATCCTGGTGCACGGTCTGATGGGCACGGAAGAAGTCCATTACGCGAGGTGCCGGCGTTGGTGGAACCACCCCGTCACCGAAATACGTCTCCCTGGGCACGGAAACGAGGAGGAAATCCCTGCACATCCTGCCGCGGCGGCGGTCGATCGGGTCCGGGAAGCGATCCGCGGACAACTCGACGCACCCATCGTCGTGGGACTTTCCTATCTGGGCGCAGCGGTGGCGTTCCGCGCCGCGGAGAACGCGTCGGCCCGCGCCCCGGGGAATGCGCCGGACGCCGTTGCGGGCGTCGTCATGTCCGGGTATTCCTTCCTCCTTTCCCCCGGCACGCTCGACCGCTGGCTCGTCGGCTTCACGAGCATGGCGGCCCGGCAGCGGGCGACCCGCGACCACTTCGCCCACCTGCACGGCGACACATGGGAGCGGCTGCTCACCGCGACCTTCGACGAGTTGTCCGACGGCTGCCTCCGGCTGCCCGGCCTGGACGACCTGAGGGACCTCGAGGTCCCGGTCCAGCTCGTCAACGGAGCGCTGCTGCAGAACGAGCGGAACGCGATCGTCCCGGCCGCCGCCGGCGGTGCCGACGTCGCCGTCGTCGCCGGGGCCGGACATGTCGTGCCGATGGACGCGCCGCGCGTCTTCGCCGCGTCCGTGGAGGAGTTCGCCGACCGTGTCGACGCCGGCCGCACCGCCTTCCACGAACGCCTGCGCGCCGGGGAGCGGGCCGCGGACCGGTCCCCGGCCGGGTCCGCGGCCGGAGGTGAGGCGCATGTCTAGGCAGGGCTTCGGGTTCGCCGGGTACGGCGTCGTCCGCGTGTGCTCGCAGCCCCTCGACGCCGTGGCCCGGCTCTCCTCGCCCGAAGTGGCCCGGCTCTGCGACGAACTGGAACGGCTGCGCCGCGACTGGGCGGAGCGGGCACCACGGGTCGCCGAGGAACTGACCGCGCTGGTGCCCGCACTCGACGACCGCGACCGTCGGCGCACGGTGCTGGCGCTGCGGCGCCGGCTGCACCGGGCGCTGGAGGTGCCGGAGGACGAGTTCACGACACCCGACGCCGCCGTTCCCGGGGCGGCGGAACTCCGACGCCTGGCGGCCCGGCGCACGGAACTGACCGCCCGGTTGGCCGCCGAGTACGAGACGGCGTTGGCCGGCGAGCGCAAGGCGCTCGCCGCGGCGGCCCTCGACCCGGCCCTGCGTGCGGGCGCCCAGCTCAGCGCGGACGGTCTGGTGCGGAACATGGACCGCTACGCCGCCGCGGTCGCCGACGGCACCGCGCACGGCAAACGGGAGCGGATGACCGAGTCCACCGTCCTCAACCTGCTCACCCGCAGCGCCCTCAAGCCGTCCCCCTTCGGCCGGCTCGTCCACACCCGGCCGGTGCTGCTGGAACCCACCGCAGACATCGCCGCCTCCGCCGCAACCGCCGGCGGTGCGGATGCCACCGGTGCCGGGGACGGCGTCCCGGTGTCCGTGTGCCGGCTGCCCCGGCAACTGGTCAGCTGGGTGGAGCGGTGCCTGGCGGAGACGCCCGGGCTGCGGCCGGCCGCCGTGGTGCGCCGGGCACCCGTGGTGGCGGCTTCCGCGGAGGGGGCCGTCTTCCTGGTCAGGGGCCGTGACGGGAGTCGGGAGCCCGCGAGCAGGGAGCGTTTCGTGCGCGTCCCGGCCGGCCCCGTGGTGACCGCGCTGCTCGCCTTCCCGGCCGACGAGGCCGTCCCCGAGCGGGAGGTGCGCGAGCGGTGCGCGGCCCCACCCGGCACGGCACCGCAGGCCGCCGCGGCGGAGCTCGACGCCCTGTTCGAGCAGGGCGTCCTGGCCCGCGATCTGGGCGTCGGCGACCAGCACCCGCATCCTGTCGCGCGCCTGGCCGAGCTGCTGCCGGAGTACACCGACCACACGGACCCCGGTCCGGCCGACTGCGTGCGGGGCCTGGCCGCCGCCGAGACCGCGTTCGCGACGGCCGACGTCGAACGGCGGGAGCACCTCGTCGCCCGGATCACGGGGCACGTCGGCGACCTCGCCGCGCACTGCGGTGTCGACGTGCCGCCCGTCGACACCGCCCGGACGCTCGTCTACGAGGACGCGGTGGTGTCCCGACCGCGCCGTGAGGAGCCCGCCCGGTGGCGGCGGCACCTGCCCGACCTGGAGCCCTGGCACCGGATGCTGCCCGCCTTCGACGACGGCGCGCACGTGCGGGCGGTCGTCGCCGACGTGGTCCGGGACCGGTTCGGCCCCGGACCCCACCGGCTGCTCACGCTGTTCGCCGCGCTGTCCTCCCCCAAGCTGCAACCCCTGCTCACCGAGCGGCTCACCGACCTGTCGGCCGACGTGCCGCGGCAACTGCGCGGTCTGCAGGACACCGTGTTCGAGCTCGCGGCCGGCGACGGGGAGGCGGTCGTCGACCCGCGGCGCGTCGCCCGGCTGGCCGGACAGCTGCCGCCGTGGGTCCCCCGCTGGTCCCGCGTCAGCTGGAACGTGCAGCACCACCCGTCCCCCGACGGGGAACTGCTCGTCGTCAACGGCGGTTCGATCGGTTTCGGCCGAGCCGTGTCCCGCTTCCTGCCCGCCTACGAAGCGGCCGGCGACGACGGGTTCGGCGACCTGGTCACCGCGGACATCGCCCGCCACGACGACGCCCGCGCCCCGCTGACGGACCTGTCGGCCGTCCTGGGCATCAACGCCAACGTCCACCCCCCGCTCCTGGGCAGCCACCTGCGCTACCCCTGCGCCGCGCCCGGACCGTGGGGCGGCGGCACGGGGATCTCGCTGGAGGACTGCTGGGTCGCCCACGACGAGGACTCCGGCCGGCTGCTCCTGCGGCACGGCAGGGACGGCCACGAACTGCGGTTGGTGATGCTGAACTTCCTGCTCAACGAACTCGCCCCGCGGTTCTACCAGTTCCTCGGGTTCTTCGGCTCCGGCAGCCTCGCCAACCTCGCCTGGTGGGACCGCGTCGACCAGCGCCGGGTCGCCCGGCGGCCCGCCGACCGGGACACGGTGCGCCGGTATCCGCGCGTGCGCTCCGGCAGCCTGGTCCTGGCCCGCCGGACGTGGAAGGTGCCCGCGCGGCTGCTCCCGGACGTCGCCGGCCGCACCGGCGTCGGCCTGGTGCGGGAGGTGCGGCGCTGGCGGGAGGAGCTGGGGCTCCCCGAGCGCGTCTTCCACCGCGGTTTCACCCTGCCCGATCCGCTCGTCCCGGTCTCCGCCGAGGAGCGGCACAGCTGGGCGCGGACGCTGGCGCGGTTCCCGACCTCGGCCGAACGCAAGCCCACGTTCCTGGACTTCACCAGCGTCACCGGCCTGCTCGCCTGGCAGCGCGCCCTGCGGCGGTGCGAGGGGGACATCACGTTCCAGGAGTGCCTGCCGGTGCCGGACCTCGACCACCCGCAGCCCCTCGACGGCCGGGCGGCCACCGGTGGCCCGGCGGGCGACGGGGGGCCGTTCACCGAGGAGTTCATCGTCGAGACCACCGAGGGGGCACCATGAGCCCGGCCGCCGCGCAGCCCTGGCTGTCCTGCCACGTCTTCCACCACGGCGACACCGACCCGCTGCTGACGGACCTCCTGCTGCCGATGGCGGACGACCTGCGCCGGGAGGGGCGCCTGCTGCGCCACTTCTACCTGCGCCACTGGGAACGCGGCCCGCACGTCCGGCTGCGCATGCAGGTGCCCGCCGAGCACCGGGACGGCGTGCGGGAGGAGGCGGAGCGCCGGATCACCGCCCACCTGGAGCGGTACCCGGGCCCCGCGGACACCGACCCGGAGCGGCTGCGCCGGGCGCTGCGCCGCCTGGGCGAACTGGAGCACGGCGACGCCTCCGACGCGCGCCTGTACACCCCCGAACCGCCCAACACCGTGCGCTGGATCGACTACCGGCCCGAGCGGGCCAAGTACGGCGGACCCGAGGGCGTGGAGATCGCCGAGGACGTCTTCCACGCCGGCTCCCTGCTGGCGGGGCAGGTGCTGAGGCTGGTCCGCAGCGACCGGGCCCGTCTCGGCGTCTCCCTCCAACTGCTGCTGCTGGCCGCCCGGGCGCTGGGCTTCGGCCCGGACGAACGCGCCGTGTTCCTGCGGACCTACCACGAACGCTGGGCCGCCTACGTCACGGACGGGCGGCTGCTCGCCGCCTGGGACGAGCAGTACCGGCTCCAACGCGGCACCTACACGGCCCTGGTCGCCGCCCTCGACGCGGGGGACCCGGTGGGCAGGGGGCTGGGGGAGGGCTGGGAGCGGACCGTCGGCGAGGCGGTCGGGCGGCTGCGTCCGCTCGTCGCCTCAGGGCGGGTGTGGCCCGCGGAGACGGACCGCTCGGCACCTGCCGAGGCCGCCCTGGGCGCCCTCGTCAGCCACTACCTGCACACCACCAACAACAGGATGAACGTCCGCCCGCAGGGCGAGTGCTTCGTCGCCTACCTGGCCCACCGGGCGGCCACGGACCGGGCGGCCGTGAGGCCCCGCCCGGCGACAGCGGCCCACGACAGGGATGAGCGTCATGTCCACCAGTGAACACAAGGATCTCACCGTCAGCGTCCCGTGGTCCGTGCAGGAGGACCTCCTCCTCGACGTGGTCGCGCCCGCGCTCGACGAGTCCGTGGAACTCGGGGAGACCCGGTCGTGGTTCTACCTCCGCGAGAACCACGGCGGCCGGCCCTTCCTGCGGCTGCGCTTCCGCACCGGCAGCCCCTCCGTCGAACGCCGCCTGAAGGCCCGGATCGTCGAGCACATCGGCGCCGCCGGGGTCGACGCCCGCGTCGACGACGTCTTCGCGCACCAGCCCTACAACCACGAGCACGACTGGCTCGGCGGGGCCGCCGCGCTGGACCTGGCCGAGTCGTTCTGGACCGACACCACGCCGCTCGCCCTGACCACCCTGCGCGCCACCCGCGGCGAGCGGTCCCTGCGCCTGGCCGTGGCCTTCGACTACCTGGTGTGCAGCGGGCTGGTACTCGCCCCGCACCTGCCGGCCCCTCTCGCCCGCTTCGGCTTCAGGGCCGGCTACCTGTCCTACCTGGCCACGTTCGAGGGCTATCTGCTGCTGATCCGCGATCCGGAGGGCACCCGCGCCAAGCACGCCGAACGCTACGAGCAGAACCGCCACCTGCTCCGGCCCCGGCTGCGCGGACTCGTCGACGCGATGCGGGATCCCGACGGCGACCTGGCCGACGTACCGGAACCGGCCCGCGACTGGACGCTGCGGCTGCGCGCATACCTGCCTGCCGTCCAGCAGGGCTTCGACGACGGCAGGTTCCACCTGTACGCCACACCGCGCAGGGCCGAGACCGCGCGGCTCACCCCGTCGCCCGACGGGCTCTATCGCAGGCCGCAGGTGGAGTGGCTGGCGGACCTGCCCGAGCCGCCCGTGGCCGGCATCCACCGCGCGATCGCCGACAACCCGTTCTACCAGGGCATGATCCGCGAGGACCGCCGCTTCCTGGCCTCCCGGCTGGCCCAGGCGTACGCGCACTGGCACCTGTACCGGCTGGGCTTCCTGCTCGCCGACCGGTACACGCTCTTCCACCTGATCGCCCGGGCCTTCGAGGAGGAGTACGACCTCGACGCCGCCGAGATCATCCGGTCCGTGCGCCCGGAAGCCGAGGTGACCGGATGACGGCCACCGGGACGAGCGGCGGCACCGGGGTGGGGGCGCGGGCGCCGGGGAGCGCGCCCCTGCCCACCGGCGGCGGGCCCACCACCGGAGCACCCGGCGGTGGATCCGGCGCGGGGTCCGGCGGCGGAGCAGGGAGCGGACCGTTCGACGCGGCCGGTGCGGACGCCTTCGTGCGCCGGATGCGCGGAAGTTACGAGGAGATCCACCCGCGGCACTGGCAGATCGACTGGAGGAACATCCCCAGCCCGTTCCGCTGGTACGCCGACCTGCCCCGCATCGACCTGCCGGTCCTGCCGCGGGCCGCCGCGCACGGTGGTCCCGCGGCGGTCGCCGCCCTCGCCGCCGCCCGCCCCGCGGCCCGGCTCGGGATGCTGCTCCAGGCCGGCTACGGCCTCACCGGCGTGCGCTGGTACCCGGAGGGCATCGCCAAGAGCAGCCCCGAGGAACCCCTGCCCGTCCACCGCAACCCGCACTACCAGCTCCGCCGGGCCGTCCCGTCCGGCGGTGTGACCTACCCCGCCGAGTGCTACGTGGCGACCGCGGGCGCGGACGGCGTGCCCGCCGGAGTCCACCACTACGACGCGGTCCGCCACGCCCTGGCGGTCCTCTCCCCCGGGCGGCCCCCGGCGCATCTGGCACCACCCGAGGGCGGCGTGCGCCTGCTGCTCACCCAGCCGCTGTGGAAGAACCACTTCAAGTACGGCGACTTCTCCTACCGGCTCGGTGCGATGGACACCGGCGCGGTCGTCGGGCAGTTCGCGCTCACCGCCCGGTCCTGGAACCTGCCGTGCCGGGTCACGTTCGGCACGGCCGAGCGACGGATCCTCGACTGGCTCGGCCTCGACCCCGAACTGGAGGCCGCCCCGGCGGTCCTCGACATCGCCCTCGACCCCGACACGCCCCTGGTCCCCGCCGCATCCTCCGCCGATGAGGCCGCCGGGCGTGCCGGTGAGGCGGCGCCGCCCGGGCGGCCCCGGTGGCTGGGGGCGGCCGTGCCGCCCGGACCCGGCGCCGGAAGCCGCCGTATGCACGCCGCCTGCCTGGCCGCCGCACGGCCCGGGCGGCCCGTCGACCTACCGCCTCTCGAACCGCCGGACCTCGTCGGCCGGGCCGACGCCGAACTGCCGGCCTCGACCGGCCCGCGGCTCACGGTCGCCGACTCCTGGGCCCGCTCCGCCCTGGGCGAGCAACTGCGCGGATCACCGCTGGCGGCGGACGTCCTCGCACAGTGGCTGCCCGAGGTGCTCGCCCCGCTGCCCAGCGACGTGCCCGGCAGCGAGGGCGCGCCGCGGCACCCGCGGTGCGTGCTGGTCGTGCGGTCCGTGCCCGGCGTCCCGCCCGGCGCCTACCTGCCGCACCGGGACGGGCGGCGGCTCGCCCTGCTCGCCGGCGGCGACTTCGGCGCGCTCGTCCAGCGCAGCATGTTCGCCGACTACATGAACGTCGGTCAGGCGCCGCTCATCGCCGTCGTCGCCGGCACCCCGGACCCGCACCGGGGCGCGTCCGGACCCGTCGGGTACCGCACGCAGCAGGTCCTGGCGGGTGTCCTCGCCCAGCGGCTCGCGGTGTGCGCGGCCCGCGCCGGCCTGTCCGCGCATCCGGTCCTCGGCTTCGTCAGCGGCCTGCTCGACGAGGCACTGGGCCTGGCGCCGCGGCGTCTGACGGCCCTGCTGACGGTGCCGGTCGGCGCGTACCGCAGGGGCCTGTACCTGGAGAACGGTCTGCGTCCGGCCGCCGTGCCGGCGGGCGACGGGGGTGGGGCATGAACGCCGGACTGCTGCGGCTGCGCAGCGACGCCTACTACGTACCGGTGCCGAACGGGGTGTGGATCCGCACCACCGACGGCTCCTTCACGCTGACCGGCGGCACGGTCGCGACCTGGGTGGAGAAACTCGCACCGCTGCTGGACCGCGGGGTCGTGCCCGAGGAACTGCTCGGCGCCCTCGGCCCGGACCGGGCCCCGTTCGTGCAACGGCTGCTGAAGGTGCTGGAGGAGCGGAAGGTGGTCCGCCGGGAGCGCCCCGACGACCGGCTCGACGGGCTGGTGCGGGCGGGCCTGTTCCCGCAGCAGGTCGAGTTCCTGCGGCACTTCACCACCGACCCCGCCGCCGGCCTGGACCGGGCCCGCAGCCTTCCGGTCGCCCTGGCCGGTCCGGTCGAGCGGGCGGCACCGCTGGCCGCGGCACTCATGGAGACCGGGTTCGGCGACATCGCGCTGCTGGATGCCGAACCCGACGTGGAACTGAGGGACATGGCGGCGGACCTCGCGGGGCGCGGCGCACCGGTCCGGCTGTCCGGACCCGACGCCGGCGCGGCCGGTGCGGGGCGCACGCTGATCGGCATCGTCCCGCCCGGCACCGCCCCCGAGGCCTGGCGGCTGCTGGACCGGGCCGAGGCCGCCGGGGCCGGCGCCTGGGTGGGGCTGGTGCAGGGTCAGGCGCTGCTGCTGAAGGGCCAGATGCCCGGCTCCGGCCGGGCCTGCGTACGGTGCGCCTGGCGGCGCCTGGCCCACCGCGCCGTCGCGCTGCCCGGCACTGCGGGGCTCGGAACCGTTCCGGTGTCGGTGGCGGCGACCGTGCTGGCCCAGGAACTGTTCCAGTACGTCGCGGCGGGCGACGACGGCGTGCTCGGCGAGGGCGTCGTCGTGGACCTGACCCGGCTCAGCATCTGGCGTACGGCGGTCGACCCGGACCCCGGGTGCCCCGGCCACGGTGTCCACCCCGCGGGGCCGGGCGGCCTCGCGGCCCGCGGGGGGAGCCGGTTCCCCGAGTCGGTGTTCGGCGCGCGCTGCTTCGGCCCGCTGTTCTCGTGCGCCCCGGAGCAGCTCCCTCAGTTCCCGCTCACCGCACTGCGCGTCCGCCTCAATCCGCCGGGGCGCAGCGAGCCGGCCGGTTCGGCGGACGGCCCCGTGGTCGTCGCCGAGACCATGGCGGACGCCCGCGCGGAGGCCGCGATCACCGCCGTCGAGGCCACCCTGACGGCTCCCGGCGGGGACGGGGCGGACGGTTCCGCGGTCGGCGTCGGCCGCGACGCGCACGCGGCCCTGACCCGTGCCCTGCTGCACTGGGCGGACGCGGCCTGGGCCGACGCCGCGGACGCGAGGCGGTCCGGCGCCGGTCGGTCCGAGGCGGGGCGGGGCGGGGGTGCCCCGACGGAAGCCGTTCGGGCGGAGGCGGTTCCGGCCGGGGCGGTCCTGCCGGGGACGGTTGCGGGCGGCGTCCCCGTGGACGGTGCGTCCTCGGACGCCGTGGCTCCGGACGCGGTGGCACCGGACGACGCCGTCCCGGACGAGGGGGCGGCACTCCACGACGCCGATGGGCCCCGCTCCCGACGGGTGCTGCGCCTGGCGGAGTCTGCGCCGGCCGACCTCGCCGTGCACACCGAGGGCCATCCGAGCGGCCTGTGGCGGACCCGGGTCGACGGCCCCTCCGGCACCGTCGTCCGCACCGGACTCGACCCCGACCAGGCCGAGGAACGTGCCCTGCTGACCGCGCTGGCCCACGAGCAGCTCGGCGCGCGGGACGCCGCGGGGGCCGTGGCGGCGGTGCCGTCCGCGGCGCTGGACGTGTCGGCGGATGCCGGGCCGGATGCCGCGCGGGCCACCGAGTCGGCTGCCCGACGGGCCCACGACAGCCCCGGCGAGCCCGTCCCCACCCGGACGGCCGGGCACCCCGCCGCGATCGCGGCGGCGCTCGGGCTCGTGCGGCGGGAGGCCGCCCTGCCCCCGCTGGTCGCCGGCGCGCTGGTGGGCGTCGTCCTGACCCCGGGACCCGCGGCATGAACGAGACCCTGACCGTGAGCCCCGCGCGGGAGCACACCGACGCCGATCTCGCGGCCCGGCTGCAACGCCTCGTCGGCGGTGCCGCCGAGGTGCGGGCCGGTGACGCCCCCGCAGCCGGTGGAACCGGACGGCTGAGGGTCGTCGTGGACCCGGCCTGGGACGCGGACCTGTCGGACCGGGCGGCGGCCGACACCGTCGTGCTGCCCGTGTACGGGCTGCGCGGACGGCTCGTCGTCGGCCCGCTGACCCGGCCCGGCCGGCCCGGCTGTCCGCACTGCCTCGCGCTGCGCGTCCGTGCGGCCGACGGGCCCGAGGGCGTCCCCCTGGCCGCGGCGGCCCCCCGCCCCCTGTCCGCCCGCGGCGCGCCCTGGCTGCCGCCGGGCGCCGAGCGGCTGGTGGCGGCCCTGGTCCGGGACGAGGCCGCCCGGCTGGCCGACGGCGCTCCGGCCCGCAGCGCCGAGGCCGCCTACGCCATCGGCCCCGCCCGCGTCGCCGGTGACTGGCACCCGGCCCTCCCGCACACCCTGTGCGCGGCCCCGCACTGCCGCGCCGCGCGCCGCCCGCTGCCGCCGCCCCTGCCCGACCTGTCCCGGTCCCGCCCCGCGACGGGCGTGGGCTCCGCGCGCCGCCACCCGGCCGCCCGCTACGCCGATCGGCTGGAGCGGGAGTACCTCGACGCCTGGTCCGGCCTGACCCGCTCCGCGTCCGTCGGCGACGGGGCGGCTCTGCCGTCGACGCAGGTACGGGTGCCCACGGTGTGGGGGTTCGACGAGATCGCGATCGGCCGGGCCGAGGACTACACGGGCGCCCGTCCCGCGGCCGTCCTGGAGGGACTGGAGCGCTACGCCGGATGGCACTGCGGGGGCCGCGACCCCGTCCGCTTCGCCGCCTGGGCCGATCTCGACGACGCGGTCGACCCCCGCACCCTGCTCCTCCACCCCGACGACGCGTACCGCACGCCGGGCTTCGCGTTCACGCCGTTCAGCCCGGACACCCCGACCGGCTGGGCGGAGGCGTACTCCGCTCTCACCGGCCGGCGTACGCTCCTGCCCTTCCACGTCGCCTACTACGGCGCGGCGCGGCGCCCGGAGACCGGCCCCCGATTCGTCTACGAGAACTCCAACGGCTGCGCCCTGGGCTCCGGCACCGAGGAGGCGCTGCTGGCGGCGCTGCTGGAGGTGGCCGAGCGGGACGCCTTCCTGTGCGCCTGGTACTCCGCCGCGCCGCTGCCGGAGGTCGACCTCGACGGGGTGCGCGGCGCCGTCGGCCGTGCCGTGCGCACGGTGCGCCACCGCACCGGCCGGGACCTGCGGGCCTTTCGCGCGGTCGGCGCGTTCGACGTGCCGGTGGTGCTGCTGGTGTCGACCTCGCGGGAGCCCGACCGGCCCGCCACCCTGGTCACCGCCGGTTCGGCCCTCACCACCGAGCGGGCGCTGCTCGGGGCCGTCCACGAGATGGCCGCCGCCGCGCCCGTGATCACCCTGGAGTACCGGCGCCGCCGTCCGGAGCTGGAGCGCGCCCTGGACGACCCGGACCTGGTGCGCCACATGGAGGACCACGCGCTGGTCGCCGCCCTGCCGCAGGCCCGGCCGCGGTTCTCCTTCCTGCTGGACGGAACGCCTCCCGCGCCGCCGTCCGCGCCCGCCCTGCACGACCCGGTCGGTGACGTCGCCGCCGACCTCGGGGCGCTGCTGCGGGCCGCGCGGCGCGACGGACAGGACGTCCTCGTCGTCGACCACACCACCGAAGAACTGCACCGGCTGGGCCTCAACTGCGTCAAGGCGGTCGTGCCGGGCACCGCGCCGATGACGTTCGGCCACCGGCACCGGCGGCTGCCTCCGCCCGAGGCCCTCAGCGCGTTCCGGGCCAGGAACGGCCTGGGCCGGCGCGCGTTCTCCCCCGAGGAGGTACGGCATGAGCCGCACCCGTTCCCATGACCCGGAGTCCCCCGCCGAGCCGGGGACCCCCGCCGAGTCGGAGGCCGCACGAACCGTGCCCCGGGCCCAGCCCCGCAACCCGGACCCCGGCGACTCGGGCGGCCCCGGCCGGACGAGTGACCCCGGCGAGACCGGCGACACGGGTGCCCCCGACGGCAGCGCCGACGCCGACGTCAGCGGCGCGGACGGCACGGGTGGGTCAGCCCCGCACGGTGACCCCGCCGCCCCCGCCGATGCCCCCGAAGCCGCTGGTCTGACCCCCCTCCCGGGCGGCCTGGGCTGGGTGGTGACGGGGCGGTCCGTGGCCCTCGGGCTCCTCGGGGACCAGCGGCTGGGCGTGCTGGAACCGCAGCCGGTCATGGCCCACCTCGCCACGAAACTGCCTGCCGCGGTGCGGCCGGAGCTGCGGGAGATCACCGCGTTCGCCGAACGCGTCATGCTGCAGACCGGCCACGACCGGCACATGGCGCTGCGTCGCGCGTTCGGCGGGTTCTTCGACGCCGCGGCCGTCGACTCCCGCGTTCCCGGCCTGCGGGAGGACGCCGAGCGGGTCGTCCGCCGGTTCGCCGCGGCGGGCGGCGGCGAGTTCATGACCGCGGTGGCGTTCCCGTACGCCGTGCGCACCGGGGCACGGCTGGTCGGCGTCACGGACGAGGAGTACCGCCGACTGCACCGGCTGAGCCAGCAACTCGCCCTGGTCGCCTACGCCGCCCGGCTGGACGATCCCGCGGCGGCGGTCCGCGCCGGGCACGCCGCCCTGGTCCGCGTCCGCGAGACCGTCGCTGCGGCCCGCGCCGCCGCACCGCGCACCTCGGTGCTCGGCGCCTGGCACGCCGGGGCGATCGACCTGCCCGACGAGGACGTCGAGGCCAACGCGGTCATGCTGGTCCAGGCGTCGCTGGAGACGGTCGCCGGGATGCTCGGCAACACGGCCGCGCGGATCCTCACCGCGCCCGGCGCGCTCGCCGACCCGGCCCGGCGCGCACGCCTCCTCGACGACGCGCTGCGCGCCGAGCCGCCGTTGAAGACCCTGGAACGCGTCGTCCGCGAACCGGTCACGGCCGCCGGTCACTCGCTGCGGCCCGGCCAGATCGTCTCCGTCCGGGTCGCCGACGCCAACCGTCCGGATGCCGACCCGGTGGCCGGCCGCGCCCTGTTCTCCTTCGGCTGGGGCGCCTACCGCTGCCTCGGTGCCCGGCTCGCCCGCCACCAGGCGGCGGAGCTGTTCGCGGCACTGCACCGCATCGCCCCGGACGCCGCCGCGGCCGAGGACGACGTGGAACGCGTCCGGCACATCCGCTTCGACATGCCGCGCAGCCTGCGTGTGCGGTGCACCCCGCCGCCGGCCGACGGCGCGGCCCTCACCCGCGCGCTGACCGCGGCGCTGGAGGAGGACGACCTCGACCGGCCGCTGACCTCGCTGGAGCGCGAGGTGGCGTACGTCGTGTTGAAGGAGCACGGCGTGACCGTCCCCGAGGAACTGCGGGACCCGACCACGATCAGGGAATGGGTGACATGGGCGACTCAGGCGCATGGCTGAACCGGGCCGAACCCGTGCTGCGCGCCTCCCGCGCGGGCGTGGTGACCGAGCGGGGCCGGGTCCCCTGGCCCGTGCTGCTGCGACGGGCCGAACGCCTCGCCGCGGCCCGCCCGGACGCCCCGCAGGGGCTGGTCGTACGCCCGGACGCCGGGGAGGAGTCGATCGTCGCCCTCCTCGCCGTCGGCCTGATGGACCCGGCACCCTCCTGGGTCCTGGGCGACCCGGCCCGCTGGGCCGAGTCCCCGGTCCGGGCGGGGCCACCCGCCGCATCGGCCGGCACGGCGACAGCGCCGCCCGCGGGACCCGGCGGCGTCCTGCTGCCGGCCGGTCCCCGCGCGGCTCCGCCGCCCGATGCCGGCGGCCCCACGTATGCCACGGCCTCCTCCGGCACGACCGGCCGCCCCAAGCTCCTGTTCGGCCGGCCGCACGCGATGGCGTCCGCGGTCGAGCTGTACGTCGACGGCATGCCGGAGTACGCCGCGGCCGAGGTGTTCGCGACCTGCTCGGCGATCGACTTCGCCGCAGCCTTCTGCATGGTGGTCGCGCCGGCCCTGCTGCTCGGCCGCGACCTGGTGCTGTTCCGGCCGAGCCGGTGGGAGACCGCCGTCGCCGAACTGGCCGGGCGGCCGGGCGTGTGCCTGGCACCGCCCGCCCTCGCGGTGCTCGGGGCGCGCACGGCGGCCGGTCGGCGCGCCTTCAGGGACACGTCGTTCGTGCCCGCGGGCGGCGGCCTCACCCCGCAGCGCGCCGAACGCATCAGCGCCGGGTTCCCCGGCTGCGGGTTCCTCACCATGCTCGGGTCCACCGAGACCGGCCTGCTCACCGTCGGTCGCGAGGTACGCGACGACGGGCATGTCGGCGCTCCGCTGCCCGGCAAACCGGTGTGGCTGGAGGAGATCGGCCCGGACGGCGTCGGCACGCTCTGGACGCGCGGCCCCGACACCCGGTTCGCGGCGTCCGGGGGCACGCCGGTGATCCGGGCGGACGGCGCCGTCAGCACCGGTGATCTCGCCCACCGGGCCGGTGACGGCTTCGTCCTGGACGGCCGCACGGACGACCTCGTCAAGGTCGACGGTGTGAGCGTCTACCCGCGGGAGATCGTCGCCGCCGTCGTGGCGCTGCCCGGTGCCGTGGATGCCTCGGTCTCCGTCGACCGTTCGGCGGCCGGTGACCGGGTGACCGTCGTCGCTGTCGGCGACGTCACCGAGGAGCAGGTCCGCGACGCCTGCCGGCGGCTGCCCACCTCCGTGACCCCGCACCGGGTCGTTGCCAGGCCGGCCGACCGGTCCGCCTACGACGCCCGCGGCAAGCTGCTTCGCTGAGGAATGAGCGTGATGGCATGACGACTGGACCCGCCCGAGCGGCCGTCACCGAGGCACTGCTGAGGTGCCCGGCCCCCCTCTACGCACGCATGCACCGCCAGGGCCCCCTGCTGTGGAGCAGCCCGGACGAGACCTGGGTGGTGACCGGCTACGAACTCGCCCGGCTGGTGTTGCGCGACCCCCGCTTCCGCATGCCCGGCCCGCCGCGGGACTCGCAGTGGTCGGAGTACGGCAGCCACGGCGGGTTCTTCCAGAGCATGCTGCTGGCCAGCGAGGGGGAGCGGCACGCCCGCCTGCGGCGGTTCCTCGGACAGCTCTTCACACCGAGGGCGGTCCGTGCCCGCACCGTGCGGATCGAGGCCGCCGCCGCGGCGATCCTGGACGCCGTCGCGGCCCGGGACGCCGTGGACGGCGTCGCCGACATCGCCTCCCGCCTCCCGGTGAGCGTGATCGGCGACCTCGTCGGCATCCCCGAGGAGGACCGCGACGAGGCCAGCGTGCTGTGCCGGGCGATCAGCAGGGGAGGCGGCGTCGCCTCGGGCCGCCCCTCCGGGCAGGAGGTCGGCACCGCGCTCGCCCGCGTCGACGACCTCGGCCGCCTCGTCGACCGGTGGACGGAGGAGCCCGGGCGCCTCATGCCCGACTCGGTGCTGGCCCTCGCCGCCGCCGCACGGGCCACCCCCGACGCGCTGTCCGGCACCGAGCTGCTCGCCAACGTCTTCAGCCTCTACATCGCGGGCCACGACACCTCCCGCAACATGCTCAGCGGCCTGTTGCTGCGCCTGGCCACCCGGCCCGGCCTGCTGCCGGGTCTCGCCGCCGGAACGGTCGACGGCGCCGCCGAGGTCGATCGGCTGCTGCTCGGGGAGTCCCCCCTGACCTTCACGGTGCGGGTCGCCCGGGAGGAGTGCGAGCTGGCGGGGCGGCGCGTCCGCCCCGGCGACCGGATCAGGGTGATGCTCGGCGCCGCCAACCACGAACTGCTCACCACCGACCCCGACGCCGGCCACACCGGCGTCGGCTTCGGCGAGGGACGCCACGTCTGCCTCGGCGCCCACCTGGCGCGCACCGAGGGCCGGGTGCTGCTGGAGGCGGTCGCCGGGCGCTGGTCCGCGGTCCGCCCGGCGGGCGAGCCGGTGTGGGCCCCGCACTTCCTGCACCGGGGACTGGACCGGCTGCCCCTGGACATCACGTGGCGGCAGCGATGACCGGCACCGACGGCCGGGCCGGCCCGAGCGGCTCGACCGGCGCGTGCGGTCCCGGTGGGCCGGGTGATCCGGGTGGTGCGCGCGGCCCGGGTGACACGGGTGGCGTGCCCGGGGCGGCCCGCGTGATCGACGGCGGGCGGGTGGCGGAACCGCACGGCGAAGCCCGTCCGGCGGGCGGCGCCACCCCGCGCGGTGAGACCCGCTCCGTCGGACCCGCCGGGTCCGACGGAGCGCTGCCTGCGGAACGGGTCGCCCTGGGCCCGGTCGCGGTGCGCCGGAGGTGCCGGGTACCGGGGTCCGTCCTGGCCGGTCTGGGCGGCGAGGCGGTGTGGCGGGCGGCCGGCGCCCGGGCCGGCGCCGAGGACGCCGCCCGCGAGCTGGGCGCCCGGCTCGCCGACCACCTCGGCGCGCTGGTGCCCACCGCGTCGCCGCAGCAGCGCCGCCTCCTGCTGCGGGCACGGCGGGCCGCGTTCAACGCCCGCCCCCTGCCGACCGGGCCGGTGGCGGGCGGGCCGCTGACCGCGTCGTACACGCGGGCCTACGCGCACCGTCTCGCCGAGCGGGACGACGCCCGGCGGGCCCTGGACCTGGCGCTGGACGAGCTCGCCCGCACCTCCGGAGCCGCCGTGGACGCCGTGCTCCGCGACCCGGACATGGCCTGGTCCGTCGAGCTGTCCGTGCCCGGCCTGCTCGCGGCCGGGCCGGTCGGTGCCCTGGACCCGGCCGCGGGCCGCAGGACCCGGCGCCGGGCGGTGACGCTGCTGCGTCTGGTGCAGCGGGCCGCCACCAAGCCCACGCCGTTCGCCGGGTTCGCCACCACGCACGTGCTCTTCCGCGACGGCCCGCCCGCACCGGCCCGCCGTCACGTCCGGGTGCAGCGCGCGGCGGTCGAACGGGTGCGGCAGTGGATCGGCGCCGGCGGTCATCACGCCCTGGCGCCCGCACACCTGTGGCTGACGGCCAACCCGAGCGCGCTGGTCCACACGGACGCCGGCGACACCCGGGTGACCTGGCTGATGCCGGCCCCCGACGGCACGGAACGCGTCCTGTCCGCACGCTGCGGCCCGGCACTGGCGCAGACCCTGCGCAGGCTGCGCACCCCGGTCCGCCTGGACACCGTCGCCCCCGGCGGCACCCTGCCCGCCTCCTTGACCACCCTCGCCGCCCGCGGCCTGCTGGAGATCGGACCCGCCCTGCCGACGTACGGCCGACGCACGCTGCACGCGGCGGCGGACGCCACCCGCCCGACGCCGGCCGCCCTCCTCCCCCGCACCCCCACCCCGGCCACCGCCCCTTCTCCCGTTGCGGGCCCCACCCCTCCGCCCCCCCTGTCCCCGGCTGCCCTCCCCGCTCCCACCACCCCCGCCCCCGACCCCGCGCGCGACACGCACCCCGACGTCCCCGGCACCGTGCACGACGCCCTGTGCGCCCTGCGCGACGCCGAGGACGATCTGGCCGACGGGCGGAGCGCGGGCGCGCTGCACCGTGCGCGGCGCCAGCTCGGGGTGCTCGGGCGTGCTCTCGGGGCGGCCGACCGGGAGGACGGGCGGGAGGGCGGACGCACGGCGGTGGGGGAGGACGTCGTCGGGGTCGCCGTCGACGACGGCATCCTGCGCGGCTCGGCCGACGTCCTGGCCGACCTGGGCCGCGTGCAGCGCATCGTGCCGCTGCTCGCCGCGGAGCTGCCGTTCCAGCTGGCGACCGCGATCGCCTTCCGCCGTCGTTTCGGTGCCGACGCGGTGCCGCTGCCCGCCGCCTACCGGTGGTTCCTGGAGTCCGGTCGCACGGAGAGCGACACCCTCCTCGCCGACTGCACCGCCGACGAACTGGCCGCGGTGCTGGCGCTCAGGGAGCGCCTGTTCGCCGGGCTGCGCGCGGCAGCCGGGCAACCCGGTACCGAGGTGGCCTGCGACCCCGGTCTGCTGGACGCGGTGGCGGCCGGACTGCCCGCCGCCGTACCGGAGCTGACATGCGCGGCCTGGCCCGTCCAGGTGGCCGGCCGGCGCCTGGTGCTCAACGGCGCCGGCGGCGGCCACGGCCGGTTCGCCGCCCGTGTCGCGGCCGACCTGGACGACGCCCGGCTGGCCGAGCTGCGCGGCTGGGCCGCGGCGGCCCACACCCCGCACCCCGACGGCGTCGCGGTCGACATCGCCGCGCTGCTCGGCGCCACCGTCAACGAGCATCCGCTCCTGCTGCCCGCCGCGCTGGCCTGCCCCGGCCGGGCCCTGGAGTGCCCGGCCGACGCCCGGATCGACCTGGCCTCCTGCACCGTGCGGGCCGAGGGAGGACGGCTGCTGCTGTTCTGCGACCGCTTCCCCGGCCGGCCCCTGTTCCCCGTGCCGCACAACGCGACGCTGCCGACGGTCGCGCCGGGACTGTACCGGTGGCTCAGCCGCCTCGGCCCCGCCTCCGGCGCGACGCTCGACGTGTGGGACCACGTGGACGCGCGGACCGCCCCCGGCGACCCCTCTGCCGTCCGCCGGTACCCCCGCCTGACCCTGGGCCGTCTCGTGCTGTGCCGCCGCACCTGGAAGGTCCCCGGCACCGCCCTGCCCGGCCGGGACCCGGCCGGGCAGGGCGAGGAGTCCCTGGCCTGGTACCGCTGGTGCCGGAGCACCGGGGTACCGCGCCGCGCCTTCCTGCGGACGGCGACGCTGCCCGACCCCTGGGACGTGGTGCGCGGCCGGGCCGACATGCGGCCGGTGCTCGCCGCCCGCTCCGCCTCGGGGGCGGCCGTCCGCAAACCCCTCTACGTCGATCTGTCGCAGCCCCTGTGCCGGTCCGCCGCGACGGCCGGGCCGGGGGACACGCTCACCTTCACCGAGCCCCTGCCCGACCCCGCCGACCCGGGTCCGGACGGCCGGGTCACCGAGTACGTCCTGGAGACGTCCCAGCCTCCGCGCGCGAAGGAAACCGATGGAACATAAAGGCCTCGTCACGCTCGTCAACCCCAACCAGATACACCCGCCCATCGCGCCGTACGCGCTGGACGTCCTCACCACCGCGCTGGAGGCCGCCGGCTTCGACACGCACGTCGTGGACCTGACCTTCCACCTGGACGACTGGCAGCGTGTCCTCGGGGCGTACTTCCGTGCCCGGCGCCCGCTGCTGGTCGGCGTCACCTGCCGCAACACCGACACCGTGTACGCCTTCGAGCAGCGGCCGTTCGTCGACCGCTACAAGGCCGTCATCGACGAGGTCCGCCGCCTGACCCCCGCCCCCGTCGTGACCGGCGGGGTCGGCTTCTCCACGATGCCGTTCGCGCTGGTCGACTACTTCGGGGTCGAGTACGGGGTGAAGGGGCCCGGCGAGAAGATCCTCTGCGACCTGGCGCAGGCGCTGCACGAGGGCCGGCCCGCGGACCGCGTCCCCGGACTGCTGGTCAACCGCGGACCCGGACACGTCGTCCGGGTCCCGCCCCCCGCACTCACCGCCCGCCCGGCCCCGGCACCGCGGCCCCGGCGGACCCTTCCCCCACCGCAGCCGTACCCCTTGCCCACACCGCGGCAGCGACCCCGGCCGGAGTCGCTGCCGCTGCCGGAGTCGCTGCCGCTCCTGACACGGGCCCCCGGCGACGCCGGCCGCTTCGAGGGCCGTGCCTGGCAGGCCGAGACCGAGCTTGCCTACGTCCGGCGCTCGGGAGTGCCTCACAAGGTGGACAACCTGCGCTACTACCGTGAGGGCGGCCTGGGCGGCATCCTCACCAAGAGCGGGTGCGTCTACCGGTGCGCGCAGTGCGTGGAGCCGGACGCCAAGGGAACGCAGTTCGCCCGCCGCGGCGTGCACGCCGTCGTCGACGAGATCGAGTCGCTGACCGCCCAGGGCGTGTACGACCTGCACACCACCGACAGCGAGTTCAACCTCTCCATCGCCCACAGCAAGTGGCTGCTGCGCGAGATCGTCCGGCGCCGGGACGCCGACGCCACGAGCCCGCTGCGCCGTCTGCGGCTGTGGGTCTACTGCCAACCCGCCCCGTTCGACGAGGAGTTCGCCGAGCTGCTCGCGGACGCCGGATGCGCGGGTGTCAACGTCGGCACCGACCACGTGCGGCCGGAGATGCTCGACGGCTGGAAGGTCACCGGCAAGGGCACCCGCTACTACGACTTCGCCGACACCGTGCGGCTGGTGGAACTCAGCCACCGTCACGGCATGCTGACCATGGTCGAGGCGCTGTTCGGGATGCCGGGGGAGACCCTGGAGACGATGCGCGAATGCGTCGACCGGCTGATGGCCCTGGACGCCACGGTCACCGGGTTCAGCCTCGGCCTGCGCCTGTTCCCCCACATGGACCTGGCGATCTCCCTCGCCGAGCAGTGCGACGGCGTCCGCACGGTTCCCGGCCTGCAGTCCAACACCGCCACCCGGCCGATCGTCCTGAAGCCGCTGGCCCGGTGCAGCAGCCCGGTCGAGTACGAACGGCAGTTCATGTTCGACGAGTCGGGCGACTTCCGCCTGGTCTGCTACTTCTCCCCCGACCTGCCCGAGGCGCCGGGCACCGTCGGCAGTCCCCGCGGGATCTGGCAGAACTCGGTCGACTTCCTGTGGAACCACATCCCGAAGTCCGAGCACCACCGCGTGATGCTGCCGACGCTCTCCGGCAGCAGCGAGAACGACAACAACTACGCCGACAACCCGTTCCTGACCAGCCTCAACCGCCAGGGCTTCACCGGCGCCTTCTGGGCCCACTGGCGCGACCGCGAGGCCATCATGAACGGCGCCGACGCCTTCCGCGAACTCGCCACGGAGGCCTCCCGGTGACCGCACCCCACCCGGCCGCCCAGGCCCCCTCGCGCTCCGCACTCTCCCCGCAGGACACCTCTCCGGGGCCCGCCGGGGGCCTCCCACGGGCGCCCGCCTCCCTGCACGGTCGGGTCGCGGTGGTCACCGGAGCCGGGCGGGGGCTCGGCCGGTCGCTGTGCGTGCGGCTCGCCCGGGAGGGCATGGCGGTCGGGCTCGTGGGGCGCGACCGGCGGGCACTCGACGCCACCGCGCGCGCCTGCGCCCGGAGCGGTGCCGCCGTCGCCGTCGCCGTGGCGGACGTGCGCTGCCCGCAGCAGACGCAGCGGGCGGCGCGGACCCTCCGCACCGTCCTCGGCCCCGCCGACCTGCTGGTCAACAACGCCGGCAAGGTGGATCGGGGCGAACTCCCCTTCTGGGAGGCCGATCCGGGGCAGTGGTGGGAGGTGTACGAGACCAACGTCCGCGGCACCGTCAACGCCTGCCGTGCGATCGCACCCGAGATGGTCCGGCGCGGCTCCGGCCGGATCGTCAACGTGAACTCGATGCTCGCGGTGCGGACGGACGCCCGCTACTCCGCCTACAGCGGCTCCAAGGCGGCCCTGCTGACGCTCACCGGCGTCCTCGCCGACTCGCTCCACGCCCACGGGGTCCGCCTGTTCGACCTCAGCCCGGGCATGGTGCGCACGGACATGACCCTGGGCATGGCCGTCTGCGCCGGCCGCGACGACTGGACGGACCCCGCACGCTTCCTGGACGCGGCCGTCCGCCTGGCCCGGGGTGAGCTCGACGCGCTCGCCGGGCGGTTCCTGCACGCGGGCGTCGACGACCTCGACGCCCTGCTCACCGCTGCGGACCGGATCCGCGCCGACGGCGCCCGCACCCTCCGGCTGCGGGCCACCGGCCCGTCGGACCCGGCCGCGGGACACACCTGAGGCGCGGCCCGGGCCGGCCGAGACGGTGAGCAGCCGAGGGTCAGGCCTGTTCCGCGCCCCGTCGGGCGGTGAAGTTCCTCGCCGACCGCTCGTGCAGCGCGATGCCGACCGACACCGACACGTTGAGGGACTCCGTGGAGCTGATCATCGGAATGGACACCGAGGCCGCGGCGTTATCCCGGAACGAACCGGAAGGGCCGCCCTTCTCGCTGCCGAAGACCAGCGCCAGCCGGTCGGCCCTGTCCCCCAGGTCCTTCACCCCGAGGTCGCCGTCCGCGTCGAGCACCAGCAGCGCAATGCCGTTGTCCTTCAGGAAACCGGCGGCCTCCTCACGGTCCGCCAGGACGACGGGGAGGGAGAACACGTACCCCCGGCTCGCGCGCAGCAGCCGCCGGTCGGCGACGGTCGTCAGATCACTGTCGACCAGCACGATGCCCGCGACACCCAGTGCCAGCGACGTCCGCACGATGGCACCGATGTTCCCGACGATCTTCACGCCGTCGAGCACGACGACGTCCCCGCCGCGCTCCGCGATGTCGCTCAGCCCGGCCGGCCGCGGAACCCGGGCGATGCCGAAGGTCTTCGCCTTCCGCTCCGCCTTGAACAGCCGGTTGACGATGGACACGTCGACGAGCCGGACGGGGATCTCGCGCTGCCGGCACAGTTCCAGCAGCTCCGGATCGAACGGAGTGGTGCTGCTGCCGTACACCTCCAGGAACTGCACCCCGGCCCTGATGCACTCCATCAGCGGCTCGGTGTCCTCGATCAGCGTGGTTTTGACGCTGGCGCGCGAATGCTTCGTGACGTCGATGATTCTCTGCACCGCGGGGTCAGAGGCATCCGTGATCGTGTCCAGCTCAGTCATGCCGCGATTCTAGTGCCGCGGCAGGCAACGTTCGCCCGTCGAGGAGCGGCGTCCGGTGCGTGCTCCCGGTGTGCCGGCCGGAAGCCCTCGTACGGGATGTACTCGGGCTTTCGTCCGGTGCAGCGAGAGTGCGTGCCGGGCGTCGCGACGGGGCGAACGTCGCCTGGTGCGGCACTAGAATCGCGCCCGTTCCGTCCCGCGCACACGCACAGACCCCGTGGCTCCTCCGGAAACCGGAGACCGGAAGACAGCAGGACAGGCCCGAACTCGCTGCCCACGGACCCCGAGGACGTGCAGTCCCCGCAGCCCGCGGTCCGTGCCACCCCAGAACGACACGGTGGGGCGGAGGGCCGTCGAGCCCTCCGCCCCACCGCGCCGCTCGCTGCACACCGCTCACACCGCTCACACCGGTCGCATCGGCCGACCGTGGGCCTCGGCCGCACGCCCAACCCTGCGGCGCGTTCCGCGGCACCGCTGTCCGGCGCGTCCCGCGGCACTGCTGTCCGGCGCGTCCCGCGCCTCAGTCCTGGTCGTCGCGCTTCGCCGCTTCCTCGGCCTCCTTGGCCAGCACCTCCGGGTCCAGCACGGCGTCGCCGCTGCCGTCGACCGACGTCAGCCGGCCGCCCTCGGGCACCTCCGTGGCGACGGGCGGCTCCACCAGCCAGTCCGGGTTGGCCTGCTTGTCCCACCACTTCCAGACGGCGAAGGCGCCGCCCGCGACGGCCCCGAACACCAGCAGCGTCCTGGCGACGCGGCCGGCCCGTGCCCGCCGGTCGTGCCTGCGGGCCATCCGCTGGATCTCCTCGGCGGTCACCTGGGTGCGCAGCGCGGCGAGCGCCGCGGCGCCGCGGGCCGCGGCCTCGTCCTTCATGGGCCCGGCCGTGGCCAACGCCTGCTCGATCTTCGGCAGGGAGTAGTCGGCAGCCTGCCGGGCGGCACGGGCGGTGTACACGGCGGCCTCGTGCGCGGCCGCGTCCACCTTCGGCGGCACATACGTCATGGCCTGCTCCACCCGGGGCGCGAGCAGGGCGTCGTACTGGACGCGGGCCTGTTCGGCGGCCTGCGACACCATGGGCGCGAGCCGTACGCGGGCCTCGTGCGCGTAGTGCGCGGCCCTCTCCTTGGCCGTGTCGGCGTAGGGCGCCACCACTTCCGCGGCGTGCAGCACGCTGTCCTTCGCCGAACCGGTCGCGGCGCGCACGCTGTCGATGCGGGTCACGGTTCCTCCTCCTCGGTGGCGTACGGTAATTCGACTTTCCACCCTTTTGCGGATCATGCCTGCACCGGATCCGTGTGGCATGCGGGGAGCGGCATACGGGTGCAGACGCGCCCCGGGGAGCGCCGTCCGGCCGGTACGGCCGCCCCGCTTCCGGTGCAATAGGGGATGAATGCGGGGCAACAGGAGCTTGTCGACGACAATGCCACGGATCGGCGGCGCGCGCCCCCGTCACGGACCGACCGGCGCCTGCTTTCCGCCTTTTCGCCGATCGTGCGAGGATCGTGACGCACCGGAGGACGACGGAAGGCACACCGTGGCCGAGCAGCTCTACGCCACCCTGAAGACCAATCACGGCGACATCGAGATCCGGCTGTTTCCGGACCACGCTCCCGCCACGGTCAAGAACTTCGTCGAGCTCGCCCGCGGCGAGCGGGAGTGGACACATCCCGCCACCGGCGAGAGGTCCACGGCCAGGCTGTACGACGGCACGGTCTTCCACCGCGTGATCAGCGGTTTCATGATCCAGGGCGGCGACCCGCTGGGCAACGGCACCGGTGACCCGGGCTACCAGTTCGCCGACGAGTTCCACCCCGACCTGCAGTTCTCCAAGCCGTACCTGCTGGCCATGGCCAACGCCGGCCCGGGCACCAACGGCTCGCAGTTCTTCATCACCGTGTCCCCCACGACCTGGTTGAACCGCAAGCACACCATCTTCGGCGAGGTAAGCGGCCCCGCCGGCCGGAAGGTCGTCGACGCCATCGCGGCCCGCCCGACCAACCCGCGCACCGAGCGGCCGCTCCAGGACGTCGTCGTCGAGACGGTGGTCGTGGAGACCCGCCAAGGCTGAGAGGGAACCATTTGCCCCGCTCGTCCGTAAGGATGAGCGGGGCACACCTGTGGTGCAGCCGCCCGAGACGACCGACGACCTGGGGGATCCCATGGAGCAGGCTCCCGGCGACAGCCGGCAGGATGCGCAGAGCCTGCCCGGCTGCTACCGCCACCCGGACCGCGAGACGGGTATCCGCTGCACCCGCTGCGAGCGGCCGATCTGCCCCGAGTGCATGGTCGAGGCGTCCGTGGGCTTCCAGTGCCCGGACTGCGTCCGCGGTGCCTCCGGCGGGGGCCCGTCCCGCTCGGCCTCCCGGCCGCGCACCCTGGCGGGCGGCACGGTCAGCGAGGACCCCCGGCTGGTCACGAAGATCATCCTCGGTGTGTGTCTGGCCGCCTTCCTGGCCCAGATGGCGGTCGGGGACCGTTTCACGGAGCGGTTCGAGCTCCTCGGCCGGGCCTACGTCCCGCTCCTCGGCTCTTTGGAGGGGATCGCGGAGGGCCAGTGGTACCGGCTGCTGACCGCGATGTTCCTGCACGGCAGCTATATCCACATTCTGTTCAACATGCTCAGTCTGTGGTGGCTCGGCGGTCCGCTGGAGGCGGCGCTGGGCCGTGCCCGGTTCGTCGCGCTGTACTTCGTCTCCGGGCTGGCGGGCAGTGCGCTCACCTACCTGCTCGCCGCGCCCAACCAGCCCTCGCTCGGCGCCTCGGGCGCCATCTTCGGCCTCTTCGGCGCGACGGCGGTCCTCCTGCGCCGGCTCGACTACGACATGCGGCCGGTCATCGCCCTGCTGGTCATCAACCTGATCTTCACCTTCAGCTGGGCCAACATCGCCTGGCAGGCGCACATCGGCGGTCTCGTCGCCGGTGTGATCGTCGGGTACGCGATGGTGCACGCCCCTCGTGAGCGGCGGTCACTGGTGCAGTACGGGACCTGTGCGGTGGTGCTGGCGGCGGTGGTGCTGATCACCCTGCTGAGGACGGCCCAGCTCACCTGAGCGAAACGTTGTCCACAGGGTGTGGCGAATCTTGTGCATACGGTGCGGGAACAACTGTGCCCCCTGTCGCTGACCCGTGTTTTCCCAGGTCAGGCAGGGGGCGAACAGTCTTGCGAGATGCGGTGTGGCAGTCGTACCAGCGTCAACGTCCGGCGGGTTATCCACAGATCGTCGTTTCTTTTCCCCAGGCGGGGTGTGGATATTTCTCCAAGCTGTGGATAACTCAGCGGATAGCCCTGGGCAGAGCTGCATTCACCGCCCGGTCGCCGCTACTTCCACTGCGTGGAGACGCCGAATCCGGCCGCGATGAAGCCGAAGCCCACCACGATGTTCCAGTTGTCCAGGCTGTCGATCGGCAGCGAACCGTCGGTGACGTAGAAGACGACGATCCAAGCCAGCCCGATGAGGAACATGGCCAGCATGACGGGTGCGACCCAGCCTCGGTTGGTCAGCTTGACGGCCGCCGCCTGCTTGGCGGGCGGCGGTGTGTAGTCGGCCTTCTTGCGGATACGTGACTTCGGCACGAGGGTCTCTCCTGTCGATGCGCTGCGTGGCCGCGCAGAGAACTGGGTCGGGCGTGGTTGCAGTGTCCGAGGAGCGTACTGAGGGGACACTGAGCGCTCCCCCGGGCGTCCGTTAGCGTAGTGCTTCCGCGGCGCCGAAGGAGATAAGGGTACGTTGAGCAATTCTGCCGACTCCCCCGGGACGGGTTCCAGTGCTGCCCGCCGGGGAGGCTTCCGTCCCGTGCGGGTGCTCACCGTGGCCGTCTTCGCTCTCGCGGGTCTCATCTTCTTCACCAGCTTCCAGACGGCCAAAGGCACCGACATCCGCACGGACGCGTCCCTGCTGAAGCTCTCCGACCTCATCCAGGAGCGCAGCCGAAAGAACAAGGAGCTGGACGACGCCAACGCGGTGCTGCGCGACGACGTGGACTCCCTCGCGGGCCGCGACAACGGCAGCACGAAGGCCGACGGCGACCGGCTCACGACGCTGGAGCAGAGTGCCGGCACCCAGAAGCTCAGCGGCGAGGCGATCACGGTCACACTCGACGACGCCCCGCCCGACGCCACCGCCAAGCTCCCCGGCTACCCCGAGCCGCAGCCCGACTACCTGGTCATCCACCAGCAGGACCTCCAGGCCGTGGTGAACGCGCTCTGGGAGGGCGGCGCCGAGGGCATCAAGGTCATGGACCAGCGGCTGATCTCCACCAGCGCCGTGCGCTGCGTCGGCAACACCCTGATCCTCCAGGGCCGCGTCTACTCGCCGCCCTACAAGATCCAGGCCGTGGGTGACCCGGAGAAGCTCCAGAAGGCCCTCGCCGACTCCCCGGCGATCCAGAACTACATGGTGTACGTGAACGTGTACGGCCTCGGCTGGAAAGTCACCGAGGACGGCACGGTGACTCTGCCGGGCTACTCGGGCACCCTGGACCTGCACTACGCGCAACCAGTGGAGTGATCACCGGGGGGTCCCGTGCCGGTGCGGGTGATCGTCAGGACGCTCAGCGAACTCAGCCTCACCGCGGGCATCGTGATGGTGTTGTTCGTCACCTACGTGCTGTTCTGGACGGGCGTACGGGCCGACGGCGTCATGGACGACCAGATCGACGCGTTACGGCACCACTGGGCCCTGCAGAGCGCGCAGCCGGCACCCTCGCCGCGGCCCACGGCGTACCCGGCCGGTGAACCCTTCGCGATCATGTACATCCCCCGTCTCGGTTCCACCTGGAACAAGCCGGTCCTCCAGGGCACCGACACCGGGACACTGAAGAAGGGCCTCGGCCACTACCCCGGTACCGCGCGGCTCGGGCAACCGGGCAACTTCTCCGTCGCCGGCCACCGCCGCACCTACGGCGACCCCTTCAAGGACTTCCCCCGGCTGCGGCCCGGCGACGCCGTCGTCCTGACCGACGGAGCGCGCTGGTACACGTATCGGATCGACAAAGGGCCGTACAAAACCGTCCCGACGGACGTCGCGGTGATCGATCCTGTGCCCCGGGCATCGGGGTACACCCGTCCCGGCCGCTACTTCACGCTGACCACGTGCGATCCGGAGTGGGGCCACAGCCATCGCCTCGTCGTCTGGGGGCACCTCGACTCCACCCGGCCCGTGGACACAGGCCAACCGGAGGCGCTGCGCCGTTAGTCTGGGGGCGGTACGGCGCGAGTTCGATGCCGTGGGCGACGGGAAGGGACGGCATGTACGGCTGGATCTGGCGGCATCTGCCGGGGAACGCGTGGGTGAAGGCGCTGCTCTCGCTCCTGCTGGCCCTGGCCTTGGTCTACGTCCTGTTCCAGTACGTCTTCCCCTGGGCCGAACCGCTGCTTCCCTTCAACGATGTGACGGTGGACAACCAGTGAGCGCGCGCATCCTCGTCGTCGACAACTACGACAGCTTCGTCTTCAACCTGGTCCAGTACCTCTACCAGCTCGGGGCCGAGTGCGAGGTGCTGCGCAACGACGAGGTGTCGACCGCGCACGCCGACGACGGCTTCGACGGCGTCCTGCTCTCACCGGGACCGGGCAAGCCGGAGGAGGCGGGCGTCTGCATCGACATGGTCCGCCACTGCGCGGACAGCGGGGTCCCCGTCTTCGGCGTGTGCCTGGGCATGCAGTCGATGCAGGTCGCCTACGGCGGCGTGGTGGACCGCGCGCCGGAACTGCTGCACGGCAAGACGTCGCTGGTGGAGCACGGGGGCAAGGGCGTCTTCGCGGGCCTGCCGTCCCCGTTCACGGCGACCCGCTACCACTCGCTGGCCGCCGAGCCGCTGACCGTGCCGGCCGAGCTGGAGGTCACCGCGCGCACGCACGACGGCATCATCATGGGCTTGCGCCACCGTGAACTCCCCGTCGAGGGAGTGCAGTTCCATCCGGAGTCGGTGCTGACCGAGCACGGCCACCTGATGCTGGCCAACTGGCTGGTGGAATGCGGCGACCAGGATGCCGTGGCGAGGTCGGCGGGGCTCGCCCCGGTGGTGGGCAGGGCCACGGCGTGACCGCGCTGCGCCCCGAGCGCGAGACGGACACCTCGTACGGGCAGCAGGCGTACGGGGAGCCTCGCGCGTTCGAGGACTGGTCCGCCGAGCCCGGGGCGCACGGCGACGGATCCTCCGCGGACCGGGCCTACGCGGCGCTGTACGAGCAGCCGGCGGAGCAGGGGCCGCGGCCGAACCGCGCCGCCGCGCAGGGTGAGCCGTCCGAAGCGCAGTACGGGGATCCGTACGACGCGGAGCCGTACGACGGGGGGTACGGACCTCCCGCCGACGACGAGACGGTGGCCCTGCGGATGCCGGAGGGCGGCCTACGGGCCGCCGCGGCATCCGCCTCTACGCCCTCTTCAGGCCCCTCCGCCTCCGGAGCCACACCCGGAGGTCGCGCGGCCCGCAGAAGGGCCGCCAAGGGCCGCCGCGGGCGTCGCGGCGGCCCGCCGAGGGCCGGCGCCCCGGCCACCGGCACAGCCGGCGAGGACAGGCCACAGGCACCGCTGTCCCGCGTCGAGGCCCGCCGGCGGGCGCGGGCCCGGAAGCCGGGCGCCGCCGTCGTCGCCAGCCGGGCGGTCGGCGAGCTGTTCATCACCATGGGCGTGCTGATGCTGCTGTTCGTCTCCTACCAGCTGTGGTGGACGAACGTCCGGGCGCACGCGCAGGCGGGCAAGGAGGCCAGCAGCCTCCAGCAGGACTGGGCGGACGGCAAGCGGAACCCGGGGGCGTTCGCACCGGGGCAGGGCTTCGCCCTCCTGCACATTCCCGAGCTGGACGTCGTGGTGCCCATCGCCGAGGGCGTCAGCAACAAGAAGGTCCTCGACAAGGGCATGGTCGGGCACTACGGCGAGAGCCCGCTGAAGACGGCGATGCCCGACGCGAAGACCGGCAACTTCGGCCTGGCGGGCCACCGCAACACGCACGGCGAGCCGTTCCGGTACATCAACCGGCTCCAGCCCGGCGACGCGATCGTCGTGGAGACCCAGGACACCTACTACGTCTACAAGATGACGTCGACGCTGCCGGTGACCTCACCCGGCAACGTCTCCGTCCTCGACCCGGTCCCCAAGGGCTCCGGTTTCAAGGCCCCCGGACGCTACATCACCCTCACGACATGCACGCCGGAGTTCACCAGCAAGTACCGGCTGATCGTCTGGGGCAAGATGGTCGAGGAACGGCCGCGCAGCAAGGGCAAGCCGGATGCGCTCGTCAGTTAAGGGCAGATAACAGTGGCAGCGACCGCAGAGGACACCGACACGTCACCCTCCCCGTCCCCCGGGCGCCGCCGCCGCGGTGGCAGGACCGCGGCGGCCGTCAGCGTCCTCGGTGAACTCCTCATCACAGCAGGCCTGGTGCTCGGGCTGTTCGTCGTCTACTCCCTGTGGTGGACGAACGTCATCGCCGACCGGGCCGCCGGACGGCAGGCCGACAAGGTCCGCCACCAGTGGGCGCAGGAGGGCGGCGACGACACCCCCGCCGCCTTCGACGCCAGGAACGGCATCGGCTTCCTGCACGTCCCCGCGATGGACGACGGCGATGTCCTGGTCGAGAAGGGCACCTCCTCGAAGGTCCTCAACGACGGCGTCGCCGGCTACTACACCGACCCGGTCGAGGCCACGCTGCCGATGACCGGCAAGGAGGGCAACTTCTCCCTCGCCGCCCACCGCGACGGCCACGGCGCGAAGTTCCACAACATCGACAAGTTGAGCAAGGGCGACCCGATCGTCTTCGAGACGAAGGACAAGTGGTACGTCTACAAGGTCTACGCCGTCCTTCCCGAGACCTCGAAGTTCAACGTCGACGTCCTCGCCCGGATCCCCCAGGAGTCCGGGAAGAAGAAGGCGGGCCACTACATCACCCTCACGACCTGCACGCCGGTGTACACGAGCCGGTACCGGTACGTGGTCTGGGGCGAGCTGGTGCGGGTGGACCCGGTCGACGGCGACCGCACCCCGCCGCGGGAACTCGGCGGCTGACGCAACCCGCTCCGGGCGACCGCGTCCCCCGCTTCCGCCCCGGCTTCCGCGCGGCGCCCGGGGACCCGGCGCCGGACGCGTCACCTCCGGAGTCCTGCGGGCGGAGCTCCGAGCCTCGCGGCATGCGCCCGGCCCGCCGCGCCACCGGCCCCACGCGCGAGCCCCGGCGCCCCTTGCGGGGGCCGGGGCTCGCCTGTACGGAGGTGAGAGGGCGGGGTCAGTTCCCCGCGCCGGTCGTACCGCCGAAGAAGTTGACGCCGCCGTTGTCGCCGCCGCCGTTGTTGTTGCCGCCGAATTCCAGCGTGGTCAGCGTGATCGTCTGCGTGGTCGGATCGACCTGGGTTCCCCCGGACGGATCCTGCTTGACCACGATCGCGTTGTCCTTCTGGCTGCCCGCGACGTTGATGTTGTTGAAGCCGTTGTCCCGCAGGATCTGCACGGCCTCCTTCAGCGTCCGGTTGCGGACCGTCGGAACCGCCTTCTGCTGCTGCTGGAACCTGCCGACCTTGATCTGGACCTGGGAGCCCTTCTTCACCTCGGAGCCGGGTGTCGGGTCGGTGCCGACGACCTTGCCGTCCTGGTTCTGGTCGTTCACCGGGGTGTCGACGCAGGTGCCCACGAGGTCGCTGGCCGACATCCGGGCCTTGGCCTCGTCGCAGGACAGGCCGTTGGTGACGTCCGGAACCGTGGTCGTCGCCGGCTTGGTGGCGACCTCCAGGGTGATGGTCGAGCCCTTCTCCTTCTCGGATCCGGGGTCGGGGTTCTGGCTGAGGACGGTGCCTTCCTTCTGAGAGGACTCCGTGCGCTTCTGCTCGACCTTGAAGCCCTTGTCCTCCAGCTGCCGGGTGGCGTCGTCGATGTTCTTGTCGATGACGTTCGGCACGGCCACCTTCGGCGCCCCGGTGGACACCACGACGCTGACCGTCTCGCCCTTCTTGACCTCGGTCCTGGCCTCGGGGTCCTGCGAGCAGACGGTGCCCTTGGGCTGGTCGTCGCAGGTGTCCCGGCTGATCGACAGCTTCAGGTCGGAGTTGTCCGCCTGCTTCTGCGCGTCCGCCTGCGTCAGGCCCACGAACTGGGGCACCGGCACCTTGTCGTTGCCGACACCGCCGCCGAAGGCGAACTTGCCGATCAGGATCGCGCCCACGAGCACCAGCACCGCGGCGACCACCAGCAGCACCGTCGAGGTGTTGGACTTCCTCTGCCTGCGCCGGTCGGGGCGGTCGTCGTAGCCGTAGCCGCCGTCGTCCGGGTTCATGGGCGGCAGCATCGTCGTCGCCCCGGCGGCGGCGCCCGCGTCGGAGCGCAGGGCGGTCGTCTGCTGGTCGTCCGGGTAGCCGCCGTAGGCGACGGAGCCCCTGGCGGCGGTGGCGCCCACGGGCTGGCCGTCGAGGCAGGCCTCGATGTCGGCCCGCATCTCGTCCGCCGACTGGTAGCGATAGTTGGGGTCCTTGACCAGGGCCTTCAGCACGATCGCGTCCATCTCGGGCGTGATCTCGGGGTCGAAGACCGAGGGAGACTGCGGCTCCTCGCGGACGTGCTGGTAGGCGACGGCCACGGGGGAGTCGCCGACGAAGGGCGGGCGGACCGTCAGCAGCTCGTAGAGCAGGCAGCCGGTCGAGTACAGGTCGGAGCGCGCGTCGACCTGCTCGCCCTTGGCCTGCTCGGGCGAGAGGTACTGCGCGGTGCCGATGACCGCGGCGGTCTGCGTCATCGTCATGCCGGAGTCGCCCATGGCGCGGGCGATGCCGAAGTCCATCACCTTCACCTGACCGGTCCGCGTCAGCATGACGTTGGCCGGCTTGATGTCGCGGTGGACGATGCCGTTGCGATGGGCGTACTCCAGGCCCTGGAGGATGCCGATGGTCATCTCCATGGCGCGCTCCGGCAGCAGCTTGCGGCCGGAGTGGAGCAGTTCGCGCAGCGTGGAGCCGTCGACGTACTCCATGACGATGTACGGGATCGAGACCCCGTCGATGTAGTCCTCGCCCGTGTCGTAGACCGCCACGATCGCGGGATGGTTGAGCGAGGCGGCCGACTGGGCCTCCCGGCGGAACCGGGCCTGGAAGGACGGGTCGCGCGCGAGGTCCGCGCGCAGCGTCTTCACCGCCACGGTGCGGCCGAGGCGGGTGTCGTGCGCGAGGTAGACCTCCGCCATGCCACCACGGCCGAGCACCTGGCCCAGCTCGTACCGGCCGCCGAGGCGACGCGGCTCTTCCATAGCTTCCTACCAGCCCTCTCCGTCGGTCCCGGCCGTCACCTGTGCGCGGCCGGAGGCTGCCGTCCGGGCATACCGTACCCGGCTCCTTTTGTGTGACCTGGCCAAGCCCGTCACCCGATACAGGACCGGTATCGCAACGTGCATCGATGTGGAGGTGACGTGATGGGAGTCACTTCTTCGCGTTGATGACCGCCTGCATCACCTTCTTCGCGATCGGGGCCGCGAGACCGCCGCCGGAGATGTCGTCGCGGTGGGCGTTCTCGTCCTCGATCACGACCGCCACGGCGACCGGCGAGCTGTTGTCCCCGACCTTGGCGTAGGAGATGAACCAGGCGTAAGGATTCTCACTGTTCTCGACGCCGTGCTGGGCGGTACCGGTCTTGCCGCCCACCGTGACGCCGTCGATCTGCGCGTTGGTGCCCGTGCCTTCCTTGACGACGGTCTCCATCATCGACTGGAGGATCTGGGCGTTCTTCGGCGACAGGGGCCGGCTCAGCTCCTCGGGCTCGGTCTTGGAGACCTGGTCGAGGTTGGAGGACTGCAGCTGGTCGATCATGTACGGCTTCATCAGCTTGCCGTCGTTGGCGATCGCGGAGGCGACCATGGCCATCTGCAGCGGGGTCGCGGCGGTGTTGAACTGGCCGATGGAGGACAGCGCAGTCTGCGAGGCGTTGAGGTCCTTGGAGAAGACCGACGCGCTGGAGCGGACGGGCGTGAACTGCTCGGCGTTGAAGCCGAACTTCTCCGCCTCCTCGCGCATCTTGTCCTGCCCGAGGTCGGCGCCGATCTTGCCGAAGACGCTGTTGCAGGACACCCGCAGCGCCTCCCGCATGGTGGCGTCCTTGCAGGGGATGTTGCCCTCGTTGTTCAGCGGGGTCGAGGTGCCCGGCATGATCCACGGCAGCGGGGAGTCCGTCTTGGAGTCCGCGTCCCCGTAGAGGCCGTTCTCCAGGGCCGCCGAGGCGGTGACCACCTTGAAGGTGGAGCCCGGCGGGTAGGTCTCGCGCAGCGCCCGGTTCAGCATCGGGTCGTCGGGGTCGTACTTCTTCTGGAGCTTCTTCCAGGCCTCGGCGTCGTCGTTGGAGTTCCCGGCGAAGACCGAGGGGTCGTACGACGGGTAGGAGGCGAGCGCGAGGATCTTGCCGGTGGACGGCTCCAGGGCGACCACGGCCCCCTTGGCGCCCTGCTTCTTCAGCCCGTTGTAGGCGGCGCTCTGGGCGGCGGCGTCGAGGGTGGTGACGACGTTGCCGCCCTTGGTCTGCTTGCCCGTGATCATGTCGAGGGTGTTGCGGAAGAACAGCCGGTCGTCGTTGCCGGTGAGGATGCCGTCCTCGAGGTTCTCCAGCTGGTTGGCGCCGAAGGCCTGGGAGGCGTACCCGGTGACCGGCGCCCACATGGGGCCGTTCACGTAGGTCCGCTTGTACTCCAGGTCGTTCAGGCCGCTCTTGCTCGTCTTCGCGGAGCCGGTGACGGGCTCGCCGTCGACGACGATGTCGCCGCGCGGGGTGGAGTAGCGGGCGATGGTGACACGGCGGTTCTTGCTGTCCGACGCGAGGGAGTCCGCCTTGGCGTACTGCAGCCAGTTGTCCCGGACGAGCAGGGTCAGGACGAGGAGGCCGCAGAAGATCGCGATCCGGCGCAGGGGCTTGTTCATGACGGGCGGACCACCTGGGTCATCTCGGCGTCGGGGTTGCTGGCGGGGGTCGGGGCCGGGCGGCGCGCGGTGTCGCTGATCCGGATCAGGATGCCGACCAGCGCCCAGTTGGCGATCACGGAGGAACCGCCGTACGCCAGGAAGGGCATCGTCATGCCGGTGAGCGGGATGAGCCCCATCACACCGCCGGCGACGACGAACACCTGGAGCGCGAAGGCGCCGGACAGGCCGATGGCGAGCAGCTTGCCGAAGGGGTCGCGGGCGGCGAGGGCGGTCCGCACGCCGCGCTCCACGATCAGGCCGTAGATCAGCAGGATCGCCATGATCCCGGCGAGGCCGAGTTCCTCGCCGAAGGTGGCGAGGATGAAGTCGGAGTTGGCGGCGAACCGGATGAGGTCGGAGTGGCCCTGGCCGAGGCCGCTGCCGAGGGTGCCGCCGGAGCCGAACGCCCACAGGGCTTGCATGGCCTGCTCGGAGTGGCCGATGACGCCCTGCTGGGAGAGCGTGTACTCCTTCATCGGGTCCAGCCAGGCCTGGACACGCTGCTGGACGTGCGGCTCGAAGCTGGCGACGCCGACGGCGCCGGCCGCGGACATCAGCAGACCGAAGACGATCCAGCTGGTCCGCTCGGTGGCGACGTACAGCATGATCACGAACATGCCGAAGAACAGCAGCGACGTACCGAGGTCGGTCTCGAAGACCAGGATGAGGATGGAGATCATCCAGACGACGATGATCGGGCCGAGGTCGCGTCCGCGCGGCAGGTACAGGCCCATGAAGCGGCGGCTGGCGAGCGCGAGCGCGTCGCGCTTCACCATCAGGTAGCCGGCGAAGAAGATCGCCAGGACGATCTTGGCGAACTCACCGGGCTGGATGGAGAAGCCGGCGACGGAGATCCAGATCTTCGCGCCGTAGATGTTCTGGCCCAGGCCGGGCACCAGCGGCAGCAGCAGCAGGAAGAGCGCGCCCACCATGGAGATGTAGGTGTAGCGCTGCAGGACGCGGTGGTCCTTGAGGAAGATCAGCACGGCGACGAACAGAGCGATGCCGAGCGCCGTGTACAGCAGCTGGCGCGGGGCGGCGGTGCCCGCCTGCTTGATGGACTGCAGCAGCTTGGACTGGTCCAGGCGCCAGATGACGACGAGGCCGAGTCCGTTGAGCAGCGTGGCCAGCGGCAGCAGCAGCGGGTCCGCGTACGGCGCGAACTTGCGGACGGCGAGGTGGCCGACGCCGGCCAGCAGGCCGAGGCCGAGACCGTAGCTCAGCAGGCCGGAGGGCACCTGGTCGTTGATCGCGAGCCCGACGTTGGCGTAGGCGAAGACCGGGATGGCGACGGCGAACACGAGCAGCGCGAGCTCGGTGTTGCGCCGGCTCGGCGCGCCGATGGCGCCGATCGTGGACGTGTGGTGCGTCGGCGAGTTGGTAGTACTGCTCATCGTGTGACGGGGCCTCTCACGGCTTGCCTACTGCGTACCGCAGTACGAGACGACCTTCTGCTCCTCCTCCGTGAGGGTGGCGCCGGGGTTGGGAGTGGCGGTCGGTGACGGTGAGGTGGATGAGGAAGGGGAGGACGGGGAGGTCGGGGTGGTGGGGTCGGCGGTCACCGAGGGACTCGGTGATGCCTTGGACGTGAGGGAGGCGGGAGTGGTTCCCGTGGTGCCTCCGGCCTGGCCCTGCCCCGTCTGGGCGTTGTTCTCGTTCTCCGCGGTGCGCTGCTCGGCGAGCTTCCTGCAGGCGGAGGCCTGCACGCCCAGATCGGCGACCTTCTTGCGGGCGTCGGCGAGGTTGCCCTGGGGGATCGTGTTCTTGACCTGCTTCTGCTGGTAGGGCGGCAGGTACTTGAGTTCGATCTCGGGGTGGTCCTTCTGGACCTTCGACAACGACACCCACGCCAGGTCCTGGCTGATGCCGCGGTAGAGCGCGACGTGATCGTCCTTGACGCCGACGTAGTACTGGGTCTGGGTCCAGCGGTAGCCGCCGTAGAGCCCGCCGCCGACGACGGCGAGCGCGAGGGCGATGTAGAAGGATCTCTTCAGCCACGTGCGCCCCTTGCGGGGCTTGAGGAAGTCGTCGTCGGTGTAGGTGCCGAAGGTGCCCTCGGGGGTGTAGCCCGTGGTGTCGCCGGAGCCGGGCGGGCCGAACTCGCCGCCCCCGCCGCGGTGGCGGCCCAGGCCGGAGGCGCGGCCGGCCGGGGTCTGCATGATGTTGTTGTCGTGCAGCTGGTGCTGGGTCTCGGCGACGGCGCCGACCACGACCGGGGTGTCGGACAGCTGCGCGGAGAGGGTGTCACCGGTGTCGAGGTCCAGGACGTCGGCGACGATGACGGTGATGTTGTCGGGTCCGCCGCCGCGCAGGGCGAGCTGGATCAGCTCCTGGACGGTCTCCTGGGGGCCCTGGTAGCTGGCGAGGGTGTCCTCCAGCGTCTGGTGCGAGACGACGCCGGACAGGCCGTCGGAGCAGATCAGGTAGCGGTCGCCGGCCCGGACCTCACGGATGGACAGGTCGGGTTCGACGTGGTCGCCGCTGCCGAGGGCGCGCATCAGCAGGGAGCGCTGCGGGTGGGTGGTGGCCTCTTCCTCGGTGATCCGGCCCTCGTCGACCAGACGCTGCACCCAGGTGTGGTCCTGGGTGATCTGGGTGAGGACGCCGTCCCGGAGCAGGTAGGCGCGGGAGTCGCCGACGTGCACGAGGCCCAGCCGCTGGCCGGTCCACAGCAGCGCCGTGAGCGTGGTGCCCATGCCCTCCAGGGAGGGGTCCTCCTCGACCATCTGGCGCAGCTGGTCGTTGGCGCGCTGTACGGCGGTGCCGAGCGTGGTCAGGATGTCGGAGCCGGGGATGTCGTCGTCGAGGGCGACGATGGTGGAGATCACCTCGGAGGAGGCGACCTCGCCGGCGGCCTGGCCGCCCATGCCGTCGGCGATCGCGAGCAGCCGCGGGCCCGCGTACCCCGAGTCCTCGTTGCCCTCCCGGATCATTCCTTTGTGCGATCCGGCGGCGAAGCGCAGTGACAGACTCATGCCCACCTCGCCCGTCGGCTCCGCATGCAGCCGGTCGTGTCGCGCCACACTGCCCACCCTCCGGTCGGGAGCGCGCCGGAGTCCTGGGTCTGGGTCTCCGCTGCGTGCTCGCTCCGCTCGCGCTCATACATGATGTAGCACTACTTCCGCAGCTCGATGACGGTCTTGCCGATGCGGATCGGCGCACCCAGCGGGATCGGCGTGGGAGTCGTCAGCCGCGTTCGGTCGAGGTACGTGCCGTTGGTGGATCCCAGGTCCTCGACGATCCACTGGCCGTCGCGGTCCGGGTAGATCCTGGCATGCCGGCTGGAGGCGTAGTCGTCGTCCAGCACGATCGTGCTGTCGTGCGCCCGGCCCAGCGAGATGGTCTGGGCCTGGAGCGCGACCGTGGTGCCGGTGAGGGTGCCCTCGGTCACGACGAGCTTGGAGGGGGCGTTGCGGCGCTGGCGCCCGCCGCCGGACTGCTGGCGCTGCGGCGGCGGCGCCTGCCGCGCGGCCTGCTGCGGGCGGCCGGCGGCTTCCCGGCGTCCGGCCCGCTGGGCGCCGCGCTGGGTGACGCGCGTACCGAACAGGTCGCTGCGGATGACCTGCACGGCCACGATCACGAACAGCCACAGGACGGCCAGGAAACCCAGCCGCATGACCGTGAGGGTCAGCTCTGACATTGCCCCCGCTTCACCCTTCGGCTTGCCTATAGATAACGGTGGTGCTGCCCACGACGATCCGCGAGCCGTCGCGGAGCGTAGCGCGGGTGGTGTGCTGCCCGTCCACCACGATGCCGTTGGTGGACCCGAGATCCTGGATCGTCGAGGGCGTTCCGGTCCGGATCTCGCAGTGCCTGCGGCTCACGCCGGGGTCGTCGATCCGCACGTCGGCCTCGGTGCTGCGGCCCAGCACCAGCGTCGGGCGGGAGATCTGATGGCGGGTGCCGTTGATCTCGATCCAGTAGCGGGCGCGTCCGCCGGGCGCGGGCCCCGCCGCGGGCCGCTGCGGGGCGGCGGGCTGCGGGTAGCCGTAGCCGCCGGGGCGGGCGCCGGGCGGCGGTGCGGACGGCATGGGCGGGGCGCCGGCGGGCGCGGCGGCGGGCGGGTAGCCGTAGCCGCCGGGCCGCTGTCCGCCGGGGGCCGGGGCGCCGCCGGGTGCCTGCTGGCTGCTGGAGGAGGCGAGCGTACGGCTGCGGACCCGGTACAGACCGGTGTCGAGGTCGTCCGCCTTCTCCAGGTTGACCTTGATCGGGCCCATGAAGGTGTAGCGCTGCTGCTTGGCGTAGTCCCGGACCATGCCGGCGAGCTCGTCGCCGAGCTGTCCGGAGTAGGGACTGAGGCGCTCGAAGTCGGGCGCGCTGAGCTCCACGATGAAGTCGTTGGGGACGACCGTGCGGTCCCGGTTCCAGATGGTCGCGTTGTTGTCGCACTCCCGCTGGAGTGCTCCCGCGATCTCCACGGGCTGGACCTCGGACTTGAAGACCTTGGCGAAGGTGCCGTTGACCAGACCTTCGAGACGCTGCTCGAAACGCTTCATGACTCCCATGGGGCACCTCCTCCGTCGTTGCTGCCGTCCTGCTGCCCGCCGTGCGGGTACTGCCGTGCCTGGTACTGCTTACTGATCGTATCCACGCGCCGCTGAATCGGCTGGTTCCCCCTACTCGGCCCCGTCGACGGGCGTCGACGTCCTCGTGCGTGTACCCCTTGCGCCCTGCTTCTGCCCAGGATCGTAGAGGTGGGCGCAAACCAGTGTCCCGCACCTGGCTGTGGACCCTGCCAGCCTTCCGGCGAGATGGGTGGGAACGGTACGAGGTTGATACGAGGCGGGGGCTGCGTCGAGACGAGACGGAGACGGTGCCGAGACGGACGGGACCGCTGGTCGGGGGGCCTGCCGGGCCCGCGGGGAAGTGATGTGAACCCACCCCGTCCGGCGTGCTAATGTTCTGCATGTCGGAAGGCGCCGCGCCCCCCAGGGGCAGGACCGGAAGACACACCCAATGCGCGGGTGGCGGAATAGGCAGACGCGCTGGATTCAGGTTCCAGTGCCCGCAAGGGCGTGGGGGTTCAACTCCCCCCTCGCGCACCAGCCGAAAGCCCCCAGGTCTCAGGATCTGGGGGCTTTCGCATGTCCGGGGTGTGGCCGGAACCACGCGGACCGCCTGCCGTGCGGCGGCGTCGGCGGTCCGGGCTTCGGACGTTGACCTCCGCCTGCCCTCTCGCTGGCCTCGGGCAGCTTGTGAGGAAGCTCTCAAGGGCGGGTGGTGTGGCCCTGAGCCTCCGAAGGCGTCCCGGCGGCTTCGCTCAGGCAGGGGGTCCAGGGGCTCCCGAGGACGGTGGCAGGGGATCGGCCACGAAGGTCCCCAGGCCGACCTCGCCCCGTGTCCAGCCCTGTTCCCGCACGTACCGCATGGCCTTCGCCGCCGTCGCGTTCACGACGCCGAACTCCTGGGCGATCTCCAGGGTGGACGGCACGCGGCTTCCCGGCGGATACACGCCGTCCTTGATGCGACGGATGATCTCCGCTGCGATCTGCCGCCACAGCGGGCGCGTGCGATCAAGGTCCATGGATTCAGCGTGGGTGACCGTGGCTTTCCGTGCATCCGTGGTTATCTGCAGTTATCCACGGCTAGTGGGAGCCAGGAACACAAGAGCGGCCCCGACAGGAAGCGGCTACTTCCTCACCGGGGCCTTGGCCGACCGAAGAGGAGTCGACCCATGCGCAGCCTACTGGCCGCGATCCTGAGCCTGTTCCTGCCCGCCCGAGGGGTGCATCGGGCCGTCACGCCACCACCCCTCACCTCCTCCTGGCCGCCCGCTCCCGTGCGGCGGGCGACGCCCCCGGGGTCGTCGGCGCCGTACTGGAGGCGGACAAGGCGTCGGACGCCGAGCTCGCCGCTTTCGTGGCGCCGCTGCACGCGGCGCTCCGGGAATGCGTCGGCATCATGGCGGCGGACGGGGAGTGACCGGGTGGAACGGCCCGGGCGTGGCCCGCGATCTCCGGTTGCGGGAGGCACGGTCGGTGCCGTCGGCGTCGCGTGAGGTGGGGCCGGTCACCGGGGGCGTTTCGGTGCGGAGTTCAGGAGGTGGTGTTCGGCGGCCGTGAGCGGGGGGCCGTCCAGCTGCGGGCGCAGTGGGCCGGCGAGTGCGGCGAGGAGGACGTCGGGCCTGACGAGGGTGACGGGCGGGGCCTGGAGGGTGAGGACGTCGGTGAGTGCCGTCGCGGCGCGGAAAGAGCCCGTCGCGGTGCGGGACAGGCGGCCGACGTAGCGGTGCAGGAGACGGTCGGCGAGGTTCGGGCTGCGGCCGGTGGTGGTGGAGAAGTGGATGTCCTGGCCCACGGCCAGGGCCCACGCGAGGTCGACGGGGCGGGCGACGGCCCGCTGGGCGCGGCGGGCCAGTCCCGCGGACGGTCCGCCGGCCGGGCCGTCGCGGAGCAGGTCGCGCAGCGCGGCGGCGCCCTGCGCGGCCACCGACATGCCCTGCCCGTGGACCGGGTTGAAGGCCGCGACGGCGTCGCCCAGTACCACCAGGCCCTCCGGCCAGGAGGCGAGGCGCTCGTAGTAGGAACGGCGGTTGGCCGTGCTGTGGGTGACGCTCACCTCCGTGAGCGGCTCGGCGTGCGCGAGGAGGTCGGCGACCACGGGGTGGCGCAGGGTGCGGGCGAACGGTTCGAAGGCGTCGGCGTCGCGGGTGGGCCGGCCGCCGGGGGCGCCCATCAGGCTGACGTGCCAGCGGTCGCCCTCGATCGGCAGGATGCCGCCGGCGTTGCCGGGACGGGGCAGACGGGGGTCGGCGTTCACGGCGACCATGGGCCAGTCCCGGGTGGGCACCGGGGCGCGGTAGATCCGGCTGGCGTAGACGAGCCCGGAGTCGATGCGGTCCCGGCGCAGGCCGCCGATGCCCAGCCGGGCGAGCCACTGCGGGGTGCGGGAGGCCCGGCCGGAGGCGTCGACGACGAGGTCGGCCGTCAGCTCGGTCTCCCCCTGCCCGTCGGCGTGCAGGCGCACCCCGGTGACCTGCCTGCGGTCGCCGAGCAGCCCGACGGCCGTGGTGCGGGGGCGTACGCGCACGCGCGGGTCCTTGAGCACCGTCTCCCGGACCACGTGGTCGGTCAGGTCCCTGCTGGCGGCGACGAGGTAGTGGGTGGCCCGCCGCCAGCGGCGGTACCAGCCCTCGGGGGAGTGGATGACCGTGTTCGTGGTCATCGGGATGCGGTGCGCGCCCTCGGCCAGCAACTGGTCGAGGACGCCGGGCAGGAGGCCGTCGATCGCCTCGGCGCCGCCGGACTGCAGCAGGTGCAGGTGTGCCGCCTGGGGTACGCCCACCCGCGGGCCGGGTCCGTCGGGCAGGTCGTGGGCCTCGATGATCTCGACGCTGCCCACGTGGTCCTTGACGGCCGCGGCGGCGAGCATCCCGGCGATGCTGCCCCCGACGACGACGGCACGTGCAGCGGTCCGGCTCGGGGTTTCCTTCATGGCGTGCTGCTTTCTGCGGGGGCACGGTCGTGCCGGCGGATGCCTCGGACGACGGGTGAGGCCAGTGCCCGGGAGATGGGGGCCAGGGCCGGTGAGCGCCACGGCGAGGGGCGTGCGCGGTCCGGCACCCGGCCCGGTGCGGCACGTTGCCGCTGGACCGCCGTGACGATCATGGCGGCGTCCGCGACGGCCGCGGCGCGGGCCGCGTCGTCGCCGGACCGCAGGGCTGCCGCGTGGGCCGCGTCGCGCACCGCGGGGTCGCAGTAGGGCGTCAGCGCCAGGAGGGCGTCGTACAGGGCTGTCTTCCGGCTCGTCAGCAGCACGGTCGGCGGGGTGCGCCACCACGACAGCAGCGTGCGGACGGCACCGGGGGCGGGCACGTGTTGCAGGAGCCCGCACAGCGGTGCCAGCTGCCGCAGCCGGCGCACGGCCCGCACGGTCTCCGCCACGCGGGGACCGGCGAGCGGCAGAGCGAAGCCGACGGCGCCGAGGAAGGCGGACAGGGCGGCGAACCGCGGCGAGACCTCGTCGACGAGGAAGTCCAGGTCGTGCCCGGACCATCGGGCTCCCACGGCGGCGAGCCGGGTGACGTCGTACGACAGGTGCATCAGGTAGGCGGAGACGAGCAGCCGCAGACCCGCGCGGAGCCAGCCGCCGATCTGCCGCGACCAGCGCAGGCACAGCAGGATGTTGGCGGTCGCCGCGACACCGTGGGCGACGAGATAGGTGACGATCATCTCCCGGATGAAGGGCGTGTCGGCGTAGTAGACGTCGAACAGCGTGATCTGTTCCACCGGAGTGCTGCCCGCGGCGAACAGCAGGAAGACGGCGACGATCGCCAGGCCGTAGAAGGCCGTGCACCGGCGTGCCAGGCGGCGGGTCTGCTCCGCGGGCCCCGGCCGCCAGTGGATGATCAGCAGGAGGCTCGAACCGGAGTACGCGGTCAGCGTCGCGTACACCACGGGGGCGGAGAAGTTGGTGATCCCGGTGAGCCGGTTGAGCGCGACGATCGTGCCCGGGGCGGCGAGGAACATGATGCATCCGCCCGCGAAGAGGAGTCTGCAGGCCGCGCGCAGCAGCGCGTCGTGCGGCCGCTGGATCAGCGCGGGCACCTTCACCGCGCAGACCAGCAGCAGGGCGCCCCCGCTGCTGAAGTACATGAGGTTGCCCGGCCCGGACGTCACCTTGCTGTTCTCCTTCTCGGGACGGGCACGGTGCGGGCGCGCGGCGCCGGGGCCGGGGCGGGGGCGGGGGCGGGGGCGGGGCCGCCGGATCAGATCCGGCGGATGCGGTGGACCATGGACGCCTGGATGCGGCCGGCCAGGTCGTGCGCCTCGCCCGGCGGGCGGGTTTCGTGCAGCGCCCTCTGTACGTCGGTCGCGAACCGGAAGCCGAAGCGTTCCGCGTCGCGCTCCTCCTCGCCCTCGCGGGTGTCGCCGCGCCCGGCGAACGGGAAGGCGGCGAACACGGAGGCGACGTGCCTCGGCTTCACGGGTCTTCCCCGTGCCGCCCCGGCTGTCCCTGCCGCCTCGACCGCCTCCGCCTCGGGTCCCCCCGCCTTCACGGTGCCCGGCGGCGTGGACCACGGCCGGGTGGACCTCGCCTGTGCGGACCTCGGCGGTGCGGACCGGGTGGTCGGCGGTGTCGCCGGTCGGGAACCGGCGGCCCCGGGGTCCCGGGGCCCGGGAGCTGCGGGCCGCCCGTACTCCCCGGGACCGTTTTCCGCGGTCCCGTGCTTCCCCGGTTCCGGTACGCCCGTCTCCGACGCGGTGACCGAGGCCACGACGTCCGCCAGAACGGTCGACGCCTCGCCGCCCGACGCGCGGGACGCCACGGGGCCGTGGTGCGTGACGCCGCCGCAGTGGCCCTGGAACATGTGCCAGGCCTCATGACCGATGATCACGAGCTGGTGCTCCGGCTCGGTGTTCTCCTCGTAGACGATGAGGTCGTGGTCGACACGGTCCACCCAGAGCCCGCTCGCGGTCAGGGGAGGGAAGGCCGCCGCGCGCAGCCGGACCGGTCTGCCCCGTACACGGCTGAGTGCCTCGCCGAGCGCGGGGACGACATCCCCGCCGCCGGGAGGCAACGTCAGGTTCTCGACGAGCCGGGCGCTGAGGCGCCGCATCGCCCTCGCACCTGCGGTCACTGGTCTGCCTCCCCGTCGTCGCGGTCCAGCGGTGCCTTCGGCCTCGTGCCGAGCATGTCGAGCATCCCGACGGCTCGAATCGAGCGCCGCTCACTCACGGTTCCTCGGCGGAAGGCATCGGGCTTCGCGCGCCGGTACACGCGCTCACCCGTGCCGGCCACAGGGGATTCCACGAGGGACCCGGCGTAGGCGCGGAGCCGACACCCTACGCTCCGGACTTTGTCAACTCAACGCACAGCAAAGGGTGTTGGCGCATGTCCGCCGGGTGCGGGCCGGAGCCGAACAGGAAGGGGCGCTTCACATCGGCCGAATCACGCCGGTCGGAATTGCCCTCCTTCGCCGAAGGGAAGGAGCCGTGTGCGTTCCGGACCGCCGTACCTGCGGTGACGGTCGGCGGCTTTGCCGATGCTCTCAAGGTGCGCGGGCTCCCGGTGGCCGGGCGGGGCGCTTCGGGAGAGGGCGAGTCGTCCACAGGGTCTGACGCGTTTCCGCCGCCGGCTGTACGGTCGGCTCCAGTTGATGTTCGTCCTGGTGTGCGGTGAGTGCGGGGGAGGCGGTCGGAATGACTGGTACGGGTGTGGCGGCGGGCGGGCGCACGGTGCCTCCGGCGGAAGTACCGGGATCACCGAAATCACCGGAGTTGCTTGAGTCCTCGGAGTCCTCGGAGTCCTCGGAGTCCTCGGAGTCCTCGGAGTCGTCGGGGCTCTCGGGTTCGCGGGGTACGTCGGGCATCTCGGGCTCCTCGGGGGCCGCGGTGCGGCGGCTGCCGCGGGTGCGGGGGTTCGCCGAGTGGTCCGGCGCGGGTGACGGGCCGGCCGGCTCGCCGAAGGCGGAGGGCAAGGCGCTGCGCCACCGGGTGCCCCGCGCGGCGCACGCCGAGCTCGACCTCGACACCGGGCGTCCGGACGCGGTGAGCGCGGTCGAGGAGTCCAACCGGGGCCGGCTGCCCGAGCTGACGCCGATACGGGTGGGCAGGATGGCGGCCACGCCGTTCGCGTTCCTGCGCGGTTCCGCGGGCCTCATGGCGTACGACCTGGCCCGTACCCCGGTGACCAGGATCCGCGCCCAGCTCTGCGGCGACGCCCACGCGGCCAACTTCGGCCTGTACGGCGACGCGCGCGGCGGTCTGGTCATCGACCTCAACGACTTCGACGAGACGGTGTACGGCCCCTGGGAGTGGGACCTGAAGCGGCTCGCCGCCTCGCTGGTGCTCGCGGGCCGCGAGGCAGGCGCCGACGAGGACACCTGCCGTGCGGCGGCCCACGACGCGGTCGGCGCCTACCGGCACACCCTGCGGCTGCTGGCCAAGCTGCCGGTCCTGGACGCGTGGAACGCCATCGCCGACGAGGAACTCGTCTCCCACGCCGACGCCCACGACCTGCTGGGCACGCTGGAGCGGGTCTCGGAGAAGGCACGGGCCAACACCAGCGGCCGCTTCGCGGCGAAGTCGACCGAGCGGGCCGAGGACGGCGGGCGCCGCTTCGTCGACGCGCCGCCCGTGCTGCGCCGGGTGCCGGACCAGGAGGCCGCGGCCGTGGCGGCGTCCCTGGAGTCCTACATCGGAACGCTCCCGGAGGACCGGCTGCCGCTGCTGGCCCGGCACGCGGTGCACGACGTGGCCTTCCGCGTCGTCGGCACCGGCAGCGTGGGCACTCGCTCCTACGTCGTGCTGCTCCTGGACCACCGGGGCGAGCCGTTGGTGCTCCAGGTGAAGGAGGCGCGGCCCTCGGCGCTGGTGCCGCACCTCGCCGCTGCCGGCTTCGACGTGCCGGCCCCCGGTCACGAGGGGCGCCGGGTGGTGCTGGGGCAGAAGCGCATCCAGGTCGTGAGCGACATCCTGCTCGGCTGGACCACCGTGGACGGCCGCCCCTTCCAGGTCCGGCAGTTCCGCAACCGCAAGGGCAGCGTCGACCCGGCCGCGCTCGCCGCCGACCAGGTCGACGACTATGCCCGGATGACCGGAGCGCTGCTGGCCCGCGCCCACGCCCACAGCGCCGACCCGCGTCTCCTCGCGGGCTACTGCGGCAAGAACGACGAACTGGACGAGGCGGTGGCCGCGTTCGCCGTCGCCTACGCCGACCGCACCGAGGCCGACCACGCGGACCTGCTGGCGGCGGTCCGGTCGGGGCGGATCGCCGCGGAGACGGGGGTCTAGGAGCGATCCCGGCCTGTGGCCGGCAGGGACCCTCGGGTGAGGCCCTCCGGCTTCCCGGCCTGGTCCCGGGCCGGTCCTGGCGCCGTCCCGGCAACCGGTCCCGCGGTCCTGGCGCCGTTCCGGTCTCGGGGCGGTCGGCCGGGCCCGGGCCGCAAGGGGCGCGCGGGCCGGGCCCGTCCCGGTCGCGAAGCGGTCGGCGGACCCCTGTGCGGGCGCCTGACGTGAACTCGCCCGCCACGGCGTCGATTTACCGTTGCCGTGCTGTCGTCGGCTGCGCATCCTGCTGGGATGCGCTTCTCCGTCAATATTCCCAACTTCGGTGACTTCGCTGATCCCCACAACGTCGTGACCGTGGCGGTCGCCGCCGAACAGGCAGGCTGGGACGGACTCTTCGTCTGGGATCACGTACTGCACCGGCAGCACCAGGGGCGCCCCTTCGCGGACCCCTGGATGCTGCTCACCGCAGCCGCGCTGGCGACCTCCCGCATCCGGCTGGGCACCCTGCTGACGCCGGTCCCCCGCTACCGTCCGCAGCAACTCGCGCGCCAGGTGGCCACCTTGGACCATCTCAGCGGCGGCCGGGCGATCTTCGCCGCCGGCCTGGGCGGGCCGGTCGAGGACGAGTACCGCAGCTTCGGCGACGCCGCCGAGCCCCGTCTCCTCGGCGAACGGCTGGACGAGGGGCTGGAGGTCCTGGGGCGCTTCTGGTCCGGTGAGCCGGTGAACCACCAGGGCAGGCACTACGAGGTCCGGGACGTGACACTGCTGCCCGCCACCGTGCAGCGGCCCCGTCCACCGGTGTGGATCGGCGGATTCTGGCCGCGCCGCCCGCCCATGCGGCGGGCAGCGCGGTGGGACGGCGCGGTACCGCTCTTCGAGACGGCCCGGCACGGCCACGTACCGGATGTGGCGGAGGCACGGGACCTGATCGGCTATGTGCGCAGGCACCGCACGGCCGGGTCCGAGCACCCCTTCGAGTTCGTGCTCGGAGGTGCTACGCCCGCGGACGCGGCCAGGGCCCGGGACGTGATCGGTCCGCTGCGCGACGCCGGCGCCACCTGGTGGGACGAGCGGCAGGTGCAGACCGGCCCCGCCCTGGACCGCCTGCCCCCGGTCCTGCGCCGCGTCGAGGCGGGACCGCCGCTGCTCTGACCCTCCGGTCCCGAGCGCACCGGGCTGCCTGCGGGGCGTCCGGCTCGTGCGGTGCGGGTGCCTGCCGAGTGCCGGGGGGTGGTGCCGGGCGCCGGGCGGGTGCTGTCGGCGGCGGGGCCGCCGTGCTCCGGCCGTGGCCGGAGTGCAGCGCTAGGCTGTTCGGATGACGACCCCGGACAGTGAGCAGTCACGGCCCGAGGAGCGGCTGGAGCGTGCCGTTCGGGCCGCCGAGCAGGCGCTCATCGAGTACGAGATCGCGGTGGAGACCTTCCGTGTCGAGGTGGAGAACTTCTCCCGGCTGCACCACCAGCGGCTCGGCCCGATGTACGCCCGTCTGGAGGAGCTGGACGCGCAGATCGCGGAGGCCAGGGCCGCGCGCACCGGCGCCCCCGAGGACCGGCGCCGCGCCGAGGAACTGCGCTCCCGGCTGTTGCCGATGCCGGAGGTCGAGGAACTGTTCCACGGCTGGATGGACGGCCAGGGGCTCTTCCCGGAGGCCGCGGCGATGCTCACCGAGCAGCCGGTACAGCCCCCGCAGCGGGTCCGCCCCAGCGATGAGGCCCGTCGGCTCTACCGGGACCTGGCCCGCAAGGCCCACCCCGACCTGGCCCAGCAGGAGGAGGAGCGCAGGCGGCGCGACGAGTTCATCACGCGCGTGAATGCCGCCTACGCCCGCGGTGACGAGGCCGAGCTGCGGGACCTGGCCGAGGAGTGGGCAGCCGGACCGGCGCCGAAGGAGGCCGGTCCGAGCCGCGCCGAGGAGCTGTACGCCCGGCTGGAGTGGCTGGCCGGGCGCAAGGAGATGCTCACCGCCCTGCAGCGGGAGCTGGAGGACAGCGCGATCGGATCGCTGCTGCGGCTCGCCCCGGACGATCCCGACCGCCTGCTGGAGGACATCGCCGAGAAGCTGCTGGGCGACGTCGCCGCGCGGGAGGACGAGCTGAGCGCACTGGCCGGGCAGTCGTAGGCCTCGTCGCCGCGAGCGCGTCCGGTAGCGTCGGGGGCATGGTTTTCGGAGCTGGTGTGCCCACGGTCGGGATCGACGACCTCAAGGACGACGACTTCCTGCTCGACGTCCGTGAGCGGGACGAGTGGCAGGCGGGCCACGCCCAGGGGGCGCTGCACATCCCCATCAGCGAGTTCGTGGCACGGTACGGCGAGCTGACCGAGGCGGCGCCGCAGGACGGGCGGGTCCATGTGATCTGCCGTTCCGGCGGCCGGTCCGCACAGGTCACGATGTACCTGGTGCAGCAGGGCGTCGACGCGGTGAACGTGGACGGCGGCATGCAGTTCTGGCAGGCCGCGGGCCGCCCGGTGGTGACCGACGCGGGGCAACCCGGTCACGTCCTGTAAGGGGACGTCGCCGGGCCCTGTTCCCGGATCCGTTCCGGGTCCCTCCTCGCGGGCGCGACTCCGGTTCCCGCCCCTCGGTGTCGGTCCCGTCCCTCGCACCGGCCGTGCCTCGGTGTCGGTCCCGTCCCTCCGCCCGTCCCGTGCCTCCGTATCGGTCCCGTGCCGCCGCGCCGGTCGTCTCTCCGTGCCGCCCGTCGCCGACGGGTACCGAGCGCCGACCGGCCGGGCGGGGACGGGACCGTCCCACCGGTGACCCGTCCCTTCGACTCCGGGCGGGGCCCGCGCGGAACGGCGTCGTAAGGTGGCCCCGGCCCGACCGGGGCTGTGCCGGACACGCGAGGCTGAGTACCGTTCCGTGCGCGAGCGCCCGGCGGCGGCGCGGCGGGCGGCCGTCCGACGGGCGCGGGACGAGACCGGAATCGGGGAACGGGGCGGAATGGACGCGTACGGCGGACACCACACGCAGGACGGCGGTGCGGACGCCCCGCATGCGGGGCCGGACGACGCCGTACCCACCCGTCCGGACACCGCCGTGAGCGTCGGGTCCGCTGCCGCCCCACCCGCCCCCGCTGCCCCGCCCACCCGCACGGACGCCGAACCACCCACCGCCTGTGACCCGGCCCCGGCCGCCCCGCAGACACCGGCACCGGCATCCCCAGCGGAACCGGAGCGGGAACCGGAACCGGCGGAAGCGGCTGGGCCGTTCGCACGGGCAGAGCACTCCGCGCCGGCAGAACCTGCCTCGGCGGCCCCCGCCCCGCCGATCGCACCGGTCCCCGCCCCGCCCGCGGCACCGGAGCCGGGGGTGTCCCCTGCTCCGCCGCGGACCGGCGTCGCGGCGCTCTCGTTGCGCTACCGGATCGGTGCCGCCGCCGCGCTCGCGGTGGTGGCGATCGCGGTGTGCCTGCACCTGGGCGTGGTGTTCCTGCACGTCGCCCCGTCGAACACGGTCACCAAGCGGCACGGCGAGGCGATCGACGACTGGGTCTACCCGGAGTTCGAGCAGAACTGGAAGCTGTTCGCGCCCAACCCGCTCCAGCAGAACATCGCCGTGGAGGTACGCGCCCAGGTGCGTACCGCCGGCGGCGAGGTCCGCACCACGGGCTGGTACGACCTGTCCGCCGAGGACGGCCGCGCCATCGAGGGAAACCTGCTGCCGAGCCACACCCAGCAGAACGAACTGCGCCGTGCCTTCGACTACTTCACCGCCACGCACAACGCCGACAACCGGGCGGTGAGCCCACGCGGCACGCTCTCCGAGTCGTACCTGCGGCGCGTGGCGGTGCTGCGGTTGCGGCGCGAGGGCGCGCCCGGTGAGGGTGCCGCCGTGGAACGGGTCCAGGTCCGCTCCCGCACCACCAACGTCCGCCCGCCCTCCTGGAGCCGTGAGCAGGTGTCGCTGGAACCGGTGTACCGGGTGATGCCCTGGTGGGTCGTTCCCGCGGACGAGACCGGCGGAGGCGTGCGATGAACCGGTTCTCCTCGAAGCTCTCCACGGCCATCGCCCGGGTCACCGAGGCGGCCCACGCCCCCTACCAGTCGGCCGTCATCCGCATCGGCTTCGCGGCGACGTGGCTGCTGTTCCTGCTGCGCGAGTACCCGCACCGGGAGGAGCTGTACGGCCCCGACAGCCCGTGGAGCTGGGACCTCGCCCAGCAACTGCTCGGCATGAACCACGCCTTCACGACGCTCATGTGGTCGGACAGCCGGCTCTGGTTCGAGGCGGTCTACGCGCTCGCGGTCGTCTCCGCCGCGTCGCTGGCCCTGGGCTGGCGCACCCGCACGGCATCGGTGCTGTTCATGGTGGGCGTGCTGTCGCTGCAGAACCGCAGCGTCTTCATGGGCGACGGCGGCGACAACGTCCTCCACCTGATGTCGCTGTACCTCGTCTTCACCCGCTGCGGCCGGGTGTGGTCGCTGGACGCGCGCCGCGCGCGGCGCACGCAGCGGTCACGCGCGCGCGGCGAGCACGTCGTGGACCGGGCCGGCCCCGCTCTGTGGGCCGTGCTCGGGGCGGTACTGGTCGCGGCCACCGCGCTGGGCCGGTTCGACTGGACGGAGCCGCTGGTTCCCGCCCTGCTGTGGGGCATGTGGGTGGCGCACGCGCTGTGGTGGCTCACCGGTCGGTCCGGCCGCACCGCCGAGCCGCGGATCCTCCTCGACGTGATCGGCAACGTCCTGCACAACGCCGCGCTGCTGGTGATCATGGTGGAGGCCTGCCTGATCTACGCGACGGCAGGCTGGTACAAGATCCAGGGTTCGCGCTGGCAGGACGGTACGGCCGTGTACTACCCGCTGCACCTGGACTACTTCTCGCCGTGGCCGGCGCTCGGCGGACTGCTGGCGGCGAGCGGCACCATGGTGCTGCTGGTGACGTACGGCACGGTCGTCGTGCAGGTCGCCTTCCCGTTCACCCTGTTCAACCGGCGGGTGAAGAACGTTCTGCTGGCGCTGATGATGACCGAGCACGCCGTGATCGCCGTCGTCCTGGGTCTGCCGTTCTTCTCCCTGGCGATGATCGCGGCGGACGCCGTGTTCCTGCCGACGTCCTTCCTGCACCGCGTGAGCGGGTGGGCGGCACGCGCACGGGGACGCCTGTCCCGGCGCCGCGGCACCGCCGGACTGCCCGTGCCGCGCGCCCCGGGGGACGCGGCGCACCCGCAGGCGGGCCCGGCTGCGGCCGTCCCTCCGGCGGCTTCCCCGCCCGCGGCGTCACCCACGCCCGTGTCGCCTACGTAGGCTGCACGGCATGACCGATCCCGTACGCGACTGGCAGCGGTGCGCCGGCACCTGCGTGCTGCTCGACGGCTTCCACGCCGTCAAGCACGCCGTGCGCTTCGGCGCCGAGGTGCCGGTGGCGGTCGCCGTCGACCGGGCCGCCGCCCTCGCCCTCGCCGGCGAGCTGGCCCCGGACGTGCGGCAGCCGCTGGAGGCGCTGCTGACCGAGGTCCCGCAGACCGTGTACACCTCACTCGTGCCGCGCCCGCACCCCACCGGGGTGGCCGCCCTGGCCGTACGGCCCTCCCGAGAGGCCAACCTGGAGCGGTTGCGGCAGGTGCCGCGCAGCGCCCCCGTCGTCGTCCTGGACCATCCGCGCAACCTCGGCAACGCGGGCGCGGTGATCCGGCTGGCGGCCGGTTTCGGAGCGGCCGGGGTGGTCACCACCGGCACGCTCGACCCCTGGCATCCCACCGTGGTGCGCGGCGGCGCCGGGCTGCACTTCGCGACAGCGGTGGAGCGGCTGGACGCCGCCGGGCTGCCGCCCGGGCCGCTGTTCGCGCTCGACCCGGAGGGCGAGGACCTCCGCGGTGTGGAGCTCCCGGACGACGCGGTCCTCGCCTTCGGCTCCGAACGCAGCGGCCTGTCGTCCGACCTGCGCGCGCGGGCCGACCGCCTGCTGTCGCTGCCGATGCGGCCCCAGGTCTCCAGCTACAACCTCGCGACCAGCGTGGCGATGACGCTGTACCACTGGAGCCTCGGCGGGCACACCGCGGCGCGGCCGGCGCTCTGACCGAGCCGCCCGACGAGGCGGGGGACGCCGTCGCCCGCGGAAGCCCGCCCCGCGGGGACGCCGTGTTCCTCCCGGCAGGGCCTACCGGGAGGAACCGCCGGTTTCCGGCAGGGCCTGCCGACCCTGCCGGTCATCGCATCAGGCCTGCCGGCGGACCTCCACGACACGGAAGCGGTTGGCGACGAACGCGCCGTCGCACAGGGCCGCGTTGGCCGCCGGGTTGCCGCCGGAGCCGTGGAAGTCGGAGAAGGCCGCGGTCTGGTTGACGTACACCCCGCCGGTGAGGTTGAGGGACAGCTGGGCGGCCTCCTCCAGGCAGACCTCCTCCACGGCCTCTTCGACCTCGGGGTCGGTGGTGTACGCGCCGACCGTCATCGCGCCCTTCTCGCGGATCGTGCGCCGCAGCAGTTCGATCGCGTCGGTGACGGAGTCGACGGCGACGGCGAAGGAGACCGGGCCGAAGCACTCGTTCATGTAGGCCGCCTCGGCGTCCGGCTTGGCGCCGTCCAGCTTGACGACGACCGGGGTGCGCACGACCGCGCCGGGGAAGTCGGGGTTGGCGACCTCGCGGGAGGCGAGGACGACCTCGCCGAGACCGGAGGCGGCCTCCAGGCGGGCCTTGACGTCCGGGTTGACGATGGCGCCGAGCAGGGCGTTGGCCCGCGCGTCGTCGCCGAGCAGGCCGCCGACCGCGCGGGCGAGGTCGGCGGTGACCTCGTCGAAGGTCTTCGGGCCCTCGTCGGTGCGGATGCCGTCCCGGGGGATCAGCAGGTTCTGCGGGGTGGTGCACATCTGGCCGCTGTACAGCGACAGGGAGAAGGCCAGGTTGGACAGCATCCCCTTGTAGTCGTCCGTCGACTCCACGATCACCGTGTTGACGCCGGCCTTCTCGGTGTAGACCTGCGCCTGGGTGGCGTTGGCCTCCAGCCAGTCGCCGAAGGCCGTGGACCCGGTGTAGTCGATGATGCGGATCTCGGGGCGCGTGGCGAGGTTCTTCGCGATGCCCTCGCCGGGGCGCTCGGCGGTCAGCGCGACCAGGTTGGGGTCGAAGCCCGCCTCGGTGAGCACCTGGCGGGCGACCTGCACGGTGAGCGCGAGCGGCAGCACGGCGCGCGGGTGCGGCTTGACCACGACGGCGTTGCCGGTGGCGAGGGAGGCGAACAGGCCCGGGTAGCCGTTCCACGTCGGGAAGGTGTTGCAGCCGATGACCAGGCCGATGCCGCGGGGGACGGGCGTGAACTGCTTGGTGAGCGCGAGCGGGTCCCGCTTGCCCTGCGGCTTGGTCCACTCCGCCGTCTCGGGGGTGCGGACCTGCTCCACGTACGCGTACGCCACCGCTTCCAGGCCGCGGTCCTGGGCGTGCGGGCCGCCGGCCTGGAACGCCATCATGAACGCCTGGCCGGAGGTGTGCATGACGGCGTGCGCGAACTCGTGCGTGCGGTCGCTGATCCGCTTGAGGATCTCCAGGCATACCGCGGCGCGGATCTCCGCCCCCGCGTCGCGCCACGCCCGCAGGCCCGCCTTCATGGCCGGAAGCAGCACGTCGAGGTCGGCGTGCGGGTACTCCACGCCCAGTTCGATGCCGTACGGCGACACCTCGCCGCCGACCCAGCCGTCCGTGCCGGGCTGGCCGAGGTCGAGCCGGGTGCCCGGCAGGGCGTCGAAGGCGGCCTTGCCCGCCGCCGCGTCCAGGCTGCCGTTCTCCCCGTAGGCCTTCGGGTGCTCGGGGTGCGGTGACCAGTACGCGCGCGTGCGGATCGTCTCCAGCGCCTGGTCGAGGGTCGGCCGGTGCTTGGCGATCAGCTCGTGGACGGTCAGTGCGGCGGCCATGCGGGACCAACTCCTCGTGTGAAGAACTCGCCGTCGAGTTCATGACCTGGGCAGAACATGGGCAGGAACAGCCAGTCGGAGTTAGAGTAACCGAACGATCGGTCGGGACAAGGGGGCCTGCCGCATCTGTGGAAAACCCCGTGCGGGAGGATCGCGCTCATGACAGCACTCGACCTCAGCAGCCCCGTGGCCGTCGTCGGCACCGGCACCATGGGCCAGGGCATCGCCCAGGTCGCTCTGGTCGCCGGCCACCCCGTCCGGCTGTACGACGCCGCCCCGGGGCGGGCCCGGGAAGCGGCCGACGCGATCGGCGTCCGCCTGGACCGGCTCGTCGCCAAGGACCGGCTCACCGGCGCCGACCGCGACGCGGCGCGCGCCCGCCTGACGCCCGCCGAGAACCTCGCCGACCTGGCCGACTGCGCGCTCGTCGTCGAGGCCGTCCTGGAGCGGCTCGACGTCAAACAGGAGCTGTTCCGCGCGCTGGAGGAGATCGTCCACGACGACTGCCTGCTCGCCACCAACACCTCCTCGCTGTCGGTCACCGCCATCGGCGGCGCCCTGCGCAACCCGGGCCGGCTCGTCGGCCTGCACTTCTTCAACCCGGCTCCGCTGCTGCCGCTGGTCGAGGTCGTCTCCGGCTTCGCCACCGACGTCACCTCCGCCACACGCGCGTACGAGACCGCCCGCGCGTGGGGCAAGACGCCGGTCGCGTGCGCCGACACCCCGGGGTTCATCGTCAACCGCATCGCGCGGCCCTTCTACGCCGAGGCCTTCGCCGTCTACGAGGCCCAGGGCGCCGACCCCGCCACCATCGACGCGGTGCTGCGCGAGTCCGGCGGCTTCCGCATGGGCGCCTTCGAACTGACCGACCTGATCGGCCAGGACGTCAACGAGTCCGTCACCCACTCGGTGTGGCAGTCCTTCTTCCAGGACGTGCGCTTCACCCCCTCGCTCGCCCAGCGGCGCCTGGTCGAGTCCGGACGGCTCGGCCGCAAGAGCGGCCACGGCTGGTACGACCACCGCGCCGGCGCCGACCGCCCCGAGCCGCACACCGCCGAGCCGCAGCAGCCCCCCGCCTACGTCGTCGCCGAGGGCGACCTCGGCCCCGCCTCCGAACTGCTCGCGATGATCCGCGAGGCCGGCATCCGGGTCCGCGAGGAGGACGAGGACAACGGCACCCGCCTGGTGCTGCCCGGCGGCGGCCAGCTGGCCCTCGCCGACGGCCAGACGTCCGTGGAGTTCCGCGACGTCGTCTACTTCGACCTCGCGCTCGACTACCGCAGGGCCACCCGCATCGCCCTGTCCGCCTCGCAGGACACCTCCCCGCAGACCCTCGCCGAGGCCACCGGCCTCTTCCAGGCGCTCGGCAAGGACGTCAGCGTCATCGGCGACGTCCCCGGCATGATCGTCGCGCGCACGGTCGCACGGATCGTCGACCTCGCGCACGACGCGGTCGCCAAGGGCGTCGCCACCGAGGAGGACATCGACACGGCGATGCGCCTGGGCGTCAACTACCCGCTCGGCCCCTTCGAATGGAGCCGCCGGCTGGGCCGCAACTGGGCGTACGCCCTCCTCGACGACCTGCACCTGCGCGACCCGTCCGGCCGCTACGCGCCGTCGCTCGCGCTGTACCGCCACGCGTACGCGTCCGACAAGCGGGAGGTCAGCGGCTCATGACCACCGCCAAGCGCGACGCGTACACGCCCGAGACGCTCCTCTCCGTCGCCGTTCAGGTCTTCAACGAGCGCGGCTACGACGGCACCTCCATGGAGCACCTCTCGCGGGCGGCCGGCATCTCCAAGTCGTCGATCTACCACCACGTCGCCGGCAAGGAGGAGCTCCTGCGGCGCGCCGTCAGCCGGGCGCTGGACGGGTTGTTCGGCATCCTCGACGAGGAGCACGCGCGCGAGGGACGGTCCGCGGACCGGTTGCAGTACGTGATCCGGCGCATGGTCGAGGTGCTCATCACCGAGCTGCCGTACGTGACGCTGCTCCTGCGGGTGCGCGGCAACACCTCCACCGAGCGCTGGGCCCTGGACCGCCGCCGCGACTTCGATCACCGTGTCGCGGACCTGCTCAGGGCCGCCGCCGACGACGGTGACGTCCGCGGCGACGTCGAGGTCCGCCTCGCGACCCGCCTGGTCTTCGGCATGATCAACTCGATCGTGGAGTGGTACCGCCCCGACGGCCGCGGCGCGGGGGAGCGCGAGGTGGGGGACGCGGTGGTGCGCCTGGTGTTCGGGGGGCTGCGGAAGGCGGAGTGACGGCGCGGTGACGGCGGTCTCCGGGGCCGTCCGGCCCGCGGGCCCGCTCCGTGCGGATGGCCGGTCCGCGCGTACGCCCGGCCGGTACGGCCGGGATCGGAATCACCCCTGCGGTTCGAGGTCCTCCTCCTCGAAGACCAGCAGGGTGCGCGTGCTGAGGACCTCCGGGATGGCCTGGAGGCGGGTGAGGACCACCTCGCGCAGGGCGCGGTTGTCGGGGGTGTGGACCAGCAGCAGGACGTCGAAGTCCCCGCCCACCAGGGCGATGTGGGAGGCGCCGGGCAGGCGGCGGAGCTGCTCGCGGACCGTGCGCCAGGAGTTCTGCACGATCGTCAGCGTGATGTAGGCCGAGGTGCCCTGGCCGGCCCGCTCGTGGTCGACGCGGGCCCCGAACCCCCGGATGACGCCGTCCTCGATGAGCCGGTTGATCCGCGCGTAGGCGTTGGCGCGCGACACGTGGACCTGCTCCGCCACCGACCGTATCGAGGCGCGCCCGTCGGCCTGCAGCATCCGCAGGATGTCCTCGTCGATCGAGTCCAGCGGACGCGGCGGAGGCAGAGGGGGACCGGTGTCCGGGCCCTCGGCCATTTGTTCAGATGCCACGTCCCCCCGCCTCTCTACCATGGACGTACTGCATCCATCTCAGGTTGTGGAGGACCGTTTGTCCACAGCCTGGGGGTGCCTGTAGCCAAAATGTGCCGGCGACCGAACAATCGGTAGGTGAGGCGCATCACAGACGCTGCGCCTCTCAGCCACTCCCATGAGGAGGTGCCGTCATGACGGTCATGGAGCAGCGCGGCGCGTACAAGCCGTCGCCGCCGCCCGCCTGGCAGCCCCGCACGGACCCCGCGCCGCTGCTGCCCGACTCCGAGCCCCACCGCGTCCTCGGCACCGAGGCGGCGGCCAAGGCCGACCCCGCGCTGCTGCGCACCCTGTACACGCAGCTGGTGCGCGGCCGCCGCTACAACGCGCAGGCGACCGCCCTGACCAAGCAGGGACGTCTCGCCGTCTACCCCTCCAGCACCGGCCAGGAGGCCTGCGAGGTCGCCGCCGCGCTCGCCCTGGAGGAACGGGACTGGCTCTTCCCCAGCTACCGCGACACCCTCGCCGCGGTGGCCCGGGGCGTCGACCCCGTCGAGACGCTCACCCTCCTGCGCGGTGACTGGCACACCGGCTACGACCCCTACGAGCACCGCGTCGCCCCCCTCAGCACCCCCCTCGCCACCCAGCTCCCGCACGCCGTCGGTCTCGCCCACGCCGCCCGCCTCAAGGGCGACGACGTGGTCGCGCTGGCCATGGTCGGAGACGGCGGCACCAGCGAGGGCGACTTCCACGAGGCCCTGAACTTCGCGGCGGTCTGGCAGGCCCCGGTCGTCTTCCTCGTCCAGAACAACGGCTTCGCGATCTCTGTGCCGCTCGCCAAGCAGACCGCCGCCCCCTCCCTGGCCCACAAGGCCGTCGGGTACGGCATGCCGGGCCGCCTGGTCGACGGCAACGACGCCGCCGCCGTGCACGAGGTGCTCACCGACGCCGTGCGCCGCGCACGTGAGGGCGGTGGCCCGACGCTCGTGGAGGCGATCACCTACCGCCTCGACGCCCACACCAACGCCGACGACGCCACCCGCTACCGCGGTGCCGACGAGGTCGACGCCTGGCGCGACCACGACCCGATCCTGCTGCTGGAGCGGGAACTGACCGAGCGCGGTCTGATCGACGAGGACGCGGTCGAGGCCGCCCGCCAGGACGCCGAGGCCTTCGCCGCCGCCCTGCGCGAGCGCATGAACCAGGACCCGGTGCTCGACCCCATGGACCTCTTCACCGACGTCTACGCCGAACCCACCCCGCAACTGCGCGAACAGCGGGCCCAGCTGCGCGCCGAGCTCGAAGCCGAGCAGGAAGGGGCGCACGGATGACCACCGTCGCCGTCAAGCCGGCCACCATGGCGCAGGCCCTCACGCGCGCGCTGCGCGACGCGATGGCCGCCGACCCCGCCGTGCACGTACTCGGTGAGGACGTCGGCACGCTGGGCGGTGTGTTCCGGGTCACCGACGGTCTCGCCAAGGAGTTCGGCGAGGACCGCTGCACCGACACCCCGCTCGCCGAGGCCGGCATCCTCGGCACCGCCGTCGGCATGGCGATGTACGGGCTGCGCCCCGTCGTCGAGATGCAGTTCGACGCGTTCGCCTACCCGGCGTTCGAGCAGCTGATCAGCCATGTGTCGCGCATGCGCAACCGCACCCGCGGCACGATGCCCCTGCCCATCACGGTCCGCGTCCCCTACGGCGGCGGCATCGGCGGCGTCGAGCACCACAGCGACTCCTCCGAGGCGTACTACATGGCGACTCCGGGGCTCCATGTCGTCACGCCCGCGACCGTCGCCGACGCCTACGGCATGCTGCGTGAGGCCATCGCCTCCGACGACCCGGTCGTCTTCCTCGAACCCAAGCGCCTGTACTGGTCGAAGGACTCCTGGAACCCTGAGGAGCCGTCGACGGTCGAGCCGATCGGCCGCGCGTCGGTCCGGCGCACCGGGCGGAGCGCCACCCTGATCACCTACGGTCCGTCGGTGCCGGTCTGCCTGGAAGCGGCCGAGGCCGCGCGCGCCGAGGGCTGGGACCTCGAAGTGGTCGACCTGCGCTCCCTGGTGCCCTTCGACGACGAGACGGTCTGCGCGTCGGTCAGGCGCACCGGGCGGGCGGTCGTCGTGCACGAGTCGGGCGGGTTCGGCGGTCCGGGCGGCGAGATCGCGGCGCGGGTCACCGAGCGGTGCTTCCACCACCTGGAGGCACCGGTGCTGCGCGTGGCCGGGTTCGACATCCCCTATCCCCCGCCGATGCTGGAGAGGCACCACCTCCCCGGTGTGGACCGGATCCTGGACGCCGTGGCGCGTCTGCAATGGGAGGCCGAAGGCTGATGGCACAGGTGCTGGAGTTCAAGCTCCCCGACCTCGGGGAGGGGCTCACCGAGGCGGAGATCGTCCGCTGGCTGGTCCAGGTCGGGGACGTCGTCGCCATCGACCAGCCGGTCGTCGAGGTCGAGACGGCCAAGGCGATGGTCGAGGTGCCCTGCCCCTACGGCGGTGTGGTCACCGCCCGCTTCGGCGAGGAGGGCCAGGAGCTGCCCGTCGGCGCGCCGCTGCTGACGGTCGCCGTGGGCGCCCCGTCCTCGGACGGCCCCGGCGAGCCGGGTGCCGGCAGCGCGGCGGACGCCGGCTCCGGTTCGTCCGCGGCGGGCGGTTCCGGTGCGGCCGAGACCTCGGGCAACGTCCTCGTGGGCTACGGCACCGGCGCACCCCCGGCGCGGCGACGCCGCGTCCGGTCGGCCACCACCCCGGCGACGCCCCCGTCCCCTGCGGCCGACGGCGCGCGGAGGGGTGCGCCCGCGGCCCCCACGTCCTCCCCGACGCCGACGGCCACCGTGCCCGTCGCCGCTCCCGGTGAGGGCCCCGTCCCCGTGATCTCGCCCCTCGTGCGGCGGCTCGCCCGCGAGAACGGCCTGGACCTGCGCCGGCTGCACGGCTCCGGTCCCGACGGCCTGATCCTGCGGGCGGACGTCCAGCAGGCCGTGCAGGCCGCCCAGGCCGAGCCCGCCGCGCCGACGGCCCCGCAGCCGCAGACGCGGGTGACGCCGGCACGCCCCTCCTCCGCGCCCGAGGGCGGCCTCCGCGTGCCCCTCAAGGGTGTCCGCGGTGCCGTCGCCGACAAGCTGTCCCGCAGCCGCCGCGAGATCCCGGACGCCACCTGCTGGGTGGACGCCGACGCGACGGAACTGCTGCGCGCGCGGGCCGCGATGAACGCGGGCGGACGGTCGAAGATCTCCCTCCTGGCTCTGCTGGCCCGCATCTGCACCGCCGGACTCGCCCGGTTCCCCGAGCTCAACTCCTACGTCGACACCGACGCCCGGGAGGTCGTGCAGCTCGACCACGTGCACCTCGGCTTCGCCGCACAGACCGATCGGGGTCTTGTCGTCCCCGTCGTGCGGGACGCCCAGGCGCGTGACGCCGAGTCGCTGACCGCGGAGTTCGCGCGGCTGACCGAGGCGGGCCGGGCCGGGGCGCTCACACCGGCCGACCTGACCGGCGGGACCTTCACGCTGAACAACTACGGAGTGTTCGGTGTCGACGGCTCCACGCCGATCATCAACCACCCCGAGGCCGCCATGCTCGGCGTCGGCCGCATCATCCCCAAGCCGTGGGTGCACGAGGGCGAGCTCGCGGTCCGGCAGGTCGTCGAGCTGTCGCTCACCTTCGACCACCGGGTGTGCGACGGCGGTACCGCGGGCGGCTTCCTGCGGTACGTCGCCGACTGCGTCGAACAGCCGGCGGTGCTCCTGCGCACACTGTGACGGCCCGCCCCCCGCGTTTTCCCCGAGAGCCCGGGCCCGCATACTCGGGGGGTGACCGTCGACCAACCGACCGGCCTCCGTGGCACCGGTCCCGACCCCGCGCCGGGACCGGTCGCCGGCGTCGGTGAGGCCCGCGGCTCCTTCGACGCCGTCGTCCTCGCCGGGGGCGCCGCCCGGCGGCTCGGGGGTGCCGACAAGCCCGGCGTGCGCGTGGGCGGGCGGGCGCTGCTGGACCGCGTGCTCACGGCCTGCGCCGGTGCCGGCACGACGGTCGTCGTCGCCGACCCCCGCCCCACCGTCCGGCCGGTGCGCTGGGCCCGCGAGGAGCCGCCCGGCGGCGGCCCGCTGGCCGCACTCGACACCGGACTGCGGCACATCAGGGCCGATCATGTCGTCGTCCTCTCCGCCGACCTGCCCTTCCTCGCCGCGCCGACGGTCCGGCGGCTGGTGTCCGCCCTGCGGACCACCGGCGCCGACGGCGCGCTGCTCACCGACGGCGGCGGACGGGACCAGCCCCTCGTCGCCGCCTACCGGTCCGCTGCCCTGCGCCGCGGGCTCGCCGCGCTCACCGACGCGCACACCGGCCTGACCGGTCTGCCGCTGCGCAGACTGACCGCCGCGCTCGACCTCACCCGTGTCCCGGACCCCGTCGCCTCCTTCGACTGCGACACCTGGGACGACATCGCCACCGCCAGGGCACGCATCAGGGAGCATGGGCACGTGTTGGATGAATGGATCTCCGCAGTCAAGGACGAGCTGGGCATCGACCTCGCCGTCGACACCAAGCTCCTGCTCGACCTCGCCCGGGACGCCGCTCACGGCGTGGCCCGCCCCGCGGCCCCGCTGACCACCTTCCTCGTCGGCTACGCCGCCGCGCAGGCCCAGGGTGGCCCCGAGGCCGTCGCCGAGACCGCCCGCAGGGCAGCCGCCCTGGCGCGACGCTGGGCCGAGGAGTCCGGCACCGAGGAGTCCGGCACGGCCGGGGCCGAGGGCGCGCCCGGTACCGCACCCGACAACCGCCCGGACGCCGGATGACCGCCCCGGACGTCCGCAGCGGTCACGACGCCGACGACTTCGACGTCGAGGAGGTGCTCGCCCTCGTGAAGGACAGCCGCGCGTCCGGCAGCCGCCGCACCCCCGCCGGCCACGGCACCGCGCCCGGCCCGGAGCACGGCGACGCCCACGGACCCCGGGACCCCGGGCACCGCCATCGGGCCACCTCCTGGTCCGAGGCGCGCTCGATCGCCGCACGCGCCGGACGGCCGCGCGCCGACGCCGTGCGGCGCAACCCCGTCTCCGTGCCGCTCGACGCCGCCTTGGGCCTGGTCCTCGCAGCGCCGCTCGCCGCCCTCACCGACCTGCCGTCCTTCGACACGTCCGCGATGGACGGCTGGGCCGTCGCCGGTCCCGGCCCCTGGGACGTCCGCGGCACCGGAGTGCTCGCCGGGCACGCGGCGCCCGAGGCCCTGGCCGACGGCGAGGCCGTCCGGATCGCCACCGGCGCCCGCATCCCCGCCGACACCACCGCCGTCCTGCGCAGCGAGCACGGACGCACCGACGACGCGGGCCACCTGCACGCCACCCGCGACGTCACGCACGGCCAGGACATCCGCCCCCGCGGCCAGGAGTGCCGCAGCGGCGAACATCTGCTGCCCCTGGGGACCCTGGTGACCCCGGCCGTGCTCGGTCTGGCCGCCGCCGCCGGGTACGACACGCTCACGGCCGTACCGCGCCCGCGGGTCGACGTCCTGGTTCTCGGGGACGAGCTGCTCACCGAGGGGCTGCCGCACGACGGTCTCATCCGGGACGCGCTCGGCCCCCTGCTGCCGCCGTGGCTGCGCGCCCTGGGTGTCGAGGTCGGCGCCGTCCACCGGGTCGGCGACGACGCCGACGCCCTGCACCGGGCGGTCGCGGGCTCCGATGCCGACCTGGTCGTCACCACCGGTGGTACGGCCGCCGGTCCGGTCGACCATGTCCACCCGACCTTGCGGCGCATCGGTGCCGACCTTCTCGTCGACGGTGTGAAGGTGCGTCCCGGGCACCCGATGCTGCTGGCACAGATCGCGGACGACCAGCACCTCGTCGGTCTCCCCGGCAACCCCCTGGCCGCCGTCTCCGGCCTGCTCACACTCGCCGAGCCCTTGCTGCGCTCCCTCGCGGACCGCCCCAGCGCCCCGACCTTCGCGCTGCCCCTCAAGGACGGGGTGCACGGGCACCCGTACGACACCCGGCTGGTCCCCGTCGTCCTGCGTGGCGACCGTGCCGTCCCGCTGCACTACAACGGCCCGGCCATGCTGCGCGGCATCGCGGCGGCCGACGCCCTCGCGGTCGTCCCGCCGGGCGGCGCACGACCCGGCCAGGAGACGGAGCTGCTCGGCCTGCCCTGGGTGGCCGGAGGCATCAGCGCCTGTTTCGCGTGAAACGTCGCAGTGCGGCTCTCCTCAGGGGAAACGCCGCCGTTCGGGTCTGTTTCACGTGAAACACCGCGCTCCCGCGCCTATCCGGCGGAAACCTCACCATCCGGAGTGTTCCACGTGAAACATCACTCCTCCTCAGGCGCCACCGCCCGGCTCACGGTGATGATCCGGTCGCCGGCCCTAAGCTCTGCCAGCCGGGAATCGGTGTAATCCAGCAGCTGCCGGTCGCGCACGACCGCCACCACGAGGTCGGCGAGGGTGCGCGGTGCCCGCCCGACCTCCTCCGCGGCCACCGGCCGTTCGGCAAGGTCGAGGCCGGATCCGAGGGTCATCAGGTTCTCCAGGGTCCGCGCCACCGACGGGCTCGCCATGGACAGGCCGAGGAGGCGGCCGGCCGAGCTGGAGGTGGTGATGACCGTGTCGGCGCCGGACTGCTTCAGCAGCGGTGCGTTCTCGTCCTCCCGGACGGCGGCGACGATCGTGGCGCGACGGTTGAGCTGACGGGCGGTGAGCGTCACCAGGGTCGCGGTGTCGTCGCGCTGGGCGGCGACGATGACCCGGGCCGCCCGCGGGAGCTCGGCCTTCACCAGGGTGTCGGAGCGGGTGGCGTCGCCGGTCACCGAGACCAGCCCCTCGTCGGCGGCTGCCGTCGCCGCCTTGCGCTGGGTGTCCACGACGACGATCCGCTCCCTGGCGATGCCCTGTCCGATCAGGGTCTGGATGGCGTGGCGCCCCTTGGTGCCGTAGCCGATCACCACGACGTGGTCGCGGATACGGGACCGCCAGCGGTGGATGCGGACCTGACGGCGGGTGCGCTCGGTGAGCACCTCCAGGGTGGTGCCGACCAGGATGATCAGGAACAGTACGCGCAGCGGTGTGATGACGAGGATGTTGGTGAGCCGGGCGGCGTCGCTGACCGGGGTGATGTCGCCGTATCCGGTGGTGGAGAGCGTGACGGTGGCGTAGTAGGCCGCGTCGAGCAGGTCCACCGAGCCGTCCGCGCCGTCCCGGTAGCCGGAGCGGTCGACCCAGACGATCAGCGTCGTGGCGGCCAGCACGAGCAGCGCCAGAGCCAGCCGCCGCAGCACCTGGAGCAGCGGCGGTGTGGTGGTCTGCGTCGGCATGGCGATGGCACGGCCCGCCTCGGCGTCGTCCCGTGCCTCGCTGCGTGAGCGGTACCAGACGGACCGCAGTAGGGAGACCCTCCCCGTGTGGTGTGTCGGATGCCCCTCGTCCTTCATCGCCGTGCCCCCTGCCCTGTGATCCGTTCGAACGGCACCATGGTTGCCGATGAAGCCGCACCCGCCGGCACACAACACGTCTGGAGGCCCCCTGTGCGCGACCACACCGTCGTCGTCGGATTCGGCACCAAGGGCCGGTCCGCGACCCGTGCCGTCTGCGCGGCAGGGCTGCGCAAGGATCGGGTCGTCGTGATCGACCCCAGCTCCAGGACGATCGACGCCGCGACTGCCGAGGGGTACACGGGTGTGGTCGGCGACGGAACGCGCAGCGACATCCTGCGGCGGGCGGAGGTGCACCGGGCGGGACGCATCATCATCGCGCCCCAGCGCGACGACACGGCCGTGCTGGTGACGCTGACGGCACGCCAGCTCAATCCCACGGCGACGATCGTGGCCGCGGTGCGTGAGGAGGAGAACGCGCCGCTGCTGAAGCAGTCCGGCGCCGACGACGTCGTCACCAGCTCCGGCGCTGCCGGCCGCCTGCTCGGCCTGTCCGTCCTCAGCCCGTCGGCCGGCCTGGTCATGGAGGACCTCATCCAGTCGGGCCACGGCCTCGACCTGGTGGAACGCCCCGTCACCAAGGCCGAGGTGGGCCGCCGTCCGCGGGACACGGCCGACCTGGTGGTGAGCGTCGTACGCGGGCACCGGGTGCTCGGCTACGACGATCCGGCCACCGGGGTCCTGGAGTTGACGGACCGGGTGATCACGATCGTGCGCGTGCCGGAGCCCGAGCCGGGACCCGGCTCGCCCCGCCCCGGCATCACCCCGGCCTGACGGACGTCCGCTCACCGAGGCGGGCGCGGCTGCCGACGAGGGGGGGCGCGGCCTCCGACGAGGGGAACGCGGCTGCCGCCTGGAGCACATCGCCGACCGGGGGCGCCACGGGACGCGGAGGCGGACGGCAGGAGTACCGTCCGACGCATGCATGCGATCACGATTCCCGAACCTGGTGGACCCGAGGCGCTGGTGTGGGACGAGGTCCCCGACCCGGTGCCCGGCGAAGGAGAGGTGCTGGTCGAGGTGGCTGCCAGCGCCGTCAACCGCGCGGACATCCTCCAGCGGCAGGGCTTCTACAACCCCCCTGCGGGCGCTTCGCCCTACCCGGGCCTGGAGTGCTCCGGCCGCATCGCCGCGCTCGGCACCGGCGTCTCCGGCTGGAGCGTCGGCGACGAGGTGTGTGCGCTGCTCTCCGGCGGCGGTTACGCCGAGAAGGTCGTCGTCCCGGCCGGGCAGCTGCTGCCGGTGCCCAAGGGCGTCGGCCTGGTACAGGCCGCCGCGCTGCCCGAGGTGGCCTGCACGGTCTGGTCCAACGTGTTCATGATCGCCCACTTGCGTCCCGGGGAGACATTGCTCGTCCACGGTGGCTCCAGCGGCATCGGCACGATGGCGATCCAGCTCGCCAAGGCCGTCGGCGCCAGGGTCGCGGTCACCGCGGGTACGCAGGAGAAGCTGGGGCACTGCGCCGAGCTGGGCGCCGACATCCTGATCAACTACCGGGAGCAGGACTTCGTCGCCGAGGTCATGAAGGCCACCGACGGTACGGGCGCGGACGTCATCCTCGACAACATGGGCGCCAAGTACCTGGAGCGCAACGTCCAGACGCTCGCCGTCAACGGCCGCCTGGCGATCATCGGCATGCAGGGCGGCGTGAAGGGGGAGCTGAACATCGGCACCCTGCTGACCAAGCGCGCCGCGATCAGCGCCACCTCGCTGCGGGCCCGCCCGCTCGACGAGAAGGCGGCCATCGTCGCCGCCGTCCGCGAGCACGTCTGGCCGCTGCTGGCCGCCGGCCACGTCCGTCCGGTCGTCGACCGCGAACTGCCGGTGGCGGACGCCGCGGCCGCCCACCGTGTCGTCGAGGACAGCAAGCACGTGGGCAAGGTCCTGCTGGTCGCGCCGGGTGCCTGAGCGGGCGCCCCGCCGCCGGGCCGCAGCCCGCCCCGGCCGCCGAAGGGCGGGCTGCTGACGTCCCGCCCGCCCTTCGGCGGACGACGCTGCTTTCGGAACACGCCCGGCACTAGCCGCGCCTGAGTCGCAGTCCCGCGAACGCGCAGCCGAGCCCGAGCCCGATCAGCACCAGGCCGCTGCCCAGCGGCAGGATCCGCAGAACGGGCTCGGTGGACGCCTCGGCGGCCGCGCCGGCCTGCGGCAGGGGGCGCGACGCGGTGGAGGCCGAGGGCGCCGTGGAGGCGAGGTCGGCGCTCTGCGGCTGCTCGTCCAGGACGTCCGTCCCGCCGGCCTCCCCGTCGCTGTTCTGCCGAGCCCCGTCCGCCGGGTCCTGCGGCTGTGCCGGCGCCTTCTTCACCGGTGTCACCGGCTCCTCCTGCCGCCCGGGGTGCTCCCGGCCCTCGCCGGCCCGTGACCCGGCCCGCGAAGGCTCGGCAGAGGGCCCCGGGCGCGGGACGTGGGAGGCATCGGCGCCGTCGGACGCCTCGGGCGGCCGGATCGCGGCCTCGCCGCGCTGGGACGAGGCCGTCCCCTGCGGTGCTTGTGCCGGGTCGGGCGGGTCGGCGGGGCGGGGTGCTTGCGCCGCGTCGGGGAGGTCGGCACGGTGGGTTGTTTCCGTCGGGTGGGACGGGTCGGTCCCCTGGGGAGCGTCCGCCCGGTGGGACGGGACGGCCCGGTGCGGGGCCCCGGCCCTGTCGGGTGGGACGGCGGGGTGCGGGGCTCCCGCCCGGTGCGGCGGGGCGGCCGTGGCCGTCGGTACGGCCCCGTAGGCCGTCGATATCGCCCCCGTCTGTACGAGCAGTGCTGCTCCCAGCACCGCCGCCGGCAGTGCCGTCCCCCTCAGCCATGGAGTAGGAATCACCTCACCAGGCTCACACCATGCGACGTTCCGGGCATTCCGGGTTCCGCCGACAGGTCGACCCCCTGCCGGCACGAGGGCGCTGCGGGGAACCGGGGAGGTGGCACAACGGTGGATCAGTCCTCGGCGGGGGCACCTCGGTGGTGAGGTACAGGGGTGCGAGAGAATGGCGGCATGGAGATGCCGAGGAACGAAAGGTCGCCGGAGAACGCCCAGAAGATCCTGGTCGTGGGCCAGGACGGCATGGCACTCGGCGGCATCGAAGGGGACGAGGACTCCCACGAGACCCCGGTGACGGAGCAGGTCGAGCAGCCGGCGAAGGTCATGCGGATCGGCAGCATGATCAAGCAGCTGCTGGAGGAGGTCCGCGCGGCTCCCCTCGACGAGGCGAGTCGGGTCCGGCTCAAGGAGATCCACGCCAGCTCGGTGAAGGAGCTGGAGGACGGCCTGGCTCCGCAGCTGGTCGAGGAGCTGGAGCGACTCTCCCTGCCCTTCACGGACGGCGTGACCCCTTCCGACGCGGAGCTGCGCATCGCGCAGGCCCAGTTGGTCGGCTGGCTGGAGGGCCTCTTCCACGGGATCCAGACCACGCTGTTCGCCCAGCAGATGGCCGCGCGGGCCCAGCTGGAGCAGATGCGGCGCGCCCTGCCGCCCGGCGTGGGCCACGAGGGCCAGGAGGACCCGCACCCGGGCGGCCGCTCGGGCGGTCCGTACCTGTAAGGATCCGATGGTCCCTGGGACGCGAAGGGGCCCGGCGCGACGGCGCCGGGCCCCTTCCTTCACGTCGGGCGATCGTGCCCTGCGCAGCGAGGGACGGTGAGGACGGTCAGGAAGGCGGGTTCCCGGTCGACACACCGATCTGGATCTCGACGTTCTTCGGGTCGACCTCGGTGTCGGCGGTCGGGTACTGGGTGATCACCGAGCCCTCGCCGTAGGTGTTCTCGTCGATGTGGGTGATCTTCAGGGTCCAGCCCGCGGCTTCCGCGCACGCCTTGACCGAGTCGATGTACCGGAACGTGAAGCTCGGCACCTCGATCTTGTCGGGGTCGTTGTACCCCTCGCGCGGCTCGGTGCACTCGGTCTCGTCGATCGTCCGGGTCGTGTCCGGCCCGCGGTAGCCGTCCTGCCGGCCGGTGGAGGCCGAGGCGGACACCTCCTGGTCGCCGGTGGTGTCGCCACCGCCTCCGCCTCCGCCCCCGTTGCCGCCGCTGATCGCCATCGCGGCGAGCAGGCCGACGACGGCGACGACCGAGACCACGATCGAACCGATGACCACCCGCCGGGCCCCGCTCCGGCCGCCGCGCGGCCCGGGGGAGCCTGCGGTGTGGGGGGCCTGGTGGTAGGGCGGCGGGGTGGCCACGCCGCCGTGCTGCGCCGCGTACGGCGCCGGGGCCGGCGCCGGCGTCTGGTACCCGCCCTGCTGCGGGTAGCCGTAGGTGGGAGCCGGGGTGGGAGGGGTCGGCGCCGGGGGCGGGGTGCCGTACGGGTTCTGGACGGGCGCCGGGGGAGCCGGCTGGTACGGCGTCCGGACGTTCTGCTGCGGGGCCTGGGCGGTGTTGCCGACCGGCGGGAACACCGCGGAGCCGACGCCCCCGCCGCTCTGGGTCGGCGTGCCGGGGACGATGCTCGGCGGGGTCGCCTGGAAGGAGGCCGCCACACGCAGGCATTCGTCGCGCATGGACTCGGCCGTCGGGAACCGCTCGTTCGGGTTCTTCTTCAGCGCGCGGGCGATGAGCGCGTCCACGGCCGGAGGCAGGGAGCGGTTGATCGAGGAGGCGAGCGGCGGTTCCTCCTGCACATGCGCGTAGGCGATGGCGAGCGGTGAGTCCGCGTCGAACGGCAGGCGGCCCGTGACCAGTTGGAACAGCATGATGCCGACCGAGTAGAGGTCGGAGCGGGCGTCCACGGCGCGCCCGAGCGCCTGCTCGGGCGACAGGTACTGCGGGGTGCCGACGACCATGCCGGTCTGCGTCATCGACGTGACGCCGGACTGCATGGCGCGCGCGATGCCGAAGTCCATCACCTTGACGACGCCGCGCTTGGTCACCATCACGTTGCCGGGCTTGATGTCACGGTGGACCAGCCCCATCTCGTGGCTGATCTCCAGCGCCGCCAGCACGTCCGCGGTGACCTTCAGGGCCTTGTCGGCGGGCACCGCGCCGTGGTGCTGGACGTCCTCCTGGAGCACCGAGCCCAGCGGCCGGCCCTCGACGTACTCCATGACGATGTACGGCATGGTCGAGCCGTCGAGGTCGTCCTCGCCGGTGTCGAAGACGGAGACGATGTTGGTGTGCGTGAGCTTGGCCACGGCCTGCGCCTCGCGGCGGAAGCGCTCGCGGAAGGCCTGTTCACGGCCGAGTTCGGTGTGCAGGGTCTTGATGGCCACCTGCCGGTCGAGCACCGAGTCGTAGGCGAGATGGACCGACGCCATGCCGCCTTCGCCGAGCAAGTCGCGCAGCTGGTAACGGCCGCCGGCCAGTGCCCGCCCCGCGTACCGGCCCCGTGCGCCGTCCTGGCTCATGTTCTGCGTCCCCCATCGGCCGTCACGCGCCGGTGCCGCGGCCGGAGAGGCCCACCCGCTCGCGGTGCCCGGCACGGCACCGCGCCGCCGTGCGACTCGAGTACGTCCGGTACGCGGGTCGTGCTGCGCATCGTCGATGCACCGCGCCGGATGCCGCGAGGTTCCCGGCGGACCTTTCCGGTCACAGCACCGGCTGGCGGTGATCGAAAGTGTCATTCCCGGCCAAGTCTGCCCCAGGCCACCGACACGTCAAGCTCGGTGCCCGTTCCGTGACCGTACGCGAAAGAAGCGTCGCGGAAGTGTTACAGCGGCCCTACGGCCCGTACACGGGATTTGCACCCCGGTGCGGGCTCGCGGTTTCATGGCCGGTCCGCCCACGGCCGGTCCCGGCGGCCCACACGGACCGGAGCCTTGCGCGGAGGCTGTAGCGTGGCCGACGGAGACCGTGACAACACCGCGCGCACCGCGGGCAGAAACGACGGCGAGGACTGATGGCACAGCAGCGCGCTCAGGGCCCGTCCGACCCCGAGGCGACTGGCGGCGGGATGTCGGACGGGCCTGAGCAGTGGGGCAACGGCGGACTTGTCGGGGACGGCCGGTACCGGCTGAGCCGGAGACTCGGCCGGGGCGGCATGGCCGAGGTGTTCGCCGCCGAGGACGTGCGCCTCGGACGTACCGTGGCGGTGAAGCTGCTGCGGGCGGACCTCGCCGAGGACCCGGTCTCCAAGGCCCGCTTCACCCGCGAGGCCCAGTCCGTGGCCGGCCTCAACCACCATGCGATCGTCGCCGTGTACGACTCCGGCGAGGACGTCGTGGGCGGCCAGAGCGTGCCGTACATCGTCATGGAGCTGGTCGAGGGCCGCACCATCCGCGACCTGCTGATGAACGCCGAGGCGCCCGGGCCCGAGCAGGCGCTGATCATCGTGTCCGGTGTGCTGGAGGCGCTGGCCTACTCGCACCAGCACGGCATCGTGCACCGCGACATCAAACCGGCGAACGTCATCATCACCGACAACGGCGCCGTGAAGGTGATGGACTTCGGCATCGCGCGCGCCCTGCACGGCGCGTCGACGACGATGACGCAGACCGGCATGGTCATGGGCACCCCCCAGTACCTCTCCCCCGAGCAGGCGCTGGGCAAGGCCGTCGACCACCGTTCAGACCTGTACGCGACGGGCTGTCTGCTGTACGAACTGCTCGCGCTGCGGCCCCCCTTCACCGGCGAGACCCCGCTTTCGGTGGTCTACCAGCACGTCCAGGACATCCCGACGCCGCCGTCGGAGGCGTCCGACGGCGCTCCGCCGGAGCTGGACGGCCTCGTCATGCGCTCCCTCGCCAAGGAGCCGGACGACCGCTTCCAGACGGCGGAGGAGATGCGCGGGCTGGTCCAGTACGCGCTGCAGATGCTCTACGAGGCGGGTGGCCACACCGGCACCTGGAACACCGGTCCCGTCGGGATGCACGACGGACGGCACACCCCCGTGGGGGGTTTCGCCGGTACCCAGGTGTTGCCGCACCCCGGTGACGGCTACGGCACCACCCAGATCCCGCAGCCGATCCTGCCCGCCGGTTACGGCAGCGGCGACGACGGCGGCTTCGAGGGGCACGGCAACAGGGGCAGCGGCCGGGGCAAGTTGTGGATCCTCGCCTTCCTCGCGGTGATCGCGATCGCCGCGGGCGTGGCGCTGGCGCTGAAGAACTCCGGTACGCCGGGCAGTGGTTCGCCGACCACGTCGCCGCCCTCGGCCACCCGGTCCAGCACCGACGACGGTGCGAGCCGGACGCCGAGCGACGAGGCGACCGACCAGGCCACCGACAACGCGACGAACGACAACACCGGTGGCGGGTCCGGCTCGTACTACACGCCCTCCCCGACGCCGTCGTGGACGCCGTCGCAGACGCCCAGCGAGCAGCCGACGGGTGAGCCGACGGGCGAGCCCTCGGCGACCGACGTGCCGTCCGGTGAGCCGAGCGGGACGCCGTCGCAGCCGACGGGCACGGCGGACGGCGGCGGCAACAACGGCGGTACCGGCGACGGTGGTACCGGCGACGGCGGAACGACGGTCGGCGCCGGTGCCGACGGCGGTGTCCTCGGTCCCTGACCGCGGCCGGGAGCCCGGGGCCCTCAGGACCCGACAGGGCTCCCGGGGCCCCGCGTCATTCCGCGAACGCGTCGCACACGGCGTCGTACTCCCGAGTCCACCACACGGCGAGCGCCGAGGCGGCGGGGAACTGGCAGTCCGCGCGGGTGTCGCCGCGCTCGTAGTGCCAGCGCAGCATCCAGAAGTCGTTCAGGCGCTCCCACCACACGCGGTGCACGGCGGCGGCGAGTTCCGAGGGCGTCGCCCCGGCGGCGCGCCGGTACGCGCGCGCGTAGGACCGTACCTTGGGCAGGTCGAGGGTCCCGCACGGCCGGACGAAGAAGATCGCCGCGGCGCGTACGGCCTCCTCGGCGCGGGGCTGCACGCCCAGCCGGTCCCAGTCGACGATCGCCGCGGGTGCGTCGTCGCGGTACAGCAGGTTGAACGGGTGGAAGTCGCCGTGCACCCAGCCCACGGGTCCGCCGCGCGGTGGACGCCGGCCCGCGTGCAGTTCCAGCAGGGCGCGGCGCTCCAGCAGCCGGTGCCGGGCGAGGTCGTCGAACGCGTCGGAGGGGTGGTGGCGGCGCACGCGGGCGAGGAGGTCGTCGATGACGGCGAAGGTGTCGGCGGGATCGGCGCTCTCCACGGGGTGGGGGCTCGTGGCGGGGCGGGTGCGTCCCTTCGGCGGCATCACGCGCTCCAGGCAGGCGTGCACGGCGCCCAGGAGGGCCCCCAGCCGCGCGCTCTCGCCGCGGGTGAGCTGGCCGCCGTCGCGGTGACGGCCGTCGATCCACGGGTGCAGGGCGTAGGCGTGACCGCCGACGACGGCGACCGTCCGGCCGTCCCGGCCCGCCAGCGGCGGGGCGACGGGCACGCCCAGCTCGGCCAGGCGCCAGGTGGCGCGGTGCCGGCGCTCGATCGCGTCCGGATCGGCGGTGTCGGGGTCGAAGTGGTGCTTGAGGAAGTAGCGGCCGCGGGTCGTGCACAGGCGGTAGCCGCGGTTCAGCAGCCCTTGGTCGACCGGTTCGCAGGCGAGGGCGGAACCGGCGGCGTACTGGCTGAGAAGGGCGCGTAATGGGGGCGCGTGAGGCGCAGGGGGTGGTACACACGGTCGCGGCACGCGCCCGATGCTAGGGCACGGGCCGGTGCCGTGAACTGGGGTTTGTCACAGGCAGTCGTAACCGGTCACAGGACGTGCTCGAAGTGCCGTCTCAGGCTGTCGTCCGCGGTGTGGACCGTCACGATCTCCGGGGTGACGCGCAGGTAGACCGGGTCGAACGGCTCCCCGTCCATGGTCCGCGGCGCCGGGCCGAAGCGGGCGAGCTGGGCCGCGGTGGGCTCCGTGGCCGCGCACGCCCCGACGATCTGCACCGACCACTGTTCCCCGGGCGTTCCCGGCCGGCCAGGTTCTCCGGTACCGAGATTGTCGGCGCCGTAGGCGACGACGTGGCCCGCGCACGCGTGCTGGTAGCCGTGGCCGCGGTGCATGCGCAACAGCACGTGGCCGTCGGCCACGATGTGCCGGGCGCAGGCGAGGACCGGCAGGGCACGCATGCTGGTGGCGACCCTGCCGTGGGTGACCCGGGCGAGCAGGTCCAAGGCGCGCTGTTCACCGTTCGGCATGACTCCACGGTGCGTGGGCGCGGGGGGCCGGCACCAGAGTCGGCGGCCCCGGGAGGAAGGGCCGAAGGTCCCGCCGGGCGCGGCGCGGTGGGATGGGGCAGTCCTTCTCGGCCCGGACGCGGGCCGCACGGGCGGCGGCCCGGGCCCGCCGCCGCATGCCCGGCTTCGGCCGCGGACCCGACACGTCATTCTTGATCGTCCTTTCGGCGCGGTGGAGCCGCTCGCCGATCTGCCGATCGGGAGTCCCTCCCCGATCGGGTCGAGAATCCGTCGCTCCTGGGTCGATCTCGCGTTCGGCCGGCGTTGATCTCCGTTTCGGATCTCCCTTTCGGCGGACTCTTCCCGTGTCGCGGTTCACCGGGATAACGTGCCGTTGTTCCGGCCCCCTGCAAGGCTGTGACCAGGAAGTGTTCCCACTGAACGCGATTTACTTGGAAATCCAAGCAAAATCGCAGGTCAGGAGGGGTTTCACAGAAATGTGGACCACTGGGTAACGTGCCTGTTGCAGGGTGCTCGCCGGGGCACCTGCCACGCCTGTTCCCGACCGGGCAGCACCCACCCCGTGCGTCCCGGGCAGCAGGTGAGCCGCACTGGCACCCGGCGAACCCGGGTAGCCGGACCGACGGAGGAGCACACGTGACCGTGGAGAGCACTGCCGCGCGCCAGCCGCGACGCAGCGCCGGTACCAAGAGCACGGCCGGCAAGCGCACGACTGCGAAGAAGCCGCCGAGCAACGAGCCGGAGCTCGTACAACTGCTGACGCCCGAAGGAAAGCGCGTCAAGAACGCCGAGTACGACAAGTACGTCGCCGGCATCACCCCCGAAGAGCTCCGCGGTCTGTACCGCGACATGGTGCTCACCCGCCGCTTCGACGCCGAGGCCACCTCCCTGCAGCGCCAGGGCGAGCTGGGCCTGTGGGCGTCGCTGCTCGGCCAGGAGGCCGCCCAGATCGGCTCCGGCCGGGCCACCCGCGAGGACGACTACGTCTTCCCGACCTACCGTGAGCACGGTGTCGCCTGGTGCCGGGGGGTCGACCCGACCAACCTGCTCGGCATGTTCCGCGGCGTGAACAACGGCGGCTGGGACCCCAACAGCAACAACTTCCACCTCTACACGATCGTCATCGGCTCCCAGGCGCTGCACGCCACCGGCTACGCGATGGGCATCACCAAGGACGGCGCGGACAGCGCAGTGATCGCGTACTTCGGCGACGGCGCCTCCAGCCAGGGCGACGTGAGCGAGGCGTTCAACTTCGCCGCGGTCTACAACGCACCCGTCGTGTTCTTCTGCCAGAACAACCAGTGGGCGATCTCGGAGTCCAACGAGAAGCAGACCCGCGTCCCCCTCTACCAGCGCGCCCAGGGCTTCGGCTTCCCCGGCGTCCGGGTGGACGGCAACGACGTGCTGGCGTCCCTCGCGGTGACCCGCTGGGCCCTGGAGCGCGCCCGGCGCGGCGAGGGCCCGGCGCTGATCGAGGCGTGGACGTACCGCATGGGCGCCCACACCACCTCCGACGACCCCACCCGCTACCGCCACGACGACGAGCGGCAGGCCTGGGAGGCCAAGGACCCGATCCTGCGCCTGCGCCGGTTCCTGGAGGCCTCGAACCACGCGGACGAGGGATTCTTCGCGGAACTGGAGACCGAGAGCGAGGCGTTGGGCAAACGAGTGCGCGAGGCGGTGCGTGCCATGCGGGACCCGGACCGGTTCGCCATCTTCGAGAACGTGTACGCGGACGGGCATGCGCTCGTCGACGAGGAGCGCGCGCAGTTCGCCGCCTACCAGGCGTCGTTCGCGGATGCTGAGGGGGTCTGATCATGGCAGCGGAGAAGATGGCTCTGGCCAAGGCGATCAACGAGTCGATGCGCCGCGCTCTGGAGGCCGACCCCAAGGTCGTCGTCATGGGTGAGGACGTCGGCAAGCTCGGTGGTGTCTTCCGTGTCACCGACGGCCTGCAGAAGGACTTCGGCGAGGACCGGGTGATCGACACCCCGCTCGCCGAGTCGGGCATCGTGGGCACCGCGATCGGTCTGGCCCTGCGCGGCTACCGTCCCGTCGTCGAGATCCAGTTCGACGGTTTCGTGTTCCCGGCGTACGACCAGATCGTCACGCAGCTGGCGAAGATGCATGCCCGGTCCCTGGGCAAGGTGAAGCTCCCGGTCGTGGTCCGGATTCCCTACGGCGGCGGGATCGGCGCGGTCGAGCACCACTCGGAGTCCCCCGAGGCCCTCTTCGCGCACGTGGCCGGTCTGAAGATCGTCTCGCCGTCGAACGCGTCGGACGCCTACTGGATGATGCAGCAGGCGATCCAGAGCGACGACCCGGTGATCTTCTTCGAGCCGAAGCGGCGCTACTGGGACAAGGGCGAGGTCAACACGGAGGCGATCCCCGGGCCGCTGCACAAGGCCCGGGTCGTGCGCGAGGGCACGGACCTGACGCTCGCCGCGTACGGCCCGATGGTCAAGCTCTGCCAGGAGGCCGCCGCCGCGGCGGCCGAGGAGGGCAAGAACCTGGAGGTCCTGGACCTGCGCTCGGTCAGTCCCCTGGACTTCGACGCCGTCCGGGCGTCGGTGGAGAAGACCCGTCGCCTGGTCGTGGTGCACGAGGCCCCGGTGTTCTTCGGCTCGGGTGCGGAGATCGCGGCGCGCATCACGGAGCGCTGCTTCTACCACCTGGAGGCCCCGGTGCTCCGGGTCGGCGGCTACCACGCCCCCTACCCGCCGGCGCGTCTGGAGGAGGAGTACCTGCCGAGCCTGGACCGGGTGCTCGATGCCGTCGACCGCGCCCTGGCGTACTGAGGAGAGGGTCGTGACGACGATGACGGAAGCGTCCGTACGCGAGTTCAAGATGCCGGACGTGGGCGAGGGGCTCACCGAGGCGGAGATCCTCAAGTGGTACGTCCAGCCCGGTGACACGGTCACCGACGGCCAGGTGGTGTGCGAGGTCGAGACGGCCAAGGCCGCGGTCGAGCTGCCCATCCCCTACGACGGCGTGGTCCGCGCGCTGCACTTCGACGAGGGCACCACGGTGGACGTGGGCACGGCGATCATCGCCGTCGACGTGGCGGGCGGCGCCCCTGTGGCGCAGGAGCCCGCCGCCCCCGCCCAGCCGGAGCAGCCCCAGCCGGAGGAGTCCCAGCCGCAGGCCCGCCAGCCGGTCCTCGTCGGCTACGGCGTGGCCGCGTCCTCCACCAAGCGCCGCCCGCGCAAGGCGGCGCAGCCCGCCGCCACGGCCCTCCAGGCGGAGCTGAACGGCCACGTCCCGGCCCCCCAGGCCCCGGCTCCGGCGGCCTCCGTGGCTCCGGCGGCGGAGAAGTCCCGCCCGCTGGCCAAGCCGCCGGTCCGCAAGCTGGCCAAGGACCTGGGTGTGGACCTGGCGACGGTCACCCCGACCGGCCCGGACGGCATCGTCACCCGCGAGGACGTCCACGCCGCGGCGGCCCCGCAGCAGGCGCCGGCGCCGGTGGCGGAGCCGTCCGCCGCGGCGGCACCGCAGGCCGCCCCCGCGCCCGCGGCGCCCGTGTCGTACGACGGGGCCCGGGAGACCCGCATCCCGGTCAAGGGCGTCCGCAAGGTGACGGCGCAGGCCATGGTCGGCTCCGCCTTCACGGCTCCGCACGTCACGGAGTTCGTGACGGTGGACGTCACGCGCACCATGAAGCTGGTCGAGGAGCTGAAGCAGGACAAGGAGTTCGCGGGCCGGCGGGTGAACCCGCTCCTGCTGATCGCCAAGGCCCTGCTGCTGGCCGTCCGCCGCCACCCGGACATCAACGCGTCCTGGGACGAGGCGGCGCAGGAGATCGTGGTCAAGCACTACGTCAACCTGGGCATCGCCGCGGCCACCCCCCGCGGACTGATCGTCCCGAACATCAAGGACGCCCACGCCAAGACCCTGCCCGAGCTGGCGGACTCCCTGGCGGACCTGGTGTCGACGGCGAAGGAGGGCAAGACGTCCCCCGCCGCCATGCAGGGCGGCACCGTCACCATCACCAACGTCGGCGTCTTCGGCGTCGACACCGGCACGCCGATCATCAACCCGGGCGAGTCGGCGATCCTGGCGGTCGGCGCGATCAAGCTCCAGCCGTGGGTCCACAAGGGCAGGATCAAGCCCCGTCAGGTCACCACGCTCGCGCTCTCCTTCGACCACCGCCTGGTCGACGGCGAACTCGGCTCGAGGGTACTGGCGGACACGGCGGCGATCCTGGAGCAGCCCAAGCGGCTGATGACCTGGTCGTAACCGGCCGAGGCGAGCCGCGCACCCTCTTCCTGGCCGAGGGGCGCGGCTCCCGGGTCCGTGGACCGGGGGCGCCCCCGGGCCGGGGCGCCCGGAGACCGTCGACGACCGCGGTCCCGCCGGGGTGCGACCGCGCGGGACCCGCCACCGCGACTGCGGCGGCAGCAGACCTTCCGGCCCTGTGCGGCGGGCCTCGGCCGCCCCGGCCGGGCGAGGCCGCGATCGCCGCCGTGCCGCGATCGCCGCCGTGCCGCGGGCGCAGCACCGCCTCCACCGACGGGGCGTCGCAGGAGTCCCTGACGTGCTCCACCCGCACATCGTCTCCCGGGGAAGAGAGCCCCCCGACCGTCCAGCACGCCCCGGTGAACCGATCCCGGGTCCGTTCCCGTTCCCGTCCCCGGCGGTTCAGGAGGCTGCGGACGGGGACTGAGGACCGGGCCTGAGTGCTCATGGCGGGTGATGGCCGGTGCGGTGGCGGCTCGGCGGCGTTCCCCACTGACGTGTGAAGGCCCGGGAGAATGCCGATACCGAGGTGTAGCCGACGCTCCTGGCCACGGCCGGCAGCGCGTCGGCGGTGTCACGCAGGCGCCGGCCGGCCAGTTCCAGGCGCCAGCGGGTGAGGTAGGCCAGGGGAGGCTCGCCGACGAGATGCGTGAAGCGCCGGGAGAGCGTGGCGCGGGAGACACCCACCCGCTGTGCCAGTTCCTCGACGGTCCAGGGGCGGGCCGGGTCCTCGTGCAGGAGGGAGATCGCGGCGGCGACCTGCGGGTCACGCAGGGCCCAGGACCCAGGAGGCGCCGTGCTCGCCCTGATCTGCGGTCCACCGGCGCAGGATGTGGACGAACAGCACGTCGGTCAGCCGGTCGACGACCGTCCGGGAACCGGGCCGGGGTTCGGCGAGTTCGGCCGTGAGCCTCCGGAGGGTGTCGGCGAGCTCGCTCCGCTCGGGCACGCCGCCGTCGGCAGCGGGCAGCACCAGCACCGGCGGGAGGGTGAGCCCCCGTCCCCACCCCCGGCCACACCGCCGGGTCGGTGTCGGTCCTCACCGAAGCGGGGGACCTCGTCGCGGGAGACCTGATCGCGACACCGCTGCTCGGACTACTGCCCCACCGGCCCTGGAACCCGCCCTTCCATGACGACCCCCTCGCCGATCTGGCCAGTCTCCGGCGCATGCTCGACCTGGGCCCCGAGCGGCTGCACCCAGGCCACGGCGGGATCCTGGAGCCCGACCGGGTGCGGCGTCGGGTGGTGAAGGAGCAGCGACGGCTGGAGCGGTCGGAGGCGAAAGGGCGGTTGCGGGCACGCGTGGACGACGACGTCGCCGGCGATGTCTGAGAGCCCGTCACCACCTCGCGTCCCACCGCCGCCCCTGAAGAGGTCCCCACCGGCACGGTGCTGTACGGGGTGCTGTGCGGGCCGAGGTCGTGCGGGCGCCAGGGGCGGGGCGCCGTGCGGCGCGCCGAGTGCCGGATCGGGGGCCGCCCCGTCCGGATGATGGACGGGGCTCCTCATGCGTACGTGTTGTATCTATCCTGTGGGCATGTCACCCGCCCCACCCGCACCCGTCAAGCAGCCCCCCGCCGCCGACCGCGTCTACAGCCACGTCAAACAAGGCGTCCTGGAACGCCGTTACGAAGGCGGCACCCTGCTGACCGAGGGTGAGCTCGCCGAAGCAGTCGGGGTCTCACGGACCCCGGTGCGCGAGGCGCTGCTGCGGCTGGAGGTGGAAGGGCTGATCAAGCTCTACCCGAAGAAGGGCGCACTGGTCCTGCCCGTCTCCGCACAGGAGATCGCGGACGTCGTCGAGACCCGGCTGCTCGTCGAGGAGCACGCGGCCCGCAAGGCGGTGCCCGCCTCCGCCGCGCTCGTCGAGCGGCTGGAGCGGCTCCTGACCGAGCAGCGGGCCCAGGCCGCAGCGGGCGACTTCGCCGCCGCCGCCACCACCGACCGGTGCTTTCACGCCGAGATCGTCCGCAGCGGCGGGAACGAGATCCTCTCCCGCCTGTACGACCAGCTCCGGGACCGGCAGCTGCGCATGGGCGTCGCCGTCATGCACTCCCACCCCGACCGCATCGCCAAGACCCTGGCCGAGCACGCGGAGATCCTCGACGCACTGCGTTCCGGTGACGCGGAGGCGGCCGTGGCCGTCGTCCACCGGCACGTCGGATGGTTCTCCCACCTGGCCCGGGGAGAGGTGCGATGACGCCCTCCCCGGCCTCCGCGGCCGGGCTGCGGGGTGATCCGCCCGGCGGGCGGCGCGCGACGGCCGTCTGGGCCGTCGGCGTCTCCGTCTACTTCGTCGCCGTCATCTTCCGCACGTCCCTCGGCGTGGCCGGACTCGACGCCGTCGACCGTTTCCACGTCGGCGCCTCGGCGCTGTCCACCTTCTCCATCCTCCAGCTGCTGGTCTACGCCGGCATGCAGATACCCGTCGGCCTCCTGGTCGACCGGCTCGGCACCAAGAAGGTGCTCACGATGGGGGCGGTGCTCTTCACGGCCGGGCAGCTCGGCTTCGCCTTCTCCCCCTCGTACGGCACCGCCCTCGCCTCCCGCGCCCTGCTCGGCTGCGGTGACGCGCTCACCTTCATCAGCGTGCTGCGGCTGGGCACCCGCTGGTTCCCGGCCCGGCGCGGACCGCTCGTCGCCCAGCTCGCCGGCCTCGTCGGCATGGCGGGCAACCTCGTCTCCACCCTCGTCCTCTCCCGGTTGCTGCACGGCCTGGGCTGGACCGCGGCGTTCGGCGGGAGCGCGCTGGCCGGAGCCGTGGTGCTGCTCCTCGTGACCCTCTTCCTCAAGGACCACCCCGAGGGCTTCGAGCCGGAACCGCCGGCGCACCGGGGTGCCGCCTACGTGCGCCGCCAGATCGCCGCCTCCTGGCGTGAGCCGGGCACGCGGCTGGGGCTGTGGGTGCACTTCACGACCCAGTTCCCGGCGATGGTGTTCCTGCTGCTGTGGGGCCTGCCCTTCCTGGTCGAGGCGCAGGGCCTGACCCGGGCCACGGCCGGTGAGCTGCTCACCCTGATCGTGCTGTCCAACATGGCCGTCGGCCTCGTCTACGGCCAGATCGTCGCCCGCCACCACGAGGCACGGCTGCCACTGGCGCTCGGTACGGTCGGGGCGACGGCCCTGATGTGGGCGGTGACGCTCTCCTACCCCACGCTGGCCTCCGCCGACCGGGCGCCGATGTGGCTGCTGGTCGTGCTCTGCGCGGTGCTCGGCGCCTGCGGGCCCGCGTCGATGATCGGCTTCGACTTCGCGCGCCCGGCGAACCCGCCGGAGCGGCAGGGCACGGCCTCCGGCATCACCAACATGGGCGGTTTCGTCGCCTCGATGACCACGCTGTTCGCGATCGGGGTGCTGCTCGACGCGACCGGCGACAACTACACCGTCGCCTTCTGCGCGCTGTTCGTGCTCCAGGCGGTCGGGGTCAGCCAGATCCTGCGGCTGCGGCGGCGGGCCGCCCGGCGGGAGCGGGAACGGCTGGTCGCCAGCCGGGTGGAAACGGTGCACGTCCCTGCGTGACGGCGGTCGGTGGCCGACGCCGGCCCGCCGGCAGCCGGCCGGTCCAGGCGGCCGGCCGGTCCAGGCGGCCGGTGTGCGGTCCCGGGTGGGCGGACCGGGCGAAGCGGTGTGCGGTCCCGGCATCCCGCGACGTCCCGTCCCGGGACGCCGCTGCACGCAGTTCCTGCCGGGGCGCCGCGGCGCGTCGGCCGCTGTCCGGGGGCACCGGTGCGCGGTGGCCGTGCCCGGCGTCGGCGCCGGCCCGGGGGCGGGGCGCGCGCACCGCCTCACGGAGCGCCCCCCGCTGCGCCCGCCCACCCGTTCGGTGCCGCTTCCGGTTGCCGGACCGCCCACGGATCGATCGAGGGCTCAGGGCCGCCCACAGCCGTGCGGAGGCGGCGTGAGCACTACTGCGTCACCGTGAGGTTGCGCAGGATCGCCGACGCCAGGTTCTGGTCGCCCTCCTGCTTCAGCCGGTCCGACACCGCCTCCACCGTCACCCGGCCGCAGGCCAGACGGACGAAGGTCTCCCAGTCCAGGGTGAGAGCGGCGGCGGGGCCGAGAGCAGGAGCGGTCTCCAGGGTGCCGCGGCCCTGGATGTCGATGCGGATGGTGCGCAGGAACTCCACCGGCCCGTGCACGTCGAAGACGACGGCCGAACTGCGGGGAGCCTGCGCGCGCTCGGCGACGACGACCGGAAGCGCGTCGAGCAGGACGTCGCGGGCGACGAGCGCGCCCGGGGAGTCGAGATCGCCGGGCCGGCCGAGGGCGGTGCGCAGGTCCTGCTCGTGCACCCACACCGCGAAGGCGTGGTTGCGCATGGACTCCGCCAGGGTGAGCTCCGTGCCGAGGGGGCCGCGCACCTTGGTGCCCGGATCCCGGGTCTCGTTCCGCAGCTGGCGGTTGCGGCGGATGATCGTGTACTCCAGCTCGGACGTCATCTCCGGCGCCGTGTGGTGCCGGCGCACGTCGACCTGCATCTCCGTGTAGCGCTGGTGGTCGTTGGTCACGTGGAACAGGTCGCGCGGCAGGGTGTGGATGGGACGCGGGTCGCCGAGCATCTCGCAGTCCATGCCGATCACGTGCGACACGACGTCGCGCACCGACCAGGCCGGGCACGGGGTACGGCGGTTCCAGTCAGCCTCCGCCAGCGGCTGCACCAGCTCGGATATCGCTTCGATGGAGTGGGTCCAGGCATCGGCATAGGGCTGGAGAGTGGGATGCAGACTCACGGAACGGGACCCCTCGGCGGTTGGTACACGGGCAGGTTGTGGCGGCGTTGCCAGTGGGAGGTGGCTGCACTCGTCGGGTGTCTTGAAACTCCCCCCGGCTCTCGGCTTCGCTCAAGCTGGGAGGACCCCCAAGTTACGCTGCTCTGAGGCACCCCGGCAGTGCTTTCGTGTGACGATCGTAGGCCCGTGAGGACGTCCGTGGGGACGGCCCGGTGGACGGCTCGACGCCAGGACGGTGGTAGTGTGCGCGCTTCTCTCATCCAGATCGCCGTAAGCGAGGACGAATCGGTCGACTCGCGCCGGGAACGCCTCGCCGCACTGGTGCGAGAACAAGCCGGAGCCGCCGACCTGGTCGTCCTTCCCGAGTTGTGGACCACCGGGGCCTTCTCCTACGAGCGGTTCGGCACCGAGGCCGAGACGCTGGAGGGGCCGACCTGCGAGGCGATGGCCAAGGCCGCGAGCGACGCGGGCGTGTGGCTGCACGCCGGGTCCGTCCCCGAGCGGGACCCGGAAGGACCGCTGTACAACACGTCCGTCGTCTTCTCTCCCTCCGGTGAGCTCGCCGCCGCCTACCGCAAGATCCACCGCTTCGGCTTCGACGAGGGCGAGGCCGTGCTGATGGCTGCGGGGCGGGAACTGGTGACCGTCCGTCTGCCCGAGACGACCCTGGGCTTGGCGACCTGCTACGATCTCCGTTTCCCCGAGCTCTTCCGCGGCCTCGTCGACGCCGGTGCCGAGACCCTGGTGATCCCGGCAGGCTGGCCGGAGCGCCGCCGGGCGCACTGGACGCTGCTGGCTCAGGCGCGGGCGGTGGAGAACCAGGCGTTCGTGCTCGCCTGTGGAACGGCCGGGACGCACGCGGGAGTTCCGCAGGCCGGTCACTCGATCGTGGTCGATCCGTGGGGTGAGGTGCTGGCGGAGGCGGGCCCGGGCGAGGAGGTGCTCCGCGTCTCGTTCGACCCGGCGAAGGTGGCCGCGACGCGAGACCAGTTCCCCGCGCTGAAGGACCGCGTGCTGGGGCTGGGGACACCGCGCCGGTGACCCGCGGCGCCCTGCGACGGGGACACTCCCCGAGCCGTCGGACACCCCGCGCCCCCGGTGCCGGTCGAGCGGGCCGGGTCGGGTCCACTCCGGTTCGGCAGTGCGTCGAAGGGGCGCGGGGAACGGCGCGACCGGCCACGACGTCGCCGCGGTCCGCCGCAGACGTCGTACCGCGGCGCGTCCGGCGGAGCGCTCAGTCCTCCTCCCGCTCCTTCTCCGCCAGCTGGATCACGCACACCGCCACCGCGATCAGCAGTGCCGGGTCCGTGTCCTCGCGGACGACGTCGACGCCGTAGGTGTCCCGGACGGTGAGCCAGCGGCGGGAGACGACGGCGAGGAGTTCCCCGTCGTACTCGACGGCGAACTCGCGGTCGAGGATCTTGCCGCTGACGTCGAGATCGGTGCCGTCGACGAGGGACACCCGGTAGTGGTTGCGCAGCAGCGACAGCCGCTTGCGGCGGATCCTCGCCAGCGGTTCGTCGTCCCGCTCGATGACCATGGTGTCGCGCAGGGCGAACAGTTTCTGCCGGACGTCGACGAGCACCCGCCCGTCCGCGTCCTTCAGCTCGAAGGTGTCCCGAAGCCGCAGGGCCTTGCCGTCGACGAGGAAGACCTTGTCGCCCCGGTCGTCCTCGATCCAGTAGTCGTCGCCGAAGCCGAGGAGCCGTTCCCGTACGAGGTATCTCATGGGGTCACCGGTTCCCCGCCGGAGGGTCCGAAACGCCGCCGGTAGGCCGACGGACTGAGCCCGGTCTCCTGGCGGAGCCGGGCCCGCAGGTTGGCGGCGGTGCCCAGGCCGCTGCGCGCGGCGACCACGTCCAGCCTCTTCTCGCCGCGCTCGATGAACCGGCGGGCGAGGTTCACGCGCTCGCCTGTCAGCCACGCGAGCGGCGTCGTCCCGAGCTGCGCGCGGAAACGCCGGTGGAGGGTGGCCTGGCTGACCCGCGCGCGGGCCGCGAGGTCGGCCACCGTCAGCGGTTCACCGAGCCGCTCCTGCGCCCACGTCAGCACCGGGGCGAGAGACTCGTCCCTGATGTGCGGCACCGGACGTTCCACGAACTGCCGCTGTCCGCCGTCGCGGTGTGCCGCGAACACCAGACGCCGGGAGACGTGGTTGGCGATCTCGGCGCCGTGGTCGCGGCGAACGACGTGGAGGCTGAGGTCGAGCGCGGAGGCGCTGCCCGACGCGGTGAGGATGTCGCCGTCGTCGACGAACAGCACGTCCTGGTCGAGGCGCACGCCGGGGAAGCGGGCCCGGAAGGAGTCCGCCCACATCCAGTGGCAGGCCGCCGGGCGCCCGTGCAGCAGCCCGGCCTCCGCGAGGGTGAACGCGCCGGAGCAGAAGCCGACGAGGCGCGCCCCGCGCGCGTGGGCGCGGCGTACGGCGTCCAGTACGTGCGGGGCCCGCGGGGCGTCGGTGTCGGGCCGGTTCGGCACGATGAGGGTGTCGGCCTCCTCGGCCGCCCCGAGGTCCGCGACGTCGCTGAGGGTGAAGAACCCGTCCCGCATCCGGGTCCGGGGCTCGGCGGCGCACAGCCGGAAGTCGTAGAGGTCCCGGCCCAGCTCGGGGCGCGGCAGTCCGAAGACCTCGATGGCGCAGCTCATCTCGAACGGGTTGGAGTTCTCGTCGACCATCAGCACGACGCGGTGCGAGGATTCTTGCGGCATGTGCAATTTCTAGCACTCGTGCGCCAGGACCGCCGCGGCGACCATGGCGTCATGCGATCCAGCGAACCCGTCTCCCTGCCCGCCGCCCTCGCCTCCTTCACCGAGCAGTGGAGCCCCCGCATCGTCACCGCCGTCAACGACTACGACGTGCGCGTCGCCAAGGTCGAGGGCGAGCACCTCTGGCACGTCCACGACCACACCGACGAGTTCTTCCTGGTCCTGGCCGGCGAGCTGCACATCGCCCTGCGCGAGGCAGGCGGCGAGCGCACGGTGGTCCTCCCCAAGGGCTCCGTCTTCACCGTCCCCCGCGGCACCGAGCACAAACCGTACGCGCCCCTGCCCACCGAGATCCTGCTCCTCGAACCCACCGGGACCCTGACCGTCGGAGACCGCCACGACGACGTACCGGACCACGTGGACGCGACGACGGGACACCCGCTGACCTGACCGCCGGTGGCGGGCGGGCCCCTCGATCCATGACCCGCTCCGCATCGCGCCGCGTCCGTGAGAAGGGCCCCGGGCCGGCAGGCCCCGGGCCCGGCCCTCTCGGAGCGGGCCCACCGTCTCGGTGTGGCCGCCGCTCCCGGGACGCGGTGCGGCACTAGAGGCCGTAGCCGCCGGGCGTGTGGTGGTGGTCCCGTTCCCCTTCGACGACGGGGGTCGTGGACGGCACCACCACGCGCCGGCGCCGGTAGATGCCGCTGAAGGTCGCCACGCCGATCAGCCCGACGGCCATCAGGATGATGCCGACCAGGTCGAGATCGACTCCCTCCATGTGCCAGTCGGTCGCGAACGCGAGGATTGCTCCCGCGGCGATGAGAACGATGCACCCGCCGAGGCCCATGAAGGTCGCCTCCCTGTCCGGTCGTTGTGTGGAATCCGGGTACCCGCCCGGACGACGGACATGCGCCGCAACGGAACTGACCGGTGCCGCACCAGGCGACGTTCGCCCCGTCGCGACGCCCGGCACGCACGCTCGCCGCACCGGACGAAAGCCCGAGTACATCCCGTACGAGGGCTTCCGTCCGGCACACCGGGAGCACGCACCGGACGCCGCTCCTCGACGGGCGAACGTCGCCTGCCGCGGCACTAGCCGTCGAGGAACGCCACCAGTGCGTTCGCCAGCAGGTGCGGGTCGTCCACGCCGCACAACTCGCGGGCGCTGTGCATGGACAGGATCGCCACGCCGATGTCGACGGTCCGGATGCCGTGGCGGGCCGCGGTGATGGGGCCGATGGTGGTGCCGCAGGGCATGGAGTTGTTGGAGACGAAGGACTGGAAGGGGACGTCCGCCTTCTCGCACGCCGCCGCCCAGATCGCGCGGCCCGAACCGTCGGTGGCGTAGCGGTTGTTGACGTTGACCTTCAGGATGGGGCCGCCGTTGACCCGGGGGTGGTGCGTGGGGTCGTGCCGCTCGGCGTAGTTGGGGTGGACGGCGTGGCCGGTGTCGGAGGACAGGCACACGGTGCCGGCGAAGGCCCTGGCCCGGTCCTCGAAGGTGCCGCCGCGCGCGAACACCGAGCGCTCCAGGACGCTGCCGAGCAGCGGGCCGTCGGCGCCGGTGTCGCTCTGGGAGCCGTTCTCCTCGTGGTCGAAGGCGGCCAGGACGGGGATGCAGGGCAGGTCGCGTCCGGCGACCGCGGTCAGTGCGGCCACGCCGGCGTGCACGGACAGCAGGTTGTCCATGCGGGGGCCCGCGACGAGGTCGCGGTCGCGGCCGAGGTGGGCGGGCGGCTCCACGGAGTGGACCATGAGGTCCCAGCCGGTGATCTCGCCCTCGGCGAGACCCGTCTCCTCCTCCAGGAAGGCGATGAGGTCGCCGTCGCGCACGGTGTCGGCGAGTCCCCACACGGGCTGGAGGTGGCGCTGCTTGTCGAGCTTGAGGCCGTCGGCGTTGACCGAGCGGTCCAGGTGGATGGCGAGCTGCGGGACGCGCAGCAACGGGCGGTCCACGTTCAGCAGGCGGGTGGAGCCGTCCCGCAGGGTGAGACGGCCGGCGAGGCCGAGGTCGCGGTCGAGCCAGGAGTTCAGCAGGGGGCCGCCGTAGATCTCGACGGCCACCTGGCGCCAGCCGTGCGCCCCGGTGTCCGGCAGCGGCTTGACGCGCAGGTTGGGGGAGTCGGTGTGTGCGCCGACGATCCGGAACGGCGTGTGCGCCGCCGCGCCCTCGGGGACGTACCAGGCCACGAGGGCACCGCCGCGCAGCACGTACTTGCCGCCGCTGGTCCCGTCCCAGGCGTCCGTCTCGGCGACCTGCCGGAAGCCGGCCTTCTCCAGACGCGCGGCCGTGTTCGCCACTGCGTGGTACGGCGACGGGCTCGCCGCGAGGAAGGTCATCAGGTCGTCGGTGTGGCCGCGGTCGAAGCGTGAGGGTTCGCTCATGGGGTTCACCTTAACGACGGACGAGGGCCCGCTCCCGGGCAAAGGGAGTGGGCCCTCGTGAGGAGGGTGTGGAAGGAGGTTCAGCTGTCCAGAGCTGTCCTTTGCTGTCCCATGCGTCCTAGAACGCGGCCTCGTCCAGCTCCATCAGGTCCAGCTCGACGCCCGCGGCGATCTTGCGGGCCAGGGTGACGCCGGGCAGGACGTTGGCCGCGAAGAACTTCGCCGCCGCGATCTTGCCGGTGTAGAAGGCCTTGTCCTTCGCCGTGGCGGTCTCCAGCTTCTCGGCGGCGACCGCGGCGCCCCTGAGGAGCAGGTAGCCGACGATCACGTCACCGGAGGCCATGAGCAGGCGGGTGGTGTTGAGGCCGACCTTGTAGATGTTCTTGACGTCCTGCTCGGTGGCGGCGAGGTCGGTCAGCATCAGGCCGACGATGGCCTCCAGCTCGACGGCGGCCTTCGCGAGGTGCTCGCGGGCGCCGGTCAGCTCCTCGCCGCCGGTGCCGAGGGCGAGGAACTTCTTGATGTCCTCGGCGACGGAGTTGAGGGCCGCGCCCTGGTTGCGGACGATCTTCCGGAAGAAGAAGTCCTGGCCCTGGATGGCGGTGGTGCCCTCGTACAGGGTGTCGATCTTGGCGTCGCGGATGTACTGCTCGATCGGGTACTCCTGCAGGAAGCCGGAGCCGCCGAAGGTCTGGAGCGACTGGGCGAGCTGCTCGTAGCCCTTCTCGGAGCCGTAGCCCTTGACGATCGGCAGGAGCAGGTCGTTGAGGGCGTGCTCGGTCTTGGCGTCCTCGCCGTTCGCCTCCTTGACGGCGATGGCGTCCTGGACGGAGGCGGTGTGGAGGACGAGCGCGCGCATGCCCTCCGCGTACGCCTTCTGCGTCATCAGCGAGCGGCGCACGTCGGGGTGGTGCGTGATGGTGACCTTGGGCGCCGCCTTGTCCATGAAGTTCGCCAGGTCGGGACCCTGGACGCGCTCCTTGGCGTACTCCAGCGCGTTGAGGTAGCCGGTCGACAGGGTGGAGATCGCCTTCGTGCCGACCATCATGCGGGCGAACTCGATGATGCGGAACATCTGGCGGATGCCGTCGTGCTTGTCGCCGATCAGCCAGCCCTTGGCGGGGTGCTGGTCGCCGAACGTCATCTCGCAGGTGTTGGAGGCCTTCAGGCCCATCTTGTGCTCGACGTTGGTGGCGTAGACGCCGTTGCGCTCGCCCAGTTCGCCGGTCTCGAAGTCGAAGTGGTACTTCGGGACGAGGAAGAGGGACAGGCCCTTGGTGCCGGGGCCGGCGCCCTCGGGGCGGGCGAGGACGTAGTGGAGGATGTTCTCCTCCATGTCGTGCTCACCGGAGGTGATGAAACGCTTCACACCCTCGATGTGCCAGGAGCCGTCCTCCTGCTGGATCGCCTTGGTGCGGCCGGCGCCGACGTCGGAGCCCGCGTCGGGCTCGGTGAGGACCATGGTGGAACCCCAGGTCTTCTCGACGGCGATCCGGGCGATCTTCTTCTGGACCTCGTTGCCCTCCTCGAAGAGGATGTTGGCGAACGCCGGGCCGGAGGAGTACATCCACACGGCCGGGTTCGCGCCGAGGACGAGCTCCGCGTACGCCCAGATCAGGGAGGGCGGGGCGGTGGTGCCGCCGATCTCCTCCGACAGGCCCAGGCGCCAGTACTCGGAGTCCATGAAGGCCTTGTAGCTCTTCTTGAAGGAGGCCGGGACCGGGGCCGTGTTGGTCTCCGGGTCGAAGACCGGCGGGTTGCGGTCGGCGTCGGTGAAGGACTCCGCGAGCTCGTTCTCGGAGAGGCGGGTCAGCTCCTCCAGGATGCTCTTGGCGGTCTCGGTGTCCATCTCCTCGAACGGGCCGGTGCCGTACAGCTTGTCGCGTCCCAGTACTTCGAAGAGGTTGAACTCGATGTCTCGGAGATTCGACTTGTAGTGCCCCATGGCGACGGCTCCGTTGAAGAGGGATCGGCGAGGCACTGGATGTGGATCCTCGCACTAGTTCACGTACCAACAAGTAGCTCCGATGATGCTACCCGTCGGTAATAAGAAGCAACCCCGATCCCCTCATCTGTGACTCGTTACTCTTTGGGGCATGTACGGATACGGCCAGACCATGGACGGTGGCACCGCGCAGCAGCAGTACGCCGGGCCCCAGCAGCCGATGTCCGGCGGATACGGGCAGCAGCCGCCGCTGTACCCGGAGCCGTCCCCGCCCTCGCTCGCGGACGCGGTGCGCGCCTTCACCACCGGTCAGATGTCCGCCGAGGACTTCCAGCAGATCTTCGCCACGTCCAAGGTGTACTGCCCGCGGGGGGACACCCCGGGCTTCCTCGCCCTGCACAACACCCAGCAGCCGGTGATCCCCATGTTCACCTCGCTGAAGGAGTTGCGCCGGTACGCGGGCAAGGAGTCCAAGTACTTCGTGATCACCGGTGCGGAGGTGATCGACCTGCTGCCGACCGGCTACGGCTTCGTCGTCGACATGGAGGGTGAGCACCGCATGGTCTTCGACGCGAAGGCAGTCGAACAGATGGTCGACTTCGCGATGCGCCGGATGTACGGCTGAGGCCGTCGTCCCGATGTGCCGGGCGCACGGCTGACGCCGTCGCCCCCCGTGCTGCTCGTGCGGCCGCTTCCGTCGTTCCGATGCGCCGGACGTGCCGCTGAGGCCTCTGTTCCACGGCTGGACCGTGGCGCGAGCCCGGAGGGAATGCCCTCCGGGCTTTCTTCGTTCAGGGTGGCAAGAAGTTCAACGCTCAACTAAAGTGAGCGTAGACCGAGGAGGTACCGACATGCCTGCAGTGACCGTCGAGAACCCGTTGACGCTGCCCCGCGTGACCGCTCCCGCCGACGCCGCGGCACGCCCCGTGCTGGCGGTCACGACCGCGCCGAGCGGATTCGAGGGCGAGGGCTTCCCGGTGCGCCGGGCGTTCGCGGGGATCAACTACCGCCACCTCGACCCGTTCATCATGATGGACCAGATGGGTGAGGTGGACTATCAGCCCGGGGAGCCGAAGGGCACGCCCTGGCACCCGCACCGCGGCTTCGAGACCGTCACCTACATCATCGACGGGGTCTTCGACCACCAGGACAGCAACGGCGGTGGCGGCACCATCACCAACGGCGACACCCAGTGGATGACGGCCGGCGCCGGCCTGCTGCACATCGAGGCCCCGCCGGAGCACCTCGTCATGTCCGGAGGGCTCTTCCACGGCCTCCAGCTGTGGGTGAACCTCCCCGCCGAGGACAAGATGATGCCCCCGCGTTACCAGGACATCCGTGGCGGCAGCGTCCAGCTGCTGACGTCCCCGGACGGCGGCGCGCTGCTGCGCGTCATCGCCGGTGAGCTGGACGGCCACGCCGGTCCCGGCATCACCCACACGCCGATCACCATGGTCCACGCGACGCTGGCGCCGGGTGCGGAGATCACCCTGCCGTGGCGCGAGGACTTCAACGGCCTCGCCTACGTGATGGCCGGGCGCGGATCGGTCGGCGCCGAGCGGCGCCCGGTCCACCTGGGCCAGACCGCGGTCTTCGGCGGCGGCGGCTCGCTGACCGTCCGCGCCGACGACAGGCAGGACTCCCACACGCCCGACCTGGAGGTCGTCCTCCTCGGCGGACAGCCCATCCGTGAGCCGATGGCCCACTACGGCCCGTTCGTGATGAACACCAAGGACGAGCTGATGCAGGCCTTCGAGGACTTCCAGAAGGGCCGCCTCGGAACGATCCCGGCCGTGCACGGGATGCAGGAGGGCGGTCTGTAGGACGTGCCGGACCGGCCCCGGGGAACCGGGGCCGGTGCGTCGTGGTCCCTGTTCCGGCCGGACGATCGCCGCCTTCGCGGGGCCGCGCGCCGACGGACGCCGGCGCGAGCCGACGGGCACAGGGGGCGATGCGAGTGGGCGCAGGGCGGCCCGGACGACGGCCGGCAGGGGCGGAGCACCGGGCTCCGCCCCTGCCGTCGTCCGTGCGCGGGCCGCAGGACCGGCACCGGAACCCGCACCGCGCCCCTGCCGGCCGCCCGTGCCGGCGGCTCACTCCGCCGGGCGTCCCCCGCGCGACGGAGGGCCGGGGGGTGTGGTCGGGTGGTGAGGGTGCAGGAGCCCTCCCCCTCGCCGCTGCCCGCAGCCGTCCGGCGGCTCGCCGCCTGGTGCGTCGTCATCCTGCTCGTCGCGGGCGTCGGCTGGGTCGGGATCCTGCTGTGCGCGGAGTTCCGCACGGCCGTCACGCCCGTGCTGCTCGCGCTGCTCGGTACGGCGCTGCTCGGGCCGCTCCACCGGCGCCTGCTGCAGGCCCGGGTCAACCGGTCCGTCGCCGCCGCCGTGACGTGCGTGGCCGTCGTCGCGGTGGTCGGCGGCGCCGTGTACATCGTCGTCGCCGCACTGGTCGACACCGGCGACCAGATCGTCTCCTCGCTGAAGGACGCGGCACGCAGCGTCGCCGATCACTTCGGGGCGGCCGGCACCTCGCTCGACGACCTCGCCACGAACGCCCGCGACCTGCTGGGCAGGTTCGGCGGGACCGCGGCCTCGGGCTTCCTCAGCGGGGTGAGCGTCGTCGCCCAGACCCTCGCCATGGCGGTTCTCGCGCTGCTGCTCGTCTTCTTCTTCCTGCGCGACGGCGACAGGGCCGTCGGCACCCTGCGCTCCCTCGCCCCCGGCGGCAGCGCGGACCTCCTGGAGGCCGTCGCCCGCCGGGCCTTCCGCGCCGTCGAGGGGTTCATGCGGGGCACCACCCTGATCGCCCTCATCGATGCCACGTTCATCACCGTCGGCCTGCTCGCGCTGGACGTGCCGGGGGCGGTGGGACTCGGGGCGCTGGTCTTCGTCGGGGCCTACATCCCCTATCTCGGCGCGTTCATCTCCGGGACCCTGGCCGTCCTCGTCGCGCTCGCCGAGCGCGGGTTCGTCATCGGGCTCTGGGCGCTCGGCGTCGTCCTCGCCGTGCAGGTGCTGGAGGGGCATGTGCTCCAGCCGGCGATCCAGAGCCGGACGGTGCAGATGCATCCGGCCGTGGTGATGCTGGCGATCACCGCGGGCGCGTCCGTCGCCGGGATCCTGGGCATGCTGCTGGCCGTGCCGGTCACGGCCGCCGCTTTCGGTGTCGTCGAGGAACTGCGGGCCCGCGCCACCGCGCCGTAGTCCGCGGCGTGCCCCGGCGCCGCCCACGCCTGTTCCGCGGCCCGTATCCCGCACCGACCACCCCGCCGCACCGCACCCCACGACGCCCCCGCACCCCGTACCGCGGCCCGCGCTCCCCGACGTGACCCGAGCGGTCCGCCGGTGCGTGCCTGCCGGGTCAGGCCTCCTTCAGGTCGACCCAGATGCTCTTGCCCTGGCCCCGTGGGGCCACCCCCCACGCGTCTGCGAGCAGTTCGATCAGCATCAGACCGCGCCCGGAGGACGCCAGCTCGCCCGGCCGGCGCACATGCGGCAGGTCGTCCCCGGCGTCGGTGACCTCGACCCGGAGCCGCCGGGCGCCGCTCTCGCCGGTGACCTCGGCCAGCAGGAGCGCGTCGGCGTCGGTGTGCACCAGGACGTTGGTGAGCAGCTCGGAGACCAGCAGCACCGCCGAGTCCACCTGGTCGGGGGAGGACCAGTCATGGAGGAGGTCGCGCAGCTGCCGCCGGCCGGTGGCCACGCGCTCCGGCTCGGCCTGCGCGACCGTCAGCATCATGCGGCGCACCGGCGGCCGGACCGCCGTCCCGTTCGCGCCCCGGCCGCCGCCCTGCCGGCACAGCAGGAGCAGGGCGATGTCGTCCTCGCGGCGGTCGGCGAGCGGGCCGGTGGTGTGGTGCGAGGAGGGCCCGTGCACGGCCCGGACGAGGGCGTCGGCGAGCTCTTCCAGATCCCCGTCCTCGCCGTCGTGCCCGTTGTGCTCCTCCATGACCCCCCGCAGGCGCTGCCAGCCGGAGTCCAGGTCGTGGCCGCCGGTCTCGACGAGGCCGTCGGTGCACATCAGCAGCGTCTCGCCGGGATCCAGGGTGAGCAGGGTGGTGGGGTAGTCGCTGTCCGGGTCGATGCCGAGCGGCAGCCCGCCGGCGGTGGTCCGCAGCATCACCGTGCCGTCCGGCATCCGTACGGCCGGGTTCAGGTGCCCGGCGCGTGCGGTCTCCACGATGCCGGTGACCGGGTCGACCTCGATGTACAGGCAGGTGGCGAAGCGCAGGCCGGCCATGTCGTCGTCGCTCTGCGTGAGTCCGTAGAAGAAGCGGGAGGCGCGCGAGAGCACCGCATCGGGCCGGTGGCCCTCGGCGGCGTAGGCCCGCAGGGCTATCCGCAGCTGGCCCATCAGGCCGGCCGCGTGCACGTCGTGCCCCTGGACGTCGCCGATGACGAGGGCGAACCGGCCGCTGGGCAGGGGGATCATGTCGTACCAGTCGCCGCCGACCTGGAGTCCGCCGCCGGTGGGGACGTAGCGGGCGGCGATGCTCATGCCGGGGATGCCCTTGCCGAGGGAGGGCAGCATCGAGCGCTGGAGCCCGTCGGTCAGCTCCCGCTCGGTCTCGGCGGCGCCGGCCCTCGACAGGGCCTGGGCCAGCATGCGCGCGACGGTGGTCAGGACGGACCGTTCGTCCGGGGTGAAGGCGACGGGATAGGTGAAGGCGGCCATCCAGGCGCCCATGGTGCCGCCCGCCACGGTCAGCGGCAGGAACGCCCAGGACTGCCGGTGGAACCGCTGGGCCAGCGGCCAGGTCAGCGGATAGCGCTCCCGGTACTGCTCCGGGGAGGACAGGTACACCGCGCGCCCGGTGCGCACCACCTCGGCCGCCGGGTAGTCGGTCTCCAGTGCCAGCTGGGCGAAGGGCCCCTCGTCGCCGGGCTGCTGCCCGTGGTGGCCGATGATCGTCAGCCGGTCGCCCTCCACGCCGAAGACGGCGAGCCCGTCCGGTGAGAAGCCGGGCATCGACAGCCCGGCCGCCACCCGCAGCACCTCGGCCGTGGACCGCGCCTCCGCCAGAGCACGGCCTGCGTCCAGCAGGAAGGCCTCCCGGGAGCGCCGCCAGTCGCCGGTGACGGCGCGGCGTCCCGCCGGGGTGCCCGGGGCGGGCTCGGCGACCTCCTGGAGGGTGCCCGTCAGCTCGAAGGCCCGCCTGACCGGATCGAAGGACGGCTTCGAGCGGCTGCGGACGACGCGGACGACGTGACCGCGCTCGTCCATGATCCGGATCCGGACCTCGGCCAGCGTGCCCTCGGCGACGGCGAGCTGGACGACACCGGTGATCTCGTTCCAGTCGACCGGGTGGAGCCGTGAGCGCACCTGCGCTTCGGTGAGCACGGCCTGCTCGGCGGGCAGCCCGAGCAGGCGTGCCGCCTCGGCGTCGAGGGAGACCTGACCGGTGGCGGTGTCCCAGTTCCACAGGCCGGTCGCGAGTGCGGAGAGGACCTCCCCCACGGAGGGCAGGGGTTCACCGGTGCGCATTGCCCCACTTTATGAAGAGACGATCGGACGATGCCACCGCTGGCCTGGTCATGTCACGCCGGGAAAAGGGTGGGGAGGCGACGACGGCCTGCCCGGTACCCTTGAAAAGTCCGGGCACCGGGCCCCGGAGATTCCCGATCCGCGAAGACTGGATGAAACGACGATGCATCGGTACAGGTCCCACACCTGCGGACAGCTCCGCGCCTCTGACGTCGGCACCGACGTCCGGCTGAGTGGCTGGCTGCACAATCGGCGCGACCTGGGCGGCATCCTCTTCATCGATCTGCGTGACCACTACGGCATCACCCAGCTGGTCGCCCGCCCGGGCACGGAGGCGTACGAGGCCCTGGACAAGCTGTCCAAGGAGACCGTGGTCCGCGTCGACGGCCAGGTTGTTTCACGTGGAACCGAGAACGTGAACCCGGACCTGCCCACCGGCGAGGTCGAGGTCGAGGTCGGCGCCGTGGAGGTGCTGGGCGCGGCGGCTCCGCTGCCCTTCACCATCAACGCCGAGGACGGGGTCAACGAGGAGCGGCGCCTGGAGTACCGCTTCCTGGACCTGCGCCGCGAGCGCATGCACCGCAACATCATGCTCCGGTCGGCGGTCATCTCCGCGATCCGGCACAAGATGACGGCGCTGGGCTTCAACGAGATGGCGACGCCGATCCTGTCGGCGACCTCCCCCGAGGGCGCGCGCGACTTCGTCGTTCCCTCCCGTCTGAACCCGGGCAAGTTCTACGCTCTGCCGCAGGCCCCGCAGCAGTTCAAGCAGCTGCTGATGATCTCCGGCTTCGACCGCTACTTCCAGATCGCGCCCTGCTTCCGCGACGAGGACGCCCGTGCCGACCGCTCGCCGGGCGAGTTCTACCAGCTCGACGTCGAGATGAGCTTCGTCGAGCAGGAGGACGTCTTCCTGCCCATCGAGCAGCTGATGACCGAGCTGTTCGAGGAGTTCGGCAACGGCCGCCACGTGACCTCCCCCTTCCCGCGGATCCCGTTCCGCGAGGCGATGCTGAAGTACGGCTCCGACAAGCCCGACCTGCGGGCCCAGCTGGAGCTCGTCGACATCACCGATGTCTTCGAGGGCTCGGAGTTCAAGGCCTTCGCCGGCAAGCACGTGCGGGCGCTGCCGGTCCCGGCGGTCCAGGACCAGCCGCGCAAGTTCTTCGACCAGCTCGGCGAGTACGCCATCTCGCTGGGCGCGAAGGGCCTGGCCTGGGTGCGGGTGGCCGAGGACGGCGGGCTGACCGGCCCGATCGCGAAGTTCCTCACCGAGGAGAACGTCAAGGTCCTCACCGAGCGCCTCGGCCTGGAGTCCGGTCACGCCGTGTTCTTCGGCGCCGGCGAGTTCGACGAGGTCTCGAAGATCATGGGTGCGGTGCGGGTCGAGGCCGCCAAGCGCGCCGGGCACTTCGAGGAGAACGTCTTCCGGTTCTGCTGGATCGTCGACTTCCCGATGTACGAGAAGGACGAGGACACCGGCGCGATCGACTTCTCGCACAACCCGTTCTCCATGCCCCAGGGCGGCCTGGAGGCCCTGGAGACCCAGGACCCGCTGGACATCCTGGGCTGGCAGTACGACATCGTCTGCAACGGTGTCGAGCTGTCCTCCGGCGCGATCCGGAACCACGAGCCGGAGATCATGCTCAAGGCGTTCGAGATCGCGGGCTACGACCGCGAGACGGTCGAGGAGAAGTTCGCGGGCATGCTCCGCGCCTTCCGCTTCGGCGCCCCGCCGCACGGCGGCATCGCCCCCGGCGTCGACCGCATCGTGATGCTGCTGGCCGACGAGCCCAACATCCGCGAGACCATCTCCTTCCCGCTCAACGGCAACGCCCAGGACCTGATGATGGGGGCGCCGACGGAGCTGGAGGAGGCCCGGCTGAAGGAGCTGCACCTGTCGGTGCGCAAGCCGCAGCCGAAGTAGACACCGGCCGGCGCCGAGGCGCCCGGACCCGGGGCGGACGAGCCCCGGTCCGGGCGCCTCGCCATGTGCGGGCCCCGCGGAGCGGGCCGGGCGGCGGCGTTCACCCCCGATGACCGGGTCCGCTCCTGTGCCGTGACGCTGCTTGATGCGTGGACGTGCCCGGTCCCCGGGCCCGGTTGCTCAGTTGTCGAGGCGTCGGGTAGGCGATGACTGCGGGGGAAGTCCCGTCACTCGACGGGGCGTCCGACGGCCTCGGGGGACGGGCGGGCGTGCCCGGAGCCGGCTCTGGTCGGCGATCACGAGCCATGGCGGGGCGTGTGGGGCGGGGCGGACTCGACGCGATGTGCACCTGTTCCTGGGCCGGCACCCTGATGTAGCGTCAACTCCCTTGCTACTCCAGGGACCCACCCATATCACGTGTCCGACGAGTCATTTCCGACCCGGTGGTACGTCGGGGCTCAGGAATCCCTAGGATGTGCGGCGACCAACACGGGCCGCGTTCTGGGGGCGTGGCATGTCGGCGGTCCGCCATGCCGTGCGGCCGTCGGGAGGAGACGTAGCTATGTTCCGAGTTCGCGGGCGGTCCATACCGTCCGTTGCTGGTGTCATGCTCGCGACGAGCATGTTCTGTGCGGGAAGTGTCGCCTTCGCCGGAGCGGCGTCGGCCGACGGGGGTGGCGAGGCCGACACCGCCGTTCTGGGCGACATCGTCCATGGCGGCCGTATCGACATACTCGACGATTCCGATCACGCCGAGGAGACCCTCACCGGCGGCACCATGCGCCTGACGCTGAAGGGCGCCGAACTCGAGACGTACTGCATCGACATCCACAACCCCACGTACGACGGCACCAAGTACACCGAGACGGACTGGGACCACTCCGTCCTGTCGGACAAGAAGGAACGGCTGGGCAGGATCCGCTGGATCCTGCAGCACGCCTACCCCGTGGTCCAGCCGGACGCACTGGGCTCCAAGGTCGGTGCCAAGCTGAACGAGGACACCGCCGCAGCCGCGACCCAGGCGGCCATCTGGCACTTCTCCGACGGCGTGAACGCCCACCCGCGCGACAAGGGCGCCGACAAGGTCACGAAGTGGCTGGAGGAGCAGGCCGAGCAGCACGGCTCCGCCGACGAGCCGCTGCCCTCGCTGAAGCTCACCCCGGACAGCGTCTCGGGCACCAGCGGCGACAGCATCGGACCGGTCACCGTCAACACCAGCGCCGACAAGGTCTCGGTGGCCCTCGACCAGAAGTCCGCGGACGCCGGGGTGACCCTGGTCGACGCGGACGGCAAGGCCGCCACCACCGCGGCCAACGGCGACAAGCTGTTCTTCAAGGTGCCGGCGGACGCGCCCAAGGGCGAGGGCACCCTCACCGCCTCCACCACCACCCGGATCGAGGTCGGCCGGGTCTTCGGCCCCGTCGACAAGAAGAGCCAGACCCTGATCCTGGCCGGCAGCACCGAGGTGCCGGTCACCGCGTCCGCGTCCGGCGCCTGGGCGCCGAAGGAGCACAAGGGCCCGATCCCGGCCGTGACCTTCGAGAAGGACTGCGCCGCGGGCGGCATCCAGGTGACCGCCGCGAACAGCGGCGACCAGGAGTTCACCTTCACCCTGAACGGCGAGACCCACACGGTCCAGCCGGGCAAGTCCGAGACCGTCCTGGTGAAGGTCGACGAGGACCAGGCGTACGACATCAAGATCGCCAGCGCGGCCGGCTACGGCCCGTGGGAGACCCACGGCGTCCTGGACTGCAAGACCGCCGGCCCGTCGCCCAGTCCCTCGGCGAGCACCCCGGCGCCCGGCACCTCCACGCCCGGTACCGACACGCCCGGCACCACCACCACCGGTGGCGGCCTGGCCCAGACCGGTGGCAGCAGCGCCACCCCGGTGATCGCGGGCGCGGCCGTGGCTCTGGTGCTGGCCGGTGGCGGACTGGTCTTCTTCCTGCGCAAGCGCCGCTCCACGCCGTCCGCCTGACGGTGGCCGCCGGGTCCTGACGACCCGACGCCGAACAGGTGAGCACGGTCCGCCGCCGGACGCCCCCGACGTCCGCCGGCGGACCGTGCTGCTCTGTCGGGCCCGGCCGGGAACACCCCGGACCGGGCCCGAGGCACGCCGGGCACACGGACACCGTGGCGCACCGGCCTGATGAGTTCCTTCCGCGCTCTCCCGACGGACTCTGCCGTGGACGGCGCCCGGGGCGCCACGTCCGTCGCGTCAACCGGTTCGGCAGTCGCGGCAGCGACCGGGGGAGGGGGCCCGGAAGACGCGGTCGCAGGTGCCGCAGGTCTGCCAGGGGTGTCTGGGCTCCGGGGCCGGTGGGGCCGGGGGCCGGAACGGCGGCGGTGGCGGCAACTGCGCGGTCAGACGGTGGGCCAGCAGGGCCGCGGGCCGGGTCAAGGGCTCGGCCGGCAGCCGCTCGGTCAGGGCGCGGCGCACGGCGGACGGCGGCAGGTCGCGTTCCATCCAGGCGGCGACGCCCGGAGCGAGGTGCTCGGTGTCCGTCGCGGACAGCAGCAGGCGGGGGTCGAGGCGGCGGAGGCCGGCCAGCACGTCGACGGCCGCCCGCAGGAGGTCGGGTGAGGGCGACGCGGGCTGCGGTACGGCGGGCAGGCGCCTGCGCGGCGGCGGTTTCTCCGGCGCCGGACGGCGGGCGGACCTGCGGGGACCCTCGGCCGGACCGGCGCGATGTCCGGGCTTGTTGCAGAAGACCGTGCGGGTGACGACCTGCCCGCCCGGCCGGCGCTCACGGGTACGGCGCAGATAGCCGTGGGCTTCGAGTTCCCGCAGAGCCGCGGCGATGCGCGTGGGCCCCTCGGGGAAGCGGTCGGCGAGGGACTTGATGCCGACGGGGCTGCCCTTGGGCAGCGACTGGATGTGGCAGCCCAGCCCGATGGCGAGCAGGGACAACTCCTCGTGCTGGGCGAGATGGTTGCCGATCACCGTGAAGTTCTCGGTGTGGCGGGCGCTGTCGTGGACCACGCCGGAATCCGGCCGCGCCCCCGGGTGGTTTTTCCCCGGGAGCCGGGACTGCGGACGCGAGCGCGCGTTAGGGTTTTCGGTATCCATCGGGAAGGGTCTGCTTCCTAGGTGGTCAGGCCCTCGCACTGGGATGGCAGTCCCGGCGGGGGCCGTCGCATGTCTGCGGTGGTGTCGCGCTGAGCGTAGGGCACGCAACCGGTCCCGGATCCAGCCGAGTTGGACATATTCACTCCGGCGAGTGAGTGCGCCCCGCGGGAGGGAGGGGTGGGGCTTGGTGGGAGTTCTTTCTCCCCGATGGTCCTTGGAGAAGACCGCCCGCGGCACCGGGACCCGGACCGTCGGGTGCCGGTGACATGCAGGCCGGGACGGTGAGTTCGGCCCAGACCGTCTTGCGCGGCGGCAGCCCCGGTGCCACTCCCCAGCGGTCGGCGAACGCGTCCACGAGCGCCAGCCCGTGACCGCCCTCTCCGCCGCGCACCGCGTTCCGGTGCGGCGGGAGCCGGTCACCGCGCGTGTCGGTGACCTCGACGCGCAGGACAGCGCCGACGACGTACAGAAGAAGGCGGAAGTTCCGGCCGGGGACGCGGCCGTGCGTGGCCGCGTTGTTCGCCAGTTCGGCGACGACGTGCCGCGCCGGATCCAACGGCAGCTCCCACGAGCGCAGTTGCTCGACCGCGAGCAGCCGGGCCAGCCGGGCGCCGCGTGGGGTCGGGGACAGCAGGACACTGAAGTTGCGGACGGGGCGGGCGGGTTGGGGGAGCCGGTCTGCGGCGGCGGTCAGTTCCTGATTCACGTCACTCAGCGTGGCCGGAGCGGCTTACCGTGAGGAGTGACGGCGCCGATGCGTACGGTGACTGTCCGGCGCTTGTCCGGTGGTGTCCGGGCTTGTCGGGGCGGTGCGCGCGGGTAGGGGCGTCGCGGTACGAGGCGGTGGCGGTACGTCGGAGGGGCGCGCATGTCGGTGGACGGTGAGGTACGGCGGCTCAGGACCGAGGCGGACGAGCCGGGATGGGAGGTGGACCCGGACGACGAGTGGGGCGTCGCCGTCGTCGCCACCGTGGGACGGCAGTTGAAGCTGCGGCGGGAGGCCGTGGGCATGCGGGCCGCCGACTTCGGGCGGGCGGTCGGGTACGGCGAGGACCTCGTCTACAAGATCGAGGCCGGGAAGCGGATCCCCCGGCCCGAGTATCTGGACAGGGCGGACGAGGTGCTGGGCGCGGGCGGCCTGCTCTCGGCGATGAAGGAGGACGTGAACAAGGTCCGGTACCCGAAGAAGGTGCGGGATCTGGCCGAGATGGAGGCGAAGGCCGTAGAGCTCGGGGTGTACGTCTGCAACAGCATCAACGGGTTGCTGCAGACGCCGGAGCACGCGCGGGCCGCGTTCGAGTCGCGACAACCGCCCTACGCGCAGGCCGAGGTGGAACGCCTGGTGGCCGCTCGGATGGCCCGACAGACCATCTTCGAGCGGGATCCTGCCCCCGCGCTCGGCTTCGTGCTGGAAGAGGCGCTGCTGCGACGGCCACTCGGAGGCACAATGGTGTGGCGGCAGCAGCTCGAACGCCTGTTGGAGGTGGGCCGGTTGCGCAACGTCACGCTGCAGGTGATGCCGACCCGTGTGGAGGCGCACCCTGGTCTCGACGGAAGGATCGAGCTGCTGAAGTTCGCCGACGGTACGGCGACGGGCCGCTCCGACGGCGCCTTCAACGGTCGTCCCGTCTGTGATCCGAGGCAGGTGCGCATCCTGGAGCTGCGGTATGGCACCATCCGGGCCCAGGCTCTCCCGCCTCGGGAGTCGCTGGCTTTCATCGAGCAACTGCTGGGAGAGACATGATCCGCAAGCCCTCCGCCGGGGACGCCTCCGAACTGGCCTGGTTCAAGAGCAGCTACAGCGACGGCAACGAGGGTGACTCCTGCGTCGAGATCGCCCCCACCCCCGGCACCGTCCACGTCCGCGACTCCAAGTACCGCGACGCCGGTCCCCGGCTGGCGCTGTCGCCGGAGGCCTGGGCGGAGTTCGTGGGGTACGCGTCCGGGAGCTGACGCCTCGTCGGCACGTGGGCCGGGCGGGCTTCACCCGTCGGGCTCGGAGCCGTCCTCGGTGTCCGGGTTGGCGCCGTCCTCCAGCAGGCGTTCCGCGATGTCGTCGGACCAGTGCTGGGCCCAGGTGCGCAGGGCGGCGATGTCCGCCTCCGTCAGGCCGTACGCGGTGAACGCGGCGTCCGGGTACCAGTCGCTGCCCTCCAGACGGGACCGGAGGGTCGGCAGGTCGAAGGGGTCGTGCGCGTGATGGCGGCCCAGGTCCTCCAGGTCGGGCAGGGTGAAACGGGCCGCGGCGGCGCGGGCGTCGACGAGGTCGACGGCGGCGCCCCGGTCGTACAGGGCCCTGATCTTCGTACCGACGGCGTCCTCCGTGCTCAGGGCGGGGCCGAGGTCCGTGAGGACCGGCGGGTGCCAGAGCGTCTCCTTGTGGAGGATCAGGTCGCACCGTTCGCCCGTGGGCGGGTCCGTGACCGACAGGTGCGCCGTGAGCGGGGTGACGGGCCCCGTGACGACGTCGCGGGCGCGGCTGCGGAGCGCGGTCGCGACCGCCTCGGCGAGCCGGTCCGTCGGCTCCTGGCTCTCCGTCGCCATGTCCACGTTGGCGTGCGGCCGGTCCACGAGGCCGTGGGCCTGGAGGGCGTAGCCGCCGGCGAGGACGAGGGTGTGGGGGAGGTCTGCGGTGGCGACGTCCGAGAGGAGTCGGCGGTGCGGGTCGGGGAGGTTCACTGGGCCCAGGGGGGGAGAGGGGTGGGGTCGGGCAGCACTCTGCCAGACGCGGGCCGCCGACCGGGCCAGGCGCGCAGTCCCGCGGTCCGACCCGGCGGGAGGACCCGGTGCCCACGCCCCGGGTCCCTACCGGGCCCGCCCCGGGGCTACTTCGCCACGAACTGGGTGAGGATCGCCTGCACCTCGTAGATGTCGACGCCCTTGGTGAAGGTCTTCTCGATCGGGACCGAGTTGCCCGACACCCAGATCTTCAGCTCGGCGTCGAGGTCGAAGGTGCCGGCGGTCTCCACCGCGAAGTGGGTGATGCTGCGGTACGGGATGGAGTGGTACTCCACCTTCTTGCCGGTGATGCCCTGCTTGTCGACCAGCAGCAGGCGCCGGTCGGTGAAGATGATGGTGTCGCGCACCAGCAGGAACGCCGCCTGCACCTGCTCACCCTGACCCATCAGACGGGCGTAGTCCTTCTGGGCCTCCGCCGGGTCGATGGGATGCGCGTTGCCGAACAGTGCCATGAGATGAAACCCCCCACTCGATGGGCGCGGAAGTGCGCTCACGTCCCAGTGGATCACCGGGAACGATCAGCGACATGTATATCGGGTAGGGGTGGATGCGTACAGTAGTTCGTCCGAGGAGGGGGGACGACATGAGATACGGGGGCGAGCGGCGGTACGTGCTGCTGCGGGGCCTGGTCGTCGCGGCGTTCTGGCTCGCCGCGGTCGCGGCGGTCTGCTGGACGGTGAGCAGCGCCGTCGGCGCCGACTGGCCGGACCGGCCGGTCTGGGACCTCGGGGACGGCGGTCCGTGGGTCGCGTCCTACACGCGCGCGGCGGCGGCCGGGAGTTGGGGCGCGGCGCGCGTGTGCCTGGCGGGGGCCGGCCTGGTCCTCCTGCGGGAACTGCTGGACCGGATCCTGCACGCCGTCGGCCGGTTCGTGCGCGGCGGGTAGAACTCCGCGCAGGTGACGGCCCGCGGGCGGAGGCTGTCGCGGGCGGGCGGTCCGGCACGGATGCGCGCCCCGGGGTTCGCGTCCGGACGCACTCCGCGACAGGGTCGTCCTCAGGAAGCGCGTGCCTGCGCTCCCGCCGACGGCCACCGGCCACGGTCGCTCCCGATCAGGTCTGCTCGTCGGCGCTGTTGGTTCTCGGCGTGGCGGACGTTGTCGTGGACCACGCCGGACGTGTTACATCTTCGCTTGTACAAGCGGGGCAGCGTTCCGTCGCCACGGCCCATGAACTCCACGGCGTTGTGCGGAGCGCCCGGCCGACTGGCCAAGCCGGTTCAACCGGAACAGCGTTCGGATCACCGGCCGGCACCTCACCGCGTTCGCATGTTCGGTGTCCGCTGCCGGAAACTCGAACCTGAAACCGCTGCCAACCCTCCACCGGTTCGGCCGGACAACGGTCTGGATCACGAGCCGGCTGTTCCCGACCGGCGTCGTTCCTTGTTCCCATGTTCTGGATCCCCCGCCGGGGGCACCCGGCATGAGGTGCCCAAAGACCCCGTCACCAGCGGAGACGCTGACGCCGGGGTCTTCGCGTTTGTGCGGCGTACTGCAGCGCTGAGCAGCCCTGGAACGGAGACTCTGTTGTGGGCTGTTCGCGGACACGACGGCTCAAGTCAGATCGGTGCGAGGCGAAGATCGGCGGCAGCACGAGACCAGGCTTCCCGACCCGGTGTTCGGCAGGTGCCGCCGTTCCGGTCCTTGGGGAGGCGCAAGCCGAGCGAGGCAGCGGAACGTCTCGCTGCATACGGGTCGCAGCCAGAGGAAAGACTGGAAGGTGAAGGTGCGCGCCACCTGACAGATCAGGGGGGAGGAGGGGATGGCCCGTCGGCTCTCCCCGCTGGGGGTCGGGCTTCTGGTCGTTGCTGCAGTGCTTCTTTCTTTGGCCGCAGTCCTATGGGCGCCCCAAATGGTGTACCCGCCACTTACCGATCATGAGCTGATCCAGGTCTCCGATGGCGAGAAGCGCATTGAATTACAGCAAGTGCAATCGCAGCTACAGAAGGATCTGCGCGGACAACTGCTCCAGTTTCTGGGCGGGCTGGTTGTACTGGCTGGCGCGGTGGCCGGCTGGCGGCAACTTCGGCTTGCCCATGAGGGACAGGTGACTGAGCGCTTCACCCGGGCAATAGACCAGCTGGGCAGTAACAGTTTGGATGTCCGGATAGGAGGCCTCTACGCCTTGGAGCGTGTCGCCCGAAACTCTCCGTCCGACCGTCCGACAGTCACCTACGTCCTGGCTGGGTTCATTCGTCAGCACGCGCCGTGGCTCGTGGGCGCAGCCGACGGGCCACGGCACCCTTCACTGGACGTGGACCCCCGAACACCGTGGCTGACCAACCGTGCGCCGGACGTCCAGATCGCTGCCCACATACTCGGCAGACGTCCGCCGCATGCTGAAGAGGCGGCCTTGTACCTGTCACGTGTGGATCTGCGGCACTGCCGGCTCACCAGAGCGCGTCTTGCGGGCTCGAATCTGCGTCATGCCAATCTGGCCAGAACTTGGATGCCGGAGGTCGACCTGCGAAACGCTCGTCTCTTCAACGCCGATCTGCGGCAGACCAACATGCGCGATGCCCGACTGACATACGCGGACCTGCGCAACGCTCACTTACAGCATGCGGATCTCCGCAGTGCAAGGCTGCACGGGGCGGACCTGAGGGGCACGAACCTCGACCAGGCACGCCTTGACGGAGCAGATCTCACCGCCGTCCGGACCGATGAAAGCACGGTCTGGCCTGTGACGTGACTGACCGGGCCGAGAACGGTTGGACCAAGACACTCTCGATCAGGAGCCAGCAGTACTTACTCTTGCAGACGGCGGTGTGCCACCACCTCTGCCGGGATCGATCCGGACCGGATCACGTTCCTCGGCACGCTCCGTATCGTCCGCCGCTCGGTCACCGACCGGGCGGCCTTCGGTCTCAGGTCCAGTCGCGGGAGTCGCGGACCAGATGCTCGTGGAGCCGGGCCAGCCGGGGCTCCGAGAGCGAGCCGGAGCGCGTGACCAGGTAGAAGGTGTTGATCGGCGGGATCTCCGGTTCCAGCAGCGGAACCAGGGCGCCCGAGGCGAGTTCCGCGCGGCACAGGTAGGTCGGCAGGACCGAGATGCCCGCCGACGAGATCACCGCCGCGATCACCGCCCGCAGGTCCGGGACCACCACCGCGGGCGGGCTCGGCGGTGGGGCGTCGAAGATCATCCTCCAGTAGCGGCGGATGATCGGCAGCGTCTCCGCGTAGGCGATCAGCGGCAGCTTGGCCAGCACCTCGGGGCTGTCAGCGGCCAGTGCGCCGGCGGGCAGGGAGGCGGAGACCTGGGGCGAGGCCAGCAGGGCGAACTCCTCGTCCGTCAGGGCCCTGAACTCCACTCCGCGGTTCTGCGGCTGGATCGTGGAGATCACGATGTCCAGATGCCCGTTCTTCAGGTCCTCCAGCAGGCTCGCCGCCTCGCCGAGGCTGATGCGGATGTCCAGCCCCTCCGCGATGAGCTGGCTGATCGACGCCATGATCTTGGCCGTGACCAGTTCCGCCGGGCCTCCCAGGCGGACCGGTCTGCTCTCCGTGGTGTCGGCGAAGTGCCGGGAGACGGCGGCGTTGATCTCCGCCATCGAGGACTCGATCTCGTGCGCCAGGGCCTTGCCCGCCGAGGTGGGTGTCGCGCCCTGCGGTGTGCGGTGGAACAGCGGCTTGCCCAGTTCCCGCTCCAGGGAGCGGATCTGCTGCGTCACGGCGGGCTGCGTGAGCCCCAGTTGTCGGGCCGCCTTGGTGAAAGACCCCGTATGGACCACGGCGATGAAGGTTTGCAACCATCCCAACTGCATATTCGAGCCGGCCCCCCAAACCGGTCGGAGGTCGGATGATCCGGTCTCGTGCTTCACCCGACCCTCTGTCCCGAACCTACCGTTTCGGCCCCGAAGCGTTTCAGAACCTCTGCCCAAGACTTTGCAAAGACGGCCATGGTGAAGGCGGCAGAACCGGTGTAACGGCCACCGGTTCTGCCGTGTTCTGTGAGGAAAAGGGGGTACGTGAGCGGTGGTGTCAGTTCTTGAGTTCGCCGATCGCCAGTTCGGCGACCCGGGCCGCGGACGCGGGGTTCTGGCCGGTCACGAGCCGGCCGTCCGCGACGGCGTGCTCGGCGAAGTTGCCGGCCTTGGTGAAGTCGGCCCCCCGCTCGATCAGCGCCGTCTCCAATGCGAACGGCACCACGTCGGCCAGACCGACGGCGGCCTCCTCCTCGTTGGTGAAGGCCGACACCCGCTTGCCCGCGACCAGATGGGTGCCGTCGTCCAGCGTGAGGTTCACCAGGGCGGCCGGGCCGTGGCAGACCGCGGCGACGACGCCCCCGCGCTCGTAGACCCCGGCTGCGAGCCGGGCCAGCGCCTCGGCCTTGGGGAAGTCCCACATGGTGCCGTGCCCGCCCGCGAAGAAGACGACGTCGTAGTCGCCCGGGTCGAGCCGGTCGGCGGTGGGGGTGGCCGACAACTCGGCCTCGTGCGCGGCGAGGAAGCGGGCGGTCACCGTGTCGTCGGGCTTGATCCCGTCGCGCGGCGGCGTACCGCCCGCGACGGACACGAACGCGATGTCCCAGCCCGCCGCCCGGAAGACCTCGGCGGGGTGGGCGACCTCGGGAACGTAGAAGCCGGTGGAGCGGCCGGTGTCACCGAGCCGGTCGTGCGAGGTGAGGGCGAAGAGAACCTTCGGCATGGCAATCCTCCTGGATTCGGAACAGTGGTGCGGCGGGATGCGGGATGCGGGATGCGGGATGCGGGAGCGGTGTGCGGCCGGGCGGGGCGGTCAGGCGGTCAGGGTCGCCAGCTCAGGCAGGTAGACCCGTCGCTGCTTGCGGGCGACGGCCCGCTCGACGTGCTCGGGCGTGTGGTACCCCCACCACGCCCACAGGGTCGTGGCGCCGGTGTCCCGTACCGCGAGCGCGTTGGTGATGTGATCGTCGATGAACGTCACGGCGTCCGCCGGCAGCCCGTCGGCCTCGGCGATCCGCCGCACGGCCGTGCGCTTGTCCGCGCACTCGCCGACGACCTGTGCCACGGCGGTGTCGAGCCGGTGGTGGGCGAGGATCTCCCACACGCTCCGCTCGTCCTTCGCGGTGACGATGGAGGTGCCCCGCCCCTGGTGACGGCGCAGCAGACCGGCGATCCCGGGGTACAGACGGTGCAGGTCGAGCCACTCCGTGCGGCGCTGCTCCCGCAGGGCCGACCGTACGGCGCCCGCGCCGCGCACCAGTGCGGCGAGCCGAGGGCCGGGAAGGCGCGCCGCGAGGGCCTCGAAGTCCGCGAGCTCCCGGATGGCGTCCGCGGCCGGGTCGCGCGCCACCATGAAGTCGTCCAGCAGACGCGCGTAGGTGCGCACCGTGCGGAACCGGGACACGAAGCCCGCGGGCATGGCCGCCGCGAGCTCGGCGATCGGCTTGTCCGCGATCGTGGCCGGGTCGTGGTCGGCGTAGTAGGTGACGACGGCACACTCGGTGAACGCGTCGGCGACGACGCCGTCGAAGTCGAGTATCAGCAAGGTGTCTCCTCGTCCGGTGCGCGGGGCGGGCCCCGTACGGGGGATGGGGCCCGCCCCGCGCGGCGAGTACCGGGGGTCAGGCCGCCGCGGACGCCTGCTGCTCGGCGACGGTCTCGAAGACCTGCTGCATGAAACGGCCGACGTAGGCGTAGTAGGAGCAGGTGATGATGTGGCCGTCGACGATGACGTCGGAGTCGACGACGTCGGCGCCCGCGTTGATCACGTCGTCGCGCAGGCCGATGTAGGCGCAGGCGCGCCGACCCTTGAGGACACCGGCCGAGACCATGATCCACGGACCGTGGCACAGACCCGCCACGACCTTCTCGCGCGCGTCCATGGCGCGCAGGAAGTCCAGGACGAGAGCGTCCTGGCGCACCCGGTCGGGGGCCTCGTGCCCACCGGTGAGGATGACCGCGTCGTAGGTGTCCGGGTCCAGCTGCTCGAAGGCGATCAGCGGCTTGGCGGTCTTGTCCATGGGCAGCGGGACCCCGTACTTGCCCGTCACGTCGGCGCCGTTCTTCGTCGCCACGTCCACGTTCCAGCCCTCTTCCAGGAGGCGGTAGTAGGTGTAGACGACGTCGTGGTCCTGGAAGCCGGGGCCGGTGATGATGACGGCACTGGGCATGGGAGTGCTCCTTCTTGCTCGTGGTGGAACGCGCTGAGTCAGGCGCGTGCGAGAGAGAGGTAGTACTGGTCCAGCGCCGGGCGGCGGGTGTCGCCCTGAGCGGGCGCGAGGATGTCGACGTCGCCCGTGACCACTCCGGTCAGACCCAGCGGGACGTGGAACAGGTCCTGTTCGAGGCGCCGGTAGAAGACGTCGGCGCCGGCCCGGATGGAGAAGGAGTAGCTGCCGCACGGAGAGCCGTCCCGCAGCCGTGCCTGCGGCAGGTACGACACCGGTCGCGCCGGCAGTTCGGGCGCCGCGGCGTGGTCCTGCTCGTACGCGGTGCCCTGCCGGTCGTAGTTGTCGCGCAGCCGGATCAGGTCGAACTTGTTGCGCGGTGCCTCGACCTCGACCAGCCACAGCGGTCCGGGGCCGATGCTCCGGGACGCGTGGAAGGCACCGCCGCCGATCCGCAGCAGCGAGCCCGCCCCCACCGGGACGTCGCCGGTCAGGGTGCTGGTCACCCCCTGCCCGGCGAGGCAGAGCAGATAGGTGAGCTTGCGCGGATGCACGTGCATCGACGTGGACTCGCCCTCGTCGATCCTCAGATTCCAGACGTCGATGAAATCGTCGACGTATATACGGTATTCGAGCCCCCACGGCTTGGGAATTATCTCATTGAGATGGTCGTCGTCGTCGAGACTCTCATTCGCGATGCGCGAGCCTTTTCGGACGACTTCGTTGAGTGCGGCGAAATCCCTCGGGCCAGGGTCGATTCTCACCACGCTTCCCAAGGTATGCATGATCTGCGTCATCTCAGCCATGTCGATCCCCCAATCGAGCAGTCGGGCTGTATGCCCCCGGTCCGGAAGTGACGCTAGAGGAACGTCGGGTCTCAGCCAAATAGCGGGTGGCGCAGCCCCCGATAAGAAACCCGGGGGTCCCCCGCTGAAGTAATGCCCCTCCCCCGATTGCTTATTTGAAGGCACGGCGGGCATTGGGCAGGGTCTATCCGCAGGGATCGACTCGAAGGGGGACCACCATCGTGAGTACCGCGAGCACCAGTACCCAGATCGACTCCATCGCCGTCCTCGGCTACGAGTCCTGCTCCGAACAGGACACCATCACACCGCTGGAGATCTTCAAGGGAGCGGCGATGGTCACCAGCGGCCAGATCGCCCCCTGGGAGCGCGAGGCCGCAGGCCGCGAGCTGGACGTACGCCTGGTCTCCCTGCAACCGGGGGTCATCAGGATGCAGATGGGCACCAACGTCGTCGCCGACTCCGTGCTGAACGACGACGACCTGTTCGACATCCTCTACATACCCGGTGGCGTCGGCTCCGGCGCGCTGCTGACCAACGACCGCGTGCACAAGCTGATCCGCCGCCACCACGAGGCCGGCAAGATCATCGCTGCCAACTGCTCGGGCGTCGGTGTGCTCGCCCGCTCCGGCATCGTCAACGACGAGCCCCTGACCTGTGTCGCGGCCGTGGCCCGCGGACTGCGCGGCGAGGGCTTCAACGTGCCCCTCGGGCGCAGGATGTGGATCGCCAACACGGCTTCCCGCATCTGGACGTTCACCGGCTCCTACGGCGTCAACGGCGGCGCGGTCGCCCTGGTGGCGCACTACTTCGGCCGCGAGGTCGGCACCATCGTGTCGATGATGTTCGACACCATCGGCGGCATCGGTGACGTGATCTTCGAGGAGACGGGGCCGGAGTTCTACCAGCACCCCGAACTGGAGGAGTCCTTCCAGGACTTCTTCCAGCCGATGCTCTTCCCGCCGCTCGACGCCGACGCCGCCTGAGCGCCGGCCCACCCGGGGAGCCTTCGCATGCCCACACCCGTCGAGCTCAGGGACCTCAGCTGGATCCGCGGAGCGCTGCAGACGGCGATCGCGCTGGAACACGCCACCATGCCGCTGTACTGCGCCGCGATGTACTCGCTGGAGGTGCAGAACTACCCGTCCTACAACACCATTCGCAGCGTCCTCATGGAGGAGATGGTGCACATGGCCATCGCCGCCAACATGGTCGCCGCCCTCGGCGCGAGTCCGGCGATCAAGGGCCTCCGGCCGTCCTACCCGGGACGCGGCGGACTGCCCGGCGGAGTCGCCCCCGACCTGAGGCCGCGACTGGCCAAGCTGTCCGGGCCGGCCCTGGAAGGGTTCATGCGCCTGGAGGCACCGGGTTTCCTGCTGAACGCGCGGCAGCGCGGCGCCGCCTACCCCACCATCGGCGCCTTCTACGCGGCGATCCGGGACGCGATCGTCCGCAACGCCGGCGCGGTCGAGCGCGCCGTACGCCGCGGGGGCCCGTCCAACCAGGTCGGCGGCAACCTCGGCTACGTCACCTTCGATCGGGACGACACCGACCCGGTCGGCACGTTCCTGCGGGCGCTCGACGTCATCACCGAGCAGGGCGAGGGCCGGGGCGAGGGCACCGTGGAGACGGCGGCCGTGGCGTTCCAGAAGGAGGGCTCGCACTACGCCCGGTTCGCCGAACTGCGATACGGGCGCCGGTACCTGCCCCGCGACGGCGTGCTCATCTCCCGGGAGACGGAGCGGGACTTCTTCACCGGTGAGGAGATCGCCTGGCCGGTGGTGGTCAACACCCTCGCCGTGCCGGCGGACGGCTACGAGGCCGTGCTGGCCCTCGACCCGCGGGGGCCCGACGTACGCAAGGAACTCGACGCGTTCGACGACGCCTACACGCAGATGATGCTCGCGCTGGACACCACCTGGAACGGGCCGGTCGAGACCTGGTGGCCCTCGCTGGGCGCGGCGGTCACCCAGATGGATCAGATGCGGGTGCGCTCCTGCTTCACGATCATGCGCAACGAGATCCCCCCGGCGCTCGTCGGCCGCCTCCCCGAGCTCTATCCCACGGAAATCCGGGCCCTGGAGCGCCACACCGACCTGGACCGGCCCGTCTTCTACGGGCCGCGATTCCTCAACAACGCGGTATGAGGGCGCAGCCCCCCGTCCTCCTTTCGCCCGCGCTGTCCCCGCCCGCCCTTCTTCCGCCCGGTCCGCCACCGCCGGCGCAGTCACCACGGATGCCGCCCACAGCGATGCCGTTCCGGCCCGACGCCTTTCCGCCCCAGCCGTTTCCGCCCCCGCGGTTTCCGCCGGCGGTGTCCTCACCGACGCCGTCCCCCCGCGGACGCCGTCCTCCGAACGGGAATTCCTCATGACATACGCCAGCGACCGGGCGATCGCGCCGCCGCGCCAGGCTCCGCCCCGGCGGCGGGTACTGTTCGCGGGGATCGCCGCGGGCAACTTCCTCGTCCTGCTCGACACCTCCATCCTCAACGTCGCACTCCCCGACGTCCGGACGGACCTGCACGCCCCCGAAGCCGCCCTGCCCTGGGCCGTGGACGCCTACACGATCGTCTTCGCCGGCCTGCTGCTGGCCGCCGGCGCGGTCGCCGACCGCCTCGGCGCCCGCAGTGTGTACCGCGGAGCACTGCTGGCCTTCGGCGCGCTGTCCCTCGCCTGCGCCGCCGCGCCCGACGCCGGGTTCCTCATCGGCGGGCGGGCCCTGCTCGGTGTGGCCGCCGCCGGCATGGTCCCGGCCTCGCTGGCGCTGCTCGCCGCCATGTACCCCGACCCGGCCGCGCGCGCCAAGGCCGTCGGCACCTGGGCGGCCGTCACCTCCACGGGACTCATCGCGGGCCCCGTCCTCGGCGGCGCCCTCGTCGAACTGGGCGGCTGGCGGCTGGTGTTCCTCGTCAACCCGGTCTTCGTGGCCGTCGCCCTGATCGCCTCCCGCGGGCTGCAGGGCGGCCGCCCGGACACCGTCCGGGCCGCCGACCCGTCCGGCATCCTCCTGTCCGTCGTCGCGCTGGCCGCGCTGACCTTCGGCCTGATCGACGCCGGAACCGACGGCTGGTCGCGACCGCTGCCGCTGACGGCACTCGGGATCGCGGCCGTCGCTTTCGGCGCGCTGATCGCGGTGGAACGCGGGGCCGAGGCGCCGATCCTGCCGCCCGCACTGGTCGGGCTGGCCCGGGTCCGGGCGGACATCGCGGCCGGTGCGGTGGCCTCGTTCATCTTCTACGGGGTGCTGTTCGCGCTCACCCAGTGGATGGTGGAGGAACGGGGCCTGTCGGCCCTGCAGACCGGTACGGCGTTCCTCCCCATGACGCTGCCGATGTGCTTCATGCCGCTGATCACCGGACGCCTCGTCGCCCGGTTCGGGGCGCGCGGGGTCATCCTCACCGGACTCGCCCTGGACACGGCGGCGGGCGCCGTCCTCGCGTTCGCCTCCGACGACACGCCCCTGGGCCTGATCATCCTGGCCCAGGTCACGCTCTCGTTCGGCTCCACGCTCGCCATTCCGGCGGCCACCGCCGACATGGCCATGGCCGCGCCGAAGGAACTGGCGGCGACCGGGCAGGGCGCCTTCAACGCCGGACGACAGGCCGGCAGCGCACTCGGCGTGGCCGCACTGGCGCCGCTGGCCACGCTGTCGTCCTCGGGCATGGTGCTGGCCGCCGGCGGGCTGCTCGCCCTGCTGCTGGTGGCGACGGCACGCCCCGAGTGACCCGGTTGGCCCGCGTGCCCGAACCCGGCTTACCGCTCTCCCCACCCCACCGCCGCTTCTCATCCCCTTCTTCCGAAGCCTCACGGACCTTCGAAGTCTCATGGACAGGAGTCACGTTGTGACGATCATCGCGACCGCCCGGCAACTGGTCAGGCCGGGCACCGAAACCCGGCTCGACACCCTGATGGCGGAGCTCGAACAGAACATCCGCCGCCACGAACCCGGCTGCCTGCGCTTCGACTACGTCCACTCCACGGACCGGCCCGGAGAGCGGCTGGTCATCGAGGAGTACGCGGACGAGGCCGCCCTGGAGGCGCACCGGCACACCGCCTATCTGGCGGAGTTCATCCCCCAGCTGCTGGAGTGCCTGCTCGAACCGCCGGCCCTGGAGACGTTCCGGCCGGCCGTGGACAGGCACCCGCTGCCCGAATCGTGTTTCCACGTCGGAGTCGTCGTCCCCGACCTGGAGGAGGCCATGGAGCTGTACTCCGCCTGGTTCGGCATCGAGTTCGCCGAGCCGGCCACCTTCGAGATCCCGTACCTGGAACAGGGCGGCCAGGGCGGGCCGGGCCGGATGACCGCCGTGTTCTCCCGGACCGCGTACCCGCAGTACGAACTCATCCAGGCCGACGGCGACGGCATCACCTCGCTGGAGCATGCCGGCAAGGTCCTGTACTACGGGGTCTGGGAGAACGACATGGCCGGACGGCTGAAGAAGCTGGAGGCCGCCGACATCGGCGTCGACGCCTACTTCCGGCCCGGCCCCGGCGAGACGCCGTTCGCCCTCATCACCGCCCCCGACCTGCAGGGCGTTCGCATCGAGTACGTCGACGTGGCCGACCGTCCGGCCATGGACGAGTGGGTGAACACGGGCCGCTACCCGGGGCTCTCGGGCCGCTAGTGCCCCGGCAGCAACGGCCCGGAACGGCCGCCTTCTACCATGTCGGGTTCGCCGTCCCCGACCTGGCGGCGGCCATGCGCGAGCTGCGTGACGCCGTCGGCGTGGAGTGGGCCCCGCCCCGGCCCGGGCGGGTCGGCGACTGGGACTTCCACCTGGTCTTCAGCCGTCCCGGGCCGCCGTTCATCGAGCTTGTCGAGGGCGGACCCGGCAGCCCGTGGGACGCCTCGCGGGGGCCGCGGTTCCACCACCTGGGGTACTGGACCGACGACCTGGAGACCGGATCACGGCGGCTGTCCGAGGGAGGGTTTCCGGCCGAGTTCAGCGGGTGCCCGTTCGGCCGCCCGTACGCGTACCACCATGTGCACAGCATCGGGGCGAGTGTCGAGCTCGTCGCCGCGGGCTTCCAGCCGGACTTTCTGGCCACCTGGCACCCCGGCGGCGGGCCGATGCCCGCCCTGCACGAACGACCACGGGAGGAACAGTGAGCACCCCCAGCCCCACCGACCGGCCCACCGAGGACGCGGCCGCCGCGCGGACACCCGTCACCCTGATCACGGGAGGATCCACCGGCATCGGGGCCCAGACCGTACGGCGGCTGCTGAAGGCCGGTCACCGGGTCGCCGCCACCGGAAGGAACCCGGACCGGCTCACCGCCCTCGCCGAGTCGCTCGGCAACCCGCCCGAACTGCTGCCGCTGCCCGGCGACGCCGCCGAACCGGACGCGGTCGACGCGTGCGTGCGCAGCACGCTGGAGCACTTCGGGAGGATCGACCACGTCATCGCCAACGCCGGATTCTCCACCCACGAGTCGGTCGCGGACGGCGACCCCGCACGGATGCGGGCGATGCTGCTGACCAACGTCCTCGGTCCGACGCTGCTGGTGCGGGCGGCGCTGGAGGAGCTGAAGAGGACCCGCGGCCGTATCGTGCTGCTGGGTTCGGTCGCCGGGCTGAAGAACACCCCCGGCAACTTCTACTCCGTGACCAAGTGGGCCGTGCACGCCCTGGCCGAGAACACCCGCATGCTCGTCGCCGAGGCCGGTGTCCGGGTCAGCCTGATCGCCCCCGGCAAGGTCGACACCCCCTTCTGGGACAGCCGCGGCGGCACCCCGCCCGGCCCGGCGCTCAGCGCCGAGAACATCGCCGAAGGCATCCTGTGGGTGCTGGGCCAGCCGGCCGGCGTCGACGTCAACACGGTCACGATCCGGCCGACGGGGCAGGTCAACTGAACGGGAGGGTCGGCACGACCGATCGCGCCGACCCGGCCCGCCGCCTCCGGACCGGTTGCGGGGCCCGCAGGCCCCCCAGCCGGTCCGCCCGCCGCTCCGGCTACTCCGCCGGCTCGCCGCCGAAGCGCGCCTTGTAGGCGTCCAGGTCGTCGTCCGTGAGCTTGGCGAACAGCACCGGCGGGACGGTGAAGGGCGTGCCGGCCGGGACCGCCGTCAGCGCGCGGGCCTCGTCGGCGCCGACCCAGGCGGCCGTGTCGTCCGCCAGGGCGAACGCCTCCCGCATCGTCCTCGCCGTCGCCGGGATGAACGGCTCGGACACCACCGCGTACAGGTGGATCAGGTTCATCGCCGTGCGCAGCGTCAGCGCCGCGCCGTCCTTGTCGGTCTTGATCTCCAGCCAGGGGGCCTTCTCCTCCAGGTAGGAGTTGCCCGCCGACCACAGGGCACGCAGGGCGGCAGCCGCCTTGCGGAACTGCAGGGACTCCATGTGCGACTCGTACTCGGACAGGAGACCCGCGATCTCCTCGCCCAGCCGCGCCTCCGCCTCGCCCGGCTCGCCGCCGGCCGGGACCTCGTCGCCGAAGCGCTTGCGGGAGAAGGACAGGACGCGGTTGACGAAGTTGCCGAGGGTGTCGGCGAGGTCCTTGTTGACCGTCGCCGTGAAGTGCTCCCAGGTGAAGGAGGAGTCGTCGGACTCCGGCGCGTTGGCGATGAGGAAGTAGCGCCAGTAGTCCGCCGGGAGGATGTCCAACGCCTGGTCGGTGAAGACGCCGCGCTTCTGCGAGGTGGAGAACTTGCCGCCGTAGTACGTCAGCCAGTTGAACGCCTTGACGTAGTCGACCTTCTTCCACGGCTCGCGCACACCCAGCTCGGTGGCCGGGAACATCACCGTGTGGAAGGGGACGTTGTCCTTCGCCATGAACTCGGTGTAGCGCACCGGGTCGTCGCCCAGGTCCGCCTCGTACCACCAGGACTTCCAGTCCCGGGTCTCACCGTCGGGCGCCGCGTCCGCCCACTCCTTCGTCGCGCCGATGTACTCGATCGGCGCGTCGAACCATACGTAGAACACCTTGCCCTCGGCCGCGAGCTCCGGCCAGGTGTCGGCCGGGACCGGGACGCCCCAGTCCAGGTCACGGGTGATCGCACGGTCGTGCAGGCCCTCGGTCAGCCACTTGCGGGCGATCGACGCGGCCAGGTGCGGCCAGTCGTTCTCGTGGCGGGCCACCCACTCCTCGACCTCGTGCTGCAGCTTGGACTGGAGGAGGAAGAGGTGCTTGGTCTCGCGGACCTCCAGGTCCGTGGAACCGGAGATCGCCGACCGCGGGTTGATCAGGTCGGTCGGGTCGAGGACCCGGGTGCAGTTCTCGCACTGGTCGCCGCGGGCCCTGTCGTAACCGCAGTGGGGGCAGGTGCCCTCGACGTAGCGGTCCGGCAGGAAGCGGCCGTCGGCGGGCGAGTACACCTGCCGGATCGCGCGCTCCTCGATGAAGCCGTTCTCGTTCAGCCTGCGGGCGAAGTGCTGCGTGATCTCCACGTTCTGCGGGCTGGAACTGCGACCGAAGTAGTCGAACGCGAGCGCGAAGCCGTCGTAGACCGCCTTCTGCGCGTCGTGGGCCTGCGCGCAGAACTCGGCGACGGACAGGCCCGCCTCCTTCGCGGCCAGCTCGGCGGGGGTGCCGTGCTCGTCGGTCGCGCAGATGTACAGGACGTCGTGGCCGCGCCGGCGGAGGTATCGGGAGTACACGTCCGCCGGGAGCATGGACCCCACCATGTTGCCCAGGTGCTTGATCCCGTTGATGTACGGAAGGGCGCTGGTGATGAGGTGTCGAGCCATCGCGGGCTGCTCCCAAGTCGCTACGCGGGGTGACGATCTCTGGTTCTCGGTCGTCTTCGAACCTTGAAATCGTAGCCGACACGGCTGCGCCGCCCGCTGGCCGTTTCGTGTGGTGGGCAGCGGGCGGCGCAGCGGGCGGACGCCTCCTACGGGCGCCAGGTCGCCAGGGCGCCCTCGTACAGCTCCTTGTCGGTGAGCTCACGCGGAGCCGGGCCCGCGTGGAAGAAGGACGTGTTGCCCGTCTTCAGCTTCCGGAGGTAGTCGAAGGCCTTGTTGTCCTGCTCACCGAAGGCGACGAAGGCGAAGTGCAGTTCGGGATGGTTATTCGCCGCGTCCGCGAGGGACCGGGTCGCCGGGGTCTTCGCGTCCGGAGCGCCGTCCGTCTGGAAGATCACCAGGGCCGGGGCCGCGGGGTCGGCCGCCTTCTCGTGCTGGGCGATCACGTCGGCGACGGCCGCGTGGTAGCTGGTGCGGCCCATCCGGCCCAGGCCCGCGTGCAACTCGTCGATCCGGTTCTCGTGCTCGGCGAGGGTCAGCTCGCCGGTGCCGTCCAGCTCCGTGGAGAAGAACGTGACGTGGACCGTCGCCTCCGGGTCGAGCTGGGCGGCGAGGGCGAGCGTCTGCTCGGCGAGGGCCTGGGCGGAGCCGTCCTTGTAGTACGGGCGCATCGACGCGGACCGGTCGAGCACCAGGTAGACCTTGGCGCGGGCGCCGGTCAGACCCTGCTCCCCGAGGACGGCGCCCGCGGCCCGGTAGGCGGTGGCCAGGCCGGGGGCGCGGGACGTCAGCTCCGCGAGGGGGACCGCGGGGACGGGCTCGGGCTCGACGTTCGTCTCTGCGGGCACCGCCGGGACGGGCTCGGGCTCGGGCTCGACATCCGTCTCTGCGGGCACCGCCGGGACGGGCTCGGGCTCGACATCCGTCTCTGCGGGCACCGCCGGGACGGGCTCGGGCTCGACGTTCGTCTCTGCGGGCACCGCCGGGGCGAGCTCGGCTTCGCCTTCGGCCGCGTCGTTCCCACCCGCGCCACTCGTGCGGGTTTCGAGGTCGGGCGCGGGTGACGCCTGCGGGGCGGGCTCGCCGTCGGCCGCCTCGGCGGCTTCCGGGGTCGCCTCGGTGGCGGGCTCCGCGGTCGCCGGGGCGGCAGGAGACTTTGCGGTCTCGTCGACCGCCTCGGGCACGGGGGTGGCCTCGGTCGACCCGGCCGGTGTCGGTTCCGGCTCCGGAGCGGTCACCGGTTCGGGCTCGGGGCCGGCTGTCTGCTCGTCGCTCTGCCCGTGGGCCGCCGGGGGTGCAGCGGTCGTTGCCTGCTCGGCGTCGGCAGGCACCTCGGTGTCGGCAGGCACCTCGGCGTCGGCCTGCGTCTCCGGCTCGACCTCCGGGCCGGCGTCCGCCTCCGGGGTCTCGTCATCCGCGTCGGCCCGGGGTGCGGCGGCCTCCGGCTCCGGGGTGGCCGCGGCCTCCGGCGCGGGTGCCGCCTCGGCCTCGGGCTCAGCGGCCTCCGGCTCGGCTGCGGTTTCCGCCGCTGCCTCGGTCCGGGGCTCGGGGACGGTCTCGGCCCGGGGAGCGGTCTCGGGCTCCTGTGCGGCCTCGGGGGCGGGCTCGGTCTCCGGCTCCGGGGTGGCTTCCGCTTCCGGTGCGGGGGTGGCCTCGGGCCGGGGCTCCGGGGTGGGCTCGGCCGCGGCTTCCGGGGCGGCCTCGGGCTCGGGTCCGGTGGCCTGCGGCTCGGGGTCGGTCTCGGCCTGCGGCTGGGTGTCCGGTGTCTGGTCGGTCCCGGCCGCGGGGGTGGTCTCGGCCTGGGGTTCCGGTTCGGCCGTGGCTTCCGGGGCGGCCTCGGTCTGCTGTTCCTCCGACCGGTGGTCCGCTTCGGCCGGCGGCTGCTCGGTCTCCGCTTCGGCCGCAGACTTCTCCGTCTCCGACGGGGCCTCGGCCTGCGGCTTCTCCGCCGTGGGTGCGGCCGGCTCCCCCGTCGCAGACGGCTGCTTCGGCACCCCGATCTTGTCGAAGGCGGCCGACACCAGCTCGTGTTCCGCGTCGTGTGGAGTCGGGACCGAGGCCGTGTCGTGGGCCGGCTTCTGGGGCGGGACCGTCGCCTGCTGGTCCTGCGTAAGAGTGGGTGCGGCACTCTCCGCCTCGGCGGTCCGCCCCTTGCGGGACCGGCCGAACGCGTTCCGCAGGAGAGTGAGAATGCCCATGTGCGCAACCCTTCGCGTGAGTTGTAACCCGTCAATCCCTGGCCAGGACGGACACGTAAGGTTAGCGGTCCCCGCCGACGATCTTGGGGAGGGATGTGCCGGCGGAAAGTCGCCCCCCGGCCCGTGCCCCCCAGGGTCCCTCACGCCCCCCGGCCCGTGCCCCCAGGGTCCCTCACGGCCCCTCGGGACTCGCCGGCGAGGCGATGGCTCTCGCCGCGGCCACCTCCTGCCGCACCGGCTCCAGGACGCTGTCCGCCGGGCCGGCCAGGTCGGTGCGGACAGGGTAGAGGGTCTTCGTGGTGCGCAGGCCCTCCGCCAGTTCCGTCAGTTGCAGCGTCAGCCGGGCGATCTCCGCACGTGAGGGCGGTACGGCGCCCTGCTTCACGCGGATCCGGGCCGCCGTCGTCGCGTCGACGATGCGTTCGACCGCGACGACCAGCGGCCACCAGGCCGCGGCCCGCCGCCCGGTCGGCGGCGGCTCGGTCAGGGCCCGCTGGAACTCCGTCCGGATGACGGACAGGTCGCGGTACAGGCGGCGGCGCATACGGGCCCGGGCCGCGGGGTCCACGCCCTCGCCGAACGCGCGGTCGACATAGCGTGCCGTGTCCGCCACCGCGTCCGCGAGACGGTCGCCGACCCGGGTGTGCCAGCTCTCCGGCCACAGCAGGTAGCCGGCGACGAGGGCGATGCAGCAGCCGAGGAGGGAGTCGACCAGGCGGGGCAGCAGCAGCGCCGTGCCCTGGTGGTTGAGGACGTCGGACAGGAGCAGGATCACCGGGGTGATGGCGGCCGTCTGATAGCCGTACCCGCGCGGTGTGAGCGCCGGGATCAGCGGGGCCAGCACGAGCATCACCGCGACGTCCCACCAGCCGCGCGGTACCTCCGCCAGCACCGCCGCCGCGACGACCAGGCCCGCCACCGTGCCGAGGGCACGCAGCAGTGCGCGGGAGAAGACCGAGCCGAAGTCGGGCTTGAGGACGAAGGTGATGGTCAGGGCGACCCAGTACGAGCGTGCCACCGGGACGATCGACACCAGGACCTGGGCGATGCCGATGCACAGGGCCAGCCGCAGGCCGTAGCGCCAGGAGGCGGCGGACAGCATCACGTTCCGTGCCGCCCTGGCCGTGCGGATGCGGAGGGTCGCCGGGCGGCCCAGACGGTCGTCGATGCCGTGGGCGTCCACGTCGGGAGCGGTCACGACCTCGGCGGCGTGCCGGAGGGCGTGGTCGGTGGCGCGGGCGGTCTCGTCGGTCGGGGCGGGCAGGTCGAGCTCCAGGGGGCCGGTGGGCCCGGACTCGACGGCGGCGGCGAGTCGGCGCACGGCTGCGGGGACCCGGTCCGGCAGCGGCCGGCCGGCGAGGTGGACGGCGGGGGCGGCCTCCACGACCGGGATGACGGCGTTCAACTGGGCCAGCAGCCGGGTCAGTTCCCCACTGCGGCCGTGGTGGCGGGTGCGCCGGGCCAGGACGAGGTCGTAGGACTGGTTCAGCGACTGCGTGACGGTGTACCGGGCGGTGGTGTACGCCGTGTCGTCGCCGCACGCGGCGAGCAGGTCGGCGACCGTGCGGTAGGTCCGTGCGACGGCTGTCCGCTCGGGCACCCCGGCCCTGAGGGGCCAGGCCAGCAGTGCCAGCACCAGGACGAGCAGACCGCCTCCGGTGACCAGCAGTGCCGGCAGCCACCAGGGATCGGGCATCGGCAGCCCGGCCCCGAGCACGGTGTTGAGCAGCAGCAACAGCCCCGACACGGAGGCCACGGCGCCGATCGTGGAGATCATCCCGGAGAGCAGGGCCACGGCGGTGACGACCGCTACCGCCGTCCAGCCGTGGCCGTGGACGAGCGAGCCGAGGGTGATGCCGACGGCGCCGAACAGCTGCGGCACGGCGATGTTCAGCAGGCGCATGCGGTAGGCGTCGGCGGTGTCGCCGATGACGCCGAACAGGGCACCCATGGAGGCGAGGGCGCCGTAGTCGGTGCGGCCGGTGGCGAGGCCGAGCGCCAGGGGGAGGGCCATGGCGACGGCGGCGCGGGCGGCGGCGGGCCGGTTGACGGGGCTCTGCTCGGGGCGGAGGTTCCGCATCAGCCAGTCGGGAGGGTTCAGGCCGATGGGAAACTCGCGGGACATGCGCCCATTATGGGCGGGTGGCCTGCGGCTCCGTCCGGATCACCGCCGCCGGTGGAGGACGACGTCGACCAGCAGGGCGCGGTGGTCGGTGTCCGGCAGGTCCAGGAACCGGGCCCGGGCGACCGAGAAGTCCCTCGACAGCAGCACGTGGTCGATCTGGGCGCCGATCAGCGGGGTGGTGCGGGTCGGCCAGCTGGGCGTGCGCGGGTGCCCGGCGAGGAGGGCGGCGTCCTGGAGGCCGGTGTCGAGGATGCGGCGGAACGCGGCGTGGTCCTGCGAGGCGTTGAAGTCGCCGGCCAGGACGGTGGGCGCGGCGGGGTCGGCGGCGGCGAAGTCGTGCAGGGAGCCGAGATCGTGGCGCCACAGCCCGAGCTGGGAGGGCAGCGGGGGCATGGGGTGCGCGAGCTGCAGCCGTACGCGGTGGCCGTGGACGTCGGCGACGGCACCGGGCATGCCCATCGTGCCGGGTACGCCCGCGGTGCCGGTGAGCGGGAAGCGGCTGAGGACGAGGGACCCCGCGGAGCCGGAGGCGGTGACGGCCTGCAGGTAGGGGTGGGTTCCGGCGAACTCCCGCCGCAGCACGGCCTCGCACCGCCGTACGTCGCACTCCTCGACGAACACGACGTCCGGCTCCTCCCGGCGCACGGCGTCGGCCAGTGCGCCGGTGGCGCGGCCGAACTCGACGTTCGACGTCAGGACCCGGAAGGACGCGACGGGGGCACCGACGGGGCCCCGGGCCTTCCCGTACGGCTCGGTGTACCAGGCCAGCAGCCCGAGGACGACCACCGCCGCCACCGCACCGGTCCGCCGGCGGGCGAGCAGCGCCAGCAGCAGCGCGGCGCCCGTGGGCAGGAGCAGCCACGGCAGGAAGGCGAGCAGTTGAGGCACGGGCGTGATGCCGTCGGTGTCCGCGGCCCGGCAGCCGACGACCGTGCCGACCCCGGCCAGCAGCAGTCCCGCCGTCCAGGCCGCGCCGCGCCGTTCCGTTCCGCTCCGGCGGGGTCCGCCCGACTCGGCGGTCGTCGTCCCCGCGGTCGCGGTGTCCATGTCCCGGTCCACGTCCCGGCCTTCCGCTCGGCGGCGCCCCGCCCCGCATTCTTCCTCGCGATTCCTCCTCGCGCCGAGTGGCGGGTGCGGTGCGTCGGCCGGTGGGTGCGAGGCGTGGGGCGCGGGTCGAGCCGATGTGCGCCGACGCGGTCAGAGTCGTGCGCGTGACGGCCGCGGAGCGGGCTCCCCCGCGGGTGCCGCGCGGGCCCGCCGCCGTCGCAGCGCGCGGGTGCAGCAGCCGGAGAGCCAGATGCCCAGAGCGACGGCGAGACCGAGGGCGAGCAGCAGCCAGGCCGCCGTGCGCAGGGTGGCGGTGAGGGCGTCGTAGACGGCGCCGACGGCCGGGTGGGAGACCTCGTCGGGCAGGTCGCGCAGGGTGAGGCGGCGGCCGACGGCGACCGCCAGGCCGAGCAGTGTGCCGCCGAGTGCCGTGCCGAGGGCGGTCGCGGTGACCGCACGCCGCCGGCAGGCGGCCAGCGCGATACCGGCGACCGCCAGGGCGACGGTCGACACCGGCAGCCAGAATCCGGCGACTTCGAGCACCTCGTACCCCTTCCGCAGGCGGCCCAGTTCGTCGGGGCGCAGGAGCGCGACCTCGGTGTGCCGTACCGGGATCCGGTTGGCCAACGGCACGTGGTCGGCGGCCAGTCGGCGCTTCACCTGGGCGGTCACGGGGGCCAGGTCGACGGTGACCGGGCGGTCGGCCTTCTCCCTCAGGGCGCTCAGGACGGCGTCGTGGGCGGCCCGGTTGGCGGTGTCCCAGGCGGTGCGGAAGGCCTCGGTGCGGGTGAAGGAACGGACCGCGTCGTGCACGAAGGGGCCCATCGCGCTGCGTGCCGCACCGCCGTCCACCCGGCGCAGGATCCCGCTGCCGACGGTGTCCGCGATCTGCCCCTGCACGTCCGGGTCGGCGGCGAGCGGCGCCATCGTGGTGACGTACCGTCCGGTGTCCGCGAGGCCGTACGCCGCCCAGGCCGCCAGCGTGCCGAACGGCACGAGCAGGCACGCCAGGGCGATGAGGACGGCCGACGCGGCGGTCCTGAGACGTCGGGACACCCTTCCAGGCAACCCCGCTGGTCGGCGGGCACGCGAGCGGGCGGACGCCGTACGGGTGGTGGTGAGCGCCCGGTGAACGGCGGGCGGGGGCCGCGGGCGCGGCGGTACGGGCAGGCGCGCTGGGGCGGGGTGCGGGGCGTCGGCCCGCGCGAGTGACGCGCATGCCTCGGGCATATGCAGGAGTGGGGAGTGCGGTACCGGAAGAGGTACTTCCGCTCTCCGGTGGAGGGTTCACCTGAACGGGTGTTTCCTGGTGCTGGGGAGAAGGAGGCCGATCATGCGCACCACCCCGGCCCTGCGGACCACGGCCGCGGCCCTGCCCACCGGTGGCACCCTCGCCGTCACGGCGGCCGGTACCGCGGTGGCGGCGGCCCCGCCGGCCCACGCCGAAGGGCGACGGTGGCAGCGGAGGCTCCAGGAACCTCGTCGGGCGGCCGGGGCTGACTGGTCCCCCCGGTCGTCCGGTGAGTGGAGGGATGAGGGAAACGTGGGCCCCGGTGCACCACACCGGGGCCCACGTGTGTGCTTGACGGTGCGCTGCGCCGGGGCCCGTGTGGGTCGGTCCCCGGTGCAGTGCACGGGGGCTCACGTGTGTGCTTGACGGTGCGCTGCGCCGGGGCCCGTGTGGGTCGGTCCCCGGTGCAGTGCACGGGGGCTCACGTGTGTGCTTGACGGTGCGCTGCGCCGGGGCCCGTGCGGGTCGGTCCCCGGTGCACCACACCGGGGTTCACGTGTGTGCCTCGACGGTGCGCGGTGCCGGGCGGCTCAGCGGATCCGGTGTCCCGCGGCGTCCTCGTGGGTGTAGTAGCGGTAGAAGAACACGATGAAGATTCCCGCGCTCAACGCCAGGCCGATGCCCGCGCAGGTGAGCACGGACACCCCGCTCTGGCTGATGAGAAAGCCGACCGCGGCACCGGCGAACGCGGACTTCACCGCCGAGTGCAGTTCGCGCTTCAGCTTCGGGGCGAAGAGGATCACGGCGATGCACAGCACGATGAACACGATCGTCGTCACGAACCCGAACAGCACGTTCCAGCCGGTGATGGGCCCGCCGTTGCGCCGGTTGGCCGCGGCCCAGTAGCCGTAGACGAGCCCGAGGGCGACCGGGATGCCGAACCGGGCCGTCGTGTGGACCCGCGGACTGAAGACGTCGGGCAGCCGGGTGGTGGGCCTCCGACGGGGCCTGGGCCGGATGCTGAGTGGTCCGTGAAGGGTGCCGGCAGTGGGCACGGGCGCCGCGTGAGCCATGAGGGGACTCCTCTCTCCTCGCCCCGCCTTCCAGAGCACACCTGGCGGAGGCCGTGGGCAAGTCGGCGTAGGCCGACGACGGCAGCTGATGCGGGCCGTGCGGCCCCGTGATTCGCTGGGCCGGTGAGCGGTGCCGGACGCGAGACGGGGTGGGACGGGAGCCCGCGCCTGCTCGACGGGGATCCCGGCCCCGTGCGGCGCCACGGCGTGCAGCGCAACCAGCTGTTGCGCGTCCGCGGGCGCAGCGTGGCCTGGCTGCCGCCGCTGCTGCTGCTCGCCGCCATCGCGGCGGCCGACGTGAACACCCCGGCGTCGTTCCGGATCGTCTCCTGGATCGTGCTGGTTCCGGGCATCGCCGCCGCGATCTGCGGTCTGCGCGGCACGGCCGTCTTCGCGGTGCTCGCCCTGGCCACGTACGTCGTCGTCGACGACTTCGGTCCCGATCGGCACCTGGCCGGGCTGAGCGACTTCGTCCTCGTCGCCGTCGGCGGCGGCCTGGCGACCCTGGCCTGCGTGGTGCGGGTGCGCGGCGAGGAGCGGATGCTGCACATGATGCACATCGCGGAGACGACCCGCCGCACCGTGCTGCGCTCCCTGCCGCCCGGATTCGGGGGCGTCGACCACGCCGAGGTGTACCTCGCCGCGGACACCGACGCCCGCGTCGGCGGCGACTTCTACGACATCCAGCCCAGCCCGCACGGCGCCCGCGTCCTCATGGGTGACGTACAGGGCAAGGGGCTGGCCGCGGTGGAGACGGCGGCGGCCCTGCTCGGCACGTTCCGCGAGGCCGGCTACCACGAGCCCGACCTGGCGACCGTCGCCGAACGCCTGGAGACACGGATGGTGCGGCACCGCGGCCACTTCGTCGCCCTGGGCCGCGAGGGCGGCGACCGCTTCGCCACCGCCGTCCTGCTGGGCTTCCCCGTGGACGAGGCCGGCGTCGTCGAGGTGGTCGTCTTCGGCCACGAACCCCCGCTGGTGGTCAGCGCGGCCGGCCTGCGGTCCCTCACCACGGGCGGGGGGCTCCCGCTCGGCCTGACCGACCTCGGCGACGGGCTGCCCGAGATGCGGCGGGAGGCGCTGGCGCCCGACGAGACGGTGCTGCTGGTGACCGACGGCGTGACCGAGTCCCGGGACGCCTCCGGCGCGTTCTACCCCCTCGACGACGACCTCGCCCGCGCGCTCGCCACCGACCCCGGGCTCGCCGACCCGCACCGGCTGGTGGCCTTCGTCCGGGACGGCACACTGCGGCACAGCGGCGGGCACCTGGCGGACGACACGACGGTGTTCGCGCTGCGCCGGCGCTGAACCGTCCCGGCTGACCCGACGGGACCGCGAACCCGGGGCACGCCTCCTGCGGACGGGGGCCGCGGACCCGGGGCACGTGCCCGGTGCGCACCCGCAGCGGCTACGGTGCTGCCGTACGTGATCGAGCGGGCCGCAGGACCGAGCGGGCCGCAGGACCGAGCGGACCACCAGGGGGAGCGGCCGATGCCCGGAACCGTGCTGCTGCTCGCCGCCGCGCCGGCGGGCAAGGGGCGGCTCGTGGACGCGGCGTCCGTGCTCCCCGTGCTCGCCGCCGTGCCGCCGGCGGTGCTCGCCGGCACCGACACCGCCAACGTCGTCGAACTCGCCGACCCGCTGGAACCGCAGGCCGTGCTGACCCGGTTGCGGGCCGCCGCGGCGGCCACCGGCCCGCTCACCGTGTACGTCACCGGGCAACTGCACCTGGACCGGCGCCAGCGCCTGCCCCACCTGGCGCTGGCGCGGACGACCCCGGCGACCGTGCGCTACACCGGCTTCCCCTGGCACTGGTTCCGCGACGAGCTCCGGCTGCGGCCCGCGGGATCGACCTGCCTGCTCCTCGACCTGCACGCCGACGCGGAGAGCTGGCAGTGGCTGCGGGGCGGCGCGGTCCTCGACTGCGGCGCGGGCCACGCCGTCCACGGGCGGATCGCGCCGCCGCCCGGCAGGTGGACGCTGGGGACGCCGGCGTACATGCGGACGGCCGCGACGGTGCTCCGGAGCGGGCGGCGGCCCGCGACCGCCGCACTGCACCAGCAGGTGCTCGACCGGCTCGGCGGCGAGACGGCCGGCGACCTGGTGCTGGCCCACCCCGGCGGACCGTCCGGCGTACCCGGCCCAGCCGCCGCCCCCGGCGCGACGGACCCGAACGGCACGCCCGGTTCGGTCGGCACGCCCGGCGTGCCCGCTGCCCCGACCGTGCCCGCCTTCCCCGAGGTTCCCGGCCCGCGCCCCGCCTCCGCGGCACCCGACCCGCACGCCTCCCTCACCGCCGCCGTGCAGGCGGGGCGGCACGCCGACGCCGACGCGCTCGCGGCACGGCTGGAGGAGGAGGCCGCACGGGCACACGGGCCCGGCTCGGACCAGGCGCTGCACTGGGCCGAGGTGCGGGCCGACCTCGCCATGCTCGCGGGGGACGCGGCCCGCAGCTGCCGGACCTGGCTCGCGGTGGCCGGGGCGCGGCTGGCCGCCGGGCAGGCCGCGGACGCACCGCAGGTCGAGGCTGCCGCGGACCGCGCCCACCACCAGTGGAGCGCGGTCCGGGACCCCGCCCGGGCTCGCGAACTGGGCCTCGCGCTCGCCGAACTGCGCGGCCGGGTACCGGGCCGGCGCCGCGGCGCGCTGGACCATGTGCGGCGCCAGCTCAGGGAGTTGCAGACGCAGCACTGAGAGGCGCACGCGAGGCGCAGTGAGGTGTGGGACGGCCGGTGCCCACGCCGGTACGGAGCGCGTACGAGCCCTCCCGCACCGTACCCGGGCGGTGCCATGATGTGGCCCATGGCTGAGGGGGATGCAGTGGCCGGTTCAGGCGTACGGGTCCGGTTGGACGGGGGCGTCGGCGGCAGCGACGTCAGTGCTCTGAAGACGTGGCTGGAGCAGGAGCAGCCGCTGGCGGAGCTGATACGCGCGCACCGGGTGACGGTCGAGGAACGGCACCGCACCGACGAGCCCGACGGCCGGCACATGGGCCTCGGCACGGAGATCCTGCTGGTGATCGTCGGATCCACGGCCACGGTGACGGCCACGTCCCTGATCGAGCACGTCGAACGGGCCGTGAAGGCCTGGCTGGCCAACCGCCGGCAGGTGGAGAGCGGCGAGCCGCCCCGGCCCACCATCAGCGAGCTGGACTCCGACGAGAGCTAGACCTGTGAACCGCTACGACCCGCGGGGCAAGGTGAACGGGGCGCTGCTCGTCGGTGTGTCCGAGTACGACCATGTCCGGCCGGACGACCGGGAGGGCGTGCCCGGCCAGCTCCCCGGCGTCCGGCACAACCGCCTCCGGCTCCGCGACGCACTGCACCGGACCGGCCTGTTCGAGACGGGCCGGACGACCGACTGCGCGTCGCCGTCCCACGACGTCTTCAACGAGGCGCTGCGCCACGTCGCCCGGGAGACCGAGGGGCTGCTCCTGCTCTACTTCGCCGGGCACGCCATCGTCACCAAGGCGGGCGACGAGCTGTTCCTCCAGATGAGCAACGCGCGCGTGGTCGCCGGAGGGCACGACGCCTTCCCCAACGCGGTTCCCCTCACCGAGGTCCTGGCCCAGCTGGTCGGCAGCCGCGCCGAGCGGGTCGTCGTCGTCCTCGACTGCTGCTACGCGGGCAACGCGGTGGCGGCCTGGCACCGGTTCGACCACCGCATGCGGCGCAAGGCGCTGCTCCTGATGAGCGTGCAGTCCAACCGGCTCATCGACGCCGGTGACGGCGGCGGCGCCACGCCGTTCACCGAAGAACTGGTGCACGTCCTCTCGGAGGAGGGCGAGTTGTCGGTCGGTGGGCTGTATGCGCGGCTCAAGGAGCGCATGGCCGCCGCCGGTCACCGGACCGCGCTCGACGACGCACAGGACCCGCAGGGGGTGTGGGAACCGGGGGAGGAGGTGCTCCTCCGGAGCGGTGGGGTCTCCGGACCAGAGGATCTGGAACCCGATATTCCGGAACCGGCAAATCCGGAAACGGAGTCGTCCTCCACGGGGCCGGTCCGCCTCCGCGCAGCCGTCCGGTCCGCTGCCGCCCGGATGCGGGGCCTGCGGCTGCGCTTCCGCCTGCTGCTCGCGCTGGTCCTCCTCGCCGCGGGCTGCGGCGGCTGGGGCATCGCCCGCCTGATCGGGCACGACGGCCTCTGCGCCCCACCGCTGGAGCTGCGCGTCCTCACCGACCCCGAACTGGAACCGACGGTCGACAAGGCCGCCGACACCTTCCTCGACTCGGACGCGAACACCCAGCACGGCTGCCGCCGCGCCGGCATCACCGTCTACAGCGCGGACGCCGCCGACACGGTGACCGCGCTGCGCGAGCGCACGGACGCCTGGCAGGAGCCCCTGAAGGACGACGACGATCCCCAGCGGGACATCGGCCCGCAGCCGGACGTGTGGATCCCCGCGACCGTCGCCGACGTCACCCGCGTCGTCGTCGACCGGCCCGTGCGCTCGTACGCCGATCTGGAGCCGGAACAGAAACCGCTGGCCTACTCGCCCACCGTGCTGGCCGTGCCCGAGAACCTCGCCGCCGACCGCCCCGAACGCACCGGCCGCCCGCTGGCGGAACTGCTGGACGCCCTGAAGCAGCTGCAGCCGCCGGCCGAGACGCGCCGCCCCGACCCGGAGCACACCGACTCCGCGCTGCTGGCGACGATGGGTCTGTACGCCGACGGCGGCAGGGCGCGCACCGCCGAGCAGGAACTCGCACAGCCCGGGGTGCCCGCGCCGACGGCCGCGAAGCTGCTGTGCGACCTGCCCGAGGACGCCGCGGTGGACCGGCGGACGGCGGCCCTCGTCCCCGAGTTCCTGCTGAAGAGCGGCGTGGCCTGCAAGGCCACGAACCGGGTGCCGCGGGTCGCCGAGTACCCGCGCGACGTTCCGGCCCTCCAGCCGGCGTTCGTCCGCGTGCGCTGGAAGGACGCCGACCGCGACGAGGCCCGCCGGAACACGGCGGTGCAGGCGTTCCGGGACTGGCTGTACGGCGACGGCGGGCGGCAGGTCCTCGGCGCGGCGGGCTTCCGTTCCGCGGACGCCGGACACCCCCTGCTCGCCCGGGAGTCCGCCGAGGGGGTGCTCGACGACCCGGGGCGCTCCCAGCCGTCGGCGGAGCGGCTCGCGATGACCGCGGCGCTGCAGCAGTACCGCAGCGCCAACGGGCCGGGCCGGGTCCTGTTCCTGCTGGACAGCTCCGGGTCCATGGGCACGTGGTGGCAGGGGGCGACCGGCGGCCCCGGCCTGATCCGGCAGTCCCTCGGCGGCCTCGGTGACCAGGACGAGTACGGGGTGTGGGCGATGTACGGCACCTCCGGCGACGGGTACGCCCCGCTGCTGTCGTTCGGACGGCACAAGAGGGCCGACGCCGAGCGGATCCTGCTCGACGCCTCCCGTACGGCGGTCCACGAGGTCGAGGCCGACCCGCACCGAGCCCTCCTGGCAGCGCTCGGCGACATGGCGCGCCGCGGTGGCGACGACGACCGGCCCCAGCTGATCGTCCTGATCACCGACGACGAGGACAACAACCGGCTCACCGGCGGCAACCGCACCGCCGTCCTGGACCTGGCCGCCGAGTCGGGGGTTCCGGTGGCGGTGGTGTCGCTGGACGGCGGAGGCTGCGGCCCGGACCGCGTGGACGCGCAGATCGCCGCGGCCGCCGGCGGGCGGTGCCTGGACACGGGCGACGACCTCGGCCCCGCGCTGCACGACGAGGTCGCCCGCACCGGAACGGGGGCCGAGTGAGCAAGCGGACACGAGCCCGCGGCGAGGAGGGGACACACATGCGGATCGGGGGACGCACGAGGACGCACCGGCGGACCGGGGCGGTGCTGGCGTCGATCACACTGCTGGTCCTCACCGCATGCACCGGCGGGCCGAGTGGAGGGCCGCGGTCGCCGGCGCCCGGGGCCGGGGACGAGATCGTGGTGGCCAGCGGGCGGGACGTCACCGGCAAGAACGGCATCCGCCAGCGGCTCATCGACGCCTGGAACGACAGTCGGGACGGCTCCACCCGGAGGGCGCGCCTCGTGGAGCTGCCCGGTTCCGCCGACCAGCAGCGCAGCCAGATGCTCGGAGCGCTGCAGTCGGGCAGCTCCCGGTACGACGTGGTGAACCTGGATGTGACCTGGATACCGGAGTTCGCCGAGGCCGGGCTGATCCGGCAGCTGGACGACGCCGCCGTGGTGGACCCCGGCGACCTGATCCCCTCGGTGGCCGCCACCGCGGACTGGCGGGGCAAGCGCTACGCGGTCCCCTTCAACAGCGACGTCGGGCTGCTGTACTACCGGCGTGACTTCCTCGCCGATGCCCACGTGCAGAACACCGACCTGTCCAAGGGCATCACCTGGCCGCAGCTGCGGAAGCTGATGAACTACCTCGACCGGCACCCGCCCCAGGGGTACGAGGCCGGCTGGACCAGCCAGCTCGACAGCCACGAGGGCCGCACCGTCAACGCCGTCGAGGCGTTCGCGTCGGTCGTGAAGGACTTCGCGCTCACCGACTCCGACGGCCGCTACACCGGATCCGTGCAGGACCTGGCGACCGGGGTGGGCGAGCTGCGGCAGCGCACGAGCCCGGCCTACACCCTCGACCACGCGTACGACTCCGCGGAGCAGGACACCCTCAACGACTTCCAGGCCGGCCGGACCGCGTTCCTGCGCCACTGGCCGTCCGCGTACGGCCCCCTGTACCAGAGGTTCTCCGAACGCCGACTGGGTGTGGCCGCGTTGCCCGGCAAGGCGGTGCTCGGCGGCCAGAACCTGGCGGTGACCGAGTCCTCGCCGCACGCCCGCGACGCGGCGGCACTGATCAGGTTCCTCACCGACCCCGGCAGCGAACGCTGCCTCCTGGACGCCGGCTTCGCGGCGACCCGCACCTCGGCCTACACCGACGACGACCTGTCCTGCACGCACGGCAACGCGCCGGCCGCCGCGTCCGCCGCCTCCCCGTCGGCTTCCGCGAGCGGGGAGACCACCGACCGCATGCCCCGCGACGCGGCCGGACGCCCCCGCTACGCGCAGGACGTCCTGCTGCCCGCCCTCCGGCGCGCGGTGCAACGCCCCCGCACACCCCTCTACGGCCCCTTCACCCAGATCCTCACCGCCACACTGCAACCCCTCTTCGACGACGGGTCGCAGACCGACGCGGAGCTGGCCGGCCGGCTGGACAAGGCGCTGCGCAAGGCGCTGTCCCGCTGAGCGGACGCGCCGGAGGCATCGGTCACGCGAGGGGGCCGAGCCCTCTGCGGACGTGCGAGGGCAGGCTCCGCGGACGGACCGGGGCTCAGCGGGCCTGGGCCACCGGGGCCGCCGGACGGTCCTCGGCGGCTCTCGCCGGCCCCGCGTTGGCGGCCGCGACCAGCGCGGCGACGGTGAGTACGGCGGCGGCGAGCGCCCTGAGGTAGGAGGGGCGTCCGTGGCGTGCGGAGGGGCGTCCGAGCACGGCAACCTCGCATGGCGACGACGGGCAACGACGGGCAACGACCGGCAGACACGGGCTACGACGGACAGCGACGGTCCGGAGCGGTACGACCACCCCTCGCCGAAGCGGTTAAGCGGGCTTAATCCGCCGTTTAACCTAGGGGCTCACAGCGGGCAACGGCAAGAGGGCCCAGCGGAGTCGGGGGGACAGGGACCAGTGGGTGAGCGGGACGAGCCCGAGGTCATCGGGCGACGGGTGCAACGTCTGCGCAGCGCACGCGGACTGACGCAGCGGCAGCTGGCGGAACCGACGTACACGCCCGCCTACATCTCCACGCTGGAGGCGGGCCGGGTCCGGCCCTCCGACGCGGCGCTGCGGCACATCGCCGAGCGGCTCGGCGTCGCCTTCGAGGAGCTGGCGACCGGTCGGCCGGCCCGGCTGGTGACCGACCTGCGGCTGCGGCTGACCGAGGCGCAGCGCACCCTCGCCACCGGCGAGGCCGAGCACGCCCGGGAGCAGTACGCGGCGCTCCTGGCCGAGGCGGAGGGGTACGGGCTCGACGAGGTCCTGGCCACCGCACTGCTCGGACTGGGCGAGTGCGCCCTGGACACCGGGGACATCAGCGACGCCCGCCGCTGCTTCGAGCGGGCCGAGGAGGCTCTCGCCGGTCTGCCGCTGCCCGTCCGGGTCCCCGCGCTGCGCGGCCGGGCCGTCTCCCACTACCTCGCCGGGGAGCTGCGGTACGCGGTCTACCTCCTGGAGTCCACCCTCGACGAACTCAATCGCGGCGGCCTGCACGACCCCGACGCCCTCCTGCTGCTCTACGCCTCTGTCATCGGCCCCTACATGGACATGGGCGCCCACGCCCGCGCGGCACAGGCCGCCGAGTTCGCGCTCGCCCTCGCGCCCCGCGTCGACGACCCCGCGCTCGTCGCCCGCATGCACCGCTCCGTCGCCCGCACCCTCCTCGCCGAGGGCCGCCTCACCGAGGCCGACGCCTCCCTCGCCAAGGCGGCCGAGCTGTACCGCCAGCTCCAGATCCGCACCGAGCTGGCCAACTGCCACTGGATGCGCGGCTACGTGTACGCGCAGGGCGGCCGGCTGGAGCGGGCGGAGCAGGAGCTGCGGGAGGCGCTCACCATGCTCACTGCCAAGCGGGCCGGCCTCTACAGCAGCCAGGTCGCCGTCGAACTGGCCGACGTCCTGCACCGGCGCGACAGGTCCGAGGAGGCGTCCGCGCTGCTCCACGACGTCCTCGGCGACCTCTCCTCCGAACGCGGCGCCGTCCACGCCGCCGCCGCGCACCGCCTGCTCGGCATCATCGCCGAGGACGGCCGCGACTCGGAGGCCGCCGAGGAGCACTACGTGCGCGCGCTCAGCCTGCTGGAGCGGGCCGGCGCGGCCGGCGATCTCGCCGACCTGTGCCGCCTGCTGGGCGATCTGCTGCGCCGCTCCGGCCGGGTGGAGGCGGCCCTGGACGCATACCGCACCGGCCTCGGCCACCGCACCGCCCCCGGCACCACGACCCTCGGCCCGGCCCCGGCCCAGCCGCCGCTGTGACGGCCCGGGCACCGCACCGCGGCGCCCGGACCCCTGGTCCTTCCGGCGGTAGGCCCCGCCACCCGGTCCTTCACCCGGTGCTGTACCGGCCGGAGGCAGGCCCGCCGGACAGCACCGGGCGCACCGCTGGGCGTGCCGTGGTGCGACGTCTGCCGACGGGGGCTCCCGTCGTGGTCGGTCGTGCAGTTCCCCGCGCCCTTCGGGGCGCTGCGGGCCCGGCGGACTTCGCCCGACCTGCTCAGACGAGTACGCGCCCCTGCTTGCGGACCTCCGCCAGGCGCTGCGCGCCGAGCTGCGCCGCCGCCGCGGTGGCGTCGTCGGGAACCTCGCCCAGGGCGCCGTCGGTGACGGCGAGGGCGTCGCCGCCGACGCGGACGACGGCCACGTCCAGGGTGAGGACCGGGGCCTCGCCGGTGTCCTCGGCGACCGGGCCGGTGACAGTGACCCGCAGGCCCTGGCGGTCGTCGCCGGCGTCCGGCAGGCGGTGGTCCAGGACCTGGACGTACTGGTCGCCGGCGCTGGTGGTGGTGGCCGTGAACCGCGCGCACTTCTGCGGCAGGGTGCGCAACCAGGCCACGGTGCGGTCGATGTCCGCACGGGGCCGGGTGGCGACCTGGTAGTGCAGCTGGGCCCCGGTGTCGAAGTCGTCCAGGCCGATCACCGCGCGGTTCCCCCCGCCGAGGAGTTCGTCGGCGTACAGGACGTCGAGCAGGTGCTGGCACTCGGGGTTCGTCGTCCGCGCCTTCAGCAGCGTGTCCCGCCAGGTCGCCGCGCCCTGCGTGGGCCCCCACGGCTCGCCCAGGTCGGCGGCGGTGACGAGGGCGGACTGCGCCTGGGCCGCGGTCAGCGCGGAGACGGCGGGGGACGGCGGGGCGGTGGACGCCGGTGAGGCCGCCGCCGCGCCGGACTTCGAGGTCCCGGCCGCGGGCTTCCCCATCTTCAGGTAGGTGCCCGAGCAGCCGGTGGTGGCCAGGAGGAGGCCGGTACCGAGAGCGGCCGAGGCGAGGAGGACGTGGGCGCGGGGGCGGTGCATCGGGGCTCCTTGCCGGAGGAGGGGTGCGTTTCACCAGGTCAGCAGCTTGATCGTCGGGATGCCAGTGGGGTGGTCCTGTCGGGTGAGTGACACCCGGCTGCCCCTCCCCGAGCCGCGCGGCGCCGCGTCACCGCAGCGGTGCCCGCGCGGGCCGCCCGGCCACCGCGGGGGGAGGCGGGAACGGGACGAGCGGGGGAGAGGACGCGCGGGGCGAGGGCCGCCGGGTCCCTCGGCCGGTGAGGGCCGCGGCGGGCACGGACGACCGATCGGAACGCGGGCCGCGGCGCGCGGTACCGGACCGGGGCCCGGCGCATAGGGTCGGGACGACGGAAGGAGTCCGCCGTGAACGGTCATCCGCAGCCGCCCGTGCCCGTGATCATCGACTGCGACACGGGCGTCGACGACGCTCTCGCCCTGCTGTTCGCCGTACGTCACCCCGGCATCGATCTGCGCGCGATCACCTGCGTGGCCGGGAACACGGACGTCGACGGGGTGGTCCGCAACACCCTCACCGTGCTGGAGCAGGCGGGGGCGCCCGACATCCCCGTGGCCCGGGGCGCCGAGCGCCCGCTGGTCGAGCCCGCCCGCTCGGCCCGGCACGTGCACGGCGGCGACGGCATGGGCGACCTCGGCCTGCCCGCGCCCACCCGCACCCCCGCCGACGTCGACGCGGTGACGCTGCTGCGCCGCGAGATCCTCGCCTCGCCGCGCCCGGTGACGCTGGTCCCCACGGCCCCGCTCACCAACATCGCCCTGCTGCTGCGCACGCACCCGGAGGTCACCGGCAACATCGAGCGGATCGTGTTCATGGGTGGCGCGGTGGAGATCGGGAACGCCACCCCGGTCGCCGAGTTCAACGTCTGGCACGACCCGGAGGCCGCGGCGATCCTGCTCACGGCCGGCGTTCCGATCACGATGTACGGCCTGGACGTGTTCCGCCGGGTCGTGGTGCCCGGCCCGCTCGTGCGGCGGCTGCGTGCCGACCCCGACGCGGGCACCCGCCTGGCCGGCGAGCTCCTCGCCCACCGGCCGTCGGCCCCGGACGGCGATCCCGGCGACTCGGAGGCCGGCGGACTCGGCGACGCGGGCGCGATCTGCACGGTCGCCGACCCGGCCGGCCTCACCACCCGCCTCCTTCCCGTCGAGGTCGCCCTGGCCCCGGGCCCCACGCGGGGGCAGACGATCGTCGACCGCCGGGCCCGTCCGGGCGAGTCCGAGATCCACGGCGAGGACCGCGAGACCGCGCTGGTGGACGTGGCGCTCGACGTGGACGTGAGCCGTTTCGTCAAGCTGTACCTGTCGACGGTCGGGCGGTAGGCCCCCGGGCCCCCAGCCCGGGCCCCGGATGTCGGCCCCGGTGCCGGGTGCGGCCCGGCGGAGCGGACGACCCACTGCCGCTCCGCCCTCGCCACGTGCCGGTACGTGACGGCGGCGGCCCGCACCTCCACGGACGGGCCGACGACGAGGTGGCCGGCGCCGTCCGGGAGAAGCCGGCGATCCACTCCGTGACGGCGTCGCGCAGGGTCCTGCCCGTCGTGCGGAACTCCGACCAGTCCCGTCGTGCCGAGCCCAGCGGCACCGGACACGGGCAGGAAACCCCACAAGTGAGGGACGGGCGGGCAGACCCGCACCACGGTGACGCGGGGGACACATCCACTGGATGGCGGACAACCCGGCGGCGCCCCGGCGAGGTTGGCGAAACATTGACCGTTCCCCGGCCGAATCCGGACCGTTTCCCGGGAGAGTCGATACGAGCCCCCGCCCTACATTCGGCCGCATGTTCCCGCAGCCCCCACCGTCCCGGCGGTCCCCCCGCTCCCCGCATGTCCCGGCCTCGGACCTGCCCGTCCTGCCGTACCGCAAGCCGACCAGGGGCCGCGACTACTGGGTGCTGGACGACGTCCTGCCCGACGTGGACGCCGTACGGCAGCGCTGCCTGGCCAAGGACGAGGACGACTGGGTCAAGGGGTATCCCCACACCGCGGAGACCTGGCCGGGGCTGCGCACCATGCCGGGCCTGGAGTCCGGCGAACTCGCGCGCGTGGAGCGGCTGGTGAGGAAGGCGACCGGGGCGAAGGAGCTGTGGGTGCAGCAGGCGCCCGGCGGCGGCACCCTCAACCACAACTGCATCCAGGTCGTCGGCGAGGGCGAGAGCGAGCCCCGCCCGCACACCGACTCGCGCGCCCTGTGCCGGTACGCGGCCGTGCTCTACCTCAACCCCGACGTCCCGAAGGGCTGCGGCACCAGCTTCTACCGGCAGTCCCTGCCGGGCGGCCGACTCGGCGGCAACGTCGTACAGGCCCCCCACACCAACCTCGTCGAGGCCCTCGGGACGCGGTTCGTCGCGCCCGACGCCTTCGAGGAGGACGTGAACGTCCCCCACCGGTACAACCGCCTCCTGCTCTACCACGCCAACCTCGTGCACAGCGCGACCGGTTACACCGGCCGCACGCTGGCGGAGAAGAGGATGACCGCGGTCTTCTTCTGGATGGCGTGACCCGGGCCGGGGCCTCGGCCCTGCGGATGCCGCCCGCCGGCCCGCCCGTTCCGCCGGCGCGCCCGCGCGCCTCGGTGTCCGGGCCGCCCCGTGTCCCGGCCCGGCCCGGCCCGTGCGGTCCGCCGACCCGGCCGCGGCGGCACGGAATGCGGCCCCGACGAGGGGGCCCACTCGTCAGGCGGGCTTCAGGCCCGGCTCGCCCACCTCGGTCACGAAGGACGCGGCCGTGGCGAGCGGTGCGCCGGGCCGCGTGACGGCGGAGACGGTGCGGAAGGCGGCCCGGGCCGCGTCGTGCCCCAGGTCGACGCGTACGTAGCCGCGCTTGCCGTTGTAGAACTTCATGTGGGGGTTGGCGGTCATGAGCGTGTCCCAGTTGTCGGGCCGCACGCTGCCGTCCCGGCCGCTGGCGATGGACGTGCAGGTCAGCTCTGTGCCGACGGTCCTGGAACGGGGGTCGTCGAAGTTCTCCTTGAGGTCGAAGGCGTAGCCGACGTGCACGTCCCCGGACAGCACCAGCCAGTTGGCGAGGCCCGCGGACCGCGCCGCGTCCATCACCCGGCGGCGGGAGGCGGGGTAGCCGTCCCAGGCGTCCATGGAGACCGTGGAGACGGCGTCGAGGTTGAACCGGCGCTGGGCGAAGCAGACCTGTTGCGGCATCACGTTCCACAGGGCCTTCGACGACCGCCATCCGTCGATCAGCCACCGCTCCTGGGCGTCGCCGGTCATCGTGCGGGAGGGGTCGGTGCTCTCGGCGCCGGGCACGTGCGGCCGGTCGCCGTAGGCCTGGTCGGAGCGGTACTGCCGGGTGTCGAGGATGTCGAACTGGGCGAGGGATCCCCAGCTCAGGCGCCGGTAGAGCCGGGCGTCCGGGCTGCTCGGCAACTGGGAGGCGCGCAGGGGCTGGTTCTCCCAGAAGGCACGGTAGGCCGCGGCGCGCCGCACGAGGAACTGCTCGGGCGGGTCGCCGTTCTCGTCGACGGTGCCGGCGTAGTTGTTCTCCGTCTCATGGTCGTCCCAGGCGACGACGAACGGGTGCGCGGCGTGGACCGCCCGCAGGTCCGCGTCGCTCTTGTACAGGGCGTAGCGCATGCGGTAGTCGGCCAGCGTGGTGGCCTCGCGGTCGAACACCGCCGGTAGCCGCCGGTCGGTGTAGCCGCGGGCCCCGCCGGTCGCGTCGACGGCGTATTCGTACAGGTAGTCGCCCAGGTGGAGGACCATGTCCACGTCCTCCTGGGCGAGATGCCGGTGGGCGGTGTAGTAGCCGTCGCTGTAGCGCTGGCAGGCGACTGAGGCGAGGCTGAGCCCGGGGGTGGCGGCGCCCGCGGCGGGCGCGGTGCGGGTGCGGCCCGTCTCGCTGATCCAGGAACCGACGCGGAAGCGGTAGTGGAAGACGGTCGCCGGGGGGAGGCCCCGGACGTCGACGTGCACGCTGTGCCCGTACTCCGGGAAGGCGGTGGCGGTGCCGGACCGCACGACGGAGAGGAAGCGCTCGTCCAGCGAGAGTTCCCACCGCACCGGAACGCGTTTCTCGCCGAGGCCGCCGTCCGCCTCGAAGGGGGCGGGGGCCAGCCGCGTCCACAGCAGGACCGAGTCCGGAAGCGGGTCGCCGGACGCCACGCCGAGGGTGAACGGGTCCTCGGTGATCCGGCGCGTCCGCGACACGGGTGCGGCCATGGCGCCCTGCGCGGGCAGGTTGGTGGCGAAGGCGAGGGCCGCGGCCGCCGCGGTGAGGGTCAGGAATCTACGGCGGCCGACGTGCGGGGCGGCGGCACGCAGCACCGCGTCGTGCGGGGAGGGGTGTCGCGGCTCGGTCGGTGCGGTGTGGTGGCCCGTGCGCGCCATCTGACGTCCTCTCGATCAGCGGGGAGCGGCCACGCATACTAATCAGGCAAAAGGCCATCAAGTGGGGCGACTTGCCGCTGCGGTCACACGGGAGGGCGCGGTGGTTCCAGAGCCGCCGCCGGTTCGTCGCCCGGGTGCGGGCGGCCCCGGCCCCGCCACCGACGGCGGCTCGGGGCGGGGGCGGGCGGGCCGGTGCCGGGCCCGCCGGCATCGCGGACCGCCCACCGGATCGGCGGGAGCGCGGGGGCGTGCCCTCGGCGGGGAGCGGCGGGCGTCCGGGGTGCGGCCGGGGCGGCGGACGCAGGGCGCGTGCATGAGCCCGGGGGGCGACCCTGCGGGCATCGCGGCCCTGGCCCGGCACCGTGCCGCGACGGCACGCGAGCGGGCGGGCCGGGCCGAGGCGGTGGCCCGGACCCGGGGGAAGGTCGCCCTGCGCACCGGGAGTGACGTCCGCCGCCGGCTGGCCGGCGGGCACCGCCGGATCGCCGCCGTCCAGATCTCCTCGGGCCGGGGGTGAGCGCCGTGGTGCAGATGCCGGGCGGGCTGTTCCGGCCGGGGCTCAGAGGCCCAGGGCGACGGCGACGCGCGTCAGCTCGGCGGTGCTGGTGATGTCGAGCTTGGCCCGGATGCGGCGCAGGTAGGTGTCGACGGTGTGCTGGGAGAGCCCCATGTGGCGGGCGGTCTGGACGTAGGTGCGCCCGGCGGCGATGTGCCGCAGCGTCTCCCGTTCGCGGGGCGCGAGCGCGGCCACGGGGCCGGTGGTCCGCGGAGCGGGGGTGAGGAGGGGGCGCATGAGGGCCTCCGGCGGGGGGCGAGGCGGCGGGAGCTGACCGTTTCGAGTGCTTTGCTCTCGTATGAACAGCCTCGGCGCCCCGCTTCATGACGGCGTCCTCCGACTGCCACAGGCGCGTCACAGGAAACCCGGACGGGTGTGGGTGCCCCCGGGCCCGAGCGGCTCTGCCGGACGTCCGAGGCTCACTCGGAGGGCTCTCCCCGATGGCCGATGCGCACCCGAACGGCACCCCCGGCGTCCGAGGTGCACCCGAACGGCCCCCCTCGGGTGCCGTGGACGTGCCGCGTGTGCAGCGCGCCGCACGCGGCGGTACGGGTCGGCGCGGCCGGGGCTCGGGGTCCTCGGGGGTGTGCGGCAAGGAGAGCCCCCTGGCCTGCGGCTCCGGTGCCGGGCGGGGTCTCCCGTCGCGCCGGCGGGTCCGCGGACACCCCCGCGGGGGTCCGTGGGGGTGCCGGCGCGCTCCGGGGGTGCGGGACCACCGGACGGTGAGCGCCGGGGGCACGTGACGGCGTGGTGCAGTGAGCTCGGGCCGAACCGCACATACCGTGCAGAATATGACGAAGCGACTAATCGCCTACCTTGCCTGCCTCGCGGCGCTGCTCGTCGCCGGTCTCGGTGCCGCCGCCCCCGCGAGCGCCCGGCCCCCGGTCCGCCCCGGCCATCAGGTCCCCTCGATCCACCTGGTCCGCCCGGGGCAGTCCATCCAGGACGCCGTGGACGCCGCAGCGGAGGGCGACACCGTCCTGCTGCTCCCCGGCACCTACCGGGAGAGCGTCAAGGTGACCACCCCCGGTCTCACCCTGCGGGGCATCGGCCGCCGCACCGTGATCACGCCGGGCACGGCGAAGGCCCCCGGCAGCTGCGCCGCGCGCGGCAACGGGATCTGCGTGATGGGCGCCAAGGACCGCGACGTCCGGGGCGTCACCGTCGCCGACCTGACGGTCACCGGCTTCCCCGGGAGCGGGGTGTTCGCCATGGCGACCGACCGCCTGACCGTGCGGAACACGACCGCCGCGAGGAACGGCGTCTGGGGCATCGCCCTGGAGCACTCCGTCCGCGCCACCCTCCGCGACAACACCGCCCGGGACAACGGCGACGCCGGCCTGTTCCTGGCGAACACCGTCAAGTCCGAGGAAGGCGCCGAGGACACCCGCGGCACGGTGGTCGAGCGCAACCGTCTGGAGGGCAACCGCATCGGCGTCACCGTCCGGCGGTTGCGGAACGTCACCGTCGCGGGCAACCACATCACCGCCAACTGCGCCGGGATGTTCGTCGTCGGCGACGAGAACACCCCCAAAGCCGGCGACATCACCGTCCGCGGCAACCACATCGTGCGGAACAACAAGTCCTGCCCCAGAACCGACCGGCTGCCCGCCCTCCAGGGCACCGGCGTCGTCCTCACCGGTGCCGAGCAGACCCTGATCACCCGCAACGAGATCCGCGACAACGCCGGCACCTCCCCGCTGTCCGGCGGCATCGTCCTGTTCAAGAGCTTCGTGGGTGCCACCAACGACGACAACCGCGTCATCGGCAACAGGCTCGCCGGCAACGTGCCTGCCGACCTGGTCGACACCGACCCCGGCCGGAGCAACACCTTCGAGGACAACACCTGCAAGGCCTCCCTGCCCGCAGGACTGTGCTGAGGAAGGACGGGACATGACCACCACCCCCGAGAGGACGGCCGCGCCCGCGGGGCAGGCCGCCACCCCGCCGCCGGCCATGCGGATGCGGGAGCTCGTGTTCGCGGCGGCCTGCGCCGCCGCCCTGCGCGCCGCCGCCAGGCTCGGCGTCGCCGACGCCCTCGGCGACACCCCCATGACGGTGGAGGACCTCGCCGCCGCGGTGCGGACCGAACCCCGGCCGCTGCGCCGCCTGCTGCGGGCCCTGTCCAGCCACGGCGTCTTCGCCGAGCGACCGGACGGGACGTTCGCGCACACCGACATGTCCCGGCTGCTGCGCGCGGACGACCCGCACAGCCTGCGCGACATCTGCCTGTGGTGCACCGAGCCGTGGACCTGGGACGCCTGGCCCCGCCTGGACGAAGCCGTGCGCACCGGCCGGAACGTCATCGAGGACCTGTACGGCAAGGAGTTCTTCCCCTGGCTCAACGAGGACGCCCCCGAATCGGCCGACGTCTTCAACCGCGCCATGACCACGTCCAGCGTGCAGTCCGCGCGTGACGTCGCCGCGTTCCTCGACCTGACCGGCAGCACCTCGGTCGCCGACATCGGCGGCGGGCAGGGCCATGTGCTGGCCAGCCTGCTGGAGAAGTACCCGTCGATGCAGGGCGCCCTGCTGGACCTGCCGCGCGTGGTGGACAACGCCGACCCGCGGCTGCGGCCGGGCGGCGCCCTGGCCGACCGGGTGCGCATCCTGCCCGGCGACTGCCGGGAGGCCGTCCCGGTGCGGGCCGACGTCTACGTCATCAAGAACATCCTGGAGTGGGACGACGACAGCACCGCCCGCACCCTGCGCAACGTCATCGAGGCAGGCGGACCCGGCACGCGCGTCGTCGTCATCGAGAACCTCGTCGACGACACACCGTCGATGCGGTTCAGCACCGCCATGGACCTGCTGCTCCTGCTCAACGTCGGTGGGGCCAAGCACACCACCGAGAGCATGTCCGGCCGGCTGACCGGCGCGGGCCTGGTCATCGACGCCGTCGGCCCGGTCAACCCCTACCTGCACGCGTTCGACTGCACGGTCCCCGGATGAGCCACGCACCCACCGGCTGTCGCACGCCACCGGCCGCCGCACCCGCCGTGGTGGCGGGTCCGGCGGCCGGTGGGCCGGACGCCCCGGTCAGGCGGTCGGACCGCTTTCCCAGCGGTAGAAGCAGTGCGCCATCGCGTCCTTCGGGGACCGCCAGGTCGCGGGGTCGTACGCGCTGACGTAGGCCGCCAGCCGCTCGCTGACGTCCCGGAACTCCGGGTGTCCGGCCGCGCGGGCGATGGCCGGCGCGGGGTCCTCCACGGACTCGATGAGATGCAGGTACACGTCATCGAACTGGAAGAGGCTGCGCCGGGAGACCCCGACGAGGTGGGGCAGTTCCCCCCGGTCGGAGTCCTCGAAGACCTTCGCGATGTCGGGGGCCGACCCCGGAGCCATGCGGGCGACGATCAGGGTGTGGTGCATGGGCTGTCCCTTCGCGCGGCTCAGTCGGCCAGGCCCGGCGTGAGGCCCTGCTCGGCCGCCGCCTTCTCGATCCGGTCCCGGATCAGGGCCATCTGCACCTTGGAGTTCCGGTTGATGTTGTCGGTCATCCAGGAGTCGTCGACCGGTGCGTCCGGCTTCATCGAGAAGTCCTGCGTCCACACCATCCGGGTGCCCCCGGGCACCTCGCCGTACTGCCACCGGATGTTCATGTACGCGAAGGGCCCGGTCTCGACGCGGCGCGCCCGCACGGTCAGCGTGTCCCGGTCGGCCTCCCGCTCCGAGACCCAGCTCCACACGGTGCCGTTGTCGTCGGGGTGCATCGTCAGCCGGAAGGTGGTTTTGCCCCCCTCCTCGGACAGGATGTCGACCGAGGCGTACTCGCTGAACAGCTGAGGCCAGTTGGCCACGTCGTTGGTCATGTCCCAGACCAGGTCCAGCGGGGCGCCGATGGTGATCTCGTTCTGCGTGTGTCCGGTCATGTCACGCCCCCGCCACGGCCGAGCCGTTGACCAGGTCGAGGAACTGCCGCGGCGTCCGGCAGCGCTCCGCGTCCGGCGGCAGCGGGGTGCCGTACCGCTTCTCCAGTTCGCCGACGACGCCGAGCAGCCCCAGCGAGTCGATGCCGAGGACGTCGAAGCCGGTGTCGTAGTGCTGCTGGAGCTCCTCGGGCGCGACGGTGACCCCGGCGGCCTTCTTCATGAGCTCGGACAGCTCCTCGACGGTGATGCGGTCACTCATGCGGTTTCCCTCCTGTGGGGGTGGGGTGGATCGGGTGGGTCGGATGGATCGGTGAGGGCGACGCCCCTGACGGGGCGTCGGGCCGTGCGGCGCCGCCTCACGACGCGTCGGCGCCGCGCCGCAGCACGAGTGCGGCGTTCGACCCCATGAGCCCCCGGCTGAGGACCAGCACCGTGCGCAGATCCGCGGGCCGGGCCCGGCCGGTCACGAGGTCGAGGTCGTGGCAGACGTCGAAGACGTTCGGGGTGGGCGGGATCAGCCCGTGCTCCATCGCCAGCACCGCCGCCGCGGTGTCCAGCACGGACGCCGCGCAGTAGCCGCGGCCGATGCCGGTCTTGGGGGCGGTGACCGGCACCTTCCCGCCGTGGGCGCCGAGGGCGTCGGCGATCGCCAGCGCCTCGGCCCGGTCCGCCTCCGGCACACCGAGGGCGTCGGCGAAGACCGCGTCGACCTCCCCCGGGGCGCAGCCGGCTTCCTGGAGGGCGGCTGCGATGGCCCGGGCCAGCCCCTGACGGGACTCCTTCCAGCGGGAGGCTCCGGTGAAGGTGGCCGCGTGCCCGGCGAGGACCGCCCGCACACGCGCCCCCCGCTCCCGCGCCGCGGTCTCCTCCTCCACGACGAGTACGGCGCCGCCCTCCGCCGGCACGAATCCGCACGCCGCGCCGGTGAAGGGGCGGTAGGCGCGGTTCGGGTCGGGTTCGGTGCTGAGTTCGTCGTAGCCGAGCTGGCAGGCCATCGAGTACGGCGCGAGCGGTGCCTCGGTCGCCCCGGCGACGAGCACGTCGGTGCCGCGCCGCACCGCCCGCGCCGCGTGCGCGAGGGCGTCCAGACCGCCGGCCTCGTCGGCGGCGACCACCGAGCAGGGGCCCTTGAAGCCGCGGCGGATGGAGATCTGGCCGGTGCTGGCGGCGTAGAACCAGGCGATGGACTGATAGGGGCCCACGTAGCGGCTGCCCTTGCCCCACAGCTGCTCCAGCTCCCGCTGCCCGAACTCGCCGCCGCCGGAGCCGGCCGCCGTGACCACGCCCACGGAGAACGGGTCCTCACCCGTGTCCGCCCGGCCCAGCCGGGCGTCCTCCAGCGCGCTGTCGGCGGTGGCCAGCGCGAAGTGCGTGAACCGGTCGGTCTGGACGAGGATGCGTTCCTCGACCGCCTCCGGCGCATCGAACCGGCGGACCTCGCCGGCCACCCTGAGCGGCATGTCGGTGCAGCCCTCGCGGGTGATCCGGTCGAGGACGCTGACGCCTTCCTGGGTGGACTTCCAGAAGGACTCGGTGCTGGTTCCGTTGGGCGCCACCACACCGATGCCGGTGACGGCGGCGCGCCGCGGATGCGGTTCGCTCATCGTGTCCTCTCCCTGGGCCGGGTCAGGACCACCGCGGACTGGAACCCGCCGAACCCGCTCCCCACGGAGAGCACGGTGTCCAGCTTCCGCTCACGTGCGGTGCGCGGCACGTAGTCCAGGTCGCACTCGGGGTCCGGTGTCTCGTAGTTCGCGGTGGGCGGGACCACCTGGTGGGTGAGGGCCAGCACGCAGGCGACGACCTCGATCGCGCCGATCGCGCCGAGGGAGTGCCCCACCATCGACTTGATGGAGCTCATGGGCGTGTCGTAGGCGTGCGGGCCCAGGGCCCGTTTGACGGCGGCGGTCTCGTGCCGGTCGTTCTGCTGGGTGCCCGACCCGTGCGCGTTGACGTAGTCGACGGCCGTGGGGTCGAGCCGGGCGCCGTCGAGGGCGGTCTCGATGGCGCGGGCCATCTCCACGCCCTCCCGGGTCAGACCGGTCATGTGGTACGCGTTGCCGAAGGTGGCGTAGCCGCCGAGCTCGCAGTACACGTGCGCGCCGCGGGCACGGGCGTGCTCCAGTTCCTCCAGGACCAGGACCGCGCCGCCCTCTCCCATGACGAACCCGTCGCGGCCCGCGTCGAAGGGGCGCGAGGCGTGCGCGGGGTCGTCGTTGTTCGGTGAGGTGGCCTTGATCGCGTCGAAGCAGGCCATGGTGATCGGGGAGATCGGGGAGTCGGAGGCACCGGCCACGCAGATGTCGGCGCGGCCCTCGGCGACGGTGTGGAAGGCGTAGCCGACCGCGTCCAGACCCGAGGTGCAGCCCGTGGAGACGGTCTGCACCGGGCCGCCCGCCCCGAAGCGCTCCGCCACCGCGGAGGCGAGCGTGCTCGGGGCGAACGCGCGGTGCAGGTGCGGGTCGGCCCGGGCGTGGTCCACGTCCCAGCGCTGTCCGCCGTGGCTGACCAGCACGTAGTCGTGCTCCAGCCGGGTGGTGCCGCCGACCGCGGTGCCCAGGCTCACCCCGACGCGCCAGGGGTCCTCGCGGGCGAGGTCGAGGCCGGAGTCCCGGACCGCCTCCTCGCCCGCGGCCAGGGCGAACTGGATGTAGCGGTCGCATCGGGCGGTGTCCTGCTCGTCCAGCCCGTGGGCGGCAGGATCGAAGTCGCACTCGGCGGCGATCCGCGACCGGAGCCCGGCCGGGTCGAAGAAGGTGATCCCGCGGGTCGCGGTGCGCCCGTTCGCCAGCAGGTCCCAGAACGCGGGCACACCGATGCCGCCGGGCGCGACCACGCCTATGCCGGTGACCGCCACACGCCGGGTCATGAGCCGGTCACCGGCAGGGGACCGGTCTCCTCCGTGTCGACGTGGCCCTCGGGCGGCGTCGGGGCCAGCGGGCCGAGGTGGAAGACGATGCGCGACTCCACCTTGCCGGTATTGCGGAAGCGGTGCCGCATGTGGGCGGGGATCATCAGCCCCTGCTCGGGCTGCAGCGGGTGCGGCTCGCCGTCGAGGTCCACCTCCAGCTGCCCGCAGACGACGTACACGAACTCCTCGGAGTGCGGGTGGTAGTGCTCACCGATGCGGTCGCCCGGCTGGATGATGGCCACCCCCATGAAGCCGCTGGTGGAGCCGACCGTGGCGGGAGTGAGCAGGGCGCGCAGGTCGCCGCCGCGCCGCGTGTTGGGCTCGACCTCGCTGAGATCCACGATTCTGGGACGGGATGTGATCACGACGTTGCTCCGATCGTGTGCTGTGTCGACGTGGGTCCTTGGCCGCCCCCGCCCGTGGGGGTGGAGTCCCGGCGCCCGGTCAGGCGTCGGGAGAGCGGCGGTCGGTGACGGGGGTCATGCGGGCGAGGTCGAGCAGCCGCCGGGTGATGTCGCCGTCCTGCGCCGCCGACGGGCCGGCGTCGTCCAGGAGGGTCGTCAGCTCCGCCGCCTGCGCGGGGTCGAGAGGGCCGAGGGCCGGCGCGGGGCCGGCGGCGTTCAGGCCGCCGCGCACGTCGATCAGCCGCACCACGACGTCGTCGCGCTGGAAGATCGTGCTGCGCAGGACGGGGCTGTGCGTGTCCTCCGCTGCCGCCGCGTCGTGCTGGGCCAGCAGCTCGGCCAGCCGCATGCCCTGTTCGGGCCGGGCCGGGTAGTACAGGGCGTGCCGCTCGGCCCGCGGGTCGTCCTGCTCCGCCGTGACGTGGTGGACGGCGGGCAGCGCGGCCCGGGTGAAGAACACCCGCGCGGACTCCGGGTCGTCGAGGTCCCGGTCGTGCTCCAGGTAGGGGTTGATGGCCTCCTCCACGGCCCGCACCTCGGGCTGCCGGGCGACGTGGCGCAGCGCTGCCAGCAGGTCGCCGCGGACCTCGATGGCGCGGACCACCCGGTTGCCGTGCATGAACAGGGAGGTGCGGCACAGCCGGGTGGTGTCGTCGACCTTCGGCTCGGGGGAGGCGTAGTCGGCGAGGATCTTGGCGACGGTCTTCTCGCTGCCGGGCTTCACGGTGAAGGTGAGGGCGTGGCGGATCACGCCGTCGCCGATCCGCGGCGCCGCCTGGAGCCGGCGGTCGCCGGCGGCGGCGTCCGCGGCCGGGCCGCCGGTCTCCCGGACGACGTTGAACCGCAGCGACCTGGTGTCCCTGACACAGCTGTGCAGCGGCTCCACCATCTGCACGTGCTCCTCGCTGTTCACCCAGGCGAGGAACGGCGGGGCGCTCTCCCACTCGCTGGTGATGAGCCATTGGGAGGGGTTCTCGATCGACTGGCACAGCTGGTCGCTGACGTGCCCGGGGACCGACGCGACCTGGTTGCACAGCTGTTCGTAGGCCTCCAGGAACTGCTGCTGTGCCCCGTCGTAGACGTCCACGAGGAGGACGACACGGAGGCGGGAGCCGTCGAAGACGGACTGCGAGACGCGCTGCGACACCTGGCGGGTCAGCAGGTCTGCGGGGGCTGAGGACGTGGTGGTCATCCTGCGGACATCTCCTTCGCGGGGGAGGGACGCCGGCCGCGGAGCGGGCGGCGGCAGCGACGGGCGCGCGCCACGACGGTCGCGATGCCCAGTCGACTGCGGTCGGCTGCGGACGGCTGCGTGGCTCGATCCTGTGCCCGTCCCCGGAAGCGCGCGACTCGTGGGAACTGCGCGGGTGACTGCGGAGACGGCGTGTCACAGGAGGTGGGCGAAGACCACCAGGTTCTCCGTGTAGTCCTTGGCTGTGTGGTCGTATGCGCCCGCACAGGTGATGAGGCGGACCTGAGCCTGGTCGCTGTCGGCGTACACCCGCTCGTCGGGGAAGTCGTTCTTGGCGAAGGTCTCCGCGTCGTCGACGACGAAGGACGCCGTGCGGCCGTCCGCCCGCTCGATGCGGAAGACGTCGCCCTTGCGGAGCTCGTTGAGGTTGGCGAACACGGCGGCCGACGTGGTGGTGTCGACGTGCCCCGCGATGATCGCCGTGCCCCGCTCGCCGGGGGACGCGCCCGCGCCGTACCAGCCGACCAGGTTCGTGTCGTGGGCCGGTGGCGGCTGGAGGTGACCGTCGGCGCCGAGGGCGAGGGTGGTGAAGGGGGCGTCCACCGAGATCTTCGGGATGATCAGGCGCACGGGCGTCGAACGGGGCATCCGGCTGACGGTGCCGGCGTAGGGGACCGCGTTCTGCCCGGCGGCCGGAGGCCGGGGCGCGCTGTCGGTGACGGCGGGCGAGGGCTCGTGGCCGCCGAGCCGGACGGCCGTCAGGACCAGCAGGCCCGCCGCACACACCATGGTCAGGCTCATGCGGGAACGACGCTCGGACGGCACCTGATCACCGCCGGCATCGGAGGAAGCGGGGGCTGCCATCGAGAACCACCTCATTCGGACGCGGCAGCGGAGGAGGCGCCCGGGGAGGGCGCCCGGGGGAAGTACGAGGGGCCCGGGGAGGGGCGGGCACTCGGAGAGGCCCGGAGAGGCCGGGGGAGGGGGACTGCGGATACCGGCCGGGCCGCCACGCGGCGCTCGTGGCGGCCCCGGCGGCTATGTCGGAGGACATGGTCAGGCCACGCCCGCTGCGGTCCTCTTGCGGCGGGCGACGAACAGGCCGGCGCCGGCGACGCCCAGGACGGCCAGCCCGCCCGCGGTCACCGACGGTGAGGCCAGCGCGCCGCCGCCGGTGTGCATCCCGCCGTGCGGGTTGTCGTGCTCCTCCTTGCCCCAGGAGCTGTCGTCGCGGCCCGAGTCGCCCTTGTCCTTGTAGGTCTCCGGGTCGTGCTTCGGGTCGCGGGCCGTGCCCCGGTCGTCGGCGGTGATGGAGGTCAGGGCGCCGCCGCCGGTGTGCATGCCGCCGTGCGGGTGGTCGCCGTCCTTCTTGTGTTCCTTGCCCCGGTCGTCGGCGGTGATGGAGGTCAGGGCGCCGCCGCCGGTGTGCATGCCGCCGTGCGGGTGGTCGCCGTCCTTCTTGTGTTCCTTGCCCCAGTTGTCGGCGGTGATGGAGGTCAGGGCGCCGCCGCCGGTGTGCATGCCGCCGTGCGGGTGGTCGCCGTCCTTCTTGTGTTCCTTGCCGTGCTCCTTGCCCTGCGACGAGTCGCTGCTGGAGGAGGAGTCGTCGTGGTTCCAGTCGCCTCCTGCCGCCCAGGCGCCGGGGGCGCCGAGGGTGAGGACGGCAGAAGCCGCCGCCGTGGCCAGGATCATGCGAGCAGAGCGCATCTGAGGTTCCTTCCACCAAGGCCGGGCAGCTGGTTCTTCGTCAGCTGAGATGACCCGGCCCTGATGTGAACCACCGTCAGGCAGCCTCGCGCGCGCCACCACTCGGGGCGCTCAGGCGGGTGACGGCCCGCCTCGCGCCATGCCGTTCAGGACAGGTCCAGAAGGGTGGTCAGGACCTGACGCAGCGTCGAATCCGCGTCCGCGTCCGAGATCCGCTGCCCGGCCCGGTCCGGGGCCCGGTCCCGGTCCCGCCCGTGGTCGGGGGCCCGGTCCCGGTGACGTTCCGGATCCGCGGCCGGCGACCGCCAGGCGACGAACCCGTCCGGGCGGACGAGCACGGCACCCGTCCGGGTCGTCCCGTGGCACTCGGCCCAGTCCATGCCGTCCTCGGGCACCAGCCCGCCGTCGGCGCCGGCACCGAAGCGGTGCGAGGCGAGCGGCACCGACAGTTCCTCGGCCAGGCGCAGGGCGGCCCGGTGCCATCCCCGTCCCTCGTCGGCGTCGCTGAGCAGTACCAGGGAGCGCTCGTACAGGTCGAGCGTGGACAGTCGGCCGCCCTGGTGACGCACCCACAGGTGGGGTGCCCGGCTGCCGGGTTCACCGGTGAGGTCGAGGCGCTCGGGCACCACCGGCGCCGCGGGATCGGCGCCGACGACGGCGCCGCGCGGATAGCGGTAGCCGAGGGCCACGTTGAGGATGCCGCGCTGTGGACCGCTGCCGGCGCCGGGCGGCGGGGCGAACCCGGGGTGGCTGTGCTCGGCCGACCGGGCGGCGGCGCGGGCGCTGGTCGCCTCGGCCACCGGTCTGCGTTCGGCGTCGTACGTCTCCAGCAGCCCCTTGCCGGCCCAGCCGCCGAGCACCGCGGCCAGCTTCCAGGCGAGGTTGTGGGCGTCCTGGATGCCGGTGTTGGAGCCGAAGGCGCCGGTGGGAGACATCTCGTGCGCGGAGTCGCCGGCCAGGAACACCCGGCCGGAGCCGTAGCTGCGTGCCACGCGCTGGGCGGCGTGCCAGGGGGCCCTGCCCGTGATCTGCACGTCGAGGTCCGCGACGCCCACCGCGCGGCGGATGTGCTCCGCGCACCGCTCGTCGGTGAACTCCTCCAGGGTCTCGCCCTGTTCGGGGTGCCAGGGGGCGTGGAAGACCCAGTTCTCCCGGTTGTCCACGGGCAGCAGCGCGCCGTCGGCGCCGGGGCCGGTCAGGTAGCAGACGATGAACCGGCGGTCGCCCACGACGTCGGCGAGCCCTCGGGACCGGAAGGTGACGCTGACGTTGTGGAACAGCTCGCCCGGGCCGCTCTGGCCGATGCCGAGCTGCTCCCGGACGGGGCTGCGCGGGCCGTCGGCGGCCACCAGGTAGTCGGCGTGGACGGTGGTGTGCTCGCCGGTCTTCCGGCTCTTGACCACCGCGGTGACACCGGACGGGTGCGTCTCGAAGGAGAGCAGCTCGGTGGAGTAGCGCAGATCGCCGCCGAGGGCGACGGCCCGGTCGAGCAGGACCGGCTCCAGGTCGTTCTGGCTGCACAGGCACCAGGAGCTCGGGCTGAAGCGGGCCAGGCCGCCGCCCGGGTCGATCTCCCGGAACAGCCACTCGCCCGCGTCGCCGACGAGGGTGGGTGCCTGGAGAATGCCGTGGTTGTCGGCGAGGGTGGCGGCGGCCCGGTGGATCGCCGGCTCGGTCCCGGCCACCCTGAACAGCTCCATCGTGCGGACGTTGTTGCCGCGTCCGCGGGGGTGGTGGGAGGTTCCCGCGTGGCGTTCGACCAGCAGGTGCGGTACGCCCAGCCGGCCGAGGAACAGCGAGGTCGACAGGCCGACCAGGGAACCGCCGACGATGAGGACCGGAACTCTGTGCGGTGTGGCGTCGGCCGGTTCGGCCGGTTCGGGACGTTCGTTCATCACTCGCCTCCAGGCGTCGCGTTCACCGGCTCGGCGGTGTCCGGCCGGGGATCTCCATCCATGCCCCGCACGGCGAGGGGTGCCTCACGGCTTCACCCGCTTCACCGGTCCTGAGGACCGGTGGCTGCGCCGGACGTCGCAGTGCCCCGCGGCCCCGGCCGGCCGGGGCGCGACCGGCGACTTCCCGGCCGCTCGGGCCGGGGACGATGCGCCGCTCGGGCCGGGGACGATGCGTTCGCTTGCACCGGGGACGACGGGCCGGTCCGGCGGGGGTGGGTGCGCTGGTCCGGCCGGGGGTGATGCCCCGCTCCGGCTGCGGGTGGGTGCGCCGGTCCGCGGGAACGGTGCGGTTCCGTGGGACGTTGATCGTGGTGGGTCCACCCGAGGTGGACCCGGTGATCCTGTTGCCCGGCGCAGCAGGGTGGAAGTGAACCGGCCGCCCGGCCCGCCCGTGTGCGCGACCTGGCTGCCCCGAAGCGATGGGAGTCGGCATGGCCCTGTGGGACCGCATCAAGGATTCGGCGTCGCAGATGCAGACGCAGCTGGTGGCGAAGAAGAACGACTTGAAGAGCGGCGCGTTCCGCGACGCCAGCATGGCCATGTGCGCGCTCGTCGCGGCCGCCGACGGGAAGATCGACCCGTCCGAGCGGCAGCGGGTCGCACAGCTCATCTTCAGCAACGAGGTGCTGCAGAACTTCCCCGCCGACGACCTCCAGCGCCGCTTCGAGGACAACCTGAACAAGCTGACCGCCGACTTCGACTTCGGCCGGGTCAGCGTGCTCCAGGAGGTCGCCAAGGCGAAGAAGAAGCCCGCGGAGGCCCGCGCCGTCATCCAGATCGGCATCGTCATCGGCGGCGCGGACGGCGACTTCGACGCCACCGAGCGGGCCGTGGTGCGGGATGCCTGCTTCGCGCTGGAACTGCCGCCGCACGAGTTCGACCTCTGAGACCGCCCTGCGGCGGTCGCGCGGCGCAGTCGCCACCGGGTGCCGGGCGCCGTTCCGGCCGGGTCGAGGGGCCGAACGGCCCGGTGCCGTGCGACCGGCCGGCACCTACACTGGGTGGCCGCGGGGGCGTCGGCTGGGATCCGGGTGGATCGGGAGAGCACTGTGGCGGAGCACGTCGGTGGCGACCGGGACCCGTCCGCGGAGGTCCTGGCCCAGGCAGCCGCCGCGTTCGGACTGCTCGCCTCCCCGGCCCGGCTGCACATCATGTGGGCGCTGGCCCAGGGCGAGAGCGACGTCAGCAGGCTCGCCGACCGGGTCGGCGGCGCGCTGCCGGCGGTCAGCCAGCACCTGGCGAAACTGAAGCTGGCCGGTCTGGTCGGTTCCCGGCGGGAGGGCAGGCGGCAGATCTACTTCGTCCACGACCCCGACATGGTGACCGTGGTGCGGGTGATGGTCGGGCAACTGACCGCCCGCGTGCCCGAGGACCCGGCGAAACCGCTGCGCGCGGCCGGTGGCTGACCGGACCGCTCGGGGCGGGGCGCCGGGCGAGCCGCTGCCGTCCCGATCGGCCCCACCCCGCAGCCGTGTGTTCCGGCCCGACCTCGCGTACGCCCGTGACGCGCGCCGAGCCCGTACCCGCCTCGCTCCGGGACCGGCCCCGGACCCGACCCGGTGCCGGCCCCGACCGGTCCCCGTCAGCCGTACGAGAGGTTGGAGCACACGTCGTCGTCGGCGGAACGGGCGTGGTCCGCGACCGACGACGGCACGGCGGTGGGCACCGGTGAGGCACCGGAGGACGCGGTGTACGACTGCCCCACCACCACGTTGACCCGCGCGGCGCCGATCGACTGGAGCTCGGCTCCGGGGAAGAGCCCGGCGACGGTCCGGGCCTCGGACTCCTTGCCCGGCCCGTACTGGATCACGGTCGTGGCGTGGTCCTGGCTGCGCGCGTTCCCGGTGCCGGTGACCGTGAAGCCGTGGGAGGTGAGCAGCGAGGCCGCGTCCGACGCCAGGCCGCCCTCGGCGGTGCCGTTGTAGACGGCGACCGCGATGCCGTCGCCGGAGACCGTGGCGCCGGGGGCCGGCGAGGCGGCGGGGGAGGGCGAGGCCTTCCCCGCGGCGCCGCTGGCGTCGGTGCCGTCGACGGTGCGGTCGGCCCTCAGGGCCGCCCACAGCTCGGAGGCGTCCGGTTCGACGACGGCGACGCGCTCGCCCTCGTACCGCCACGGGATGGTGACGAACTTGGTGTTGTGCAGGTCGACGTCCTTCAGCGACAGCGCGAAGGAGATCAGCTTGTCCGCCGTGCCCAGCCCCGGGTCGACGGTCATCGAACCGGTCGCGGCCTCGGCGAGGGGCAGCAGCTTGGTGGTGGTCAGGCCCTCGCTCTTGATCTGCTTGATCAGACTGCCGACGAAGGCCTGCTGGCGCTTGATCCGCCCTATGTCGGAACCGTCGCCGATGCCGTGCCGCAGGCGGACGTAGTCCAGGGCCTTCTGCCCGGAGACGTTCTGCTCGCCCTTGTGGAAGATGATGTCGCCCCGCGTGGCGCGCTTGGGGTTGAGGTCCCGCTGGTACACGTCGTTCGGCAGGCACACGTCCACCCCGCCGACGACGTCGGTCAGCGCCGCGAAGCCCTTGAAGTCCACGACGATCGTGTGGTCCACCCGCATGCCGGTGATCGCCTCGACCGTGTTCTGGGTGCAGGCCGGGTTGCCCTTCTCGGTCTCCCCCACGGCGAAGGCCGAGTTGAACATGGCGTGGTGCTGCTCCTTGGTCCACGTGCCGTCGGGCAGCTTGCACGGGGGAACGTCGACCAGGGAGTCGCGGGGGAAGGAGACCGCCACGGCGTGTTTGTGATCCGCGTAGACATGCATCAGGAACGCGGTGTCGGAGCGCCCGATGTCGGTCTTGTCGCCGCCGCCGAGGGCGCTGTTGCCGTCGTTGCGCGCGTCCGACCCGATGACGAGGACGTTCTCGCCCTTGGACGAGCCGGCCTCGGGGCGGTTCTTGGACAGCCCGTCGCCGTCGAAGGTGGTGATGTCCCCGTTCAGCTTCAGGTAGATCCAGCCCAGCCCGGCCGTGCCGAGCACGACCAGCGCGAGCGCGACGAGCAGCGCCGTCCGCAGCGGGCGGCGCTTGCGTTCGCCGCCCGCCCCGCCGCCGCGGGATCCGCCGCGGCGGGGCGGGTCGGCCCGCCGCCGGTGCCGGGAAGCTGTGGGTTGTTCGCTGGTCGTGGTCATCGAGGCGCTCTCGTCCGTCCTGCACTTGTGGAGGGGACGGCTGAGCGCACCCAAAGGTTGTAGTCGTCGCACGAGGCGGCACGGGCCCGACGGGCATCGCGTGTGCCGGGACGCGGCCCGGACCTCACGGGCTTGCTATGTCGAAGCCGTACCGGAGCGGCTCGTCCGTCACGCCGTAGTCGCGGCGGTAGACGTGGACCCCGTCCGCACGCACCCCGGGCGGTGCCCCCTCGATCCGGCACGGGTACGTCACCTGGATCACCCGGGGGCGGCCGGAGACCTTCATGTGCAGTCCGCTCGCCGGTCCGCCGTCGAGAACCGCGGTCTCCCAGCCCGTCACGTCGGTCGTCGTCACCCGGACAGTTTAAAGGTCGCGCAACTTTCCCCAGGGTGTGAGCCGGCTCACGCGAGAGCTCCGCACCCGGGTGCCCGACCGGTTCCGCCGCGCATCGCGCCCGCGGCGGAACCCGTTCTCACCCGCGGTCTGCCGCCTTGCGCAGGTCGATCCGACCGCGGCGCGGAGCCTCGCCGGCGGGAGGGAACCGCGGTCCGCGGGAACGCGCGCGGCCCGACGGCCGTCCGACGATGTCGAGCCCCCGTCGGTGCGCACCGGGCGCTCCGCCCCCGGCGGCCGCGTCGCGGGACGTTTCGGTCTCCGCCGAAACGCCCCGCTCCTACCGTTCCGGCATGCAGACCGATGAGCCCCTCGACCGGACCGGTTCCGGCACCGACCCCCTCGACGAGCCCGACGTCCGGACGGGATCCGGCACCGACCCGTGGGTCACCGTGGCGCCGAGCGTGCTGTACTTCGGCACCCCGGTGGTCCTCCTGTCCACCGAGAACCCGGACGGCTCGCCCAACCTGGCGCCGATCTCCTCCGCGTGGGCCCTGGGACGTACGGTCGTGCTCGGCCTGGGCCCGGACGGGCGGACGGCGCAGAACCTCGCGGCCCGCCCGGAGTTGGTGGTCAACGTCGCCGCCCCGAGCCAGTGGCGGGCGGTCGAGCGTCTCGCCCCGCTCACCGGCCGCCACCCCGTCCCCGCGACCAAGCACGCGGGCTGCCGTTTCGAGCCGGACAAGTTCGGCGCGGCGGGCCTGAGCAGCCGCCCCTCCCACACGGTCCGTCCGCCGCGGGTCGACGGCTGCCCCCTGCAACTGGAGGCGCGGGCCGAACGGATCCGGCCCGACGCCTGCGGCGCGTTCGTGATCGTCGAGGCGCAGGTGCGCACGGTGCACGCCGACCCGCGCATCGTCGTCCCCGGGACCGACCACATCGAGCCGGCGGCCTGGAGCCCGCTCGTCTACAACTTCCGCCACTACTTCGGCCTCGGCCCGGAGCTCGGCCACTCCTACCGCTCCGGCACTCCCCGCCTGCGGCCGGCCGGCCCACCGCCGTCGCGTGAGGCGGACAACGCAGCCTCGCCCAGCGGGGCGGGAAGTGCAGCCTCGCCGCGCGGGTGGGGCAGCGGGGCCCCGAGATAGGACGCTGGCAAAATATTTCGGTGACCGATATAACGTGGAGGCATGGCCACCCCTGTGACTCCCCCCGCGTCCCGCAGGCGCTGGACCCGGCTGCTGACCGCGGAACGGCCCCGGCCCGAGGGGATACGGTCGCGGCCCGGCAGCTGGTGGCTCGCCGTGGGGACGGTCTGCTTCGGCGCCTTCATGGGTCAGCTGGACGCCAGCATCGTGACGCTGACCTACGGCAGCCTGGGCGCCGAGTTCCACACCTCGCCGGCGGCGGTGGAGTGGGTGTCGCTGGCGTACCTGCTCGCGCTGGTCGCCCTGTTGGTGCCCGCGGGACGGCTGGCCGACGCGTACGGCCGCAAGCTGCTGTACCTGTACGGGTTCGCCGTGTTCACCCTGGCCTCCGCGGCCTGCGGTCTCGCCCCGTCCCTGCTCGCACTCGTCGTGTTCCGGGTGGTCCAGGCGGCCGGGGCGGCCATGATGCAGGCCAACAGCGTGGCGCTGGTGACCACCAGTGCCCCGCGCGAGCGGATGCGCAGCGCGCTGGGCGTCCAGGCCGCTGCCCAGGCACTCGGTCTGGCGCTGGGGCCGACCGTGGGCGGGGCCCTGGTGTCGACTCTGGGCTGGCGCTGGGTGTTCTGGGTGAACGTGCCCGTCGGTCTGGTCGCGCTGGTCTCCGGGCACTATCTGCTGCCGCGCACCCGGGCGCGCACGGCGGTGGCACGCTTCGACCGGGCCGGTCCGGTGCTCCTCGCGACGGCGACGACGAGTGCCCTGATGGGTGTGTCGGCCGCCTCCGGGCTGGCCGTGCCCGGCTGGGGCGCGGTCCTGCTGTTCGCGGTGGCGGCCGGGACGGGACGGGCCTTCGTCCGGCGCCAGCGGCGGGCCGCCGCCCCGCTGCTGGACCTGGCCCTGTTGCGGCGCCGGGCGGTGGCGTTCGGGCTCCTGGGGGCGCTGAGCGGATACCTCGTGCTGTTCGGGCCGCTGGTGCTGGTGCCGGTCGTCCTCACGGCGCGGGGATCCGGGGAGCTGACCGCCGGACTCGTCCTCACTGCGCTGCCCGCCGGGTTCGCGCTGGCGGCGACCGGCGGCGACCGGCTGCTGCCGCGCGGGCTCCCGGACCGCGGGCGCTGCCTGGTGGGGGCCGGCGTGTTCACGCTGGCCACGACCGCGCTGCTGGTCGTGCCCCTGACGGCCGGCGGGCTGGTCCCGGTGCTGGTCCTGACGGGGCTCGGGCTGGGCACCTTCACCCCGGCCAACAACGCCATGATCATGGGGGCGATCCCGGCGCGCTCCTCCGGTACCGGGGGCGGGCTGGTGAACATGAGCCGCGGCCTCGGCACGGCGCTCGGCGTCGCTCTGGTCACGTTGGCGCTGCACCTGGTGGGCGGCGGGGCGCAGGCCGGGGCCCGGTGGGCGGCGGCCGTGCTCGTCGCGGCGTCGGCGGTGGCGGTCGCCTCGGCATGGCTGAGCACGAACGGGGAGCGGTCCGCCGCGTAGGCCCGCAGGACCGGGTGCCGGGGGCGCGGGGTGCCGGAAGCGCCGCGGTGCTGCGGGCCCGGAAGGTGATGGGGCGAGTGCCGGGTGGGCGGCTGACGTGGTCCCGCCGGCCGGGGCGCCGGGAGTTCGCGACCCTGCCGGGAGGGCCGTGTCCGGGCTGCGGACGGTCGGACCGTGCGGGGGAGGGCCGCACTACGCTGAGTCCATGTCTGCGCAGTCCCGCACCGAGGTTCCCGCCGGTCCCGCCGCGGACCAGCCGGAGGCCCGTCTGCTCACCGAGGCGGTGACCCGGCTGCGTCGTGCGCTGCGTTCCTCGATCCGCACCGACTACCCGTGGGAGACCCTTCCCATGGCGCAGGTGGAACTGCTGCAGGTGCTGGGCGAGTACTCGCCCGCCCGGGTCAGCGATCTGGCCGCCCGCCGGCGCCTGGCCCCGAGCACCGTCAGCGGACTGATCGGGCAGATGATCAACGCCGGGCTGGTGGCGCGGGACGTCGACTCCGCCGACCGCCGGGCCTCCGTCGTCACCCTGACCGAGGCCGGCCGGGAGAAGCTCGCCGCCTGGACCGTCGCCCACGAGCACCGTATCGACGCCGCGCTCGCCGCCCTCGACGAGGGCTCGCGGGCGGCCATCACGCACGCGCTGCCCGCCCTGTTCCAGCTGGCCGAACACCTCGGGGAACCGGCCGCGCAGGAGTGACCCGGCCGGGACCCGCCGGGACGCCGGGGACGGCTGCCCGCCGCACCTCGCGGGCGGGGCACCGGCACCCCGCCCGGACCCGAGGGCGTACCGGTCCCCCGGCGCACGGAGTCATGCCGCTCACCGGCCGCCGAGGCCCGGGCGGGTGCCCGTGCCGTTCGCCGCGCGCCCGGTCGCGGGTCCGCGGCCGGAAGGCCGCCGGCCCCACCGCGCCGAACGCGGCGGCCCGGGCCCTGGGCGGGTGCCCCCGCAGCGCGGAGCGGCCGAAGGATCCGCCGACGGCGCACCGCAGACGGCCGAACGACGGGGAACCACCGCAGGATCGGCCTGTCGGCGAGCGGGGCGCCCGGAGGGTTCTGCCCGGGCGCCGTGCGGGCTCGTGGCCGCCGCCCGATCCGGAGCCGGCCCGGTGCCCCGCGCACCACGCCCCGCCTCGGGGGTGGGAGCGGCCGGGGGTCTGCGATGATCGCTTCCCGCTCGGGCGCACGCGACCGATGAGTTTCCCCGTGCTCCGCAGTCGGATACGTCAGCGGAGCACGGCAGCCGCGTGGGCAGGGGCCACCCGCACCACCGGAACCCCGTCGTGCAGTCACCAACGAGATACCGAGGTACCCGAGATGCGCACTCTGATCAGCACCGCCTTCGTCTCCCTCGACGGTGTCGTGGAGGCACCGGGCGGCGAGCCCGGCTACCGCAACTCGGGGTGGACCTTCAAGCACACCGAGTTCCTCCCCGAGGCCTTCGAGATCAAGGGCCGGGAGCAGCAGGAGGCCACCGCGATGCTGCTGGGCCGCGTCAGCTACCAGGCGTTCAGCCCGGTCTGGCCGGACATGGCGGAGTTCGCCGACTACAAGGCGATGCCGAAGTACGTCGTCTCCACCACCCTCACCGAGGGCGACCTGGTGCAGAACTGGGGCGAGACCACGATCCTGCGCTCCCTGGACGAGATCGCCGCGCTGAAGGAGACCGAGGGCGGGCCGATCATCCTGCACGGCAGCGCCGCCCTCAACCACAGCCTCTCGGACGCCGGCCTGATCGACCGCTACCACCTGCTCGTCTTCCCGCTGCTGCTCGGCGCGGGCAAGCGACTGTTCAGCGCCACCGACAAGGACGCCCAGAAGCTGCGGCTCGTCGAGCACGAGGCCTACGCCAACGGTGTGCAGAAGAACGTCCTCGACGTCGTCCGCTGACCCCACCCGCCGCCCGGTCCTGCCCCGACGCACCCGCCCGGTCCCCGCCGCCGCGGAGCAGCCCGCGGTGCTGCCCGGCCGTCCGCGACGTCCCGTCCCGGGAATGCCCGTTCCGGCCAATCCGGTGCGCCACCCGCTCCGGATCAGAGGTGACAGCAGCAGCTGATCGCGGCCGGTGAGGGAGAGGCGATGACACGGACGTCCACGGAGGCGTCGCGGGGACCGGGACCACGGGACTGCCACGAGGAGCGGCGCACGGCCGTGCTGGGTGCGGGGGTGGCCGGGCTGACCGCCGCCCACCTCCTGGCCCGGACCCGTCGCGTCACCCTGTACGAGGCCGACGACCGGCTCGGCGGACACGCCCACACCCACGAGCTGACGTCACCGCGCGACGGGCGGACGCACCGCGTCGACTCCGGGTTCATCGTGCACAACCGGCGGACCTATCCGCACCTGCTCCGCCTGTTCGGCGAACTCGGCGTCGCCACGCAGGAGTCGGAGATGAGCATGTCCGTCCGGTGCGAGGGGTGCGGCCTGGAGTACGCCGGTGCACGCGGCCCTGCGGGCCTGTTCGCGCAGCCCCGCTCCCTCCTGCGCGGCCGCTACCTGCGGATGCTGTCGGAGGTGCCCGCGTTCCATCGCGCCGCCCGACGGCTGCTCGCCGCGGGCGCCGACGACGCGCTCACCCTGGGCGGATTCCTGGAACGGGAGGGCTTCTCCGCCTATTTCCGCGCCCACTTCACGACACCGCTCGTGTCGGCCGTGTGGTCCTGCGACGCCGCGACCGCGCAACGCTACCCGGCCGCCTACCTGTTCAGGTTCCTGGACCACCACGGGCTGCTGTCGGTCAGCGGCTCACCGGTGTGGCGCACGGTCGGCGGCGGCTCGGGCACGTACGTCGACCGGATCGCCGAGCGGATACCCGACGTGCGCACAGCAACCCCCGTCCGGGCCGTCCGGCGCCACCCCGACGGAGCGGACGTCACCGCGGAGGACGGCACCACCGAGACCTACGACTCCGTGGTCGTCGCCGTCCACCCCGACCAGGCGCTGCGGCTGCTCGCCGACGCCACCCCGCAGGAGAAGGAGGTGCTCGGCGCCTTCCGGTACTCCCGCAACGCCACGCTCCTGCACACCGACACCCGGCTGCTGCCGCGGGCCCGCGGCGCGCGGGCCTCCTGGAACTACCTCATGCCGTCGTGCTCCGCCGACGCCGGCCGGGTGCGGGTCAGCTACGACATGAATCGGCTGCAACGCCTCGACGCCGCCGAGACGTTCGTCGTCACCCTGGGCGGCGAGGACCGGGTGCGGCCCGACCGGGTGCTGGCCCGGACGGTCTACGAGCATCCGGGCCACACCCCGGAGTCGGTCGCCGCCCAGCGGCGGCTTCCCGCGCTGAACAGCCCTGTCTGCGCGTTCGCCGGCGCCTACCACGGGTGGGGTTTCCACGAGGACGGCTGCCGCTCCGGCGCCGAGGCCGCCGCCGCACTCGGAGCGCCGTGGTGAGCACCGCACCGGCCCTGTACCCGTGCACGATCGCCCATGTACGGAGCGCTCCCCTGCGCCACGCCCTGCGCCACCGCACCTACCTGTGGCTCGTCGACGTCGACCGCCCGCCCCGGCTGCCGCGCCCGCTCGGGCCGCTCGCCCGGTTCGACGCCCGCGACCACTTCACCGGCGACCGGCCCTCGATCCGCGCCGCCCTGGAGGAGTTCCTCGCCGGGCAGGGCGTGGACCTGGACGGCGGGCGCGTGCTGATGCTCACCCAGGCACGCGTGTTCGGGTACGTCTTCAACCCCCTCACCCTGTACTGGTGCCACGGCCCCGCGGGCGAACTGCGCTGCGTGGTCGCCGAGGTGCACAACACCTACGGCGGCCGGCACGCCTACCTGCTGCACCCGGACGCCTCCGGTACCGCGCACGCCGAGAAGCGCTTCCACGTCTCGCCGTTCTTCCCCGTCGACGGCCGCTACCGCATGCGCGTGCCGGTGCCGGGGCAGCGGCTGGACCTCACCGTGCACCTGGACCGCGAGGACGGGCGGGCCCTGACGGCCACCGTCCGCGGCACGCGCCGCGCGGTGAGCCCGGCGCCGCTGGCCCGGCTGGCGCTGCGCCGTCCCTGGTCCACCCTCGCCGTGTCGGCCGCGATCCGCGCCCACGGCATCCGCCTGTACCTGCGGGGGCTGCCCGTCCAGCCCCGGCCCGAGAACCACCGCACCCCGGAGAACGTGACATGAGGACAGCAGAGCCGCGCATCGCACCGGGCGGGCGCGCCGGCACCGTGGACCCCGCCCGCTGGCCCGATGTCGCGGCCGTACCGCGGGCGTCCCGGGCGCGGCGGGCCGTGACCGAGGCAGTCGTGCGGCGCGCCCTGAGCGGGCTGCCGCTGCGGGTCCGCTTCGCCGGCTCGGACACCGTCGGCCTCGGCGGCCCGCTGCTGGAGGTCCGCGACCCGGACCGCTTCCACGCCCGTGTCGGCACCGCCGGCCTGGTCGGCTTCGGCGAGTCCTACCTGGCCGGCGAGTGGGACGCGCCCGACCCGGTCGCCGCGCTGACCGTGCTCGCCGCGCACGCCGCCGACCTGGTACCGGCGCCGCTGCAGCGGTTGCGGCGTCTGTGGGCGCTGCGCCGGCCGCACGAGGAACGCAACACCCCCGACGGGTCCCGCGCCAACATCAGCCGCCACTACGACCTGTCCAACGACCTGTTCGCCCTCTTCCTCGACGACACCCTCAGCTACTCCTCCGCGCTCTTCCGGGGCTTTCCCGCCACCTGGGACCTGCTCGCCGCGGCCCAGCACCGCAAGATCGACCGGCTGCTGGACCTGGCCCGCGTCGGCGGGGGCACCCGGCTGCTGGAGATCGGCACCGGCTGGGGCGAACTCGCGCTGCGTGCCGCTGCGCGCGGCGCCCGCGTCACCTCCCTCACCCTGTCGCAGGAGCAGCGGGCGCTGGCCCGGGAGCGGGTGCGCGCGGCCGGACGCGAGGACCGCGTCACGATCGAGCTGTGCGACTACCGCGAGGCCCGCGGCACCTACGACGCCGTGGTGAGCGTGGAGATGGTCGAGGCCGTGGGCGCCGAGTTCTGGCCGGCGTACTTCCGGACCCTGGACGAACGGCTGGCACCGGGCGGCCGGGTGGCGCTCCAGGCCATCACCATGCCGCACGAGCGGATGCTCGCCTCCCGCGACACCTTCACCTGGATCCACAAGTACGTCTTCCCCGGCGGGTTGATCCCGTCCGGGCAGGCCGTCGAGGAGACCGTCCGCGAGCACACCCGCCTCGTCCCGGCCCGCCGCGACGCGTTCGGCGCGCACTACGCCGAGACGCTGCGGCTGTGGCGGGAGCGGTTCACCGAACGCGCCCCGCAGGTCGCGGCGCTCGGCTTCGACGACACCTTCCGCCGCATGTGGACCTTCTACCTCGCCTACTCCGAGGCCGGTTTCCGCTCCGGCTACCTGGACGTCCAGCAGTACCTGTTCACCAAGGAGGACTCCGTCCGATGACCCCTGTCCAGGCCGTCTCCCGGTCCGGTGCCGCGCACCGGCTCGCCGCGCTCGCCGAGGACGCGCTCGGCGGGCCCCTGCCCGTACGGTTGCGCGCCTGGGACGGCAGCGAGACCGGCCCGGCCGGCGCCCCCGTCGTCGTCGTGCGCTCGCGGCGCGCGCTGCGCCGGATGCTGTGGCAGCCCGGCGAACTGGGCCTGGCGCAGGCGTACGTCACCGGCGAACTCGACGTCGAGGGCGACCTCGGCGACGGCCTGCGGACGATGTGGGCCGCCGCGCGGGAGCGGCGGCTGCGCCCGCCCCGGCTGACGCCCGCCGACCGGGCCAGGGCGCTCGCCGCGGCCGTACGGCTGGGGGTGGCGGGCCCGCCGCCGGCTCCGCCCGCCACCCAGGCCCGGCTGCGCGGCGGCCTGCACAGCCGGGCCCGTGACCGGGCGGCCATCAGCCACCACTACGACCTGTCGAACGCGTTCTACGAGCTGCTCCTCGACGACACCATGGCCTACTCGTGCGGCTACTGGGCGGGTGAGGACCCCGCTCTCACGGCCGCCGACGCCCAGCGCGCCAAGCTGGAGCTGGTCTGCCGCAAGCTCGCCCTGGAACCGGGTGCCCGGCTGCTGGACATCGGCTGCGGCTGGGGGTCCCTCACCCTGCACGCGGCCGAACGGCACGGGGCCAGGGTCACCGCCGTGACGCTGGCCCGGGAGCAGGCGGCGTACGTGCACCGGCGGGTGCGCGAGCGCGGCCTGGCCGAGCGGGTGGACGTGATCTGCCAGGACTACCGGGACATCGCGGCCGGCGCCTTCGACGCCGTCGCCACCATCGAGATGGGCGAGCACGTCGGTGACGCCGAGTACCCCGCCTTCGCCGCCGCGCTCCACCGGCTCGTGCGGCCCCGCGGCCGGGTGCTGGTGCAGCAGATGTCCCGGGGCCGCAACGCCCCCGGCGGCGGTCCGTTCATCGAGGCGTACATCGCCCCCGACATGCACATGCGCCCGCTCGGCGAGACGACGGGCCTGCTGGAGGCGGCCGGTCTGGAGGTCCGGCACGTGGAGTCGCTGCGCGAGCACTACGTCCGTACCATCGGCGCCTGGCACCGCACCCTGGAGGAGCGGTGGGCGGAGTTCGTCCGGCTGGTGGGGGAGGAGACCGCACGCGTGTGGCGGCTGTACCTGGCCGGCGGGGCGCTGGCCTTCGAGGAGGCGCGGACGGGTGTCGACCAGATCCTCTGCGTGCGGCCCGGACCGGACGGCGACAGCGGCATGCCACCGGCCGCGCACCGCTGGTACGAGGGCCTGGAGCGGCGGTGAGCGGCTTCCCGTGGGGCGCGTTCGCGGCGAACCTCGGCTGGGCCGCCGCCGCGGCGTTCGCCGTCGTGCTCGGCACGTTCGCCGTGGCGCTGCGCGCGGGCGTGCACCGGGTCGTGGACGTCGCCTGGGGGATCGGGTTCACAGCCGTCGCCGTGGTGACGTTCGCGGCGTCCGCCGGGCACGGCGACCCCGCGCGGCGGCTGCTGGTCACCGCCCTGACCGCCGTGTGGGGGCTGCGCCTGGCCGTGCACATCGCCCGCCGCGGCCGGGGGCACGGCGAGGACCCCCGCTACGAGGCACTGCTGGCCAAAGCCCCCGGCAGCCGCACCGCGTACGCGCTGCGCACCGTGTACCTCCTCCAGGGCGCCCTGGTGTGGCTGGTGTCCCTGCCCGTGCAGGCGGCGCAGTACGTGCCCGGTCCGCCGTCGTTCCTCACCTGGGCCGGCGTGGGCCTGTGGGCGGTGGGCCTCGGCTTCGAGGCGGTCGGCGACGCCCAGCTCGCGCGGTTCAGGGCCGACCCCGCCAACCGGGGGCGGATCATGGACCGCGGGCTGTGGGCGTGGACCCGGCACCCCAACTACTTCGGCGACTTCTGCGTCTGGTGGGGCCTGTTCCTGACGGCGTGCGACTCCGCGGCGGCCGCCGCCGTCTCCGTCGTCTCCCCGGTGGTGATGAGCCTGCTGCTGGTGCGGGGCAGCGGCAAGCGGCTGCTGGAGCGCCACATGGCCGGCCGGCCGGGCTACGCCCGGTACCGGGCCCGCACCAGCGGGTTCCTTCCCCGCCCGCCGAGGACGCGATGAGCGGGCGTCCCGCCGGGGCCGCCCCCGCGGCGGCCCTGGTGCCCCGGCTGCTGCCCGCGCGGCCCCGGGCGGCCGTACTGGTGCTGCACGGCGGGCAGGCCGAGAGCCGGCGCCCGTCGAGGCCCTGGCACCCCGCCGTCCTGCGCATGCGCCCCTTCGACCGGGTGATCCCGGCGGCCCTGCCGCACGGGGACGTCGCGCTCGCCCGGGTGCGCTACCGCCTGCGCGGCTGGAACGGTGCCGACGCCGACCCCGTCCGGGACACCCTGGAGGCGCTGGACGCCCTCGCCGCGCTGACCGGCCCCGTGCCCGTGCTCCTCGTCGGCCATTCGATGGGAGCCAGGGCCGCCCTGCACGCCGCCGGACACCCGCGGGTGCGGGCCGTGCTCGCCCTGGCGCCCTGGTGGCCGGCGGGGGAACCCGTCCGCCAGGTGACGGGCCGTCACCTCGTCGTCCTGCACGGCGAACGGGACCGGATCACCTCGCCCGCCGACTCGGCCGCCTACCTCCGCCGGGCGCACGGCACGGCGGCCGGGACGGCGATGGCCCTCGTCCGCGACGGCGACCACGCGATGCTGCGCCGCCACCGCTTCTGGCACGGCACCACTGCCGCCGTCGTCGCTCACCTGCTCGACCCCGGCGGCCACCCGGACCCGCTGCCGGCTCAGGCCTCCTCGGCCGGGGCCGTACCGCTGCTGTGACCGGCGGCGGCCTTGCCGAGCTCCGCGGTGAACTGCGCCCCGGAGAGCAGCGCCAGGTTCGACAGCCACAGCCAGACGAGGAAGACGACGACACCGGCGAGGGAGCCGTACACCTTGCTGTAGGCGCTCAGGGTGGCCGCGTACAGAGTGAACCCCGTGGAGACGGCCAGCCACAGCGCGGCCGCCAGCGCCCCGCCGGGCAGGCTGTGGACGCGCCGCCGCGCGGGGACGGGCCCGGTGTGGAAGAGGACCACCACCAGCAGCGCCACCAGGCACAGCAGGAACGGCCAGCGCAGCAGGGTCCACGCCACCGCGGCGGTCTCGCCCACGCCGAGCGCCCGGCCCGCCGCCTCGGCCAGGGGGCCGGTGAGCAGCAGGGCGAGCGAGCCGGCCACGAGCAGCGCCAGCAGGGCCAGCGCGGTGAGCACGATCCGGTGCGCCTTGCGCCAGGGCGAACGCCGGTCCTCCAGGCGGTGCATGCGGTGCAGGGCGCGGCGGAAGACGGCCAGATAGCTGGAGGCGGACCACAGCGCGCTGGCCGTCCCGGCGACCAGCAGCGGCCAGGCGCTGCCGCCCGCGTCGAGCACCCGGGACAGCACGGCGTGCAGGTCGGCAGCCGATTCCGCGGGCGCGTACGCGGTCACATGGGTGACGAACTGCTGCGCCGTACCCGGGCTGATCATGCCGAACGCGAGGACGGTGACCAGCAGTGCCGGCACCACCGCGAGGAGCGCGTAGTACGTCAGCGCCGCCGCGTAGTCGGAGACGTCGTCGTTCCACAGGGACGCCGGCGTGCGCCGCAGCGCCGGCCACCAGGCGGCGGGCGGCCGGAGCCGAACGGTACGGCGCAGGAGGCGGCGGGCCTCGCCCGCGTACGGGTCAGCGGACATGAGGCCTGCTACGGGCGGCGGCGCGCGGGGTGCCGCCGGGGGAGGCCGGCGGGGTGAGCGCGGTGACCTCGACCCGGGTGTGCGCCACGTCGAGCCCGGTCGACCCGCGGGTACGGCACGCCACGCGCTCCTGCACGCCGCGGACCGTCTCGGCGAGCGGCGCCGGGCCGGGCAGGGCCACCCCGAGGGACACCTCCGCCCTCCGGCCTCGGACGGACACCGCGCCCCGGGGAGCCGGGGCGGCGGCCCGGGGCGGCATCGGCAGCGCCTCGGTCGCCGCCCGCTCGGCGATCCTGCGCACGGCCCGCTCCGCGACCGTGGTGGTGCCCCGCTGTGCGGCGGCGGTCATCGGCGGCTCCGCTCGAACAGGTCCCGCACGTCCGTCGACCGGCCTCCGCCGTCGACCCAGCGGCCGACCGCCCAGCCGAGCGCGCCCAGCGCACCCACCAGCAGGAAGGCGCCGAACCCGCCGAACCAGGCGGCGGACGCCGGCGCCGTTCCCGCCACCGTGCCCACGAACGGTGTGCTCCTCACGGTGTGCTCATCTCCGTCCACCTCCGGCCCCGCTCCCGCCTGCTCCGTCCACCGAGGGGTGCCCTCACTCCACGCGGGACTCGGCGCCCGCGGAGGGCTCCTCCTCGTCGGGCAGCCGGACGTCGTTGACGGTGATGTTCACCTCGACGACCTCCAGCCCGGTGATGCGCTCCACGGCGGAGATCACGTTCTCCCGCACGTCCCGGGACACGTCCGTGATGGGCACCCCGTACTCGACGACGAGGTCCAGGTCGACGGCCGCCTGCCGCTCGCCCACCTCGACCTTCACCCCGCGCCTCATGTCGGGCCGGCCGCCCGGCACCCGGTCCCGGACGGCGCCGATGGTGCGCGACAGCCCGCCGCCCATGTCGTACACGCCGGGGATCTCACGGGCGGCGATCCCCGCAACCTTCACGACGACGAGGTCGGCGATCGACGTCCTGCCGCGGTCCGCGGCGGGCTGGTCGGCCCCGGACACGCCTCCGGAGACCGCCGTCGTGCCCTGTGCCGCCGTGCCCTGAGCGGTGCCGCCGGTGCGGGGTGCCGACACGTCCTTCGCGATGGCTGCGGTCTGCGTGGTCATGGCATCTTCCTCTCTCTGGACACGTTCCCGGCTGCCGTCCGCCTCATCGGCGAGGGGCCGGTATTTCCTCCGACCCGCTGCAACGGCGGTTGTGACGCGGATGCCCCGGAAATGTCCGCCGGAACGCCGGACTGCTCCCGGAGACGCCGACGGGGGCCGGGGCCTTCACGGCCCCGGCCCCTGCCCGCTCCCGTCACTCCGTCACGAGGCCGGCATCAGTACCGAGTCGATGATGTAGACGTGGGCGTTGGCGGTCCTGACGTTGCCGCAGACGACCTCGGCGGAGTCGTCGACGGTGTAGGACTCGCCCGAGCCGGAGGTGGTCAGCTCGGACTTCTCCAGCGTCTCGAAGGAGCCGTTCTCCAGGTCCTGCGGCGTGAGCTTCTGGCCGACGACGTGGTAGGTGAGGATCTTCGTCAACTGGGCCTTGTCGTTGAGGACCTTGTCCAGGGTGTCCTTCGGGATCTTGGCGAAGGCGTCGTTGGTCGGCGCGAACACCGTGATGTTCTGGGCGTTGTTGAGGGTGTCGACCAGGCCGGCCTTCTTCACCGCGGTCACCAGGGTGGACAGCGCCGGGTTGTTGGACGCGGCGGTGGCGACCGGGTCCTGGGCCATGCCGTCGAAGGAGCCGGCACCCGTCTTGGGCACCGCCGAGCAGGCAGGCCCGAACGGCCCGTCGGACGCGGGGGTGCTGCCGGCGCCTTCCATGGCGCTGTCCGCGGCGGCGGACGCGGACGCCTTCGACGCGCTGTCGGACGCGGCGGAGTCGCTGCCGCTGTCGGAGCACGCGGTGAGGGCGAGCGGCAGGACGGCCGCGGCGGCCAGGGTGACGGCGGTACGACGGATACGGGTGTTCATGATCTTTCTCCTGTGGTGACGGCAGCCGGGGGCTGCACTCGCTCGGGTCGGGTGAAGGTGGTCGGGGGTTCAGTCGACGGTGACGACCACGGAGTGGCGTCCGCTGGCCCCGTCGGGTCGGGGCCGGGTGCGTTTCTCGGTCTGCACCCGGCCGGTGCGGTCGGTCGCGCGCACGGTGAGGGTGTGGCTGCCCCGGGTGGCCTGCCAGGGGATGGACCATTGGCGCCAGGTGTCGCGGCTGTCCTCGGCCGCGAGGCGGGCGGTCCGCCAGGGGCCGTCGTCGACGCGGAGTTCCACCCGGTCGATGCCGCGGTGCTGGGCCCAGGCGACCCCGGCGACCATGACCGTTCCGGCCGCCGGTCGGGCGAACGGCTTGGGGGTGTCGATGCGCGACTGGGTCCGGACCGGAGCGCGGCGGGCCCAGCCCCGCTCGACCCAGTAGGGGTCGTAGGAGCCGAACGTGGTGAGCTCGATGTCCTCGATCCACTTGCAGGCGGAGACGAAGCCGTAGAGGCCGGGCACGACCATGCGGACGGGGAAGCCGTGCGCGAACGGCAGCGGTTCGCCGTTCATCCCGAACGCCAGAAGCGCGTCGCGCCCGTCCATCACCTCCTCCACCGGGGTGCCGATGGTCATGCCGTCCACGGAGCGGGCCACCAACTGGTCGGCCGGACCGCCGCGTGAGGGCGGCTCGACACCGCACTCGGCCAGCAGGTCCTTCAGAAAGACGCCGAGCCAGCGGGCGTTGCCCGCGTACGGGCCACCGACCTCGTTGGAGACGCAGGTCAGCGTGATGTCGCGCTCCACCGCCGGGCGCCGGAGCAGGTCGTCGAAGGACAGCGTGACCGGACGCCGGACGCCCTTGCCGTGCAGGCGCAGCCGCCAGGTCGCGACATCGACCTTCGGCACGACCAGCGCGGTGTCGACGCGGTAGAAGGACGCGTTCGGGGTGACGAAGGGGGTGACCCCGGGGACCCGCAGCGCGGTGCCCGCGGGAACGGGCGGGGCGGGCGAGGCGGGCACCGGCAGGGCGAGTCGGTCGCGGGAGGCGACCGCGCCGCTGCCGCTCGCCGCGCTCAGCGCCCGGCCCAGGGCCCCGGCCCCGGCCGACGCGGCGGCGACGGCGGACGCGGCGAGCACGAAGCCGCGCCGGTCCCAGCGGGCCCCGGCCTCCGACGGCGCACGTTCGGCGCCGTTCGCACCGCCGGTGTCTTCGCCCGCCTCCGCATGCTCCGGCGCGCCGGGTGCCGGAGCGCGGGTCGCCAGGCGGCCCGCGAGGAGCAGGAGCACCGCCGCCCCGACGATCCCGCCGACCAGGGAGGGCAGGGCGTCCGACGGGCTGTCGCCCGCAGGCCGGCCGAGGGCCACCACCGCCCCGACAGCGCCGAACGCGACGGCACCGGCCGCGGCGGTGCGCGGGAATCGCAGTGCCGCCATTCCCAGGACCGCCGCGCACAGTGCCAGTACGACAAGAATTCCGATACGCAGGACGAGTTTGTCGTCGGTGCCGAAATTCCGGATCGCCCATTCCTTCACGGCGGTCGGCGTGCGGTCGATGACCGCACCGCCGACCGCCACCACGGGACCCGCCTGGGGGCGGACCGCGACCGACGCCGACTCGGCCGCGGCGAGCGCCGCGAAGCCCGCCACCGCACCCGCGACCGCGCCCGCCGCCGACCGCAGCCGGTCGCGGGAATGGCGTGTCTTCTTCACGTCGTCGGTCACGTGGGGAATCCGGGACCGGATGTCCGGTGGATTGGTCGTGCGCTCGATCGAAGGAATGTCGGTCTCGGACCGATCCGCGCGCTCCTCCGCTACGGATGAACCATTCTTCTCGCCGTTCCGTCCGCTCGGTTCGCCGCGACGGCATCCGGAGCGTGACCTCGCGGCGAAGTCGTCCGTAACAGGTAGGGAGCGCAGGCGTCCAAGCCTGAGAGACCGGACGAGAGGAGCCGCCCAGTGGCGGGGGCCCGCAGACTGACCGCACCGCCCGGGGCCTACGGCGACGTGGCCGGGGACACGGACGACTCCCTGCTCGCGGTCCGGGCCGCGGAAGGGGACGAGGACGCGTTCGCCGTCCTCGTGCAACGTCACGGGCCGGCACTGATCCGGCTGGCCACCCGGCTGCTGGGCAACCGGACCGAGGCGGAGGACGCGGTGCAGGACGGCTTCATCAGCGCCTGGCGGGCGCTCCCGGAGTTCCACGGGCGGTCGTCCTTCGGCACGTGGATGTACCGGATCGTCACCAACCGCTGCCTGAACGTGCTGCGGGGCCGCAGGCACGTGGCGTCGCTGGAACTGGCGGGGGAGCTGCCGGCCGCGGAGCACTCGGCCTCGCCGGCCCGGATCACCGAGGCCCGTGACGCGGTCCGTGAACTGCGCGACGCCCTCGACCTGCTCTCGGCCGAGCAGCGCGCCTGCTGGGTCCTGCGAGCATTGGACGGCCGCTCCTACGAGTTCATCGCGGACACGGTCGGCATCAGCCTGGGAGCCGTCCGCGCCCGTGTCTTCCGCGCCCGCCGTTGTCTGACACAAGCACTGGGGGCCTGGCGATGACCGCCCACACCGACCCGCCGAACGATCCGTCGCCCCAGGACGACGACGAGCACCTGCCGTGCGGACGCCTGCTGTCCCGGGTCTGGGACGCCTGGGAGCAGCAGGCGGACGACCCCCACCTGCGGTCCTGCCCGCACTGCCGGCAGGCCGTGCACGGGCTCGACCAGCTGGGGTCCGCCGTGCTCGGCCTGCGCGAGGAGGAGGCGGCGGACGCTCCCGCCACCGACGCGGCCGTACTGACCCGGCGGGTCATGGACGTCGTCCGTCTCGAACTGCGCCCCGGGCGCCCACTGCCGCTCGGGGAGCCCGGCGAGGACCTGTGGATCACGGAGGCGGTCGCCGCGCGGGCCTTGCGGGCCGCCGCCGAGACGGTCGGCGGTGTACGGGCGGGCTCCTGCCGCATCGTCGGCCCCCTCGGCGGCGGCCCGGCGGGCGACCGTGCCGCCGGCGCGGTCGAGATCGTCCTCGACGTGCACACCCCGGCGGACGCCTTCCTGCCGCACCTGGCGGACCGGGTGCGCGACCGGGTCCGGGACACCGCGGACCGCGAACTGGGCATGGCCGTCGCGGCCGTGGACATCCGTATCACCGACCGCGTCGACCCGCCGGGCGGCGGGAAGGAAGGGCGTACCCCATGACCTCCGACGGGCCGCACGTCCCGCATCCCGCGCGCGCCTCCTCCCGCATCGCGCCCGCCGCGCAGGCCCCGGCGCCCGCGCAGGCCTCGCACGCCTCTCTCGTCGAGGCGGTCGCCAGGGCCGTGGAGGACGTGCCGGGCGTCGCGTTCCTCAAGCCGGGGCTGGCCGCCCGGCTCCGCTCCGCGCTGTCCCGGCCGGATCCGGGCACCGGGAGGGCTCCCACCTCCGGCGTGCGCCTGGCGACCGGGGCCGACGGCACCGGCCCCTGGCGCGTCGACGTACAGGTCGTGGCGTTGCGCCGGGCCAGGTCGGTGGACGTGGCCCGCGCCGTCCGGGCGACCGTCGAACGGCACCTGGCCGCCCGGTTCCCCGAACGGCCCGCCCCCCGGGTGACGGTGACGGTCACGGGCCTGGTCTGAACCCGGGGGCGAGCCCGGGCGCGCGGTCTCCGGGGCCCCTGCCGCCGCTCCGGACGCCCCGGGCCGCGGTACGTCGCCCACGTCAGACGCCCGGCGGGCGCGGCCGGTCGGTGGCCTCGCGTGTGCCTGCGGGGCCGCGCCCCCGCCCGTGTGGCGCCCGCCGGCCGCCCCGTACCCGGGTGGGTACGGGGGGCGTACCTGTATGCCGTAGTGCCGCCCGTCGACAGGCAGCGCCGTGCCCTCGGGTGCCGTGACGTCACGGTGCCGTGCCACCCCGACCGTCCGCCCGCCCGGCCGGTGACGGACGGGGCCGCACGTCCCCGACCGGGTCAGGCGGGGAAGCCGAGACGGGCGATCGGTTCGGAGGTGGGCCGGGCGGAGCCGCCGGCCGGTTCGAGGGTGACCCCCATGCCGGAGGCCCCGTCGACCGCGCCGCGCAGCAGAACGGCCTGGTCGGCGCGGGCGGGGTCCATCAGCCCGGCGGGCCGCATCGTGCCGCCGTCGTCGAACCACAGCTCGTAGACCTTCCCGCCGGGGGGATGCTCCATCCCCGCGACGACGAAGACGGCCCTGTCCTGGCTGCGGGAGACGACGACCGTGCCGGTCGCGCCGCCGTCCAGGGTGGTGGCCTGCGCCCGCGCGTCCGGCGCGGCCAGCACGGCGGCGATCTCGTCCGTCTGCCGTTCCGCGGCGCGTGCCTGACGGAGCGCGTCCTCGGCCCGCTGGTGCTGCCACACCGCGGTCCCGCCGAGCGCGGCGGCCGCCGCGAGGCAGGCGGCCAGCGCCCACCGGGACAACTGCCGGGCCCGCAGACCGGTCCGGGTCGGGCGGGCCGTCGCCAGCGGGCCCGGAGACTGCTGCCGTACGGCGGTGATCCGGTGCAGCACCTGCTCGCGCATGCCCGCCGGGGGCGTCACCGCGACGGCGAGTCCCAGGCGGGCCGCGGTGGCGGACAGTTCGGCGGTCTCCTGCGTGCAGGGCTCGCACGCCGCGAGGTGGTGCTCGAACGTGGCGCGCTCCTCGTCGGGCAGCGCGTCCAGCGCGTAGGCACCCGTCATACGGTGCAGGTCGGCGGTTGTCACGCGGTCACCCCCAGGCAGTCACGCAGGCGGATGAGTCCGTCCCGCAGTCGGGTCTTGGCGGTGCCCAGAGGCAGCGTGAGCGCCTCGGCCACCTCGCGGTAGGTCAGCCCGCGGTAGTAGGCGAGCGTGACGGCCTGGCGCTGGATCTCGGTCAGCGTGCGCAGACAGCGCCGCACCTGCTCCCGTTCCAGTCGGGCCTCGACCTGCTCGGTGACCTCGTCGAACTCGGGCGTCCGCTCCAGCAGCGCGGCCTTGTGGTCCCGCGCCGCGGCGGCCTCCACCGAGCGCACCCGGTCCACCGCACGGCGGTGCGCCAGCGTGAGGATCCAGTTGATGGCCGTTCCCCGGTCGGGGCGGTAGCGGGGTGCGGTGCGCCAGACCTCCACCAGCACCTCCTGGGTGACCTCCTCCGACTGCGCCTGGTCCCGCAGGACGGCGCGCACGACTCCGAGAACGGGACCCGCGACGGCGTCGTACACGGAGGCGAACGCGTCCTCGTCGCCGAGCGCCACCCGGCCCACCAGCTCCTGGAGATCCGGTTCGGACGAGGGATTTCTGCCGATGTGCACGGCTTCTTTCACAGGGGGCCTCCGCGGTCGGGACATCTCCGGACGTAATCCGATCCCGGTCCGGCAGCGGATTGGTCCTGGAGCCCATGAAATCCCAGGTCCCCGCGGGCGCGAGGTGCTTCGTGCCGGGACGCGCCCGGAGCGCGGCGCCGTGTGGCGCCGGCGCGGCGCACGCGGGTGGGCAGGCAGGGGCGCGCGGTGCCCGGCCGCGGGGCGCGCGCCGCACGTCGCGAGGGTGCGGCAGCGCGCGAACGGCGCGGCGGGCGGGAAGAGGGGCTCAGGCCGGAGTGCCGGAGCGTGGTGTGGGCCGGGGTGTGGCACGCGGGGCGCACGCCGGGCTGTGGCGCGGGCGTACGCCGGTCGTGGCGTGGGCCGGGGCGGCTCGTGCGGGGATCGCGGGCCGGGGGCGGGTCCGGGCCGGTCACGCCTCCCGCTGGGCGTCGATCTCGGCGACGAGGGCTTCGACGCGCCGCCCGATCTCGTCGCGGATGGGCCGGACCGCCTCGACGCCCTTGCCCGCCGGGTCCTCCAGAGCCCAGTCGAGGTACCGCTTGCCCGGGAAGACGGGGCAGGCGTCGCCGCAGCCCATGGTGATGACGTAGTCGGAGGCCTGGACGGCCTCCGTGGTCAGGACCTTGGGCTGCTGGGCGGCGATGTCGACGCCCACCTCCTTCATGGCCTCGACCGCGGCGGGGTTGACCCGGTCGGCGGGGAGGGATCCGGCGGAGCGGACCTCGATCCGGTCGCCCGCGAGGTGCTGCAGGAAGCCGGCGGCCATCTGGGAGCGGCCGGCGTTGTGGACGCACACGAACAGCACGGAGGCGAGCGGGCGGGAGGTGGGCATCGGTTCTTCCTTCGCTGAGCGGTGCGACGGCGGCACGGGGCGAGCGGCGTCGCGCCCGTTTGGCGGGCACCACCCCCGCCGTCGGGGTCCCGGCCGACGGTGACCGCCGCCGGGGCCTTCCGGCGGGCGGTGTGCGGGGAGGGCGCGAGTCGTGACAGTATCAGTCCATGCTGACGTCAGTCGATGCTGATCTGATGCGGGTTCTGGCCGACCCGCTCCGGCTCCGGATCGTGTCCCTGCTCGCCCGGGAGACGCTCTGCACCACGCATCTGGTGGAGGAGACCGGTGCCAGGCAGACCAACCTGTCCAACCATCTGAAGGTCCTGCGCGAGGCCGGGGTGGTCGAGACCGAACCGTGCGGGCGGTGGACGTACTACCGGCTCAGGCCGGAGGTCGTCGACGCGCTCGCCGGCCGGTTCGCCGCGCTCGCGGAGACGGCGAGGGCCACCGCCGAGAACGACGTCAAACGGTCCTGCCCCTGATGCGCCGCCGCCGACCCGCCACCCACCGTCCCGCCCGCCCGGGGACACACCGAGGAGTTCCGCGTTGACCGCCACCCCCGAGAGCACCGCCGGGCCGACGCCCGCGGCAGCCGCCGCGCCCGCGCCGTTCGTCCCCGCCCAGGCCGTCCCCGCGTCGAGCGTCGCCGCGCCGAGCATCCCCGCACCGAGCGACTCCGCCCCGGCGGTCGTCGCGCGGGCCGTTCCGTCGCGCCGGCCGCTGGTCGCCCGGGTCGCGGCGGAACTGGTCGGCACGGCGGCGCTGGTCGCGGTCGTGGTCGGCTCCGGCATCCAGGCGACGGCGCTGACCGGCGACGTCGGCCTTCAGCTGCTGGCCAACTCCACGGCCACCGTTTTCGGGCTCGGGGTGCTCATCCTGCTCCTCGGCCCGGTCTCCGGGGCGCACTTCAACCCCGTCGTCACGCTCGCCGAATGCTGGACCGCCCGCCGCGGCGGCGCCGGGGTCACGCTGCGGGAGGCGGCGATGTACGTCCCCGCGCAGACGGCCGGCGGCGTTGCGGGCGCCGTCCTGGCGGACGCGATGTTCGGCGAGCCCCTGGTGCGCTGGTCCACCCACGACCGCTCCGCCGGGCACCTGCTGCTGGGTGAGGTGGTGGCGACGGCCGGACTGGTGCTGCTGATCTTCGGCCTCGCCCGCACCGACCGCCTGCGCTTCGCGCCGGTCGCGGTCGCCTCCTACATCGGTGCCGCGTACTGGTTCACGTCGTCCACGTCCTTCGCCAACCCGGCGGTGACCGTCGGCCGCGCCTTCACGGACACCTTCGCGGGCATCGCGCCCGGCTCGGTCGCCGGGTTCGTCGTCATGCAGGTTGTCGGCGGCGTGCTCGGCCTGGCTCTGGTCGCGCTGGTCTTCCCGCCGGAGGGGACGGGCGGCGAGCGCTCCGCCGGGTGACGCCGGGCACCAGGCCGCCCCGGTCCGTCCCGCACGGCCCCCCGGCCCTTCGTTCTCGGGCCCGCCGCTCTCCGGCCCGCCGTGCCGGGGCGCCGGCCGGGCTCAGGCCGAGGCGGGCGGGGCGGTCAGCAGGCCGCCCATCGCGGCCAGCGCCGACGGCTCGATGCGGTAGTACACCCAGGTGCCGCGCCGCTCGGAGCTGAGCAGGCCGGCCTCCTTGAGCTTCTTCAGGTGGTGGGAGACGGTCGGCTGCGAGACCCCCACGTCGGAGATGTCGCACACGCAGGCCTCACCGCCCGCGTGCGAGGCGATCGACGAGAACAGCCGCAGCCGGACCGGGTCGCCCAGTGCCTTGAACATCCGCGCGGCCGTCTCGGCCTCGTCGGCGGTGAACGGGCGCTCGGTGAGCGGCGGGCAGCACGGTGTCCCGGCCCCGGGCCCGGACTCGATCAGCGGCAGCAGCGACGCCTCGGTGTTCGACATGCATCTATGTTGACACGCATCGAAGCAAAGGGTTCCTTCCTCGCCTCCGCTGATTAGATTTCTGTCTATGTTGACGCTTGTCGAATCAGGTGCCATGCTGATCGCCACAAGACATCGATGAATGTCGAATCAAAGGGGACATCGTGAGCGACACCACCGACCAGCTGCCCGTCGTCGTCATCGGTGCCGGCCCCATCGGCCTGGCCGCCGCCGCCCACCTGGTCGCGCGCGGCCTCGAACCGCTGGTCCTGGAGGCGGGGCCGTCCGCGGGGACGGCCGTCCGCGCGTGGGCGCACGTGCGGCTGTTCTCGACGTGGTCCGAGGTCGTCGACCCGGCCGCCGAGAAGCTCCTCGGCCCCACCGGCTGGATCCGCCCGGACGGCGCCGCCTACCCCACCGGAGGCGACTGGGCCGAGCGGTACCTCCAGCCGCTCGCCGACGTCCTCGGCGACCGGGTCCGCTACGGCGTCACCGTGACCGGGGTGGCGCGTGCGGGGCGGGACCGCGTCGTCGACGCCGACCGCGCCGGGACCCCGTTCACGGTGCACGCCGAGCCTGCCGGCGGCCCCGGGGAGCTGATCGCCGCCCGCGCCGTCGTGGACGCCTCCGGCACCTGGTCCCTCCCCGCGCCGATGGGGGCCGACGGCCTGCCCGCCCTGGGGGAGAAGGCGGCGGCCGACCGCATCTCCTACCGGGTCCCCGACCTCGGGGACCCGGCGGTCCGCGCGCGGTACGCGGGCCGGCGCACCGCGGTCGTGGGCTCCGGAGCCTCCGCCTTCACCGCCCTGGCCGGCCTCGCCGAGCTCGCGGCCCAGGAGCCCGGCACGCACACGGCGTGGGTCCTGCGGCGCGGCATCGGGGCGCAGACCTTCGGCGGCGGCGACGCCGACCGGCTCCCCGCCCGCGGCGCCCTGGGCCGGCGCGCCGAGGCGGCCGTCGAGGCGGGCCGCGCCACGGCCGTGACCGGCTTCCGTGCACAGGCTGTGGAACGTGACGGCGACCGGCTCGTTCTCGTCGCCGACGACGGCCGGCGCCTCGACCCGGTCGACGAGGTCCTCGTACTGACGGGCTTCCGCCCCGACCTGTCCTTCCTCTCCGAGGTCCGCCTCGGCCTCGACGAACGTCTGCAGGCCCCGAGTGCACTGGCGCCGCTGATCGACCCGAACGTCCACTCCTGCGGCACCGTCGCCCCGCACGGCGTCGTCGAGCTGTCCCACCCCGAGGAGAACCTGCACGTGGTCGGGATGAAGTCCTACGGCCGTGCCCCGACCTTCCTGGCGATGACCGGCCACGAGCAGGTCCGTTCCGTCGCCGCCGCGCTCGCCGGCGACCGCGAGGCCGCCGAGCGCGTCGAACTGGCCCTGCCCGAGACCGGGGTGTGCGGCGGCGCCGGTCTGTACGACGACCCTGACGCCGCCTCGGGCGACACGGGCCCGGGCTGCTGCGGCGCCCCGGACGTGCTCCGGATCGGCGTCGGCGCCCCGGCCTCCCCGTCCGGCGGCGGTTACTGACCGGCCGTCCGACACCGTCCGGCGGAAGGGCGGGTCCGGCCGGGCGGGCGGAGCGGCGGGCCGGCGGGTGCGCCGCCGGGCGGCACGGTGATCTAGTGCCGCATCAGGCAACGTTCGCCCCGTCGCGACGCCCGGCACGCACGCTCGCTGCACCGGACGAAAGCCCGAGTACATCCCGTACGAGGGCTTCCGGCCGGCACACCGAGAGCACGCACCGGACGCCGCTCCTCGACGGGCGAACGTTGCCTGCCGCGGCACTAGTAGTGCTTGGTCAGGTTGGTTGTGGCGGTGCGTGTCCTGTGGGCCCGGCGTGGCGTTGAGTCTGCGTGACTCCGGACGAGATTGCTGTGGTGCGTGGTGAGTTGGAGACCTTCGCGGCGGAGGTGTTCGAGCCGTTCGCGCGCAAGGACCAGCGCCGGTGGGGGCAGGTCTACCTGCGGGGACTGCTGACCGACGGGCAACGAAAGTCGGTCGAGCCGATGGCTGCCCGGCTCGGGGAGGACGGCAATCGTCAGGCACTGGCCAACTTCATCACCACCAGCCCCTGGGACCCGGCACACATCCGGGCCCAGCTCGCCTGGCGGATGGAGGAGGCCATCGGGCCGGACGCCCTGGTCGTCGACGACACCGGGTTCCTGAAGGACGGGACTGCCTCGGCATGTGTGTCGCGGCAGTACACCGGCACCGCGGGCAAGGTCACCAACTGCCAGGTCGGCGTCTCGCTCCACCTCGCGTCCGACCACGCCTCGGCAGCGGTCAACTGGCGGCTGTTCTTGCCCCAGACCTGGG
>NZ_JAFFZS010000020.1 GCF_016921115.1 Streptomyces actuosus
CACGGGCGTGCCTTCCCGACCCGCGCGGCAACGCGGGCCTACTCGATACCAGTCAATCGATCACTCGGGAAGGTACGCCCTCCGCGTGTGCCCTCCCGAGCCGATCCACAGGTAATGAGCATTGCTCCAGCTCTCTCAAGGCCGCAGCCGCTGAGCGGCACACCACGAAAATGGAGCTCAACCAACTGCCCGCCGACCAAGGCGCTACCAGTTCCGGTGGCAGTGGCGGCGGTGTCCTCAAACTGAGGTCCGACAAGGCGGCGTGGACCAAGGCGGGGGAAGACGTCGGGTCGATACGGGAGGACCTTGACAAGGCGTGGATGAAGACGGAGTCGGGCCAGACGGGACTCGGGAAGGGAACCGGGTGCCTGACCGCGGCGGCCCAGCAGGACGTCTACGCCTCTTGGAAGCGCTACGTCAAGGACGTGGGCGAGGTATGCGACGGGCTTGCCGACGTGCTGGAGAAAGCGGGCAACGACCAGCTACGGACCGACGAGGCCATCAAGGACGAGTTAGCCAAGTTGAGGACCGACTACTACGAGGACACGCCCGCCGGCGGCCAGGGCAAGGGGCGGTGACCCGGACACATGGACCACCTGACGCTCGAGGCGCTCAAGCCGACCGAGTACGCGGAGGCAGCGGACGGGTACCGCGCGATCAGCAGTATGGCCGAAGCGGCCATGGACCGCATCGACAAGCAGATCACCGCGGCCATGCAGAAGGCCAACGAGGGTGAGGCCGCGGACGCGGCACTCAAGCAGCTGCGGAAGCTGTCAGAGAACTTGCACTACACCCAGGTCGAGTGCGGCCTGATCACTGGAGCTCTCGACGGCTTCTCGTCCGAGATCACCGCTCCCAGGCGGCGCCTCACTGAGGCACTGGACGATGCGGCAGCGCTGGCGTACATCGTCAACACGGACGGCACCATCACGTATCCCGCCGGCGGTGAGAACGAGCTCACCGGTGAGCCGATTCCGGGTGGCACAGTCCTGGGCAACAACGGGCTGATCACGGGCAACAACACGGATTTTCAACCATCGGGGTTGGTGCCGAGCAACCCTCAGTTCAAGAACCCGAATCCGCACCACGCCAAAGCCGTGGATATCGCCAACCGCATCGCCCACGCTGTACGGGAAGCTCAGGAGATCGATGATCGTTACAGCAAGGCGCTGAACAAGCTCAAGGCAGTCCCGGGGGTGAACATAGACCCAACCACGTGGGCGGATGTGGCATCAGATGTCGATGCTGTGAGCTCAGCAGCCACTGAGTACCTTCTGGACCATATCCCGCTGGACAAGTCACCCGCCGACCGCAAGGAATGGTGGGACAGCCTCAGTGACGAGGAGCGCGAGGAATGCAAGAAGGCGTTCCCGAAAATCATCGGCAATTTGGACGGGATCCCGTCAACGGTCCGGGACGAGGCGAACCGGGAGAACATCCACCTCCTCATCGCGCAGCTGGAGAGCCAGCACGACGCGGCGTCCAAAGGAAAACTCGAAGGACTGAAGGGGATCCAGAGCAAGCTCAACGCCGGAAGCCAACCCCCTATGTACCTTCTGGGTGTCGGTCTTGAAGGAAATGGGAGGGCGATCGTTGCCTACGGGAACCCGGACACCTCGAAGAACGTCTCGGCTTATGTGCCTGGCTTGGGTACCAAACTCGACTCTGGATTTGCCGACGGTACGGTGAAGCGCGCCTACTATACGGCTAAAGGTGCCCAGAAATTGGATCCATCCTCATCTGCGATCGTATGGCTCGGCTACGATGCCCCTCAATCGATCGATGTGATGACTGCCGTCGACGCTGAGCGCGGCGCCCCGGCCTACAACAGCTTCATGAGTGGAATTTCGGCTACCAATGAGAATGCTGATCCCCATGTCACCGTCATCGGACATTCCTATGGTTCTCGACTTGTAGGGGCCGCCACACAGGAGGCGGGAGGGGTTCCAGGCGCTGATGACATCATTCTCGTCGGAAGTCCCGGTGTAGGAGTTGACAAAGCGGAGGACCTGGGGGTGGGAAAGGGGCATGTCTGGGTGGGCGCGGCTGAGAACGACATCGTCACCAAGCTCCCTTCGTCAAAGGAAGCCTTGGCGGGAACTATGGGATTCTTTGGAGGGGGGCCGGCCGGCGCGTACCTCGGAGGGGAGATCGCCGACCTGGGTGACGACGACATCTGGTTCGGTAAGGATCCGGCAAGTAAAGCGTTCGGCGCCAACAGATTTGAGACCATGCCCGGACCGGAGCTGGTTCAGCCTGCCTTCCCCAACGTGTGGGAATCCAAAATGGATATCGAGGCCCATAGTAATTACTTCACCCCGGAGGAAGGGAAGGACAAGGTTTCTGCGCGAAACATCGCTGCCATTGTTGCAGGGCAGCCAGGATACGTCACGAGGGATGCGCCGCGATGAGAATCAAGATTGCGTCGGTCGCGGTACTGGCTCTGCTTATTTCCGGGTGCGGCGGGTCAGGTGCCGCATCCTCAAACAAGGAAAGTCCATCGAAGATGAACCTGCAAGAGGCGGCCGATAGGGCGGACGCGATACTGGACGAGACATTTGCTGCCATCAAGCCTCCCGTTCAATGGACCCACACGTACTCCATGCCTGGCGACTGCTATGTGGACCGTGATCGTTCCGTCATGACGATCATCTCGACCGAACGGCGGGGAAGTTTTCTTGGTGTGCTGGAACGCTATTGGAAGGGAAAGGGGTATAAGCTCGTCGCCACGAGCCAGAACGGGCTGGCGGCCAACTTCGAGACACAGGACGGCTTCCAGCTCGAAGTCCTGATCGCACCTAATGGTCAGGCCCACCTGAGCGTCACCACCCCGTGTGTTGAGAAGTCCGATGTTGCTCAGCCGACCAGTAAACCGAACGGCCCTGACTACTCGAAGCAGGAGTTGCCGGCGCCGAATGTAAAGTCGTCGTTCTGGTCGAGCAATGAGCCGCTTTCAAGTTGACGCACCTGTCCGGAAGTCAAGAATTCGGCGGAATCTTGAGGCTGCTGGGCTGTCAGCGGCACAGAGCGCCTTTCCCGACCTCCGCTTGAGGGGTTGCGGTGGAGGGGCGACGTCCTCCGCACGCAAGGACTACGACGACTGCACCGCGAAGCACGGCTACTACGGCATCTCGATCTGCCTGGTCGTGGACCCCTACGCCCAGGAAGTCGTCCTCCATACCCGGCCGACCGCCACCGGTTGCATCGCGGCACACTCCCACGAGTACGGCACGCGCAAGCTCCCCATCCCCCTGGCCGACGGCCGCACCTTCACCCTCGACCTCGACGAACTGCCGGGCCCGGAGCCCGAGGCGGACGTGCGCCGACGAAGAACCCCCGGCCGCGGCAAGGCCCGTGCCGCCGTCGCCGGACGTGGTCGTTCCTGGTCGGGGCAGCCGGCTGGGATGGCCTGGCCTTTCGTCGATCGGGATCGGCCAGGGAGCGTGCCGTGCTGTGCCGTGAGTCCGTGCGACGAAGTCCGGTTCGCAGCACGGAGGTTCGAAGCCGCGTTCTGCTGCGGGCGACGATCACCATGTACTTCCCTGAGGTAGCGGGCCCAATCGTCCTCGGCCGAGTTGCCGGCCCAGGTTCGGCGACAGCGTGGCACGGCAACGACTGCTGCAGACAGGTGGACGAGATTTCATGCGGATGCGGTTCGAACCCGAGGCCGAGGAGGAGTTCGAGGCGGCGCGTGGGCTGCTGGTCGACCGCCTGGTGCGGTGGGCCGGGCAGCAGGGGCTGCCGGTGGACGCGTTCACGGCCGAGACGGTGCTGGACTACCGGCACCTGTCGACTGCCGACGGCCGACTGGGGCTGTGGGAGTCGCGCCATGTGGAGGAGCTACTGCTCTCCTGGGTTCCCCAGCAGGTCACCGAGCTTCCCGGGGAGGAACGCGTCGACGCCCCGGGCACACTGCGCACGCTACTGCGCTATCTGCACGCCGCACAGTTGGCGGACCCGCGCGGCCCCTCACTCCAGAATTCCCTTGCCGCGGTCGACGGGGTCGAGGAACAGCATCTGGCGGCGATGACGGACCGGACTCGCTGGGGATTGGCGAAGTTCTGGGCGATGACGGCCGCGGAGCAGGGCGTGGACGTCCAGGACGGGGCGGCGTTCCAGCGCTTCGCGGACCGGGCGCAGCGCGGAGAGGTCGCCTACGATCAGCAGGCTCTCGCCGCGATCATGGAACGGCGGCTGACCGGCCGCGCGCTGTCCGGCGTGCCCCGGGCCGAGCCGCAACTGCCCGTGATGCTTCCCCCGGACGACGAACTGCGCCGACGGGCCGAGGCGTCGACGACCGTGGCGCAGTTGCGCGGACTCGCCGAATGGCCGGGGCAGGGCGGCCGACCGGTGACGGCGACGGGACGTCTGCGGATGGCGGAGGCCCGCGAGCTGGTGGACCTACTCGACACCGGCGACAAGATCGAGGGGGTGCGCTCCTCGGCCGACCTGCCGCGGCTGGGACTGCTGATGGAGTGGGCGAAGAAGGCACGGCTGGTCCGGGTGGTCAAAGGGCGGTTGTACGCGGTGGCCAAGGCCCGGCCGGTGCTGGCCGACCCGCTCCAGCTGTGGCTGCGTGCCTTCGACGCGTGCTTCGAACTGCGGCAGGCCCTGATCGGGGCACGCAGCGGCTGGCACGCCGAGTCGATGCTCTTCGACGTCTACGAGCACATCCTGGACGACGTGCTGAACACCCTCTACAGCCTGCCGTACCCGATGCCCTGGCCGCGGCTGCGCGACACGGTACACCTGGCCTATCGGACCGCCTTCCAGCTCGACGCCGGGTCGGACCTTCAGCACCGGATGTGGTTCGAGCACGCCGACCGGGACCTGCGCGCGGTGCTCGACCTGCTGGACGACCTGGGCGCGATCGAGCGTGACCGTGGGATGGCCGATCCGGTGTTCCTCGACATCGACCTCTCCGATGCCGGTCCCGCGCTGCTCGCGGACATGCCGCCGGAGCTCGCGGAGCTGCTGGGCGTCGCGGGGGCGGCAACGGACCCGGCGGCGCGGGAGCGTTCCGATGCCCGGCGGGATGAGCTGACCGCCGGGCCGGTCGAGCTCATCCGTCTCACCGAGCTCGGTACCCGGGCCGCACGACAGCGGTTGCTGGCGGCCGGCAGGGACGCACCGTTGGTCGGTGAACTGGCCCGGGCGCCGGCGGCCGGCCTGCTGGGGGTGCTGGCCGAGGACTACGACCCGGACGCCGCCCGCACGGAGCTGGCCGGCTGGATCACGGCCTGCGGCGAGCGGGAAGGTGCCCTTCGGCAACTGACCGACGCCGTAAGGACCATGACCTTCCGCACGCGTGCGCAGGCGATGCTCGACGTGCTGCTGGCGGCATTGCCCGACGGTGAGGGCGAGCGGCTGCTGCGCACGCTGCGGCGAGACACACAGCTGGCGCCGCTGGCGCTGAACGCGTTGGCGCACCGTGAGTTGCTGTCCCCGGAAGACATGACCGAGGCAGAGTCTCTGCTGGTGCTTGCCGAGAGCCTGCTTCAGCTCGTGGAGTTGGCGGGCGGCGGGGACGGCGCCGAGGAGACGCTGCGCGCTCAGGGCCCCCAGGCCAGGGACGCGGTTGCCGCCGCCTTGGACTCCGCGCACCCGGACCGGGCCGGACTCGACGATCTCAGGCAGCTGGCGGCCCGGGCGCTGGGTACCCACGGCGTCCGCATCGGCCGCGCCCGGAAGACTCGGCGCTCCTCAGGCAAGAGCGGTCGCAGGCTGCCCCGCTGACCGGGCACCCGGCGCCTGGCCCCCAGGCGCCGGGTGCGCCGGCACCGGCACGGAGCCGGGCGGAGAAAGACCGATGTATCCCGGCGTCGTACGTCCTCGGTGGCGCGTACTGTCGGGGTCGTGGCTGAGGGATGGGACGAGGACGGGCTGCGGGCCGTGCGTGGCGCGCTCCACGCGCAGGACGGAGTGGCGCTGCTTGCGGCGTTGCGTCGTGGTCCCGTGGGTGAGGTGCTGCAGCTGGCCGGCGATGGTGTGGCCGGGGCCGCGGCGCAGGGCCTGCCGAGGGCTGCGGAGACGGCAGCCTTGTTCCGCAGCGCGCTCCAGGAGCGTGGCTTCCGGGGCGATGAGGAGCTGGTGGACCGGTTGCGCGCGGCCACGGGAGACGCGACGATCTCCCTCCTGCGCCCGCTCGCGGTCGATCTGGAGATGCTCGCCATGCTGCTGGAGGGCGACCCGGCCGAGTCCGGGGGCCGGATCGATCTGACCACCGGGGAGTGCTGGCCTGCGTTCACCGATGAGCTGGGGCCCGGGCCCGAGGCCGAAGAGGACGGCGATCCCGAGCGATGGCTGTACGTGCCGGCTCTGGGGTCAACGGCCGGTTACCGGGACATGGAGCTGTTCATCGAAGAGGTCGAGGACGCCGCCCTTGCCGACCGGCTGCGGATCGCCCTCGGTGGGCGGGGCGCCTTCCGGCGCTTCAAGGACGTCCTCGCTGGTGACGAGCGCTCCTGGAGCCGGTACCACCGGTTCCGCGATGAGCGACAGCGCGGCCGGGCCCGCGCCTGGCTGGCCGAGGAGGGCTACTGCCCGCACATCACCTTCTTCGCAGAGCCCAGCTCGGGTACGTGTCCTTCGGGGCCGGTATGACTCTGTCTGGAAGCCCTTCGCGCAGACCCGCTGTCGCGGGCCGATGGGAACCGTCAGCACCAGCTTCGCGGCAGGCACGCGACCAGAGAATGGAAGGGCTCCGAGCTGGAGCAGTGGGAGTACGAGATCACCAGTGGCGGCCGGGTCCGCTACCTGGTCAGCCCGGAGACCTTGACCGTGATCCCGGTGTACGCCTCCCCGCGCCACCCGAAGGACACGGAATAGCCCGACCGCCCAGGGGCCCCTATGCGCCCAGTGTCTTGAGGCGGGAGGCGGCCTCCTCCCATACCGCCGTCTGCTGGCAGAACGCGAACCGTACGAACGGCGCCCCCGCCTCCCGGTGGTCGTAGAAGACCGTGTTGGGGATCGCCACGACTCCGCAGTGCTCGGGCAGCCCGCGGCAGAAGGCGAAGCCGTCGGTCTCGCCGAGGGGGCGGATGTCGGTGGTGACGAAATACGTGCCGGCTGGGCGGAAGACCTTGAAGCCTGCCTTCTCCAGGCCGCCCGCGAGCAGGTCCCGCTTGGCGCGCATGTCCGGACGGAACGCGTCGAAGTACGCGTCGGGCAGGCGCAGGGCCTCGGCCACGGCGTACTGGAAGGGCCCGGAGGCGACGTACGTCAGGTACTGCTTGGCTGTTCGGACGGCGGAGACGAGTGGGCCGTCCGCCGTCACCCAGGCCACTCCGTATTCGCACACCTATTTGTGTGCGGCTTCGTGTGCGGCTTGTGTACGGCGCGGGTCAGGTTGCCAGCAGGGCGCTCAGGACGACGGCGGGGTCGGCGTCGGGTGGTCCGGAGGGGCACCAGGTGCCCCGGTCCTTGGTGTACGGATACCACAGTCCGTCGCGGCCCAGGCGCAGTTGCGCAGCCTGACCCTCGACCGTCCAGCGGTTGCGCCAGGAGCGGAGCCGGGGCGGTCTGCCGTCGGCCCAGTCCGCGCGCAGCGCCTCGCGGGCGCGCTCCAGGAGGGAGGCGGGCGGATTCCAGGGGCTTTCCAGCACTTCCAGGGCTGCCGCGCCGCCATGCCGCCACGCACGGGTGGCGGCTGCGAGTTCGCCGGGGGTGTGGCCGCAGTTCGAGGCGATCCTGGCGAAGACGTCCATGGTGGGGTGAGTGGCGGCGAGGCGGACAGCGTCCTGCCATTCGGTGAGCGGGGCGGGCGGGGCCGTGTCGGCATGCTGTGTGCCGAGAGCTCCGGCGAGGAGGTGGTGGGCACGTGTCGCGGCGTCGGCGGCGAGCAGTTCCAGGGCGACCGGGTCCAGACCGCCCTCCGGGACGGCGGAGTCCACCAGCGCGGGGCCGCGGCCGGGCCGATCGGGGAGCGGCGGCGGGCCGGGCAGGGGCGGGAGCGCGGTACGGGAGGCGAAGGCGGACCGGGCTGGATCACCGGTCCGGGCCGGGACCGCGGCCGGGACCGCGCCTGTGGTCGCTGCGGATGCGGCGGCTTCGGCGGAGGCGCGAGCGGTGTTGCGGCGGCCGAGCTCGTCCATCAGCTCCCGCTCGCCGCGACCCCGCAGGAGCAGCAGCACGAAGGGATCGTGGTCCAGGAGCCGGGCGACCTGGTAGCAGAGGGCGGCGGCGTGTTTGCAGGGGTAGCCCCAGTCGGGGCAGCTGCACTCGGGGTCGAGGTCCCGGGGGCCGGGCAGCAGCGGGACGCCGGCGGCCTCGGCGTCGTCGGCGAGCCCGGCGGGCATCTCGCCGTCCAGCAGTGCGGCGATGTTGGCGGCCCGCTCGGCGATCATGTCGAGCAGCCGGTCCCACTGCCGGTCCGTCAGCTGCTCGACCTGGACCGTGGAACGGTACGGGGTGCGGCGGCTGCCCTGCACCGGAGCGGCGGCCGAGCCGGGGGAGACGGTGACCGGCCCGACCGCGCCGCCGCGCGCGTAGGTCCGGCCGCGCGAGAGGCGGCCGGAGTCCAGGGACGACTCCTCCAGGGAGCGCAGCCACGCGCGGCCCCACCAGGACTCGGCGAAGGGCGCGCGGCTGCCCTTGGCCGGCGGGAGGGCCTCGAAGGTGCGCGCGGCTTCCCTCTGAGCCGGGATGCGTCTGCTCATCGTCCCGTCCTTCGCAGCGTGACCAGTTCGGCCAGCTCGCTGTCGCTCAGCTCGCTGAAGGCCGCCTCGCCCGAGCCGAGCACCGAGTCGGCCAGTTCCCGCTTCTGTCGGAGCATCTCGGCGACCCGGTCCTCCACGGTGCCCTCGGCGATCAGCTTGTGCACCTGGACCGGCTGGGTCTGTCCGATCCGGTAGGCGCGGTCGGTGGCCTGGTCCTCCACGGCCGGGTTCCACCAGCGGTCGTAGTGGATGACGTGTCCGGCCCTGGTCAGGTTCAGTCCGGTACCGGCGGCTTTGAGGGACAGCAGGAGCACCCTTTTCTCACCCCTCTGGAAGGCGTCGACCATCTCCTCGCGGCGTTTGACCGTGGTGCCTCCGTGCAGGAACAGGGTGCCCACACCGCGGTCGGACAGGTGGCGCTCGATCAGCGCGCCCATGGCCACGTACTGGGTGAAGACCAGCGCCGACCCGCCCTCGGCCAGGACGGTGTCCAGGAGTTCGTCCAGGAGTTCCAGTTTCCCCGAACGGCCCGGGAGCCTGGCGCCCGCGGGCTCCTTCAGGAACTGCGCGGGGTGGTTGCAGACCTGCTTCAGGCCGGTGAGCAGCTTCATCACCAGGCCGCGCCGCGCCATGCCCTGCCTGTCCTCGATCTCGGCCATGAGCTCGCGCACCAGCGCCTCGTACAACGAGACCTGTTCCCTCGTCAGGGACACCGGCTGGTCGGTCTCGGTCTTGGGCGGCAGTTCGGGCGTGATGCCCGGGTCGGACTTGCGCCGGCGCAGCAGGAAGGGGCGGACCAGCGCGGCCAGCCGCCGGGCGGCCTGCTCGTCGCGGTCGCCCTCGACAGCCGTGGCGTAGCGGGCACGGAAGGAGGCGAGCGTGCCGAGCAGGCCGGGGGTGGTCCAGTCGAGCAGTGACCACAGTTCGGACAGGTTGTTCTCGACCGGGGTGCCGGTCAGCGCGACCCGTCCCCGCGAGGGGATCCTGCGCAGGGCCTGGGCGGTGAGCGCGTGCGGGTTCTTGACGTGCTGAGCCTCGTCGGCGACGAGCAGGCCCCAGGGCTGCTCCGTGAGGCGTTCGGTGTCGCGGCGCATGGTCCCGTAGGTGGTCAGGACGAAGCCGGCGTCCCGACCGCCGTCGAGGCCGGCCAGGTCGCGGCCGGGACCGTGGAAGCGGCGCACCGGGGTGGCCGGTGCGAAGCGCCGGATCTCGCGCTCCCAGTTGCCGAGCAGCGAGGCGGGGCAGACCACCAGGGTCGGGCCGGCGGTGGTCTTCCGCTCCTGGCGGCGCAGGTGGAGAGCGATCAGGGTCACGGTCTTGCCCAGGCCCATGTCGTCGGCGAGGCAGCCGCCCAGGCCGAGCGAGGTCATCCGGTGCAGCCAGTTCAGGCCGCGCAGCTGGTAGTCGCGCAGAGTTGCGGCCAGGGCTTTCGGCGGCCCCTGGGGCTCGCGCGCGGCGCGGGCCTCGGGGTCGGCGATCCGGGAGCGCAGTTCCTCCAGTACGCCGGTGGCGGTGACCGCCACCTGCTCGCCGTCCACCTCGACACTGCCGGTCAGCGCGGCGCCCAGGGCGTCGATCGCGGTGAGCGAGGCCGCCCTGGACTGCCTGGTCCGTCGCAGCCGCCGGACCAGCTCCGGGTCCACGACCACCCACTGGTCGCGCAGCCGAACGATCGGCCGGTGCGCCTGGACCAGCCGTTCCAGCTCCTCCTCGGTGAGTTCCCGGTCCCCGAGGGCGACCCGCCAGCGGAAGTCCAGCAGGCCGCCGGAGGACAGGAACGACTCGGCCGCGGACTGCGTTCCCTTGCGGTGTACGGGTTCCAGGACGCCGGAGGCCGTCAGCTCGCGTACCAGCTCCTTGGGCCAGTGCACGGCGACCCCGGCGGCGGCAAGGCTTTCCGCCGCGTCGCCCAGCAACGACTGGGCCTCCTCGTCGGACAGCTCCAGACCTGCCGGGGCGGCGGAGTCCAGCAGCCGTCCGGCCGGGGGCCAGGCGCGGGCGGCCCGGCGCAGCGTCAGCAGCGTGTCCACCTTGGCCCGTGGACCGAACAGTTCGGGGGCGGTGGCGTGGCCGGACCACAGGTCCGCGGCGTCGGCGAGCACTGTGGGATCGGCCAGGCTGCGCAGCTGGACCACGGCCTGGAAGGAGTCCGCGCGGCCCAGTTCCAGCCGCAGCGACACCGCGAGGCCCGCATCGCGGCCGGCGGCGACCTCCGCCGCCCACCCCCGCTGCTCGGGCACGGACTGCGGGGCGCGCGCCGCGAACGCCGGTTCGCCGGTCACCTGGCGGGCGGCGGGAGGGCGGGCGAGGGAATCGGCCACGGAGTCCAGGAAGGCCCGCAGCAGCGGCTCGGCCGCCGGAAGGGTGAGGCGGGGGAGTCCGGGAACCGCGACCGCGCGGGCCTGAGGAGGCATGGCGGCGGCAAGGGCGGTCAGCCGCTCGTGGTCCTCTGTGTCCAGGGGACCGACCCGCCAGGCGTCGAATCCCTTCGGCGACACCCCGGGCAGTATCCGGCCCCGGGCGAGCAGACGCAGCCCCAGCAGGGCCGCTGCGCCCCAGAACGCGGTACCCGCCGACGCCCGCCCGCTGCCGTCCGCGCCGAGTGCCCGGCAGCGGGTCAGCAGCGGCAGCGCCTGCTCCACCGGCAGCAGCACGGCGACCACCCGCGCCCGGCGCACGGACGAACCGTGCGGCCTGACCACGGTGAGTTCCTCGGGTTCCACCCCGAGGTCCGGTGGCTCACTCCCAGGCGTCCAGAACGCCATCCGCCCCGCCCGGGGTGGATCCGCGGGAAGGAACACCGCCTCGCCCAGGGCGAGCTCCGGCAATCCGGCAAACATCCGTTCCCGGTCCCAAGTCGCCGACTCGGGCTCCGCCGACGGGTACACCTTCGCCACCACACCCACTCCTGGCCAGGCTCCTGCAACTGCTCGGGAGGGCGCGGGTAGCCCACGAGCCCTCGGCGGGTCAAGGCTATCCGCGCGGACGGACAGGAAACGCCAGAAGTGTTTCGCCCACTCGGCGCAGTGCGGAAAGATGTCACCGGCACCCGCCGAGGACCGGCGCGACCTCTTTGCGATCGCAGCCCGTTACCGGTGCCGGAATCCGCCTCCGCCTTGAGGGAACCCTTCGCCGTGATCGCCGAGCCCATGCCGACCTACCAGTTGAAGATCGCCCTGCGAGACATCAGCCCGCCGGTCTGGCGCCGGGTCACCCTGCCCGCCGACACCTCGCTCGGCTGCCTGCACGACATCGTCCAGACATGCTTCGGCTGGGACGACTCCCACCTGCATTCCTTCACCGAACCTGGCTCCGGCCGCCGATTCGTCGACTTCGACGCACCGGTGGACCGCGATCCTTTCCGCGAGGCGGACGAGGAGTCCGTGACCGTGGCCGAGGTGCTGCCCTACGAAGGCGGCCGGCTGGAGTACACCTATGACTTCGGCGACGACTGGCGGCACCGGATCACGCTGGAGAAGATCCTCCCCGCGTCCACCCCCGACCGGCGCGTCCGCTGCACCGGGGGCCGCCGCGCCATGCCCTATGCCGAGGACATCGGGGGAGCCTGGGGGCTGCAGGTCGTCCTCGACGCCGTCGAGGACCGCGGCGCACCGGCCCCCGAGCCGTGGACCGACCTGGTCGAGACCCTGCGCGAGGAGGGGTTCGACACCGCCCGCTTCGACCGCGACGCCCTGGACCGGCAGCTGGCCGGACTGGACCCGCGGCCGCCCACGGCCGCCCCGGCACCAGACCCGGCCGAAGCCGCCCTCAGCGGGCGGCGCTGCCCCTGCGGCGAGGTCCACGACGGCGAGGACGAGGATGACTTGGACATGGAGTCCGTTCCGGTGCGACCCGTGTCCCTGGCACCACGTGCGGAACTCGCCGCAGCCGCCCGGCAGGTGCCGCTGATCGCCTCCGCCCTCCGTCTGGCCCACTGGTGCCAGGACGGACGAGCCGTCACGTCCCGGGACGTGCTCAAGCCCGCGCTGGGCCGCCAGGCCGTCCAGGAACTCGCACTCTGGACCCAGGACGACGAACTGAGCGCACTCCGGCCCGAGGAGCGCGACAAGCGACTGGCCCGTCTGCGCAGCTCCGGAGACCTGCCCTGCCTGGACGACCCCTGGCGGCTCGCCGTGTACGGGGACCTGGTGGAGATCGGCAAGGGCGTGGCCCACCCCGGTACCGGCCTGCCCGCTGCCGCGGACGACGAGGGAGTACTGGAACTCTGGTGCCATGCGCTCGAAGACGAACTCGACGATCTGAACGACCTCGGGAACCTCGGCCTGTCCCCGGTGCTGCTGGGCGCGCTGGACATGGAGGACGAGGACGGCCACGGCCTGCCGGCGGTGGTGCTGCGGGCGCTGTACGAGGTTCCCGACGGCGAATGGCTGGACAGCGCACTGCTCGTCGGCGCACTCCGCGAGGGGCTCCCGAAGCAGGAGGCACGGCTGGTCGAACTGTTCCTCCTGCAGATCCTCGACCAGGCAGCCCTTGTCCTCGCCGAGCACCAGGCGGCGGAAATCGAGACCGGCCCGGAGACGAGCCGGCAGCGGGATCACGTCCTCCTCGGCATCCTCGGCATCGAGGCGAGCGCCGTGGACAGCGACGGCACACCGTCGGCCGGGACACGGCTCAGGCTCACCCCACTGGGACGCCACGGACTGCGCGAGTACCTGCTCGCCGAGGGATTCCACGCTCCTCTCATCGGCGAACTGGCCGACGCAGACGCCCCGACCTTGCTCGACGCCCTGCTCGACTACGACCAGGAGGCCGCCCACTCCGAGATCACCGGATGGATCAGCCATCGGGGCCAGGGCCCGGCTGCGGTCCAGCTCATCGACGCCTGCGCGGGTCTGGAAGCCGATGCGGCCCTCCGCCGCCTTGCCGCCGCACAGGTGCTCGCGGAACTCGATGAACCGCGAGCGCTCGCGGTCCTGCGCAAAGCCGCGGCCTCCCAGGTCCCCGGCTGCGCCGAGACCGCGGCGATCGCGCTGGCCGGCCGCGGTGAGATCCCCGAGGGACACGGTCCGGAACTCCAGATGTGGGGGCTCGTGGACCATCTGTGGGGCCCGCTCGGTGTGGCGGACGAGGCACTCGCCATGTTCCTGGAACAGGAGGGGGATTCGGTGCTGCCGCTTCTGGAGCGGGCCGCCGACGACCTCTGGCGTTGCGACCACCCCGCCACCGGGGCCGTCCTGGAAGCGGCAGGGCGACATCTGAGGGCTCGGGACAAGGCGCTGGCCAAGCGGCTGCGCAGGTCCGTGACCAAGGTCGGATCCCCGCGCCGGCGATGAGGTGACGGAAGAGGTACCGGAACGTGTGAGCGTCGAGCGATTCCGGTACCGACCGGGGCTGTGCCCGGCCCCGGGGGCCGCTCCAGCCCTGTCAGCTCTCGTAGCGGCCGTCCGCCCCTGTGGTGCGGCAAGCATCGCAATGACCGCCGCGACGGGGCGGCCTCTGTGCGAAGGTTCCGGGCGGGTGAGGCGCGGCACGCAACGAGGAACATGGCGACCGGCCCGGTAGGGCAGCGGTCAGTGCGTGAATGCCCTGCGGAGCCGTTCCGCCGCGTCCGCCAGTACCTCGGTGCGCTTGCAGAACGCGAACCGCACGTAGGGTGCCCCGGCCTCTTTGCGGTCGTAGAAGACCGCGTTCGGGATGGCGACGACACCCGCCCGCTCGGGCAGGGCGCGGCAGAAGGCGAGGCCGTCGGCCTCGCCGAGGGGTCGGATGTCGGTGGTGACGAAGTAGGTGCCGGCCGGCCGGAAGACGGTGAAGCCGGCATCGGTGAGGCCCGCGCTGAGCAGGTCCCGCTTGGCGCGCAGATCGTCGCGGAAGGCGGTGAAATAGGCGTCGGGCAGGCGCAGGGCCTCGGCCACGGCGTACTGGAAGGGCCCGGAGGCGACGTACGTCAGGTACTGCTTGGCTGTTCGGACGGCGGAGACGAGTGGACCGTCCGCCGTCACCCAGCCGACCTTCCACCCGGTGAACGAGAACGTCTTGCCCGCCGAGCCGATCGTCACCGTCCGCTCCCGCATGCCCGGCAGCGTCGCCAGCGGCACGTGCTCGACGTCGTCGAAGACCAGGTGCTCGTACACCTCGTCGGTCACCACCAGCAGGTCCCGCTCCACCGCCAGCTCGGCGATCGCGGTCAGCTCCTGCCGGGTGAGGACCGTACCGGTCGGATTGTGCGGCGTGTTGATCAGCAGCAGCCGGGTGCGGTCGGTGACCGCGGCGCGCAGCTCGTCCAGGTCCAGGCGGAAGGCGCCCTCGTGCGGGCGCAGCGTGACCGGCACCCGCCGCCCGCCCGCCATGGCGATGCACGCCGCGTAGGAGTCGTAGTACGGCTCCAGCGCCACGACCTCGTCACCGGGCTCCAGCAGCCCGAGCAGCGCCGCGGCGATCGCCTCCGTGGCGCCCGCGGTGACCAGGACCTCGGTGTCCGGGTCGAAGGCCAGCCCGTACCGGCGCTGCTGGTGCGCCGCGACCGCGGTGCGCAGCTCGGGGACGCCCGGGCCCGGCGGATACTGGTTGCCGCGCCCGTCGCGCAGCGCCCGCACCGCAGCCTCGCGGATCTCCTCGGGGCCGTCGGTGTCGGGAAAGCCCTGGCCGAGGTTGATGGAGCCGGTACTCAGGGCCAGGGCGGACATCTCTGCGAAGATCGTCGTCCCGAACTCGGCGAGGCGCCGGTTGAGGAGAGGGCGCGGCGTGATGGTCATGCGGGCCATCGTGCGCCGAAGCTCTGGAGTTCCTCAACTTACCTTCGGGGGTGGGCGCCTGCGGAGGAACCCAACGCGCCACTTCTGAGCAGGGGTTGAGCTGTCGGCAACTGTCGTCATCTGTCGATGTTGGCCATCCTCGGACGGCCCACAGACGGCCCCGCTCAGGGCCCCGAAGACTAGGAAGAGAAGTCACCGCGGCAGTAACTCGGGTGGTTTTCTCGGATATGCCCGCACTTTGCACACCGGGTTGCCCCGTCGGGAGGGGGAGGGGCAGGGTCAGCGGGTCCGTACCCAGTGCTGGCGGACCGGGGAATTTCATTTGAGCGGCGGTGCCGCTCTCCCCGATCGGAGTAGTGAGACCGTGTCGGTCGTGGAGGTTGCTTCGCCATTGTGATCACCTCGTGCACCAACCTATATCCCGTTTAAATGCTACTGCTGAGCTGAGGCATGAGCACGACGAACGAAGGCGCAAGAGCCTACCGGCCACCGGATGCCCGAGGACCTTTCTGGGGTTCTGAGACAACCCCCACCTGCTATGGAGCAGCCGACGCATTGACCAGCATGGGTACCGTCGCCGCGCCCTTACTGGCCGGATTCTCGCTCTCTGTAACGGTTCAGGCCCTTAGGCTTGGGGCTGGTGATGTCCGTTGGCCCGACCTAGCTGCACTACTCTTCTTACTCGCCGCTGCTCTACTGGTCTTCGCCGTGCAAGCGGTCTTTTGGGCTCGACGGCACCTGGTTACAGCACAGGACCTTATGGCCTGGTGGCCTGATTGGGAGCAGCCCTATCGACGTTCGCAGCTGATCGATGAACTGAAACTGAGTAAGGTCTATTTTGATGCATGGTCGAACCGGGCAAGAAGGGCTTACAGCCTTGGGCTGCTGAGTCTCCTGTCTGGCCTGACTGTGGTGGCAGTCCCAGCAGGTCCAACAGGCGCCGCTCCGAACTTGCGTTGGGCGGCTGTTGCATTAGGAACTGCAGCAACGCTGACAGAAGCGGCATGGGTAGTACTTGGTGAATTCCTGACGGCTAATAAGCTGAAGAGAGGGGGTCGATTGGAAGCATTTCTCAACCCGCGGCCTCAACTTCCAAAAGAAGAATCAGTTAAATCGTAAACGGATGCAGCTCTTTCCGGGAGGCCGGAGTCTATTTGCGTGAAATGCGACTTGAGGCCCGCCAGAGTGATCCGCTGAACCACCTGCCATGGGCCATGCCGGAGCCCGCGTTCTCCGCACTGTCGATCTTGATCCGGCGTGCGAGCGTGACCTGCCCGTTTCGAATGGATCTCCATTACCGGCAGTCGAGCCAAATCGGTAAATGCCTCAGCCTGTCCTTCGAAAGGATCTGCGCCCAAGGGGCAAGAAGGAGCGGCCTGCGGCCGCGCGTCCCCTGGCGGCTCGTTGCGCTCGCGCGGGGCCCGTCATCGGGGTTGGGTGCCGCGCCCCCTTGGAAGGCGTCCATGGGCGGCTTTACCCGGCGTGCGCCCAGTCCCACCCCGCCGGTAAAGGCCGTCCTGGAGCCTTTCAAGGGGCAAGACGGCAGACATGGGCCCGCACCGCCGGGCCCTCCCGCTCTGCGTGGCTCACCACGGCTCTTCAGTAGGGGGGCGACGGCCGTCCGTACCGTGATCCTGCCCCCTCCTGAAGAGCCTTCCTCTCCCCCTTACTGGAGAGTTGAGGGAAGATAGCGTCCGCAGCGTCCGTCGGACATCGTTCACCCCATCTGACCTGCACCTTTCCTGCGGACGCTAAACAAACTGTTTAGCGTCCGCCAGTGTCCGCAGCGTCCGGTCACCATCCGCTACTGAGAGCCTCTTTTCGCTGGTCAGGGCGGCTCTTAGTGGAGGGCGGGTCGCGGACGCTGCGGGACGCTGAACGTTCTGTAGAGGCAAGAGGAGCACCCCGGGCCCGGCGTGCTCCTCTTGCTTGCACGGAACGTAGACGCTCCGGAACGACGAAGAGACCACCCGGCCCGACAGAGCGGGGGTGGTCTCTTCGTTCGGCGCCACGAGTCCGCCGGAGCGCGACGGTCGTCGGGGCTCCTGAGCGTCATCGCGCGCGAGCGTAGCGAGCTGCCAAGGGTCGCGCGGCCAAGGGCCGCACCTTCTATCTACTGCCCTGCTGAGCAGCTTCGTCCAGTGCCTTCAGGACCGAATCGGGGTCGCCGTTGTACACGATGTGAGGCTCGTCTGGCTCCGGAGGTATGAACCGGGTCCGGTAGCGGAGTAGGTCGCTCTCGGCGAAGTAGATCGAGTTCGGGTCGGCCTCATGCCGCGCATTTCGCTTGCTCACACGGGCCCAGAGTTCTTCGTGGCTCGCCTCCAGGTAGACGAGCACCGTGCTCGCACCCGCGCCGGTCGCGATCGACCGCCAACGAGCACGGTCGTCCGGTGTCCAGAACCCGTGGTCGACCACCACGTCATGCCCGGCACGGAGTTGCCCGCGGAGTTCCTCGGCGACCTCTTCGAGGACCGGGCGTTCAAGGGTCGGAAAAATGCCCCGCGGGAAGTCGACCCCGTAGACGCCATGTCGGCGGAACATCTCTTCGTCGGGGCACAGCCGCGCGAACCCACGGGCTGTGAGCGCACGGGAAAGCGTCGTCTTGCCTGAGCCGGGGAGTCCTGCCATCAGCACGCAGAACGGCCGCGAGGTGTCGTGGGTGGCTGTCACTGGGCGACGTCCGATTCAGTGCGCCACGTACGACCGGGGCCCCCGAGGTCAACGCCGTACTCCACAATGTTGCTCTCGCTGTCGACGAACTTCGCTGTCATCACGACTACCGGCTCCGCCGGCGGCTTTGCGGGGTCCAGCTCCAGGAGCTGCGCATCCTCAGGTGTGAGTAGGCGTGCTGATGCGGTGTCGATGCGATGGGTGACAGGTCGGCCTGTGGCCTGCGCGATGAGCTGTAGCGAGGTGCTGCCGGTCAGCCGCTCGTTCTTCGCCAACTCCGGGATCAACTTCCCGTACCAGGAAGGAATCCATGACGTGGAGTGCGCCACGATCCCGTGGCGGTCGCGGTACACGCGACGCCGCCTGATTACGTCCGAACCCGGTTCGATGTCCAGTGCCCGGGCCACATCTGCGGGTGCTGGCACCACGGCGGCCTGGTGGGAGTCGGAGCGTTCGCCGGACCCCCAACTTGACCCGCTGCGGCGGCCTCGGTCCTGCCGCTGGGAGCCGGAAGACATCGGAGCAGGACGGTCCAGCACCTCTGTCCCGATGCCGTGAATCCCCCTGACAAGCCCTTCGGTGCGGAGTTTCCTCAACGCCTTTTCGGCGGTCGCGGTGCTGACTTTCCACTCCTGCGCGAGGTTCTTGATGCTCGGCAGGAGAGAGCCCGGCTGTAGTTCGCCGGACGTGATCAGCTCCGTGTAGTGGGCGGCAATCTGCGCGTACGGCGCTCGATTGTCGGCCTGATCCGACATCTCGCTTGCTCCCTTGTCTCAGTGGACGGCATCCCTACTGTACCCCTTGACACCCTAGGGTGCCCTAGGGAACCTTAGGGATGTGCTCGCCGGGTGGGTTGGTCGATCAGAGACCGCCTATCTGGCGTGCGCTGAACAGCGAAACGTCCTGGTCAGGCCAGGAAAAGCAAGGAGCGGCTTCCACCGCCAAGCAGACAGCCGCTCCCTGACCCTCGAAGGGGCAAAACCATCATGCCTTTAACTGTCGTGGGACGGACGAACGATCAGGTGACGGGGCTGGACGGCTCGCCGGTCGGAGGACTGTCGTTCGGTGAGTTGCTGGGATTGCTGACCTACAGCCCGGCCCTGTTGCTGCTCGGGGACGAGGTCGACGACCCGGCCGCGCTGCGGGCGGCGGCACGGACCGCGCTCGCCACGGCGGCGGCGTGGGAGCTGGAGGCGTGGGCCTCGATGGCCCTGGACGTCCATAGCGGCCGTGTGCCCGGGAACGTGTTGTGCTCGTTCGTGGCCCGTCTTGGTGCCGCGATCACGCGTACGTTCGGGGTGACGGCGTGAGCGCCCCGACCACGACCACCGTGTCTGCGCTGCGTGTGCGTGTGGACGGTGTGGTGCCCCGGCAGCCGTCGGAGTTGCAGGCGGCGGACACGCCGCTCGGGCGGGCGCGGGTTGCGCGTGGCTGGTCGCAGGACAAGGTGGTGCGGGCCCTGGTACTGCTCGCGGAGCACTGGGGCTGGCAGATCGCTTCCGAGGCGTCGCTTCGGGTGTACATGTCGGACTGGGAGCGCGGGGTACGCCGCCCGAACGAGACGTACCGGGTCCTGTTGTCCAGCCTGTACCGGACGACCCCGGCCGAACTCGGCTTGACCGTGCAGCGGCGTGAGAGCGCCATGGATGAGCTGTTGGCCCGGGTCAACGATCTGGCCGCAGTGGTCGAGCGGCTGACCACCGCCCTGGGCACCGTGCGGGGGGCGAGCGCGTGACCGTCCCCTGTGGTCTGAACTCCGCGCGGCGGCGCGTGCGCAAGGAACAGCTCGCGCGCCGCCACGGGCAGCGCTGCACCTACTGCCGTCAGCCGTTCGCCGATCTGCGTGAGGCAACCCTGGATCACGTCGCGCCGTGCTCGTTGTGGCGGTCGTGGTCGGTCACCTCGCTGATGCTGGCGTGCGTCGACTGCAACCAGGCCAAGGCCGACCGCTTCCCGCTCTCTCTCGCCCTGGTCCTGCTGGCATGGGTCGACCCGACGGCGCCGGTGGTCCGCCCGGTCGACCTGCCGCTCCTGGCCCGACTCGCAGCCGCCCACCACACGGCGCCGACCAGCGTGACGACCCCCGTCACGCCCGGCGTCACGCCCCGACCGGCCGACCCGAACGGCGAACGGTCTACCCGCACCCTGCACGAATCGAGCACGCCCGGTCGTGTGCGCTCGATCGTGCGATCCGACTGCCTGCGTGTGCCCCGCCCGGTGCGGTCGTGCGCGGGCCCGACCCAAGAGGCGGTGTTCGCGTGACGACCACCCGATCCGACCGGCCCGTCAACGGCCACGCCCACCCCGGCACGAATCGGACGGCCGTCGACCCGACCCGACCGGCACCGCGCCGATCCGGGCACGGCGCCGACGGCAAGCCCCCGCCGGCCGCCGCGCGGATCGTGGCCATGGCACGGGAGCAGTACCGGTTCGTGATGTCCCCCGACGGCCGCCCGTACGCGGTCGCGCTCGCCGGGCCGAACATCGCGCTGCCGCTGCGGAACAAGGGCGGGTTGCGTCAGCGGCTGGCCCGGCAGTTCGCGGACGCCTACCCCGGCGAGGTGGCCTCACAGTCCGCGCTCGCGGACGCCATGACCGTACTGGAGGGCATCGCGGAAGACACCGACCCCGAACCGGTGCACCTGCGGGTGGGGCGCGATCCGTCCGGCGCGGTCGTGGTCGACCTCGGCAGCACCGACGGCCGCGCGGTCGTCGTGACCGGCGGCGGCTGGAAGGTGGTCGACCGGGCCCCGGTGCTCTTCCGCCGCTCCGGCGCCATGGCCCCGATGCCCGAACCCGTCCTGGACGGTGACGGACTGGCCAAGCTGCACGCCCTGCTGAACATGGACGTCTCCGCGTTTCACCAGCTCGTAGCCTGGCTCGTCGCTGCGTGGATCCCGGACATCCCGCACCCCGCGTTGGTCTGCAAGGGCGAACAGGGCACCGGCAAGTCCAAGGCCGCGCAGATGTTCATCAACCTCATCGACCCGTCCCCGGCCGCCAAGCGCAGCCAGCCACGCGACGAAAAGGCGTGGTCCCGGCAGGCGTTCAGCTCATGGGCACTCTGCCTGGACAACATCTCAACGATCCCGCCATGGCTGTCGGACACCCTGTGCAAGGCGGTGACCGGTGACGGCGTGGTCGACCGCGCCCTGTACACCGATGACGACGTGGTCGTCCTCACCTTCAAGCGGGTGCTGGCCATGACCACGATCGACGCGGGAGCTCTCGCCGGGGACCTGGCCGAACGCGTGCTCATGCTCGACTTGCAGCTCATCGACTCCGACCGGCGTCGCTCCGAGGAGGAGTTGGACGCCACCTTCGAGGCGGTACGGCCCGCCGTGCTCGGGGCCCTGTTCGACGTGCTGGCGTGCGTGCTCGCGGTCCTGCCGTCGGTGCGGCTGGAGTCCATGCCGCGCATGGCCGACTTCGCCCGCGTGCTCGCAGCCGTCGACCAGACACAGGGCTGGCACACCCTGGCCGACTACCTCGCCACATCGGCGAACGTCGCCACGGACGCGTTGGAGGGCGACCCCTTCGCCATGGCCATTGCCCACCTGGTGGACCAGGCGGGCACCTGGCAGGGCACCGCCGGACAGTTGCTCGAAGCGCTGCCAGCGCCGTTGGTCCGGCCGCCGACCTGGCCCAAGGACGCCACCCGCGCCAGCGGACGCGTCAAGCGGCTCGCCCCACTGCTGCGGTCCATCGGAATCAGGGTGGACGACACGCAGCGTAGCCGCGACCGGCACCGACACCGACTCCTCACATTGTCCCGCGCACCCGACGAGGACGAGTCAGCGTCCGCACCCGAACAGGCCCATCTCTGGCCGGAGGTGGCCCGGCCGGGGCACTTTGAACCTTCGCCCGACCAGCGCTGACGTAGCCGGAACACCCGCCGGGCCGGGCCGCACACCAGCGGCCCGGACACGTCGAACCTGCGGACACTACAGCCGTCCCGCGCCCCCAGCGTCCGCACTAGCGTCCACACTCCTCACCCCCACTGGCCTGCGGCAACGCGGCTGTGCGGACGCTAGGGCGCTGCGGACGCTGAGACACACCAACTCTCCAGGACGGCGACCGGCACCACTCCCACGCACCGCCCCACGGACACGAGGAGTCACCACCGCCATGGCCACCGAAGAGCCGACCGACCCGCGCGCCATCCTGCGCGGCGGCCTCCCGGACCGCTACCTCACCCCCGAAGACCTGGTCACCATGTTCAGCCTCCCCAGCGTCGAGACCGTCTACCAGTGGCGCCGCAAGCGCATCGGCCCGCCCGGCTTCCGCGTCGGCCGCTACCTCCGCTTCAACCCGGCCGCCGTACAGGCGTGGGAGGCCGAACGGACCGCCCTCGAAGACGCGGCCTGAGCCGTCCCACCCGACGGGGAGGCACCACCCGCCGGGCCGGGGAGGCGGGGAGAACTCCCCAACCGCCTCCCCGGCCCACATCCCCCGCACTGAACAGCGCAAACAGCCGTTTGGGGAGGCGGGGAGGCACCCCCGGAACCCTCCCGAAACCCCCCTCTGACGGCCGTTCCCGGAACCTGTCTCCGCCTCCCCGCCGGACCCCAGGCGGACACCGTGAGCGGCAGGGAGGCACGGCCCGCCGACCCAGGGAGTCAGGGAGAACTCCCTGACCACCTCCCTGACCCGCCTCCCTCCATCTGATCAGCGCAAACGGCCGCTCAGGGAGGCAGGGAGGCATGCCCCCAGCACCCCCCGAAAATCCCCTCCTGAAGGCACCCGAGACCCCCTCTCTCCGCCTCCCTGAGACCCGCCGGGGCCCCGCTGCCGGTAGCGGCCCGACTCGCTACCGGTAGCAACCCCGCTAGCACCCCAAACCCCCAGCGATCAGGCCTCTAGCAAGTAGCGGGCCCGATCCAGCACACCCCGAAACCGGCCGGACGGACGCCACCAAGGCCCGCCGCCCCCTGCTACCGCGAAGGGAGTCAGCCCGCATGGCTGGCCACATCCAAGACCGCTGGTACAAGACCGAGACCGACGCGAAGGGCAAGACCATCCGCGTCAAGACCGACCGGCACGGCACGGGCATGCGCTACCGCGCCCGGTACATCGGCCCCGACGGCACCGAGAAGTCCAAGAGCTTCCCTGACGGCAAGAAGCGTCTCGCTGAGAAGTGGCTCAGCGCGATCGAGACGGACATGACGCGCGGTCAGTACACCGACCCCAAGTCCATGCAGATCACGTTCCGGCAGTACGCCGAGAAGTGGTTGGACACCAAGACACCCAGCGCGATGACCCGGAAGGAACTCGGCCGGCGCCTCCGGCTGCATGCATACCCGGTGCTCGGCTCCCGTCCGATCGGAACCTTCCGGCCTGAGCACATCAGGGAGTTCGTTGCTGCCCTGGAGGCGAAGCCCGGTGTCGGTCCTTCCTACGCCCGGAACATCTTCGCGGACGTTCAGGCGGTCCTGTCTGCCGCTGTCGACGACACCTTGTTGTCGCGCAACCCGTGTGGTGCACGGACCGTCCGGCGACCCAAGCCTGACCCGCATCCCGTAGTTCCTTGGGTGCCCGCCCAGGTGTTCGGCGTTCGCGCTGCCCTTCTCGATCGGTACCGAGCGATGGTCGACGTCGGGGCCGGATGCGGCCTACGCCAGGGCGAGGTGTTCGGGCTTGCTGAGGACGCCATCGACGTCGAGGGACGCACGCTCCGCGTGGTCCGGCAGATCAAGCACGTGGAAGGGCATCCGGTTTTCGCCCTGCCCAAGGGCGGCAAGCAGCGTGACGTGCCGTTGCCGGGCTCCGTGGTGGAAGCCCTGCGGGCGCATATGGACGCCTTCAAGCCTGTGGAGATCACGTTGCCGTGGGACGTGCCGGAGGGGCCGAAGGTGTCCGCCCGGCTGGTCTTCACGGCCGAGCAAGGCGGCATGGTGTGGCGGAGCAACTTCAACGGCAAGGAGTGGAAGCCCGCGCTTGCTGTCGCTGGGCTCATCCCGGCAGTGGATGAGGACGGCAAGTATGAGTCGGCGCGCGAGCACGGCATGCACGCCCTGAGGCACTTCTACGCGTCCGCATTGCTGGACGCGGGCGAGAACATCAAGGCCGTCAGCGAGTACATGGGGCACGCTGACCCAGGGTTGACGCTGAGGGTGTACGCCCACCTGATGCCCGACAGCCGGGAGCGTGCCCGCCGGGCCATCGACACCGTGTTCCAGCGCCTCTCCCAGGAAGATCACGGCCCACAGACGGCCCAGTGAGGCACTGACGGCCCCTGAACTGCCCTTCTGCACAGGTCAGGGGCCGTTTCCCTTGCATCACCCTCAGATGTTCCTCAACTCTGCTTTGGGGCGCGCGGTGCGCGGGCATCGTCCCGTCACGCAGCGAGCGAGGCGCCCACGGGGGCTGCTTCGGGGGGCTTTCGAAGGATTCGGAAGGAGGGTGACGCCATGATCATCGGCATCATCCTGGCAGTGGTCGTCGTCGTGCTGGTCGCGGCGGTCGTCTCCAGCGCACGCAGCGGACGCGGCGCCCGGACGTACAAGAAGGGGGCCCGGCGCGGTTCCGGCCGGGCGTACAGCCGCAGCTCCGGTCACACCAGCTGGTGGGCCGGCGGGACGGACGGAGGTGGTGCGTCGTGCGGCTCGTCCTCGACCGACAGCGGCCACTCGGGCCACTCCGGGCACTCCTGCGGCGGTGGATCGTCCTGCGGTGGCGGGTCGTCCTGCGGAGGCGGGTCGTCCTGCGGGAGCGGATGCGGGGGAGGCAGCTGACACGGGGCAGCTGAGCTCCAGCAAGGGGGAACCGCATCCGAACCGCGGGGTCCGGGCCTGGGCCGGACCCCGCGGTCGTGCTCCCGGCCCCGGTGCGCGGGGGGCGCTGCCGGGCAAGGCGGCGCACTCCCTGGTTGAACAGTTGAGCTGTGCAGCCCTCTGAGGGATGGAAACCCCACGAAGTTGGGTAAAAACGCTGTGGCGGCGCCACAGTTCATGATTCCCTCTAAAACACCACCCCAGCCCCTCGGACGTCTTGCGCGGATGCCTCCCCGACTGGGTTGACCGGGCCGATCTCCCGGTATCGACCGGGGTGTGCCGGACCAACGCCCTCTTCTTTGCGTTCTAGCGGAGCCGATCCATGCTCACGACCCTGAACACCTCCTACACCGACACGCGCGCGGCCGACCTCGCCTGGGCCCTGGGGCGTGAACCACTCCCCGCGCTCGCCACGCTCGACCTCGAACTGGCGGACGCGAGACTTCAGTTGCGGCTGCTCGGTGCTTCCCATCAAGTGCTGCTGGAGGAGGAGCGGGGCGCCTGCTCGGAGACGGTCGCCTGCATCCCGGGCAGCAGCACGCCCCTCCCGCTCGGTGTGGCCAAGCGGGTGGGCGACTGGGAGTACGAGTTCGCGGCGCGCGTCGAAGTGCTCTCGCCGGGCTCGTTCGCCGGCCGCGCGCAGGAACTCCTCGCCCTGGTCGCCGACCACCCCAACGGCCTCGCCGGCGTCTTCCCCGGCAGCCCGCACGCGTTCACCGCGATGCTCGCGCAGCGGCAGGACAGGCAGGTGCACTGGCGCACCTGGCACGCCTACCCGCAGGACGGGCAGCTCGTCGCGACGCGGACGCGGGTGGGTGCGCGGGTGCCGGCCGTGTCGTGACGGGGCCCGCCGGGTGGCGGCCGAGCCACCGCGGGTGCGCGGGGCGCAAACCTCAGTGGACCGCCAACTACCATTTCCACACGTGTGGGTGACGAAGCGTACGAGAGACGTGACGTAACGTCGCTTTCGTGATCGAACCGCACGCGCCCGCCCCGCCCGGCAACACGCCGCCCCGGGGCGGCCCCGCGCGGCTGCCCGTCCGGCCGGGCACGGGGCGGTTCCTCGTGCTGGCGTGCGTGTTCGTCTGTGCCGCCTGCGGCCTGGTGTACGAGCTCGAACTGGTCGCCCTGGCCTCCTACTTGATCGGCGACTCGGTCACCCAGGCGTCCGTGGTGCTGTCGGTCATGGTGTTCGCGATGGGCATCGGCTCGCTGGTGGCCAAGCGGCTGCGCCGGCACGCGGCCACCGGCTTCGCGGCCCTGGAGGTGCTCCTCGCCCTGGTCGGCGGGTGCAGCGCGCTCGCGCTCTACGCCGTCTTCGCCTGGACCGGCAACTGGGGAGGCCTGTGGGCGAACGGCCCGCGCTGCCTGCTCGTCGCCTTCTCCCTCGCCATCGGCCTGCTCATCGGGGCCGAGGTGCCGCTGCTGATGGAGCTGATCCAGCGCGTCCGCCGGCAGGACGCGGGCGGCGCGGTGGCCGACCTGTTCGCCGCGGACTACGTCGGCGCACTCGTCGGAGGCCTCGCCTTCCCCTTCCTCCTGCTGCCCTTCCTGGGCCAGTTGACCAGCTCCCTGCTGACCGGAGCCGTCAACGTCGTCGCCGGAGGGTCCCTCGTCCTGGGGCTCTTCCGGCGCGACCTCGGCCCCCGCGCCCGCTGGATCCTGCTCACCGCCAACCTCGCGGTGCTCGGCGTCCTCGCCTGCGCCGCCGCCCTCGTCGACGACTTCGAACGGGCCGCCCGGCACGCCGTGTACGGCGACGACGTCCGCGTCGCCCGGCAGACCGACGTCCAGGAGGTCGTCCTCACCGGTGGCACCCGCGGCCGGCCCCTCGACCTGTTCCTCGACGGTCGGCTCCGGGTGGGCGGACGCGACGAGCGCCGCTACCACGAGGCGCTCGTCCATCCCGCGATGAACGGCCCGCACGCGCGCGTGCTGATCCTCGGCGGCGGCGACGGCCTGGCCGCGCGGGAGGTGCTGCGGCACCCGCGCGTGCGCCGCGTCGACATCGTCGAACTCGACGCGGGTGTGGTCCGGCTGGCCCGCAGCGATCCCGCACTGTCCCGGCTCAACGAGCACGCCCTCGGCGACGCGCGCGTCCACGTGGCGATCGCCGACGCCTTCACCTGGCTGCGCACGGTGCCCAGGGCCTCGTACGACGTCGTCGTCTGCGACCTGCCCGATCCGGGCATCACCGCCAGCACGAAGCTGTACTCGCAGGAGTTCTACGGCCTGGCGCGGCGCGCGCTCGCCCCGGGCGGCCGGCTCGCCGTCCACGCCGGGCGCGTGTCCTCCCGGCCGCGGGCGTTCTGGACCGCCGCCACGACGATCCGCGCCGCCGGCCTGCGGGTCTCCGCCTACCGGGTCGCCGCCCGCGACGCGGGCTTCGCCACCGGGCCGGACCGGTCCGCCGGCACCTCCCGCGCCCCGCACGACTGGGGGTTCGTCCTCGCCGCCGCCGGCCGCCGGCCCGCCCTCGGTCTCGCGCCCGGCAAGCCGTCGCCGCGGACCCTGACCACGGCCCGGCTGGCGGCGGACGCGCGGGCGGCGGAGCGCACCCGGATCCGGGGCCTGCGGGTGTCGACGCTCGTACATCCGCGCTACTGACGCCCGAATGCACGCACGAATCGGCGTCCGGGTGAGGGTGCTCCGCGGCGTCCCTGGGTAGAGTCCGCGCCATGGAGCATGAGGTGTTCGTTCCGGTGCCCGGCGAGCGGCTGAGAGCCGTGCTGGCCGACCCCGCGCGCGTGGCCCGGGCCGTTCCCGGCCTCCAGCAGGACGCCGGCGGGGCACCCCTGGCCGGACGGCTCAAGCTCCGCATCGGCGGTCACAGCATCACCTACCGGGGGGCCCTGCGGATCACCGCCCGGGACGACGGCTCCCATCACGTCGAGGGCGACGCCGGCGAGGCCCGCGGAAGCGGCACGGTGGAACTCGCCCTCACGGTGCGGCTGCGCGACGCGGAGGGCGGCACCCTCGTCACCTTCGACGGTACGGCGACGGCCGGCGGCCGGGTCGCCGAGCTGCCCGCGGACGAGGTCGCCGGGGCGGTGACCCGGCTGCTGAACCGCTGCGTGGAGCACCTGGGGCAGGAGGCGTCGGCCCGGGAGCCGGGGCACCCCGGTGCGGGGGAGGCCGAGTCGCCCGAGCTGCTGTCCGCCGGGGAGTTCGAGACGGCGGCCACCAGCGACTTCGAGACGACGCCGGACGCGGACGACGCCCCGGCGCCGGGCCCCGGCGGGGAGGCCGAGGGCCCCCGGGAGGGCGGAGGAGCCGCCCGGGCCGGGGAAGCGGGACGGCCCCCGGGGAGCCCGGCGGGCGAGGATCGCCCGAAGGCCGCGGACGAGGCGGACGAGGCGGAGACCCCTGACACCGGGGACGCCGGTCACGAGGAGTCCGCCTTCGACACCGAGGTGCCGACGTCGTCGCCGGACCAGGCGGCGGACGACGGCAAGCCCGTCGCCGAGGCCGCCCACGCGCGCCGGACGATGATCGGCCGGAGCGCCGAGGAGGTCGACCACGCACCGCCGCGGGGACGGTACGCGCCCGTGCCCGCGCCGCAGCCGGTGTCCCCGGCATCCGCGCTGCGCTGGGCGGTGCCGGTCGCGGTGGCCGCGGTGGCGTCCGCGGTGGTGGTGGGACGGGTGCTGCGCAGGCGGCGTTGAGCCGTCCCTGGCCGCCGCCGGGCCAGTAGGGTCGTCCCGTGAGTGACGAAGACATCACGCTGACCGCGGGTGACGCGGAAGCGGTAGTGGCGCCGGGGAACGGCGGGCGGATCGCCGGGCTGCGCGTCGGGGGCGTCGAACTGCTGCGGCAGGGCGAGCGGTTCGGCTGCTTCCCGATGGTGCCCTGGTGCGGTCGGATCCGGGACGGGAAGTTCCAGGACGGCGCCGCGACCCATCAGATGCCGCTCAACTCCCCGCCGCACGCCATCCACGGCACCGCCCGCGACGGAGCCTGGCGCGTGGCCCGCCGGGCGCAGGACGAGGCGGTGATCACGTACGACCTGGTCGAGCCCTGGCCCTACGCCGGCCGTGTCACCCAGGTCGTCGCCCTGGCCCCGGACTCGCTGACGCTGACGATGTCCGTGGAGACGATCGACTCCTCCTTCCCCGCCCAGATCGGCTGGCACCCCTGGTTCAACCGGAACCTCGACGGGGTCGACGCGGAGATCGACTTCGCGCCCGCCTGGCAGGAGGAGCGCGGCGACGACCACCTGCCCACCGGCAACCGGACCGCCCCGCGGCCCGGCCCCTGGGACGACTGCTTCGGCATGCCCGGCGGCGTCGACGTGACGCTCACCTGGCCGGGCCGGCTGGAGCTGAGGGTCACCAGCCGCGAGGAGTGGGTGGTCGTCTACGACGAGCAGGCGGAGGCCGTCTGCGTCGAGCCGCAGACCGGCCCGCCCAACGGCCTGAACACCCTCCCCCGGCTGGTCACACCGCTGGAGCCGCTGGAGGCCGCCACGACCTGGAGCTGGCGCCGCCCTTAAGCTGGCAGACATGACGGACGTCAACGGAGCAACGCCGCACGGCACGCGCGGCGCGCTGCTGCAGCAGATCAAGGACAAGGCCGTGGTGCACGGCAAGGTGACCCTGTCGTCGGGCCTGGAGGCCGACTACTACGTCGACCTGCGCCGCGTCACCCTGGACGGCGAGGCCGCCCCGCTGGTCGGCCAGGTGCTGCTGGACCTCACCGCCGACCTGGAGTTCGACGCGGTGGGCGGCCTCACCATGGGCGCCGACCCGGTCGCCGCCGCGATGCTGCACGCCGCCGCCGCCCGCGGCAGGCGCCTGGACGCCTTCGTCGTCCGCAAGGCCGCCAAGGCGCACGGCCTCCAGCGGCGCGTGGAGGGCCCGGACATCGCCGGCCGCCGCGTGCTCGTCGTCGAGGACACCTCCACCACCGGCGGCTCCCCGCTGGCCGCCGTCGAAGCGGTCCGCGAGGCCGGCGCCGAGGTCGTGGCCGTCGCGACGATCGTCGACCGGGCCACCGGCGCCGCGGAGAAGATCCAGGACGGTGCGGGCGTTCCGTACCTCTTCGCGTACTCCAAGGACGAGCTCGGCCTGGACTGACCGGCTCGCGGACGGCACCTGGACCTTCCGGCCGAGTCTGGAAAGATGGGGCCGACGATGACGTCGCCCCCATGGTCTTGGACAGTGCCGTAAGCACCAAGAACGCCCACCCGCACATACAAGGAGCGGACAGATGCCCATCGCAACCCCCGAGGTCTACAACGAGATGCTCGACCGGGCGAAGGCAGGCAAGTTCGCCTACCCGGCCATCAACGTCACCTCGTCGCAGACCCTGCACGCGGCTCTGCGCGGCTTCGCCGAGGCCGAGAGCGACGGCATCATCCAGATCTCGACCGGCGGCGCCGAGTTCCTGGGCGGCCAGCACAGCAAGGACATGGTGACCGGCGCGGTCGCCCTGGCCGAGTTCGCGCACATCGTCGCCCGGAAGTACGACGTCACCGTCGCCCTGCACACCGACCACTGCCCGAAGGACAAGCTCGACGGGTACGTCCGTCCGCTGATCGCCGTCTCCGAGGAGCGCGTCGCCCGCGGCCAGAACCCGCTGTTCCAGTCGCACATGTGGGACGGCTCCGCCGAGACCCTCGCCGACAACCTGGAGATCGCGCAGGAACTGCTGGCCCGCGCCGCCGCCGCGAAGATCATCCTGGAGGTCGAGATCACCCCGACCGGCGGCGAGGAGGACGGCGTCTCGCACGAGATCAACGACTCGCTCTACACCACGGTCGACGACGCGATCCGCACCGCGGAGGCGCTGGGTCTCGGCGAGAAGGGCCGCTACCTGCTGGCCGCCTCCTTCGGCAACGTGCACGGCGTGTACAAGCCCGGCAACGTGGTGCTGCGTCCGGAGCTGCTGAAGGAGCTGAGCGACGGCGTCGCCGCCAAGTTCGGCACCTCCTCCCCGTTCGACTTCGTCTTCCACGGCGGTTCCGGCTCCACGGTGGAGGAGATCCGCACCGCGCTGGAGAACGGCGTCGTCAAGATGAACATCGACACGGACACGCAGTACGCCTTCACGCGTCCCGTCGCCGACCACATGTTCAAGAACTACGACGGCGTCCTCAAGGTCGACGGCGAGGTCGGCAACAAGAAGACCTACGACCCGCGCACCTGGGGCAAGCTGGCCGAGGCCAGCATGGCCAAGCGCGTCGTCGAGGCCTGCCAGAGCCTCCGCTCCGCCGGTACGCGGATCAAGTAGCACGAGATGGCAGGCCGGGTCGGGGGCACGCAGCAGTCCCCCGCCCCGGCCTCCGTGCGTCTGAGCGGCCCCAGCGCCGCCACGGGCCGCTGGATCCTCCTCACGACGGTCCTCGGCTCCAGCATGGCCCTGCTGGACTCCACCGTCGTCAACGTGGCCCTGCCCCGCATCGGCCGCGACCTGGGCACCGGGCTGGCGGCCCTGCAGTGGACCGTGAACGCCTACATGGTCACGCTGGCCGGCCTGATCCTCCTTGGCGGCGCGCTCGGCGACCGCTACGGCCGCCGCCGGATCTTCGTCCTGGGCGTGGTGTGGTTCGCGGCGGCCTCGCTGCTGTGCGGGCTCGCCCCGAACGCCGTCGTGCTGATCGCCGCCCGCGCCCTCCAGGGCATCGGTGGCGCGCTCCTCACCCCGGGCTCGCTCGCCCTGATCCAGGCGTCCTTCCACCCCGACGACCGGGGGCGGGCCGTCGGCCTGTGGTCGGGCTTCGGGGGCATCGGCGCGGCCGTCGGGCCGTTCCTGGGCGGCTGGCTGGTGGACGGCCCCGGCTGGCGCTGGGTCTTCCTGCTCAACGTGCCCCTGGCCCTGGTGTGCGTGCCGGTGGCGCTGCGGCACGTCCCCGAGTCGTCCGACGCCCGGGACCACGGCCGCTTCGACGTCCTCGGCGCGACCCTGGGCGCGCTCGCCCTCGCCCTGCTGACGTATGCGCTGATCGAGGCGCGCCAGGGGTCCGTCGCCGTCGTCGTGGCCGCGGTGGCCGGGCCTCTGGCGGCCGTCGCCTTCGTCATGGTCGAGCGGCGGCGGCCGGACCCGATGCTGCCGCTCGACATCTTCGCCTCCCGGCAGTTCACCGCCGTCAACCTGGTCACCCTGTGCGTGTACGCGGCCTTCGGCGGCTTCTTCTTCCTCACCGCGCTCCAGCTCCAGGTCGTGAGCGGCTACTCGCCCCTGCAGGCCGGTACGGCCCTGCTGCCGACGACGATCCTGATGCTGCTGTTCTCCGCGCGCTCGGGCGCGCTCGCCGACCGGATCGGCCCGCGCATCCCGCTGACCGTCGGCCCGCTGCTGTGCGCGGCGGCGATGCTGCTGATGCTGCGGGTCGGCATCGACGCCGACTACGCGACGGACGTGCTGCCCGCCCTGCTGGTCATGGGAGCCGGCATGGTCACCCTCGTCGCCCCGCTGACCGCCACCGTCCTCGCCTCCGTGGACAACACCCGGGCGGGCCTGGCCAGCGGCATCAACAACGCGGCCGCCCGTGCGGCCGGCCTGGTCGCGGTGGCCGCGCTGCCGCTGCTGGCCGGCATGGGCCCGGAGGCCTACCGGTCGGCGTCCGCGTTCGACGCCGCGTTCCGGCGGGCCATGCCGATCTGCGCGGGCGTCCTCGTCGTCGGGGCGCTGCTCGCCTACGCCACCGTGCGGCGCCCGGTCCCGGGCTGCCGTCACCCGGAGTGCCACACCCACTGCGCCGTCGCCGCGCCTCCGCTGGAGCCGCGGCGCGGCGACCTGCCGTAGCGCTCCGCTGGCGCCGCCACGGTATGCCGTCGGTCGGCTGTCGCGTCGTCGTGGTGGTTCGCGCGGTTTCCCGCGCCGCCGGCAGGGGGCTGCCGGTCCGCAGCGGACTCCACCCGGTCCGGTCAGGGCATGCGGCGCTGGTCCAGGCGGACGACGGACGCGTCGCCCGGGTCCGTGGAGTAGGAGAAGACCAGCACGTTCCAGGGGTCCTTCGCGGCCGTGTCGAGCCGGTCGAGGAACGGCTGGACGCCGATCGGCCGGTTGGCGCCCGTGTCGTAGAACGGGCGGTTCACGGTGATGCGCGCGGTCTCGGCGAGCCGTACCTCGTGCACGGGGCCGGTCGTGTGCCACGTCGGCCCGTCCGGGTCGGCGCAGTCCCAGCGGCCCTCCTGGGCGGACAGGGTCACGATGTCCTGGTGGATGCCGTGGCCGTGCAGCTGGAGGTCCACACCGCCCCGGTCGCCGGCGCAGGGCGCGTCGGCCGCGGCCGCTGAGGCCGGTGCGGGGGAGGGGGACACGGAGGACGGGGAGGGTGAGGACGACGGGGGTGTGGGTGCTGCGGTGGTCGTGCTCGGAGCGGGGGTGCCGGTTGCGTGGTCGTCCGCCGGGCCGCAGGCCGTGGCCGCCGTCAGCACGGCGGCGGAGAGGGCCCCCGCGAGCAGGAGTCCGCGGGCGGGTGCCGTCCTCGTGGTGCGCATGCGGATCCCCCGGGGTCGTGAGCGTGGTCGTGGTGCTCCGGCAGGAAGTCTCGTCCCGGAAGGGACGGTTCCCCGCGGAGGCCGGGCAACTGTTACTGATCAAGGACAATGCAGCAGACTGGACCGTATGACGATGCACGAGAACCTCCTCGGGGGCCCGCCCCCGACCCACCTGCCCGACGACCCCGAGCCGCGGGAGCTGCTGGCCGGCGGCACGGCGCCCGCGGACGTCGCCGCGAAGTACCCGATGTCCTCGCTGGCCTGGGCCCGGCTGGCCGACGAGGCGTTCGAGCGGGGCTCGGTCGTCGAGTCGTACGCCTACGCCCGGACGGGCTACCACCGCGGCCTGGACGCCCTGCGCCGCAGCGGCTGGAAGGGCCACGGCCCGATCCCCTGGGAGCACGAGCCGAATCGCGGCTTCCTGCGCGCACTGCACGGCCTCGCCCGGGCCGCGCAGGCCATCGGTGAGCAGGAGGAGTACGAGCGCTGCACCCAGTTCCTGAAGGACTCCTCGGAGACGGCGGCGCAGACGCTCCGCTGAACCGCCCGCGCCGGCGCGGGGCCCGTCCGGTATCGGGCGGGCCTTGCGGTTTTCCGGGCTGGTGCGCAGGATGCGGGTGGGGACCGGGGCCCCCGTGCCGGTAACGGCAGGGGCGGACCGCTACCCGGAGTACAGCAGGAGACAGCGATGTCCCACCAGGCTCATCAGTCCCACGTGGCTCAGGAGCCCGAGACCCCGCATCTCGATTTCCACGGCACCACCCCGTACGAGGACTACGTCAAGGCCGACGTCCTCACCCACCTCCAGCACACCCTCTCCGAGGACCCCGGAGAGATGGTCTTCCTGGTCACGACCCAGGTGATGGAGCTGTGGTTCACCGTCATCGTCCACGAGTGGGAGACCGCCGCGCAGGCCCTGCGCAGCGACGACGTCCCCACGGCGCTGGCGGCGCTGAAGCGGTCCGTCAGGGAGCTGGAGGCGCTGAACGCCTCCTGGACGCCGCTCGGACAGCTCACCCCGGCCCAGTTCAACTCCTACCGCAGCGCCCTCGGCGAGGGATCCGGCTTCCAGTCGGCGATGTACCGGCGCATGGAGTTCCTGCTCGGTGAGAAGTCCGCGTCGATGCTGGTCCCGCACCGCGGTGCCCCGCGCGTCCACGCCGAGCTGGAGAAGGCCCTGCACGAGCCGAGCCTGTACGACGAGGTCGTACGGCTGCTCGCGCGGCGCGGCCACGCCGTCCCGGACTCCGTCCTCCAGCGGGACGCGACCCGGCGCCACGAGCCCTCCGAGGCCGTCGAGGCGGCCTGGACGGCCGTCTACGCCGGCGATCCCGACGACGAGCTGGCCCGCCTCGGCGAGGCGCTGACCGACGTCGCCGAACTGGTGTGGCGGTGGCGCAACGACCACCTCGTCGCCACCCGTCGCGCGATGGGCGCGAAGCCCGGCACGGGCGGCTCCGCCGGTGTGGCGTGGCTGGAGAAGCGGGCGCAGAAGAACGTGTTCCCCGAGCTGTGGACGGCGAGGTCCCATGTCTGAGCCGGCCGAGCGGGCACGGGAGCTGGACTGTGCGGACGAGCTCGCGCCGGTGCGCGGGCGGTTCGTCCTCGACGACGTCGTGTACCTCGACGGCAACTCGCTCGGCGCGCTGCCGTCGAACGTGCCGGGGCGGGTCGAGGACGTCGTCCGCCGCCAGTGGGGTGAGCTGCGCATCCGTTCCTGGGAGGAGAGCGGCTGGTGGACGGCACCCGAGCGGATCGGCGACCGGATCGCGCCGCTCGTGGGGGCCGGGGCCGGCCGGATCGTGGCCGGCGACTCCACCAGCGTCAACGTCTTCAAGGCGCTGGTCGCCGCGGTCAGGATGGCGGGCGGTGGACGGGACGAGATCGTCGTGGACGCGACGACGTTCCCCACCGACGGCTACATCGCCGAGTCGGCGGCCCGGATGACGGGCTGCACGCTGCGCCCGGTGCCCCCGGCGCAGGTGCCCGGGGTGCTGGGGGAGCGCACGGCCGCGGTGCTCCTGAACCACGTCGACTACCGCACCGGCCGCCTGCACGACCTGCCGTCGCTGACGGCCGCCGTCCACGAGGCCGGCGCCCTCGCCGTCTGGGACCTGTGCCACAGCGCGGGTGCGCTGCCGGTCGGGCTCGACGAGCACGGCGTCGACCTGGCCGTCGGCTGCACCTACAAGTACCTCAACGGCGGCCCGGGTTCCCCCGCGTACCTGTACGTCCGGAGCGACCTCCAGCCCCGCTTCGACTCCCCCCTGCCGGGCTGGAACTCGCACGCCGAGCCGTTCGGCATGCGGCAGGACTACGCGCCGGCGGCGGGTGCCCTGCGGGGCCGCGTCGGCACGCCGGACATCCTGTCCATGCTCGCCCTGGAGGCCGCCCTGGAGGTCTGGGACGGGGTGTCGATCGAAGCGGTGCGGGCCAAGTCCCTGGCACTGACGGACTTCTTCCTGGAGTGCGTCGAGCAGTACGTGCCGCCGGGCCGTGTCGAGTCCCTGACCCCGGCTGCCCACGCGGAGCGCGGCAGCCAGGTCGCCCTGCGGTGCGACGACGCCGGGGACGTGATGAAGCGGCTGATCGCGGAGGGTGTGGTCGGCGACTTCCGCGCACCCGACGTCCTGCGCTTCGGCTTCACGCCCCTGTACGTCGGGTTCGCGGACACGGAGCGGGCGGCTCGGGTGCTGGCCCGGGTTCTGGCCGGCTGAGCGCTCGGCCGGAAGCGCCGTGGGGCGCTGTCGGCCGTCCGCGGTGTCGCCGCGGACGGCCGCGCGGTCCCCGCGTCCTTTCGGCCGGCCGCCGGTGCACGGGGAGCCCGGCCCCGGCCCGCCCGGGGGCCGTCCCGGGTCCTTCGCGGCCGGCGCGACCTGCGGGACCCCGCCGGCCCGTGCCGCGCGTGGACCGGGCGGCCCCGGTCACCGACCGGTGACCGGGGCCGCCCCGGCATAGGCTCCCGCCACCGCCGCCGCGTACGCGGCCCGCGCCGCGCACTCCGCCGCGTGGGGGGCGGGGGCCACCCCGGTGGTCAGCAGCTCCTGGTGGAGCGGCGCGGAAACGGCCCGCACCACGGCCGCCGCATCGGTGCCGGCAGGCAACTCCCCCCGGGCGACGCCCTGTTCGACGCACGGCACCCACTCCTCCACCCGGACCTCGAAGAACCGCCGCAACGCCGCCGCCGTCCGGCCGTCGCACGGGGCCGCGGCGACCACCGCCCGCAGCAGCGCCCCCTGCCGGGCATCGGCCGCCTCCCGCTGCACCAGCAGCGCGTAGGCCCGCAGGTCCCCGGGCAGCGACCCGGTCTCCCGGTGGGGCGCCGCGTCGTGGGCCAGCTCCGCCAGCAGGTCGGTGACCAGCCCGGTCACCGACCCCCACCGGCGGTACACGGTGGTCTTGCCGACCCCGGCCCGCCGGGCGACGTCCGCGAGGTCGAGGTGGGCGAAGCCGTGTTCGGCCAGGATGTCGCCGGCCGCCCGCAGCACGGCGGTACGGACACGCGCGGTACGCCCTCCGGGACGTACGGTGCCGGGTCGGGCGGACATGACGGGCTCCTCGGACACGCGGACGCTACCCCGGCAGCGTAACGAAACTGCAGAACCGTTTACCCCTCACCCTGCGTCACATCCACGGTGTCGGTGCACGTCACCGGCCTGATAACGTCCCGGCCAACGGCCTATTTCTCTCCTGGTCCACCACGACCCGGTTCACCAAGTCCGTTTCGTCGCTGAGAGGTTGGAGCATGCCGGACGACGTCGCCGCAACCCGGGCCGCCGCCGAGGAGGAGTCGGCCTTCTCGCACCCGCCCGTCGACCCCGACATCAGTTCCCCCTACGGCGACCACCCCGACCAGGTGATCGACTTCTACGCCCCGGGCGGCCTGAGCGGCCCGGGCGGCCTCGCACCCCTGGTCGTCGTCCTGCACGGGGGCGCGTGGCGATCCCCCCACGACCGGCGGCACGTCAGCCCGTTCGCCGGCTTCCTCGCCCGGCGCGGGTTCGCCGTGGCCAGCGTGGAGTACCGGCGGGGCGCCGAGCAGCATCCCGCCGTGGCCGGCCGGTGGCCGGAGACCTTCGACGACGTCGCCGCCGCGCTGGACGCGCTGCCCGTCCTCGCCCGCGAGGCGCTGCCGCAGGCCGACCCGCGCCGCACCGTGCTCACCGGCCACTCGGCGGGCGGGCACCTGGCGCTGTGGGCGGCGGCCCGGCACGTCCTGCCCCCCGACGCACCCTGGCGCACCGAGGGCCCCGCCCCGCTGCGCGGTGTGGTCGCGCTCGCCCCGATCGCCGACCTGGCGGTCGCCGAGAAGCTCGACGTGTGCGGGAACGCCTCGCTCCAACTGCTCGGCGGTCAGGAGGGGTTCGCCGATCGCCGGCCGTACGCCGACCCGGCCCTGCTGCTGCCCACCGGCATCGCCACCACCCTGGTGCAGGGCCGCACCGACCTCGATGTGCCGCAGGCGGTCGCCGAGGCCTACGCGGACGCGGCGGCGAAGGCGGGCGAGATCGTCGGACTGACGCTGCTGGAGGACGTCGGCCACTTCCCCCTGATCGACCCGGCGGCCGACGCGTGCGCGGTGGTGGCCGAGGAGATCGCACAGCTGGCCTGGTGAGACCCGGGACGGACCGGCCCGCCCGGCACCGGTTTCCCGGGCACCGGGTCCCTCCGCCGGCCCGGGTCCGCCCGTCCGGGGTCCCGCTCGCCCGGGTCCGCCCGAACCGGGGCCGGCGCGGCCGTAGTACCTGAGGCGGAGGGCCCCGAACCCGTCTCCCAGGGGACGACCGCGGCGGCAGGGGCGGCCTACGGTTCTCGCGTGACCGACACCAGCAAGACGCACACCACGGGGCCGTCCAGGGGGGCCGGGACGGCCCCCCTGGACGGCGACTTCGCCGCGTACGTGCCGCGCAGCCCGGAGGTCCGGGCGGTGATGGCGGCCCTGCGCGGCATGCGGCGGGACCTGATCCAGGACGCCCTCGCCTACCGCCCCCTGCCCCCGTCGAGCGCCGAGGCGCTCATCGTGCGGCGCCTGCCGCCGTCGCTCAGGCGCCCCGCGGTGTGGGGGCGGCACGCGTTCGTGCTGCTCATGGCGTGGCTGGCCCTCATGGCGGGCGTCTCGGTGGGCGAGGACCTGGGGTCCCCGGCGTATCTGCTGCTGAGCCTGCTGCCCGCGGCCGCGGTCGCGTCGACCCTGCTGCGGCCCGTCGCCGCGTTCTGGCTGTCCTTCGCCTCCATACCTCTGCTCGCCGTGCTCGGCTGGGACCTGGACACCTGGCCGTGGCAGCCGGGCACCTTCGCCGGGCACCTGATGGTGCTCACGCTGGTGGCGCTCCGCACCCGCCCGCGCACCGCGGCCTGGATGTGGCTGCTGACGGCGCTCTACGGACTGCTGTCGGAGCCGTTCGCGGGTCACGTCTACGGCTCGGACACGATGGAGTTCCTGTTCCTGTCGGCGATCGCGCTGCTGGCGGTCACCGTCCGGCACATCCGCCGCGAGGCCCGGCAGGAGGTGACCGCCCAGCAGTCGGCGACCGCACACGAACGCTCCCGGCGCACCCTGTTGGAGGAGCGCACGACCATCGCCAGGGAACTGCACGACGTCGTGGCGCACCACATGTCGGTGGTGGCGATCCAGGCGGAAGCCGCCCCCTACCGGGTGGAGGACCCGCCCCCGGAGCTGGCCCAGGCCTTCGCCACGATCAGGGAGAACGCGGTGGCGGCCCTGACCGAACTGCGTCGCGTCCTGGGCGTGGTGCGGGCCGAGGACCACCAGGCCCCCGACGCCCCCCAGCCGACCCTCGCCGACCTGGACGCCCTGCTGGCGAACGTGCGGGAGGCGGGCCTGACGGTCGAGAAGACGGTCACGGGCGCCGTCCGCGAACTCCCGCCGGGCGTGGAGCTGTCCGCCTACCGCATGATCCAGGAGGCACTGAGCAACACGCTCCGCCACGCCCCCGGCGCGACGGCCCGGGTGGAGATCGGCCACGTCATCGGCGGGCTGGGACTGCGCATGGTCAACTCCCCACCCCCGAACCGCTCGACACCGAAGCCCTCGCCGGGCGCGGGCCACGGCCTGACCGGCATGCGCGAACGCGTCACGATGCTGAACGGTGAGATGACGGCGGGCCCGAGGCCCGACGGAGGCTACGAGGTCTCGGTGTTCCTGCCCGCGCGGACCACCGGCGAGGACGAGACATGACGGGCACGGCCGGCGCGGCGGGTACCGCGGGCGGGGCAGGTGCGCACGTCCGCGTCCTGATCGCGGACGACCAGATGATGGTGCGCGAGGGCTTCTCGGTCCTGCTGAACGCCATGCCGGGCATCGAGGTGGCCGGCGAGGCCGTCAACGGGCGCGAGGCCGTGGCGAAGGTCCGCGAACTGTCCCCGGACGTCGTCCTGATGGACATCCGCATGCCCGAGCTGAACGGCATCGAGGCCACCAGGGAGATCGTCGCGGCGGGCGGCACGGCCAAGGTGCTGGTCCTCACCACCTTCGACCTGGACGAGTACGTCTACCAGGCGCTGCGCGCGGGAGCCTCGGGCTTCCTGCTGAAGGACGCGTCGGCCCGTCAACTGGCCGACGCCGTAAGGGTGGTGGCGGCCGGGGATGCGCTGCTGGCTCCCTCCGTGACCCGGCGTCTGATCGCGGAGTTCTCCAGGCTGCCGGTCACCCCGGCGCCCTCGCCGACGCACCCCGGCGCCGGCGCCCGGGCCCCCTACGGGGACCTCACCGAACGCGAGACGGAGGTCCTGATCCTGATCGCCCAGGGCCTGTCCAACGCGGAGATCGCCGAACGGCTGGTCGTGGCCGAGTCGACGATCAAGACCCATGTCAGCCGTGTCCTCGTCAAACTCGGCCTGCGGGACCGCACCCAGGCGGCGGTGTTCGCCTACGAGGCGAGGCTGGTGACGCCTGGCTGACGGGGTGCCGCGGCCGACCGCACCCTGGCCACGCGCGTCCCGCACGCGTTAGCGTCCGGGCATGCCAGCCCCCACCCGTCTCGCCTTCGACCCCTGGGACCCGGCGTTCCTCGCCGACCCCTACCCCGCCTACGCCGAGCTGCGCGGCCGCGGGCGGGTCCTGTACTACGAGCCGACCGACCAGTGGCTCGTCCCGCACCACGCGGACGTGTCCGCGCTGCTGCGGGACCGGCGGCTGGGGCGCACGTACCTGCACCGGTTCGCGCACGAGGACTTCGGGCGGACACCGCCGCCCGCCGAGCACGAGCCGTTCCACACCCTCAACGACCACGGCATGCTCGACCTGGAGCCCCCCGACCACACCCGGATCCGGCGCCTGGTGTCGAAGGCGTTCACCCCGCGGACGGTCGAGCGGCTGGTGCCGTACGTCGAGCGGCTGGCCGGCGACCTGGTCGACGGCCTGGTCGGGCGGGGCGGCGGGGACCTGCTCGCCGACGTCGCCGAGCCGCTGCCCGTCGCCGTGATCGCCGAGATGCTGGGCATCCCCGAGGGCGACCGGCACCTGCTGCGCCCCTGGTCGGCGGACATCTGCGGGATGTACGAGCTGAATCCGCCGGAGGAGGTGGCCCGCCGGGCCGTACGGGCGTCGGTGGAGTTCTCCGGCTACCTGCGCGACCTGATCGCCGCCCGCCGCCGGGAGCCCGGCGACGACCTGATCTCCGGGCTGATCGCCGCGCACGACGAGGGCGACCGGCTCACCGAGCAGGAGATGGTCTCCACCGCCGTCCTGCTCCTCAACGCCGGCCACGAGGCCACCGTCAACGCCACGGTCAACGGCTGGTGGGCCCTCTTCCGCCACCCGGAGCAGTTGGCGGCCCTGCGCGCCGACCACGGGCTGGTCCCCACCGCGGTGGAGGAGCTGATGCGGTACGACACCCCGCTCCAGCTGTTCGAGCGCTGGGTGCTGGAGGACATCGAGATCGACGGGACGACGATCCCGCGCGGCGCCGAGATCGCCATGCTCTTCGGGTCCGCCAACCACGACCCGGCGGTCTTCCGGGCGCCCGAGCGCCTGGACCTCACCCGCTCCGACAACCCCCACATCTCCTTCAGCGCAGGCATCCACTACTGCATCGGCGCCCCGCTCGCCCGCGTCGAGCTGGCCGCCTCCATGAGGGCCCTGCTCACCCGGGCTCCCGCCCTCGCCCCGGCCGCCGAGCCCGCCCGCAAGCCGAACTTCGTGATCCGGGGGCTCACCGCCCTGCCCGTCGTGATCTGAGGCGGCGGGCCAGGGCCCCCACGACGAGAGCGGCGGCCGTGCCGCCGAGGACCGCCAGGGGCAACTCGGCGTACGCAACGCTCCGGTCGGGGGACTGCTCGAACCGCCAGAACCGGTGGCGGAGCCCGACGCACCACAGCGCCAGGCCCGCGCCCGCCCCCACGGCCGCGGTCAGACACCCCGCGGCGGCCTGCATCCGCGCTCCCACGCCCGGAAGGGACGTCCTGCGCGCCCCCGACGGGTTTCCGCAGCCCCACCACCTCCCGTCCACCCCGCCCGCACGTGCCCTGCGGGGGCGCGGGCGCGGGCGCGTCGCGTCGCGAGGCGGTGGCGCGGCCGGCCGCGCCACCGCCGGGCGGCGGGTTCAGGTGGTCATGTCCCGCCGGCGCAGGCCGGCCAGTCCGGTGGCCGTGAGGGCCGCGGCCAGGCACAGCAGCACCAGCGGCGGCGACCAGTGCATCGCCCCGCCCGGCAGCTTCGGCAGGTGGCCGAAGGGGGAGAGGTCCAGCACCCTCTGCGGCAGGTCCAGCGCCGGGCCGATCCAGCCGATCAGCACGACGGCGCCCGCGACGCCCCACGCGGTCGGCGCGGCACGCGGCACCAGGCCGTACAGCAGCACCGCCGCCCCGCCCAGCACCCACACCGCCGGCACCTGCACCAGGCAGGCGCCCACCAGCGCGCCGGCCTCCCGGCCGTGACCGGCGGCCAGCCCGAGGCCCGCCAGGAGCATCAGCCACGCCGCCCCGCCGAAGGCGACCAGCAGGTGGCCCGCGGCCCAGCGCAGCCGGCCCAGCGGCCCCGCCAGCACCGCCTCGGCCCGGCCCGAGGTCTCCTCGCCGTGCAGGCGCAGCACCGACCCCACCACGTACAGCGTGGCGACCAGGCCCATCACGCCCGCCATCGCCGCGAGGAACGCGTCCGTCAGGGCCGCCTGCCCGCCCATCCGCTCGAAGATCTCGCGGGCCTGCGCGTTGTCACCGACCAGGTCGGCCGCACCCTCGGCCATCCCGCCGTAGACCACCCCGGCGATCAGGAAGCCGGCCGACCAGCCCAGCACGCTGCCGCGCTGCAACCGCCATGCCAGGGCGCCCGCCGAGCCCAGCCGGCCCGCCGCCGGTCCGGGCCGCGTCGACAGGAAGCTCATCCCCACGTCACGCCGGCCCGCCAGGGCGTAGGCCACCGCCCCCTGCGCCGCAACCGCCGCCGCGAACAGCAGCAGCACCCACCAGCGTTCCCCGGCGTAGGCGCGCAGATTCTCCGCCCAGCCCAGGGGCGACAGCCAGGTCAGCACCGACGAGCCGTCGTCCGTCGCCGCGTCGCCCGCCGCGCGCAGCACGAACGCGGTGCCCAGCACGGCGGACGTCAGGCCGCGCGCCAGGCGTGCGCTCTCCGTCAGCTGCGCGGCGATCGCCGCCGTCGTCGCGAAGAGCAGGCCGACCCCCGCGACGCCGAGCGAGAAGGCCACCGCCCCGGCCGAGCCCTGTCCGGCCAGGCCCACCGCCAGCAGCAGGGCCAGGACACCGTCGGCGACGGCCGCCGCCAGCAGCGCCGCCGTCAGGGAGGCGCGGCGCCCCACCATCCCGGACGCCACCAGTTCCTGCCGGCCGCTCTCCTCCTCGTCACGGGTGTGCCGGACGACCACGAGCAGGCTCATGACGGCGGCGAGGACGGCGGCGAACACCCCGATGCGCCAGGCCGTCAGGGCGCCCACGGAGTCGCCGAAGACCGGGCCGATCATCGCCCGCAGGGAGGAGTTGGCCTGCATCTGCCGCATCAGGCCGACGCGGTCGGCCTCGGTGGGGTACACCGCCCCCAGGGCGTTCGGCATCGACAGGACCATGAGCGTGTTCACCGCGATCCACACCGGGAGCATCACCCGGTCGCGGCGCAGCGCGAAGCGCAGCAGCGTGCCGGTGCCCGCCAGCTGGCGCGTGCTGCCGGTCCGTACGGCGAAGGCGGTCGTCATGACGTCACCTCGCCTCTTCGTCGTCGTCGGCGGTGTAGTGACGCAGGAACAGCTCCTCCAGCGTCGGCGGCGTCGACGTCAGCGACCGCACGCCGGCCTCGCTCAGCCGGCGCAGCACGGCGTCCAGCCGGTCGGTGTCGACCTGGAGCCGGACGCGGCGGCCCTGCACGTCGAGGTCGTGGACGCCGGGCAGGCGCGCGAGTCCGTCGGGCGGGCCGGCCAGTTCGGCGGCGACGCTCGTCCGGGTCAGGTGGCGCAGGTCGGCCAGCGACCCGCTCTCGACGGTGCGGCCCCTGCGGATGATGCTCACCCGGTCGCAGAGCTGCTCGACCTCGCTCAGGATGTGGGACGACAGCAGGATCGTCCGGCCGCGCCCCCGCTCCTCCGCCACGCAGCGCTGGAAGACCTCCTCCATCAGCGGGTCCAGTCCCGCGGTCGGCTCGTCCAGGATCAGCAGATCGACGTCGGAGGCGAACGCGGCGACGAGGGCGACCTTCTGCCGGTTGCCTTTGGAGTAGGTCCGCCCCTTCTTCGTGGGGTCGAGTTCGAACCGCTCGATCAGCTCCGCGCGCCGCCGGGGGTCGAGCCCGTCCGAACGCCCGCCGCGCTCCGCGCGGCCCCCCTGGCGCAGGCGTCCGTACAGGTCGATGACCTCGCCGCCGGAGAGGTTGCGCCACAGGGTGACGTCGCCGGGGACGTAGGCGATGTGCCGGTGCAGCTCCACCGCGTCCCTCCAGGGGTCGCGGCCGAGCACCTGTGCCGTGCCGGCGTCGGCGCGCAGCAGGCCGAGCAGGACGCGCAGGGTGGTGGACTTTCCGGCGCCGTTGGGGCCGAGGAAGCCGTGGACCTCTCCGGTGCCGACCTCCAGGTCGAGGCCGTCCAGCGCCGGGGTGCGGCCGAACGACTTGTGCAGTCCGGAGACGGTGATTGCCTTCGTCATGGACCCGAACGTACGCTTGCTTCAGAAATTTGTGAAGTTAAGGAAGGGCCTGAATCGACGTTAGACTCGTGGGCGATGCCTGAACAGGGGAGATGATCGCGGCATGACCGAGCCGACGACGGCGGACGGGTACCCCAGGGATCCCGAGGCGGTCTCCCGCTTCGTCGAGCACTTCGCCGCGCAGCTCGTGGAAGCAGGGCTGCCGCGGATGCCCGCCCGGGTCTTCACCGCGCTGCTCGCCTCCGACACCGGCACCCTGACCTCCGCAGAGCTGGGCGAACAGCTGCAGATCAGCCCCGCGGCCGTCTCCGGCGCGGTCCGCTACCTCTCCCAGGTCCACATGCTCTCCCGCGAGCGCGAGCCCGGGTCACGCCGGGAGCGGTACCGCGTGCACAGCGACCAGTGGTACGAGGCCCTCACCAACCGCGAGGCGATCATCAAGCGGTGGGAGGACGCCCTGCGCGAGGGCGTCACCAGCCTCGGCCCCGACACCCCGGCCGGGCGCCGCCTCACCGAGACCCTCGCCTTCTTCGAGTTCATCGAGAGGGACGTGGCCGCGATGATGGAACGCTGGCGGGTGCACCGCGAGAAGCTGTTCGGCACGTCCTGAGCCGCCGGCCGCCCACCGCCTGCCGCCCCTCCCTCGGTCGCGGACCCCACGGCCGGCCCTTCGCCCCCGGCCCCGGGAGGACCCCGAGGCGGGGCTGGGCCCGCCCGGACCTCAGCGGGTCACACGGGCGTCGGCAGGGTCACTCCCAGCGCCCCCTCCACCACCGTCCAGGTGCGCCGCCGTACCGGCCCCACCACCTGCGCGTCCGCCCGGTAGCGGAAGTCCCCGCCGGAGACGGAGACGATCCGCCCCTCCGCCCGCACCGGGGGCGCCTCCGAGCCGACCGAGACCGGGCGGACCTCGACGAGGGCCGAACCCGCGGCACCCGGCGTCAGCGACACCGCCTCGACCGGCTGGTCCAGGTCCACCACCGTCGCGCCGTCCACCTCCACACGCAGCCGGGCGGGCCCGGTCGCGGCGAGTGGGCGGGCGGGGCGCAGCGGCACCAGCGTGCGCACCAGCGACTGGCAGGTCCGCAGCCAGGGGTGGCCGTCCGCGGGCACCGCGTCGGCTTCCCGGGGCGCCTCCTCCCGCACCGGTGGGATCCCCACCGCCCCGAGCACCACCCCGTCGCTGTCGTCCACCAGGACGTCCAGCCGCCGCACGTCCCCGTCCAGCACGGCCCGGGCCGCCGCCACCGCGCCGGTCGGCACGCCCAGCGAACGGGCCAGCGACAGCGTGCTCCCGACCGGGACCACCGACAGTACGGATCCGGCCAGCTCCCGACGCCGGTGCAGCAGGGACACCGCCCGGACGAGCGCCCGGTCGTCACCCACCACCACCGGCCGCCGCGCCCCGCGCCGCGCCAGGGCGCGGGCGAACTCCTCGGGTCCGTTCGGCAGACACAGTTTCGTCGCCGCACCCGCGCTGAGCACGTCTTTCGCGATCCGGACCGACTCTCCGTCCGTCCGCCGGGCGACCGGGTCGATGATCACCAGCAGCTGTTCGGACGCCGGATAAGTCGCCACCTCGGTCCTGCCTCGCTTCCTCGGGTAGCATCTTTGTGCAAGAGCCCCTTGCGCTATTGCGCCAGGGGCTTCGTCTATTCCGGGGCACCCGGTCCGACGGTTGGCGGCCGACGACGGTCGCGGTGCACGCGACGGAAGACCGTCCGCGTACGCCCCTGACCTTGGACATGCCCCGCCCGGAAGGGGTGTACGCGCGTGCCCGCACTTGTGCTGCTCGGTGCTCAGTGGGGTGACGAAGGCAAGGGAAAGGCCACCGACCTGCTCGGTGGCTCGGTGGATTATGTCGTTCGCTACCAGGGCGGCAACAACGCCGGCCACACGGTGGTCGTCGGCGATCAGAAGTATGCTCTCCACCTCCTCCCTTCCGGAATCCTCTCCCCCGGATGCACGCCTGTCATCGGCAACGGCGTCGTCGTCGACCCCTCGGTCCTGCTCTCCGAGCTGAGCGGCCTGAATGAGCGCGGTGTCGACACCTCCAAGCTCCTCATCAGCGGCAACGCGCACATCATCACGCCCTACAACGTCACTGTCGACAAGGTGACCGAGCGCTTCCTCGGAAAGCGCAAGATCGGCACCACCGGGCGCGGTATCGGCCCCACCTACGCCGACAAGATCAACCGCGTCGGCATCCGCGTGCAGGACCTCTACGACGAGTCGATCCTGCACCAGAAGGTCGAGGCGGCCCTCGACGTCAAGAACCAGGTCCTCACCAAGCTCTACAACCGGCGGGCCATCGCCGCGGACCAGGTGGTCGAGGAACTGCTGGGCTACGCCGAGCAGATCAGGCCGTACGTCGCCGACACCGTGCTCGTCCTCAACCAGGCGCTGGACGAGGACAAGGTCGTGCTGTTCGAGGGCGGCCAGGGCACCCTGCTCGACATCGACCACGGCACCTACCCCTTCGTCACGTCCAGCAACCCGACCGCCGGCGGCGCCTGCACCGGCGCCGGTGTCGGCCCCACGAGGATCGGCCGCGTCATCGGCATTCTCAAGGCCTACACCACCCGCGTCGGCGCGGGACCCTTCCCGACGGAACTTTTCGACGAGGACGGCGAGGCGCTGCGCCGCATCGGCGGCGAGCGGGGCGTCACCACCGGCCGTGACCGGCGCTGCGGCTGGTTCGACGCCGTCATCGCCCGGTACGCGACCCGCGTCAACGGCCTGACCGACTTCTTCCTCACCAAGCTCGACGTCCTCACCGGCTGGGAGCAGATCCCGGTCTGCGTGGCGTACGAGATCGACGGCAGGCGCGTCGAGGAGCTGCCGTACTCGCAGACGGACTTCCACCACGCGAAGCCGGTCTACGAGACGCTGCCGGGCTGGTCCGAGGACATCACCCAGGCCAAGTCCTTCTCCGACCTGCCGAAGAACGCCCAGAACTACGTCAAGGCGCTGGAGGAGATGTCCGGCGCCCCGATCTCCGCGATCGGCGTGGGCCCTGGCCGGGACGAGACGATCGAGATCAACTCGTTCCTGTAGGGCGCGGCCTGCGTGCGGCCGCGGGCCCCCGCGGGTCACACGTCCGCAACGGCGCAGGGAAACGGGCGCCTCCGGCAAGCGGAGGCGCCCGTTTCGCGTTCGAATCGGAGCATGGCCGAGCATGTGGTGCGGTGCCGAGGCCCGTACGGCGGAGAGGTCGACGGCACCGGGTGCGGAGAGCCGGCCCGGTTCGAGGTGGTCCGCTACCGGCGCCCCCACCTGTACGTGTGCCCCGTCCATCTGGGGCCGGCGCTCCTGCTCGCCGAGGGCGTGCTGTGGCCGCCGGAGATCAGGCTCGTCGCATGAGCCCCGCCCGACGTGCTCGTCGCACCGACGGCCCACGGGCGCCGGCGGCCCGGCCGTCAGCTGAACACGATCATCGAGCCCTGGGCCAGGCTCCGCGTCGCCGCCGCGTGCAGCCCCAGCCAGACGTGGCGCTCCCGGGCGAACGGGCTGGGGTCGTGCGGCGCCGGGGCGGCCGGCTGCTCCAGGTCCGTCGGGGCGGGCGGCGGTTCGGGCGCGGCCGGCGGGTTGGCCGGGTCGATGCCGATCGCCGCCGCGACCTGCTCAAGCTCCCGCAGCAGCGCATGCGTTGAGCCCAACGGGCCGCCCCCCGCCAGCAGTTCGTCGTCGAACAGGGGAGTGGGGAAGTCCAGAGGGACGTAGGCGCCCGCATGGTCGTAGTGCCACACCAGATGGGACTGCTGGGCCGTGGTCTCGAACATCTCCAGCAACTGCTCGTAGTCGCCGCCCAGTTCGTCCACCGGCGTCACCGGCAGCCCGCACACCTGGAGCAGGTAGGCGCGGCGCAGGAAATGCAGGGCGTCGTAGTCGAAGCCGGCCACCGGGGCGACCTCGCCGGACAGCCCCGGCATGTACTGGTACACCGGCACCGGCGGGAGTCCGGACTCGGCAAGCACCTTGTTGTACTGCGCGAGTTCCTCGGCGAACGGGTTGTCGGGCGTGTGGCACAACACGTCGACGAGCGGTACCAGCCACAGGTCACAGGCCAAAGAGGGCTCCTCACACAACAACGCACGGCAACAGGGGGCACACGCGGTGGTCAAGGCAGATTAGTCGGTGCCCGAAGGTCCCGTACCCCCACCGGGGGTCCTCAGCCGTCCGCGAGCCGTTCGATCACGGCGAGCGAGTGCGCGTTGTACGCGGTGACGATCGCCCGTGCCGCCTCGGTGTCCCGTCGCAGCAGGGCGTCGACCAGCTCCGTGTGGCGCGCCCACAGCCGGCCCCGCAGATCCGGCAGGCGCCGCAGATGCTGCACCGCGCACACCCAGGACTGCACCCGCAGCCGGTGCAGGAAGTCGGCGAGGTAGGGGTTGCCGAACAGGGCGCTCAGCTCGCGCCAGAACCGCAGGTCGTACCCGATCAGCACGATGAGGTCGCCGGCCGCCGCCGCCCGCTGCGCCTCCTCGCCACGCCGCCGTACCCCGACCACGGCGCCCGCCAGCTGCGGGTCCTCCAGGTTCCGGTAGCCCCGGTGGCCGTCGTCCAGGGCGAGGAACATCCCCTCGATGACGAGGCTGCGGGCCTCGATGATGTCGCGGTAGTCCTCGACGGAGTACTCGCGGACCCTGAAGCCCCGGTGCTGGTCGGCCTCCAGCAAGCCCTGCGCGGACAGGTTCACCAGCGCCTCGCGCACCGGGGTCGCGGAGACGCCGTACTGCTCGGCGATCTCCTTCACCGTGAAGGCCCGCCCCGGCCCCAGCCGGCCGGCCAGCACCTCGTCGCGAAGCGCGTCGGCGATCTGCTGCCGCAGGGTGCTGCGGGTCACGGCGCCGTTTCCGGTGCTGCCGGGCATGGTCGGGTGGCTCCCTCTCCACGTGCGGGTGGCGTGCTCGTCGGACTCGGCGATCCGCGTGACCTCCGTGATCCCTGTGATCGCCCTCAGTGGTCCCAGTGGTCCCAGGGGTCTCGGGGATCTCGGGGATCTTGGGGATCCGCCTCCACGAGCACGCCACCTTACGCTTCCGGCAGCCGGGCCGCCCTACCCGCGTAGCGTCATCGCCCGGATCCCCGCCGGGCCGGGGCACCGCCGGGGATCCGGGCACGCCTCAGACGGCGTACCGGTCGGCCACCGACAGCGCCGCGTCCAGCGCCTCGAAGCCCTCCTTCAGCTCGGCCTCGGTCACGTTGCACGGCGGCACCACATGCGTCCGGTTCATGTTCACGAACGGCCACAGCCCGTGCTCCTTGGCCGCCGCCGCGAAGGCCGCCATCGGCGCGTTCGCCTCGCCGACCGCGTTGTACGGCACCAACGGCTCCCGCGTCTCACGGTTGCGCACCAGCTCCAGTGCCCAGAACATGCCGGTGCCGCGCACCTCGCCGACGCATGTGTGCCGCTCGGCCAGCGCCCGCAGCGCCGGCTCGACCACCGAGGCACCGAGCCGGGCCGCGTTCTCGACGACGCCCTCCTCCGCCATCACCCGGAGCGTGGCGACGGCGGCGGCGCAGGCCAGCGGATGCCCGGAGTACGTCAGACCGCCCGGGTAGGGCCGCCGGCCGAAGGTCTCGGCGATCGCCGGCGAGATGGCGACCCCGCCGAGCGGTACGTACCCGCTGTTCACGCCCTTGGCGAAGGTCATCAGGTCCGGCACGACCCCGTAGAGGTCCGCCGCGAACCACTCACCGGTGCGGCCGAACCCGGCCATCACCTCGTCCAGCACGAACACGATCCCGTGCTTGTCGCACAGCTCGCGCACCCCGGCCAGATAGCCCGGCGGCGGCATCATGATCCCGGCGGTGCCCGGGACCGTCTCCAGGATGATCGCCGCGATGGTCCCCGGACCCTCGAACGCGATCGTCGTCTCCAGGTGCTCCAGCGCCCGCGCGCACTCCTGCTCCTCGGTCTCGGCGTAGAAACGGGACCGGTACAGGAAGGGCGCCCAGAAGCGCACCACGCCGTTCGTGCCGCTGTCGTTGGCCCAGCGGCGCGGGTCGCCGGTGATGTTGACCGCCTGCTGCGTGCCGCCGTGGTACGAGCGGTAGGCCGACAGCACCTTCGGGCGGCCCGTGTGCAGACGGGCCATGCGCACCGCGTGCTCGACGGCGTCGGCGCCGCCGTTGGTGAAGAAGATCCTGTCCAGGTCGCCGGGGGTGCGCTCGGCGATGAGCCGTGCCGCCTCGGACCGCGCCTCGACGGCGAAGGCGGGCGCGAACGTCGTCATCGTCGCGGCCTGCTCCTGGATCGCGGCGACGACTCGGGGGTGCTGGTAGCCGATGTTGGTGTAGACGAGGCCGCTGGTGAAGTCGAGGTACCGCTTGCCGTCGTAGTCCCAGAAGTACGACCCCTCCGCGCCGGCCACGGCGAGCGGGTCGATGAGGTCCTGCGCGGACCAGGAGTGGAACACATGCGCACGGTCCGCGGCCTTCACGGCGGCGCCGGCCTGGGGGTCGGGCAGATGAGGGGTCATGCGGGCGAGCGTAGGTGTCCGGGATGCGGACGCGGTATCGGCGTCCTGTCTGCGGTCGGGGGCGATCCGCGACAGGTTGTCGATCCCGTCGGCGTGCGGCGGTCGGGCCGCCGGCCGGCCGCACGCCCACCGCGGCATGGCGAGCGGGCGTGCGACCGCAGGGCCGGAACGGCTCCTCCGCGGTGCCGGCGGCACTCCGCCGCCGGCACCGCGGCCCGGGCGCACCTGTTACTCAACCGTAGAGACCGGCCCGCCCACCTGCCGGAATCCGGCACTATCCTCGGGCTGTCGGAGGGGCGCGCACGGGGGGAGGGGCGGTCGGCCATGGAGCGACTGGGGCCGGGGGAGCCGCAGAGGATCGGGGCGTACCGGCTGCTGGCGCGGCTGGGTGCGGGCGGCATGGGCGAGGTGTACCTGGCCCGGTCCGACCGGGGCCGCACGGTCGCCGTCAAACTGGTCCGCGAGGAACTCGCCGCGCAGGAGGAGTTCCGGGAGCGGTTCCGCCAGGAGGTGCGGGCCGCGCAGCGGGTCGGAGGCCACTGGACCGCGCCCGTGCTGGACGCCGACACCGAGGCGGCCGTGCCCTGGCTGGCCACCGGGTACGTCGCCGGGCCCAGCCTGCAGCAGGTCGTCGGCCACGACCACGGGGCCCTGCCCGAGCGCTCGGTGCGGATCCTGGCGGCCGGACTCGCCCACGCCCTGCAGGACATCCACGCCGCCGGCATCGTCCACCGCGACCTCAAGCCGTCCAACGTGCTCGTGACGATCGACGGTCCCCGGGTCATCGACTTCGGGATCGCGCGAGCCCTGGAGACGGTGACCGAGGGCGGCCTCACCCGTACCGGCTCGCTGGTCGGCTCGCCCGGTTTCATGGCTCCGGAGCAGGTGCGGGGCGACCGCATCACGCCCGCGTGCGACGTCTTCTGCCTCGGCTCGGTGCTCGCCTACGCCGCCACGGGCCGGCTGCCCTTCGGCTCCGCCAACAGCGGCGTGCACGCCCTGATGTTCCGCATAGCCCAGGAGGAACCGGACCTGGAGGGCGTGCCGGAGGGCATCGCCGACCTGGTCCGCGACTGCCTCAAGAAGGACCCCGGTGCCCGCCCCGGTCTCGACCGCGTCCTGGAGCGGACGGGCGCCGACGACACCGTCTCCGACGGCCGCTCCCGCGACCCCTGGCTGCCGAGCGCCCTGGTGGCCCAGTTGGGGCGGCACGCCGTGCGGCTGCTGGACACGGAGGACCCGGAGGGGCCCGCGGCAGCGCCTGCGCCGTCCGCAGGTGGAGGCGTGCCCGCCGCCCCGCGGCAGGCCGCCCCCGCCGGCCCCGCCACGCCCGCTGCCCCGCCGGCGCCCATGGGACCGGCCGCAGCCGGCGCACCGGTCCGGCCGTCGGCCGCGGCGCCGGACCCGGGCCCGCCCGGGCAGCCGCCGGGGCACACGCCGACGACCGTCGCGGACCCGGGCGGAGCCCCGGGCGCGGGCCAGGAACCGCCCGTGCCGCCGCCCGCACACCCGCAGACCCCGTCGCCCCAGCAGGGGTACGGCTATCCCCAGCAGCCCCAGCAGCCCCAGCAGCCCCAGCAGCCCCAGCAGCCCCAGCAGGCGTACGGCTACCCCCAGCAGCCCCAGCAGCCGTACCCCGGGGCGGGGTACGCCCCGCCCGCGCACGGCCACCCCCAGCAGCCCGGCGGCTGGGCGACCGGCCTGCCTGCGATCCCGCAGCAGCCGTATCCGCAGCAGCCCCAGCAGCCGTACCCGCCCCAGCAGCCGTACGGCGCGGGTGGGGCGTCCCCGGCGACCGCCGGTCCGCCCTACGCCGGTCCGCCCTACGGCCCCGGGGGTCAGGTACCCGGCGCCGGGGCCCCGCCCTACGGTGCCGGTGGCGGTCTCGGTTCCACGCCGCCCTACGGCCCGCCGCCGGTCGCGGCCACCACGGCCGCTCCACCCGGCGGCCCCGCGCCCTCGCCCGGGCGCAACACCCGCACCACCGCCCTCCTCGTCGTGATCGCCCTGGTCGTGGCGCTGGCCGCGGGCGGCGCCGTGTACGCGCTGATGCGGGGGAGCGAGACCCCCGCACCGAATCCGACGCCCCCCGCGGCGCCGACGCGGGCCGACACGTCCCCCTCGACCGAGCCGACGCCCACCGAGCCGTCCGCGTCGCCGTCCACCGAGTCCGCGTCGCCGCAGGCGGGCGCGGTCCCCGGGGGGTACGTGGGCACCTGGGCGACGACGATCGACAACGCCGGCGGCGCGAACCCACGCCGGCTCACGATCAGCCAGGGCCAGGTGGGCGACACGGTCCTCACCCTCGTCGCCGACGGTCCCGCAGGCACCGGCACCTACCACTGCGTGTTCGAGGCGAAGCTGACCCAACGCCCGCGTCCGCAAGGACCGTTGGAGATCGGTTCGTCGACGGTGACGACCGGGGAGCCGGCTTCGTCCTGTTCGCCGGGTGCCCCGACGACGGTCACGCTGCTGCCGGACGGGCGGCTGGAGCGGCTGAACACGAGCACCGGGGAGAAGTTGATCTACACCCGGCAGGGCTGAGACGGCCGGACGCGTCGGGTGACCGCGGCCGTCCGCATCCCCCGGGGGCGGATCGGGCTCAGCGCGGTTCCGGGGGACGCTGCCGGGGCATGTTGGGCCGCGCGCCGCCCGGCGGCACCGGAAAGCGACCGCCCGCGCCCGTGGTCTCCGACCGGGCGGCCCCGCCCGCGGCCACCGCCGAGTGGATCCCCATCGGCGTGGAACCGGTGCGGAACTCCACCATCCAGTCCGTCGTCTCCGTCCGCACCAGTTCCGTCACGTCCTCCGAGAAGCGCCGCAGCACGCCGAGGCACCGCTCGGCGGCCTCACCGGCCGTCCCGTCCGTCGGCCCCAGCACCTCCCGCACGCTCTCCAAGGCCCAGTCGAACTGCAGCACCTGGAGCCGGCGCTGCACCGCCTGGGCGGTGGCGACGTCCCTTATCCACCCCGCCGTCACCCCGAAGAACCGGTCCACGCCCACACACGCCACGGCCAGCAGCAGTGCGAGATACCCCCAGGGGGCGACCCCGCCCATGACACCGGTGAGATCCAGCAGCGGCAGCGCCGCCGCCGACACCGCGCCCGCGGCCGCCCCCGACCGCAGCATGCGCGCCCCGCGCCGCTTCCACACCCGGTCCGTCAGGTACCAGGCCGCCGTCTCCAGCGCGCCGCGCTCCACCCAGCGATACAGGTCGTCAAGGCGCTGGGCGGGGTCCCCCCAGTCGCCGAGCGGGAACGCCCGCCCGGTCAGGTCACCCGGCCGCAGGTCCGCCCCGCCCTCTCCCCGCCCGTCCTGCGGCGGACCCTCGGGCTGCATCTCCGGCTGACCCACCCGGCACTCCCTAATGACGAACGGTCACATTCTGTGACACATGATGCTGACGTGTGCTCTGAGCCGGACCCTTCCTACCGCCCAATGGGTGGCGAAGAGACCGGTTTCCTCACCTTTCCGCCCGGAAGTGGGTCTTGATCAGGTATAGACCGCGCAATCGACTCACTCGAAAGAGTGCTGCGGCGACGCCGGTGCAGACCACGTAGGCTCGTGCCAGGCGGACCGGGACGAGGTCCGTGACGGCTTGACGACAGCTGACGACAGCACGACAGGAGCTGATCCGTGATCCCCGGTGGTGGCCAGCCGAACATGCAGCAGCTGCTCCAGCAGGCCCAGAAGATGCAGCAGGACCTGGCCAGGGCCCAGGAGGAACTGGCGCAGACCGAGGTCGAGGGCCAGGCCGGCGGCGGCCTGGTGCGGGCGACGGTCACGGGCGCCGGCGAGCTGCGCGCACTGAAGATCGACCCGAAGGCGGTGGACCCCGAGGACACCGAGACCCTCGCCGATCTGGTCGTCGCGGCCGTCCAGGCGGCCAACGAGAACGCGCAGACCCTCCAGCAGCAGAAGCTGGGCCCGCTCGCCCAGGGACTGGGCGGCGGCAGCGGTATTCCCGGTCTGCCTTTCTAAGACAGGCGGGCGGCATCTACCGTACGTAGAGAAGCAGAACGAGGAAGGACGGCAGTCCGTTGTACGAAGGCGTGGTGCAGGACCTCATCGACGAGCTGGGGCGGCTGCCCGGCGTCGGTCCCAAGAGCGCGCAGCGGATCGCCTTCCACATCCTCCAGGCGGAGCCGACGGACGTCCGGCGCCTCGCCCAGGCCCTGCTCGAAGTGAAGGCGAAGGTCCGCTTCTGCGCCGTCTGCGGCAACGTGGCGCAGGAGGAGCAGTGCGCCGTGTGCCGCGACCCCCGCCGAGACGTGTCGGTCATCTGCGTCGTCGAGGAGCCCAAGGACGTCGTCGCGATCGAGCGCACCCGCGAGTTCCGGGGCCGGTACCACGTGCTGGGCGGAGCGATCAGCCCGATCGAGGGCGTGGGACCCGACGACCTGCGTATACGAGAACTTCTCGCGCGGTTGGCCGACGGGACGGTCACGGAGCTGATCCTGGCCACCGATCCGAATCTCGAGGGCGAGGCCACGGCCACGTACCTCGCACGCATGATCAAGCCCATGGGCCTGAAGGTCACCCGCCTGGCCAGCGGCCTCCCGGTGGGTGGCGACCTGGAATACGCGGACGAGGTCACCCTCGGCCGCGCCTTCGAGGGGAGACGACTCCTAGATGTCTGACGCCACGCTGCATGCGACCGGGCACAACCCGGACGACTTCGCGGTCCAGATCGCGGACCAGGTGGAGAGCTTCCTGGTGGCCGTCACGGAGGTCGCCAAGGGCGACGAGCCGGCCTCGGCGGTCCCCTTCCTCCTCCTTGAGGTCTCCCAGCTGCTGCTGGCCGGCGGTCGCCTGGGCGCGCACGAGGACGTCGTTCCCGACGAGCGCTACGAGCCCGACCCCGGCCCGGAGCCGGACGCCGACGGGCTGCGCGAGAACCTGGCCCGCCTGCTGGAGCCGATCGACGTCTACTCCGAGGTCTTCGACCCCTACGAGCCCCGCAAGGCGCCCGTCCCGGCCCGCATCTCCGACGACCTGGCCGACGTCATCACCGACCTGCGCCACGGCATGGCCCACTACCGCGCCGGCCGGACCAGCGAGGCCCTGTGGTGGTGGCAGTTCTCGTACTTCTCCAACTGGGGCTCGACCGCGTCCGCGACCCTGCGCGCCCTCCACTCGATCCTCGCCCACGTCCGGCTGAACCAGCCCCTCCAGGAGTTGGACGGGCTGGACACCGACCAGGGCATGGGGGACGAGACCCTGGAGTTCGAGGCGGGCGAGGTCATGGCCCAGGAGATCGCGGGTCCGCTGGGCATGAAGCAGGCGGACTGACCCCGCTGCGGCGGACGACGGTCCGCGGTGCCGGGACCGGCACCCGGGGCGGGGGGCGTGTCCTCAAGGCCGGGCGGATCGGTTCTTCTCCCCGGCTGCCGTGTTCCGGACAGTGAGGCTCGTGCGCCCCGTCGGCCTGCCGCCGCCTCCGAGTCGCCCGCGTGCCGGTGCCGTGCCGGGGCTCGGGAGTTCCGGGCGACCCCGCGTCGTGCGCCGTGGGGGAAGCCCCCCGGGGCGACGCGATCTTCCGGGGGTGTGACCGGGGCGGCGGCCCCGCAGGTCGCGGCGCCCTGCGCGTCCGGAGTGCCCCGCAGGCCGCCGCCGTGGTCGTCCCCCTTGCTGCCGCCGGGGTGCGACGGCCGGTTCCGCCCCCCGAACATGTGACCCGACCCACATTCCCGCGTGCCCTCCCGCCCCTTGGGCATGAGCCCTCTGGACGCGAGCGGCCGGAGCGGCCCCGGGGTATCTCACCATGCGATATCGCGGGGGGTGATTTCGGACGCTCGATAGACTGAACCGACCGCAGTGCACCGTCGTACATGCGGAAAGAACACAAACGGAGCGAGGAGCGCACGTGGGCCTTGTCGTGCAGAAGTACGGAGGCTCCTCCGTAGCCGATGCCGAGGGCATCAAGCGCGTCGCCAAGCGGATCGTGGAAGCCAAGAAGAACGGCCACCAGGTCGTCGCCGTGGTTTCCGCGATGGGCGACACGACGGACGAGCTGATCGATCTCGCCGAGCAGGTTTCCCCGATCCCTGCCGGGCGTGAGCTCGACATGCTGCTGACCGCCGGAGAGCGGATCTCCATGGCACTTCTGGCCATGGCGATCAAGAACCTTGGGCACAGCGCCCAGTCGTTCACCGGCAGCCAGGCAGGTGTCATCACCGACTCGGTCCACAACAAAGCGCGGATCATCGACGTGACGCCGGGCCGCATCCGCGACTCGCTGGACGGGGGCAACATCGCCATCGTCGCCGGCTTCCAGGGCGTCAGCCAGGACAGCAAGGACATCACCACCCTCGGGCGCGGTGGGTCCGACACCACGGCCGTGGCGCTGGCCGCCGCGCTCGACGCCGAGGTCTGCGAGATCTACACCGACGTCGACGGCGTGTTCACCGCCGACCCGCGCGTGGTGAAGAAGGCTCGGAAGATCGACTGGATCCAGTTCGAGGACATGCTCGAACTGGCCGCGTCCGGGTCCAAGGTGCTGCTCCACCGGTGTGTGGAGTACGCCCGCCGCTACAACATCCCGATCCACGTCCGCTCCAGCTTCAGCGGGCTGCAGGGCACGTGGGTCAGCAACGAGCCGATTCAGCAAGGGGAGAAGAAGGTGGAGCAGGCCATCATCTCCGGTGTCGCACACGACACCTCCGAGGCCAAGATCACGGTCGTCGGTGTGCCGGACAAGCCGGGCGAGGCCGCGTCCATCTTCCGGACCATCGCCGACGCCGAGATCAACATCGACATGGTCGTGCAGAACGTGTCCGCCGCGTCCACCGGACTGACGGACATCTCCTTCACCCTGCCGAAGACCGAGGGCCGCAAGGCCATCGACGCGCTGGAGAAGAACAAGGGCGGCATCGGCTTCGACTCGCTGCGCTACGACGACCAGATCGGCAAGATCTCGCTGGTGGGCGCCGGGATGAAGACCAACCCCGGTGTCACCGCGGACTTCTTCACCGCGCTGTCCGACGCGGGCGTGAACATCGAGCTCATCTCGACCTCCGAGATCCGCATCTCGGTCGTGACGCGCGCCGACGACGTCACGGAGGCCGTCCGGGCCGTGCACACCGCCTTCGGGCTGGACTCCGACACCGACGAGGCCGTCGTCTACGGAGGCACCGGGCGATGACCGCCCGACGTCACGGAGGCGCACGGCGATGAAGGGCCGACCGACGCTCGCGGTCGTGGGGGCGACCGGGGCCGTCGGCGCTGTCATGCTCCAGATCCTGTCCCAGCGGGCGGACGTCTGGGGCGAGATCCGTCTGATCGCCTCGCCGCGCTCGGCCGGCCGCAAGCTGTCCGTGCGCGGTGAGGAGGTCGAGGTGGCGGCGCTCGACGAAGCCGCCTTCGACGGCGTCGACGTCGCCATGTTCGACGTGCCCGACGACGTCTCCGCCCGGTGGGCACCCGTCGCCGCGGCCAAGGGCGTCGTGGTGGTCGACAACTCCGCGGCCTTCCGGATGGATCCGGACGTGCCGCTGGTGGTGCCCGAGGTCAACGCGCACACCGTGCGGAACCGGCCGCGCGGGATCGTCGCCAACCCCAACTGCACGACGCTGTCGATGATCGTCGCCCTGGGCGCGCTGCACGCCGAGTACGGGCTGCGCGAGCTGGTGGTGTCGTCGTACCAGGCGGTCAGCGGGTCCGGCCGGGCCGGGATCGACACGCTGCGGGAGCAGTTGTCCCTCGTCGCAGGTACCGAGCTGGGGACCGGCCCGGGCGACGTGCGGCGGGCGGTCGGTGACCGGACGGGGCCGTTCCCGGAGCCGGTCGCGCTGAACGTGGTGCCGTGGGCCGGGTCGCTGCGCGAGGACGGCTGGTCGTCGGAGGAGATGACGGTGCGGGACGAGTCCCGCAAGATCCTCGGGCTGCCGCAGCTGCCCGTCGCCGTCACCTGTGTGCGGGTGCCGGTCGTCACCACGCACTCGATGACGGTGCACGCCCGCTTCCAGGGCGAGGTCACCGTCGACGGCGCGCAGGAGATCCTCGCCACCGCGCCCGGTGTCGTGCTGTTCGACAACCCGGCCGCCGGTGAGTTCCCCACGCCCGCCGACGCGGTGGGCACCGACCCGACCTGGGTGGGGCGGGTGCGCCGGACACTGGACGACCCGACGGCGCTGGAGCTGTTCGTGTGCGGCGACAACCTGCGCAAGGGGGCCGCGCTGAACACCGCGCAGATCGCGGAACTGGTGGCGGAGGAGTTGGCGTAGGGCCCTTCCGCGGCGGGAAATCGAGTGTCTCTCCCGCGGTCCGTTTATAAGATCTGCATGATTGATGTGATCAGGGCAATGGTCCGGACCACTTGAGTACCGCCCCGGGGCGGCCGAAGATTTTCCTCCCCGCCCTCCGCAACCGCGCGGAGTGCGGGGAGCGTCTTTGCGGTGGCCCTGTGCTGGGGCGGAGGTGACGCGTGTCATCCGGGACGTGGGGACGGCCTGGAGCGGGCGTGGGGACGCCCGTTCGTTCGGACTTAGGGGAAGAGCGGGACTCATGGTCGGCGCAGAAGTGACGCCCGGCACGTACAACCCCGACGGGGGGAAGCGTGTCCAACTGGCGTGGCACAGGTACTCGACTTCACTGCGGCGGCGCGCGGGACGGCCTCGCGGCCCCCGTCCGCGGGCGGCCGCCGATCCCGCAGGCCAGGTGCGCCCGGCGGCATGCCGGTGATCGCGCCCATGCCCGCAGCGCGGCCCGCCCGCATACCCAGTCAGCGCGACGGAGCCGGACGGACCGCGGCCGCCGGCACCACCGTCGACCATCTCACCGAGACCTACCGCGCCCACTACCGCTCGCTGCTGGGCCTCGCCGCCCTCCTCCTCGACGACACCGCCTCCTGCGAGGACGTCGTGCAGGAGGCCTTCATCCGCGTGCACTCGGCACGCAAGCGGGTCCGCGACCCCGAGAAGACGCTCGCCTATCTGCGTCAGACGGTGGTCAACCTCTCCCGCTCGGCGCTGCGCCGACGCATCCTCGGCCTGAAGCTGCTGTCCAAGCCCATGCCGGACATGGCCAGCGCGGAGGAGGGCGCCTACGACCTGCTGGAGCGCGACTCGCTGATCAAGGCGATGAAAGGGCTCCAGCGCCGGCAGCGCGAGGTGCTCGTGCTGCGCTACTTCGCGGACATGACCGAGGCCCAGGTCGCCGAGACGCTCGGCATCTCGCTGGGCTCGGTCAAGGCGTACGGCTCGCGTGGCATCGCCGCGCTGCGCAAGGCGATGGAGGCCCGGGCATGACGGACGGCACGGGCGGCAACGGGGGCACGGACGGGTACGGGGCAGCGGGCGGGGACGACGCGCGGCGCGACCCGGGAGCCCGCCGCGCCCCGGACGCGCACGCCCGCCCGCGGCCCGAGCGGTCCCCGGACCACCGGCCCACCGGCGAGTGCCCCGCCACGGACCCGGGCGGTGTGCCGTACCCGGACGGGCCGCCCGACCGGGGCCCTACGCCGGACCTCGGCCCCGCGCCGGACCGGGGAGCCGAGCCTGCGCGGTGGCCCCGCACGCACGATCCGAAACACCTGCACGCTGGGAACGGAACTGTGAACGACGGCCTGGACGACCAGAGCCCGGGCGGGCTCGACTCGGACGAGCTGGCGCTGCGCCGCATGCTGCACCACGCGGTCCAGGAGATCGAGCCGCGCGACGGCGTCCTGGAGCACCTGCAGCGGGCGGTCCCCGCACGCCGGGCGCGCAAGCGCCAGGCGGCCGTCGGCGCGGCCGCCGCGGCCCTCTTCCTGGGGACGGCCGTCCCCGCACTGCTGCACGTCTCCCAGGCCACCGGCACCGTCGCCGACCCCTCCATCGCCGGCAACAGCTCGCAGGTCCAGGGCGGCACCGGCGAGGGCAAGAGCTCCGACGGCAAGGAGGGCGCGACCGGCAGCGGATCCGGCGCGGGCACCGGCAAGGGGCAGGGCGGCAGCAAGGACACCGGCCAGGGCAGGAGCGCCGGCCCGGGCACCGCCGCCTCGCAGGCCCCCGACCCGCGGGCCACCGGCCCCGCCGATCCTCCGCGGTGCACCGCCGGCCAGCTCGGCAGCGCCACGGCCACCGCCGACGTCCCGGACTCCGCCGGCATCGTGTACGGCGCGTTCCACCTGGTCAACGTCTCGGGCGCCAAGTGCGTGGTGGGCGGTGCGGGGAACATGGCCCTCCTCGCCAAGGGCGCCGCCGACCCGGCGAGGATCACGGTCGTGCAGCACACCGCGGGCGACGCCGCCCCCGATCTGCCCGATCCCTCGCTCAGCCTTCCCGAACTGGTCCTGGCGCCCGGCTCCGCGTTCGACGTGCGGTTCGCCTGGGTCCCGGAGGAGACCTGCCCCACCACCGGCGGGGGCGGCGGCGCCGACGGCGGCGGGGGCGACGGCACCGGCACGTCCTCGTCCGCTCCCTCGCCCAGCCCGGCCTCCACCGGCGTCGCCCCCGGCACGTCCACCGGCGGCGACACCGGCACCACGACCCAGCTGGTCACCGAGGACGGCACGGACGGCGGTGTCGTCGTCTCCTACACCCCGGCGACGGGCACGGAACCCGTCACCGTGACGGTGCCGCACGCCTGCGCGGGCACGGTGTACCGCACGGGGCTGCTGTCGCAGTAGCAGCGGAGCCGCCGCGGGACCGGAGCCGCGGTGGTAGAGGCGGAGGACGGGAGCCCGTTCCGGCGACGGGACGGGCCGCGCCCCCTCACGCCCCGGGGGCCCGGGCCGGCGCCGGGACGGGCGCGGACTCCTGCTCGGGGACGATCCCCAGCCGAGCGTCCCGCTGGTACTCCACCTCGCGCCGCAGCAGCCGGAACCACATGAACACCACGAACCCGGCGAAGACGAACCACTCCCCGGTGTAGCCGAGGTTCTGGAACGCCTTCAGGTCCAGCCCGCTGCCCGAGGGCGAGGCGGCCGGCACGGCCGTCATCCCGGCGTCGGCCCGGTCCAGGGTGACCCACGCGTCGTACAGGTCGTACGGCACGAGGTTCACCAGCGAGGCCGCACTGATCGCAGCCGTCTGCCCGGACGGCAGCCCGCCGCGGGCGCTGACGCCGTTGTCGCCGGGCGTCTCCGAGGCCTGGAGCGCTCCCGTGACACGGACCTCGCCCTTCGGCGGGGCAGGCGCCTTCGCCGGGTCGGCGATGCCCGGCAGCCAGCCGCGGACCACCGGCAGGGCCTTTCCTGAGTCGGTGCGCAGCAGGGTCAGGACGTAGAAGCCGCTCCTGCCGTCCAGTTCCCGGTCGGGGACGAGGAGCTGCTCGCCGTACCGGCCGGTCGCGGTGACCTGCTTGCCGGAGGTCTGCTTGTCGACGGGGAGCAGGTCGGCCAGCGGGCGGGCCGGCGCCCCGCGGTCGGCGGCGGCATCGGCCTCGGCGCTGCGGTGCTCGTCGACCCGCGCCTCGAACCGGCTCAGCTGCCAGGACCCCATGAACACGCAGAAGGGGATGGCCAGCAGCACGAAGACGTTGATCCCCCACCAGCGGGGCGTCAGCAGGAACCGGTACACGTCCTCCACGGTACGGTGCCCCGCGGCGGTTCCCGCACGCGGGCTCGTCCATCCCGCGCCGCGGGTCCGGGCGGGATGTCCACAGGCTGGGGACCTGGGCGATCGATACCAGGCCCGAGCGGGCAGGATGGCCACATGACTGAGAGCAACAGGTCCACCACAGGGGACCGGGAGGCGGGCGCGCTGATGTCTGAGGACGTTTCCGGTGACACTTCCGGGGGTGCCCCGCGGGAGATGCCGGACTGGGAGAAGCGGTTCCGGGCGCCGAGGGTGTCCCTTCCGGACTGGGCGCAGGACGCCCCGCACCGGTCCCTGTTCGTGTCGAACGCCACGGGCACGTACGAGCTGTACTCCTGGGACCGCTCGACCGGTGAGCAGCACCAGGTGACCAACCGGCCGAACGGCACGACGGACGGCGTGCTCTCCCCGGACGGCGCCGGCATCTGGTGGTTCGACGACAAGGACGGCGACGAGTTCGGCGTGTGGCGCCGCCGCCCCTTCTCCGGCGGCGAGGACGAGCTGGCCGCGCCGGGCCTGGACCCCTCCTACCCGGCGGGCCTGGCCCTGGGCCGGGACGGCCGGACGGCGGTCGTCGGCCGCTCCACGGACGAGGAGGGCACCACGATCCACCTCGCCCGGACCGGCGAGCCGCCGGTGGAGATCTACCGGCACCGCGAGTCGGCCGGCGTGGGCGACCTCTCCCACGACGGTTCGCTGATCGCGCTGGAGCACACCGAGCACGGCGACGCGATGCACTCGGCGCTGCGGGTGGTGCGACCCGACGGCACGGCGGTCGCCGAACTGGACGACACCGAGGGCGGCACGAAGGAGCTGGGCCTGGAGGTGCTCGGCTTCGCGCCCGTCGACGGCGACACCCGCCTGCTCATCGGCCACCAGCGCCGGGGCCGCTGGGAGCCGCTGGTGTGGGACGTGGCGACGGGGGAGCAGAGCGACCTCGCCCTGGACCTGCCGGGCGACGTCAGCGCCGAGTGGTACCCGGACGGCAGCGCCCTGCTCGTCGCGCACGGCTTCGAGGCCCGCAGCGAGCTGTACCGGTACGACCTGACCGACCGTGCGCTGGAGCGGATCCCCACCCCGCCGGGAACCGTCTCGGGGGCGACGGCCCGCCCCGACGGCACCGTGGAGTACCTGTGGTCGTCGGCGGCGGAGCCGCCCGTGGTGCGGTCCACGGCGGGCGGGGTGGTCCTGGATCCGCCCGGCATGAAGTCGCCCGGCTCGGTGCCGGTGGAGGACGTGTGGGTGGACGGCCCCGGCGGGCGCATCCACGCCCTGGTGCAGCGGCCGGCGGGGGCCGAGGGCCCGCTGCCGACGGTCTTCGACATCCACGGCGGACCGACCTGGCACGACAGCGACTCCTTCGCGGCGGGTCCCGCAGCCTGGGTGGACCACGGCTACGCGGTGGTCCGCGTCAACTACCGCGGCTCCACCGGCTACGGCCGGGCCTGGACGGACGCGCTGAAGCACCGGGTGGGCCTGATCGAGCTGGAGGACATCGAGGCGGTCCGCCAGTGGGCGATCACCTCCGGCCTCGCGGACCCCGCCCGGCTGATCCTCACCGGCGGCTCCTGGGGCGGCTATCTCACCCTCCTCGGCCTCGGCACCCAGCCCGAGGCGTGGACGCTGGGCATCGCGGCGGTCCCGGTCGCCGACTACGTCACGGCCTACCACGACGAGATGGAGGCGCTGAAGGCGATGGACCGGACCCTGCTCGGCGGCACGCCCGAGGAGGTCCCGGAGCGCTTCGCGGCGTCGTCGCCACTGACCTACGTCGACGAGGTCAGGGCCCCCGTCCACATCTCGGCGGGCGTCAACGACCCCCGCTGCCCCATCCGCCAGATCGAGAACTACGTCGACCGCCTGGCCGCCCGCGGCGCCGTCCACGAGGTCTACCGGTACGACGCCGGGCACGGTTCGCTGGTGGTCGACGAGCGGATCAGGCAGGTCGGGCTGGAACTGGACTTCGCCCGGCGGCATCTGCCGCGGTAGAACTCGTGCGGTGCACCGGCCGGGCGGGGGACCCGCCCGGGTTTCGGCCGGGTGCCGCGCGGGGCAGCAGGGCCGGTGACGGCCCCTCGTACGTACGGGAGTGCAGATGAAGATCTCCGTGGATCCGGAGCGGTGCTACGGCTCCGGCGACTGCGTCTACCGGGTTCCGTCCGTCTTCACGGTCGTCGACGGCTTCGGCGCGGTGCTGCCGGGCCGCGAGGACGACGGCGACGATCCTGCGGTGCGGCGCGCGGCGGAGGGCTGCCCGTCGCAGGCGATCATGCTGGGGCGGCAGGGATAGCCGGCCAGTTCCAGCCCAGTTTCGCCAGCGCCCGAGCCCGCGCCGCCACCACCGCCATGCGGGCCCGGCGCTCCGCCGGGTCGGTGTGCGCTCTCTGGCCGGTCATCTGGCCGTCCCACTTGCGGTAGAGCAGCCCGGTGTCGGCCGAGAACCAGCCGCGGCTTATGGCGTTCAGCGCGAGCAGCAGGCCGGTGTCCTCGGAGGCGGGCAGGGCCATCCAGCCGCCGAGGGCCAGCAGCAGGTCGCGGCGGACGAAGAGGGTCGCCGGATGGACCTGGGCGCGGTGGTCGTTGGCCGCCCAGAAGTCGAGCACGGCACCGCGCTCGATCGGGCCCTCGGGCGGATCGCCGGGGAAGCCGGCCGTGGAGCCGTCCGGCAGCAGGTCCAGCGCCCGGGACGTGGCCCAGCCCAGTCCGGGGTCGGCCTCCAGGGCCGCCAGGTCGCGGGCGAGGGCACCCGGTGTGAGCCGGTCGTCGGCGTCGAGGATCTTCACGTACGTCCCGTCGGCGTCCGACAGGGCGATCGTGCGGGCGACCCCCGGTCCGCCGGGCCGCCCCTGGCGGAAGACGATCCGCTCGTCGTCGGGGACGTGGGGGCGTACGGCGTCGGTGGTGCCGTCCTCCCGGACGACCCAGCGCCAGTCCCAGCCGTCGGGCAGCCGCTGCTCGCACAGCGACGCGTGGGCCTGCGGCAGATAGCGGGCCGAGGGGGCGTGAACGGCGGTGACGACGACGACGCGCCGGTCCGGCACGGCGGCGCCCACGGCCTCTCCAGGCGTGCGGCGAAGGGAAGTTGGGGTCTCGTCGTGGGCCTGGGGCACATGATCAGGCTACGGCACCCCGGCGCCGGCCCATGAAAAAGGCCCGACCGCTGGCGACGGGGGATGCACCAGCGATCGGGCTGTGGCCAAGGCTAACAGGGCTGCCCCGCCTGTGGGAGCCGCCCGCCGGACTGAGGGTGTGCCATGTGACCCGGATCACTTCAACCCGGGGTTCGGTCAGGCGTCGCAAGGCGGGTCGTAGGACAGCCGGGGCAGGTACTCGCGCCACTTCCGCTCCGTCAGGACTCCCCGCGTGGTCGCGCAGATGCGTCGCACCGCCCGGTCGACGTCCAGGTTCCACAACCGCACGGTGCCGGTGCCGCTGGACACCCCGAGCATGCCGCCGCGGGGGCTGAACGACAGGAAGTTGCCGGCCTTGGCGTTGGGGCTCATCGACTGGCCGATCGGCGTGGCGTGCGCGGGGTCGGCGATGTTCCACAGTCTGACCGTGTTGTCGTTCCCACCGCTGGCCAGTGTGCGGCCGTCGGGGCTGAGGGTCAGGGACACCACCGCCTCGGTGTGCCCGGTGAGCGGCGGGCCCAACTGCCGCGCACGGGCCGGGTCGGTGACATTCCACAGCCGTACGGTGTCGTCGTCGCTGCCGCTGGCCAGCGTGCGGCCGTCCGGGCTGTAGAAGAGCGCGTTCACCGGGCCGGTGTGGCCGGTCAGGGGCGCGCCGACGGGCACGGTGCGGGCCGGGTCGGCGGTGTTCCACAGCCGCACGGTGCCGTCCGCGCTGCCGCTGGCCAGGGTGCGGCCGTCGGGGCTGAACACCAGGGCGTTCAGGTAGCCCCGGTGGCCGGTCAGGGGCGCGCCGACGGGCACGGTGCGGGCCGGGTCGGTGACGTCCCACAGCCGGACGGTGCGGTCCTCGTAGGCCGTGGCGAGCGTGCGGCCGTCAGGGCTGAAGGCCACCGCGTCCGCGAAACGGGTCCGCAGGACGACGGGCGGCCCGGCGGCGACCGGCCGGGCGGGGTCGGTGACGTTCCACAGGTACACCTCGTGGTCCGCCGTCAGCACGGCGAGCATGCGGCCGTCGGGGGAGAACACCGGTTTGCGCTCGACGTCGTCGGCGGGCATGAACGGTTCGCCCAGCGGCACGGGCGCCCCGGGCCGGCCCACGTCCCACAGCCGCAGCCGACCGTCGCGCGCGGCCGTCGCCAGCACCTTCCCGTCCGGGCGGAAAGCGCCGTCCCGGCCGACCATGTCCGCCGCGGGCACCGCCCACAGCCGCACCTTGCTGTCGCCGCTGCCGGTGGCGAGCGTGTGCCCGTCGGGGCTGAACCCCAGCGCGTACATCTCGCCGCTCGCCCCTGCCAGCGGTTCGCCGATCTGCGCCGCGTGGCCCGGGTCGGTGACGCTCCACAGGCTCGCCGTGCTGTCGGCGCTGGCCGCCGCGAGCAGCGCGCCGTCCGGGCTGAACGCCACCGACCAGATGGGGCCGGTGTGCCCGGTGAGCGGCCCGCCGAGCTGGCCGGCGTGCCGCGGGTCGGCCGTGTTCCACAGGCGGACGGTGTCGTCGCTGCTGCCGCTGGCCAGGGTGCGGCCGTCTGGGCTGAACGCGACGGAGTGCACCGTTCCGGTGTGCCCGGTCAGCGTGGTCAGCATCCGCGGCCGGGCCGGGTCGGCGGTGTCCCACAGCCGCACGCTGCCGTCGTCGCCGCCGGTGGCCACCGTACGGCCGTCCGGGGCGAAGGCGACCGAGCGCACGGCCGCCGTGTGGCCGGTCAGCGTGGCCAGTTGCCTCGGGCGGGCCGGGTCGGCCATGTCCCACAGGCGGACGGTGCGGTCCTCGCCGGCCGAGGCCAGGACACGGCCGTCCGGGCTGAAGGCGATCAGGTAGACGGTGCCGTGCCGACCGGGCAGGGGCGCCCCGAGCGGACGCGGCCGGGCCGGGTCGGTGACGTCCCAGCGGCGGATCGTGCCGTCGTCCCCGGCGCTGGCCAGGACCCGGCCGTCGGGGCGGAACACGGCACTGCTCACCCAACTGGTGTGGCCCGTCAGGGGCCCGCCGAGGGGCGTGGGACGGGTGGGGTCGGCGACGTTCCACAGCCGGACGGTGCGGTCGTAGCTGGCGGTCGCCAGCAGCCGCCCGTCCGGGCTGAAGGAGGTGAGGTACACGGCGCCGGTGTGGCCGGTCAGCGGGGTCGCCAGCGGCGCGTTCACGATCGACACCAGCCGGTTGTCGGTGTCCCGGTCGTGCGGGCGCAGCCGGTGCGCCACCAGGTCCAGCTGGGCCGAGAGCGACGGGTCGGTGTCCTGGACCCGGTCCGCCTCGGCGAGCACCTGCTCGAACACCGCGTCGTCGCGCTGCTGCCAGGCCACCACCGCCGCGCCCGCCGCCACGAGTGCCAGTGCGACCAGCGCCGCCACGGCGGCCCGGCCGATCCACACGGTGCGCCGCCGCAGCCGGACCGAGGCGGCCAGGAACTCCACCGCACTGCGGGTCAGGAAGGTGTCCCCGGCCGATCGCGCCCACGTGTGCGCCTGCTCCAGCCGGGAGCCGCGGTAGAGCAGCGACGGGTCGCGATCGGAGTCCTCCCAGGACCGGCCGTCCTCCTCCAGCCGCTGCCGCAGCAGGTTGCCGCCCCGGTCCTCGTCGATCCAGTCCCGCAGCCGCGGCCACGCGGTCAGCAGCGCCTCGTGGGTGATCTCCACGGTGTCCGCGTCGAGTGTCACCAGCCGGGCGCGTACCAGTGCCTCCAGCGACTCCTCCGTCCTGCCGGGGTCCGCGGACTCCCGCGCCAGCTGTCGCCGTGCGCCCCGCCGACGCGTGGCGTGCGTGTCCTCACCGAGCCGCACCAGCCGCAGCAGCAGCAGCCGCGCCGCGGTGCGGGCCGCCGGATCCAGCTCCGCCCACGCCCGCTCCGCGGTCGCCGCGACGGCCCCCCGGATGCCGCCGGCCGCCCGGTACCCGGCCAGCGTCAGCCGGGCCGCCTTGCGTCGCTGCCAGGTGGCGAGCATCGCGTGCGACAGCAGCGGCAGCACCCCCGCGTCGTGCGCCCCGCGCGGGCCGTCGGCGCTGACCTCCCGCACGATCAGTTCGGCCAGGCCCGGCTCCAGTTCCAGACCGACGGCCCTGGCCGGGCCGGCGACCGCCTCGCGGAGCTCGGCGGTGGTCAGCGGGCCGAGCACCATGTGCCGGTGCTGGAGGGCGTCGGCCAGCTCCGGGTGGCTCAGGCACTGCTCGTAGAAGTCGGCGCGGATCCCGAGCACGACGCGCACGGGCGCCGGCTCGCCGGGCGCGGCGGGCGTGCACGCGGCGTGCAGCACCCGGACGAAGGTGCGCCGGTCCGCCTCGCGCGGGCAGAGCGTGAAGGTCTCCTCGAACTGGTCGACGATCACGACCGGCCGGGCGCCGGGGGCGGCGCCGACCCGTGCGGCCCGGGCGGCGAGGGCACGGCGGACGGCGGGCGCGAGGTCCGCCGCGGGGGCGGAGAGGCCGTCGGCCGCGGTGCGCGACGCGGGCCCGGCCTCCTCGGCCGGCCCCTCCGGTCCGTCCGTTCCCCCCGGCCTGTCCGGCCCGTCCGCCGTATCTGTTCCGTCCGGTCCGCGCTGCGCTGCGACGACAGGGGCGAGCTCGGGAACATGGCGGGCCAGCTCGGCCAGTGGGTCGGCGCCGGGCACCAGCTGGAGGACCTCGCGGGCCTCGTCCGCGGTCTGGAGCGCCGGTACCAGTCCCGCGTTGAGCAGGGACGACTTCCCGGCCCCCGAGGCCCCGACGAGCATGACCAGCCCCCCGGCCCGCTCGGTCGCGGCGAGCTGGCCGACGAGCGCCCGCGTGCTGCGCTCGCGGCCGAAGAACCACCGGGCGTCCTCGCGCCGGTAGGAGGCGAGTCCCCGGTACGGGCACACCCCACCGGGCACCGCGGGGGCCTGCGCGGCCGGGCGCCCGGTGTCCTCGGCGCCGGTTCCCGGCCGGTCACCGGCGGGTCCGGCCACGGCCTGCTCCCACAGCCGCTGCCACTGGGGCAGGTCGTACAGCCCGGGGGACGCCGGTATCGGCTGCTCGCGCCGCGCCTCGGGGATGAGGACCTGGAGCACCGCGGCGAGCGCGGCGAACTGGGCCGGCACGTTCCTGGCCCGCCGCCAGTCACTGATCCGCTGTGCGGAGACGCGCACGGGCCGTCCCCGCTCGTCCACGCGCTGCAACCGGCCGACCGATTCGGACACCCGCTTCAGCGGAGGGTTGCCGGCCTCCTTGTACAGCAGCGCCAGCCGCTCGGCGAAGGCCGTGCGTGCCCCTGGCCCGGACCCCACGGTCTCCACCCGTCACCTCCACACACGTCCGGACTTCCGGACCGGAAAACTCACTTTATACGTCTGACCTGCGGCGAAGGTGTCTCCGGCAGGACCGGAACCCCCGGCGGGCACCACTCACCTGGCAGGATCTCCGCACGGGAGCCGAGGGCCGCACGGCGCCCGCGCGAGTGCCCGGCGACACGCTCGGTGATGCCGCGGAACCGTTTCCGTGACTCCCGCGGCACCGTCCCGCCACCCGCCGCCGCCCGGTTCCGCCCTCCTCCCGACCCTGGCCCCCGGCCGGGGAAGAAGCCGCCCCCCACTGTTCTCGGCACCGGTCCCCACGAGGGGAGGGACCGGTGCCGAAGAGTATGGCGCCGGGCACCGACAGCCGGACGTCACCGCCGCCGGACCCCGGCTCCCGCCGGATCCGCCCGGTGCCCGAGCGGCCCGCGCACCACCCCCGCCCGGCGCTCCTGCGGGCCGGCGTCCGCCCGGGACGGTCGCCCGTGTAGGACGGCGCCCCCGCGGGACGGTGTCCGAGGTCAGAGCTGCCGGGACGGCCAGTCCAGCAGGCGGGCGCCGATGACCGCGGTCTGGAGCATGTAGCGGTGGGCGGGGTCGGAGGGGTCGGCCCCGGTGAGCTTGTGGATGCGTTCCAGACGGTAGGTCATGGCCCGCACGCTCAGCGAGAGGCGGCGGGCGGCCTCCGCTGCGACGCAGCCGGAGTCGAAGTAGGCGGTGAGCGTGTCCAGCAGCGGTTCGGCGCCCCCGCGGGCGGCGGTGAGCGGACCGAGGGTTCCCACCACGAGGTCGGCCATGGCCTGCCGGTCACGCGTGAGGACGGGATAGACGAGCAGGTCGGCCGCGTGCAGGACGGGGGCGTCGAGGTCCAGGCGCGTGGCCAGTTCCAGGGCGTTGAGGGCCTCTTCGTAGGACTGGACGACGCCGCCGGGGCCCGGTTGCGCGCGGCCGAGGGCGACCTGGCCGCCGTCGGTGGCGGCGTGGGCCTGCTTCGCGAAGTGCGTCAGTACCTCCTGCTGGTGGCCGGGCGCGATGCACAGCAGCCGGCCGTCCTTGGTGGTGAGCAGGACGTTGCGGTCGCCGAAGCGGGCGATGAGGGCCTGCTCGACCCGGCGGGCCACCGGGTCGCCCTCGTCGTAGGCGGCCGGGCCCTGCGCGACGGCGACCGCGTGCGCGTGGGACAGGCGCAGCCCGAACCGCTCCGCTCGCTCGGCCAGCCGGCCCAGGTCGCTCCGGCCGTAGAGCAGGTCGTCGATGAACTCCCGCCGCGCCGCCTCCTCCTGACGGACCGCCAGGCGCTGGGCGCGCTCGTAGCCCTCGGCGAAGGCGTCCACGATCTGCTGGACGGCGCCCAGCGCCTCGGCGGCCGTGCCGGAGGCGGACGGCCAGGCCGCGCGGGCCGCGGACAGGTGGGCGCCGACGAGGGCGCGCAGCCCGTGGCCGGCCTCCGCGGCCTGCTCGCCCAGTGCGCGGCGGGACTCGACCTCCTCGCGGGTCAGCCGGCGGCCCGTGGCCGACACCTCGGCCAGGATGCGGGCGCAGCCGTCCAGATACCGCTCGGGAATCTCCCGTGCCGCCCGCGGTGCCGGTACGTCCCGCTCGCTCATGCCGTGTCCCCCGTGTTCCTCGCCGTGGTTCTGACGCGCAGTCGGCTCATCCTGGCACCGACCGGCATGCAGACCCTAGTGAACTCTGCCGGAAACCGGCAATGCGCCGACGGTCGGTCGGCGTGCACCATGAGTCGCGGGGAGCACTGCGGAGAGATCGGTGCCGGACACCGGCAGGTGTCCGGTCCGACCGCCGAGGGGGCGGCGCCCCGTCGCTCCGCTGTTCCTCCCCCTTCGAATGTCGTTTCTGCCTGTCGTTTCTGCTTGCCCGGCGTTCCTGACGCCCTGTGCCCGAAGGACGTGTGCCATGTCTGTCATCGGCGTGTCCGCCGCCGTCTTCCTCGTCCTGGCGGCCCTTGCGCTGTTGCTCGTCTCCCGATTGTTCCGCAAGGTCGAACAGGGCAAAGCGCTGATCGTCTCCAAGATGCGCAAGGTCGACGTGACCTTCACCGGGCAGGTCGTGCTGCCGGTGCTGCACAAGGCCGAGGTGATGGACATCTCGGTGAAGACCATCGAGATCACCCGGGCCGGCAAGGAAGGCCTGATCTGCCGGGACAACATCCGCGCAGACATCCGCATCTCGTTCTTCGTCAAGGTCAACAAGACCGTCGACGACGTCGTCAAGGTCGCCCAGTCCGTCGGCACCGCCCGGGCCAGCGACCAGCGCACCCTCCAGGAGCTGTTCCACGCGAAGTTCTCCGAGGCGCTGAAGACCGTCGGCAAGCAGATGGACTTCACCGACCTCTACACCAAGCGCGAGGAGCTCAGGTACCGGATCATCGAGGTCATCGGTGTCGACCTCAGCGGCTACCACCTCGAGGACGCCGCGATCGACTACCTGGAGCAGACGCCGCTCGGCCAGCTCGACCCGGCCAACGTCCTCGACGCCCAGGGCATCCGCAAGATCACCGAGCTGACGGCCGTGGAGCACGTGCGCACCAACGAGGCCCAGCGCAACGAGGAGAAGGAGATCACCCGGCAGAACGTCGACGCCCGCGAGGCCGTGCTGGAGCTGGAGCGCCGGCAGGTCGACGCCGAGATCAAGCAGAAGCGGGAGATCGAGACGTCCCGGGCCCGCGAGGAGGCCGAGACCGCGCGGGTCGTCGAGGAGGAGCGGCTGCGCGCCCAGTCCGCCTTCCTGCGCACCGAGGAGCAGCTCGGCGTCCAGCGCGAGAACCAGGCCCGCGAGGTCGCCGTCGCCGCGAAGAACCGCGAGCGGGTCATCGCCGTCGAGAACGAGCGCATCGAGAAGGACCGGCTCCTGGAGGCCATCGCACGCGAGCGGGAGACCCAGCTGACCCGGATCTCCGCCGAGAAGGAGGTCGAGGCGGAGAAGCGGGAGATCGCCGAGGTCATCCGCGAGCGCGTCGCGGTGGACCGCACGGTCGCCGAGCAGGAGGAGTCGATCAAGAAGCTGCGGGCCGTGGAGGAAGCGGAGCGCGGGCGCCAGGCCGTCGTCATCGCGGCGGAGGCCGAGGCGCAGGAGAAACTGGTCAAGGACATCAAGGCCGCGGAGGCCGCCGAGCAGGCAGCCGTCCACCGTGCCGCCGAGGAACTCACCCTCGCCGAGGCCCGCTTGAAGAGCGCCGACCTCGACGCACAGGCCAAGCTGCGGATGGCCGACGGCGTCCGGGCGGAGGCCGCCGCCGAGGGGCTGGCCGCCGTGGCGGTCCGCGACAAGGAGGCCGAGGTCATCGAGAAGGCCGGCCGCGCCGAGGCCGAGGCCACCCAGGCACGGCTGCGCGCCGAGGCCGAGGGCGTCCGGGCGAAGGCGCTCGCCGAGGCGCAGGCCATCGGGGAGAAGCTGAAGGCGGAGGCCGCGGGCCTCACCGAGAAGGCGGCGGCGATGGCCGCGCTGGACGAGGCGTCCCGCACGCACGAGGAGTACCGGCTGCGGCTGGAGGCGGAGAAGGAGATCCGGCTCGCCGGGCTGGACGTGCAGCGGCAGGTCGCCGAGGCGCAGGCCACGGTGCTCGCCACCGGGCTGGAGAACGCCGACATCGACATCGTCGGCGGCGAGTCGGTCTTCTTCGACCGGCTGGTCGGCTCGATCGCGCTGGGCAAGGGCGTCGACGGGTTCGTCGAGCACTCCGAGACCGCACGGACGCTGGTCAAGCCGTGGCTGGACGGCACGTCGAGCTTCACCGACGACATCAGCCGCGTCCTCGGCTCGGTCTCGACGGCGGACGTGCAGAACCTGACGGTGTCCGCGCTGCTGATGAAGCTGATGAAGAGCGGCGGCACGAGCGCCGGTCAGCTCCAGCAACTGCTGGACAAGGCGGGCGAGCTGGGCCTCGCCGACACGCCGCTGGGGGCGCTGAACGGTACGCCGGTCCGCGCCTGACCGCCGGCCCGGCACCGCCGGGCCGACCGACGGGGGGCGGGGAGCTGCCGCACAGGGGACGGCAGCTCCCGGCCCGCCACGGGGCGGGGCGGCGCCCCGGGCCCCAGGGCCCGGGCCCGCACCCGTACGGGCCGCACCGCCGGACCGGCCGCCCGGACCGGCCGCCCGGACCCGCCCCCCCGACACACCGCACACCGGCCCGCCTCCTCGGAAGGGACCGAGTTCCATGGCAACCGGCCTGGACCAGCAGCAGTACGACGCCGTCGACGCGGGCACCTACGAGGTGCTGCGCGACCGGCTCGCCGCACAGGCCGCCGACCTCGCCCGCCGCGCCGAGGCGCTGAACGCCCGCCGCACCGCGGAGTTCGGCGCCACCCACCTCGACCTGACCGGCACCGGACGGCTGCGCACCGAGCGCGCCGCGGTGCCCCGCGACCTCGTCCCCGTCGGCGAGCACCTGCTGTTCGGCTCTACCGGCCTCACCGGACTGCGCGAGGAGCCGTCCGTCGCGGACGTCCTCGCCCTGTACGACCGCGACCTGAACCGGCGGCCGGACGACGCGGTGCCGGGTCTGCTCGACGACCCCGCCTTCGTACGGGAGTTCGCGGCGCTCTTCCGCTACTACCGGCAGGCGCGGCTGCTCGGCCTGCGCCGGCTGGAGGACCGGCTGCTCGCCGTCTTCCAGACCGGTGAGAAGACCGGCGACATCCGGGTACTGCGCTGGGCCGTCGCCGCCGACGGGGCCGTGTCGTTCCTGGACGCCCGGGGCGAGCGCGACGACGTCTTCCCGCCCTCCCACGACTTCGACTGGACCGACGCCACCCGCGACGACCACGTCCTCGGCGTCCTCGGCTCCCGTCCGCACGTGCGGGTGCAGGGCGAGCTGCTCGTCTCGACCGTCGGCGGCGCCCTCACCGTGCGCACCGAGGCCGGCGACGAGCTCCTGACCGAGGCGGTGGACGAGCCGCTGCAGTCCCTCGGCGACGCCGACATCGCGCACGCGCGCGTCGGCGCGCTGCTCCTGCTGCGGATCCGCCCCTACAAGGAGGACGGCCACCGGTACCTGGTGTTCGACACCCTGACCCGGACCGCCGTCCGCCTGGACGGGATCGGTCGGGCGTGCCGCCGCCTCCCCGACGACCAGGGCATCGTCTTCCCCGGCGGCTACTGCCTGGCGGGCGGTGCGCACAAGACGTTCGACCTCGACGCGACGGGCCTGGGGTTCGCCGCCGAGGTCCGCTCGCCCTACGGCGAGGACGTGCTGTACGCCTTCCACGACCGCGCCGAGGGCCGCACCCTGCTGCTGTCGTACAACACGATCCGCAAGGAGGCCGCCGCGCCCCTGCTGTGCCAGGGCTGGGCGCTGTTCGACGACGGCGGACTGGTGGTGCTGCGTGCGGACGGCGACGAGCCGGCCCGCGTGCACCCGGTGCAGCTGTGGAACACCCCGTACGTCTCCGACACGCACGCCGCCGCGGAGCCCGTGGGCGAGGGCCCGCTCGCCCGCGTCGGCAACGCCGACCTCGTCCGCGGCATCGCCGACTGCCTGTCCGTCACCCGCGCCGCCGCCGAGACCACCCCCACGGCGGAGGTGTACGCGGCCCTCGCCGCCGCGTGCGTACGGGCCGCGGACACCCACCACTGGCTCGGCGAGCCCGAACTGGGCGATCTGCGCTCCCCCCTGGACGCCGTCCGGGGCACCGCCGAGCAGGTGCAGGCCGAGTTCGAGACCGTGCAGGAACTGACCCGGCAGGCCAACGGGACCCTGGAGGAGGCCGCCGAACGCCTCGCCGCGGTGGTGCGGCGGCTGCGCGGCGAGGCGCCGCGCGACGCCTCCACCTGGGTGGAGGGGCTGACCGAGCTGCGGCACGCCCAGGGCCACCTGCTGACCCTGAAGGACCTCACGTACGCCGACACCGCCCGGATCGACGAGCTCGCCGCGCAGGCGGAGACCGACCTGGCCTCCTTCGGCCGGCGGGCGGTGGACCACCTCGCGCGCGAGGACGCCTTCACCGCGTCCCTGCGGGACGTCGAACAGCTCGCCGCCGACGCCGAGTCGCTCACCGCGGTGGCGCAGGCGGCGGCCGTGGAGGCCCGGCTGGAGGACCTCGCGAACGCGCTGCGCACGGTCACCGAGGTCGTGTCCGGTCTCGACATCGCCGACGCCACCGTCCGCACGGCCGTGCTGGAGCGCATCGCCGAGGTGCTCGGCGGCCTCAACCGGGTCCGCGCCGTCCTCGACGCCCGCCGTCGCAGCCTGCGCGACAGCGAGGGGCGGGCGGAGTTCGCCGCCGAGCTGACCCTGCTCGCGCAGACCGTCACCGGGGCCCTCGCCGACGCCGGCACCCCCGAGGCGTGCGACGACCGACTGGCCCTCGTCCTGGCCCGGGTGGAGACGCTGGAGTCCCGCTTCGCGGAGTTCGACGACTTCCTCACCGAACTGGCCGACCGGCGCACCGAGGTCCACGAGGCGTTCTCCGCCCGCAAGCAGTCCCTCGTGGACGCCCGCGCCCGCCGCGCCGAGCAGCTCGCGGCCCTGGCCGGCCGGGTCCTGGACACCGTGGCCCGGCGTGCCGGCGCGCTCGCCGACGCCGACGCCGTCAGCACGTACTTCGCCTCCGACCCGATGGTCGCCAAGGTCCGCCGCACCTCCGGCGAACTGCGCGAACTCGGCGACGTGGTACGGGCCGAGGAGCTCGACGGGCGGCTGAAGGCCGCGCAGCAGGAGGCCGTGCGCACCCTGCGCGACCGGGCCGACCTGTTCGCCGACGGCGGCCGCGCCCTGCGCCTGGGCGGACACCGCTTCGCCGTCACCACCGAGCCCCTCGACCTCACTCTGGTCCCGCACGGCGACGGCCTGGCCTTCGCCGTCACCGGCACCGACTACCGGGCCCCCGTCACCGACCCCGCCTTCGCCGACACCCGCCCCTACTGGGACCGGCACCTGGCCTCCGAGTCCCCGGCGGTGTACCGGGCCGAGCACCTCGCCGCGCGGCTGCTGCGCAGCCACGGCCCGGCGGCCCTCGCCGCGGCCGACGACCTGCCCGCCCTGGTGCGCGGGGCCGCGGAGGAGTCCTACGACGAGGGCTACGAGCGCGGCATCCACGACCACGACACGACCGCAGTCCTCGCCGCCCTGCTGCCCCTGTACGAGCAGGCCGGACCGCTGCGGCACGAACCCGCCGCGCGGGCCGCCGCCCAACTGTTCTGGACGCACGCGGCGACGGCCGACGAGCGCGCGTCCCTCACCCGGCGCGCGGTGTCCCTGGCCCGAGCGCGGGACACCTTCGGCCTGGCCCCCGCGCTCGCCGACCTCCGGGACGAGCTGGCCCGCGCGATCGGCGGCGAGGAGGCCGGGGCCGCCGCCGCGTACCTCGTCGAGGAGCTGACGACCGGCCCCGAGGGCTTCGTGATCAGCGCCGCCGCCCGCACCCTGCTGGACAAGTTCCGCCGGACGGCGGGCAGCGCGGCCTACGCCGACGACCTCGCGGCCGTCGGCGACCTGCCCGCGCGCCGCCAGCTCGCCGAGGCCTGGCTCACCGCGTACGCCCACGCCGCGGGCCTCACGCCCGGCCCCGGCGACCTGGCCGAGGCGGTGGCCGCCGAGCTCTGCCCCGACCTGCCGCGGTACGCGTCCGACGCCGAGCCGGAGACGGTCGTCGCGGGACTGCTGGGCACCCACCCCCGTGTCGCCGAAGGCCGGTTGCGCTTGCGCATCGACGAGTTCCTGGCCCGCACCGGCCGCTTCGCCGACCGGGACGTCCCCGCGTTCCGCGCCTACCAGCGCCGGCGCACCACCCTGGTGACGGCCGAACGGACCCGGCTGCGCCTCGACGACCACCGCCCGCGCTCCATGGCGGCGTTCGTGCGGGGCCGGCTCATCGACGAGGTCTGTCTGCCGCTCATCGGCGACAGTCTCGCCAAGCAACTCGGCACCGTCGGCGAGGACCGGCGCACCGACACCGGTGGGCTGCTGCTGCTGGTGTCCCCGCCCGGTTACGGCAAGACGACGCTCCTGGAGTACGTCGCCGCCCGCCTGGGCCTGATGCTGGTGAAGATCAGCGGCCCGGCGCTGGGCCGGTCCGTCACGTCGCTCGACCCGGCCGAGGCGCCCGACGCCACCGCCCGGCAGGAGATCGAGAAGATCAACTTTGCGCTGGCGGCGGGCAACAACACCCTGCTGTACCTCGACGACATCCAGCACACCTCGCCCGAGCTGCTGCAGAAGTTCATCCCGCTGTGCGACACCACCCGCCGCATCGACGGCGTGCGCGACGGCGCGCCGCACACCTACGACCTGCGCGGCAAGCGGTTCGCCGTCTGCATGGCCGGCAACCCCTACACCGAGTCCGGCGCCCGCTTCCAGGTGCCCGACATGCTCGCCAACCGGGCCGACGTGTGGAACCTCGGCGACGTCCTCCACGGCAAGCAGGACCTGTTCGCGCTGAGCTTCCTGGAGAACGCGCTCACCTCCAACCCGGTGACCGCGCCGCTCGCCGGCCGCGACCGGGCGGACCTCGACCTGTTCGTCCGCCTCGCCGCGGACGACCCCACGGCCCGCACGGACCGGCTGAACCACCCTTACGCTCCCGCCGAGGCGGAGCGGATCACGGCCGTCCTGCGGAACCTGCTGCGGGCGCGCGAGACCGTCCTCGCGGTCAACGCCGCCTACATCGCCTCCGCGGCGCAGTCCGAGGCCACCCGCACCGAACCGCCGTTCCGGCTCCAGGGCTCCTACCGCACCATGAACCGGATCGCCCAGCGGATCCGGCCGGTCATGAACGACGCCGAGGTCGACGCGGTGATCGACGACCACTTCACCGCCGAGGCCCAGACCCTCACCGGCGGCGCCGAGTCCAACCTGCTGAAGCTGGCCGAGCTGCGCGGCACGCAGAACGCCGACCAGGCCGCCCGCTGGGCCGAGTTGAAGGCCGGCTACGTCCGCTCCCGCGCCCTGGGCGGTCCGGAGGAGGACCCGATGGCCCGTGCGGTCGGCGCCCTCGGGCTGCTCGCCGACCGGATCGCCGCGATTGAGGCCGCCATCACCCGGGCAGCCGACCCGCGACACCTGGTGGCCAACTCCCGGGCCCGGCACGCGGCCGGACGGGAGGAGCAGCAGTGAAGGAGCATCGGGAGCAGTGACGTCCTTCCTCGTCCCGCTCGCCGCCGCCGCGCTGATCGTCGCGGCCGGCACGGCCGTCCTCGTCCGCCGGGACCGGCGGTACATGGCGGCGAGCCCCAAGACCCTGCGCGCCGAGGCCGCGGCGGCCCGGGACGTCCCCGTGCCGCGCCGCCGGGGGCGCCCGCGCCGGTACCGCCTGCGGCGTGCCCGGCAGTGAGGCGCCCTCCGCGCCGGACGCGGCCCTTCCGCAGGATTCGGGGCGCGGCTGCGGCGGTATGGTGCCGGTAGGACGAACGGCGGCCCCGCCCCAGGTGGCGGGCGCGGCCGAGGACGACGGGGACGGGAGCCGGCTGTGCGGGCGCGTGACTTGGCGGTGCAGTACGAGACGATCAGTCTGGACAGCGATGCGCTGGAGGCGGCCCGGCTGATGGCCGAGCACCGGCTGCCCGCGCTGCTGGTCGTGGACGAGCTGGGCGCCCCCCGGGCGATCCTGCCGGCCTCCCAGATGATCAAGATCCTGGTGCCCGGCTACGTCGTCGAGGACCCGACGCTGGCCGCGGTGATCGACGAGCGTCACGCCGACCGGCTCTGCGAGAGCCTGGCCGGCCGCAAGGTGCGCGACTGCCTGTCGAAGACGACACCGCCGCCGGTGGTCGCCGCGCCGGACGACACCGCGCTGGAGATCGCCGCGCAGATGGCACAGTTGCGCAGTCCTCTGGTGGCGGTCGTGGACCGGGACAAGGCGGGTGCGAGACTGCTCGGTGTGATCACCGCGTCACATCTTCTGGAGCGTCTGCTCGCCGTCGGCTCCGCCTGAGCGGGCCTTGTTGCCGGGACCCGGCAATCCCCGGCCCGCAGGGGTGCAGCTCGACGAAATGACAAAGTCGTATCAAGGACAGGTAAGGTTCCCAGCGGTGTGCCGGGAAGCCTGGTCGGCGAGCAGGGAACAGTTGTCTCGTTTGGTCGGGAGTGTCCGTCATGGTGCTGGTGGTGGTGTTCGGCGTTGCGCTGCTGGTCGCGGTGTTGCTGTCGGGCCTTGCGGCGCGCACGGTGCTGTCGACGTCGTTCCTCTTCCTGGTCGGCGGGGCCCTCGTCAGTGACGGGTTTCTCGGGCTGATCCACATCACCCCGGACAGCGGGATCGTTTCTGTTACCGCTGACCTGGCACTTTTCGCGGTGCTGTTCACCGACGGCATGCACGTGTCGCTGCCGAGGCTGCGCGCCAGCTGGAAGCACCCGGCCCGGGCGCTGGGCCTGGGCATGCCGCTGGCCTTCGTCTTCATGGGCCTGGTCACCCACTACCTGGTGGGCCTGGACTGGACGACGTCCTTCCTGGTGGGAGCGGTGCTGGCACCGACCGACCCGGTGTTCGCCTCGGCCATCGTGGGACGCGCCGAGGTCCCCGCCAAGCTGCGGCAGCTGCTGAACGTGGAGAGCGGCATCAACGACGGCCTGGCCCTGCCGGTGGTCCTGGTGCTGATCGCCGCGGCCGGGCCGACGGCGCCGGGCATGGAGGCCTCGCCGGGGACGATCGGGCTGGAGCTGCTGCTCGGCCTGGTCTTCGGTATCGTCCTCCCGCTGGTCGTCAACGTGCTCGTCCGGGTGCCCCTGCTGGGCGCCGAGCCCAAGCTCCAGCAGCTGCTGCCGCTGGCCGTCGGGATCATCCTGTACGCGTCCTGCCACCTGACCCACGCCAACCCCTACCTCGCCGCCTTCTCGGCGGGCGCGACCCTCGCGCACGTCTCCCCGGAGGCGAAGGCGTCCTTCGAGCCGCTGGGCGAGGCGTTGGCGGAACTGGCGAAGTTCGCGGCGCTGCTGGTGTTCGGCGCACTGCTGACCCCGAGCCTCTTCGGCGACCTGTCGCTCGGCGGCTACGCTGCGGTGATCCTGGCGATCTTCCTGATCCGCCCGGCGTCACTGCTGCTGTCGCTGCTGGGCACCGGCATCTCCCGGAAGGAGAAGCTGGTGGCCGCCTGGTTCGGCCCCAAGGGCTTCGCCTCGGTGGTGTACGGCCTGCTGGTGCTGCAGTCCGGCATCCCGCAGGCGGAGGAGGCCTTCACCCTGATCGCGGTGTGCATCGCCTTCTCGATCATCGCCCACAGCTCGACGGACGTGCCGATCGCACGGGCGTTCGATGTGGAAGACCTGGCCGGAATCCCGGACGGACCGCCGTCGGAGACCCGGACGCCCGCTTCAGCGAACGGAGGAACGTGAAGGACTGGCAGAGCTGGGCGGCGATCGTCGTCTTCGTAGGTGCCTACGCGCTCATCATCAGCGAGAAGATCCACCGCGTCGCCGTTGCCCTCGGCGGCGCGGGCCTGATGCTCGCGATCGGGGCCACGGACGACGTCTCGGCGTTCTACTCCGAGGAATCCGGCATCGACTGGAACGTCATCTTCCTGCTCATGGGCATGATGATGATCGTCGGCGTGCTGAAGAAGACCGGCATGTTCGAGTATCTGGCGATCTGGGCGGTGAAACGGGCCAGAGCGAGACCCTTCCGGGTCATGGCCATGCTGGTGCTCATCACGGCGGTGGCCTCCGCCCTGCTGGACAACGTCACCACCGTCCTGCTGATCGCCCCGGTCACGCTGCTGGTGTGCGAGCGCATGGCCCTGCCCGCCGCCCCGTTCCTCATCGCCGAGGTCCTGGCGTCGAACATCGGCGGCACGGCCACGCTCGTCGGCGACCCGCCCAACATCATCATCGCCAGCCGGGCGGGCCTGACCTTCAACGACTTCCTGGTCCACCTGGCCCCGCTGGTCATCGTGCTGATCGGCGTCCTGCTGGTGCTGTGCCGGGTGATGTTCCGCAAGTACTTCGTCTACGACGACGACCGCGCCGCCGAGATCATGGCGCTGGAGGAGCGGGAGGCGATCAAGGACCCGCGGCTGCTGCTCCAGGGCCTGATCGTGCTGGCGCTGGTCGTGGCCGGTTTCGTCCTGCACCCGGTGCTGCACTTCGAGCCGAGCGTCGTCGCCCTGCTCGGTGCCGGCCTGCTGGTCGGCGTCACCGCCGTGGAGACGCACGACGTCCTCGCCGAAGTGGAATGGGCCACCCTGGCCTTCTTCGCCGGCCTGTTCGTCATGATCGGCGGCCTGATCGACACGGGCGTGGTCGACGAGATCTCCCGCGCCCTGGCCGACGCGATCGGCGGCAACGAACTGGGCGGCTCGCTCACCCTGCTCGGCGGCTCCGCGATCCTGTCCGGCATCGTCGACAACATCCCGTACGTCGCCACCATGGCCCCCATCACCGCCGACCTCGTCCACGAGATGGGCGGCGCGAGCGACCACGTCCTGTGGTGGGCCCTGGCCCTGGGCGCCGACCTCGGCGGCAACGCCACGGCGATCGGCGCCTCCGCCAACGTCGTCGTCCTCGGCATCGCCGAGCGCAACCGCCAGCCGATCTCCTTCTGGCAGTTCACCAAGTACGGCCTGGTGGTCACGGCCGTGACGGTCGCGATCTCGCTCCTCTACGTGTGGCTGCGGTACTTCGCGCTGGCGTGACCGGGCGGGGCGACGGCGGCGGGGCGACCGACGGGTGACGGCGGCGGTGTGTTTCGGGGCCCGTGCGGCGTGCCGACCGGGGGCCTGGGGGCCCGGTGGTCGTGCGGGCAGGAGATCCGGTGGACCGGTGGTCGTCACACCGACGGTTCGGCGGACCGGCCGTCACGCCGGCCGCCGTCGTCACGACCTGCCGTCGTGCCGGCGGTTCGGGGCGGCCCGGGGGCGCGGGGGCTCAGCCGTCGCCGCCGTCCCCGATGCGTTGGGCCAGCAGATTGTGCACCCGGCGGCTGAGGGCCGTGGCCCCGGCGGTGACGAAGACGAAGCCGTACAGGATCTGCACGACGGCCACCAGCCGGGCCAGCTGCCCCTGCGGATGGATGTCGCCGTACCCGACGGTCGCGAGCGTGACGACGGTGAAGTACAGGGAGTCGACGCGGGTGGAGAGGCCGTAGAACTCGCCGGGGCGCTTGGCCAGAGCCAGGTAGGTGGTGGCGAACACCAGCACCGACAGGCAGATCAGGAGCGGGATGACCAGGCCCGGGCGGGTGTCCGGCCGGTCGAGGAGCACGTCGCGGATCTGCCGCAGCAGCAGCACGGCGATCAGCGCGAGGGCCGCGCCGAACAGGATCCAGCTCAGCAGCGGGTGGCGCGGGCCGAGCCTGTCGATGGGCAGCAGGAAGTAGGCGGCGATCATGGCCGTCGCCGCGGTCGGCTGCAGCAGCCAGGGCAGGACGCTGTGCCACGTCGCACGGACGCCGTGCCCCGGGCCGGTCACGACCCGGCTCGCTTCGGGCGCCGCACGGCCTGCGCGACGACGAACGCCACCACCGACGACACGACGATCAGCGGTGTCTGGTCCGGGGCGTCCTTGCCCAGCAGCAGGATGGCCAGCAGGGCACTGGTCAGCGGCAGCCCGGTGACCGTTGCGGCCGCCGCCGCCAGACCCACGCCGAGTGCCGGCGTGACACCGAGGCCGGGAAGCCCGGAGCAGGCCATCGCGATCGCCGTGCCGATCAGCAGCGCGGGGAAGATCGGACCGCCGCGCAGCGAACCCAGGCTGACGCCCCAGGCCAGGCCCTTGCACAGGGCGAGCGCGAGCAGCGTTGCCACGGACCAGGCGTGCGGGTCCGCGGCCAGGTCGGCGAGGCCGGCCTGACCGGAGAGCGCCGCCTCCTCCGGTGAACGGTCGGTGAGCAGCGCGTACGCCGTGATGCTCACGCCGACCGCCGAGGCGCAGGCGACCGTGCGCCACCAGGTGTGCCGTCCGGTCCATCCGGCCGTGACGCGGCCGAGGCCGTGGGCGAGGGAGACCATCGCCGCGACCAGCGCCGCGGCCGGCACACCCCACAGGAAGTCACCGGCATCCGGATTGGCGCTCGGCGGGATCTGCGGCAGGGTCAGCGCGCCGGTACTGAAACCGGTCCACTGGCCGAAGCCGGTGAAGACCAGGGCACCGGTGGCGCTGGCGAGCAGGGTGGGCAGCAGCAGGATGACCATCTGGGGCCCGGCCAGCCCGGCGGCCTCTATCACCATCACCGCCGCGACGACCGGTCCGCCGAGGATGGTGGAGATCGCGGCGGTGGAACCCGCGGTGGCCAGGACCAACGCCGCCCGGGGATCGGCGCCCGCACCGACGGCACGCACGGCCAGCAGGGCGAGCCCGCTGCCGACCGCCATCAGCGGCGCCTCCGGACCCAGCACCACACCCAGCGGCAGGGTTCCGAGCGCGGCGAGGAGGACCCCGGGCAGCGCCTCCGGCCCGAGCGGGGGGCCGCCGAGGCCGTTCACCGGCACATGTCCGCCGCCGCCCGGCATCCGGGTCACGATCGGGGCCAGGATCAGCCCGGCCAGCAGCAGCGCGGGCAGGGGCCACCACCAGGGAGCGCGGTCGTATCCGGCCTGCTCGGGCAGGGTCGTCCACACCCAGTGCTGCAGCGCGTGCTCCAGGCTGACGAAACCGAAGGCCGCGAGCGAGACGGGTACGCCGAGCAGCACGCACAACAGGAGCCCGCGCCGGTAGCCGCGGCTGAGCAGGGTCTCGCGCAGGTTCGGCCCGGGAGTCTGCTCCGGAGCGGAGGCTGCGGTGGCGTCCATGCTGTGGCTCCCGCGGGTCGGTGGGCGGTCGGCGGCGGGCGGTCATCGACCGGGCGGGGCGGCGAGTGCGTTCAGTTAACGGCAGAGCCGCGCCCCCCGCACGTCGGACCCCGGGCCGGGACGACCGGCAGATCGAGCCCACCGGTTCCGCCCACCCGTTCGGCCCGGCCCGCGTGGCGGCCCGGTCGGCGCACGGCAACGCTGAAGCCGAGCAGCCCCTCTCGCCCCGCCGCTCCGCCCCGCCGCCACCGGGCAGCGGGGGAACGGGATCCGGAGGCGACGGGACGCAGAAAGGACCTAGTCCCATGACCCAGGCAGCACAGCCCACCGGCAGCCCGCAGGGCCGTGCCGACCACTCCACCGCGTCGCAGCCGCCCTCCGGTGGCGACTGGGTGTCGGGCGGCGTGATGTTCGCCGCGGTCCTGATGCTGTGCAGCGGCGTCCTGGCCGTCCTGCAGGGCATCGCGGCCGTCGCCGAGGACGACGTGTACGCCAGGATCGGCACCTACGTGTACGAGCTCAACCTGACCGGCTGGGGCGTCGTCCACATCGTCATCGGCGCCCTCGCCGTGATCACCGGAATCGGTCTGTTCCAGCAGCAGACCTGGGCGCGCTACGCCGGCATCTTCCTGGCCTCGCTGAGCCTCGTCGCCCAGTTCCTGTTCCTGCCGTACGCGCCGGTCTGGGCGGTGATCATGATGGCGATCGACGTCTTCGTGATCTGGGCGCTGGCCTCCTGGCAGGAAGCGGCGATCTGAGCCACGGCCCGCACCGGCCCGCCGCGCCCTCTCCGGCGGCCCGTCCCACCCCGCCCGCCGGTGCCCGAGGCCCGGCGGGCGCCCGTCCGCCCGCACACGGGCACCGGCCGACCATCACCCTCCGGCGGCCCCCCGGGTACCCGGCCCCTTCGGCGGTGCCACGTCATGGGCACACGGTTCTTCGGCGGCGTCACGTCATGGGCACACGAACCCTCGCGGGCTCGCCCGCGGAGGCCCCTGGACGGCTGCACACGGGCCGTCCCCTCGGCCGCTCACCTGCGGACGTGCCTTCGGCGGCGCCCGCCCGCACGACGCTCCGGCGGCGCTCGCCCGCACGGTGCTTCGGCGGCGCACGCGACGGCGTGGCCCGGGTGGCTCGCACGCACCTGCTCGGTGGCGCGCACACGGAAGGCCCTTCAGCGGGTGACAGGTGGACGGCCCTTCAGCGGGTGACAGGTGGACGGCCCTTCAGCGGTGCGCACGGGAGGACGGCCCCTCACCGGTTCACAGGCGGACGACGATGAGCGCGACGTCGTCCTGGCTGCCGCTGGCCACCCCGAGCCGTGCCAGCAGCGTGTCCGCGAGTTCCTCCGCCCCCAGCCGACACCACTCGGTGAGCAGGTCGGTCAGCCGGCGCAGGCTGGTGTCGACGTCCTCGTCCCGACGCTCGATCAGCCCGTCGGTGTACAGCACCAGGGTGTCGCCGGGCCGGTAGTGGATGCTGGCCTGCGGACGCGGCACATGCTCGGGCCGCGCGCCCAGCGGCGGGTCGGTCGCCTGGTCCAGCAGCTCGGTACTGCCGTCGGCGTGCACCAGCACCGGCGGCAGATGGCCGGCGCTGCTGTAGCTGATCAGCTTGCTGCGCCGGTCGACGATCGCCTTGAGCGCGGTCGTGCCCAGGGCGCCCTCGATCGAGCGGGCGTACAGGCCCAGGACCTCCAGGGCCTGGGCGGGGCGCTCCAGGGCACGGATCGCGGCCGACAGGGCGCTGCGCAGCATGCCCATGACCGCGGCGGCCTCCAGGCCGTGGCCGATGACGTCACCGACGGCGAGCGCGAGCCGGTCCGGTGGCAGGTCGACGACGTCGTACCAGTCACCGCACACGTTCAGCGACCCGGTGGCGGGCAGGTACCGGACCGCGATGTCGTGGGCGTGGTGTGCCAGGTCCGGGGCGTGGAGCATCGCCTGCTGAAGGGTCACGGCCACCTTCCGGTCCCGGGTGTGGGCGCTGCGGAGCTCGTCGTTGAGGCGTTGCAGCTCCCGCGCCCGCGCGTACAGTTCCGCCTCCAGCGACCGCTCCACGTCCCCGGTCCCGTCGTCCCCGGCACCGGCGGTTCCGGAGGCCCGCCGGTCCCGGACGAACGCGGTGACGTCCTCCACCCGGTGGATGATCCACGCCACCTCCCCGTCCTGGCCCAGGACCGGCGTGTTCACCGGCGACCACCACCGCTCCTCGAACACTCCGGGCCGGCTGACGACGGGGATGTCGTACTTCTGCAGCGCCATGGTGTCGGGCCTGCGGGTGGCGAGCACCCGGTGCAGGGAGGCGTCCAGGTTCCGCACCCCGTCGGCGTCGGGGTCGTCGGGGTTGTCGGGGAAGGCCTTGAAGATGTACTGCCCCACCAGGTCTTCCCGCGTCCGCCCGGTCGCCCGCAGGTAGGCGCGGTTGACGTCCACGATCACCAGATCCGGACCCAGGACGAGATAGGGGCTGGGGGTGGCGGCGAACAGGGCCGCATGATCAACCTCTGCTGCCATGTGAGCGGCCCCTCTTCTGGTCCTCTGGTCCTCTGGTCCGATTCGCCGGTTCCCTCCCCCAACCTATGGTCCGCCCTCCGGGCCTGCTCGGCCTGCGTCACCCGCCTGGCCGCCCGCGGGCGCCGCGAGCGGCCGGACCGCGGGCTGCCACCAGCACCGGCGCCCGGCGTACACCCGTGGCCGCCCCGACGGTGGCACCGGCGGATCGAACGTGCCCGGTGCACGGGCCCGCGATCAGGGGCGGCGGCCCGCCAGGACGCAGAACTCGTTCCCCTCCGGGTCGGCGAGCACGACCCAGCTCTCCTCGCCCTGGCCGACATCGGCACGTCGGGCCCCCAGGCCGAGCAGGCGGCGGACCTCCTCGTCCCGCTCCCGGTCGGCCGGGCTGACGTCGAGGTGGATCCGGTTCTTGACGGTCTTGCCCTCGGGCACCCGCGCGAACGTCAACGTCGGCGGCACCGGCCCGCGCCCGTTCCCACCGCCGGGCACCGCAGAGGGGCCGATGGTGACGAGCCCGTCCTCCTCGTCCTGCACCTCGTAGTCGAGGACCGCGCACCAGAACCGGGCCAGAGCGCGAGGGTCGGCGCAGTCGATCGCGAGCTCGGTGAACCTGCTGGTCATGTCAGGGCCTCCAGTCGGGTAGCGGGTCCGCGGAGGGCTGCAACACGCCAACCGCGGTCCTCAACGGCGATGCACGCAGACGCGGGTGGCCGTGCCCGCCGCGGCAGCCTCCCGCCGACACCACCACACACCTGGCCCCCGACCCTACGGCGCCGCGGACACCCGGATGCCTGGACGCCAAGTTCCCGGGGCACGCGACACGCGGACGTCCGGGCCCTGGACGTCCGGGAGGGCGTAGCCGCCGCCGTGGGGTGGCCGCCCCCGGCCACCGGCCGGCCCGCTCGTCAGGACCCGAGCCGCACCCGCTTCCCCGCCCGTCCCACGCCGGCCTCGGCCTCACGCACCCCCGCCCCACCGGATGCCCGGTCCGGCCCGGTCCGGCCCGGTCCGGCCCGGTCCCGGCCCCCGGCACTCCCGTCCCCGACCAGGCCCGGCCCTACGGAGCACTCCGGAACCGCGCAGGGCGCAGGTGATGTCCTGTCACCCTGTGGACACACCGAACGCGAGATCCGAGTCCCGCCTCCCCGCGGCGGGGGCCGTACTGTTCGGAGCCGCCATGGGCTGCGCCGGCTGGACGCTGACCGTCTGGGCCCGCGCCTACTGCGACGCGGGCTACGAGGCCGGCGGACGCTTCGAGCTCAACGTCCTGCTGCCGTTGGCCGTGGCGGTCGAAGCGCTGCTCGGGCTCGTGGCGTTCGCCGCCGGCCGAGGCCTGGCGCCGCGCGCGCCGGCGCCCCTCCGCCGCGCACTGCCGGTCCTGTTCGTGGTGGCCGCCACGGTGCTGCCGGCCTGGTGGCTCTTCGCGACGCGGGGCACGCTCGACGGCTACCACGGTGACTCCGGCCTCTGCCCCGCGAGCAACATCCCGCCCCCGTGGCCCGACTGGCTCCCCGCCTGACGAGAGGACCTCCTGCCGCACTCGTCCTTCTCCCGCGCACCCCACCCCGGCCCCGCAGTGGGGACGAGCACGGACAGGTACCTGGGACACCGGCAGCTGGGGACCCTACGGATCCCGCGGGGCGGCGAGACGCGGCCGGTCCTCGGCCGGCCGCGGCCGGATCCGGGGAACGCCTCTAGCCTGAGTGGTATGGCAGTGGTCCGGGCCGGAGGCGTGCGGATCGCCTACACGCGCACAGGCCGCGGGCCGGCGCTGGTACTCGTGCACGGAGCCGGCCTGGACGGCCGGATGTGGCAGCCGCAGGGGGAGGATCTGGCCGACGCGTTCACCGTCGTCGCCTGGGACGAACCCGGCTCCGGACGGTCCGGCGACCTGCCGCCCGGCTTCGGGCTCCCGGACTTCGCCCACTGCCTCGCCGCCGTGATCGAGGACGTGGGCCTCGGCCCCGCCCACGTCGCCGGACTGTCGTGGGGCGGGACGGTCGTCCTCGAGTTGTACCGGCAGCGCCCGGACCTGGTCAGGACGCTGCTGCTGGTGGACACGTACGCCGGCTGGAAGGGCTCCCTGCCTCCGGAGGAGGTCGCGGCCCGCGTCGAGGGAGCGAAGCGGATGCTCGCGGTCCCGCGTGAGGAGTTCGACCCGACCCTGCCGGGGCTGTTCGCCGGCGATCCGCCCGCGCCGTACGTGCCGCTGCTGGAGGCCATGGGCCGGGACGTCCGACCGGAGACGATGCGGGCGCAGCTGTTCCTGATGGCCGAGGCCGACGAGACGGACCTGCTGCCCCGCATCGAGGTGCCGACCCTCCTGCTGTGGGGCGAGCACGACGCGCGCTCACCGCTGAGCGTCGCCCGCGCCTTCCGGGAGGCGATCCCGCACGCCGAACTGGCCGTGATCCCCGGCGCGGGCCACATCAGCAACCTGGAGGCACCCGAGCTCTTCCAGCAGACGATCCGCACCTTCTGCCACGCCCACCCCTAGGCCCCCCTAGGCCCCCTGGGCCCGTACCGGCCCGGCCACCCCGACGCCGCGGGGAGGGGAGCCGCCCTCGTCTCCCTACGGCGCTGCAGCCGCACGACCCCCTCCCGGCCGAGCCGGACCTGGCCGACCGCGCTGCGCTTCCTCACCGGGCGCCCGGGCGAGCACCTTCGAGAAGGGGTGAGTGCCGGCAGCCTGGACGACGAAGGCCAAGGAAACGTCGAGCACGCTGCCCCGGACTTGCACGCGCCTTCAGAGGTCCTGACAAAGGCGTTGGACGTGGCGGTGCGTGATGAGGCAGGTGGCGAGGTCGAGAAGAAGCCTCGTGGCGCGTGGGGGGCGTGGTCATGCCGGGCATCTTCCCGCCACGACCGCGAACTCCCACTCTCGTTCGGCCAGTCACGACTCAGCACGGGCCCGGGTCAGAAGCCTCCGTTGTCCAGGCCCCACCAACTGGCGTTGTTCCACTCGCCCGGCCGTAGACCGCCGGTACCCAGTCCCTGGTACTGGACCAGCCAGTCGCCGCTCTTCGCGAGAAGGTCCCCGTGGCCGTCGGCCGACCAATCGCCGACGGCCGTGAGGGAACTCATGGCGTTCCAGCCACCCGTACCGATCAGCACTCGGGAGCCGAGATACCCAGCCTTGCCGGGGTAGAGCCACAGCTTCCCGGTGGACTTCTCCACGGCGACAAGGTCGGCACGCCCGTCACTGTTCATGTCGCCTGCCCCGACCAGGGCCCGCATGCCGTTCCAGCCGCCGGTGCCGATGAGCTTGCGCGCGCCGAGACCCCCGGCACTGGTCCCTGGGTAGAGCCACAGCTTCCCGGTGGACTTCTCCACGGCGACGAGGTCGGCTCGGCCGTCCCCTGAGAGGTCACCGAACGCGGTGACCTCCGACATGCCGTTCCAGCCACCGGTGCCGACGAGCTTGCGGGAACCGAGGCCTCCGGTGCCCGTGCCGGGGTAGAGCCACAGCTTCCCCGTCGACGCCTCGCGGGCGATCACGTCCTCGCGGCCGTCGCGGCTGAAGTCACCGTGCCGGGTGAGGGCGTTCATCGCGTTCCAGCCGCCGGTACCGACCAGGCGGCCGGTGTTGTCACCGGGCAGGAACCACAGGCGCCCGGCTCTGTCGCGGACCAGCATGTCCGATCTCCGGTCGGCGTTCATGTCACCGAAGCCGGACAGCTTGGGCACGGTCGGCGCGTACCAGTACGGGTAGGCGGGTCCTTCGCATTCCCGAACGGTACGGACCAACTTCAGCGAGCTGGCGTAGGGATCCATGCTGGTGGCGTAGGTCTCTCGCGGCTCGTAGGTGCTGTAACCCCTCGCCAGACCGTAGTTGGCATCGTCGTAGAGGCAGGTGGTCAGGGACGTGCGGTTGATGACCGTGTTGAAGCTGTTGTCCCACGTGCCCAGCGTCGCCTTGCTCGCGTTCGTCTTGAACATCGAGCCCGTGCCGTCACCGGTCCTCCACGCACAGAAGTACCCCGACGGGCAGTCGCTGACCGCGGCCTGCGCGGGCGCCGCACCCGCGCCGAGCAGCCCGAGCGAGGTGAGCCCCAGCGTCGTGGCCAGGGCGGCCGCGCGCCGAAGCAGTGATATACGCATGTCCTTCCCTCCCTATGACGACGCGGAGAGATACTCGACGCGCCGCGGAAGCGAAGATATACCGCCGCTCGAACCAGGCCATCAGAGGGCGGCGGGGCTGCTGAGGCCCATGTGGCTGCTGATGCCGGCGGCCAGGTGAGATCGGCATCGTCAGGTGATGGTGTCCCGGAACAGCCCCACGGTGGGGAAGACTTCGGAGGAGGAGCGCGAGGCGGTCGACCTGGTCCTCAAGCAGATGGAGATCGTGGCCGCCCTGTGGGCGCCCGCGGCGAAGTAACGGTAGTGCGACGGGGGCGGGGTTCCCTGGGGCGGGTGACGATCACGCCAGCCCCATGATCACGCGAACGCACTCCTCCACACGCCGCATCTCGCTCGGATCCAGCAGGCCGAGACGCCGCCGGAGCCTTGGTTTGTCCACGGTGTGCAGGTCGGTGCAGTTCACGTAGGACTCGTCGTACTTGGTCACCCCGCAGTCGGAGCCGACCGGGACATGGGTGGAGGCAGGCCCGGGTGTCCCTGTGATCACGGCGACAGTCACTGCCGACAGTGGTTCGGCAACGCGATTGACCGTGAGAACGACCACGGGATGCGGCCCGATGGGGTTGGGCAGGGCGCAACCCCAGACCTCGCCGCGCAGCGCCGAGCCGGTGTTCACCATTCGATCTCGTCGGCTGCGGCCAGCTCATCTTCGGTCGAGGGCAGAACGCCTTCGGGTGTCGGAGCCTGGCCACCCTTGTAGAAGTCGCGGATCTCCTGAGCTGCGGCAACCTCGGTGGCCTCGCGAGAAAGCAGGCGAAGCCCCTCGCGCAAGGCGTCGGAGAGCGAGTGCAGCTTGAGGGTCTGCATCACTCGCTGCAGATCCGCCAGTTCGTCCGGACGCAGCCGCACCTGAGCCACGCTTGTCGTACCGCTGCCGGCTTGCTTCTGACGGGTGCCTGAAGTCCGGGCTGTCGTGGTCGAGGTGCGCTTCTTGGCCTTGGTACCTGAGACGTGGCTCTTCTGCTCCGTCTTCGGGGGCACTCCTACCTCCCTTCTCCGGGTGTATGACAATTGTCGTACACCCAGTGTCATTCTCGTGTCCCTTCTGGTCAAGCGCCCTGACCGCCGCCTCACGCGACGGCAGGGAGGCGTCCCTCACGCCGTCGGCAGTCACGGCAGCGGCCGGGTTGCGCCGAGCGGAATCCCCGGTCGCAGCCGTCGCAGTTCCGCAGGGGCACGGCGGCCGGGCCTGCCGGGTGTTCCGCGCCTCTCGGCGGTGCGGACAGGGGGGTCTCTTTGAGCCGGTAGGCGAGGATGCCGACCGGGCGGGTCAGGAAGTGGTCCGGGAGCCGTGCGGTGAGGTGGTCGGTGATCTGGGTGGGCAGGAGGCCCGCCGCGAGCCATCGGGTGACGGCCGGGGCGAGGCGGGCGGCTTCCTGTTCGGAGAGGATCAGGCGGGGGTCGATCCGGCGCAGGTTGGCGAGGACGGCGATGGCCTTGGGGTCGGCGTCGGCGAGCGGAACGGCGACCGGCGTCTGCGTCTCGGCCGGGGCGGGCGCCGGCGCCGCTTCCGGTACGGCCGCCGACGGGGGCGTGACCGCCGCAGTGCCGGGTCGCTTCCGGGGCCGACGCGGTCGGGGAGGCTCGGGCGGGCCGTCCGGATCGGGCTCGGGGTCGGGCTCGGGCTCGGGAGCGCCGTCGGGGACGTCGTAGAAGTACGTGCGGGTACGGACCTGCCCCGTGGGTGTCCGCTCGCGGCGGCGTTCCAGGTATCCGGCCTCTTCGAGTTCCCTGAGGGCCCGGGAGATGAGGATCTCGCCCTCGGCGAAGTGGTCGCACAGGGCGGTGATGGTCACGGGGGTGCCGTCGGGCAGGGAGAGGATGTAGGCCGCGACGCCGACCGTGACGGCGCTGCCGCGTCGTTGCGCGAGGGCGTTGGAGATCACGGTGAAGTCGGCCGTCAGCCGGGTGCGGACGTGGATCACGCCGGAGGTCGGAGCTCCGGCGGCAGCGCGCAGGGGCGCGTTAGACTGCGGGTCAGCCATCGGGAAGCGTGCTTCTTCCTGATCGGTCAGGCCCTCGATCGGGACGGCAATCCCGGCCGGGGGCCGAAGTCTGTGTGCGGTTGTCGCGGCGAACGTAACCGCCCGTATCCCGCACCTGCAAGCCGGTCACCCGGACGAGTGACGCGGGCCGTCCGCCCGGGTAGGGCGGGCGGGCGGGTGGTTCTTTCCCCCGGTTCTTTGGGGAGGTCAGCGGCCTGCCGGGCCCTCGCGGACAGGGGTCCGGTGAGCCCGACGCGCGGACGGCGACCAGAGCCCGGCGGGCTCAGCGACGGTGCCCCTCGGCCTTCAACTCTCCTATGAAAGCCGCCCAGGAGGCGGCCTCGAAGTACAGCGCCGGACCGTGCGGAACCTTGCTGTCACGGACGGGGACGACGGCCTCCTGGAATCCGTCGGCCACCTCCACGCAGTTGCCACCCTCCTGATTGCTGTAACTGCTCCTGCGCCAGACGGCGCCGTTCAGTTCGGGACGGGAGATTCGAGCCATGGCGGTTGTCCTCCAGCACGGATCGGATCATGTCGAGTGACATGAGCGGGGGCAGAGCTTCCGCCCGCAGCCGACCGTAGGCCAGTGAGAAGCCCCTGACCTCGTCCGGATCCTCGATGAGTTGGCCGTAGTGCGCGCCCTCGGTGTAGGCGATCTCCGAGTCGTCCGGCATGGTGAGAACGGTGAGCGAGCCGCCCATCACATCGTGCTCACCCTGATCGAACGGCAGTACCTGCACTGTGACATGACGATCCGCCCCAGTCGCCAGCAGGCGTCCCAACTGCTCGCGCATCACCGCCTGGTCCGGACGCTTGAGCACCGCCTCGTCGAGGACCACCCACAGCTCGGGCCGGTCGGGCATACGAAGGCGCTCCTGCCGCCCCATGCGAACGGCGACCCGCTCCGCCAACTGCTCTTCGCTGCCGAGCGTCCGGCCGACGCTCAGCACGGCCCGCGCGTACGGTTCGGTCTGCAACAAGCCCGGCACCACATGTGCCGCGTACTCACGGATGACCACCGCCCGCTCCGAGTACTCCATGAACTTCCGCGACCAGTCCGGAAACGCCTCCCGGTACACATACGGCCACAGCTCCACCAGCAGGTCGTCCGCGCCCTCCTCCAGGGGCCGGGCGCCGCCTGAGCCGCCCACGCAGCCCTCCCCGACTTCCCGACCAGGAGCCGCCCCCTTGCACCGATCCACGCCCGCGCTCGTCCCCCCCCAGGCCGTCCGACGCCCCTCCGCCCCGCCTCTACCGCCCCGAGGAGTCGCCGACACCCTCGGATGCTCGGCCTGGTGAGTCAAGGACCGCGCGCGACGGCGCCTGATACCGCACACCCGGGTCGGCCGCGCCTACCGCTTCACCGCCGAGCACCTCCCCGAGATCATCCGCCTCTACGAGCAGCGGCCGGCCCAGCCCGCGCCGCCAGTCGCACGGGCGACCGAGCCGCTCTCCGAGCCCGGTACGCAGACCGGCTCCGCGCAACCTCGCCGCCCTGTCGTTGCTCCGACTACCCGCCTGCGGGCCCGCCCGCCGCGTCGACAGCAGCAGTACGGCACTGTCGCGTGACCCGATCGAACCTGCCGTAGACGAGGACAAGGAAGAGGGGGACAGCGGAACTTGGGTTTCGCGGAGAAGCGCGGAAACTACTGGCGTGGCCGGTACAAGGTCGCGCCCGGCAAGCACAACACGGTCGTCGACGAGAACGGCAAGGCGATCAGGTTCGCCACCAAGGGCGAGGCCCAACGGGCAGCGGCCGAGGCCGGGAACAAGTACCGTCGCGGCGACTGGCGCGACCCGGCCCTCGGCCAGGAGACCTTCGGTGAGTACGCGAACCGCTGGTACGAGGCCCAGGACCTGGCGGCCTCGACCATGCAGAACTACAAGCGCCACGACGACAGCTACCGCACCATCGACTCGATGGACTGCCTGTCCGCGCTGGTTGCCAACCACATCGCCCGCACGAAGCCCAAGCCGTGCCCCTGCCACGGCAAGACCCACGTCTTCCGAGGACAGGGCGCGGCCCGTACCGGGGGCCACCAGGGCGCGAAGCTCGTCGACGTCGCCCGTCGTGCCGGCGTCTCGACCGGCACGGTGTCCAACGTCCTCAACCACCCCGAACGCGTCACCGAGGCCACGCGAGCGAAGGTCGAGCAGGCCATCGCGGACCTCCGGTTCGTCCGGGGCGGCGTCGTGCCAGAGCATGCCCCCCCACTGGCGCAGGAACGGTTTCGCGACCTGGCTGTTCACGCCGGCGGTCTCCGGCTGGTACCCGAAGAAGGCACCGCAGGAGCCACGGCCGGTACCCCTGCTCGGCGAGCCTTGGCCAGGCGTCCCGGCACGGGGACGGGGTGCAAGCGCACGAGCCGACGCCTGCTGGCTCCCGACAGCCAAGGGACTCACGCCCCACGGCCTTCGCCACACCCACCGGACGATGATGGAGGACCTGGGAACCGAGACGGTGCTCATGGACGAACGCATGGGTCACATCGACGGCTCGGTCTCGGCGCGCTACGCCCACGTCACCCCGGGAATGCGACAGCGCCTCATGCTGGGGCTGACCGAGCAGTGGGAGGCGGCGCTCGACGTTCGCCTGACTCTCTGTCCGACGTCGCCAGTGCGTGTGCTGAACGATCTCTTGTGCGCCCGCGCGGCAGCCCTCTGGTAGCTGTGCGGCACCTGTACCGGTGTGATGCTTGGTTGATTCGGGGCCTGCGTGACGTCGGTCTCCGAGATCCGGTGGTGGCCTTGGAGACCGACGTTGTCGTATGGGGTGGGCGCCGGTGTCGAGGAGTCCGGCCGGGTATGGGGAGGTTCCTACAGAAGGCGGTGCGGGCTGTTCGACGGCGAGCAAGTCGCCACACGCCTCCCGTCGTGGGACAGGCCGGCTCGGTTGCAGTACATAACCACCATGAGGCGAATGCTGGTGCCTGGTCGGACGAAGGCGATGAACTCGAACTCATCCACGGCGTGCCCGCTGCCGACACATTACTTGCACGTGCCTTCAATATGACCTTTCCTTGGCCCTTCTCCCCTAGGGTCGGAAGCTGCAATCGCGAACCGGGGGGAGACGGCAGCGATGGGCGACGGCAAGGTCCCCGGCAAGGTCCTGGACATCAAGACCGCCGACATCAAGGCGGCGGCACCGGCCTTCCACCAGGGCGCCATCGATCTGAGCAAGGCCTTGACCACCTTGGTCAAGACGCTGGACGGGCTCGGGGAGCCCTGGGGGCACGACAAGCAGGGCAACGAGTTCGGCAGTGCCTACAAGCCGCAGCAGAAGAAGATCGAGAGTGCGGCGGCCATCCTGGTGCTCGGCCTGACGAGCATTCACGAGGCCATGGTGGACATGGCCGACGGACATGTGGACCACGACGAGCTCGTCGCCGGCATGTTCACCGAGGTGAAGACCGGCGAGCAGAGCGGTGGTGGCGGTGAGCATTGAGGACGAGGCCCGCCACATCCTTCTCAAGTTGGGCCTGTGGTGGCCGGAAGCCGACTCGGGCAAGCTGCGTGATGCGGCGAACGCCTGGCGTGCCTTCGCCGGTTCCGTCGACGACGTCCGCTCACCGGTGCACCGCAGTGCGTCGTCGGTCGTCCACAACAACACGGGCGAGTCGATCGAGGCGTTCGAGAAGTTCTGGAGCCGGTACGCCACGGATCACGACGACGGCTGGCTGAAGGACCTGGCGGACTCCGCGCGGGAGATGGCCAAGGCACTCGAGAAGTTCGCCGACGCCATCGACGACGCGATCAACAAGCTGTGGACGCAGATCGGCATCGACGCGGCCGTCATCGCGGGCGGTGTGGCACTGGCCTTCTTCACTGCGGGCCTGGCCTCGGGGGCCGCCGCCGTGGCGGCGGAGGCGGTCGTCGAATTCGGCGCCACGCTGGGTGTCGCGGTCTCCACGACGATCGCCGAGATCGCCGCGGGCGCGCTGGTCGCCGCGGCGTTCGGCGGCGTCGAGTCGGTCACGGTCGACCTCGCCGTGGCACAGCCCCTGAAGATGGCGACCGGCCTCCAGCACGGTTTCAGCCTCGACGAGGTCAACCAGGCGGCACAGGACGGCATGATCTTCGGCGGTGCGCTCGGCGCGGGCGGCGGAGTGCTGAAGGCGGGCATGGAAGGCGCGCTGTTCGACAGCGCTCCGCTACTGCGCCCGCCGTCGCTCCGCCCCGACCTGGTGGAACTGGGGCCAGCAGCCCGCAGCGCCGAGCGCACCCCGTGCGTAGGCGAGCCGATCGACGTGGCGACCGGCGCCATGCTCATGACGCAGACCGATCTGACCCTCCCGGCCGCTCTCCCCTTCGAGTTCACGCGCACGCACCTGTCCTCGTACCGGGGTGGCGTCTGCTTCGGCCCGACCTGGATCTCCACCCTGGACGAGTGCCTCCAGATCGACGGCGAGGGCGTCGTCTTCGCCGCGGCGGACGGCATGCGCCTGGTGTACCCGGTGCCCGAACCGGGCGTTCCCACGATGCCGGTGAAAGGCCCGCGCTGGCCCCTGGAGTGGGACGGCAAGCCGGACGGCGCGATGACGGTCACCGACCCGGCGACCGGCGTGATGCGCACCTTCGCCGCCCCTGTCCCCTCCCCGACCTTCGGCGTCTTCCACCTGGCGCTGGACTCCTGGAGCGACCGCAACGGCAACCGCATCGACGTCGAACGCGGCGACGAGGGCATCCCCTTCGGCATCCGCCACTCCGGCGGCTACTACGTTGCCGTCGACACCCAGGGCCCACGCATCACGGCCCTGCGCCTCCTGGACGAGCCGCCCTCCCGCTACCGCCCATCAGCCGCGCCCGACGAGGGCACGCTCGTCATGCGCTACGCCTACGACACCGCCGGCAACCTCACCGAGGTCATCAACTCCAGCGGCGAACCCCTCCGCTTCACCTACGACACCGAGAGCCGCGTCACCCGCTGGACCGGCCGCAACGGCACCTGGTTCTCGTACGTCTACGACGAGCGGAGCCGCGTCGTCCGCACCGACGGCGTCGACGGCATCCTCTCCGGGACACTGACGTACGACGACGAAGAACGCACCACGACGTACACCGACTCCCAGGGCCACACCTCGGTCCACCGGTACAACGCCGAGGGCCTGGTGGTGGAGGAGACCGACCCACTCGGGCATGTCACCCGCACGGAGTGGGACGAGTACGGCGACAAGCCTATGACGGTCACCGACGCCCTGGGTCACACCACGCGTTACGCCTACGACGACGCGGGCAACATCACCGGACTTAGCCTGCCCGACGGCTCGGTCGCCCGGGCTGCGTACAACGCGCTTGGCCTGCCCACGGAAGTGGTCGAGCCCGGCGGGGTGGTCTGGCGGCACACGTACGACGAGAGGGGCAACCTGCTCAGCACCGTGGACCCGGTCGGCGCCGAGACGCGGTACACGAACGACGCGGCGGGCCGCCCCACGGCGATCACCAACGCCCTCGGCCACACCCGCACGGTCGCCTACGACGACGCCGGCCTGCCCGTCACCCTGACGGACGAGATGGGCCACACGACGGCCATCCGCCGGGACGCCTTCGGTCGGGTGGTTGAGATGACGGACCCGCTGGGCCACACCACACGCCTCGGTTGGACGACGGAGGGCAAGCCCTCCCTGCGCGAGCAGCCCGACGGCACCCGGGAGTCGTGGTCCTGGGACGCGGAGGGAAACCTTCTCTCCCACATTGATCCAGCAGGTCATACGACCCTGCACACCGCGGCCCATTTCGACGTACCGGCCACGAGAATCGACCCGGACGGCGCCCACTACGCGTTCTCCTACGACACGGAACTGCGTCTGACAGAGGTCATCAACGCGCAGGGCCGCACTTGGTCGTACACCTACGACGAGTCAGGTCGTCTCGTGACCGAGACGGACTTCAACGGCCGCACGCTGACGTACACGCACGACGCGGCAGGTCGGGTGACTGCGCGGACCAACGGAGCCGGGGAGACTTTGCGCTTCGCGCGGGACGCGTTGGGGCGGCTCGTGGAGCAACGGTCGGACGCGGACGACGTCACGACATTCGCTTATGCGGCGGACGGCCGCCTCGCACAGGCGGTGAACGCGGATGCGGACGTCGCGTTCACCCGGGATGCGATGGGCCGCATAGTGAGCGAGACCGTCAACGGCCGCACCACCACGTACGCCTATGACACGCTGGGCCGCCGGGTCCGACGCGAGACCCCATCAGGGCTGGCCTCGCACTGGACATACGATCCGGCGGGCAGGCCGACACAGCTGTGTTCCGAAGCGGGCGCGCTGACCTTCACGCATGACGCGGCAGGGCGCGAGACACAACGTCACTTGGGCAGCGGTGTGGCCCTCACGCAGACCTGGGACGCGGTCGACCGCCTTACAGCCCAATCTCTCACAGCGGGTGCGCACAACCTGTTGCAGCACCGCGCGTACGCCTACCGGGCCGACGGCCACCTGACCGAGATCCGAGAGCTCACAACGGGCACGCGCCGCTTCGACATCGACACGATGGGCCGAGTGACGGGTGTACGCGCCCATGGCTGGAGCGAGACCTACGCGTACGACAGCGCCGGCAACCTCACTGACGCGTCCGCGGCCGCCCATGTCGCCGCAGGTGGTCGTGACATCGACGGCATGCTGGTGCGGCGGGCAGGCGACACCACGTACTCCTATGATTCCCAGGGCCGCCGGACCCAGAAAACGCGCAAGCTGTTGAGCGGGCAGGCGAAGACGTGGGCGTACGCCTGGAACGCGGAGGACCGGCTCGTCGAGGTCGTCACGCCCGAGGGTGACCGATGGCGGTATGCCTACGACCCGCTGGGACGGCGCATCGCCAAGTTCCGCTGTCTGGCGGATGGTTCGGAGGCCGACCGAACGGACTTCACATGGGAGGAGACTCTTCTCGCCGAGCAACTCCTCACGAGCGGCGGCGTCACGACGTGGGACTACGCCCCCGGCACACATTGCCCCGTCGCCCAGACCACCAGCAGCCACGTGGTCGGTCCTGCGGGTGCGTCCTTCCTTTCCCGGCTCGCCGAGGAGACCACGGCCGACCATACCACTCACTTCCACGCCGTCATCACGGACGCCATCGGTACCCCGACCGAACTCGTCTCTCCCGACGGTGACGTCGCCTGGCAGCGGCGTACTACCCTCTGGGGCACACAGTTTCCGACACCCGCAGACGACGCCGAGTCCGTGGATTGCCCCTTGCGTTTCCCCGGCCAGTACGCCGATGCGGAATCCGGTCTCAACCAGAACTTCCACCGCTACTACGATCCCGAGACTGCGGCGTACCTCTCCCCGGATCCGCTCGGTCTGGAAGCCGGTCCGAACCCGTACTGGTACGGCCCTCATCCGCTCACCTGGACGGACCCCTACGGTCTCGCGCTCTGCCGCACCACTCCAAGGCTGGAGAACGGGAACCCCAAGGAGGGGTGGCAGCACATCGACGAACGTCACATCTCGGGGACCGCCCAAGGCGGCCACGGCGATCTGATGCCCCCGTCGACCACCCGTGGGCAGGTGGAGAAGGCTGTGAGGACAATGATCGAGCGAGGTCAGCGGGTATCGGATCCCGGGCGCCGGATCCAGACCTTCGAGAAGAGGATGACCGTGAACGGCATGTCGGCCCGATATCGGCTCATCGTCGACTCCGAGGACGGAAACCGCGTCATCACCTTCTTCCCGGTAGGAAAGAGCTACACCCCGTGATCAATGTGCAGTTCACCGTACGGCCCGGTCAGGGCGACGCCAGCGGGTTCGATCTGGGCGACATGGCCGTCACTGGGGATCTCGGCACGGCCGACTCGGCCGGCCATATCCCCGATCAGGGCATGATGATCTACCTTTCGGCCGTCCAGTTGCTGGACAGCCTGGGTTCCTTTCTCCGGGGCAACGCCCGCATGCTGAGCTTCACCGGTGCCGACACCTCCTTCGGCCTTGTCGTGCGACGGACCAAAGACGGCCTGTCGGTCGCTGGTAAGGACGGAGTCGTCGCACGGACGACGGCGCCGGAACTCGCCTCCGCCGTGATCCGCGCGGCAGAGGACCTGGGTCCCGCCCTCCCTCCGGAAGACCCGGTCGCATCCGACTGGGAAGCTGCCCTCGCCGCCTTCCGTCCTCTCGTACCGGGCAGGAAGGGATGAGTGCCGACAGCCTGGATGACGAAGGCCGAGGAAACGTCGAGCACCCTGCCCCGGACGTACACGCGCCTTGAGACCCGCTCGCCGTTGCCTGGTGCGGTCGCCCAGCTCATGGAGAGCCACCCCGGCTCACGGGTACAGCCGGAATTGCAATTCAGACAGACGGCGGCGGCTCACGCGGAGGCTGAGGTGCCTGAGGTGCCGTTGAACACGCGCACGATGGCGGGGGCATGGCGTCGTCGGTCTCGACGACGGCCGAACCCTGGTTCTGGATCACTTTCCGTGCCGCAGCCACGGAGGGTCACCACAACCGCGATCATGAACGGCCTCACGCCGCGAGGAGGACCCGCTTGCGGAGCAGGTCGAAGTTGGCGCGGCCGAACATCTGCCGCTTGATCATCTTGATCTTGTTGTTGTGGCCCTCGACGGCACCGGAGCTGTAGGGCAGGCTGAGCCCGGCGACGACGGCGTCGAGGTCCTGGCCGAGGCCGGTGACGAAGCCGTGCAGGGCGGGCACGTCGTCAGCCTGCACGCCATCCATCCACTGACCGAGGTCCTGGCCCCGGCGGTCGTTCATCAATTCGGCGAAGGCACGGACGTGTTCGGCGGTTCGGTCGAGGGCGGGGCAGCGGGCGAGAATCTGCTTGGGCTGCTGGGCCTGGTCGTCGTCGAGCCGGTCGGGGTGGCGGGTGATCCAGCTGGTCACGTCGCGCACGGACGGCGCTTTGCGGGGCGGATCGTCGTGCGGGAAGGCTTCGCGGAGCCCTTGGACGTACCTTTTCACCACGCTTTCGCCGCCGGGATAGCCGCGCTCGCGGACTTCCTCGAACAGCCGACGGGCGACGGTGCAGCCTTCCGCCCACCGCTGATGCAGGTAGGGCTTGTAGGGGTCGAGGATGCTGGTCCGGCCGGTCCACCGTCCCACCAGGAGCTCGTCCGCGGTGGCCGCATGGGCGAGGCGGCGGACGGTGTTGCGGGCCAGGCCCAGCCGACGGGCGATCGGCCGCAGCCCGAGCCCCTCATCCATCAGGGCGTGGACGACCGCGTGCTGCTCGCGCACCCGGTCGGACAGACGGCCCGACTGCCGTGGTTCATCCGGAGATGGCGACGCAAGCTCCGGGCACTCCAGGGACACCGCCCGCGAAGCCCTGAAGGACGAACTCGCCCTGGAAGGAGCCACAGCATGACCACTGCCGCGCCCGAACTGCTCACCGTGCCGGAGGTCATGACCCGGCTCAAGGTCGGCCGCACCAAGGTGTACGACCTCATCCGCACCCGCCGCCTGGTCTCCATCAAGGTCGACGGATGCCGCCGCATCCCGGACGACGCCGTACGCGCCTTCATCCGCCACCAGATGGGAGAAGCGGCCTGATGACCAAGCGTCGTAGCCGCGGTGACGGCGGCCTGCACTGGGACGAGAAGAGACAGCGTTGGATCGCCACGGCGAACCTCGGCTTCGACCCGAGCGGGAAGCGGATCGTGAAGCGGGGGAGCGGCAGGACCAAGACGGAGGCGAAGAACAAGCTAAAGGAGGTACTGCGGGACCATGAGGACGGCCTCGCCGTCGCGCCGACCAACTACACCGTCAAGGACGCGGTCACGGACTGGCTCGCCTACGGCCTGGCCGGCCTGGACCCCAGCACCGTCGAAACCACCACGCTCCTGAGCGAGAGGCACGTCATTCCCTCGCTCGGTGCGCGCAAGCTCCGCGACCTCAGCGCGGAGGACGTGGACCGCTGGCTTGCCGAGAAGGCGCAGAGCCTCAGCACCCGGACCCTCCAATCGATCCACTCGTGCCTGAACCGCGCAGTCAAGCGGGCCATGGCGCGGGACAAGGTCAAGCGCAACGTCGTCGAGCTGTGCTCGGTCCCCCAGGGGCGGGCCGGACGTCCCTCCAAAGCGCTGACGTTCGCGCAAGCAGAGGCCGTGCTCAAGGGCGCCGAGGGGACCTCGATGCACGCCTATGTCGTCCTCGCCCTGCTGACCGGCGCCCGCACCGAGGAACTGCGAGCCCTCACCTGGGACCACGTCTTCCTGAAGGGTCGCCCCGAAATGGACCCGCCGCAGCCTCCCCACATCGCCGTCTGGCGGTGTCTCCGGTGCACCGGAGACACCAAGACCCGGAAGTCCCGGCGCACGCTCGCACTGCCGGCGCGCTGCGTCGAAGCCCTCTGGCAGCAATTCGAGGATCAAGGCTGGGACCGGCTCGCCGCTGACGACAAGTGGGAGGAACACGGCCTCGTCTTCTCCTCGGCCGTGGGCAAGCCGCTCGACGCCGCCAACGTCCGCCGCGCCTTCCGCCAGGCGCTCAAGGATGTCGACGGCATCAACGTCGACGAGTGGACGCCCCGGGAGCTCCGGCACAGCTTCGTGTCGTTGCTCTCCGATCGCGGCGTCCCGTTGGAGGAGATCTCCCGACTCGTCGGGCACTCCGGGACGGCCGTGACCGAGGAGGTCTACCGGAAGCAGATCCGGCCCGTGATCCAGACCGGTGCCGTGGTCATGGACGGGATCTTCGGGACCGATCCGCAGCACTCGTAGTCACCCGGTAAGACTCACAGATCGATAGTCACGCAGTTAGACACGCAGCAAAGCCAGAGGGCCCTCACCGAATCGGTAAGGGCCCTCTGGCCTGCTACTTGGCTGTCGGGGTGGCGGGATTTGAACCCACGACCTCTTCGTCCCGAACGAAGCGCGCTGCCAAGCTGCGCTACACCCCGGCGTCGCTGCTCGTCGCGGCGACGTCGTTTACTTTAGCCCACCGGCGGCCGGAGACGAAATCCGGTTTTCCCGTGGTGGTGGGCGCGGTGGCGGACGAGGTTGGGGCGGATGTGGTCCACGGCCACCAGCAGGACGGCCAGGGCGTAGAAGGAGAGGCCGAGGAGCAGCGCGTTGGCGAGGATGCTCTTGTAGCCGTGCTGGTCGACGTCGAGGAAGGGGTAGAGGTAGCGGGCCGGGGTGCCGGGGAGGAGGAGCTCGCCGCGGGCCAGGGAGAAGACCAGGTAGGCGGCGGGGTAGAGCATCCACGTCGCGGCCTGGCGCAGGTGGAGCGCGGCGGGGGCGGTCATGAGGAGCCAGTCGAGGACGGCCGCCGCGGGGACGACGGTGTGCAGGAGGTGGTGGGCGAGCGTGTGCCATCCCGTCGAGGCGGTGGCGTCCGCCATCGTGAACGGAGGGGCCGCGTTCGTCAGGACCAGGTGGTAGACCAGGGCCGAGAGCACCACGTACAGGAGCGCGGCACCGGTCACGGCCGAAGGGAGCGGGCGGCGGGCCGTCCAGGCGCGGCGGGCCGAGAAGAGGCACACCAGGCACAGCAGGATACTGCTCTGGACGGTGAAGTAGCTCAGGACCCGGGCCGGGCTGCCGAGCATCACCGCCAGGGTCACGCCGCCGGCCGCGAGGGCGGCGACGAGCAGGCGGTAGGCCGCGGTGAGGGGATGGCGTACGGGGGTCACCACCGCGGCGGCCGGGACGGGGGAGCGCAGCGGGGCGGGTGTTCCCGGGACCGCGGGCAGGTCCGGGATGTCCTTGGGTATCGGGGCGGTCATGCCCTCACGCTAGAAAAAGCGGACATCCAGGGCGATGCGGGCGGGCTGTTCGGGTGATCCCTGGTCGGTCCTACCGTGCGGCTCCTTCGCCCCGCCCCCGGCCGGTACGGTCCCTGCCTGCCTGCCTGCCTGCCTGCCTGCCTGCCTCGCCGGTGCCGTGTCCGCTCGGCCCGTGTCTGATCGGCCTGCTCCCGTGCTCGGCCTGTGCTCGACGCGTCCGCGCTCGTTCCGCCCGCGGCGGTGCCCACCTCCCGTGCGGGAGGTGCCCGCCGTGCGCGGTCCTGCCTGTCCCGCTCGGCGCCGGCGCCGGCGCCGGCACCGGTGTCAGTCCCGTTCGACCAGGGTCAGCAGCGTCGCCTCCGGCGGGCAGGCGAAGCGCACCGGCGCGTAGCGGCTGGCGCCGCAGCCCGCGGAGACGTGGAGGTACGACGTGCGGCCCTCCGCCGTGTGCGTGGACAGGCCCTTCACGCGGTCGGTGTCCAGGTCGCAGTTGGTGACCAGGGCGCCGTAGAAGGGGATGCACACCTGGCCGCCGTGGGTGTGGCCGGCCAGGATCAGGGGATAGTCGTCCGCGGCGAACGCGTCCAGCGCGCGCAGGTACGGGGCGTGCACCACGCCCATCGACACGTCCGCCGCGCCCGACGGACCGCCGGCCACCCGGGCGTACCGGTCACGCCGGATGTGCGGGTCGTCCAGGCCGGTCAGTTCGACCGACAGGCCGCCGTCGATCTTCAGCACGCCGCGGGTGTTGGTCAGGTTCAGCCATCCCGCGGCGTCGAAGCCGTCGCGCAGGCCCTCCCACGGGTTGTGGATCGCGTCGACCACCGGAGGGTTGCCGTTCAGGCCGTGGCGGCCGGACGCCTTCTCCAGCAGGTAGCGGGCGGGGTTGCGCAGCTTCGGACCGTAGTAGTCGTTCGAGCCGAAGACGTACGCCCCCGGGAACTCCATCAGCGGGCCCAGCGAGTCCAGAACCTCCGGTACGCCCTCGGGGTCCGAGAGGTTGTCGCCCGTGTTGATCACGAAGTCGGGGCGCACGCCGGCCAGCGAGCGCAGCCAGCGCTGCTTCTTGCGCTGGCCGCCGACCATGTGGATGTCGGAGACCTGGAGAACGCGCAGCGGGCGCATGCCGGAGGGCAGGATGGGTACGGTGACCCTTCGGAGGCGGAAGGAGCGGGGCTCGAAACCCGCGGAGTAGATCAGTCCGGCGGCGCCAACCGCCGCGATTCCCAGGGGAACTCCGTATCGCGCGCGCATGTCCCCATCGTGTCAGACCCGGCGGGGGAGCCGGACCAGGCGTCACCGCTCACGGCGACCCGTCGGTCACGATCCCCGCGGCGCCCCGCCCGCAGAGCCCCTCGAGGCCGCCGGACCCCCGAACCTTGGGCCCCCGGACCCCCGGAACCCTGGGCCCCAGCCCCCCAGCCCCCCAGCCCTCAGACCCCGATCCCACGCCCCGTTTCCGGACGGCAGGTGCCGTGTTGCCGTAAATGCGGGGGCGGTCGGTGTCGTGGACCTGCGACAATCAGAGCCATGACCACGCTCAAGTCGAAGCTGCAGGAAGACCTCAACGCCGCGATCAAGGAGCGCGACGAGCTCCGCTCCTCGACGCTCCGGCTGACGCTCGCCGCGATCACCAAGGAGGAGGTCGCGGGCAAGGAGAAGCGCGAGCTCTCCGACGACGAGGTCCTCAAGGTGATCACCCGTGAGGCGAAGAAGCGCCGCGAGGCCGCCGACGCCTTCGCGCAGGGTGGCCGCCCCGAGCAGGCCGAGCGGGAGAAGGCGGAGGGCGAGGTGCTCGCCGACTACCTGCCCAAGCAGCTGTCCGACGAGGAACTGGACGCGATCGTCGCCCAGGCCGTTCAGGAGGCCCGTGCGGCCGGCGCGGAGGGGCCGAGGGCCATGGGCGCCGTCATGAAGATCGTGAACCCGAAGGTGGCCGGGCAGGCCGAGGGCGGCCGGGTCGCCGCCGCGGTGAAGAAGCTGCTCGCCGGCTGAAGGCGACCGCCCGCACCGCCGTCGGCAGGCGGTGGACGACGCCGGAGACAGACGGCAGACGACGCCGGGGGCGTCCTCCCGAACGGGGAGGACGCCCCCGGCGTCGTCGTGTGGGGCGGGTGAGGCGGGCCCGGGGTCACGGCCCGTTGCCGCCGGAGCGGCCGTTGCCCGTGCCGCCTCCGATGTCGTTGCCCTGGAACAGGCCGCCGGGGAAGGAGAAGGTGGGGTCGGGCGAGGGGCCGCCGTGGTTGCCGCCGTTGCCCGGCTTGTCGCGGTTGTCGCCGCCGTTGCCGTCGTCCGGCTTCTCCTTGACCGGGTCGGGGATGTCGACGAGGTTGAAGTCGGGGGCGTCCTTGCCGTCCAGCGCCCCGGCCATCATGTCCTTCCAGATCGGCGCGGGGACCTGACCGCCGTAGACCTTGCCGTACCAGACGCCGCCGATCGAGATCTGCTGCATCTTCCGCTTGTGCGCCGGGTCACCGACCCACACCGCGCCGGCCATGTTGGGCGTGTAGCCGACGAACCAGGCGGCGTACCGCTCGTCCGTGGTACCGGTCTTGCCCGCGCTGGGGCGGTTGGCGAGGCCCGCCTGCCGGCCCGTTCCGTCCTCGACGACGCCCCGCAGCAGCGTGTTGATCGTGTCGGCGGTGTTCTCGGACATGGCCCGCGAGCAGGTCGACTTCGGCACCTCGATCGACTTCGTCTGGTCGCCGATGCGCTGGCTGATCGACTCGATGGCGATCGGCGTGCAGTACATGCCGCGCGAGGCGAAGGTCGCGTACGCGTTCGCCATGGTGAGCGGGGACATCTCCTGGGTGCCGAGGGCGATGGACGGGGCCTGCTGGAGCTTGCCGCCGTCCGCGCGCTCGACGCCCATCCGCTGGGCCATCTCGGTGACCGGGCAGATGCCGACGGCGGCGATGAGCTGCACGTAGTAGGTGTTGACCGACTTGGCGGTGGCTTCCTTCATGGAGTACGGGCCGACCTCGGCCGCGGTCTCGTTGGTGAGCCAGACGCCCTTCTCGTTCCAGATCCTGCCGTCGCACGCGGAGATCGGGTGCGGGTACTGCATGCGGTACGGCGAGGAGTACATCTGTGTCGCCGGGGTACCGCCCTCCAGCGCGGCGGCGGCCACGATCGGCTTGAACGTCGAACCGGGCTGGTAGCCGGCGCCGCCGCCCATCTTCCGGTCGACCGAGAGGTTGATCGTCGTCTCGTTCTTGCCGAAGCCGTACGGCCGGGACTGGCCCATGGCGAGGATCTTGCCGGTGCCCGGCTCGACGATGCTGGCGGCGGTGGCCACGTCGTCGTTCTTCTTGACGTGGTCCTTGACCGACTCCTGCAGCGAGTCCTGGGACTGCGGGTCGAGAGTGGTGCGGATGGTCAGACCGCCCTGGTTCCAGATCTTCGCCCGGTCCTCGCGGGTCTTGCCGAAGACCGGGTCGGTGAGGAAGACCTGGCGGACGTAGTCGCAGAAGAAGCCCGCGCCCTTGACGGCCGTGATGCAGCCGTTCTTGGGCTTGCTGACCTTCAGACCGAGCGGCTTCTCCTTGGCCTGGTCTGCCTCCTCCTGGGAGATGTCGCCGATCTCCGCCATGCGCTGCAGCACGACGTTGCGGCGCTTGGTGGCCTCCGCCTCGTCGTTGACCGGGTCGTAGCGGCTCGGCGACTGGACGATGCCGGCCAGGAGGGCCGACTCCGGAAGGGTGAGGTCCTTGGCGTGCTTGGAGAAGTAGCGCTGGGCGGCGGCCTCGACGCCGTAGGCCTGCTCGCCGAAGAAGGTGATGTTCAGGTAGTTCTCGAGGATCTTCTTCTTGCCCAGTTCCTCCTCGACCTGGATCGCGAACTTCAGCTCCCGGATCTTGCGGCCGATGGTCTGCTGGGTGGCCTGGGCGACCTTCGTCGGGTCGTCGCCGGCCTCCTCGATGAACACGTTCTTCACGTACTGCTGGGTCAGCGTGGACGCGCCCTGGGCGACGCCTCCGCTCTGCGCGTTCTTGTTCAGCGCGCGCAGGACACCCTTGAGGTCGACCGCGCCGTGCTCGTAGAAGCGCGAGTCCTCGATCGCGACGATCGCCTTCTGCATGTACGGCGAGATGCTCTTCAGCTGCACCACCGTGCGGTCGCGGGAGTAGACCGTGGCGATCTGCCCGCCCTCGGCGTCGAGGATCGTGGTGCGCTGGCTCAGCGGTGGCGTCTTCAGATTGGCGGGGAGCTCGTCGAAGCTCTCCACCGAACCTTTGGCGGCCAGGCCCAGCGCGCCGACCGCGGGCAGGGCGATGCCGGCCAGCACCGCTCCCGCGAGCACACTGACACCGAGGAACTTGGCGGCCTGCTGCGTTGGCGACAGACCACCGCCCGAGCGCTTCTTTGGCATGGGGGCAGCCTAATCCGTACTCCTGAGCGTTCCGAAGGAGCGGTCGCTCCCCGGCGACTCCGCGTCCTTGCGGGGCGGCGCCTGTATGCGTCTGCCGGCCCGGCCGTCCCGCTTGCGCGCGGCGGCACGGCGACATGAGAGGACCGGCGTTTGCATTCGCCGGACATGCGTACAGGCCTTGGCCTAAGCTGCTCTCAACTGTCACAGCAGTGCGGTCACGTATCAATACGTCCGGCGACCCCGAATCGTTCCGGAGGTTCCCCGATTTTCTGATGGGGGCGTGCCCGAATCCGCCTCGTGTGTCATGCGGCGTCCGGTGTGGCGCACCAATACTGTCCCGTTTTGCCAGGATGATCACACATGTCGCCAGCTCACTCCCCCGGGTGATCTGCCGCTTCCTCATAGTCCGTTCGGACCATTCAAGATTGGGCCCGCTGGGGGTGTTGCACTGTCCCCACCTTCCGTAACGTCCTCAACTGGCGGCGGTGAATATGCCGCTGCCGCCGTGGGGGAGCCTCGATTCGGGAGAGGACGGCGCCGGTATGGGCTGGGTTACCGACTGGAGTGCGCAGGCTGCCTGTCGCACTACCGATCCGGATGAACTGTTCGTGCAGGGAGCAGCGCAGAACAGGGCCAAGGCGGTGTGCACGGGATGCCCGGTGCGCACGGAATGCCTGGCGGACGCGCTGGACAACCGCGTCGAGTTCGGCGTGTGGGGAGGCATGACGGAGCGGGAGCGCCGCGCACTGCTGCGCCGGCGGCCGACCGTCACCTCGTGGCGCCGGCTCCTGGAGACCGCGCGCACGGAGTACGAGCGCGGTGCGGGCATCGTGCCGCTCGACGACGACGAGGTCTACGAGAACTATGCGGCGGTGAGCTGAGGGGGACACCGGGCAGCGGCCACGGACATCGGCCCGAGCCCGGCCGTCACCACGGGTTCGGCGACGGGGTACGGCTCCGTCGGCGGAGCCGTGAGTACGGCTCAGGGACAGGGCCATGAGGACCGCTCAGAGGCACAGCCGCGGGTACTGCTCGTGGGCGCGGTGATGTGAACGCCTCCCGCTGCGCACGTCGTCCCGGGCGTGGCACCCGGTCACGGGCGACGGTGCCGGTCCTTCCGCGGGCGTCGGCGCGGTTTCTGGCGAGGGTTCCGACGTGTGACGAACGTCTCGGTGGTGCGCGCGTGCCGGTACGGCGTCGGCCGCCGAAGCCGGCCGGTGCACCGTGACCGGAAGTGACCGGACACGCCGGATCACAACTCCGTGTCGACCGTCTTGCCGGCGCTGTCGGGCAGTTCCGGGCGGTTGGCCGCGAGGCGGTCACCGATGTCCCGCAGACCCAGGAGGTCGTGCACGTCGCCGGGAAGCGCGGCCACTTCGGCCACCGCCACCTCGGGGTGCAGCGCGGTGAAGCGGTCGCGCGTGCGCTGCTCGCGGGAGAGCAGCTGCATCCGCTCGGCGTGCAGCCTCAGCAGCCCTGCGGCGACCTCGTCCACGGGACGGTCGTCCGCGGCGCGTGCGTCCGCCGGGCGGTCACCCGCAGGGTGGTCGCCGTCGGCCGCGCCCGCCGGGGTGTCCGTCGCCGGGTGGTCCGCGCTGTCCGTGGCCGCCTCCGTGGCGGGGGAGCCTGGGCCGGAGGTCGACTCGGATGCGGGAGATTCCGCCGAGTCTGAACTGCCGTACGTGTCGGGAGAGTTACGAAGTCCAGCTTTCCCGCCCACCTGATCGACAATGCGGGGCTCTTCAAGATTTTCCGCGGCGGCGAGTGCCCGCTCGGCCGACAGCTGGGCGGCACCGCTGCCGTGGACCCGGTTGAGGACCAGGCCGGCCAGCGGCATGTCCTCGGCCGCCAGCCGCTCCACGAAGTAGGCGGCCTCCCGCAGTGCGTCCCGTTCCGGGGCCGCCACCACGAGGAACGCCGTGCCAGGAGCCTGGAGCAGCTTGTACGTGGCGTCCGCGCGGGTGCGGAAGCCGCCGAAGGTGGTGTCCATCGCGGCCACGAACGTCTGCACGTCCTTCAGCAACTGACCGCCGAGGAGCTTGCCGAGCGTGCCGGTCATCATCGACATCCCGACGTTCAGGAACTTCATCCCGGCCCGGCCGCCCAGCTTCGCGGGCGCCGTCAGAAGTCGGATCAGCCGCCCGTCCAGGAAGGAGCCGAGCCGCTTGGGCGCGTCCAGGAAGTCCAGCGCGGAGCGGGAGGGCGGGGTGTCGACGACGATGAGGTCCCACTCGTCCCGGGCCCGCAGCTGCCCCAGCTTCTCCATCGCCATGTACTCCTGCGTGCCCGCGAAGCCCGCCGAGAGCGACTGGTAGAAGGGGTTGCCCAGGATCGCCGCCGCCCGCTCGGGATCCGCGTGCGCCTCGACGATCTCGTCGAAGGTGCGCTTCATGTCGAGCATCATCGCGTGCAGATCGCCGCCGGCGGAGTCCTCGATGCCCTTCACCCGGCGCGGGACGTTGTCGAGCGAGTCGATGCCCATCGACTGGGCGAGCCGCCGGGCCGGGTCGATGGTGAGGACGACGACCTTCCGGCCGCGCTCGGCGGCCCTGAGGCCGAGAGCCGCCGCGGTGGTCGTCTTGCCGACCCCGCCCGAGCCGCAGCACACCACGATCCGAGTCTCCGGGTCGTCCAGCAGCGGGTCCAGGTCGAGCACGCGCGTGGGGGCGAGACGGCGCGAGGACTCCTGCGCGGCATCCGGACTCATGACATCCCCTGCTTTCGCAGCTCGGTGGCGAGTTCGTACAGGCCCGCCAGATCCATGCCCTCGGCGAGCAGCGGCAGTTCGTGCAGCGGCAGGCCCAGGTCGCTCAGAACGGCGCGCTGCTCGTGCTCCAGCGCGTACCGCTCGGCGTACTCCTCGGCCTGCCGGAGCAGCGGATCCACCAGCCGCTCCGCGTGCCCGCCGCGCCGCGCCCCGCCCAGCCCCGCCGACGACAGGGAGCGGGCGAGGGCCGTACGCGGAGTGCCGCGGACCTGTTCCAGCATGGCCGCGTCCAGTACCTCGGGCCGCACCATGTTGACGACGACCCGGCCCACCGGCAGCCGCGCGGAGCGCAGCTCGGCGATGCCGTCGGAGGTCTCCTGGACCGGCATCTCCTCCAGCAGCGTCACCAGATGCACGGCCGTCTCGGGCGACTTCAGCACCCGCATGACCGCCTGGGCCTGATTGTGTATCGGGCCGATCTTGGCCAGCCCCGCGACCTCGTCGTTGACGTTGAGGAAGCGGGTGACGCGGCCCGTGGGCGGCGCGTCCATGACGACGTAGTCGTAGACGAACCGCCCCGACCTCTCCTTCCGGCGCACCGCCTCGCACGCCTTGCCGGTGAGGAGGACGTCCCTCAGACCGGGGGCGATGGTGGTGGCGAAGTCGACGGCGCCGATCTTCTTCAGCGCACGGCCCGCCCCGCCCAGTTTGTAGAACATCTGGAGGTAGTCCAGAAGGGCCAGTTCGGGATCGATGGCGAGAGCGAAGACCTCACCTCCTCCCGGGGCGACGGCGATCTTGCGCTCCTCGTAGGGCAGCGCCTCCGTCTCGAAGAGCTGTGCGATGCCCTGCCGACCCTCGACCTCGACGAGAAGCGTCCGCTTCCCCTCCGTCGCGAGGGCCAGCGCGAGGGCTGCGGCGACCGTCGTCTTTCCGGTCCCGCCCTTGCCGCTGACGACCTGGAGCCTGCTCACGTCTTCGAGCGTAACCAGTCCCGGCGTCGCTCAAGCGGGAGGCTGTGGACAACACCGCTCGCGGCGGCCCGCGGGCGCCGCGACCGGCCGACGGTCCCACCTGCCACAGCGGTTAAAGTCGGCCCATGACCAAGAAGTGGGAATACGCGACCGTGCCGCTGCTCGTGCACGCGACGAAGCAGATTCTGGACACCTGGGGCGAGGACGGCTGGGAGCTCGTCCAGGTCGTGCCCGGGCCGAACAACCCCGAGCAGCTCGTGGCCTACCTGAAGCGGGAGAAGGCGGCGTGAGCGCGGTCGAGGCGAGGCTCGCCGAACTCGGTCTGACCCTGCCGGCGGTCGTGCCGCCGCTCGCGGCCTACCAGCCGGCGGTCCAGTCGGGCCCCTACGTGTACACGGCCGGACAGCTCCCGATGGTCGAGGGCAAGCTGCCGGTCACCGGCAAGGTGGGTGCCGAGGTCACCGCCGAGGAAGCCAAGGACCTGGCCCGCACCTGCGCGCTGAACGCCCTGGCCGCCGTGAAGTCCGTCGCGGGCGACCTGGACCGCGTCGCGCGCGTGGTGAAGGTCGTCGGCTACGTGGCCTCCGCGTCCGACTTCACCGGTCAGCCCGGCGTGCTCAACGGCGCGAGCGAACTGCTCGGCGAGGTCCTCGGCGACAAGGGCGTGCACGCGCGCAGCGCGGTCGGGGTGGCGGTGCTGCCGCTGGACGCGCCCGTGGAGGTCGAGATCCAGGTGGAGCTGGCCTAGAGACCACTTGCCGGGCCCGGTTCCACGGGCCCGGTCGTCACCGGCGTGTCCGCCGCGGGCCCGGCCCTGGCGTGCCCCTCGTCAACGGCCCAGGCGTCGCCGGTTCGGCCGTCAGGCGGTCTACGTACCCGTGCGGACCGTCACCACGGACTCCCAGAGCAATCTGCGGACGACCACGGCCCCGGTCGACGGCGCCCGGCGCCACGCCTTCGCCGGTCGTGCCACCGCCCCGGTCACCTCGTACGGGGACTACGTCGACGCAGTCCCCGCCCAGTGACGCGGCGGTCGCGGTGCTGTGGTGCGGTCCTCACCGCCGACCGAAGCCCCCGGGTCCCGAGATCCCGAGGCCGGGGGCTTCGGCCCTCCCGCCCCGGCACGCACGAGGCAGCGGGAGCATTCGCGTCATATGTCCTCTCTGTTACTTCTGTGGTCGCCCCAGGGGCACCTCTCGAACATTCGGTCGCCACGGGATAGCCTCCGGCCATGGCGAATGGGCAGTGGTATCCACCCGAGTGGCCGGACCGGATCCGCGCGCTGGCGGCCGGCACCCTCGCGCCGGTCGCGGCGAAGCGCGCGGCGACGGTGATGCTCCTGAGGGACTCCGGCGCCGGTACCGGCCCCGCCGTCCACATGCTGCGCAGACGCGCCTCCATGGCCTTCGCGGCGGGCGCCTACGCCTACCCCGGCGGCGGCGTCGACCCCCGCGACGACGACCACCTGGTGCGCTGGGCCGGCCCCACGCGCGCGTGGTGGGCCGAAAGGCTCGGCGTCGACGGCGAGACGGCGGCCCAGGCGATCGTCTGCGCGGCCGTCCGCGAGACGTTCGAGGAGGCGGGCGTGCTGCTGGCGGGATCGACGCCGGACTCGGTGGTCGGTGACACCACCGGTGCGGACTGGGAGGCCGACCGCACGGCGCTGGTGGCCCGTGAGACGTCGTTCGCGGAGTTCCTCGACCGCCGCGGCCTGGTGCTGCGCTCGGACCTGCTGGGCGCCTGGACGCGCTGGATCACCCCCGAGTTCGAACCCCGCCGCTACGACACCTGGTTCTTCGTGGCCGCACTCCCCGTCGGCCAGCGCACCCGTGACGTCTCCGGCGAGGCCGACCGCACGGTGTGGGTCCGCCCGCAGGACGCGGCGGAGGCCTACGACCGGGGCGAGCTGCTGATGATGCCGCCCACCGTCGCGACCCTGCGCCAGCTGGTGCCCCATGCCACCGCGGCCGAGGCACTGGCCGCCGCACCGGACCGCGACCTGACGCCCGTGCTGGCGCGGGCCCGCCTCGAGGACGGCGAGGTCGTGCTCTCCTGGCCGGGCCACGACGAGTTCACCAAACACGTTCCGACCGGGGGAGCCCCCGTATGACCGACGCCTCCGCCCTTCCCGGTCAGCCTCGGGACGCGGTCCTGTCCGGCCCGGCCACCGAGCGCGCCGTGAACGTCCTCGCGCCGAACGCCTCCGCCATGACCCTGGACGGCACGAACACCTGGATCGTCGCCGAACCCGACTCCGACCTGGCAGTCGTGATCGATCCGGGCCCGCTCGACGAGGGGCATCTGCGCACTGTCGTCGACACGGCCGAGAAGGCCGGCCGGCGCGTCGCCCTCACCCTGCTCACCCACGGCCACGCCGACCACGCCGAGGGCGCCGCCCGGTTCGCCGAGCTGACCGGCACGCGTGTGCGTGCCCTCGACCCCGCGCTGCGGCTCGGTGACGAGGGCCTGGCCGCCGGGGACGTGATCGGCGTCGGTGGCCTGGAGCTGCGGGTCGTGGCCACGCCGGGCCACACCGCGGACTCGCTGTGCTTCCACCTCCCGGCCGACCGGGCGGTCCTGACCGGTGACACCGTCCTCGGCCGCGGCACGACCATGGTGGCGCACCCCGACGGCCGTCTCGGCGACTACCTGGACTCGCTGCGCCGACTGCGGTGCCTCACCGTCGACGACGGCGTCCACACGGTCCTGCCGGGCCACGGACCGGTCCTGGAGGACGCCCAGGGGGCCGTCGAGTACTACCTCGCCCACCGCGCCCACCGGCTCGCCCAGATCGAGACGGCCTTCGAGGACGGCTTCCGCACCGCCGCCCAGGTCGTCGCCCACGTCTACGCGGACGTGGACCGCTCGCTCTGGCCGGCAGCCGAACTGTCGGTACGGGCCCAGCTGGACTACCTGGAGGAGCACGGGCTGATCTAGCGGGCGCTCGGGCGCATGGGCGCACCGATGCACAGGCGTCGGTGTCCGGACCGTGCGCGCGGGGGATCCGGGTGATCAGGGTGGCCGGCCGGCGCCGTGTTCCTGGTGCCGCGGGCGGTCCGGTGACGCGAGCGGTCCTGACGGCGCCGGTGGTCCCGGCTCGGAGCGCGGTTCCGGTGCCGCGGCCGATCCTCGGGGCGCCGGGCGCGGGAAGGCGTCCGTGCGGCGCGGAGGGCGAACAGGGCCGGCCGGTTCAGGCGCCGTCGGACCGTGGCGCCTTGACGCCGTGCACGCGCGCGTACTCCCCGGCGAGCCAGGGTCCGAGGTCGTCGACGTACGACCGCAGGACGGACGCGTCGCCGACCGGCTCGTAGCCGCGGACGGCCGCCTCGGCCATCTGCCGGGCGCGCTCGGGGTAGTACGCGCCGAAGACCCCGGCCATCTCGTGCAGATCGCTGGTCCAGCCCCTCCAGCGGGGCATGACCAGCGTGAAACCGGTGCGCACCAGGTGCCGGGACATGAAGCGCACCAACGGCCGGCGGGCCTCCTCGGACCCGCCGGCCGACGCGGTCCGCTCGCGCCAGCGGGGGAGCAGCCTGCCCAGGTCGCCGTTGGTCTCTCGGGCCAGCCGTGAGTCCGGGCGGTAGCGGGGCAGTCGCTGCCCGAGGTCGTCCCCGAGCAGCGGCGTGCACAGGCAGGCGAGGAACCAGCCCATGTCGTGGCGCTCCGCCTCGCTCAGCAGGCGAGCCCGGCCGTACAGGAGCGTGCCGACCCCGTCGATCTGCGGGAACTCCGCGTCGAGGGCCTTCTCCAGCTCCCGTACGGCGTCCCGGTCGGCGTCGGTCGGCTCCTCGTGCAGTGCGAGCAGCAGGTCGAGGTCGCTGCGGCCCGTGCGGGCGGTGCCGCGCGGGACGGACCCGTACAGGTAGGCGCTGTGCAACCGGGACCCGAACAGGCCGGGGAGCCGGTGCCTGGCCTCGGCGACCACAGGCTCGAAGGAGGGTGGGACGCGCGCGAGGGAGCCCTCGCGCACGAAGAAGCCGAGGGCGTCGAGACCCTTGGGTCTGATCGTGTCCGGCACGGTGCGGTCCGGGGCGTAGCCGCCGCCGGTCAGCGCGAGCGCTTGGCGAGGCGCTCGACGTCCAGCAGGATCACGGCCCGTGCCTCCAGGCGGAGCCACCCTCGCTGGGCGAAGTCGGCGAGCGCCTTGTTGACCGTCTCGCGGGAGGCGCCGACCAGCTGGGCCAGCTCCTCCTGCGTGAGGTCGTGCACGACGTGGATGCCCTCCTCGGACTGCACGCCGAAGCGGCGGGAGAGGTCCAGCAGGGCCCGTGCCACACGACCGGGCACATCGGAGAAGACCAGGTCGGACATGGCGTCGTTGGTCTTGCGCAGGCGGCGGGCGACGGCGCGCAGCAGCGCGGTGGCCACCTCGGGCCGGGCGTTCAGCCAGGGCTGGAGGTCACCGTGGCCCAGGCCCAGCAGCTTGACCTCGGTCAGCGCCGTGGCGGTCGCCGTCCGCGGGCCCGGGTCGAACAGCGACAGCTCGCCGATCAGCTCGCTGGGGCCGACCACGGCCAGCATGTTCTCCCGGCCGTCGGGGGACGTGCGGTGGAGCTTGACCTTGCCCTCCGTCACGACGTACAGCCGGTCTCCCGGGTCGCCCTCGTGGAACAGCGAGTCGCCGCGTGCCAGGGTCACCTCGCTCATGGAGGCGCGAAGCTCCGCGGCCTGCTCGTCGTCGAGTGCCGCGAAGAGCGGGTTGCGCCGCAGAACGTCGTCCACGAGTTCTCTCCTTGTCGACCTGCTCAGGGGATCTTGCTCCCCCGTCTATCAGGGGACCGTGGTGCCCATTCTGGCGGACGGTCCAAACAGTGTGATCTGTCACAAGGATGCCGTACCCGCGCGGCGACGTACGAGGCAGGGGGCCAATTGGGCGCCGATCTTCAGGGTCCGGGACGGATGTCGGCGCCGGGCTCTAGGCTGGCCGGGTGTCCAAATCGCCGGTGAGAGCACAGGCCAAGGGGGCTGGGCTGGTGGTGGTACGTCGCGATTCCGCTGTGGGCGAACAGGGCCCCGACGGGAGTGAGAGGGAGGCGAAAGCCGCGAAGAAGGCATCGGGGAAGAAGGTGGCGTCCGGGGAGGGAGCGGCCCCCGGCGGGACGGCCGGGAAGAGCAGCCCCGCGAAGAGGACTGCCCCGGCCAAGAGGACTGCCCGGGCCGAGGGGGCCGAGTCGGCGAAGAAGACGGCACCCTCCGCGAAGTCGTCCCCGGCGAAGAGGGCCGCCTCCGCCGGCACCGCCGCCTCCGGGGCGCGCAGGCAGGAGTCCCGCACCGCCCTCGTCCGCCGCGCCCGCCGGATCAACCGGGAACTCGCCGAGGTCTATCCGTACGCCCACCCCGAGCTCGACTTCGAGAACCCCTTCCAGCTGATCGTCGCCACGGTCCTGTCCGCGCAGACCACCGATCTGCGCGTCAACCAGACGACCCCGGCGCTGTTCGCGAAGTACCCCACCCCCGAGGACCTGGCCGCCGCCGACCCCGAGGAGGTCGAGGAGATCCTCCGCCCGTGCGGCTTCTTCCGGAACAAGACCAGGTCGGTGATAGGGCTGTCGAAGGCCCTGGAGGAGGAGTTCGGCGGAGAGGTGCCCGGCCGTCTGGAGGACCTCGTCAAGCTGCCCGGTGTCGGCCGCAAGACCGCCTTCGTCGTCCTGGGCAACGCCTTCGGCCGGCCCGGCATCACCGTGGACACGCACTTCCAGCGGCTCGTGCGGCGCTGGCAGTGGACCGACGAGACGGACCCGGACAAGATCGAGGCCGCCATCGGCGCCCTCTTCCCCAAGAGCGACTGGACCGACCTGTCGCACCACGTGATCTGGCACGGCCGCCGTATCTGCCACGCCCGCAAGCCCGCCTGCGGTGCCTGCCCCATCGCCGCGCTCTGCCCGGCCTACGGCGAGGGCGAGACCGACCCCGACAAGGCCGCCAAGCTGCTCAAGTACGAGAAGGGCGGCTTCCCCGGCCAGCGCCTGAAGCCGCCGCAGGCCTACCTCGACGCGGGCGGCAGACCGGCGCCGCCGCTGGGGGCCGGATGACGGAACGATCTGCGAGGGCTCGGGCGTTGGACAGAGCGGAACGGGGGTGCAGATGACGCGCGCGAGCGACACACAGGGCGGTCCGGTGACGTTGTCCAAGGAAGGCCTGCCCGACTGGCTCGGCCCGGTGGCGCACGCCGCCGAGACGGTCGAGCCGCTTCAGCTGAGCCGCTTCCTGCCGCCCGCGGACGGCGCGGGCCGCCAGTCCGCCGTCCTCATCCTGTTCGGTGAGGGCGAGCTCGGGCCGGAGCTGCTGCTGATGGAGCGGTCCGGCTCCCTGAGGTCGCATGCCGGGCAGCCCTCGTTCCCGGGCGGCGCGCTCGACGCTGACGACGGCGACCCGCTGGCCGAGGGGCCCCTGCGGGCCGCGCTGCGCGAGGCCGAGGAGGAGACCGGCCTCGACCCGGGCGGGGTGCAGCTCTTCGGCGTGTTGCCCAAGCTGTACATCCCGGTCAGCAGCTTCGTCGTCACACCGGTGCTCGGCTGGTGGCGCGAACCCAGCCCGGTCGGCGTCGTCGACCCGAACGAGACCGCGCGCGTCTTCACCGTCCCCGTGGCGGATCTCACGGACCCGGCCAACCGTGCGACGACCGTCCACCCCAGCGGCTACCAGGGTCCGGCATTCCTGGTCGCATCGGCCCTGGTCTGGGGCTTCACGGCCGGTGTCATCGACCGCCTGCTGCACTACGCGGGCTGGGAGCTCCCCTGGGACCGCGACCGGAAGGTCACCCTGGACTGGCGGTCGTGACAGGGTGGCCCCCGGATCGTGGCTCTCCGGGGGCCGTGTCCGTGTGCCGCTGAGCGGCGGGCCGGACCACCGGCCGACCTGGTGGGATCGTGACGTGACGAGGCGAGGCTTGAAGCGGTGAACGTGCTGGACATCCTGTTGCTGATCGCGGCCGTGTGGTTCGCGGTCGTCGGCTACCGGCAGGGCTTCGTGGTCGGCATCCTGTCGGTGATCGGCTTCCTGGGCGGCGGGCTGGTCGCCGTGTACCTGCTGCCTGTGCTCTGGGACGTCCTCACGGACAAGTCCGAGGTCAGCACGACCGCCGCGGTCGTCGCGGTGATCATCGTCATCGTCTGCGCCTCCGTCGGCCAGGCCCTGACCACCCATCTGGGCAACAAGCTGCGCCGGTACATCACCTGGTCCCCGGCCCGTGCTCTGGACGCGACGGGAGGCGCCCTGGTCAATGTCGTGGCCATGCTGCTGGTGGCCTGGCTGATCGGCTCGGCCCTCGCCGGCACGACGCTGCCCACGCTCGGCAAGCAGGTCCGGGGCTCCAAAGTGCTGCTCGGCGTGTCGCGGGCGCTGCCGGCGCAGGCCGACACCTGGTTCGCCGACTTCTCCTCCGTCCTCGCGCAGAACGGCTTCCCGCAGGTCTTCAGCCCGTTCGCCAACGAACCGATCACCGACGTGCGCAGGCCCGACCCGGCACTCGCCGACAGCCCCGTCGCGGCCCGCGCCCAGCGCTCCATCGTCAAGGTCATGGGAACCGCGCCGGGTTGCGGCAAGGTCCTGGAGGGCACCGGCTTCGTCTTCGCCGACCGGCGTGTGATGACCAACGCGCATGTCGTCGGCGGCGTCGACGAACCCACCGTCCAGATAGGCGGCGTGGGACGCCGGTACGACGCGACCGTCGTCCTGTACGACTGGCGGCGCGACATCGCCGTACTCGATGTGCCCGACCTCAAGGCGCCCGCGCTGCACTTCTCGGAGAAGGACGCGGTGAGCGGTGACGACGCGATCGTGGCGGGCTTCCCGCAGAACGGCGCGTACGACGTGCGTGCCGCCCGGGTGCGGGGCCGGATCACGCCCAACGGCCCGGACATCTACCATCGCGGCACCGTCCGCCGCGACGTCTACTCGCTCTACGCGACCGTCCGCCAGGGCAACTCCGGCGGCCCGCTGCTCACGCCCGACGGCAAGGTCTACGGCGTGGTGTTCGCGAAGTCCCTCGACGACGCCGACACCGGGTACGCCCTCACCAAGGACGAGATCCAGGACGACATCGACCGGGGGCGAACGGCGAACGAGCAGGTCGACAGCGACAGTTGCGCGCTGTGAGCCGGCACTGAGGTGTCAGCCGCGCGGATGGCGCAGGCGCACCGAGACCCAGCGGGCCCGGCGGCGCAGGATGCGCGGGATCCCCACCCGAGGGTCGCTGCCCGGCAGCTGCGGTGTGCCGCGCTCGTGGGAGCTCAGGGCACTGCCCGAGCGGCGGTCGCGTGCTGCGTCACTGTAGTCGTGCGTCCAGCCCATACCCCGACGTCTGCCCCTGCCCCAAGGTCGATAACCGTTCCCGAGGTCCCCAATTGGCGTATGCGCCGGGCAAGTGGCCGTTCGTTGAACTGTTGTTCACGTCCGGATACCGGGCGCGCAGGCGCGGTCACCGAGCGGGGCCGGATCGCGGGGGCCGGCCGTCGCCGGACCGGATCGCGGCCCCGCGGTCACCGGTCCGGCTCGGGGTCCTTCAGCCAGTTGACGAGCTCGGTGGAGAACGCCACCGGGTCCTCCTCGTGCGGGAAGTGGCCCAGCCCGTCGAACAGCCGCCAGCGGTACGGCGCTTCGACGTACTCCCCGGACCCGGCGGCGCTGCGGGTCCGCAGCACCGGGTCGAGGGAACCGTGCAGGTGCAGGGTGGGTACGCGCACGGGCCGTTTCATCCGCCGGTAGAACTGGACGCCGTCGGGGCGCGCGAGCGACCGCACCAGCCAGCGGTACGGTTCGACGGCGCAGTGCGCGGTCGACGGGATGCACATCGCCCTGCGGTACGTCTCCACCGCAGCCTCGTCCGGCAGGCGGGGCCCCGACCAGTCCCGGATCAGGCGGCCGACGAGCGCCCCGTCGTCCGCGGTCAGCTGCCGTTCCGGGATCCACGGCCGCTGGAAGCCCCAGACGTGGGACCCGGCGCGGGTCTGCTTGACGTCGGCGAGCATCGCCGAGCGCCAGCGCCGGGGATGCGGCATCGAGGCGACGGCGAGGCGGCGCACCAGCTTGGGCCGCATCACGGCAGCTGTCCACGCCAGATAACCGCCCAGGTCGTGCCCGACGAGCGCGGCGTCCGGCTCGCCGAGCGAGCGGATCACCCCGGTGATGTCGAGGGCGAGGTTGGCGGGGTCGTAGCCGCGCGGGGTGCGGTCGGAGCCGCCGACGCCCCGCAGGTCCATCGCGACGGCCCGGTAGCCGGCGTCGGCCAGGGCCACCAGCTGGTGCCGCCAGGCCCACCAGAACTGGGGGAAGCCGTGCACCAGCATCACCAGCGGCCCGTCGCCGAGCTCGGCGATGTGGAAGCGGGCGCCGTTGGCGGCGACGTCCCGGTGGGTCCAGGGGCCGTCGATGCGCACGGGCGAGCCCGGGTGCGCCGGGGAGGGGGCTGGGTCGGTCATGACGACGAGCGTGCCACAGCCTCGATGGCCGCGTGCCCGCCCTCCTCCAGCGCCGGCTGCTCCGGGCGGGGGTGCGGCTTGGCCTTCTGCAGGACGCCCGCGGTCTCCTTCACGGAGGCGGCGACCTTCTGCGGGCCCTTGCTCCGCTGCGCCTTCTTGGCGAAGGCCACGCCGATCAGCGTGAGAAGGCCTGCGACGAGGACGTTCGCCGCGAACGACAGCAGGAAGCAGACCGCGAGGTTCCAGTGGCTCCAGGTGCGGATGCCGTACGCCAGCGCGAAGTTCAGCATCGGCAGCGAGAACACCAGCACCGCGCCGGCGACGGTGAACGCGCCACCGCTGACCGCGCCGCGCTTGACGTCCTGCTTGAGCTGGGCCTTGGCCAGTGCGATCTCGTCGTGCACCAGCGCCGACATTTCGGTCGTCGCCGAGGCGAACAGCTGGCCGATGCTGCGTTCGGCGCCGACCGGGCTGCCGTCGGGTGCGCTCATCGCGGTCTCCCTCTCCTGCGTTCGGGTCCGCGCGCGGCGTGGCCGCGCGGGATGCCCTCCTTTTGTACCGTCCCGTCAGATCATGCCGGACGGTCGCCGTCCTCGCCCGCCCCGCCCGCCACTTCGGCGGGTGTGTGGCGCGCGGCGGCCAGTTCCGCGGCGACCCGGCGGTGGTCGGCCGCCTTGCGCTCCAGGATGTCGGCCATCCGCAGGTGGTACTCCGGACGGTCCTCCTCGTAGATGTCCGGGATGCCGTCGTGGTCCTCGTCCCGGTCCTCGTCCTCGCAGAGTTTGCGGTACTGGGCGTTGCGTATCTTCAGCAGGATCGAGGCGAGCACGGCGGCGATCACCGAGCCGGCGAGGACGGAGGCCTTCACCTCGTCCGTGAGAACCGCGTTCCCCTCGAAGGCGAGCTCGCCGATGAGCAGGGAGACGGTGAACCCGATCCCGGCGAGCGCGGCCACCGCGAAGACGTCCGCCCAGGCCAGTTCGTCGCTGAGGGACGCCCGGGTGAAGCGTGCCGTCAGCCAGGTGCCGCCGAAGATGCCGATCGTCTTGCCGACGACGAGTCCGAGGACCACGCCGAGCGTCTCCGGTTTGGTGAACACGTCCAGCAGCGCGTGGTGGTCGACGGCGACCCCGGCGCTGAACAGCGCGAACAGCGGCACCGCCAGGCCCGCCGACACCGGGCGGACCAGGTGCTCGATGTGCTCGCCGGGGGAGTGCTCCTCACCCTCGCGGCGGGTGCAGCGCAGCATCAGGCCCATCGCGACGCCGGCGATGGTGGCGTGGACGCCGCTGTTGTACATCAGCGCCCAGATCACCAGGGCGAGCGGCACGTAGATGTACCAGCCGTGTACGCCCTTGCGCAGCAGCAGCCAGAAGACGGCGAGGCCGACGACGGCGCCGCCGAGGGCGACGAAGTCGATGCTGGAGGTGAAGAAGACCGCGATGATGAGGATCGCGAAGAGGTCGTCGACGACGGCGAGGGTGAGCAGGAAGGCGCGCAGCGCGCTCGGCAGCGAGGTGCCGATCACGGCGAGGACGGCGAGCGCGAAGGCGATGTCGGTTGCGGTGGGCACCGCCCAGCCGTCCATCGAGCCGCCCCCGGCGAGGTTGGTGAGGGCGTAGACCAGTGCGGGGACCGCCATGCCGCAGAGCGCGGCCACGACGGGCAGCACGGCGGCCTTGGGTTCGCGCAGGTCTCCGGCGGTCAGCTCGCGCTTGAGCTCGATGCCGGCGACGAAGAAGAAGATCGCCAGGAGCCCGTCGGCGGCCCAGTGGGCCAGGGAGAGGTTCAGGCCGAGGGCCGCGGGGCCGATGTGGAAGTCGGTGACGGTCTTGTAGCTGTCCCGCAGCGCGGGGACGTTCGCCCAGACCAGCGCGGCGATCGCGGCGGCGAGCAGCAGGACACCGCCGACGGTCTCGGCGCGCAGCGCGTCCCCGACGAAGGTGCGCTCCGGCAGGGAGAGGCGTCCGAACACCTTGCGGCTGCTGGTGTTGCTCGTGCGGGACGCGGTCACGGTGAGACCTCCGGTGGGTGGGCAGCACGGAATCCGTGCCGACCAGACTTCCCGGCGCACCTTGGCTCGCTGTCTCTTTGCTTACTTTACCTAACCTATGGAGGACCGGGGCCGGTGATCGTCACGTTATACGCAAAAGGGGCACTCGGCATGGTGGATGCCGGGTGCCCCTGCTGCCCTGCGGGCTCAGTCCTCGCCGGGTGTGGTCGGGAGTTTGGCCTGGATGAGGTCCATGACGGTGGAGTCGGTCAGTGTGGTGACGTCTCCGAGCTGGCGGTTCTCGGCGACGTCGCGCAGGAGTCGGCGCATGATCTTTCCGGAGCG
>NZ_JAFFZS010000199.1 GCF_016921115.1 Streptomyces actuosus
GCAGAAGCCTGCTCACGTGCAGTGTCCAGTTCCATGGAATCCTCTGCCTTCGTGGGCTCGCCCTCTTTCTCCTTGCCCTTGTCCTCACTCGAGCCTTTCCCAAGCTGCTTCTTCAGCTCTTTGCGGATCTCTTCCACGGAGCGTCCGGCCGCGGCCGCAGCAACAGCAGGCTCTGCCATTTGGGCAAGGAATGCAACCACAGACAAAACCGGGTTTTCGACATGGCTAACGGGGTCTCTTCCGTTAGAGCCCTGCAAGTTTGGCACATCGTCGACATATTTGTCTTCAATCTCAAGCTGCAAGAACTTCATCACACATTCTTCCTTTGTCCTCGTACCCACGTGGTTGGCAATTTGTTCCCAGTTGTCATCGAAGTTCTCCAGCCCTTCAAGGAGCAGGACGAGTTCCGAGTCGCCCCAAGGTGTATCCTTATCAGCGGCAATTGTGTACTC
>NZ_JAFFZS010000200.1 GCF_016921115.1 Streptomyces actuosus
CCTGGACGAGAATAGTGGCTCGACCCTCCGGGGTAACGGGTAACCTTCCAGACAGCGAGCAGATTGGTGTCGCTCACATAGATATTCCCATTCGCGTCGATTGCGGTACCGCCCGTACTGGGTGTCAGGACAAACGGCCCAGCGTAGTCCCCAAGAGTCGCTGCCAATGTAGCGTTGGTCAGAGTGGCGTCCACATAGGCTGTCTTGATACGGTACAAGCCGTCGTTGCAGGGCTGGTAGTATAGATAGACGCCATTAGGCGACACCTCGATCTGGTCCAGACCAACTGCCAACGCGCTCCCGGAAGGGCCGTAACCAGGGACTAGCGTGCCATTGTACATCATCGGATACCACGCGGTAGCCGAGTCGTCACCGGCAAGCACACGCTTGCCATTACCAGTTGTCAGGTTCAGCACCAACAGCGCACCTGATGTATCACTTAGGTAGGCGAT
>NZ_JAFFZS010000201.1 GCF_016921115.1 Streptomyces actuosus
GTAAAATGCTATGCTTCGATTTGCACCCGCAGTAGCAAAGCCCTCGGACTTTCCAATTTTTGGGAGCCACTTTACGCTCCAAACGGGCTTCTCGGTTTCGGATTGAGTAGCAACACATGCTTTGGTATCCATCGACCAGACCTTGACCTTTCCGTCAAACGACCTATTTTGATACCATCAGTCCAATTGCATTACAGCCACGTGAAGAGTCATGTGTGTAACTTACCCACTCAGAAGATATTCTCCTGTGCTTCTCAACGAAAGTGACAAGATCCATGATGAATGCCCGGGCAGGTTTGCGACTTGTTCGCCAGATGAAGTATCATATAACACAATGACTTTGGAATCTCCGGCAGCAGCGAGGAGTTTGCCAGCAGGAGAGAATGCAACCGTTCGCACGGGTTTTACCAGGCCTGCTAAACGTTAGAGAATGTTCAAGTCCAGAATGGAAT
>NZ_JAFFZS010000202.1 GCF_016921115.1 Streptomyces actuosus
GGGGAATACTGTTCTGTCAGGGACTTCCAAGGTAGACAGCATAATTAGGCCAATTGACTATTTCCTGTCCTGGCTTCTGTACCAAACACAGAGAGTCCAAAAACGAGGTGGGATAAATTGGTAGTGAAGGCGTTGTAGCAATCAATCGACACCACCAGCATGTACTCTCGAGGGAACGGCAACAGGGTCAGGAAAGAGACAGCCTGCAGCACCTCTTCTTAAAATGATCGTCAATAGTGAGGTGGTGAAGTCAAATAAGTTGAAAGATAAAATGTCCTCGTAATCATGGAATAATAGGAAGGTAAATGAAAAGAAGGTGAATGCAACACAGCCAGCAACCGATCTTCAAAATTAGCGACACCCGTGTAGACGGCAAAAGACACAGGGCCCTACCAAGATCAATGTCTTCGTTGATGGAAGGGACAGAAGAAACAAGTTGACCATCGACTGA
>NZ_JAFFZS010000203.1 GCF_016921115.1 Streptomyces actuosus
GATTGGACTCCTTGGTGACCAACCCCAGTGCATCATGCACAGACGGGTCGAAGGTATGCGCATTTCGGAACGGATGGAAGCGACGACCTTTACCGGACGACGAAACGGCAACACGGTAGGAGATTCGCGACGAGGACGAGGGGTCCTGCGAGTCGGAAGCACGCGCAGGTGTCGAATGGAAGAACCTTGGCAAGCTCTGCTGACCGGAGAAGAGGATTAATCTGTCCCTTGCGACGGCGCGTAGGCTACTGCAGGATGGTCTGCAGCAAGCTCTACCGGGGAGAATCAGTGAGACCATCGGCGGCGATCGTCACTGGCGAGGCCTGTCTCTGTCTGTCCCTTGACCTGTACCAACAGTACCGATGGCAATGCGAATGGGAGACTGGTCTGCTGGAGCATTTGAAGGGAGGCGGACAGGCGAGGGGCCACCAACAGGGGCATGAGGCTGGAT
>NZ_JAFFZS010000204.1 GCF_016921115.1 Streptomyces actuosus
GTATCCAGAGCCAATAGGCGAACTGGTAAGTATTATGTGTTTTGCTGAAACTGGGTTCCAGTTGGGAATGCTGATGGATCGCATGGGAATTGATCGGCTTGCTCGGATTGACATTACCACGTTGTTTTCTTTTCTTTTTTGTGATGCTGATCTGAGGAGTTCTGGTTGCTATCTAATATTATAGGGGGATTTGATTTGGCTGAAGAGGGTGTATGCAAATACCTCATTTGTGTATATATATATATATATATGGTTCAAGGGCGGTCGCCCCCCATAGAATAGTTGAAATGCACTACCAGAGCACGAAGCTTGCTTATTGCTAACCATTTGAGACCCAGTGGCTACCATGTTTTGAATTTCCGAACATCCGACTGTCTCCAGTCTGTTGCATAATCCGTGTCTTGACCTGCATTGTCGATTTCTTTATTTCATTTCCCCTTTGTCTTATTT
>NZ_JAFFZS010000205.1 GCF_016921115.1 Streptomyces actuosus
TTATGTTGGTTTCCTGCTGATTGTCCCCAATAGTAAGGGAGTTTCCAGCATACAGCTTGATTTAAAGAACACATTATGATATTAAAATACTTTATTATAATTATTTATAAGGATAATAATACTTAACATATATATTACTACATCCTTACAATTAATTTAATGAAGCATTAAAAAAATTATGCTCTACAGAATTAAATGCTTCTAACACACTAGGTGTGTAATGCATAGCTAATGTTACACCTGTAACAATTTGAATAACTAAACATAAACCTAATAAAGATCCAAAATTTCATAAGTAACTTATATTAGAAGGTTGTGGTGAATCTATTAAATATGAATTTAATATTTTTAATAAAGGATGATTTTTTAAAATTCTCATTTTTTTATAATATATGTATTATATTTTTAATTCACAATGTTTATATATATATAAATATATATATATTTTC
>NZ_JAFFZS010000206.1 GCF_016921115.1 Streptomyces actuosus
TGCTTCCTCGGTGGGAGGTCTGTTGAGGTTACTTCGGTTAGTTGATAATTCGGGTATACGGTTTGGAAAGAATCATACCCAGTCTCCTCGTGAAGGCCGTCGTGCATCATAAAGACACCCTTGTCGGCCGTTATGACATACGTCCCGCTTCGCTGGAGCATAGTCACATCGGCTCCATTTTCGCAAAAGTTCTGTGCAATATCATGACCACTATTTCCAGTACCCACGACGACCACCTTCTTGCCTTTCACATCGTATTCCGAAGCGTCGTTATGCTGGCTTCCATGGTACAGCGCACCCTTAAACTGCTCCTGCCCAGGGAACTTGGGTACCTTAGGCTCACCCGAGTGACCAGTGCACCAAACGATATGTCGGGGATGAAGGGTTCGCTCGCTACCGTCACCTCGAGTTACGACGGCTGTCCACTGGGATTTCGCGTCATCGTAGAC
>NZ_JAFFZS010000207.1 GCF_016921115.1 Streptomyces actuosus
CTATAATGATTTTCCAGAAACGAAAGAGGTAGGTGAATAAAAAGGTTTATTCCGCCAAGGACATAAACCTCCCTACTTTCCCTAACTATTGCATCCCATCTCATCTCATCTGCATTCATCTCACTTCGCCCCCCGGGCCTCCGAATTACGGGATACTTCGTACATTGGAATTCGTTACAACTCACGTATTACTTGCGTATGACTTGTGCATGGGATATAGTCATAACCGGGAATGTCCATGGATTCAAATTGCATTGCATGTGTCGAGACCTGATCTGAGCTGAGTTGCCGCCGGATGACGCCGGTTGACGGACCAATCCCACTCTCGCTTAGGTATGATGCATACGGAGTACACACGGGTAGCTATTTGCGTGTATTGCATATTTGTGGCGGGAGCCCTCAGCAATGCGTATGGCGGGAGTGTATGACCGGGGTGTGTGGTGTGTATG
>NZ_JAFFZS010000208.1 GCF_016921115.1 Streptomyces actuosus
ATCCAATGGTCGAACGGTCACCAGAGGAAGTTCAGTCCCAGTCGCACGATGATGGATTTAACTCCTTCAATTCAGATTCCCACTCCTGGGCTAGGGAAATCCCATGGCTGCGAAGTGTGACCAAGATGGAGATCTGGATTAAGGGAGTCCTTAGCCCGGAAGACGTTGAGACCGCGGTTGAATATGGTTGTGATGGTGTAATCATCAGCAATCATGGGGGTAGGCAGTTGGATGAAACACCGGCTACCATTGACATGCTTCCAGCTTGTTCAAAAACTGCACGAGGCCGGATCAGAATCCACATTGATGGTGGTATAAGGTCTGGAGTTGATATCTTCAAAGCATTGGCTTTGGGGGCTGAATGTTGCTGGATTGGTCGTCCTATGCTTTGGGGATTAGCGGTAGGTTACCTGCACTTTCAAGGTTTCAACTTCGACGCTGATAATAT
>NZ_JAFFZS010000021.1 GCF_016921115.1 Streptomyces actuosus
TTCATAGTGTTTCGGTGGTCATAGCGTGAGGGAAACGCCCGGTTACATTCCGAACCCGGAAGCTAAGCCTTACAGCGCCGATGGTACTGCAGGGGGGACCCTGTGGGAGAGTAGGACGCCGCCGAACTCCCTTTAAAGCTCCGGCTCTTGGGCATACAGCCCGAGAGCCGGAGCTTTTTTGTGTTGAGGTAGGGTCAGGGGGCATCGTCGGCTTGTTTCCTACTGGAGGCCCCCGGGTGGAGGTTCAGGAGACCCGCGTCCAGACGGACAGGGTCCTCACCATCCCCAATATTCTCAGCATGGCGCGGCTCCTCGGCGTGCCTCTCTTCCTCTGGCTGATCCTCCGGCCGGAGTTCGGGGGACCGAAGAGCGACGGGTGGGCGCTTCTCGTGCTCGCGCTGAGCGGCGTCAGCGACTACCTGGACGGCAAACTCGCGCGCCGCTGGAACCAGATCAGCAGCCTCGGCCGGCTGCTCGACCCGGCCGCCGACCGGCTCTACATCCTGTCGACGCTGGTCGGACTGACGTGGCGTGAGATCCTGCCCCTTTGGTTGACGGCCGTACTACTGGTGCGAGAACTGGTGCTGCTGGTGATGGTGGGCATCCTGCGGCGCCACGGCTATCCGCCGCCGCAGGTCAACTTCCTGGGCAAGGCGGCCACGTTCAACCTGATGTACGCCTTCCCCCTGCTGCTCCTCAGCGACGACGGAAGTGGATGGATCCCGTCACTCGCTGCTATTTTCGGATGGGCGTTCGCAGGATGGGGTACAACGCTGTACTGGTGGGCAGGAGTCCTCTACGTGGTACAAGTCCGCCGCCTGGTCCGTGCGGACGCCGTGGCCGACTGAACTCGCCCCTGGCGGTAATGGTGCCGCGATGGCCCGCGGCGGCAATGTGCGGGACAATTTGGACGGGTGGAGTCGGCCAGACCGTCGTCTCTTCGAGGAGGACGCTTCCGACATGAAGGCCGTCGTGATGGCCGGAGGCGAGGGCACACGCCTTCGTCCCATGACCTCGAGCATGCCCAAGCCGCTCCTGCCGGTGGCCAACCGGCCGATCATGGAGCACGTGCTGCGGCTGCTGAAAAGGCATGGGCTCAATGAGACCGTCGTAACTGTCCAGTTCCTGGCGTCACTGGTCAAGAACTATTTCGGTGACGGCGAAGAGCTCGGAATGGAGCTCACCTATGCCAATGAGGAGAAGCCACTCGGTACCGCCGGGAGTGTGAAGAACGCCGAAGAGGCATTGAAGGACGATGCCTTCCTCGTCATCTCCGGCGATGCCCTGACCGATTTCGACCTGACCGAGCTCATCAATTTCCACAAGGAAAAAGGTGCGCTCGTCACGGTCTGTCTGACACGGGTGCCGAACCCCCTGGAGTTCGGCATCACGATCGTCGACGACGAGGGCAAGGTCGAACGCTTCCTGGAGAAGCCGACCTGGGGACAGGTGTTCTCGGACACCGTCAACACGGGCATCTACGTCATGGAGCCCGAGGTCTTCGACTACGTCGAACCCGACGTGCCCGTCGATTGGTCCGGCGACGTCTTCCCGCAGCTGATGAAGGACGGCAAGCCGATCTACGGCTTCGTCGCCGAGGGCTACTGGGAGGACGTCGGCACACACGAGAGCTACGTGAAGGCGCAGGCCGACGTCCTGGAGGGCAAGGTCGACGTCGAGATCGACGGCTTCGAGATCTCTCCCGGCGTCTGGGTGGCCGAGGGGGCCGAGGTCCATCCCGACGCCGTGCTCCGGGGCCCCCTCTACATCGGTGACTACGCCAAGGTCGAGGCCGGAGCCGAGATCAGGGAACACACCGTCATCGGCTCCAACGTCGTCGTGAAGACGGGCGCGTTCCTGCACAAGTCCGTCGTCCACGACAACGTGTACGTCGGGCAGCACAGCAATCTGCGCGGCTGCGTCGTCGGCAAGAACACCGACATCATGAGGGCGGCCCGGATCGAGGACGGCGCGGTCATCGGTGACGAGTGCCTGATCGGTGAAGAATCGATCGTTCAGGGCAATGTGCGGGTCTATCCGTTCAAGACGATCGAAGCCGGCGCGTTCGTGAACACGTCGGTGATCTGGGAGTCGCGCGGGCAGGCACACCTCTTCGGCGCCCGTGGCGTCTCCGGGATCCTGAACGTCGAGATCACCCCGGAACTCGCCGTACGGCTGGCCGGTGCCTACGCGACGACCCTGAAGAAGGGCTCCACCGTCACCACCGCGCGGGACCACTCCCGTGGTGCCCGCGCGCTGAAGCGGGCAGTGATCTCCGCGCTCCAGGCCAGCGCCATCGACGTCCGCGATCTGGAGAACGTGCCGCTGCCCGTCGCGCGGCAGCAGACCGCGCGGGGCAGCGCCGGCGGGATCATGATCCGGACCTCGCCCGGCGTGCCGGACTCCGTGGACATCATGTTCTTCGACGGCCAGGGCGCGGATCTGTCGCAGGGCAGCCAGCGCAAGCTGGACCGGGTGTTCGCACGGCAGGAGTACCGGCGCGCGTTCCCCGGCGAGATCGGGGACCTGCACTTCCCCGCCAGTGTCTTCGACTCGTACACCGGATCGCTGCTGCGGAACGTCGACATCACCGGGATCGCCGACTCCGGGCTCAAGGTCGTCGTCGACGCGTCGAACGGCAGTTCCGGCCTGGTGCTGCCCAGCCTGCTGGGCAAGCTCGGAGTGGACTCGCTGACCATCAACCCCGGCCTCGACGAGTCCAGGCCCACCGAGACCGCCGACATGCGACGGTCGGGGCTGGTGCGGCTGGGCGAGATCGTGGCGTCCTCGGGCGCGGCGTTCGGTGTGCGGTTCGACCCGGTGGGCGAGCGGCTGTCCCTGGTGGACGAGAAGGGCCGCATCATCGAGGACGACCGTGCGCTGCTCGTCATGCTCGACCTGGTGGCCGCCGAGCGGCGCAGCGGGCGCGTGGCCCTGCCGGTGACCACCACGCGGATCGCCGAGCAGGTCGCGGCCTACCACGGCACGCAGGTGGAGTGGACGACGACCTCCCCGGACGACCTGACACGGGTCGGGCGTCAGGAGGGGACGATCTTCGGCGGCGACGGCAAGGGCGGATTCATCGTCCCCGAGTTCAGCGGCGTCTACGACGGGACGGCCGCCTTCGTGCGCTTGATCGGGCTCGTCGCGCGGACCCAGCTCACGCTCAGCCAGATCGACGCGCGCATCCCGCGCGCGCACGTCCTCAAACGGGACCTGGCGACCCCGTGGGCCGTCAAGGGCCTCGTGATGCGCCGGGTCGTCGAAGCGGCCGGAGACCGGTTCGTGGACACCACGGACGGCGTGCGGGTGGTGGAGACGGACGGCCGCTGGGTGATGGTGCTGCCCGACCCGGCCGAGGCCGTCACCCACCTGTGGGCGGAAGGGCCGGACGACGCCTCCGCCCAGACCTTGCTCGACGAGTGGTCGGCCGTCGTGGACAGCGCCGGCCGGTAGGAGGACCGCACACGCACGTGCCGGACACCCGCCCCGACGGGGTGCTGTCCGGCACGTGGGTGGGGCCGTTCGGAGGTACTGGCGTCGACGTGCGACGATGTGCGGCATGCCGCAGCAGCCCCCCGTTCGGAGCAGTCACACGCCCCCGTCGCGGCCGGACGCGTCCATGTCACTGCTCACCAACGTCATGGACCACAGCCTCGACGACGGCTACGCCGAGGCCGCAGCCCGCCGGAAGACCGAGGGCGGGGGCGGCCTGCCCAGAACCCTCCGGGCGAAGCTGGGGCTCGCGGCCGGGCTGGTGCTCGCCGCGCTCGTCGTCACCGTCGGGGCGGCCCAGGCGCGGGTCGCCGCGCCCGTGGTGGCCAAGGAGCGCCAGGAGCTCATCGATCGCATCGACCAGGAGAGCGACGCGGCGGACAAGCTGGAGGACAGCGTCGACGAGCTGCGGGACGACGTCAGCGCCCGGCAGCGCGAGGCGCTGAAGGAGAGCGGCGGCGGCGACCGGTCAGAGCTCGTGGGGATCCTGGCCGGGGCCACGGCCGTGCACGGCCCCGGGGTGAAGCTCGTGGTCGACGACGCCAAGGAGGCCAGCACCGGCGGTGACGGTGACCCGCGCGAGACGAGCGGGTTCTCCGACACGGGGCGGGTGCGCGACCGCGACATGCAGCGCGTGGTCAACGGGCTGTGGGAGTCCGGGGCGGAGGCGATCTCCATCAACGGGCAGCGGTTGACGGCGCTCTCGGCGATCAGGGCCGCGGGCGACGCCATACTGGTCGACAACAAGCCGCTCGTGCCTCCCTACACGCTTCTCGCGATCGGGGACGGCCGGCAGCTGAGCACCGTCTTCCAGGACAGCGCCGACGGGCTGTACCTGCACGCACTGCAGGAGAACTACGGCATCAGGACCAGTATCTCCGTCCAGGACGAGCTCCGGCTGCCCGCAGCACCGAGTGTGATCGTCCGAACCGCACAGCCGAAGACCGAGCATTCCGAGAAGGGCACATCGTGATCGCCGTACTGGGCCTCGTCGTGGGAGTCGTGGCCGGCCTGTTGGTCCGGCCGGAGGTTCCGGCGGCCGTCGAGCCGTATCTGCCCATTGCCGTCGTGGCGGCGCTGGACGCCGTCTTCGGCGGTCTTCGCGCCATGCTCGACGGCATCTTCGACGACAAGGTCTTCGTGGTGTCGTTCCTGTCGAACGTCGTCGTCGCCGCGCTGATCGTGTTCCTGGGCGACAAGCTGGGCGTCGGTGCGCAGCTGTCCACGGGCGTCGTGGTCGTCCTCGGTATCCGCATCTTCTCGAACGCCGCGGCGATCCGTCGGCACGTGTTCCGGGCGTGAGGCCGATGAGCGACCAGAGCGACCAGAGCGGCCAGAGCGACCGGAACAACCGGAACGACGAGCGCGACCGGAGTGCGGCGCCCGAGGCCCCGCAGAGCGGAGTGCCGCCCCAGGAGACGCCCCCGACACCCGAGCAGGCCGCGCCCACTCCCGAGGAGTCGGCCGCCCTGGAGGAGCCCGCCGGTGAACCGGAGACCACCGGTCGACGGCGGCTGGTGCAGGGGCTGTGGCCGCCGCGGGTCACGCGTGCCCAACTCATCGTCGCGGTACTGCTGTTCGGCCTCGGCTTCGGGCTCGCGGTGCAGGTCGCGTCCAACAGCGACAACGACAATGCCCTGCGGGGAGCACGCCAGGAGGATCTCGTCCGCATCCTCGATGAACTGGATGACCGCACACAACGTCTTGAGGACGAGAAGGAAGGTCTCGAGAAGCAGCGGGAGGAACTGGAGAACAGCTCCGACCAGGCCGAGGAGGCCCGCAGGCAGACGGCCGAGAGGGAGCGTCAACTCGGTATTCTCGCGGGCACCGTGGCAGCTCAGGGACCCGGTATCACGATGACGATCGACGACACGAAGGGAACGGTCGAGGCGGACATGCTGCTCGACGCGATCCAGGAGCTGCGCGCCGCGGGAGCGGAGGCGATCCAGGTGAACGGCGTCCGCGTGGTCGCGAACACCTATCTGACGGATTCCGGCAAGAGCGTGAGCGTCGACGGGAACAAGATCGGGCCGCCCTATCGTTTCAAGGTCATCGGCAAGCCGCAGGACCTGGAGCCGGCTCTCAACATCCCCGGGGGCGTGGTGCAGACTCTGGAGAAGGAGCAGGCCACCGTCGCCGTCGAACGTGCCGACAAGATCATTGTGGACGCCTTGCGAGCAGCGAAGCGGCCTGACTACGCTCGGTCGTCCTCCCAGTGAATCGGGGGTGCATGGGAGGCGTCCGGCAAGGGCATGAGGTTGCGGGGGGTCGGCGCACCGATCGGGTGGTGCGTGGTGGAAACTGTCTGGTGGATACGGACGTTGTGAAGATGTCCGGGTCGACCGGTGTGTTCAGTCAGGGTGTGTCCTGCCCCACGGGCGGGTCTGTTTCGGTCAAGGGGAATCGCCCGTGAAGTTGTTTGCGAAGTTGTTCGGCAAGAGTGCGCGAGAGGGCAGCGACAACGCGACGGCCCGCCATCGCGCAGAGCCTGACGCGGAAGGCCAGCGCCCGCTGTTCCGGGACCAGGTGGCTGGTCCCGGGAGTGACGTCTCCGGAGGTCAGGGCGCGCCGTCGGTTGACCCTGCCCGGTCCGGAGGCATAGGTTTCGGACAACCGTCAACCTCAAGTACGGGTGGAGGGTTTTCCCCGATGTCGGCCCTGGTGTGCACGAGGTGCGGTAACCGCAACGCGGAGAACAGCCGCTTCTGCTCCAACTGCGGTGCGCCGCTGCGGGCGGGAGCCGTTCCCGAGCGGGCGTCCGAGACGACCTCGACCATTTCCATCTCCGGTCTCGAGGCCTACGACGCCGAGGCCACGGGGCAGACGGCGATGCCGTCGCTGTCTCCCGAGGCGCAGGCGGCCGTCGACGCGCTGCCGGTCGGCTCCGCGCTGCTGGTCGTGCGCCGCGGACCGAACCAGGGGAGCCGCTTCCTGCTGGACGGCGACCTGACCACGGCCGGCCGCCACCCGCAGAGCGACATCTTCCTGGACGACGTGACCGTCTCCCGGCGCCACGTGGAGTTCCGGCGCGGATCGGACGGCTCGTTCACCGTCGCCGACGTGGGGAGCCTGAACGGCACCTACGTCAACCGTGAGCGGATCGACCAGGTCGCTCTGTCGAGCGGCGACGAGGTCCAGATCGGCAAGTACCGGCTGGTCTTCTACGCGAGCCAGCGGGGCTACTGACCCGCCCCCGGACGCCGTCCGGGGGGAATCCCCAGGGAAGGCGCATGCTTCGAACACCGAGCGGCGGTGCCGGCAGCGGTGCCGCCGCCGCGGACAGTGGGCCGATGAGCATCGGCACGGTGCTGAACGTCCTGCGCGAGGAGTTCCCCGAAGTCACCATCTCCAAGATCCGTTTCCTGGAGTCGGAGGGGCTCATCGAGCCGGAGCGGAGCCCGTCGGGGTACCGCAAGTTCAGCGCCGGGGACGTGGAGCGCCTGGCCCAGGTGCTCAGGATGCAGCGTGACCACTATCTGCCGCTCAGAGTGATCCGGGAGCATCTGGACGCCGTCGAGCGCGGCGAGGCGGCGCCGCTGCCCGCGCTGAGCCGGCAGCGGTCCGGGGAGCCCGTGCCGGAGCTCTCCGAGGAGCGGACCGCGGCCCGGATCGGGCGGGCCGAACTACTGGCCGCGGCCGAGATCGGTGAGCAGGACCTTCAGGAGTGGGAGTCGTACGGACTTCTCGCCCCGCTGGAGGACGGTCTGTACGACGCGGAGGCGGTCACCGTCGCCTCCCTCGTCGCCCAGCTGGGCCGTTTCGGGATCGAGCCGCGGCACCTGCGGGTGATGAAGGCCGCCGCCGATCGGGAGGCCGGGCTGGTGGAGCAGGTGGTGGCCCCGCTGAAGCGCCACCGCAATCCGCAGACCAGGATCCTCGCCGAGACGCGCTCCAGGGAGCTGGCGGGGCTCACGGTGAAGCTGCACGCCGCGCTGGTGCAGACGGCCCTCGGCGTGCGGTTGCCCTGAGGGGCGCTCGCGGTGCGTGATCGGCCACGCGTTCCCGGCCCGACTACCCAAACGTCCCGGGCACGGCCTAGGGTTGCTGTGTGAACGAGCTCGATGTCGTAGGTGTCCGGGTCGAAATGCCCTCCAACCAACCGATCGTGCTCCTGCGCGAAGTGGGAGGCGACCGCTACCTCCCCATCTGGATCGGGCCGGGGGAGGCGACGGCGATCGCCTTCGCCCAGCAGGGCATGGCCCCTGCGAGGCCGCTGACTCACGACCTGTTCAAGGACGTGCTGGAAGCTGTCGGCCAGGAGCTCACCGAAGTGCGCATCACGGACCTGCGTGAGGGCGTCTTCTACGCCGAGCTGGTGTTCGCCAGCGGCGTCGAGGTGAGCGCCCGTCCCTCCGATGCCATAGCGCTCGCCCTGCGCACCGGCACGCCGATCTACGGCAGTGACGCGGTGCTCGACGACGCCGGCATCGCCATTCCGGACGAGCAGGAGGACGAGGTGGAGAAGTTCCGCGAGTTCCTCGACCAGATCTCGCCCGAGGACTTCGGTACCAGCAGCCAGTAGGTCCGGGGGCCGCCCGCCGGTCCGGTGTTCGCGGGCGGCGGGGGCGCCCTCCGGTGGCTTGCTACCACGCGGTGGGCACCGGCGTCTCGGCACATGCCCGAGGCGATTGCGAGCGTCCAGCGGCTCTCCGCGAGCGCATTCGGCTAGCCTTTCCCCGCGGCGGGGGACGGGAAACCACTCCCAGGGTGATTATCACTCGGCGTGCCGAGTGTGGCGGTCGTTGACGCACCCCTGGTGGCTGCCTACCGTCGAGGAGGCAGGTCAAGGACGGAGGTCGGCGTGAGAAGCAGCGGCGACGGTATGGCTGAGGGTGCTCCCGGACCCGGTCCCGGGGCGAGCGGTCGGTACCCGCCCCAGAGTGCTCGGCTCCGCGCGGCCGGGGGGTATCCCCACCACAGCAACGCGGCCGATCATGCCCCGCAGCGACCGACGGCCGTGCCGAGCAGCGGAGGGGCGACGTCCATGGGGTCCGAGGAGATCGGCTACCGCGGTCCGACCGCCTGTGCGGCCGCCGGGATCACCTACCGGCAACTGGACTACTGGGCGCGCACCGGACTCGTCGAACCGAGCGTCCGGCCGGCCTACGGGTCCGGCACGCAGCGCCTGTACAGCTTCCGGGACGTCGTCGTCCTGAAGATCGTCAAGCGTTTCCTCGACACCGGTGTGTCCCTGCAGAACATCCGCACCGCCGTCCAGCACCTGCGCGAACGCGGCTTCAGTGATCTGGAGCGCATGACCCTGATGAGCGACGGCGCGACCGTGTACGAGTGCACCTCGCCCGACGAGGTGCACGCCCTGCTCCAGGGCGGTCAGGGCGTCTTCGGCATCGCGGTGGGCGTCGTGTGGCGGGACGTGGAGAGCGCTCTGTCCCAGCTCCACGGGGAGCGGGTCGACACCGGCGAGACCCTGGTCGGGCACAATCCGGCCGACGAGCTCGCACGGCGGCGGAACCGGGCCGTCTGAGCGGTTTTCCCGGGTACCCGCACGGCCCCGCGGCCCGCGGAGCGCTCCCTGAGGGGCATTGTCAGTGGCGTGGTGCAGCATCGGAGATGTGAGAACCGCGCCGACGATCCTGCATCTCGACATGGATGCCTTCTTCGCCCAGGCGGAACAGGCCTCCAAGCCGAGTCTGCGCGGGAAGGCCGTCGTGGTGGGCGGGATCGGTCCCCGCGGGGTCGTGGCGACCGCGTCGTACGAGGCGCGGGTCTTCGGTGTGCACTCCGCGATGCCCACGGCGCAGGCGCGTCGGCTCGCGCCCCACGCCGCCTATCTGACACCGCGCGGCGGGTTCTACCGGTCGATCAGCGAGCAGGTGATGGGGCTCCTGAGGCAGTTGTCGCCGCTGGTGGAGCCGTTGAGCCTGGACGAGGCGTTCGTCGACCTGGAGGCCGGGGGAGTGGCCTGGGACAGCGCATCGTCGCGGCTGGTGGGGGTGCGGCTGCGCGCGGAGATCCGGGAGGTGACCGGACTGACCGGTTCCGTGGGACTCGCCGGCTCCAAGATGCTCGCGAAGATCGCTTCCGAGCAGGCCAAGCCGGACGGCCTGGTGCTGATCGAACCAGGGACCGAGCGGGCGCTGCTCGGCCCGATGTCCGTGCGGACCCTTCCCGGTGTCGGCCCGGCCACCGGGGACCACCTGCGGCGCGCCGGGATCGCCACGGTCGACGAGATCGTCGAGGCGGGCGAGGACGAGTTGGTCCGGCTGCTGGGCAAGGCCCACGGGCACGGGGTGTACGCGATGGCCCTGGCACGCGACGACCGGCCGGTGGTCGCCGAGCGGGAGGCGAAATCGGTGTCCGTCGAGGACACCTACGACGTCGACATCCACGACCGGACGCGGATCGGGCTGGAGGTGCAGCGGCTCGCCGAGCGGTGCGTGCGCAGGCTGCGCGGGGCCCATCTCTCGGGGCGCACGATCGTGCTGAAGGTACGGCGCTACGACTTCTCCACGCTGACCCGGTCGGAGACGCTGCGTGGTCCGACCGACGACGTGGCGGTGGTGCGGGAGGCGGCGGCGCGTCTGCTGGACGCCGTGGACACCACGGGCGGTGTGCGGTTGCTCGGGGTCGGCGTCAGCGGGCTCGCCGACTACACCCAGGAGGACCTCTTCGCGCAGGCCGCCGAGGCCGCCGCGGCCGCGGACGCCGCGGAGTCGGCGGAGACCGCAGAGGTGGCGCGGATCGTGCGGGAGCGGGCGGAGGGCGGCCAGGAGGCCGAGGCGGACCGGCCGCCGGGTCCGGAGGGGGCGCAGCCCGTGGAGCGGCGGTGGCATCCGGGCCACGACGTGCGGCACACCGCGTACGGGCCCGGGTGGGTGCAGGGCAGCGGCCTGGGCAGGGTCACCGTCCGCTTCGAGACGCCGTACTCCGGGCCGGGGCGGGTGCGCACGTTCCGGGTCGACGACCCGGACCTGGAGCCGGCGGAGCCGCTGCCCCTGGTGCCGGAACCGTCCGGCGGAGGGGAGGCCGTCGGTCGTGCACATGCGTGACCGGCCGGGCGCGGGCCGGCCGCTGGGTCCGGAGGGGGCAGCCTTCTCTCCCGGCGCTGTCGGTGCGGTACAGGGGCCCGGCGCCCCGTACCGTCCGGCGCCGCGTGGGCGGTTGCGCTCAGGCGTCGGCGTCCTCCGGGGCGTCGGCGTCCTCCGTCCCCGCCAGCTTGCCGAAGTCGCGGTCGGGCGGTGCGGGAGGCGCGGCGATGTCGAGGCCGTAGTGGTGGTAGAGCTGGAGCTCCTGGTCGGGGGAGAGGTGACGGCCCACACCGAAGTCGGGCGCGTCCTTGATCAGGGCGCGGTCGAAGGGGATGCGCAGGGTGCCCTCGATCAGCTCGCTGGGTTCCAGGGGGACGAAGGCGTCCCGGGAGAACAGGCCGGTGCGTATCGCGGCCCACTCCGGTACACCGGTGGCGTCGTCGAGGTAGACCTCGTCAATGGTGCCGATCCTGACGCCGTTGCGGTCGAACGCCTTGCGGCCTATCAGGTTGCGCGGATCGATGTCGGTCTGCACGGTCCCTCCACTCGGTCGCAACTCATCCGTAAGCACTACAAAAGAGCACATTCGGGCGAGCGGCCACTCGAAGGCCCGTCCGGTGACGTCGCTGGTACTCTGGCAGCGGCTGCTGACCCCGTGCGGGAGAGTCCTCCGGAGAGGTTCCCGGAGGCGCCGAAGGAGCAAATCCTCCCCGGAATCTCTCAGGCTCACGTACCGTACGGACGAGGTCACTCTGGAAAGCAGGGCGGGTGCCGACGGCTTCCGCTCTCACCGACGGTGAAAGCCGGGTGCCCCTGGGCGGCCCGGTGAAGCTCTCAGGTCGAGATGACAGAGGGGGAGGCCGTCCGGGCACCCGCGCCGTGGTGCCCCTCGAAGGTCGCGTCAGACCAGGAGGCCTCCGCAATGACCGCCCACCGTACCCCGCTCTCCGAGCTCGAACAGGGCATCCCCTTCGAGCAGCGCCACATCGGGCCCGACCAGGAGGCACGGGCCAAGATGCTCGCGCAGGTCGGATACGGCTCGCTCGACGAGCTCACCGCCGCCGCGGTGCCGGATGTGATCAAGAACGCCGACGCCCTGGACCTGCCCGGATCCCGGACCGAGGCCGAGGTGCTGGCCGAGCTGCGCACGCTGGCCGACCGCAACCAGGTCCTCGGCTCCATGATCGGCCTCGGGTACTACGGCACCTTCACCCCGCCCGTCATCCTCCGCAACGTCATGGAGAACCCGGCCTGGTACACGGCGTACACGCCGTACCAGCCGGAGATCTCCCAGGGCCGGCTGGAGGCCCTGCTGAACTTCCAGACCGTGGTCGCCGAGCTGACCGGTCTGCCCACCTCCGGCGCCTCGCTGCTGGACGAGGGCACCGCCGCCGCCGAGGCCATGGCCCTGTCCCGCCGGATGGGCAGGAAGAAGAACGGCCTCTTCCTGGTCGACGCGGACGCCCTGCCGCAGACCGTCGCCGTCATCCGGACGCGGGCCGAGCCGACCGGTGTCGAGGTGGTCGTCGCCGACCTCAGCGACGGCATCCCCGCCGACATCGCCGCCCGCGAGATCAACGGCGTGCTGATCCAGTACCCCGGTGCCTCCGGCGCCGTACGCGACATCAAGCCGCTCATCGACCAGGCGCACGAGCTGGGCGCCCTCGTCACCGTCTCGGCCGACCTGCTCGCCCTGACGCTCCTGAAGTCGCCGGGCGAGCTGGGCGCCGACATCGCCGTCGGCACCACGCAGCGCTTCGGCGTGCCGATGGGCTTCGGCGGACCGCACGCGGGCTACATGGCCGTGCACGAGAAGTTCGCGCGCAGCCTGCCCGGACGGCTCGTCGGCGTCTCCGTCGACGCCGACGGGCACAAGGCCTACCGCCTCGCCCTGCAGACGCGCGAGCAGCACATCCGGCGGGAGAAGGCCACCAGCAACATCTGCACCGCGCAGGTGCTGCTCGCCGTCATGGCCGGGATGTACGCGGTGTACCACGGGCCCGAGGGGCTCCGGGCCATCGCGCGGCGCACGCACCGCTACGCCTCCCTGCTCGCGGCCGGTCTGCGTGCCGGCGGCGTCGAGGTCGTGCACGGCGCCTTCTTCGACACGCTGACCGCCGAGGTGCCCGGGAAGGCCGCCGAGATCGTCGCCGCCGCCCGCGGCAACGGGGTCAACCTCCACCTCGCCGACGCCGACCACGTCTCGATGGCCTGTGACGAGACCACCACCCGGGCGCAGCTCGCGGCCGTCTGGCAGGCCTTCGGGGTCGACGGCGACGTCGAGGCGCTGGACGCGGACACCGAGGACGCGCTGCCGCAGGGCCTGCTGCGCACCGACGACTACCTGACGCACCCCGTCTTCCGCGAGCACCGCTCCGAGACCGCGATGCTGCGTTACCTGCGCAGGCTGTCCGACCGGGACTACGCGCTCGACCGCGGCATGATCCCGCTGGGCTCGTGCACCATGAAGCTCAACGCGACCACGGAGATGGAGCCGGTCACCTGGCCGGAGTTCGGGCAGCTGCACCCGTTCGCGCCCGCCGAGCAGGCGCAGGGCTACCTCACGCTCATCCGCGAGCTGGAGGAACGTCTCGCCGAGGTCACCGGCTACGACAGGGTGAGCCTGCAGCCCAACGCCGGTTCGCAGGGTGAGCTGGCCGGTCTGCTGGCGGTCCGCGGCTACCACCGGGCCAACGGCGACGACCAGCGCACGGTCTGCCTCATCCCGTCCTCCGCGCACGGCACCAACGCTGCCAGCGCCGTCATGGCCGGGATGAGGGTCGTCGTCGTCAGGACCGCCGAGGACGGCGAGATCGACGTCGAGGACCTGCGGGCCAAGATCGAGCAGTACCGTGACGAGCTGGCCGTGCTCATGATCACCTACCCGTCCACGCACGGCGTGTTCGAGGAGCACGTCGCCGACATCTGCGCGCAGGTCCACGAGGCGGGCGGTCAGGTCTACGTGGACGGCGCCAACCTCAACGCCCTGGTCGGTCTCGCCAAACCCGGCCACTTCGGCGGGGACGTCTCCCACCTGAACCTGCACAAGACGTTCTGCATCCCGCACGGCGGCGGCGGGCCCGGCGTCGGCCCGGTGGCCGTGCGCGGCCACCTCGCGCCGTACCTGCCCAACCACCCGATGCAGCCCGAGGCCGGCCCTCAGACCGGTGTCGGCCCGGTCTCCGCCGCCCCCTGGGGCTCCGCGGGCATCCTGCCCATCTCCTGGGCGTACGTCCGCCTGATGGGCGGAGAGGGGCTCAAGCGGGCCACGCAGGTGGCCGTGCTGTCCGCCAACTACATCGCCAAGCGCCTGGAGCCGCACTACCCGGTCCTCTACACCGGGCCGGGCGGGCTCGTCGCCCACGAGTGCATCATCGACCTGCGTCCCCTGACCAAGGCGACCGGTGTCAGCGTGGACGACGTCGCCAAGCGGCTGATCGACTACGGCTTCCACGCGCCGACCATGTCGTTCCCCGTGGCCGGCACGCTGATGATCGAGCCGACCGAGTCCGAGGACCTCGCCGAGCTGGACCGGTTCTGCGAGGCGATGATCGCCATTCGCGCGGAGATCGAGAAGGTCGGCTCGGGCGAGTGGCCGGCGGAGGACAACCCGCTGGGCAACGCCCCGCACACCGCCCGTGCGCTGGGCGGCGCGTGGGAGCACCCCTACAGCCGTGAGACGGCGGTCTTCCCGGCCGGTGTGTCGGCCGCGGACAAGTACTGGCCGCCGGTGCGCCGTATCGACCAGGCGTTCGGCGACCGGAACCTGGTCTGCTCGTGCCCGCCGCTGGACGCGTACGAGGACTGAGCGACTCGACGAAGGGCCCCGCCGGTATCCGGCGGGGCCCTTCGTGCTGCTCGGACGTGCTGCTCAGACCGTGGCGAGGGCGACCTCGGTCGCCTTGAACAGGGCGACGACGGCGGAGCCCTCGGCGAGGGACAGGTCGTCGACCGCGTCCCGGGTCACGGCCGCCGTCAGCTCGGCGCCGTCGACGGCGACCTTCACCGAGGCCATGGCGGGGCCGGCGGCCAGGCCGGTGACGATGCCGGGGAGCCGGTTGCGGACCGACAGGCCCCGGACCGGACCGGTGGCCAGTGAGACCTCCGTCGACTTCACCAGGGCCCGCACGGCGACCCCCGGACCGAGGCCGAGGTCCTCGGCGGCCTCCTTCGTGATCGCGGCGGTGAGCTGCCCGCCGCCGGTGAGCGCGACGCGGACGGTCGCCATGGCCTCGCCGGACGTCACGGTGGTGACCGTGCCGGAGAGCTGGTTGCGCATGCTCAGGGTCATGGCCGTCACCGTAGTGCCGGTGGCCGCTCACGCCGGGTAGGCGTGGGTCTGCGTCGCCTTCACCGTCGCCCAGACCGGTGCACCGGGGTGCAGGTCCAGCTCCGCCGCCGCGGCGGTGGTGAGGTCCGCGGCGATCGGGAGCGCACCGGTGAGGTCGGCGCGGATCTGGTCGCCGTGGATCTCCAGACCCTCGATCGCGCAGTGCCACAGGTTGCGGGCGCTGGAGCCGGTGGGGCGGTCGCGGTGCAGGGTCACGGCACCCGGCGGGAAGGCGACGAAGACCGGTCCGCTCAGCTCCTCGGCGGTCGTGATCTCCGATCCGGAGTCGAGCCGGACCGTGTGGCCCTCGGCCCGGCCCCGGTAGAGGTTCAGGCCGACGAGCCGGGCGATGTAGTCGGTGCGAGGGTGGCGGGCGATGTCCGAGGGCGTGCCCTCCTGGACGACACGGCCGTGTTCGACGACGACCAGCCGGTCGGCCAGCACCATGGCGTCCAGCGGGTCATGGGTGACCAGCACGGCGACGGCCTCGAACTCCGCCAGGTGCCGGCGGAGCTGGGCTCGGACCTCCAGGCGGGTGCGGGCGTCGAGCGCGGCCAGTGGCTCGTCGAGAAGGAGCAGGCGCGGCAGGGTGGCGAGCGCCCGGGCGAGGGCGACGCGCTGGGCCTGCCCTCCGGACAGGCGGCGCGGCTTGACGCCGGAGTGGCCGGCCAGGCCCATGCGGTCGAGCCAGGCGGCGGCCCGGGTGCGGGCCTCGGCCCGGCCGGCTCCCCGGCAGCGCGGTCCGAAGGCCACGTTGTCCAGGGCCGTCAGATGCGGGAAGAGCAGATAGTCCTGGAAGACGACGCCGACCGGGCGGGACTCGGGCGGAGTGCGGTCCAGCTCCCTGCCGTCCAGCCGCAGATGACCGCCGGAGAGGGGGGCGAGCCCGGCCAGGGCGCGCAGCGCGGTGGTCTTGCCGGCGCCGTTCGGGCCGAGCAGGGCGACGACCTCGCCGGGGGCCGCGGTCAGGGGCACGTCGAGGCGGAACGAGCCGCGGTCGACGATCAGGTGGGCGTCGAGGCCGTCGTCCCGGGCACCGCGCGGGGCCGGAGCGGAGGCGGCGGGGGTGGCGTCGGTCATGAGGCGTTCGTCCAGCGGTCCCGGAGCCCCGCGAGGACCGCGACGGAGACCGCCAGCAGGACCAGGCTCAGGGCGATGGCGGCGGCCGGGTCGTTCTGCAGTGCGAGGTAGACCGCGAGCGGCATGGTCTGCGTACGGCCGGGGAAGTTGCCCGCGAAGGTGATGGTCGCGCCGAACTCGCCCAGCGCGCGGGCCCAGGCCAGGACGGCGCCCGCGGCGACACCCGGGGCGATCAGCGGCAGGGTGACCCGGCGGAAAGCGGTGAAGCGGGAGGCCCCCAGGGTCTGGGCCGCCTCCTCGTAGCGCCGGTCGGCGGCCCGCAGGGTGCCCTCGACGGTGATGACGAGGAACGGCATGGCCACGAACGTCTCCGCGAGGATGACCCCGGCCGTGGTGAACGGCAGGGTGACGCCGAACCAGGCGTCCAGCCACCGGCCGACGATGCCGTTGCGGCCCAGGGCGAGCAGCAGGGCGACGCCGCCGACGACCGGGGGCAGGACGAGCGGCAGCGTCACCAGCGCGCGGACCAGGCCGCGGCCGGGGAAGTCGGTGCGGGCCAGCAGCCAGGCGAGGGGCACACCGACCACGAGGCTCAGCGCGGTCGCGGAGGTCGCGCAGACCAGGGACAGCCGGAGCGCCTGCCACACCTCCGGGCTGGTCAGCTGCTCCGGCAGGCTGCTCCACGGGGCCCGGACCAGCAGGGCGGCCAAGGGGAGCACCAGGAAGGCCAGTCCGGCCAGGGCGGGCAGCAGCAGCGGCAGCGGAACGCCGGTGCGGGGGCGACCGCGCCGCGGGCCGCCCGGGAGGACGGTGGCGGTGCCGGTCGGACGGGGCGGTGTCATGGCGTGCGGAACCCGGTGTCGGTCAGTACCTTCCGGCCGTCGGCGGACCGCACCAGGTCGATGAAGGCGCGGGCCGCCGCGGCGTTGTCCCCGTTCTTCAGCGCGACGATCGGGTAGTCGTTGACGGCCCGCGCCGCTTCGGGGAAGTCCACGCCCGCCACCTTGTCACCCGCGGCCTTCACATCGGTCCGGTAGACGAGGGCCGCGTCCGCCTCCTTGAGCACGACCTTGTTCAGGGCGCCCTTGACGTCCTCCTCGTAGGAGACCGGGGTGAGGCTCACACCGCCGGCGTCCAGGGCCTTCCGCGCGGCGGCCCCGCACGGCACGGACGCGTCGCACAGGACGACCTTGAGGCCCGGCCGGGTCAGGTCCGCGAGGGAGGTGATCCGGTCGGGGTTGCCGGGCAGTGTGGCGATCTCCAGCTGGTTGCGGGCGAAGGTGACCGGAGCGCCGTCGGCGTCCCCCTGGTCCGTCACGACGGACATCGTCCGGGTGCTGGCGGCGGCGAAGACGTCGGCCGGTGCGCCGCCGGTGATGCCGGCGGCCAGGGTGTCGCTGCCGCCGAAGTTGAGGCTGACGTGGGTACCCGGGTGGGCCTTCTCGAACCGCGTGCCCAGTTCGGTGAAGCTCTCCTTCAGGGAGGCGGCCGCGAAGACGGTGACGGTTCCGGACAGCCCCGCCGGTGCCGACGGGCTCCGGGATCCTGCGGCGGCACCGTCCGTCCCCGACGTCCCGGACGAGGCGGAGCAGGCGCTCAGCGCCAGCAGGGCGGCGGCCGACACGGCGGTGGGACCGGTGAGCCGGCGACGGCGGTCGGTTCGGCGCGCGGGACGGGTCGTCACGGGTCCACTCCCTCGGTGCTTCGGGGGAGGGGTCTGCGGGACCCCTCCCGTGCGCCGATCATACTTCCGTAGATGCGAGGTGGAAATCATCTGTCGCATCGCATGAGCCAAGCATGAGGATGTTGTGGGGTCGCATGTGCGTTCCGACAGGGAGCGGGTCTCCGGTCACGCCCTGTCGACGTGGACGTTTGTCGACTTCACGCGCGCCGTGGCCTCCACACCGACCTCCAGCCCCAGCTCCTCCACGGCCTCGCGGGTGAGCAGGGAGACCAGCCGGTGCGGGCCGGCCTGGATCTCCACCTGGGCGGCGACGTCGCCGAGCTTGATCGCGGTGACGATGCCGGGGAAGGCGTTGCGGACCGAGGTGTACCGCGTCTCGTCCCCCTCCCCGCCGATGCCCGTCCGGGCGAGCTCGACGGAGAAGGCGGCGAGGTCCCGCCCGTCGATCAGCCGCCGTCCGCTGTCGTCGCGGTGGGTGGTCATGCGGCCGGCGTCCGCCCAGCGGCGCGCGGTGTCGGGGCTCACGCCGAGCAGCCGTGCTGCCTGGCCGATGGTGTAGGACTGCATGCCGGTCACGATAGGCGCGCGGGAGGCGCTCCCGCCGTCGGGCCCGCCGGGACGGACAGGAGCCGCGGGGCGCGGAGCGAGAGACGGGCACCGCGGGGTGAGGTGGGCGCCGGCGCGGGCGTCCGGTTCGGCATGCGGGGCCATGGACGGAACCCTCGGGCCCGAGGACACTCCGGGTGGCGGGTCGAGCGCATCGGGGTGTCGGCCCCGGCAGGGCCCGTCGGCCCACCGAACCGTTCCCAGCCGGCGCAGGAGGTGCCCGATGAGTACGGCAACCGGGACACGGCGAATGTTCCGCTCCCCGCACCGGCCGTGGGCGACCGGCCCGGCCGCACGCGACCGGTTCGTCCTGGTCGCCGGTCTGTCCGCGCCCTTCGTCGTGGCGCTCGCACTGGTGCCGTTCCGTGATCCTTCCCTACGGACCCACGCCGCGCTGTTCCTGGTCGCGGCCGTCGTCACGGTCGCCATGCTCGGCAGCCGGACCGCGCAGGTGCCGACCGCGCTGTCGGCCGCGGCCTGCTTCGACGTCTTCCACACGCGCCCCTACGGCAGCTTCGACATCTCCGCCCCCGCCGACATCGAGACGACGCTGCTCCTGCTCGCCGTCGGTCTGATGGTCTCCCGGCTCGCGGCCCGGGCCCGGCGCCTGGAGGCGGGAACGGTCACCGGCGCGGACTACCTGGCCCGTCTCCACGGCACCGCCGCGCTCGTGCACACCGCGCGGTCGGCGGACACCGTGGTGGACCACGTGTGCGGGCAGCTGGGCGAGCTGCTCGGCCCGGCCCGCTGCCGCTTCGAGTACGGGACGCTGCTGGGCCGGCCGGCCCGGCTGGAGGCGGACGGCACCGTCACGGTGGGGGGTCTGCCGTGGGACCTGGGCGCGAGGGGCTGGCCGGGGGGCGAGATCGAGCTGCGCGTGTGGGGCAGCGGCCACTACCTCGGGCGCTTCATGCTGACGCCGGGAACGGGGCCCGTGCCGTCGCTCCAGGCCCGGTTGGTGGCGGTGACGCTGGCCGCTCAGACGGGGGCGGCACTGGAGGCGGCCCGCTGAGGGCGCCGCTCGACGAAGCGGCCCGGGTGGGAACCACGCGCCGGAGGGCAGAGAAGGGGCCGGTGCGCGGCATGGCGGCCGCGGGCCGGCCCCGGTGGGGCGGTGGCGGCACGGGTGCCGCCGGGTGGTGCTCAGGCGGCCGTCATCACCTGTCCGGTGCCCAGCGGGCGGTGTGGGGCGATGACCTGGCCGTCCGGCAGGAGCTCACCGGTGTCCTCGAAGAGGAGCACGCCGTTGCACAGCAGGCTCCAGCCCTGCTCCGGGTGGTGCGCCGTGAGGCGGGCGGACTCCCGGTCGGCGGAATCGGCTGTCGGGCACGGTGGCTGGTGCTGGCACATGGGTGGGATCTTTCGCTCTGATGTGATCATGTCCGGGCCCCCGTAGATGACACGTTCGGTTGGAATCCAGTGTTGCCCTACGGGCGTCGATCCGCAGGGATTTCGCAGCACCGCTTCTCACAGAATGATGACGCATCACCCGGCCGGGCGGTTCAATTCAACTCGACTATCACTTTGGGTGGTTGACAGTGGCCCAGAGTGGCCGGAGTACTTGGGGAATTGACCCTCTGAGCGGCCTTCCGCTCGGAGGAGCGCCTGTCGGCGCGCAAGGGGAAAGCGCCCGATCGCGGAAGACGGCCGACGCCGACGGCATCGTGCCCCGCCGCCGCGGACACGCGGCGACGGGGCACGGAGGGAAAGCGGTTGTGGCGCTCCTCAGGCGGGTGACCCGAGCAGCGGGGTGGTCGCCGGGGTCACCCGGTGTGTGAGGATCGGGAGCAGGTCCGCGACACGGTGCGGGCGGTCGGCGGAGATGCCGGGCGGGGCGGGTGCCAGCGGCACCAACAGATCGGTGGCGGCCGGACGGCCGGCCGCGCCGTCGGCGGTGCAGTCGCCGTGCAGCCACAGGGTGAGCATGTACAGGCCGGGCACGGACAGCAGGCGGGGCTGGAAGGGCTGGGTCACGGACTCGGCCTGGTGCAGCGCCCGCTCGGTGGCGGCGACGTAGGGGCCCTCGAAGAAGTGCGAGAAGGTCCAGCCGTCGGGGGTCGGACGGGTCTCCGCCGCGGCCACCGCGCGGTCGCCGCAGCGGATCAGGAACCGCCAGCCGACGAGCCGGGTGGCGGTGGCGCCGTCGGGGGTCGTGTGGTGCAGGACGTGCAGGGGGAGCGGCAGCTCGGGAACTGCGGGGTGCGAGGCCGAGCGCAGGGAGGGGGTCGGTGCCTCACGGACTGCGGTGGGGGAACCGAGTGCCGTGAGGACGGAGCGCAGGGCGGGCGCGGGAGCCGGGGGGACATGCAGCGGCATGGTGGGTCGCCTCTCGTTCGACAGGCATGGCGGCGCGAGTGCGGGGCGGGGGCGGACGACACTGTCAGCTCTCGGGGTCACAGGGGTGAGGCCGGGGTGTGGAACGAGGGGTGTGCGTGCGGCTGCCGTCCGTCACCGGGACGACAGGCGCGTGACCGTGGGCGCCCACCTAGTGCCTTGTGTGCGGAGTTTATACGACACGTGTTCACATGGTGGTTCGGCTAGCCGTTTCGGGCGCTCTCGGCAAGAGGCCATCACGTCGACGATACGCGGGAATCCTCCCGATTTCGAACGGGCCTCACGGCGGTGACCTCGGCAGCTGCGCAGGCAACGGTCGGCCAATTCTCGTCGGCGTTTTTCACGAGATCCCGGTACCGCGAATCCCGCCTTCGCCCCTTGCCCGGTGAATGTGCCTCCGGACTCCGCCCCCAGCGTAGCGGGCGGGGCGCGCGAGCGGGACGTTATCGATCGCATCGGCTGGGCATCATCCCACCTGACCCGGACACCTGACCCGGACACCGGCGGCCGGGCCGCCCCGTCACGAAGGGACGCGTTGCATGGGCGAGAAGGTCGTGGCAGGTCGGTTCGACCTGTCGGATCGCCAGCACTACCGCGAGAAGCTGCGGCAGTGCCTGACGGGGCTGGAGCAGCTCCTGGCCCAGCAGCGGTTCGATCGCCCGAAGAACCTGATGGGGCTGGAGATCGAATTGAATCTGGTGGGCGCCGACGGGCAGCCGAAAATGCTGAACGCGCAAGTACTCGAGCGCATCGCGAGCCAAGATTTCCAAACAGAACTCGCCATGTTCAATCTGGAGGTCAACATCGCTCCGCACCGCCTGGGCGGCCGGGTATTCGATCGGCTCGCCGAGGAACTGCGCACCTCGCTGGCATATGCCGACCGAAAAGCCGGCGAGGTCGACGCGTCGATAGCGATGATCGGCATTCTACCGACGCTCGACCGCGACGATCTGGTCTCGTCCAATCTTTCCGAGGCCGACCGCTACACCCTCCTGAACGACCAGATCGTGGCCGCCCGGGGAGAGGATTTCTCCCTCGACATCGAGGGGGTCGAGCATCTGACCTGCACCTCGCGGTCGATAGCACCTGAAGCCGCGTGCACTTCCGTGCAATTGCACCTCCAGGTCACCCCCGCGCGATTCTCCGACGTGTGGAATGCGGCCCAGGCCGTCGCCGCGGCGCAGATCGCCGTCGGTGCCAACTCGCCCTTCCTGTTCGGCCATGAGCTGTGGCGCGAGTCGCGGCCCCCGCTCTTCCAGCAGTCCACCGACACCCGCCCGCCGGAACTCCAGGCGCAGGGGGTCAGGCCGCGGACCTGGTTCGGGGAGCGGTGGATCACCTCGGCACACGAGCTGTTCGAGGAGAACCTGCGCTACTTCCCCGCGCTCCTGCCGATCTGCGACCCCGAGGACCCCCTGGCGGTCCTCGCGGCCGGCGGCGTGCCGAGGCTCGCCGAACTCGTCCTGCACAACGGCACCATCTACCGCTGGAACCGCCCCGTGTTCGGGATCGCGGACGGGGTGCCGCATCTGCGGGTGGAGAACCGGGTACTGCCGGCCGGCCCCACCGTCACCGACGTCGTCGCCAACGCGGCCTTCTACTACGGCGTCGTCCGTGCCCTCGCCGAGGACGCCCGGCCGGTGTGGACGCGGCTGCCCTTCGAGGCCGCCGCCGCCAACTTCGACGCGGCGTGCCGGTACGGCATCGACGCGCGCCTGGAGTGGCCGCGCCGCGGCCGGCTGGGAGGCACCGCCGAGGTCGACGCGGTGAGCCTCGTCAGGGACGAACTGCTCCCGCTCGCCGAGGCCGGGCTCGACGCATGGGGGGTCGAGACCGCCGACCGGGACCTGTACCTCGGCGTCATCGAGGAGCGCTGCCGACGCCGGACCAACGGCGCCGCCTGGCAGGCCGCCACCTTCCACCGCGCTCTGGAGACCGGGATGACCCGGGACGCCGCCCTGGCGGCGACCACCCGGCGCTACCGCGAGCTGACGAACCTCGGCGATCCGGTCCACACCTGGCCGGTCGGCCTGCCCGAGCCGGTACCTCTGGGGTGATGTCGCGGGCCGCCGCCCGCCCCCCTCCGCATCCCCCGCCCACCCTCTTCGTAGTCTCTTGCGAGGCCCCGCACCGGTGGACGCCGGAACGAGCGGGACTGAGCAACTGGAGGCGGCAGGTGGCGGAGACCTTTCCCGAGCGGCGGCTGACGCGGCGGACGCTGCGTGACGAGACACTGCTGGTTCTCGCGCTCTCGCTGGGCGCCAGCGGGCTGTCGGCGCTGATCAGCTTCATCGGGTCGGCCACCGCGCCGGGTGGTCTGAAGGACCAGGCGGCCACCCTCAACGCCTCGGCCGCGCCCGGCCGTCCGTGGCTCGACCTGGCCTGGCAGCTCTTCGGGATCGCCTCGGCGCTGGTGCCCGTCGCGCTCGTCGCGCACCTGCTGATGCGCGAGGGCGAGAGCCTGCGCACCCTCGGCTTCGACCGCACCCGGCCCTGGCCCGACCTCGGGCGCGGGGCGGCGGTCGCGGCCGTCATCGGCAGTACCGGCATCGCCTTCTATCTCGCCGCCCGCGGCCTCGGGTTCAACCTGACCGTGGTGCCCGAGGCGCTGCCCGACGTGTGGTGGAAATTCCCGGTGCTGATCCTCTCCGCCGTGCAGAACGCCGTCCTGGAGGAGGTCATCGTCGTCGGCTATCTGCTGCGCCGGCTCGGCCAGTTGGGCTGGACTCCGGGTGCCGCGCTGGCCGCCAGCGCTGTCCTGCGCGGCTCCTACCACCTCTACCAGGGCATCGGCGGGTTCATCGGCAACATGGTGATGGGCGTCGTCTTCGTCTGGCTGTACCGGCGGTGGGGGCGGGTCGGGCCGCTCGTCGTGGCGCACTCCCTGCTCGACATCGGAGCCTTCGTGGGGTACGCGGTGCTGGCCGGCCGGGTGGACTGGCTGCCCACGGCCTGACGGCCGTACGCCCCGGCCCGTACCGCCCCTTGGGCCCCGCTCAGGCGAGCAGTTCGCCGTCGATCACGGTGACCGCGCGGCCGCCGAGCAGGGTGCGGTCGCCGCGCAGTTCGGTGCGGACACGGCCGGAGCGGGGCGACGCCTGCAGGCCGGTCAGTTCGGCGCGTCCGAGGCGCTCGGACCAGTAGGGGGCGAGTGCGGTGTGGGCGCTGCCCGTGACCGGGTCCTCGTCGATGCCGAGGCCCGGGAAGAAGCAGCGGGAGACGTAGTCGTAGCCCCGGGCGGGGTCCTCGGCGCGGGCGGTGGCGATGATGCCGCGCGCGGAGTGGCCGGCGAGCGCCTTGTGGTCCGGCGCGAGGGCGCGCACCGTCTTCTCGTCGGCCAGTTCCACCAGCAGGTCGCCGACGTTCGGGCCGGTGTCGTGGGCGGCGCGCGGCTCGGCGCCCAGGGCCTCGGCGACCCCGGCCGGGAGGTCGACCGCGGCGAGCGGGGCGGTGGGGAAGTCGAGGGTGATCGAGCCGTCCTCGCGCGGTGAGGCGATGAGCACCCCGCTGCGGGTGGCGAACCGGACGGTGCCCTCGTGCGCGCCGGTGTCGGCGAGGACGTGAGCCGTGGCGAGCGTGGCGTGGCCGCACAGGGCGACCTCGGCGACGGGTGTGAACCACCGCAGCGCCCAGTCGGCTTCGGCGCCCGCCGGCAGCCGGTGGGCGAAGGCGGTCTCGGCGTGGTTCACCTCCATCGCCACTTTCCGGAGCCGGTCGTCGTCGGGGAAGGCGTCGAGGAGCAGGACGCCGGCCGGGTTGCCGGTGAACGGGCGGTCGGTGAAGGCGTCGACGATTCGGATGCGCATGCCTCCACACGCTAGAGGGGACGCGGAGCACCCGGCCAAGTCCAATGCGCGGGTGGTGGACCGTTTTCGTGACCGGACCGTCGAGCGGTGTGCCCGAGGGGCGAGCCGGTCGGCCCGGCCCGGGCAGCGGGCTGCCGGGCCAGGCCCGCGTTTCCCGTGCACTGAGCCGCCTTCGCGACAGTCCCGTTCTCATGGAGTTCGACCGGTCTCGACGAGGTTCGATCGTTTCCCGGGAGGCTGGTTCGCGGGTCGGCGAAGTCATCGGGGCCGATGTTTCGGGCCCGTGGAGCCGGTGGCCCCGGCCCGCGCGGCGGCTGCCGCCTCCAGCAGGGACCAGCCGTCGATCTCCACCACCCGCCGCACCCCCGGCTGCCACCCGCGGGCCGACGCCGCGTCGAGCAAGGCTCGGACGGCGCCGGGTTCGTGCAGGTTCAGGGAAAGCACCCCGGAGGTGTCCCACGTCTCCGGAGCCCAGGGGAGCCCCGCCCGGGACGTACCGGCCCGGGCCTCCGGTGAAGACGAGGTGCAGTGGGCCACCGGTGCCAGCGGGCTGCGGGTACGACGTGAGGGTCTCGCGGCAGGACCGGCTGCCGTCCCCACGCTCTGGCTGTGACTGTGGCGGAGCGTCCACAGATACGTGCGCCCGTCGGCAACCAGCCGACGGGGCCTCGTCGCATCGCGGGGCACGGGGCCGAGGGTATGCGGCCTGATCCGGTCACCGGACCTCGGCGAGACGTGTCCCGTCTCATTAGATCTTGCAGAGACAGGGCCGCTGACCTGCGGGCTGACAGGTTGAGTCGAGACTCAGGGCAGGTGGAACGGGTCGTCTCGGAAGAGCTGTGGACGGAGTCGAGTGCTCGTCTCACCGATCATGGCGAGGGAGGGCAGCCCTGAGCTGGACTCCGTCAGGATGGTGAGACTCCTGGTCCCGTGATTCGCGGTGAAGGTGGCAGTTTCGGACCAAGTCGATGACCAACTTCGTGGCTGAGAGGTGGCAGCACCAATTCCGTTGAGACCGGTCAGGAAGACGACGACTCGGGTTCGTCCCAGATCCAGCCGGTTTCGGGGAACTGCTTGAACAGGGCGGAGAGCGACATCGCCTGGTGGATGGCGGATGACCAGTCCTGAGCGGAGACGTCGAGCAGGACCAGCGGCGGGGGTGTCTGCCGGAAGTCGTAGGTGAGCATTTCGCGGCTTCCGTCTCCGCCGATGACGACGCTCCCGGGGAAGCGCTTCTGGAACTCGCCGGCCTCATTGACTTCGATGAGCTCCGCGATGGCATTGATCATGAGGAAGTCGTCCGCAGGAAGAATGAACTGGCTCATGCTCCCTTCCGTGGCCAGGAAGTGTCGATAGTCTGCGGGGAATCGGACTCCGAAGTGGCGCTCGGCCTGCACGATCTTGTCGTCGTTCGAACTCATGGGCCCGTTCTATCAAGGCCGGAGCGGCCCTGCCCGCACGAGAGTCTCAGCAGGGAGGAGTTGCTGCGGGGCGATGCCGAGACGGCGTGCTGCCTCGGCCGGCAACTGGGGGTGGTCTCGCCAGTAGGGTGCGGAGAACAGGACGGTGAGAGCGACGGCTTCCGGGTAGGTGGCCAGCTCGATCCGGGCCTCGGAGGGACGGTGGGGATCACCGAACGGGTCCTTGCCCAGCACGTCGAGTCGCCGGTTCCAGCGTTGTCGTAGGGACTCGCCGCTGCTCTCGCTGTTGAACCACCTGGTCAGGCGGTCACGGGCGTCGATGTAGGCCAGGGTGGTGGAGGGATGGACGCCTCGCCGGACGATCCGCTGGTGCCGGAGGTTGGCCCGCAGGACCTCGGGTAGCTGTGTCAGGTCGTGCTGTTCATCGCCGAGGAGCCAGCGGTGATGCCGGTGGCAGACGGCTTCGTGGTGCGGCGTGCTGCGGACGACGAGGCCGTGGATGTGTCGGCGGGCCATGCAGAGGCGGCAGGCCGGGCGACGGCGCGGTTCGACGACCTCCTCGGTGGCGGAGCGAAGGTGCCGGAGCGGGTCGCCGATCGAGCCGAGTGGCGGCATCGCGCGGATCAGGGTGGACGTGCTTCGGCCGGTCAGCGCGGCGAGCCGGGAGAGCCCGTCTGGGGTCCAGTAGCCGACTCGGTTGTCGACGCGGCGGTGTTGGCGCGACGGGCCGATCAGGGAGGAGAGGTAGCCGATGGTGAGGTGGTTGGCGTCGGCGAGGCGGTTCAGGTAGGAGCCGATGGTCTCGTGGTGGGCGGGCGGTGGCGCGAGCGGCAGGGACCGCAGCCCGGTGGTCACGCGATGCGCTTCTCGCTGCGGGTCCGTCGCCGGCGGGCGCGGGGGATGTTCTGCTGTTCCGCGCTCTCGTCCAGGTCGACTCGCTCCAGCGAGGCTTTGGTGATCTTCTCGCTGCCGTCGAGGATGGCGTCCAGGGCGGCCTCGCGGACGAGGTGGGACAGGCTGCCGATCATGCCGCCGGTGCGGTCGTGCAGGTAGGCGCTCAGCTTCAGCAAGGTGCCCGGTCGGTGGGCGTGCAGCCGCAAGGATTCCTCCAGCGTCGCCACGAGTGATCGCCAGGAGTTGCGCTGTTCCTCGGTCTTGTGGCGGAAAGGGCTGGTGGGGATGAGGGTGTAGCGGCTGGCGATCTGGCCGCCTCGGCGTCCGGCGAACAGCCCGGTGCCCTCGACGTCGACGCCGGCCAGGACAAAGGTCGCCGGGATGCGTTCGGACAGGTACTTGATCTGGTCGGATGCCTCGGCACCGACCCGCGTACCGATGTCGAGATTGTGGAGCTCGTCGATGAGTACGAGTCGGCAGCCGAGGGTGCAGAGCAGGTCGCAGACCTTGTTGGTGACCTCGACCTGGCTGAAGCGGGACGGCAGCGGCAGGCCGATGAACCGGGCGAACTCGATGGCCAGCATCTTCGGGGTGGCAGCGGGCGGGACGGTGATGTAGACGACCGGCAACGAGTCCGGCAGGACCTCGCCACGCTGTTGCCCGAGCTGTTCGAAGTTCTTGCCCAGCTGGGTGATGGCGGTGGTCTTCCCGGTCCCGGCGGGTCCCGAGACGATCAGTCCGCGGCGGGCGGAGTGCTGGTGCCGGTTGAGCAGGATGCGTTTGCGGCCGGTCGCGGCGACGTGGCGGATCGTCGGGGTGGAGACGATGACGAGTTGTGCGTGGTAATCCTCCCTGGCCTGGTCGTAGGCGGTCCGTTCTGCTTCGGTGAGCCGTTGCAGGGCCGCCGGCGGCGGGACGGCCGGCGGAGTGGTGCTCTCCGCGACGAAGGCGGCCCAGCCTTCCTTGCTCGTCAGCGGATGGTCGACGTCCCCGGGCTCGAAGAAGTGCGTCATCAGCGGCTTCCGTCGGTGAAGGCGTCGAACACGCCGAAGGGGATGACCTGGGCGATGTCTTCTTCGCCTTCCGGCTCCTCGTCCGTCTCCGGCTCGGGTTCGTGCCGGGCCTGCGGCAGGGCCGGCACGGCTGTCGCCGCTTTGGTGCGGGCGGCGATGCGGCGGTCCGGGCCGTTTCCGGCGAGGGTCAGAAGGTCGTCGATGACGGCGGCGATGGCGTTCTCGTCGGTGTCGTCGGCTCCCTTCGCGGCCAGCACTGCTCTGGCGTGGCGCCAGGTGAAGTCGGCGAACGGCGCGGAGACCGTGCCGAGCCGGGTCCAGGGAACGGTGATCCAGCCTCCGGCCCGGGTGTCGCGTACCCAGACGTGGGAGAGGTCGTAGGGGTCGTGGTGGACCTCCCAGAGGTTGCCCTTGGTGTCCACTCCGGACGGCTGGCGCCGGTAAGGGCCCAGCTCCCGGCAGTCGTAGGTGCGGTAGTCGAGCGTGATGCCGTAGTCGTTGATCTTCCGCCACTCCGCCGGCAGCAGCTCGATGTAGTCGTCACCGCCGAGACAGACCGGCAGGTAGCCGGTGCGGGAGACGAGCATGGCGTAGACCTCGTTCGGCGAGAGGGCCTTGCCCGGCAGGAACGGACTGCGCAGAGAGTCATGCGGGCGGGTCTGCCAACGGGCGACGACCCATTCATGGAAGAGATCGGCGAGTTCCGCGATCGTCCAGACGGCCTGGACGTCGCGGCCGCGCCGGGTGGTGTCGGAGCCGACGTATCCGGCGACGTGCTGGCAGAACAGGGTGTTGATGGACTCGAACGTCCGCTCCACGACGCCCTTGTCCGTCGGCGTGGCCGGCCGCGCGGGCTGGACGGAGATTCCCAGTGAACGGCAGGCCGCGACGAACGTGTCCGAGATGAAGACCTTGCCCCGGTCCACGGTGATCGTGTCCGGGACGATCACCGGACGTGCCGCGGCGTGCTCCAGTCGGGCATCGACACTCATCAACCGGGCGTGCGGGACCAGTGAGGCTGACATTCGCAGGGCGTCCGACCATCCGGGCCGCATCGGTTCCGGCACCATCATGCGTGCCAGCAGCAGCGCGGCGTCCACGGCCTTCGTCCCGGCCGGACGCAGGATCGCCGCGCAGATGGTGCGGGAGGCGACATCCACCGCGATCGTCAACTCGACCCGGCCCGTCACACCGTCGTCCAGGACGGCCAGCACGTCCAGCGGGGTGGTGTCGATCTGCACCACCTCGCCGGGTCGGGCGGCCAGAGTCGGGGTGAACGGCGCCTCCGGACGCCCGGCCAAAGAACGCCGGGTCGTGGCCGCCCCGAAGCTGTGGCGCCCTTCGGACATCGACTTGAGCAGCCGGAAGTACGTTGCCCGCGACGGAAGCGGGACCGTTCCCTCTCCGTGCCGCTCGGCGACCAGCTTCTCGGCCTGCCGAATCACGCGGGTGCGGGTCCCCGTCGACAAATCCTCCTGCGCGGCCAGGGCCTCCAGCACCGCCTCGACCAGTCGCCCGTCCACCCGGCCGGTGCCCGGTGCCATGGACAGCCTGGTGGCCCGCCGGTCCACCAGCCCCCACAACCCCTCGTCCCGCCACTTCGACCTCAACCGGAACAGCGTCCGTTCCGACACCTCGGTGCCCAACGCGGTCAGCTCCGCCGCCTTGGCCACCAGCCGTTCGTTCACGGTCCGCCACTGCGGGTCGTACTCGGGCCGGGGAACCGTCCCCTTCGGCGCATCCGGCGGGAGCCCGGTCTCCGCCTCGATCAGGTGCTTCTCGAAGAACCGGGCCTTACGCAGAGCCACTTCGGGAACCGTGTCCAACAGGCCGAAGGGCGGCAGTCCCGACGTGGGGGCAGTGGAGTCCAGCAGCTCGAACCCGTCCGACGCCATCAGGTGAGCGAACACCACCATGCTCGCGGTGTTGCGCTCGTCGACCAGGCGGACGGTCGTGCCCGACAGGCCCACCACCGTGTGGACCCGGTCATCGAACCGGACCCGGTCACCCACCCGCAGCACACCCCGCGGCCGCTCGTGCTCCGGCATCAACCCTCCACCCGGCAGACCAAGGAGTAATCGCCCAAGGGACGCGACAGATCCGTCCCCAGGCGCCCGCACCACAGCAGATGGAAGACGACAGGCAGCACCCGGATCGGGTCTCCGACCTGAGCGGCTTGGCCCACCAGAGGGCCGGGAACCGCGAAGGCGGCCTCCACCGCCTCCGTCAACCCGGCCCCGCCGAACCGCGGATGGCGGAACCCGGCGAGCCACCGCAGGTTCGCCACCCTCACCCGATCGATCTCTCCGACGAGCCGGTAGTCCCACCCCACCGCCTCGCACGCAGCCTGCGTACCGGCGAACTTGGCCAGGTCCCGCGGCTTGCGCCGACCCTCCGGCCTGCAGTCCACCACGACAGCCGACCCATCGGCCCGCCGCGCGAAGTAGTCCGGCGCGTGCGACAGCCGTCCCCCCTCCGCCGACGTCCAGAACAGCCAGAACGGCTGCGACGAGAACCCGGCGACACACGGATCGAAGTCCATCGAGATCGCGTGATCCCGCTCCAGCCACGACTCGAACCCCACATGCCGCAGCATCGTGGCCGCCCAGTACAAGCCCGGAAAGTGCCGCTGCCCCCGGTACGACGGAAACTCCCGCACCGGAACGACCTCCTCGAAGGCCACCTCGACCACGTTCCCCAGCGGCCAGCGCACTTCCACGCCCTCCCGGAGCCAGGCCACGGCGAAACCGGCCGCCCTGTCCCTACCGCTCAGCGGCTCCCCCTCATCGTCCACACCAGGACGATGTCCACTGGATTGCGACAAGCCACATGCAACGAGACAAGAGCCACCCCAAAGCGGGACACCGTCTCACTCAAACCTGTCTCGGCCCCTGCCCCGCAAAGTCGGCACACAGATCAATGCGACCAGCCACAGTTCGATGCGACGGGACAGAGACGAACAGGACGGCCGTCGGACTTCGGTGAGACCGGTCAAGGCCCGATGAGACAGGACGGCGACGGTCCGTGAGGGTTGTCAGTCGATAGGTTCCGATATATCGTTGAGGCATCGCGACAGATCAACGATGGAATGGAGTGGTTGCGATGCGTACCCATGGATTCGGTTACGAGCGCGGACACGGCGGCCCCGGGCAGTACGGCCGGGACGGCTTCGAGGGGCGGCGCGGTGCCTTCGGGCCGTTCGGGCCGGGCGGTCCCGGCTTCGGCGGTCCGGGCTTCGGGCCGGGCGGCCCCTGGGGTCCCCGAGGGCGCGGCGGGCCGCGCGGAAGGGCGCGGAGGGGAGACGTACGGGCGTCGATCCTGGCGCTCCTCAAGGACCGGCCGATGCACGGCTACGAGATGATCCAGGAGATCGCCGAGCGCAGCGGCGGTGCGTGGAAGCCGAGCCCCGGCTCGGTGTACCCCACCCTCCAGTTGTTGGAGGACGAGGGCCTGATCGTCAGTGAGACCGAGGGCGGCAAGAAGCTGTTCTCGCTCACCGAGGCGGGCCGGACCGCCGCCGACGAGGGGCCCGAGGCGCCCTGGGAGGAGGCCTCTCGCGGAATCGACTGGGAGGCCCTGCACGACGTCCGCCAGGCCGGCTTCGGGCTGATGGAGGCCTTCGGGCAGGTCTGGAAGACCGGCAGCAAGGAGCAGCGTGAGAAGGCCCTGGCCGTGATCGGCGAGGCCCGCAAGAAGCTGTACCTGATCCTCGCCGACGAGGATTGAGCCCCCACCCGTCACAGGGCGCCCCGCGGAACCGTCCGCGGGGCGCCCTCGTCGTGCTGCGACGGGGACCACGGGGGCCCGGCCCGCGGGGGCGGCCGGGGCGCGCCCCGCGGACGGCGCTCGCCGGGCCGTGCTCGGACCACCTGCCGCAGCTCCGCGGCGTCGAACACGTCGCACGCCCGGGGGAGGGCGCTCTCGTCGTGGTGGTGTCACGCCTGCCGGAACAGTTCGGCGAGCCGTACGTCCTCGGAGGCGTACACCCGGTACGCGTACTGTCTGCCGTCCACGGCGGGCGACGCCATCAGCCGGCAGCTGCTCCCCAGGTCCGAGGGGGACGTGCGGGCGGCGCATGCCGGCCTCCCCGGCGGCGCGTGTCAGGGCGGTGGCCGCCCTCCGTGGCGGGGGGCGACCTCCTCCGCAAGGAGGAGACGAGGGGACCGCTGTGCACTCGGCGTGGGACGTGGAAATGGGTCTCTCCGGGGATGTGCGGTCCCGATGCGTCTGATGAGGTGTTCCTGTGCAACCCCGTACTCCCCGGCAGCCCGCCCGTGACCAGGCCGTCCGGCACCGTGTCGACGAGGACGCCGGGCTGGGCCCCGAACTCGCGGCGGTGGTGGCCGGTGCGCGGCGCCGGGCCGTGAGGGACGGCGACCGGCAGGTCGACACCGCCCATCTGCTGCACTCCCTGCTGGAGGCGGACCCGGACGTCCGGGCAGCCGTCGGAGGCCCGGCGCAGATCGCCCGTCTCCTCGGCTATCTCGTGCAGCGCAGCATCGGCTACGGGCTGCGCTGGCAGGGCAGTGTCGAGGACTCCGGCTCGGTCCCCGTGGTGACGTCGGCCGAGGGCTTCTCCCCGCTCGCCGCGGGCGCGCTGGAGCACGCCTGCGCGCGCGCCCGTGGGCGCGGCGGACCGCCCCGGGGCGCCGACCTGCTCGCGGCCGTGGTGAGCGACCCCGGTGCCCGGGCCGTCGAGGTGCTCGGTGCCGCGGGCATCGAGGCCGGTCGGGTGTCCGCCCGTATCGGACGTCGCGTGGAGGGGCGCGCCGCCGGGGGCGAGGAGCCGCGCTGAGGGCCCCGGTCCCAGGTCGAGTCCTGGCGCGGGCCTGACCGGGCAGACAGGTCGGCCCCTGTCGCGAGGCGGTCGCGCGGCCCGGGGCGAGTCGTAGGGCCGGCGGGGTGGGGCAGGCGGGGTGGGGCAGGCGCGGGCGAGCGCTGCCGAGCGGGGAGGCGCTCCGTCGCAGCGCAGGGCCGGGCGGTTCGGGCCGATCGGGAAGCGGCGGCACGGTGCCGGGTGCCGGCGCCGCGTCGGCCCCGGGCTGGAGGAGAAGCGTCCGGTGACGGTGTCGGGCCGGGCGCCCCTGCCGACGGGCGGGACCGTTTGACCGTCCAGCCCGTGAGACAGGTGTCATCAAGGGTGACGCTCCTGTCGTCGGCTGTCATCATGAGCCGGTGCATACGTCTGGAAGCAGTCAGGGCCACCGCGGGAAGGGCCTCGGTCTCTCCCTCGCGCTCGCGTCGGCACTCGCCTTCGGTGGATCCGGCGTGGCGGCCAAGCCGTTGATCGAGGCGGGGCTCGACCCGCTGCACGTGGTGTGGCTGCGCGTCGCGGGGGCGGCCCTGGTGATGCTGCCGCTGGCCGTGCGCCACCGCGCGCTGCCGCGTCGGCGGCCCGCGTTGCTCGCCGGGTTCGGTCTGCTGGCTGTGGCGGGGGTCCAGGCCTGCTACTTCGCCGCGCTCTCGCGCATCCCCGTCGGCGTCGCGCTGCTGGTGGAGTACCTCGCGCCCGCGCTGGTGCTGGGCTGGGTGCGCTTCGTGCAGCGGCGGCCTGTCACGCGTGCCGCGGCCGTCGGCGTCGTGCTCGCCGTCGGCGGACTGGCCTGCGTGGTCGAGGTGTGGTCGGGCCTGAGCTTCGACGCCCTCGGGCTGCTGCTCGCCCTCGGCGCCGCCTGCTGCCAGGTCGGCTACTTCGTGCTCTCCGACCACGGCGGCGATTCCGGCGACGACGCCCCCGACCCCCTCGGCGTCATCGCCTACGGCCTGCTCGTCGGCGCCGCCGTGCTGACCGTCCTGGCCCGCCCCTGGGACATGGACTGGTCGGTGCTCGCCGGCGGTGCGCTCATGAACGGCACCCCCGTCGCGGCCTGGTTGCTGCTGGGCTGGATCGTGCTGATCGCCACCGTCGTCGCCTATGTGACCGGTGTCGTGTCGGTGCGCCGGCTCTCCCCGCAGATCGCGGGCGTCGTGGCGTGTCTGGAGGCCGTCGTCGCGACCGTGCTGGCCTGGGTCCTGCTCGGCGAGCACCTGTCCGCGCCGCAACTCGTCGGCGGCGCCGTGGTCCTCGTGGGGGCGTTCATCGCCCAGTCCTCGGCGCCCGCGAAGAGTTCCGCGGAGCCGGTGGCGAGCGGCGGCGGCCCCGAAAGGGAATTGTCGACCCGGGGGACGGCCGCCTAAGGTGCCGGTCATGCATTCGGACGCGCTCGTTCTGCCGCCGCCGGCCGCCTGAGGCGGGCCCTCCGGTGATGTACGCCCGGCGCGGGTCGCCGGGCCGAACGGTGCTGCCCGCAGAAGAAGCCCGCGGATCCCGCCGCCGCTCCGGCTGGTGGGGGTCCTACCTCCTTCCGAGCTTCTGCGGAGAGAACACGTGTCCCTTCCTGCTTCCGGTCCTGCTTCCGGTCATGTCGCCGGTTCTGCTACCGGTGCCGTCTCCGGCCTGCCCGTCGGGCGAGGCCTGTTGTGTCTGATCGTCGCCGGCGTCGCCTGGGGCACTGCGGGCGCCGCCGCGTCACTGGTCTACCGCGCCAGTGACCTGGGCCCCGTCGCCCTGTCCTTCTGGCGCTGCGCCGCCGGACTCGTCCTGCTGCTCGCCGCGAGGCTGCTGCGTCCGGGAACCCGGGGTTCCGTCGAGCCGGGGCCGCTCGGCCGCCGTGTGGGGCGGGCCGTGGCCACCGGCGTGGGACTCGCGGTGTTCCAGACGACGTACTTCGCCGCGGTCGCCGCGACCGGGCTGGCCGTGGCCACCGTGGTCACGCTCGGCGCCGGTCCCGTCCTGATCGCGTTCGGCGCCCGGCTCACCCTGGGGGAGCGGCTCGGCTCGGGCGGGACCACCGCCGTCGCCGGCGCGCTGGCCGGGCTGGCGGTCCTCGTCCTCGGCGGCGGGGGGACGACCGTACGGCCCTGGGGCGTGCTGCTCGCGCTGGCGTCCGCCGCCGGGTACAGCGCGATGACGCTGCTGACCCGTCACTGGGGGCGTGCGGGAGGCGCCGACGCCTCCGCCACGACCGTGTCGGCGTTCGCCGTGAGCAGCATGTGCCTGCTGCCGTTCGCCCTCGCCGAGGGACTGGTGCCGCACACGGTCGATCCGGTGCGCACCGTGGTGCTGCTCGCCTACATCGCCGCCGTGCCCACCGCCCTGGCCTATGCGCTCTACTTCGCGGGCGCGGCCGTGGTCCGGTCGGCGACCGTGTCCGTGGTCATGCTGCTGGAGCCGGTCGCCGCGGCCGTACTCGCCGTGGCCGTCCTCGGGGAACGGCTCACGGCCGCCACCTGCCTCGGCACGCTGCTGCTGCTGGGCTCGGTGACCGGGCTGGCGTTGGCGGAGGCCCGGGCGACCGTACCGGCCTGACACGGGGAGCCGTGCACAGCCCGGCCCGCCGGCTGCGCGTGCCGCACCGGCCGGGCGGGGCGCGGCGGGAGTGTCTGCCCGCGGCGGGGCGGTACGCGGCCGGAAACGTCCGCTCCGGCTCCCGCCGCGGCCGCCGAGGGGCCCGCCCGGCAGCACCGGTCGGACGGGTGCCGCCGGCGCCGGCCGACGGCGTCCGGGGCCCGCGTGCCGGACCCGTGCGGACGGGACGGACGTGCGGGGGCACGGCGCGGGCCGGTGGGTCCGCGCGGTGCGGGGGCGGACGGCGCGTTCGAGCGCTGCGGGGCAGGCGTGGTCGACGTCGGCGGGCGCCCCGGTCAGGGGGAGCGCCGGCGCAGCAGGTGGTCCCGTGCCGCCGCGTCCCTCGGACCGCCCCGGGCGGCCAGGCCGGCCGCGATCCGGTCCTGCGTCTCGGCCGGACGGTGTCCGCCGTACTTGAACTTGCCCCGTACGCCGGTCACTTCCAGCCGCAGCCCGCGAATGCCCGACAGCTTCCGCCCGTACGGCTCCTCGCCCGCCGCCGCCCGCGCCGAGCCGCCCTCCGGCTGGAAGTGGCGGAGCTGGCGGTTGAGCAGGTCGGCCTTGTCCGCCGGGTCGTCCACGACGTGGGCGCGGCAGCGCAGTTGCACGGCCGCGTAGAAACTGGTGGGCGTGCCGTGTTCGGCCGGGCCGTCCGACGGGGCCTGCCATGGGCCGGGGACGTACACGTAGTCGTCGACCACGCTCAGCACCACGACCGGGTCCGCCTCCAGCGCCGCCCACAGGGGGTTGGGTCGGGCGAGGTGGGTGACGGCCTCGGCGCGGTCGGCGTCGTAGGCGAAGTGGAGCGGCTGGACGAACGGCGGCTCGCCCGCCGGGCCGTTGGCGGCGAGTTGGCCGAAGTCGCGGACGGCGAGCCAGTCCCGCCACTCGGCGTCGTCGAGGGGCGCGTCCCAGGGATGGATCAGCATCACAGGGCCGCCAGGTAGCCGGGCAGAGGGGTGGCCGGACGGAGCAGCGGGTCGGCGACGGGGTCGTCGTAGCCCTTGCGCAGCGGGACGACGCCGGCCCAGTGCGGCAGGGCGAGGTCCTCGGGCTCGTCGTTGGCGCCTCCGGTGCGCAGCTTGGCGGAGACCTCGTCGAGGTCGAGGCGTATCACGGCGGTGGCGGCCAGTTCCTTCCGGTTGGCCGGCCGGGAGTCCTCCGCACGGCCCGGTACGACGTGGTCGACCAGGGCGTCCAGCGCGAGCCGCTTCTCGTCGGGGTCGGTCACGTCGTGGGCGACGCCGTGCACCACCACCGAGCGGTAGTTGATCGAGTGGTGGAAGGCCGAGCGGGCCAGGACCAGGGCGTCGACGTGCGTGACCGTCAGGCAGACCGGGAGGCCGTCCTCGGCCGTGCCCGTCATCCGCAGCGGGCGCGATCCCGTCGAGCCGTGGACGTAGAGCCGGTCGCCGACCCGGCCGTAGAGCGTCGGCAGCACCACGGGGGCGCCGTCGCGGACGAAGCCGAGGTGGCAGACGTACGCCTCGTCGAGGATCGCGTGCACCAGCTCCCTGTCGTACCCGGCGCGATCGGCGGCGCGGGTGGGCACGGTGCGGTCGGTGGGGGTGTAGGTGGCGGGTGCCGTCGTCTTCGGGGTCCCCTGCATGGCGCTCTCCCTGGCGTCTTCTGTTGCACTAGTGCATAATCTGCTTTGTGCTAGGAGAATATCCGATCAAAGGTCGGCGTGCAGCGGAGATCGCCGCCGACGTCGAGCGCGCGGTCGCCGACGGTGGGCTGACACCCGGTGAACTGCTGCCACCCATGAGGGAGCTGGCCGTCCGCCTGGGGGTGAACCCGAACACGGTCGCGGCGGCCTACCGCACCCTGCGCGAACGCGGCGTCATCGAGACCGCCGGGCGCCGCGGCAGCCGGGTGCGTCCCAAGCCGGCGACGACGGGCCGCGAGTACATCGCGGTGGAGGTCGCCGAGGGCGTGCGGGACGTCTCCACCGGCAACCCGGACCCGGCTCTCCTGCCACCGCTGGGCCCCGCGTTCGCCGAGGCGGCCGGACAGGGTGACCGGGAGCCGGTTCTCTACGGAGCCGCGGCCGTGGATCCGGAGCTCGCCGGGCGGGCCCGGGCGGAGCTGGACGCCGACGGGGTGCAGGACGGGCCCCTGGCCGTCACCTCCGGCTCGCTGGACGCCATCGAGCGGGTCCTCGCCGCACACCTCAGGCCGGGGGACACCGTCGCCGTGGAGGATCCCGGCTGGGGGAGCCTGCTCGACCTCGTCCCGGCGCTCGGCCTGCGCACAGCCGCCGTCGGCGTCGACGACGAGGGGCCGCTGCCCGAGGACGTGCGGCGCGCCCTTGCCGGCGGGGCCCGCGCGCTCGTCGTCACCGACCGGGCGCAGAACCCGACCGGCGCCGCCGTGAGCGCCGCACGCGCGCGTGCCCTGCGCGCGGTGCTGCGCGACCACCCGGACGTCCTGCTCGTCGAGGACGACCACGGTCACCGCATCGTCGACGTCCCTCTCCATCCGCTCGCGGGCACCACCCGCAACTGGGCCATGGTCCGCTCGGTGGCCAAGGCCTACGGGCCCGACCTGCGCCTCGCCGTGCTCACCGGGGACGACGTCACCCTCGACCGGGTGCGCGGACGGCAGCGGCTCGGCCCCGGCTGGGTCAGCCGGATCACCCAGCGGGCCGTGGCCCGGCTGTGGGCCGAGGAGGCCGTGGACGTGGGGGCGGTCGCCGGGGCCTACGGCAGACGCCGGGAGGCGCTGATCGACGCGCTGGCCCGGCGCGGGGTCGCGGCGCACGGCCGCAGCGGGATGAACGTGTGGATCCCCGTCCCCGACGAGACCGGTGCCGTCGCCCGGCTCCTCCAGGCGGGGTGGGCGGTCGCGCCCGGAGCCCGCTTCCGGATCGGCGCGCCGCCCGGGATCCGGGTCACCGTCGCCACCCTGCCGGCCGCCGAGGCCGAGTCGCTGGCGGAGGCGATCGCCGCCGCGCTGGGCCCGGGCGCCGAGCGCAGCACCGTCTAGCGGTCGCGGCCCGGTGCCGGCTGTGCGGCGGTCGGGGCGGAGGCGGAGCGTGCGGTGGTCGCGTGGAGGCCGTCACGGCGGTCGAGGCGGGTTGCCGGTCGTGCGGCGACAGCCGTTTCGCCGCCGGCTGCGGAGCAGCCGTCCCGGCCAGGGCATCGGGCTGCGGGCGCTGAGGCGAGGGAGCGTCCGGTTGCGGTGGTGCCGTGCTCCGGGCGCCGGCGGCGGCGCGACGGCCGGGTGCCGGTCGCGGGGCCGTGGCGGCTTCGGTGTGCCGCGTGCGGGACCGTCGGCGGGGTCGGGGATGCCCTGCCGGTCGCGTCGCCGTCACGGCTTCGGCCGTAGTTGCGTGAGCGCCGCCCCGGCCAGGACGATCACCGCGCCCACCGGTGTCGACCAGCGCAGCGACTCGCCGAGCACGGCGACGCCCGCCGCCGTGGCGATGACCGGGATGAAGTACGTGACCATCTGCGCGGTCGTCGGACCGACCTCGGCGACGATGCCGTACTGGACGAGCATCGCCACTCCGGTGCCGAGTGCCCCCAGGGCGATCACCGCGAGGAGCGGCAGCACCGGGACGGCGGTCGGCAGCGACGTGAACAGGGGTGTCACGACCGCCAGTTGGAGGGTGGCCAGCAGCAGCTGCGCACCGGTCAACGACAGGTGGGACCGGCCGCTGCCGGCCAGGGTGCGGCGGACGTGGATCCAGCCGACCGGGTAGCTGAGCGAGGCCAGCAGCGCGAGCGCCGTGCCCCGGGCGTCCACACCGGAGAACCCCTGCCAGACGCCCAGGACCGTCAGGACGCCGAGGAAGCCCAGGCCGAGGCCGGCCACCCGGACCCGGGTCGGCCGGTCCTCGGAGAGCGCGACCAGCGACAGGGCCATGCCCCACAGGGGAGACGTCGCGTTGCAGATGCCGGCCAGAGTCGACGGGATCGACAGCTCCGCGAAGGCGAACAGGGAGAAGGGCAGCGCGTTGAGCAGGAACGCGGCCACCGCCAGGTGCGCCCAGGTGCGCACCCCGCGCGGGAGCCGCTCGCGCTTGACCGCCAGTGCGATCGCGAGCACCGCCGTACCGAAGACCAGTCGGCCCAGGGTCACCTGGAAGGGGGCGAAGGCCTCCGTGCCGACCTTGATGAGGAGGAAGCTGAAGCCCCAGATCAGCGACAGCACGGCGAACCGGACGCGCCAGTCGAGGCGGCGCCGCGAGGACGAGGGGTTCCGGACGGGGGACGTCGACGGCGGGCCGGGCGCCGCAGCGGAGACGGCCGGGGCAGCGGGTGTGGACGCGGCGTCGGGTGCCGCGGCGCGGGCGGCGGGGGCGGGACGCGGGGCGGTGCTCATGGAAGGCAACCATGCCGTCGGTGATCTCGTAGCACAATCGAGATTTTGCACCCTGTATCTCGTAGCATTGCTTACATGTTGAATCTGGAGCGCCTGCGGACGCTCGACGCCCTCGCCCGACACGGCTCGGTGAGCGGCGCCGCGGACGCACTGCACATCACGACGTCCGCCGTCTCCCAGCAGATGTCCAAGCTGGAGCGGGAGGTGGGCCAGCAGCTCCTGGCCAAGAACGGCCGGGGAGTGCGCCTGACGGACGCCGGCCGGCTGCTCGCCGACCACGCCGCCCGCATCCTGTCGCAGGCCGCCCTCGCCCAGGCCGACCTGGAGGCGCAGCGCGGGCAGGTCGCGGGGGAGCTCAGGATCTCGGCGTTCCCCACCGCCGCACGCGGACTGTTCCCCCTCGCCCTCTCCGCGCTGCGCGCCGAGCACGCGGCACTGCGGGTGCGCTCCTGCGAACTGGAGCCCGAGCAGGGGATCGCCGGGGTCGTCCGCGGCGACCTCGACCTGGCCGTCGTCCTCGACTGGTACAACAAGCCCATGCCGCTGCCGGACGGTCTGGCCAAGGCCTCCGTCCTGGACGACCCCGCCGATGTGGCCATGCCGGTCGACCACCCGCTCGCGGGGCGGGACGAGGTGGACCTCACCGAGTTCGCCGAGGACGAGTGGATCACGTGGGGCCAGGGGGAGTTCTGCCACGAGTGGCTGCTGTTCACGTTGCGCTCCAAGGGCGTGGAGCCCAACGTCGCCCACCGTGCGGCGGAGACGCACACCCAGCTCAACCTGGTCGCGTCAGGCCTCGGCGTGTGCATCGCCCCGCTGCTGGGCCGCCATCCGATGCCCGACGGCGTCGTCACGGTGCCGCTCCGGCAGCGCGTGCGGCGCCATGTGTACGTCGTCTGGCGCACCGATGCCGATCGCCGCCCGTCGATCCGTGCGGCCGTCCGGGCGCTGCAGACCGCGGCCGAGCGGATCGGCGGCGGGGACGCTACGCGGAGTTGAGTTTGCGGAAGTCCCAGGAGACGACCTTCTCCGGGACGAGTCGCAGCCAGGCGTGCCGGCCGTCGTGCGGCAAGGAGTCGAGGCCGAAGTTCTTGCGGGCGAACAGTGTCTCCACCGCGTCCAGTTCGGCGCACAGCTCACCGGTGCGCGGTACCTCGCCCACCACCTCGACGGTGCCGGACAGCTCCACGCCGCGCAGCTCGTGGTACTCCTCGCCGGTGTCCACCACGATCGCGACCCGCGGATCGCGCCGCAGTTCCGTCCAGCGCCGGCTGCGCACCACCGAGTACAGCCACAATGCCCGGCCGTCCCACAGGAACCACAGGGCGCTCACGTGCGGAAACCCGTCGGCCGACACCGTGGCGACCCGGCAGGTGCGCTGGGCGGCGAGGAACTCGTCCAGTTCGCCCGGCGTCATCATGATCTTCCGGCCCCGGCGCTGAGCGACGGTCATGCAGCCCCCTCTTGTGCCCGGAGAGTCCCTGACATCACGTCAGGAAAGGATGGAGTGTCTTCCTTCGGCGCGCAACGGGGGAGGAGGGAGGGGCAGCCCGACCATCCTGCCCCGTGCCGAAACGGGCTCGACGGCGACGCCGACCCGGAGCGGTGGCGGTCGGGCCTCGACGCCCTCGGCCTGCTCTCCGGTCCAGGCCCCCGCTGCGACTCCGCACCGCCCGCCCCCGGTCGGCCGTCCGCCGCGGACGGCCCGCGACCTTGCCGGCCGGTGACACCCCCGGCCGCCGGGGGAGGAGCGGGACGTGGTCGGCGCTCCCGGGCGGAGCCGGTGACCGGTGAGGTGGCCGAACGTCTCGCCCCGGGCCGACGCTGTGCCGCGCCCCTCACGCCAGGGTGATCGAGCCCCCGCTCACCGTGATCTGCTCGGCGGGCAGCGGCTTGGTCGCCGGGCCCTTCTTCACACTGCCGTCGGCGACGGAGAACTCGCTGCCGTGGCACGGGCAGGTGATGGCCCCGTTGCCGACGCCCGTCACGGCGCAGCCCTGATGGGTGCACGTGGCCGAGAACGCCTTGAAGGTGCCCGCCGCCGGCTGGGTCACCACGACGCCCTGGTCCTTGAAGATCTTTCCCCCGCCCTCGGGGATGTCCGAGGTCTTCGCGAGCACGGTGCCGGCGGCGCCCGCCTTCGACGAGGCCTTCGACCCGCCGTCCTGGGCCCCGCACGCGGTCAGCGCGACGGCGGCGCCGACCGCACCGGCCGCCGCCACGACGGTGCGCCGGCTCGGGGCCGAGGTGGTCTGGAGCGGTTCGCTGGTCATGCTGAGGTCCCTTCCCGGGGCTGCCGATGATCTGCTGCCTTCTGGTACGGGCCGCGTCCCCGCGTCGTTCAGCCCCGGACGTAACCTGGGGCGATGCTGAAGGAAGTCACCGCGACCCGCTACATCACGCCCCTGCGTGAGGGGGGTTCGCTGCCGGGGCTCGTCGAGGCCGACGACTTCGGGACGTACGTCATGAAGTTCGCCGGCGCGGGGCAGGGCCGCAAGACCCTCGTCGCCGAGGTCGTCGGCGGAGAGCTCGCCCGCCGCCTCGGCCTGCGCGTGCCGCGACTGGTGGTGATCGGCCTGGACCCGGTGCTGGGGCTCGGCGAGCCCGACGAGCAGGTCCAGGAACTGCTGAAGGCCAGCGGAGGACTCAACCTCGGCATGGACTTCCTCTCCGGCGCCCTCGGCTACGACCCGCTCGCCTTTCCGATCGGCCCCGAGGAGGCGGGGCGGATCGTCTGGTTCGACGCGCTCGTCGGCAACGTCGACCGGTCCTGGCGCAATCCGAACCTGCTGATGCACCGCGGCGAGCTGTGGCTGATCGACCACGGCGCCACCATGGTCTGGCAGCACAGCTGGCGCGGCGCCGAGTCCTCGGCCGCCCGCCCGTACGACGCCTCCGACCACGCCCTGAAGCCGTTCGCGCCGGACGTGTCGGCCGCCGCGGCCGAGCTGGCGCCGCTCGTCACCGAGGAACTGCTCGCCGAGGTCACCGCCGAGATCCCCGACGTGTGGCTGACCGGCGAGCCCGGCTTCGACGCGCCGGACGACCTCCGCCGGGCCTATGCGCGGCCCCTGCTCGCCCGGGCCGCGGACATCCATGAGCGCATCCACGGAATCGAGGGGGACCGGTGAGCGAGCACCGCATCAATGTGGCGGGCGCGATGACCGAGCGCCACATCACCCGCGCCGGCCAGGGCGGCGACCGGGACGTGTACGAGTACGCGCTGCTGCGGGTGGTACCGCGGGTCGAGCGCGGCGAATGCATCAACGCGGGCGTGCTGGTCTACTGCCGAGCGAAGTCCTACGTCGGAGCCCGCACCCATCTCGACGAGGCCAGGCTGCTGGCCCTCGACCCGCAGGCGGACGTGGCGGGGGTCCGGGCGGCGCTGCACGCCGTGCAGGAGGTGTGCGCCGGCGGTCCCGGCGCGGGCCAGGCGTCCGAGGACGACGCCGGCCGCCGCTTCCGCTGGCTGGTCGCGCCCCGCTCGGCGATGGTCCAGCCGGGCTCCGTGCACACAGGCCTGACGGTCGACCCGGAGGCCGAGAGCGCGCGCCTGCTGGAGCTGCTGGTGCGCTGACGCCCCGCTGCGGGGAGCGGAAGGCGGGCGCGGCGGTGACCCCTGGCGGCCTCCCTCCCGTCACCGGCGTGGAAGGCCCCGCCGCGGGCACGGTCGGATCGGTCCCCGGAGCGCGGAAACAGGGGGCCGAACGGGTGGCGGCCGGGCCGCGGCACGGGTAATGGATCACAACCGGTCTGTGTGCCGTTGACACCGCGTGCCAGGGCTTCTAGCGTCACGTCTGCTGAAGGTACTAAGCGGTCGCTCACTAGAACGGGCGCACTTTCTCAAGGGCGAGGAGAACACCAGCCATGTCCACCACTGAGCAGCGGGTTGCCGTAGTCACCGGTGCGGCGCGCGGCATCGGCGCCGCCACCGCCGTCCGACTGGCCGCCGAGGGCCACGCGGTCGCGGTGATCGACCTCGGCGAGGGCGCCTGCAAGGACACCGTCGAGAAGATCACCGCTGCCGGGGGCCGGGCCGTCGCCATCGGCGCCGACGTCTCCGACGAGGCCCAGGTCGAGGCGGCGATCGCCCGCGTCGCCGAGGAACTCGGAGGCCCGACGATCCTGGTCAACAACGCGGGCGTGCTCCGCGACAACCTCCTGTTCAAGATGAGCGTCTCCGACTGGGACACCGTCATGAACGTGCACCTGCGTGGCTCCTTCCTGATGAGCAAGGCCTGCCAGAAGCACATGGTCGACGCCGGCTTCGGCCGGATCGTCAACCTCTCCTCGTCCTCCGCGCTCGGCAACCGCGGCCAGGCCAACTACTCCGCCGCCAAGGCCGGCCTGCAGGGCTTCACCAAGACCCTCGCCAAGGAGCTCGGCAAGTTCGGCATCACCGCCAACGCGGTCGCCCCCGGCTTCATCGCCACCGAGATGACCAAGGCCACCGCCGACCGTGTCGGCATGGGCTTCGAGGACTTCAAGGCGGCAGCCGCCACCCAGATCCCGGTCCAGCGCGTCGGTGAGCCCGAGGACATCGCCAACGCCGTCGCCTTCTTCACGGGCGAGGCGGCCGGCTTCGTCTCCGGCCAGGTGCTGTACGTCGCCGGCGGACCGCTCGACTAAGAGGACACGCACATGACTTCGCAACTCCCCGAACTCTCCGGCAAGGTCGCCCTCGTCACCGGCGCCAGCCGCGGCATCGGCTACGGCGTGGCCGAGGCCCTCGTCGCCCGCGGCGACCGCGTCTGCATCACCGGCCGCAACGAGGAGGCGCTCAAGGAGGCGGTCGAGACGCTCGGCGCCGACCGCGTCATCGGCGTCGCCGGCAAGGCCCACGACGAGGCCCACCAGGCCGTCGCCGTCGAGCGCACCATGGAGGCCTTCGGCCGCGTCGACCACCTCGTCAACAACGCCGGGACCAACCCGGTGTTCGGCCCGATCGCCGACCTCGACCTGAACGTCGCGCGCAAGGTCTTCGAGACCAACGTCGTCTCCGCGCTCGGCTTCGCCCAGCGCACCTGGCACGCCTGGCAGAAGGACAACGGCGGCACGATCGTCAACATCGCCTCCGTCGCGGGCCTCTCGCCGTCCCCGTTCATCGGCGCCTACGGGGTGAGCAAGGCGGCGATGATCAACCTGACGGTGCAGCTGGCGCACGAGTTCGCGCCCGGGGTCCGGGTCAACGCCATCGCCCCGGCCGTCGTGAAGACCAAGTTCGCGCAGGCCCTGTACGAGGGCCGCGAGGAGGAGGCCGCGGCCGCCTACCCGCTGAAGCGGCTCGGCGTGCCCTCCGACATCGGCGGTGCCGCGGCGTTCCTCACCTCGGAGCAGTCCGCCTGGATCACCGGCCAGACCCTCGTCGTCGACGGCGGCATCTATCTCAACGCCGGCGTGGCCTGACCCGGCTGTCCGACACCGGGCGGCGGTCGGCATCGGCCGCCCGGCACCGGTGCCCGCCCGGACCCGGCCCCCTGACGCCGGTCCGGGCGGACCCGGCCCCTGACGCCGGACGCCCACCCGGACCCGGCCACCCGGACGGGCCCGAACGGGCGCCGCTTCTGTACGAAAGCGGCGCCCGTGTCCACCCGGCGTGCCCCGAAAGTACGGCTGACCCCCCTTTGACAACGTCGTCATAAACAGTGTGTCAACCGTGACGTGAGAAGCGGAGCCACCAGCCCGGACACTGCGGTATGGTCTGCCGACCCTTGGCATGGCAGATCGAGGAGCGTGCGCGTGTTCAACCGGAACCGATGCCTGCGGCAATTGGCGGCGATCGCTTCCATATCCTCCCTGGTGGCCGGATGCGGTCTCCTGTCGGATGGTGATCCGGCCGATGCCGGCCCGATCGTCGTGGGAACGACCAGCTCCCCCAGCACGCTCGATCCCGCCGCCTCGTGGGACGGATCCTGGGAGCTCTTCCGCAACATCTACCAAACGCTGCTGGCGTACCCGAGCGGCGCGACCACGCCCCAGCCGGACGCCGCCGAGGAGTGCGGTTTCACCGACGACTCCAACCGCACCTACCGGTGCACACTGCGGGCCGGCATGACGTTCTCCGACGGTGACGCGCTGGACGCGAAGGCCGTCAAGTACTCCATCGACCGGATCAAGAAGATCAACGTTCCGGCCGGTCCCACGGGTCTCCTGGGCAGTCTGGACTCCGTGGAGGTGAGCAGCGACCGCGAGGTGGTGTTCCACCTCAACCAGGCCGACGCCACCTTCCCGTTCGTGCTCGCCACGCCGGCCATGTCGATCGTCGACCCCGACGACTACCCCGCCGACGCCCTGCGCAAGGACGGGCACGTCACCGGCTCCGGACCGTACGTCCTGAAGGCCTACACCGAGGGCAAGCAGTCCGTCCTCGTGAAGAACGACCGGTACAAGGGCCGCGCCGAGCGCAAGAACGACGCGGTGACCATCCGCTACTTCCAGGAGTCGGCCAAGATGGCCAAGGCGCTGCGCGCCAAGGACATCGACATGATCTACCTCGGTCTCGGCGCCGACGACATCGTCGAGCTCCAGAAGAAGGATCCGAGCGACGGGCTCCAGCTCATCGAGAGCGCGGGCACCGACATCAACTACCTGGTGTTCAACCCCAAGGACAAGTGGGCCCGCAAGACGGCCGTGCGGCAGGCCGTCGCCCAGGTCGTCGACCGGGCGGCCATCGCGCACAAGGTCTACAAGGACACCGTGGACCCGCTGTACAGCATGGTGCCCAAGGGCCTCACCAGCCACACCACCGGCTTCTTCGACGACTACGGCGACCCCGACCCCGAGAAGGCCCGCGCCACGCTGAGGGACGCGGGGATCACGGAGCGGGTGCCGCTCACCCTCTGGTACACCACCGACCGCTACGGCTCCGAGACCGCCGTCGAGTTCAAGGAGCTCAAGCGGCAGCTGGAGGACTCCGGCCTGTTCACCATCACACTCAAGAGCAGGCCCTGGAAGACGTACGTGGAGGGCTACCAGAAGGGCGAGTACGCGGTCTTCGGCCGCGGCTGGTTCCCGGACTTCCCGGACGCGGAGAACTTCATCGCTCCGTTCGTCGGCAACGACAACGCCCTGGGTACGCCGTACCCCCAGCCCGAGATCACCGGTGTGCTGCTGCCCCGCTCGCGCCGGGAGAGCGACCGCGCCAACGTCGTCAAGGACTTCAAGCGCGCCCAGCAGATCCTGGTCGACGACGCCCGGCTGCTGCCGCTGTGGCAGGGCAAGCAGTACACCGCCGCCAGCGAGGACATCTCCGGGGGCGAGCGCGCACTGGACCCGTCGATGATCATGATGATGTGGGAGCTGTCCCGCAAGACCAGTTGGTAGGGCCGTCCGGGACCCCGATGTCAGTGGTCGCCTGTAGGTTCTGAGACCTGAAGCGACCGCACGACAGAAGGACGTTGACGTGACCGACACCGCCATGCTGCCCGAGTCCTGGCGCGGGGTCCTGGGCGACGAACTGCAGCAGCCCTACTTCAAGGAGCTGATGGAGTTCGTCGAGGAGGAGCGGGCGAAGGGTCCCGTCCACCCGCCGCGCGAGGAGGTCTTCGCCGCGCTGGAGGCGACGCCGTACGACCGGGTGAAGGTGCTCGTCCTCGGCCAGGACCCTTACCACGGCGAGGGTCAGGGCCACGGGCTGTGCTTCTCGGTCCGCCCCGGCGTCAAGATCCCGCCGTCGCTGCGCAACATCTACAAGGAGATGCACCAGGAGCTGGGCACGCCCGTCCCGGACAACGGCTATCTGATGCCGTGGGCGCGGCAGGGCGTGCTGCTGCTCAACGCCGTGCTCACGGTCCGCGGCGGCGAGGCCAACTCGCACAAGGGCAAGGGGTGGGAGAAGTTCACCGACGCGGTGATCCGCGCGGTGGCGGACCGCCCCGACCCGGCCGTCTTCGTCCTGTGGGGCAACTACGCCCAGAAGAAGCTCCCGCTGATCGACGAGACCCGCCACGTGGTGGTCAAGGGCGCGCACCCCTCGCCGCTGTCGGCGAAGAAGTTCTTCGGCTCCCACCCCTTCACCCAGATCAACGAGGCGGTCGCCCGCCAGGGTCACCCCCCGATCGACTGGACCGTCCCGAACCTGGGCTGACGTGCCGCCGGGCCGGTTCCCCACGGGGGCGGCCCGGTGCCGCCTGAGCCCGATCGTCCCTCCCTGCCACTAGCGTCGGGGCAGTGCTGTGACCGGAAGCGGTCCGCCGAGAGCCGGCGCTGCCTTTGGACACGGCACCGGCAGCCGGCAGGACGGCGGACGAGAGGCACGGAGGACGCGGTGGCCGAGCGACGGGAGGAGGAGGCGCCGGACGCGGTGCTGACCCGGATCGGGCAGGTCGTGATACTGCACCACGGAGGCGACCGGGAGGAGGCCCGGCGCCGCTTCCTCGACCTGTGGGTGGAGCTCGGCGCGGACGGCGACCCGCTGCACCGCTGCACCCTGGCCCACTACCTCGCCGACACGCAGGACGACCCTGAGGACGAACTCGCCTGGGATCTCAGGGCGTTGACCGCCGCCGCCGAACTCACCGACGACTGGCCCGCCCCTCACGAGGGCGCGCCCGCGGCGCGGGCCCTCTACCCCTCGCTGCATCTGAACCTGGCCGCCGACTACGTCCGGCTCGGCCGCCCCGACGCCGCCCGCGCCCATCTCCACCGGGCTCGTGGGGCGGCCGGTTCCCTCGCCGACGACGGGTACGGCGACGGGGTCCGGGCGGCGATCCGGCGGATGGAGCTGCGGCTGGGGGAGCACCGCGACTGACGCCGGGAGCTCACCGGCCGTACGCCCGATCGCACGCCGCGGCCTCCGGGCTGTCGGCACGCCAGCCGCCGTAGTGTTTGCCGAGCGCGCAGACGTCGGTGTTCTCGTGGACGGTCCCGCGCACGGACTCGGAGACGTCGGGGAGGCCGACCTGCGGGGGCCGGTGCGATTCCGGCTTCCCGGGGTGCTGTTGCGCGGGGCGGGGCCGCGGCGGCGCGTGCCGTGTCGGCTGCTCCCCGTCGGCCGCGTCGGGGCCGGCCGCGCGGTGCTGCGGCGATTCGGCGGTACCGGGCTCGGCCGGCCGGGACGGCCCGACCAGTTCGAGGGCCTCGCGGGCCGGAGCCTGCACGATCTGCGGCTGGGCCGACCCGTCCGGCCGCGGCGCGGACGGCAGCGACGGCGCGGACGTCCCCGACGTCGGCGCCTGCGGTCCGGACGCGGGCGGGCGCTGGACCGTCACACAGCCGCCGAGAGCCGAGACTGCCACGGTGACCAGGAGCGTTGCGGTGGTCGTCGTTCGATGCACCCGCGCAACTCTGCTGCGTCGGGAGCCGGGTCGGACGATGGACAGGCGCAGGATGCCCCGCACGGGTGATCTCCGCACCCCTACGGAGGGTCCGGCCCGGTCACGGCTGACGTCACGCTCCCGTGACCCCGTCGAGGCGCTCGCCGCTCAGGCCGGCGTCGGCCCCGGCGCCGGGCGTACTCCTCGATCACGCGGGTGCGGACAGGGGACAGGCCGTACCCCGCTCTCCGGCGCGCCGGCCCCTGCCCTCGGCGAGGTCGTCCGGGCCGAAGAGGGCCCCGTATGCTGCGAGGTGGGACGGAGCAGGCAAGCAGTGAGGGAGGGCCCGTGAAGGTCGGCTGCATCGGACTCGGCGACATCGCGCAGAAGGCGTACCTCCCGGTGCTGGGGATGCTGCCCGGGGTGGAACTGCATCTGCAGACCCGCACCCCGGCCACGCTCACCCGGGTCGCCGACGGCCTGCACCTCGCGTCGGCGCAGCGGCACACGGACCTCGACTCCCTGCTCGCCCAGGACCTCGACGCGGCCTTCGTGCACGCGCCCACCGCCGCGCACCCCGAGATCACCGCCCGGCTGCTGGAGGCAGGCGTCGCCACCTACGTGGACAAGCCCCTCGCCTACGAACTCGCCGACTCCGAACGGCTGGTGGACCTCGCGGAGGAGCGGGGGACCTCGCTCGCCGTCGGCTTCAACCGGCGCTTCGCCCCCGGCTACGCCCAGTGCGCCGATCACCCGCGCGAGCTGATCCTCATGCAGAAGAACCGCGTCGGGCTGCCCGAGGAACCCCGCGCGATGATCCTCGACGACTTCATCCACGTCGTGGACACCCTGCGGTTCCTGGTCCCGGGGCAGGTCGACGACGTGACCGTCCGGGCGCGGGTCGAGGACGGGCTGCTGCACCACGTCGTGCTCCAGCTCGCCGGGGACGGCTTCACCGCGCTCGGCGTGATGAACCGGCTCAGCGGCTCCAACGAGGAGATCCTGGAGGTTTCCGGCCAGGACACCAAGCGGCAGGTCGTCAACCTCGCCGAGACCGTCGACCACAAGGGCCAGCCCACGGTGCGCCGGCGCGGCGACTGGGTGCCGGTCGCCCGGCAGCGCGGCGTCGAGCAGGCGGTGCTCGCCTTCCTCGACGCCGTCCGTGCCGGGAAGGTGCTCAGTGCCCGGGACGCGCTGGCGACCCACGAAGTGTGCGAGCGGGTGGTGCGTGCGGTCCTGGAGCGCTCCGGCGCAGCCTGACCGCCCGCGCCCCCTCCGCCAGCGACAGCGCGGCGAGCACGAGCAGGGCCGCCTGCACCGGCCAGTCGCCGAAGCGGACGTACGGCGTCACGCCGTCGGCCACGGGCACGTCGTACACCGCCGCCGTGCTCGCGCCGGTGCCCAGCCACGGGCCGACGCGCTGCCCGGCCGGCCCGAAGACGGCGGAGACGCCGGTGAGCGTGGCGTGCACCATCGGCCGGCCGGTCTCCGCGGCCCGCAGCGCTGCCAGAGACGCGTGCTGCCGCGGCGCCCAGCTCCCCTGGAACGTGGACGTCGACGACTGGCCGACCAGCACGTCGGCGCCGGCCTGCGCGAGCCGGCGGCTCATGTCGGGGAACGCCGTTTCGAAGCACACCAGCGGTCCCAGGCCGAGGCCGGGCCCGGCGTCCATCACCGTCTGCTCGGTTCCGCGTCTGCGGTCCTCCCCGGCCGCCTTGCCGACCGCGGTCGCCCAGCCGAGCAGGGACCTGGCCGGAACGTACTCGCCGAAGGGGATCAGCCGCATCTTGTCGTAGCGGTCGCCGGTGAGGCCGTCGGGACCGATCAGGACGGAGCTCTTGTAGATACCGGGCCGGTCGGAGCGCCGGGCGTCCACGTTGACCAGGATGTCCGCGCCCGTTTCCCGGGACAGCGCGGCGATCCGCTCAGCCAGGTCCGGCCGGTCACCCAGGTCGAAGCCGACGCTGCTCTCCCCCCAGACGATCAGGTCGACGTCCTGTCCGATCAGCCGACGGGTGAGTTGCTCCTCGCGGTCGAAGCGCCGGTTGCCGCTGTCGGCGCCGTCGACGATCCCCGGCTGCACGACGGCGATCCGGGCCAGGCCCGTCTCGTGCGGGCGCGGCGACCACGCCCACGCCGCCGAGGCGGCCGCCGCCGTGGCGACCAGGCCGGCCACGGCCGGGACGCGCGCCGCGCGCACCGCCACGAGGACGGCGACCGCCACGTTCACGGTCACCAGCAGGAAGCTCACCAGCCACACCCCGCCGACCGAGGCCAGTCGCAGCGCCGGCGTCACCTGCCACTGACTCGCCCCGAGCATGCCCCACGGCCCGCCCAGCGCCTGCCACGAGCGCACCAGTTCCGCGGCGAGCCACGCCGACGGCAGCACGACCAGCGCCCCCGCGATCCGCCCCCGCGTCGGAGCGCCCGCCAGGAACCGCCGCACCAGCAAGCCCCAGGGCGCCCACAGCGCACCGAGCAGGCCCGCGAGCACGAGCGTGAACACGTGCAGGCTCGGCAGCAGCCAGTGGTGCATGGCCAGCATGAGGCCGAAGCCGCCGCTCCAGCCGTCGCACGCCGCCCGCCGGGCCGTGGGCGCCCTCCGGGCGAGCAGGATCCACGGGACGAGCGCGCCGTACGCGGCCCACCACAGGGCGGGCGCCGGGAAGGCCAGCACGGGCAGCGCACCGGCCGCCGCCGCCAGCGCCGAACGGCGCCACGGGGAGGCGAGCCAGCCATCGAGCCTGTCCATACGGCGCCTTCCTACCCGGTTGGCCTCCCAGTGTCCCGCGCCGGGCGCACCGGCCGACAGAGGGCCGGGGCGCGGCACGGGCGCACGGTTCCGATCTTCGGCCGGGCCCAGCCGGGGGGTGTCCGCGCCTGGGCGGGGAGACGGCGCTCTCCCGCGGGCCCGGCCCCGGCTCACCGGGCGCGGGTCCGGGCCGGACGACGCGTCGGGACGGGCCGGCTGCATCCCGTGCGCCGGGCCGCGGTGTTCTCGGCGGCGCCTACGCGGGCGACCGGTGCGCGTGCTTCGCCGGCATCACCCGGGCGGCCACGCCCCCCAGGACGGCCGCGGCGACGGCACTGCCGACCGCGATCCAGCGCAGCACCTGCTCGATGGCCGCCCCCAGTCCGGTCGCGCTGGCGCGTACTTCGATCAGGGTCGCTGCGGCCGTCACGCAGATGCCCGCGACACCGATGACGATGGCCAGTTCCACCCCGGAGGCCTGCCCGACCCGCTCGGCCGGGACGACCGCCTGCGTGCCGCTGCTTCCCAGAGTCCAGCCCATGCCGTACCCGAATCCGGTCAGCACAAGACCGGGGACGTAGTACCCGAGGTGTCCGCCGAGCGACACGAGGAAGAGGCCCACCGCCCCCACCAGGGTCATGAGGACCATCGTCCGCGGGACGTCGAAGCGCTCACCGAGCCGTCCTGACAGCGGCGCCGCGACACCCGCGGCGACGGAGGCCGCCAGGAAGATCATTCCCGAGACGAGGGGTGAGCGCCCCGTCACCTGCTGGAGGTAGATCGTGACGCCGTACATGGCGAGGACGAAGGCGATGTTGGCGACGGTCGACATCAGAGTGATGATCACGAAGGGCTTGTTGCGGAAGAGGTCGAGCGCCACCAGGGGCCAGCGTGCCACCCGCTCCCGGAACACGAACCCGATCAGCAGCAGCACCCCGGCCGCCGCCACGCCCGCCGTGAGGGCGGGCCGCCAGGCCTGCTGGCGGTCCACGGTCAGGGTCACGGTGGCGATGCCGAGGCTGACCAGGACCAGCCCCGGCACGTCGATCGAACGCGGCACCGTGGTGTCGCGTGACTCGCGCACGCCGACCACGACCATGGCGATGGCGGCGGCGCAGGTCGGAACGTTGACGAGGAAAACCACGCGCCAGCTCAGCAGTTCCGTCACCCCGCCGCCGAAGACGGGACCGAGGGCCAGGGCCAGGGCCCCGATCCCGTAGGCGTTGCCGATGGCCCGCATCGTCCGCTCCGGTGGATAGGCGTCGGTGATCACGGCGATGGCGAGCGGGAACAGTACGCCCGCACCGATTCCCTGGGCGATGCGCAGCGTGATGATGCTGGACGGAGTGGAGGCGAGGCCGGCCCCCAGCGAGCAGAGGGCGAAGACGACGAGGCCGGTCATCAGTACCCGTCTGCGCCCGAAGATGTCCCCGAGCCTGCCGCCCGGGATCAGGGCGGTGGCCAGCGCCAGCATGTAGCCGCTGATCACCCACTGGAGGTCCGTGGTGGTCGTCCCCACGTCCGAGGCCATCCGCGGCAGGGCCAGGTTCAGCGCCAGAAAGTCGAGCTGGACGACGAAGATGCACACAGAGGACGCGATCAGCGTCAGCCGGGGATTCGCCGGGCGGTCTTCGGGGCCGGGGGAGTTTGCGGCCGGGGTTCCGCCGCGGGCCTTCCGTCGGAGCGGACCGAGGTTCATGGCGTTCTCCCGTGTACGCAGTGTCGTGTCCGTGAGCCGGTCGGCGCACCGCGATGCGGCCTGCCGCCGGGGTTCCGGCAGGACGGCCGCGACCGTGACGGCGGCTCGACGGGAACGGACTGGTTCAAGACTTTTGAGGCTTTCGCCGGAAAGTAGTTGCTTTATACGGGAGGGGTCCGCGCGTCGCCCGCCGCCTCGGCCGAGCTCCATGGGAGATTGTCAGGAATATTCTGATCTGGTGGTTCTTGGGTTTGATCGAAACGGTGGCGATCCTGACGTGTCCCTTCGTCCCCCGCCGAACGGGTGACGGGCATCGCGGCTGGGCCGGAGGAGGACGGGATGCGCGGCGTGCGCAGTGGCTTCGTCACGACGAACGACGGGGTGCGGTTGCACTACCTGGAGGCCGGCAGCGGCCCGGACATGCTCCTCGTTCCCGGCTGGTCGCAGACCGCCGCGCAGTGGCGGCACCAGATCGCCGACTTCGCCCGCACCCACCGCGTGATCGCGGTCGACCACCGCGGTCACGGCGAGTCCGGCAAGCCGGACCACGGCTACCGGGTCGCCCGGCTGTCGGCGGACATCCACCAACTCGTCCACCGACTGGACCTGACCGACGTCGTCTGGGTGGCCCACTCCATGGGATGCGCCGTGGCGTGGTCCTACTGGGACCTGTTCGGTGGGGACCGACTGGCGCGGCTCGTGCTGTTCGACGAGCCCGCCGTCCTGATCCGGCAGCCGTACTGGCCGGACGGTCAGGCCGAGCGCCTCGGTGCGCTGTACGGCCTCGGGCAGATCGCCGACGTCGTCGCGGGACTGCGCGACCCGGCCTCGGACGCCGCCGTCCTCAGCGCCGGGTTCCTGGACGGCATGTGGACGCAGGCCGCCGACGAGGAGGACCGGAGGTGGGTGCTCGGCCAGAACCTGCTCCTGCCCCGGGAGTACGCCGGGAGACTGCTGCTGGACAACGTCATGCAGGACTGGCGCGACGTCCTGCCCAGGATCACCGTTCCCACGCTGGTGATGGGGGGCGACGACAGCGTGATCCCCACCGCCGCCGCGAACGCGGTGGCTGCGGCGATCCCCGACGCCACCGTACGGATCCTGCGCGAGCGCAGCAGCCACTTCGCCTTCTGGGAGAACCCTGCCGCGTTCAACGGCGAGGTCAGGGCCTTTCTCGGGGTGCCCGGCGCCGACGGCGCGCCCCAGGAGGCCCCCGTCCTGGGGTGAACCGACGGAGCGGGGCGGGGCAAGGGAACCGTACGGAGCCCGACCGCGCCGAGCCCTCCTCCCGGAGCGCGGGCGGAAGCGCGCCGGCTCGGTACGGCGGCGGACGGACGGCCGGCATCGGGGGCGCGGGCCCCGTTTGCCCGCCGGCGGGCCGGGACGTCGCGGCATGTGCGGGACGATGACTCGGAGCGGGTGCGGGGCCGTTGCGCGGGGAGGGTGCCCGAACCCCGGAGGGGACATCGCGCCGGTCCGTCCCCCGCACCTGGAGTTCGCTCGCCGGTCGATCGAACGCACCCGAGGGAGGCAGTCATGAAGCGTCTGGTCACGGTCGTCACCGGCGGCAGCCGCGGCATCGGCGCCGCCGTCTGCCGGCGGCTCGCGGAGGACGGGCACGACGTCGTGGTGGGCTACGTACGGGACTCAGGGGCTGCCGAGGACGTGGCCGCCGCCGCCCGCCTCGCCGGTGTGCGGGCCGTGACCGTGCAGGCCGACACGTCGGTGGAGGCGGACGTCGAGCGGCTCTTCGACACCGCCGAGCAGAGCCTGGGGCCGGTGACCGGACTGGTCAACAACGCGGCCGTGACCGGTCCGCTGGGGCGGCTGGCCGACGTCGGCACGGGCGTGCTGCGGCGGGTCGTCGACGTCAACGTCACGGGCGCGCTGCTGTGCGCCCGCCGGGCGGCGCAGCTGATGACCCCCCGCGGTGCCGGGGCGATCGTGAACATCTCCTCCGGCGCGGCGACGCTGGGCAGCCCCGGCGAGTACGTCCACTACGCGGCGACCAAGGCCGCCGTCGACACCCTCACCCTGGGCCTGGCCAAGGAACTCGGTCCGGACGGCATCCGCGTCAACGCCGTCGCGCCCGGGGTCGTCGACACCGACATGCACACGGCGATGGGCGAGCCCGGCCGGGCCCACCGGATGGGCGCGGAGGTGCCCCTGCGCCGTGCGGGCCGGGCCGAGGAGATCGCCGCGGCGGTGGCGTGGCTCATGTCGCCGGAGGCGTCGTACACCACGGGGGCCGTGCTGCGGGTGGCGGGCGGACGGTGAGAACCCCGGACGGTCTGCGTCGGCGCCTGCGGGAGCCGAACCGGTCACCGGCCGGTCCGGTGCCCGGAGTCCGAGACGGCCGGTGCCGTCCGGGCCGACGGCCGGAAGCGGCGGTCGGCCGCGAGCCCTCGCCCGGTGCTTCGTCGGCCGAGCCCGGCCGCAGGATGGTCGACCGGGGGCAGGACTACAGGAACTCGCCGGCCGGCTCGGTGTCGGCGAGTTTCGCCGTCATCGGTCCCCCGGGCGGCAGCCTGCACACGCTCGCCCGACACGACTCCTCTGGCCGGGTGAGCGTCAGGCCGCCTCGATGACCTCGCAGCGGACGGCCTCGGCCCACTCGACCACCAGCAGTTCGTACTCCTCCCGCTCCTGGGCCGTCAGCCTGCCGCCCGTGCGCAGCCACAACGCCCGTATCAGCTCGTTCACTTCGGCGGCAGAACGCACGGAACCACAGGGGATGGAATCGGGGGACATACGGACAAGCCTAGGGGCAAGGACTGACACTGCGCTACCGGACCACTACGCAGACCGTATGGAGTGGGTCACGGCCCGGGACAACCGCCGCGCCTCGTGACGGGGCAGTCCTCGGTCAGCCCGCCGATTCCGCCGCGTGCGGGCTCAGCACGCCCGCCGTCACCAGGCAGATGATGACGATGCCGAGCACGATCCGGTACCAGACGAACGGCATGAAGCTCTTGGTCGAGATGTACTTCATGAACGAAACTATGTCGACGTGTCCTGAGCGGCTTTGACCTGCTGGTTTCCACCACTTTTCAAGATCGAATGGTAGAGGAGTCGGAGATGGCGCCTTCCAGTGCCCTCCCTCGCCGACCACGAACGGCGCAGCCACCTGCTTTGCAGCGAATCGGAAATCTCCTGCTCCATGGCCAGGGCAACGTGCGAGTAGAGACCATCCACGCCGGCGACCTCGCGGCCCATGCGGGTCTCCACGGCGATGCGACTGTGTCGATCTTCATCCAGCCACTCCTTGCCGCCGTGACGAAGCAGGTACAGCCGCTTTCCGGCGTTCGTGGTCGCGGGGAACCGGCCCCTGACCCGCGGCCAAACTGTCCAACAAGGCACTGGCCGCAGTGCGCGCCTCGGTCGCTCACCAGCCCGGATCAGATTTTCGGCAAGGGCAGGATGCATGTGGCCGACTGGGACGACAACGGTGCCCCGGATGAGCTGATCGGCACGCGAAGAGCTGTGCGGCGGTGACCTGCATGCCCTGGCGGTCGCCGGAGGTGCTCCAGCGGTCACCGCGCTCCAGCGGGCGCCGGCCGCGTTTCTGCGTCTGTCTGCCGGGTGATCTCCGCACCGGGGCACCGCTGCTGTGGCACTCGTGCCCGTACGGGGCGGTGTAGCCGGTGGTCGGGTGCACGGTTGCCTCGGGTTGTCGGTGCTGTCGGCTAGCGTGCGAGGTATGCGCTACTTCAATACGGCCGGGCCGTGCGTCCCCACGCGTCACTACATGGTGCCGGCCCAGGAGCGGCTGCCCAGGGCCCGCGGATACATCGAGCAGGGTCAGTACTTCGTGGTGCACGCGCCACGGCAGACCGGGAAGACGACGGTGCTGGCGGCGATGGCCGGGGAACTGACGGCCTTGGGCCGGTACGCGGCGCTGCACTTCTCGTGCGAGAGCGCGGAGGTGGCCGGGGAGGACTACGGCCAGGCCGAGCTGTTGGTGCTGGAGGCGATTCGGCGGTCCGCGGAGTCCGCTGGGCTTTCTGATGAGCTCGCGCCCCCCGCCTCCTGGCCCGACGCGGTGCCCGGGTCCCGGCTCACGCGGGGGCTGACTGAGTGGGTGCGGAGCTGTCCGCGTCCGCTGGTGCTGTTCTTCGACGAGATCGACGCGCTGCGGGGGGAGAGCCTGCGCAGTGTGCTGCGCCAGTTGCGCGATGGCTTCACTGTCAGCCGTGACGGCTTCCCTCATGCGGTGGTGCTGTGCGGGCTGCGGGATGTGCGTGACTACAAGGCGGCCTCGGGCGGGGATCCGGGGCGCCTTGGTACGTCGAGTCCGTTCAACATCAAGGTGGCGTCGTTGCGGTTGGGTGACTTCACCGAGGCCGAGGTCGCCGAGCTGTACGGGCAGCACACCACGCAGACGGGCCAGGATTTCACGGTGGATGCGCTGGAGCGTGCCTTCGGCTTTACCCAGGGACAGCCGTGGCTGGTCAACGCGCTGGCCCGGGAGGTCGTCGAGGAGATGGGGGTGCCGTCGGACACGCCGATCACGGCCGAGCACATGGAGGAGGCGAAGGAGCGGCTGATCCTGGCGCGTGCGACGCATCTGGACTCGCTGGCCGCCAGGTTGGGCGAGGACCGGGTGCGGCGGGTGATCCAGCCGGTGATCGCGGGCGAGCTGCTCCTGCCGACGGACACGTACGACGACGATCTGGCGTACGTGCGCGACCTGGGGCTGGTCGCTCCGGACGCGCCGGTGCGGGTGGCCAATCCGATCTACCAGGAGGTCATTGTCCGGGTCCTGGGAAACAATACGGAGGGCCAGGTCGTCGCCGTCCCGAGCAGCTTCCGGTTGCCGGACGGCCGGATCGACATGGACAAGCTGTTGCATTCGTTCGCGGAGTTCTGGCGGGAGAACGGCGAGATCCTGGCCACCGCCTCGACCTACCCGGAGGCCGCAGCACAGCTGGTGATGATGGCCTACCTGCACCGGATCGTGAACGGGGCGGGTTTCATCGACCGGGAGTACGGGGTCGGCCGTCGCCGGGTCGACCTGCTGATCCGTCAGCCCTACACCGCTGCCGACGGTTCGCGGGCGGTGCAGCGCGAGGCGCTGGAGCTGAAGGTGTGGCGCCAGGGCCGCACCGACCCCCTCGCCGAGGGGCTGGCACAGTTGGACGACTACCTGGACCGCATGGAGCTGTCCACGGGTACCCTCGTCGTCTTCGACACCCGCCCGCAGGCAGCCCCGGTCCACGAGCGCACCGCCTTCTCGCAGCAGACCACGCCCTCCGGGCGCACCGTCACCCTGCTGCGCGCCTGACGGCCGGGAGACCTCAGCCAGGAGCGCCCCCGGATCTTCCTTCCGTGGCCCATACGGATCCTCGCGCTCAACGACTCCCACCTCGTCCCGCTCCGCAGCCGCCTCATGCGGGCGGTCGGCGTGCTCGTCCGCTACGGGGACGATCCCGCCATACAGCAGCTGATCGACGACAAGGTGGGGCCCAAGGCGCCATACAGCTCAGCAGCCGCCATGGCCCTGGCCCTGCAGCGCGCCTGCGACCGGCCCGCCGCCGCGCCCACCCCGGTCGCAACGACGCCCACACCCGCCGTCGACCCGGCACGCTCCCGAGTCGACCTGGAACCTGCTGGAACATCTGGACCCGGACGACCTGAAGGCCGGCATTACCCTCACCGGCCGGCACGAGAAGACGGTGTGCTGGTGCGCGTGATCGAGTACCGCGTCGACGGGGGCGAAGTGATCCGGCTGCTGACCGACCTGTTCGACCACGATGCCTACCCAGCAAGGGAGTTGGCCGTCCTGTATCACGAAAGGTGGGAGGTGGAATCGGCCTATCGGCAGATCAAGACCTTCCAGCGGGGCCGGCAGGAAGTTCTGCGATCCACCGACCCGCAGCTGGTGCGCCAGGAAGTGTGGGCGCACCTGGTCGTGCACCACTGTCTGACCGGCATCATCATGCAGCTCGCCGACAGCAACGGCATCGACCCGGACCGCATCTCGTTCGTCAAGGTCCTCAAGCACACCCGACGCAGCGTGGTCCGCCAGCTCGCCGACACCCCGCCGAAGATCCGCAGGTTCCTGACCGCTCTGGCGGCAAAGGTCCGCCGGAAACTCGACAGTGGCACCCGCCGACTTCGAGAGGCAGACCGCTTCCTCAAACGGCCCAACTCGCTTTACTCCTATCGGCCGAAGGGCAAACCGAAAGCCCCACCACGCCGCGTACCCGCCAGGACCATCACGCTGCAGGCGGCGATAGTTCAGTAGTCAAACAACGGCATTGCGTGCCGGGTGGAAAGTGGCAGACCGTGATCGCCAGGCCGGTTTCGGCGGCGAGCGCGGCCAGTTCCGCTTTCCAGGCGCGGTAGCGGTAGCTGTAGGAACCGCCCGCGTCCACGGTGATCAGCAGCCGGGTTGCGGCCGGGTAGTCGAGCTGACCGCGGGCCTGCCACCAGCGGCGGATCGTGGCCACCGCGAAGGCAGAGGTGTTGTGATCGACGCCGACGCTGACCCATCCGGTGTCAGCGGCCAAGTCGTAGACGCGGTAGGGGATCGCGGTCTCGCCCGTGGGCCCGGTGAAGAAGCTGTGATCCTCGACCTGGACCGGCTCGCCCTTGGGCCGCCACTCGCGTCCAGCGTTCGGCAGCTGCCCGAGCATCTCCTTCTTTTTGGCATCGACGCTGATCACCGGCTCGCCCGCGGCCTGGAACTGCTTGACTTGATCGTTGATGTAGTGGAACTGCGCGTCCCGATCCGGGTGCTGGTCACCTTCCAGCGTCTTGGCATTCGACTGCAGGCTGAAGCCGTTCTCCCGCGGAAGCCGGCCGACGGTCACCGGCGAGACACGGTGTCCTCGCCTTGTGAGATCCGCCGCGAGATGCCGCAGTGACTTCGTCGTCCAGTGCAGCGGCGACATCGGATCGCCGCGTTCGTCCGGCTCGACCAGGCTCAACAAGGCGGGCAACAGTCCCGGATCCAGCTCGGTCGCGGTCTTGCGCCCACCGCCCGGCCTACGGATCCGACCTCCCTCAAGGGGCTCGCCGCCCGCCTCCAACTCGAAGACACCCTTGCGTACGGTGCTCTCGCTCGCGCCGGCGATCCTGGCCACGGCCCGCACCCCGCCGTGGCCCAACAATCTCGCCTCGGTCGCGAGCGCGAGTCGACGCTGCCGCTCGTTTTTTAGGTGGGGCAGCAACACCTCGATCCGAACGGCGAGTTGAGCCAGCACCGCGTCCTTGATCGCCATACCAGATCAACGAGGCGGGACCCAAGAAGCAATACCTTGTTCGCGTACAGGTCCACTTCCTGCGCAACGTGTTCAGTGTGATCAGCAAGGAAGCTGCCGAGATGGCCGCCGCCACGATCCGCACGATCTTCGCCCAGCCCACCGCGGATGCGGTCCGCACCCAGCTCGACACCGTCGCCGACATGCTCGGCACGCAGTTCCCCAAGGTCAAAGACATGCTGCTGGAGGCGAAGGACGACCTGACCGCCTTCGCCGCCTTCCCCGAGCGACATTGGAAGAAGATCCGGTCCACCAACCCGCTGGAGCGGATCAACCGCGAGGTCAAACGCCGCACCGACGTCGTCCAGGTCTTCCCCAACGACGACGCGCTCCTGCGGCTGGTCACTGCAGTGCTCTTCGAACTGCACGACGAATGGATCGCCTTCCCCCGCCGCTACCTCCCCGAAGGCAGCATGGACCAGCTCTACCCCGCCCAGCGCCCCGAAAGCGCCCCCGCGCTACCCAACACCACCAACACGACCGCCGGATGATCGGCTACACCACGACAAGGGGCACGACCCCGAGCAGGCTACGACCAGGGTGCAGCGTCCGTGGCTTCACCCCGTCTCCAGCCTCGGAACCCCTACCCACGGCGACGGGCGTCGGGCGGCGGGATCACCTGGCCGTAGGGGATCGCTAGGGGTTAGCCCGAGTCTCGCCTGCTTCATAGCGTGCAGCTCTGACCTGGGCAATCGCCCGACCGACGAGGAATGACGGGGTTGTATGGACAGCGTCAGCGTGCTGATCAGCGGGGCCGGGCCGACCGGGCTGACCCTCGGACTGGAGCTGGCCCGCCGGGGCGTAGCGGTGCGGATCATCGACAAGGAGGAGAGCTTCACGACCGCCTCGCGCGGCAAGGCCGGTATCCAGCCGCGCACCCTGGAGGTGTTCTACGACCTCGGGGTCATCGACAGGGTCCTGGCGTCCGGTACGCAGCGGCTGCCGTTCCGGCGCTACCGCCGTGACCGGCTGATCAACGAGACCATCCCGTACCTCGACAACGCGCCCACCCAGGGCGAGCCGTTCCGCCGGCTGCACTTCATGCCGCAGTCGCGGGTCGAGGAGATCCTGCGGGAGCGGCTCGCCGAGTACGGGGTCGCCGTGGAACTGGGCACCGAGCTGGTCGAGTTCGAGCAGACGGACGTGGACCGGGTGACGGCCACCCTGGCGACCGCGCAGGGCACCGAGCAGCTGTCGGCCGCGTATCTCGTCGGCTCTGACGGCGGCCGCAGCCTGGTCCGCAAGCAACTCGGCATCTCCTTCGAGGGGTTCACTGAGGAGGAGAAGCAGCTGATCGTCGGGGACGTCCAGATCGATGGACTGGCTCCGGACGCCTGGTACCAGTGGCTGGACCTCGACCTCGGTGTGGTCATGCTGTGCCCGCTCAGCGGCACGCGCTCCTGGCAGATCCAGGCCACGCCTCCCGTGGACGCGGACGGCCGGCCCATGGAGCCGTCGGTTCAGGCCCTTCAGCGGGCCGTCGACCGGGCCACCGGGATGCCGATCCGGGTGCATGACGCGACCTGGCTGTCGACCTCGCGGATCAACGTACGGATGGCCGACCGGCTGCGGGTGGGCCGGGTGTTCCTGGCCGGGGACGCCGCGCATGTCCACCCCGTGCTCGGGGCGCTGGGCGCCAACACCGGTGTCCAGGACGCCTACAACCTGGGCTGGAAGCTCGCGCTGGTCCTCGCCGGGGCGGTGCCGGAGCTGCTGGACACCTACCAGGAGGAGCGGCTGCCGGTGGCACGCTGGACGCTGGACACCAGCGTCGCCAGCACCAGAGCCGTGTTCGAGGAGATGACCGGCGGCATCGGCGGCGCCGAGGCCGGTCTGACCCAGGAGACGCTGCAGCTCGGTCTGGAGTACCGGGCCAGTTCGCTGAGCCGCGCGATGCTCGGCGAGACCGACACCGGCGTACAGGCGGGCGACCGGGCCCCGGACTCGGTGTGCCTGGACATGGCCGGCCAGCTCGTGCGGCTGTTCGACGTGTTCCGTGGGCCGCACTTCACGCTGCTCGGCTTCGGCGCGGGCTGCGAGACGGCCCTGCGCGAGGTGGCGGCCGGGACCCCGGACGACCTCAGGACCTGCCTGCTCGGCGAACGGCCGGCGGCGTACGGACTCGGCGCCGACACGCTGGTCCTCGTCCGCCCGGACGGCTATATCGGGCTCACCGCGCCGTCGGGGGACAGCGCGGCGGTGCTCGGTTACCTCGGCTCACTGCTCGGCGGCACGGTGCCCGCCGCCACCGCCTGATCAGGTCCCACGGAAGGGAGAGTGCAGATGGTCTACCGCCCCGACTACTTCCGGCCACCGGACCTGGGGACGCAGTGGGACCTCATCGAGGAGTACCCGCTGGGCCTGATGGCGCTGTCGGTGGAGGGCCGGCCCGCCGCCGTCCACATCCCGTTCGTGCTCGACCGGCACGCTTGGCCCTACGGCAAGCTGCGCGGGCATCTTTCGCGGGGCAACCCGATCTGTGAGGCGCTCGCCGGCAATGTCGAGGTGGTGGTGGCGTTCCTGGGCCCCAGCGCCTATATCTCGCCCGACCACTACGCCTCCCAGCCGCACTTCCCGACGTGGGCCTACGCCGCCGTGCATGTCACGGGGCGGCCGCGGCTGCTGGACGAGGTGCGCACCATGCGCCAGCTCGACGATCTGATCGAGGACCAGGAGAGCCGGCTCGCGCCGAAGGAGCCCTGGTCGCTGCCGCGCCGGGCGAGCGCGCTGTTCGACGAGTATCTGCGGCTCATCCAGGGCTTCGAGATCCCGATCGGGCGCATCGACGGCGTGTACAAGCTGGGCCAGAACAAGTCCCCGGCCGACATGGCCTCCCAGACGAAGGCCTTCCGGGAGCGCGGCACGGACAGCATGGACCGGCTCGCCGACTACATCGAGCACCACAACGACCTGCCCCAGCAGGAGCGCGGCCACGGTTCGGATCGGCCCGCGCAGGGGACGGGCTGACCCGCCGTAGGACGGGAGCACGACGAAGGCGCCGCCTCCGAAGAGGCGGCGCCTTCGTCGTCGTTCCTACTTCCGCGGGGCGACGCCCGCCAGGCCGTGGCGCAGCAGGGCGTAGGCGTGATCGGCGTCGGCGACCGCCTCGGGGTGGACCTCGTCCGCGGACCGTCCCGCGACGATGCGCCGCCAGTTCACCGACGCCAGGATGCGCTCGGTGGCGATCACCTGGCCGGCCAGCAGGGCCGCGGTGATCTCGCGGTCCGAGTCGAGCGCGCCGGCCAGGGTCTCGGCCAGCGCGTCCTCGGCCTGGGCCAGGTACTTGCTGACGCGCGCCACCAGGCTCGGCGTGGAGTACACGAGATGGTGAAAGGCCAGGACGTCCTCGTCGTCGTTGAGCCCCGTGATGGGGTCCCGGGCCGCCAGCCCGTCCAGGAAGTGCTGGTGCAGCGCGTCGATCGCGGACACCCCGGGCGGCCGCTCGGCCACGACGCTGCTGGCCACCGTCTGGTGGTCGGCGAAGCGGTGGACGACCAGGTCTTCCTTGGTGGGGAAGTACTTGAACAGCGTGGGTTTGGAGACCTCGGCGACCGCCGCGATGTCGACGACCGAGACCTGGTCGAACCCGTGCTCCAGGAAGAGCGTGATCGCCGTGTCGGAGATCGTCTCTCGCGTTCGCTGTTTCTTGCGCTCCCGCAAGCCCATCGGCGCATTCACCAGGCCATCCTAGCACATCCCTTACCGGGGCAATCAGGTGACCGAGTCTGTGAATTGACTTGGTTAAGAAATTTGCTCTAGTGTCCGCCGCGGAAGACGGACGGGCTGCCGCCCGGGCTGACGGAAGGACGGGCAGGACATGGCACAGGCAACAGCGGCCTCCACCGAGAGGTCGGTGCGCTACCGGTGGTGGGGGCTGGGGGTGATCGCCCTGGCCCAGCTGATGGTCATGCTGGACATGACCATCGTGAACATCGCCCTGCCCTGGGCCCAGCAGGACACCGGGATGTCGGACGCGAGCCGGCAGTGGGTGGTGACCGCTTACACCCTCGCCTTCGGCGCGCTGCTGCTGCTTGGCGGGCGCGTCGGCGATCTCGTCGGCCGCAAGCGCGCGTTCATCGCCGGGGCCGTCGGCTTCGCCGCCGCGTCGGTCGTGGGCGGCGCCGCGCCGAACGCCGAGGTGCTCGTCGCCGCCCGCGCGGCCCAAGGCGTGTTCGCCGCGCTGCTCGTCCCCTCGACCCTGGCCATGCTCGCCACCACCTTCACCGAACCGCGGGAACGCGCCAAGGCGTTCGGCGTCTTCAGCTCGGTCGCCAGCGCGGGCGGCGCCATCGGACTGCTCGGCGGCGGTGTGATCACCGAGTGGCTCGACTGGCGCTGGTGCTTCTACGTCAACGTCCCGATCGGCGCGGCTGTGGCGGCCGGGGCCTGGCTGCTGCTGCCGGCCATGCCCGCCAACCGCCAGCGGATCGACGTACCCGGCGCGGTGCTCTCAGCCCTCGGGATGCTCTCCCTCGTCTACGCCTTCGACCAAGCCGCGACCCACAGCTGGACCTCGGCCCGCGTCCTCGGCTGCCTCGCCGCCGCACTGGTGCTGCTCGCCGCGTTCGGCCTGGCCCAGGCCAAGGGGCCGGTCCCGCTGTTGCCGTTGCGGCTGGTCGCCGACCGCAACCGGGCGGGAGCGAGCCTGACCATCGCGCTGGCCATGGTCAGCCTGTTCGGCCTCTTCCTGATCCTCACCTACCAGCTCCAGGTGGTGATGGACTTCTCGCCGCTGCGTACGGGCCTCGCGATCCTGCCGGCGACCGTCGCGACCGTGCTCACCTCCACCCAGATCGCCGCCCGGCTGGTGCCCCGCGTACCGCTGCGCATGCTGGTGGTGCCGGGCCTGCTCATCGCGATGCTGGGCCTGCTGAACCTCGGCCGGCTCACCCCCGACAGCTCCTACGCCTCCACCCTGATGCCCACCCAGATCCTCCTCGGCATCGGCGTCGGACTGGTCATCTCGCCCTGCATCAGCGCCGCCACCTACCGGGTGCCGCCGCAGGAGGTCGGTGTCGTGTCCGCGTTCGTCAGCACCTCCCAGCAGCTGGGCGGCTCCATCGGCACGGCGCTCCTCAACGCCATCGCCACGAGCGTCACCGCCGACCGGATCGCCTCCGGCGGCCGCGGCGAACGGGCCGTCACCGAGGCGACCGTGCACGGCTACGCCCTCGCCAGCCTGTGGGCCGCGGGCATCACCGGCGTCGCCGCGCTCCTCGCCGGCCTGCTGATCACCATCGATCTGCGCAGGCCCGCACAGGCCCCCGCCGAGCAGGCCCGGACCGCGGAAGGCGATCTGGCGCCCAGCAGCTGACCCCGCCCCGAAGACCAGCAGCCGCGGGTACCTCCCCCGGCCCGGTGGCTGCTCAGGCCGCCCGTCGAGACTGACCGTCAGACCCGGCGGGCGGCCCCTATCAGGCCCCTACACCCCCTCTTCCGACCGTGGATCAACGCCGTCGGGGCGGGGGCGTACGTAGGCTCAGCGCGACCCGTGAACGGCCCGTGGCCGTCATTTCCGAGGATGTGCCCATGATTCAGGATTCAGTCCCGCTGGAACTCGACGACGCGTTCATGCAGGACCCCCACTCCGTGTACGCGCGCCTGAACGCCGAAGGCTCGGCGCACCGGGTGATGATGCCTCCCGGGGTTCCCGTCTGCGGCGGCCTGCCGGTCTGGCTGATCACCGGCTACGAGGAAGTGCGCTCCGCCCTTGCCGACCCCCGGCTGAGCACCGACCTGAACAGGACGGACCGGCTGTTCGCGCAGAACGAGCCCGACCGCAACAAGCGCGGCGCCTTCTCCTCCGCCCTCGCCACCCACATGCTGCACTCGGACCCGCCGGACCACACCCGGCTGCGCAAGCTGGTCAACAAGGCCTTCACCAGCCGCGCCATCGAGAAGCTCCGCCCCGAGATCGAGCAGATCACCGGCGAACTGCTCGCCGCGCTGCCGGACGACGACACCGTGGACCTGTTGGACGCGTTCGCGTTCCTCCTGCCGATCCGGGTGATCTGTCTGCTGCTGGGCGTGCCGCTGGAGGAGCAGGAGAACTTCAAGTCCTGGTCCAAGGCGCTCGTCTCCGGCGACTCGCCGGCCGCGACCGCCGCCGCCTCGACCGCGATGATCGAGTACCTCGGCGAGCTGATCGAGCGCAAGCGCCGTACGCCCACCGACGACGTCCTCGCCGCCCTGGTCTCGGCCCGTGACGTCGACGACCGGCTCACCGAGACCGAACTGGTCTCGATGGCCTTCCTGTTGTTCATCGGCGGCCACGAGACCACCGTCAACACCCTCGGCAACGGCACCCTGCACCTGATGCGGAACCTGGAGCAGTGGGAGGCGCTGCGCCAGGACCGCTCCCTGCTGCCCGGCGCCGTGGAGGAGTTCCTGCGGCTGGAGAGCCCGCTGAAGCACGCCACCTTCCGCTGCGCCACCGAGGACCTGCGCATCGGCGACACCGAGATCCCGGCCGGCGACTTCGTGCTGCTCGCACTGGCGTCCGCCAACCGGGACCCGGAGCGCTTCGGCGATCCCCACACACTGGACGTCCGCAGGCCCACCGGCGGCCATGTCGCCTTCGGGCACGGCATCCACTACTGCCTCGGCGCACCGCTGGCGAGGATGGAGGCGCAGGTGGCGTTCGGCGCCCTGCTCGACACATACCCCGCCATGCGTCTCGCCATCGACCCCGACGACGTGCGCTGGCGCACCAGCACGCTCATCCGCGGGCTCCACTCACTGCCGGTGCGGCTGAACCGCCCATAGAGTCCAGCCCCTGCGGCAGTTCGTCACGGCGGGACAGGTTGAGCTTGCGCAGGACACGTGTCATGTGCTGCTCGACCGTGCTGACCGTGATGAACAGCCGACGCGCGATCTCGCGGTTGGTGTGCCCCTCCGCCGCGAGCGCGGCGACCCGCAACTCGGCCTCCGACAGCACGTCGTGCACCTGCTCGGACGCCTCGTGCCCGGTCGCGCAGGCCCGGCCGTCGGCCGCCCGCTCCGCGTCGGGCAGCAGGTTCTGCGCGAGCGGCTGGGCATGGCACTTCTTCGCCATCCGATAGGCACGCCGTACGATCACCCGGGCCCGGTTGGACTGCCCCAGCAGGTGGTAGACGCGGCCCAGATCACCGAGGGCGTGCGCCAGCAGCAAGTCGCTGCCGGAGTCCTGGAGTTCGTCCACCGCCTCCCGCAGCGCCCGCAGCCGCTGCCGGGGTTCCATCGTCGAGGCCAGCAGCCGCAGGGCGTTTCCGTGCACCCTCGGGCAGCCCTTGTGCCGGGCCAGTTCCTCCCGCAGATAGGTGACGGCCTGGTCCGGCTCGCCCAGCCGCAGCCGGGCCTCGGCCACCCCGGTGCGCCACGGGATGAGCGTGGTGTCGCCCACCCCCCAGCTCTCCAGGGCCTTCCCGCAGGCCAGGAAGTCACCGAGAGCCGCCTGAAGACGCCCCGTGGCCAGATGGAAACGACCCCGGGCGTACAGGTAGTGCTGGCCGAACAGCGTCTCGAACACCGCCTCGGGCACCGGCCGGCTCAGCCGGGCCCGCGCCTCGTCGTAGCGGCCCATCGCGGTCAGCGCGAACACCGAACTCGCCAGCGGCATACCGATGCTGAGCCCCCAGCCCCGCGACGACATCCGGGACAGCGCCAGTTCGCTGTGCTTCTCGGCCTCCAGCAGCCGGCCCTGCCTGATCAGGTTCGCCGCCCGCAGCGAGGACAGCAGCGCGTCCCAGGTAGGGATGTTCCGCTCCCGGGCCGCCTCCAGCAGCGTGGTGCACCAGGCGTCGACCTGTTCCGTGCGGTCGGCGTAGTACAGCGTCATCAGCGCCAGCGGAATGGTCTCCAGCGTCGGCGTCAGACTGGACATCTCCAGCACATGCGCGGCCCCGACCACCGCGGGCTCCGGCTCACCGCCCCGCAGGACGACGGACAGGGCGGTCGCCGCGTGCAGACGCGGCTGCGCGGCGATCGCCGCCGGGGCGATCTCGTCGGCGACATCCAGGGACACATCGCCGAACATGCGCCGGTGGAACGGCGGGCACAGCACCGACAGCCACTGCTGCAGCGCCCTGACCTCCTCCACGCCCTGCTCGCCCGGATCGTCGGCCAGTTGCCGGTCGACCAGGCGCAGTACGTCCGCGGCCTCGTCCACATAGCCGTGCCACACCAGGTTCTTGATCAGGGACATCGCCCCCGAGGTGGCCGTCAGATGCCCGGCCTCCAGAGCCTCCTTGAGTTCCGGCAGCCGGCGCATGGCCTTGGCCGGGTCGACCTGCCAGGCGGACAGGGTGCGCTGGAACAGGATCGACGCCCGCAGCGGCCCGTCCGGGCAGATGGCGTGGGCCAGGTCGAACAGCCGCATCGCCTTGGGGAACTCGTCGTGGGCGAGCGCTTCGGCCGCGGCTTCCCGGAGCAGTGGGGGTGCCCAGGATTCCGCGATACCTCCCGCGGCCACGATGTGCTCGGCCACCGTGGCCGGATGCGCGCCGTTGTCGTGCAGCAGCACCGCGGCACGCCCGTGCAGCCGGGCCCGTTCCTCCGCGGAGACCTCACCGCACAGCACCGTGCGCATCCTCGGATGGCGCAGCCCCGGGCCCGCCAGCAGGCCCGCCTGGGTCAGCTCCTGGAAGAGCCGGGTGGGCGGACTGGCGCTGTTGCGATCGAGCAGCACCGTCAGGGCGTCCGGTCCCAGCACCGCCAGATGCCGGGCGAGATCGGCCGCGGGCGCGCTGACGCGGTGCACACAGTCGGCGACGGCGGAGTCGAACATCTCCCCGGCGACCGGCCGGGAAGCGGCCACCTCCGTGCCGTTCAGGGCATTGCGCGTGTCCTCGATCAGCGCCCGCGCCAGCAGCGGGCTGCCGCCGCTCGGCGCATGGAACTCCTCGGCGTCGGCCTCGTCCACCGGCACGCCCAGCCGGTCGAACAGCAGCAGCCGGATGTCGTCCGTGGTCAGCGGAGGCACCCGCAGCTGATGGAAGCCGGGCTGGCGGGCGAACTCGGCGCGCGCGGCGGAGTACGGAGGCAGGGCACCCGGCCGGTCGGTGAACACCGCCAGGACGCGCGAGGCGACCATACGGCGGGCCAGATGGCCGAGGCAGCCCAGCGACTCGGGGTCCGCCTCGTGGAAGTCGTCCACGGCGAGGACGAGGGGTTGCTCGTCGGCCAATTCCATGACGGCCGCGCAGAATTCGTCCATCGACTTGTCGAGTTCGCCTTCCGGGGCGCGGGTGACCGCCGCGAGGCTGCGGCCGACGGCCGCGAGAGTGTCACTCGTATGCTGTGAGGCTCCTTTGAATCGTCCCGTGTGCCACAGGAGTTGGTGGACGACGCCCCATGCGTTGGAGCGTTCCCTCGGTGAGCAGGCCGCCCTCAGGACGAGCGACCCGGATTTCGCCGCGTGCTGGGTGAATTCATGCAGGAGGGCCGTCTTGCCGACCCCCGCAGGGCCACTGACCAGGGCGATCGGACCCGCTCCGCGGTCGCGTGCGGTCAGCAGGTCATGCAATTGGGTGAGTTGTATGTCCCGTCCGACGATGGACATCCGCAAGATGCTCCCTATGGTGCCGAGGCTTCAGTATGTCTTCAGCCATCCTGCAACTTCAGGGAGTCCACTGAACTATCAGTGACTATCACCACAGCGATTTGACGCAAGTGCGACCGTCGGGAACGGAAATCCGGCCAACATCCGATCCGAGGGCAATGATCCGCCGTGGAGTTCGTCAAACAGCCGTAAAGAAAATGCGGCCCGGGGGAGTCCCCGGGCCGCACATCTCGGTCACATCGGCGCGGTCAGGCGACGAGCGGCTCCGGCAGTGGCCGGGCGTGCAGGACGTCCAGCCGGGACACCGCACGCGTCACCACGACGTAGAGCCGGTGCAGTCCGCGCGCCTCGGACTCGACGATCGCGGCCGGCTCCACCACCACGACATGGTCGTACTCCAGGCCCTTGACGACCGTCGCGGGCAGCACGGTCACCTGGGCGGCCGTGCCGACCTCATCGGCGGTCGCCGTCTCGATGCCCGCCTTGCGCAGCGCCGCCGAGGCCGCGGCCACCGCCTCGTCGGCGGCGATCACGGCGACCGACCCCTCGCGGTCGAGCGCCGCACGCACCGCGGACACCGTGGCGGCCGCCACGTCGTCGACCTCGCTGACCGTCAACTCGCCGTCATGACGCAGCGAACGGGCCGGCGGCACATCCACACCGAGGGCCCCCACCAGCCGGTTGGCCAGCTCCATCACCGCCGCCGGGACACGGAAGCCGGTGGTCAGCGGGACGACCGTGGCCTGCGCCTTGCCCAGATACGTCAACTGCTCCTGCCAGGACCGCGCCGACCAGGGCGCCGTCGCCTGGGCCAGGTCGCCCAGCACCGTGAGGGACCCGAACGCGCTGCGGCGGGCGATCGCCCGGCACTGCATGGGCGACAGGTCCTGGGCCTCGTCCACGACCACATGCCCGAAGCCCTCGGGGCGCTCGATGAGCCCCGCGACCTCGTCGAGCAGCAGCATGTCCTCGACCGACCAGGTCGCGCTCTTCTCCGACCGCGGCGGCTTGGCCCACAGCAGCGCCCGCTGCTCGGCCGCGTCGAACACGCCGTCCGCCGCCTCCTCCATCACCGCCGGGTCGCTCAGCAGCGCGGCCACGACCTCCTCCGGCCGCGCCACCGGCCACGCGGCCTCCAGCAGCGCGGCGACCGGCTTCGAACGGCCGATCTTCCGCGCCCAGGTGACACTCTTCGGCCCGGCCCGCCGCTCGGCCTGCTGCTGGATCAGCGTCACCACCCGCGAACGCACATGCTCGCGCCCGACGCCGTACGGCACCCCCATGCCCCGCACCTCGTCGATGACGCGGGCCAGGTCGTACGAGTCGACCCGCCAGCGGTACGACCCGTCGGTGACGGCGATCGACTCCTCCGGGTGCCTCACCCGGGCGTACAGGGCCCGCTCCAGGACGGTCGCCATCCGGTCGCTGTGCTTCAGCACGCCCACGTCCTCCCCGTCCACCCGCTTGACCGGGTGCCGGGCCACCACGTCCTCCACCGTGAGCTGGGCGATGTCGATCTCGCCCAGCGACGGCAGCACCTCGGAGATGTAGCGCAGGAAGGTGCGGTTCGGGCCGATGATCAGCAGACCGCTGCGCTGCAGCCGCTCCGGGAACGTGTAGAGGAGAAACGCCGCGCGGTGCAAGCCCACGGCGGTCTTGCCGCTGCCCGGCGCGCCCTGCACGCACACCGACTCGCTCAGTTCGCTGCGGACCAGGTTGTCCTGTTCCGGCTGGATGGTGGCGACGATGTCACGCATCGGGCCGAGCCTGGGCCGCTCGATCTCGGCCGCGACGATCGCGCTCGCCGCGTCACCGTCGCCCTCGCCACGGACGTGGTCGAGGTGCTCGTCCTCCAGTCCGGTGAGGTCCTCCGGAGCGCCATGGCTCCAGGGCGCCCACCCGAAGCGCCGCCGCACCGCGACTCCGCGCGGCTCCAGGGCGCTCGCCTGGTAGTAGGTGCGCGAGACCGGCGCACGCCAGTCGATCACCAGCGGCGGTGCGGCCGGGTGCTCCGAGACCCGCCTGCGGCCGATGTAGTACCGCTGCCGTCGGTGGTCCCCCGCGTCCTCCGTGTCCTCGAAGTCGAGCCGGCCGAAGAACAGCGGGCTGTCGGGCTCCTCCGCCATCTGCCGCGCCCGGGTGCGCAGATAGCGGCCCAGCGCCTCGGCGCTCGCGCCGTCGCCCGACACGTCCTCGCCCGCGACGACCTGGTACTGGGCATCGTCCACCTGGCGGGTCATCGCCTCGCGGCACATCGCGACGTACGCACGCTCCAGGGCCAGCTCGTCGTCGAGTCCGACGGCCTCCTGGGTGCCGTACGTGTCCCGGACGTGTGACGTCATCGATCGACCTTTCCGAAGTGACGGTCTTGCGCGCCGCCCGGCGGGACCGGTCGGCGAATTCCGGGTCACAGCATAACTGAACCGGGTTAATTCACTGGCTGAGTTGTGTTATTGGCGGAGTGGGGGAGGGCTGGGTGCTGATCGGTTCTCCGCCGGGCCCGGACCTCGGTCAGCGCCGGCCGGGCCTGAGGCAACGCCGAGCTGCGGCCTGGGTCTTCGCCGGGCGGCGAGGGGCACCGAGGGGGCGTGACCTGGGGCAGCCCTGGTGGCGCATGATCCCGTTGGGTCGTGCCCCTGGGTCAGCGCCGGGACGGCGCCTGTGGCACCGAGGGGCGAGACCGGGGAACGGCCGGGCGGTCTCCGCCGGGCCGCGGCCTCGGTCCGCGCGGGTGCCGACCGAGATGGCGGCATCGGGGCCGCGCCGGGCGGCGGCCCGGGTGCCGCGCCGGTGGGGGCGGCCTGGGTGCACCGAGGGGCCGCCACTTGGGTAAGGGTCGGCCGGCGCCTGGTCTCCGCCGGGCCTTGCGGCCCAGGGCCGGGCCCGGCGGAGGCCGCGGTCATCGTCGGGCCGCGAGCAGGGCTCCCAGTACTGCCGCGCGCACCAGGTGGGCGGGTGCGTAGAGTTCCTTGCCGATCCACAGCGGGGGGTGGCGTTCCACGTTCAGGCCGTGTTCCAGGAGGAAGGCGCAGCCCCGTTGCACGGCCTCGGCCGCCTGCTCCGAGGGGGTGTCGGCGGTCAGTTCCAGCAGGGTGCGCACCGCGTAGGCGGTTTCCTCGGCTGTGCCCTCCCAGCGGCCCCAGGAGCCGTCCTCGCGCTGTTGCTCCAGGAGCCAGGCCACGGACCCGCGCAGCGTGTCGGCCGTGTCCGGGCCGGCATACCGGTGTAGGGCCAGGGCGCAGCGCATCGTCGCGAAGTAGGGCGAGGCGTGCCATTTGTCGGACCAGCTGCCGTCCGGGTGCCGGCGGTTGCGCAGCCATGTCGCGATCCGGGCCACGGCGTCCCGGTAGCGGTCGGCGTCGACGGGATCGCCGACCAGGTGGCAGCCCAGGGCCTCCAGGATGTGGGCGTTGGTGGTCGTGGAGGGCTCGTGCTCCGGGATCGTGGACATGAAGTGGCCGCCCGCGTCGTACTGCCACAGGTACGCGGGCTCCTGGGGTGCCCCCAGGTGGGCCAGGGCCGCGAGGACGATCGCGCTGGTCTCCGCCTCGTACGCGAATCCCGGCGCGGTGGGGGCACCCGACCGGCCGACGTCGCCCGGCAGTTCCTTCAGCAGCTCGGCGAGCACCTCGCGCGGCACCCCCGCAGTCGCCAGGTTGCCGGCGATCCACGCGCGTTCGTAGAAGACGAGCGAGGTCATCGCGGCGACCCGGCCGCCGCCCTGCTCCTGGGCCCGCCGCAGGAAACGTAGCGAGGGATGCGTGGGATCGGCCGGCTCGCGCGGGCCGAGCCAGGCCGCCGTGGCGGCCGCGGAACAGCCGACGACCCCGTCGACCGGCTCCATCTCCGCGGCGCCGACGGCCGCCGGGCCGACGATCTCCAGATAGTGACCGGCGAGCGGATTGCGCCAGGCGCCGCCGCGCAACGCGCGCAGTGCGTCGTCGGTCAACCCGTGCGGCAGCGCCAGCGGTTGAGCCGCCGCGTCCCCGAGGACGGCGAGACGGGCGTTGACGCCCTCCACCAGGGCCGGGATCAGCATGAAGAACACGACCGTCGACGGCACCGGCCGGGCCACCAGAGCGGCCGCCGCCGCGAGTCCCCGACGCGCGGCCTCGGCGAGACCGGCACGCGGCAGCGGCGGCGTCTCGCCCTCCCGGCCCAGCACGGCGAGCAGCGCCTCCGTCGCACTCAGCGTCGGCACGAGGGCGTACCCGTCGGGCCCGGCCCAGCTGCCGTCGGGCCGCTGCTCGTCCAGGAGATGACGGACCCGGGCGGTGTCGCCGTCCAGCCAGGGGGCCAGGGACACCAGCCGGGCCGTCTCGTACACCGAGGGACCCAGCGCGCCGGTCGGATCGTCCAGCACCCGGTCGACCAGCTCCGCGACGAGCGCGTCGAGATCGGGGCCCGCGGTCACGCCGGGATCTCCTCGGAGACGGTGATGCTGTCGACGAGCAGCGACGACGGCAGCGTGGAAGGGTCGGGGTCGCCCGGCAGGACCGGGCCGCCCGGGCTGCCGATGATGATCGCCAGACAGAAGTACACCCGCTGGTCGAACAGCCAGCCCTTCGGGGTGGTGTCCTGGGGGGTCAGCCGCAGATACTCACGGCCGTCCAGGTACCAGGTGATCGAGTCGGGGCCGCGCCGCCAGACCGCCGAGTAGGTGTGGAAGTCCTCGCTGAGCGCACTGCCCTCCTCGGTGGTGGTGCGCGCGCCCATGCCGAGGGAGGGGATCTGGTGGCACTCGGGGGAGTGCACGGCACCCCACACCGAGTCGGGCTCCGAGCCCAGCGCCTCCAGGACGTCGATCTCCCCGGCCCGGTACCAGGCCTGCACCGGGTCCTCGTCTCCCCGGTGGCGCAGCTGAGTGCCCCACGCCCACAGAGCACAGTCCAGGCCGGGGCCCGCCGCGGTCTTCACCCGGGCGTCCAGGCGCAGCGCACCGCCGGGACGCGGCACGAAGTCCTCGCGCAGGGTCTCCAGCCACGCCGCCCGGTACTCCCCGTCCTCGTGCGTGGCGGTGATCCTCAGATGCCCGGCCCCGTCGAGGCCGACGTTCGCGGGGTCGTCCGTGTGGAACTCGATGCCGGCGCCGAACGGCTGCCCGGTGACGACCTGCCACAGGGCGGGGTCGGGCGGCGAACCGGCCGGCCCGTCGAAGGTGTCCTGCCACAGGACCCGCCACGACGACGGCGGTACGGTTCCGGCGGACGGGGCGGTGGCGTGCTTCTGGTTCACGGTCTCCATTGCTTTCTCAGGCTCCGGCTTCGAGACGCTCGGCCATGGCGAGCGGGGTGGGATGGGCGAACAGGTCGGTCAGCCGCACCGGCACGCCCAGCGTCTTCTCGATGCGCTGCACGAGCTGCGCGCCGAGCAGCGAATGCCCGCCGCTGTCGAAGAAGTTGGCGTCCGGGCCGATGTCGGTCCGGCCGAGCGTGGTCTGCCACAGCGCGAGCAACTGCCCGGCCGTACCCGACTGCGCTTCGGGCACGGCCTCGGCCGCCGGACTGCGCTCGGCACGGCGCTGCTCGGCGAGACGGGTCAGCGCGAGATGATCCCGCTTCTCGTTGGCGGTGGTCGGCAGCGACTCGAGCACCACGATCTCCTGGGGTACGGCGGCGGAGGGCAGCAGGGACCGGGCATGAGCCGTGAGCCCGGCGGCGTCCAGGCCGTCGGGGGACTCCACGAAAGCGACCAGGGCCGCGTCCGCCCCGCCCCGGCCGACCACGACCACGGCGACATCCCGCATGCCCGGATGGCCGAGCAGTACCGCCTCCACCTCGCCCAGCTCGATGCGATGGCCTCGCAGCTTGATCTGACGGTCGGTCCGGCCCAGCAGCTCGACAGTGCCGTCGGGCCGCAGCCGGGCCAGATCGCCGGTGCGGTAGTGGCGCCCGTACACGGGATGGTCCGCGAAGCGCTCCGCCGTCAGCTCAGGGCGATTGTGGTAGCCGAGCGCGACACCTGCCCCGGCGATGCACAGCTCGCCCTGCACCCCGACCGGCAGCTCCCGGCCGTCCGGGTCGACGATGAACACCTGGGTGTTGGCGATCGGGCGGCCCACGTCCACGCGGTCCACGTCGGCCGGCACCGGGCCCGAGGTGGACCAGATGGTCGTCTCGGACGGGCCGTACACATGGAGCAGGGAGCCGCCCGAGGCGGCGAGGGTGCGGGCCAGCGCGGGCGGCAGCGGTTCCCCGCCGCAGACCAGGCGCCTGCCCGCGAGCCGGCCGTCGGCCGCGTCGGCGACGACACGCCAGGTCGTCGGGGTGGCCTGCACGATGCCGACGTCGTGCGCGACGACCTCGCCGAGCAGGGCACGGCCGTCGGTGCGGGCCTCGTCGGAGGCCACGACCAGCCGCCCGCCGCAGACCAGCGGCAGGAACAGCTCCAGCGCGGAGATGTCGAAGGCGAACGTGGTCAGCCACAGCACGGAGTCCTCCGCGGTGACCTTCAGCTCCTCGGCGAAGTGCTGCACCACATTGCCGAGGCTGCGGTGGCTGATCAGGGTGCCCTTCGGCTTCCCCGTCGAACCGGAGGTATAGATCAGATACGCGCAGGAGTCCGGATCGGGCCCGTTCGCCGAGGTGTCCGGGAGCGGCCCGTCCTGCCCGACCCGCTCCAGCGGCAGCACACGCGCCCGGACCCCCTCGGGCAGCTCCACGCCCGGCGCCGTGAGCACGGCCCGCGCCCCGGAGTCCTCCAGGACGTACGCCAGCCGCTGCACGGGGTGCTCCGGGTCGACGGGCAGATACACCGCGCCGGCCAGCCACACCCCCAGGGCCGCGGCCGCGAGTGCGGGCCCGCGGGGCGCCGCGAGCGCGACGATGTCACCGGCCCCGACACCGGCGTCCGCGAGGACGGCCCGGGTGTGTTCGGCGGCCCCCCACAACTCGGCGTACGTCGTGCTGCGGCCGCCGCTCACAACGGCGGACGCGGACGGCGCCAGCGCCACCCGCTCCCGCACCGCCGTGAGCACATCGGCCGGCTCCACCGGGCGCGCGGTGTCGTTGGAGGCGGCGAGGACCGCCCGGTCGGAGGGACCGGCCAGCGGGAGTTCGCCCATCGGCAGGTCCGGCCCGGCCGCGGCCGCGAGCAGCAGCGACTCGAAGCGTTCGAGCAGGCCCTGTACGTCCGCCCGGTCCAGGACCTGTGTGTAGTACGCGGCCCGGATGCTCACCCGGTCCGCGGAGGACAGGAAGAAGAACTCGAGGTCGAACTTGCTGAACCCGTTCTCCACCGGCAGCCTGCGGGCCGTGGTGTCCGCGAGCGGGAAGGTCGTACGGCCGTCGTCGGGAACGTAGTTGAACAGATGCCGGAAGACGGTGTTGCGCCAGGAGGCGCCTCCGTCCCTGCGCAGTTCCGGCGTCAGGACGTCGACCGGGACATCGGCGTGGGCGACCGCCCCGAGGAACGCGTCGCGGGCCGTGCGCACCAGGCCCCGGAAGCCGCCGCCGAGGTCGACGGGGATGCGCATCGGCAGGGTGTTGACGTGGTAGCCCACCGCCCTGGACGCCTCCCGCGCACGGACGTTGACCGGAGTGCCCACCACCAGGTCGGGCCCCGCGCCGTGCCGGGCCAGCAGCAGCCCGTACGCGGCCAGCAGCACCACGGCCTCCGGCGCGCGCAGCTCCTTCTGCAGCCGGCGCAGCACCTCGGTCGCCCGCGGGGACAGATCGGCGGTGACCTGGTCGCCGGTGAGGGTCGGCTCGGGCAGGTCCTCGCTGCCGCACCACAGGGCGAGCCCGGCGGCATCGGCCCCGGCCAACTGCCCGCGCCAGTACTCGACGGCGGCGGGCCGGGGAGCGGGCTCCCGGTACGGCGGCTGCGCGGCCAGCAGTTCGGCGGGCGGTTCGCCGCCGGCGGCCAGCGCCGTGTACCCGGCGGTGAACTCGTCCAGCAGGACCGCGCCGGAGACCGTGTCGAAGACGAGGTGATGGACGGCGAGACAGAACGCGTCACCGTCCGCGCACCGCACCAGCGCGGCCCGCACCAGCGGCCGCCCGTCGATGTCGAAGGGCCGCGCGATGAACTCGCCCACGACAGCGGCGACTTCACCCGGCTCCGCCGCCAGCTCCTCGATCTCGATCCGCAGGGCGTCGGCGTCGAGCACCTCCTTGGTGAGGCCCGCCTCCTCCTGCCGGAACACCGTGCGCAGGGCCTCGTGCCGGCGCAGCAGCAGCTCGACCGTGCCCTGGACCGCGGGGCCGAGCAGGGCCGCGTCGGCCTGGAGGGCGACGGAGAGGTTGTTGACGCCCTTGACGGGCACCAGCTCGTCCAGGAGCCAGAGGGCGTGCTCCTTGCTGTCGGCCGGGAGGGACCGGGGTTGCGTTGCTTCTGGCATTCCAACCGTTCCGTAGATTCGCGTCCGTGGATTCGCGTTCGTAGATGCGCGAAAGTCGCCCGAGGGCTATGCGAGTGCGGAGGTGCCTGGCCCCTCAGCCGCGCGTCTCGGTGCCGAGGAGCTCGGCCACCGTGCGGGTGACACCCGGGTCGCGCAGCAGATCGACATGCGGGACGTCGACGCGCAGCTCCCGGCCCACGGCGATGTCCTGCCCGGCTCCGCGGGAGCCGTTCAGGCCGCTCGTGGGCGACGAGGAGGTGACGACGACGGCCTCCCGCCACGCCCGCAGGGGGTCGATCTCCGCGGCCGCGATCAGATAGCTCACGAACGACGCGAAGACCGCGGTGAACTCCTCCTGCCGCTTCTCGTCCAGCTCCAGCCGGTCGAAGACTGGCTTGGCGGTATGCCGGTACACATCGAGGAGTTCGGCGCCCAGCGGCGCCATCTCGGTGTGCTGCTCATGGGCCCGCCGCGCCTCGGCCGCCGCCTGCGCGGTCTCCTCGTCGCTCAGCAGGGTGGACATGGAGTCGAGGACCTTGTGGAACTGCGAGTAGAGCGTCAGCGGGCCGGACTGCTCGGGGTCGAACAGCACGAGCGCGGGCGCCCGGCCCTGCCGTTCGGCGATGCGCTGCGCGATCGCGCCCGCGTAGACGCCGCCGACGCAGAAGCCGAACACCGCGCGGACCGGGCGGCCGTCGGCGGCCACCTCCTCCAGCCACCGCTCGACGGGACCGGTACCACCGGCGCCGGTGCCCGCCTCCTGGGGAACGGTCTCCCAGATCGAGAAGGGCAGGCCGGCCAGACCCGCCGCGAGATCGGTGAAACGGCCCTCGGCGCGGCCGGTGGCGTCGAAGTCCACGGCGAGCACCAGCTCGTGCGCGTCCGCGTTGCCGAGAACCCGCCACGTCTGCGGTTCGGTCATGGTTCGGGCTCCCCCAGGTGCAGTGGAAAACAGTGCGTTTGTGGTCGTGTACGCCGCTTCGGGCGAGGGTGTTGAATTCGCGGTCACGCTATGTGCGCCTCCCGGCCCGGATAACCCCTAGCCGACCCCTTGCGACCCCAGGCCGGTGCGGGTGGGCGGACAGCGCGGCCGTGCTCACCGGAACCGGTCCAGCTGCCCGGACAGGACCCGGGCGACCGCGTCGGTCCGTTCCGAGACGAAGAAGTGACCGCCGTCGAAGACCCGCAGGTCGAAGGGGCCGGTGGTGTGCTCCTGCCAGGCCCCGGCCTCCTCGACGGTGGTCTTCGGGTCGGTGTCGCCGGTCAGCGCGACGACGGGGCAGCCGACCGTCGCGCCCGGCGCGCTGCGGTACCGCTCGATCGCCTTGTAGTCGGCCCGCAACGACGGCAGGAACATCCGCACGATGTCCTCGTCGTCCAGCGCCGCCTGCGCGGTGCCGTCCAGGGCTCGGATCTCCCGCAGCAGAGCGTCGTCGCCCTTGCGGTGCAGATCCTCGCTGCGATGCCGGGACGGCGCCCGCCGCCCCGACACGAACAGGGAGACGGGCTTCACACCGGCCCGCTGCTCCAGCCGCAAGGCCACCTCGAAGGCGACCGACGCGCCCATGCTGTGTCCGAACAGGGCGAGCGGCCGGTCGGTGCCCACGGCCTCGACGACCGCCTCGTAGGCGGCGTCGGCCAGCTCGTGCAGATCCTCGAAGGCGGGCTCCCGATGCCGGTCCTGACGGCCCGGATACTGCACGGCCACCACGTCCAGCCGCCCGGCCAGCGCCCGGGACAGCGGATGGAAGGACGTGGCCGAGCCGCCGGCGTGCGGGAAGCACACCAGGGTGACGGCGTCGGCGGGCGCCTGCTGATAGCGGCGGACCCAGGGGCTCTCTTGACGTGTGGAGGTCATGACGCGGTCCTCTTCATCTCCTCGTGCAGGTGCGCGGCGAGTTCCGCCGGCGTGGGGTGGTCGTAGACCAGCGTGGGCGGCAGGTCGATGCCGGTGACCTTGGTGAGCCGTCCGCTCAGCTCCACCGCGGTCAGCGAGGCGAAGCCGGCGTCGAGGAAGTCCTGGTCGGCGGGGAGCGCATCCGGATCGGAATGCCCGAGCACCGCGGCCGCGGCCGACAGCACCGCGTCCAGCAGCAGAGCGGGCCGCTCCTGCTCGGACGCCCCGGCCAGTGCCCGCGCCAGGTCGTCGCCGTCCTCGGGCAGCGGGGCGTCCTGAGACGTGTCGGCCGCAGCCCTGCCGTGGTCCCACGCCGACAGCAGCGACAGCACGGCGTTGAGGGAGTCGGCCTCCTGGGCGGAGTCGACGTCGAGCAGTGTGGCCAGCCCACCGAGATCCCGGCTCTCGACGGCCTGCCAGAAGCGCCGCTCCAGGTCACCGTCACGGGGCATGGCCGTCGAGGCCCGCGGCGCGGCCGGCCCGGACGGCAGCCAGTACGCGCTGCGCTGGAAGGCGTACGTGGGCAGCTCGACCGTACGGGCGCCGGTAGGGGCGAACACCGCCTTCCAGTCCGGGGACACCCCGTGGACGTGCAGCTCGGCGACGGCCGTGCCCAGCGCGACGGCGTCGGCACGGTCGCGGCGCTGGACGGGCACCACCAGCGCATGGCCGCCGAGGCTCTCGCGGGCCATCGGGGCCAGCACGGCGTCCGGGCCGACCTCGACGTACGCGGTCACGCCCTCCTTCTCCAGATGCGTGAGCTGATCGGCGAAACGCACCGCCTCACGCGCGTGGCGCACCCAGTAGCCGGGGTCCTCCAGCAGCCCGTCCGCAGCCGTCTCCCCGGTGACGTCCGAGACCACGGGGATGCGTGGCGCCCGGTACGACACCTCACGCGCGACCGCCGCGAACTCCTCCAGCATCGGGTCCAGCAGCGGCGAGTGGAACGCGTGACTGACCCGCAGCCGCCGGGTCCTGCGGCCCAGACCCGCGAAGTGCGCGACGATCTCCTCTACGGCACTCACGCGGCCCGAGACGACCACGGCCGAGGGCCCGTTGACCGCGGCGACCCCCAACTCGTGCGTCCGGCCGGCCAGCAGCGGCAGCACCTCGTCCTCCGCCGCCCGCAGCGAGGCCATCGCCCCGTCGTCGGGCAGCGACTGCATCAGCCGGCCGCGTGCCGCCACCAGCTGCGCCGCGTCGGGCAGATCGAAGACCCCGGCGACATGAGCCGCGGCCAGCTCACCGATCGAGTGCCCCGCGAGCAGCTCCGGCCGCAGTCCCCATGCCTCCAACTGTCGGAACAGAGCCACCTCTACGGCGAACAGAGCGGGCTGCGCGTACTCGGTACGGTCCAACAGCTCCGACTCCGGCGTGCCGGAGTCGGCGAACACCACATCGGCCAGGGGTCGTTCGAGCAACGGACCGAACTGCGCGCAGACCTCGTCGAAGGCCGCGGTGAATTCCGTCGACGAGGCGTACAGCTCCCGGCACATCCCGGGCCGCTGAGTGCCCTGCCCGGAGAACAGGATGGCGACCTTGTGTCCGGTCGTGCCCGCACCCCGCACGAGGAACGGCGAGTCCTCGCCACGGGCCAGCGCGTCGAGAGCCGCGAGCCGGTCCGCCGGATCATCGGCCAGCACGACACCCCGGTGCCCGAACACCGACCGGGTCGTGGCCAGCGACAGCCCGACCTGCGCGGCGGTCAGCTCCGGCCGCTCCCGTACGAAGTCCCGCAGCAGCGCCGCCTGCGCGCGCAGGGCCGCCGCACTCTTGCCGGACAGCACCCACGGCTGCACGACACCACCCGGCTCGCCCTCCGTGGCCGGGCTGTGGTCCGGCTCGGCGTGCTCCAGCACGACATGGGCGTTGGTCCCGCTGATGCCGAAGGAGGAGACGGCCGCGCGGCGGGGCCGGCCCGTGTCCGGCCACTCGGTGGTCTCGCTCAGCAGTGATACGGCGCCGGAGTTCCAGTCGACGTGGGTGGAGGGGGTGTCGACGTGGAGGGTGCGGGGGAGGAGGCCGTGGCGCATGGCCATGACCATCTTGATGACTCCTCCGACACCGGCCGCGGCCTGGGTGTGGCCGATGTTGGACTTGAGCGAGCCGAGCCAGAGGGGCTGTTCGGGGGTGTGGTCCTGGCCGTAGGTGGCGAGGAGGGCCTGTGCCTCGATGGGGTCGCCGAGGCTGGTGCCGGTGCCGTGGCCCTCGACCACGTCGACGTCCGCGCCGGTCAGCCCGGCACTGGAGAGGGCCTGGCGGATCACCCGCTGCTGCGCGGGCCCGTTGGGTGCGGTGAGGCCGTTGCTCGCGCCGTCCTGGTTCACCGCGCTGCCGCGCACCACCGCCAGCACCGGGTGGCCATTGCGTCGGGCGTCCGACAGCCGCTCCAGCAGCAGGACGCCCGCGCCCTCGCCCCAGCCGGTGCCGTCCGCGGAGTCCGCGAACGCCTTGCACCGCCCGTCGCGGGCCAGACCCCGCTGCCGGCTGAACCCGATGAAGGTGCCGGGCGTGGTCATGACGGTCACGCCTCCGGCGAGCGCCAGCGAGCTCTCGCCGTTGCGCAGCGACTGCACGGCCAGATGCAGGGCGACCAGTGAGGAGGAACAGGCGGTGTCGACGGTGATGGCCGGGCCTTCCAGGCCGAGGTGGTACGCCACCCGCCCGGAGGCGATGCTGCCCGAACTGCCGTTGCCGAGAAACGCCTCCAGGCCCTCCGGCACCTCGGTGACCTGTGTGCCGTAGTCGTGGTACATGACTCCGGCGAAGACGCCCGTACGGCTGCCGCGCAGGGCCCGCGGGTCGATGCCGGCCCTTTCCACGGCCTCCCAGGAGGTCTCCAGGAGCAGTCGCTGCTGCGGGTCCATGGCCAGGGCCTCGCGCGGCGAGATCCCGAAGAAGGCCGGGTCGAACTCGGCTGCGTCGTACAGGAATCCGCCTTCCACGGCGTACGTCGTGCCGGGGTGGTACGGGTCTGGGTGGTACAGCGCCTCCGTGTCCCAGCCGCGGTCGTCGGGGAACCCGGAGATCGCGTCGGCGCCGGAGTGCACAAGCCGCCACAGGTCCTCCGGGGTGCGCACCCCGCCCGGATAGCGGCAGGCCATGGCCACGACGGCCACCGCGTCCTCGTCCTGGTCACCTTGCCGCGCCGGGCCGGCCACGGGGCCGGGCTCGTCGCCGACGGCCTCGGTGACGATGTGCCGGGCCAGTTCGCCCGGGCTCGGGTGGTCGAACACCAGCGTGGCGGGCAGCCGCAGCCCGGTGGCCGAGGCCAGCCGGTTGCGCAGCTCGATACCCGTCAGCGAGTCGAACCCCAGGTCCTTGAAGCTGAGTTCGGCCTCGACACCGCCCGCGCCCGCATACCCGAGGATCGCGGCGGTGTGCTGCCGCACCAGGCCGAGCACGACCTCCACGCGCTCGGCAGGCTCCAACTCGGCCAGCCGGGCGGCCAGGGACCGGTCCTGCTGCTGCGCCCCCTCCCGTGCGGCGGCACGGCGCGCCGGGCGGCGGACCAGCCCGCGCAGCAACGCCGGTACGGGCTCCCCGTCGAGGGACCGCCCCAGGGCCGCGACATCCAGCCGGATCGGCAGCAGATGCGACTCGCCCGACTCGCACGCCGCGTCGAACAACGCCAGCCCCTCGGCCGCGGACAGCCCGGACACCCCGTGGCGGGTCATGCGGTGGAGGTCGGTGTCGGTGAGGTTGCCGGTCATGCTGCTGCGGTCTTCCCACAGGCCCCAGCCGAGGGAGAGTGCAGGTTGGCCGTTGGTGCGGCGGCGGTGGGCGAGGGTGTCGAGGAAGGTGTTGGCGGCGGCGTAGGCGGCCTGTCCGGGTCCGCCGAAGGCGGCGGCTGCGGAGGAGAAGAGGACGAAGGCGTCGAGGTCGGGGGTGAGTTGGGTGGTGAGCTGGTGGAGGAGGAGGGCGCCGTCGAGCTTCGGGTTCAGGACGGTGTCGAGTTGGTCGGGGGTGAGGTTGTCGATGGTGGCGTCGTGGAGGGTGGCTGCGGTGTGGATGACGGCGGTGACGGGGTGTTCGGTGAGGGCGCGTGTGACGGTGTCGGGGTCGGTGATGTCGCCGGTGACGACGGTGGCGTTCGCGCCGAGGTCGGTGAGGGTTGTGGCGAGGTTGTCGGCGGGGCGGCGGGAGAGGAGGACCAGGTTGTGGACCTGGTGGTGGGTGACGAGGTGGTGGGCGATGTGGGTGGCGAGGGTGCCGGTGGCGCCGGTGATCAGGACCGTACTGTCGGGACGGAAGACGGAGGCCGTGGCCCCCGTGGGGACCGACCGGGCGAGCCGAGGCGCCAGGAACCGTCCCCCGCGGACGGCCAGTTGCGGCTCTCCGGTGCTCAGAGCGCCCTGCATCGAGGATGTGTCCTGGCCGTCGGTGTCGATGAGCACGAACCGGTCGGGGTGCTCGGCCTGCGCGGAGCGGATCAGGCCCCAGATGGAGGCGTGTTCCAGGTCCGGGGTGTCCTCGGGTGAGGTGACGACGGCGTCACGGGTGAGCAGCACGAGCCGGGAGTCGGCGAACCTCTCGTCCGCCAGCCAACCCCGTACCAGCTCCAACGCCCAGTACAGGGACGCCCGTTCACCGGGCGGGCAAGGCGCGACCACGACATCGGGTGCGCCGGGAAGGTCGGCAAGCCCCTCCCCGACGGACAGCCGGACCGCCTCCGCCACCTCTGCCTCTGCCTCTGCGGTGGAGACCGGCACCCACTCCACGCGGAACAGCGCGTCCCGCACACCGGCCGCGACAGCGGCGCCCGCCGTCCCGCCGGACAGCGGCCGCAGTGCCAGCGAGTCGACCGTCAGGACCGGACTGCCCAGGGCGTCTGCGGCGTCGAGCCGTACCTCGTCCTGACCGGTCACGGCCAGCCGCACCCGCAGCACCGTCGCGCCCGTGGCGTGCAGGCGTACGCCCCGCCATGAGAAGGGCATCAGCGCCGTCGCGCCGTCCTCGGCCAGGCCGCTGAGGCCGACCGTCTGCAGCGCGGCGTCGAACAGGGCGGGGTGCAGCTCGAAGTCGGCTGCGTCCCCGGCCAGTTCCTCCGGCAGAGCGACCTCCGCGAAGACCTCGTCACCGAGCCGCCAGGCCGCCCGCAGCCCCTGGAACTGGGGCCCGTACTCGAAGCCGTTCTCCCGGAACCGCTCGTAGCGGCCGTCGAGGTCGAGCGGCTGCGCCCCGGCCGGCGGCCACACGCCGCTCAGGTCCGGTCCGGGGCCGGAGCCGGGGCGGTCCGGGCTCAGGGTGCCGCCGGCGTGCCGCGTCCAGGGCAGGCCGTCCTCTGCCGCGTCCCCGTCGGGCCGTGCGTGCACGGTCAGGGAGCGCCGGCCGGACTCGTCGGGGGCGCCGACCCGCACCCGGAGCCGTAGCCCGCCGTCCTCGGGCAGCACCAGCGGTGCTTCGAGGGTCAGCTCCTCCAGCAGCGGGCAACCCGCCCGGTCCCCGGCCCGTACGGCGAGTTCCGCCAGCGCGGTGCCGGGCAGCAGGGCGGCACCCTCGACACGGTGGCCGCGGATCCACGGCTGGCCTGCGAGCGAGACCCGGCTGGTGAACAGCAGCTCGTCGCCGTCCGCGCTCTCCAGCACGGCCCCCAGCAGCGGATGGTCCACCGCCTCCAGGCCCAGCGAGCGTACGTCCCCGGCCGCGCCGGACGCGGCCTTCGGCCAGTAGCGCTGCCGCTGGAAGGGGTAGGTCGGCAGATCCACCCGCCGGGCGCCGCTGCCGGCGAACAGCGCCGCCCAGTCGACGCGGGCACCGCGGGCGAACACCCTCGCCACCGCCTCCACCACCGACATCGGCTCAGGGCGGTCCCGGCGCAGCGCGGCGGCGAAGGCCACCGCATCGCCCGGCAGGCAGTCCTCGCCCATCCCGGACAGCACGCCGCCGGGGCCGAGTTCCAGGTAGCTGCCGATGCCCAGCTCGCCCAGCGTTCTCATGCCGTCGGCGAAACGCACCGCCTGCCGGACATGGCGCACCCAGTAGTCCGGGTCGGTCAGCTCCTCGGCGGTCGCCGTACGACCGGTCACATCGGAGACGACCGGGATCAGCGGATCGCTGTACCGCAGCGACCCCGCGACCGCCCGGAACTCCTCCAGCATGGCGTCCATACGGGGCGAGTGGAAGGCATGGCTGACATTGAGCCGCTTGGTACGACGTCCCCGCTCGGCGAGTTCGGCGGCCACGGCGAGCACCGCGTCCTCGTCGCCGGACACGACGACGGACCGCGGTCCGTTGACGGCCGCGACCGACACCCGGTCCGTACGACCGGCCAGCACCTCCGCCACCTCGTCCTCGGCGGCCCGCACCGACACCATCGCCCCGTCGGCCGGCAGCTCCTCCATCAGCCGGCCACGAGCGGCGACCAGCGCGCACGCGTCCGGCAGGGTCAGCACCCCCGACACATGCGCCGCCGCCAGCTCACCGACGGAGTGGCCCAGCAGCGCGGCAGGCCGCAGCCCCCACGCCTCGACCAGCCGGAACAGCGCCACCTCCACGGCGAACAGACCCGCCTGGGTGTACCGCGTCCGGTCGAGCAGCGCCGCCTCGGGTGTGCCCGGCTCGGCGAACACGACCTCGCGCAGCGGGCGTTCGGGGTGTTGGTCCAGGCAGGCGCAGATCTCGTCGAAGGCCTCGGCGAACACCGGGTGGGCGGCGTGGAGTTCCCGGCCCATCCCCGGGTACTGGCTGCCCTGTCCCGTGAAGAGGAAGGCTGTGCGAGCGGCTCGGTGACCCGCGCCCGTCACCAGCCCCGGGGCGCCGTCCGAGTCCCCGGCGAGCGCCGCGAGGGCCGTGTCCAACCCATCGTCGGAGTGCAGCAGCACCGCCCGGTGCTCGAACGCCGAACGCCCCGTGGCGAGCGAGAAGCCCACATCGACCGGGTCGGCGCTTCCCGCGAACTCCGTCAGCCGTGCCGCCTGTTCGCGCAGTGCCTCCGCCGACCTCGCGGACAGCACCCACGGCACGACCGGCATCCCGGCCCCGCGCTCCGGCGCGTCCTCGGAGGACTCCTCCACCGGAGGCTCCTCCAGTACGGCGTGCGTGTTCGTGCCGCTCACACCGAAGGACGACACCGCCGCACGGCGCGGCCGGTCGACGACCGGCCAGGGCCGCTCCTCGGTCAGCAGTGATACGGCGCCGGAGTCCCAGTCGACGTGGGTGGAGGGGGTGTCGACGTGGAGGGTGCGCGGGAGGAGGCCGTGGCGCATGGCCATGACCATCTTGATGACTCCTCCGACACCGGCCGCGGCCTGGGTGTGGCCGATGTTGGACTTGAGCGAGCCGAGCCAGAGGGGCTGTTCGGGGGTGTGGTCCTGGCCGTAGGTGGCGAGGAGGGCCTGTGCCTCGATGGGGTCGCCGAGGCTGGTGCCGGTGCCGTGGGCCTCGACCGCGTCGACGTCCGCGCCGGTCAGTCCGGCGGCGGCCAGCGCCTCCCGGATCACTCGCTCCTGGGCGGGCCCGTTGGGTGCGGTGAGGCCGTTGCTCGCCCCGTCCTGGTTGGCCGCCGTGGAACGGACCACCGCCAGTACGGGGTGGCCGTTGCGCCGGGCGTCCGACAGCCGCTCCAGCAACAGCAGGCCTACGCCCTCCGACAGGCTGGTCCCGTCGGCGCTGTCCGCGAACGCCTTGCACCGGCCGTCCGGCGCCAGCCCGTGCCCCTGCCCCCGGCTCAACTCGTCGAACAGCGTCGGCGTCGACATCACCGCCACGCCCCCGGCGAGCGCCAGCGAGCTCTCGCCGTTGCGCAGCGACTGCACGGCCAGATGCAGGGCGATCAACGAGGAGGAACAGGCCGTGTCGACCGTCACCGCCGGCCCCTCAAGACCAAGTGTGTAGGACACCCGGCCGGAGGCGACGCTGCCCGCGCTGCCGTTGTAGACATAGCCCTCGACAGCGTCCGGCGACTCACCGACCAGCGTGCCGTAGTCGTGGTACATGACTCCGGCGAAGACGCCCGTACGGCTGCCGCGCAGGGCCCGCGGGTCGATGCCGGCCCTTTCCACGGCCTCCCAGGAGGTCTCCAGGAGCAGTCGCTGCTGCGGGTCCATGGCCAGGGCCTCGCGCGGCGAGATCCCGAAGAAGGCCGGGTCGAACTCGGCCGCGTCGTACAGGAATCCGCCGTGGTCGTACAGCCCGTCCAGATCCCAGCCGCGGTCCGTCGGGAACTCCGACACCGCGTCGTCGCCCGCGGCCACCAGCCGCCACAGGCCCTCCGGGGTGCGGACCCCGCCCGGGTACCGGCAGCTCATCGCGACGATCGCGATCGGCTCCCGGCCGCGCTCGGTGAGTTCACGGTTGTGCTGCCGCAGCCGCTCGGTCTCCTTGAGGGACGCCCGCAGGGCGGCGACGACCTTGTCGTTGGGGTTGCTCATGGGGTCACTCACGCTCCGCGTCGGTTCCGGCGCTGTCGCCGTCGAAAGCAAGGTTGATGAGGAGGTCGACGTCCATCTCGTCGATCGCGTCCAGGTCGACGGCGTCGATGTCGCGGACGGAGTCCTGCGCGGCCGGGGCGGGAGCCTGGGTGCTCTCCTGCGGGAACAGCTTCCGCTCCACGAACCGGGCGATCGCCTGCGGAGTCGGCTGGTCGAAGACCAGCGTGGCGGGCAGCCGCAGCCCGGTCGCCGTGTTGAGCCGGTTGCGCAGTTCGACCGCGGTCAACGAGTCGAACCCGATGTCCTTGAAGGCACGGTCCGGCTCGATCGCGGCCGTCGACGCGTGCCCCAGCACGGCAGCCACCTGCGCGACCACCAGGTCCTCCAGCGCCTGCGCCCGCTGCTCACCGGACCTCCGGCCGAGCCGCTCGGCGAGCGACAGTTCCGAGGGCCGCCGAGTGCCGGCGTCCGCGGTGCTGTGACGCACCCGGCGCTGGGCGAGTCCCCGCAGCAGCGCCGGGAGACTGTCGTCGTCGGCCCGCCGCCGCAGCGCCCCGACGTCCAGCCGGATCGGCAGCAGATGCGACTCGCCCGTCGCACAGGCCGCGTCCAGCAGCCGCAGCCCGTCCTCGGTGCTCATGGCGCCGACTCCGTGGCGGGTCATGCGGTGGAGGTCGGTGTCGGTGAGGTTGCCGGTCATGCTGCTGCGGTCTTCCCACAGGCCCCAGCCGAGGGAGAGTGCAGGTTGGCCGTTGGTGCGGCGGCGGTGGGCGAGGGTGTCGAGGAAGGTGTTGGCGGCGGCGTAGGCGGCCTGTCCGGGTCCGCCGAAGGCGGCGGCTGCGGAGGAGAAGAGGACGAAGGCGTCGAGGTCGGGGGTGAGTTGGGTGGTGAGCTGGTGGAGGAGGAGGGCGCCGTCGAGCTTCGGGTTCAGGACGGTGTCGAGTTGGTCGGGGGTGAGGTTGTCGATGGTGGCGTCGTGGAGGGTGGCTGCGGTGTGGATGACGGCGGTGACGGGGTGTTCGGTGAGGGCGCGTGTGACGGTGTCGGGGTCGGTGATGTCGCCGGTGACGACGGTGGCGTTCGCGCCGAGGTCGGTGAGGGTTGTGGCGAGGTTGTCGGCGGGGCGGCGGGAGAGGAGGACCAGGTTGTGGACCTGGTGGTGGGTGACGAGGTGGTGGGCGATGTGGGTGGCGAGCGTGCCGGTGGCGCCGGTGATCAGGACCGTACTGTCGGGACGGAAGACGGAGGCGGCGGCCGTTGCCGGGGTGGCCCGGGTCAGGCGCGGCGCCAGGAACTCGCCTTGACGGATGGCGATCTGGGACTCACCGGTCGTCAGGGCGCCGGGTATCGCGTGAGTGGACTTGTCGTGGTCGTCGGTGTCGATGAGCACGATCCGGTCGGGGTGTTCGGCCTGCGCGGAGCGGATCAGGCCCCAGACGGAGGCGTGTTCCAGGTCCGGGGTGTCCTTGGGTGAGGTGACCACCGCGTCACGGGTGAGCAGCACGAGCCGGGAGTCGGTGAACCGCTCGTCCGCCAGCCACTCCTGAACCAGCTCCAGCACTCCGTACAGCACCTCATGCACCCGCGCAGCGAGCTTGTCGGCGCCGGCCGGCTGAGGCGCGTACGGCACGACCACCGCATCCGGAACGGTGTCCAGCATGGCCACGGAGTCCAGGTCGTCGGCCGCGAACACTGTCGCACCGGTCTCCTCCAGCGACTGCCCCACCTTCAGCGGGTCCGGACCGAGGACCGCCCAGCGCCGGGCCTCGACGGAGGAGGACCCCGTCAGGGGTGTCACCCAGTCGACGCGGAACAGGCTGTCGTGCACGCATGAACCGGCCGCCTCCAACTGCGCGGTGACCACCGGCCGTACGACCAGCGACTGGGCGGTGGCGACCGGCGCGCCAGCCGGGTCGGCCACGGTGATGGACACCGTGTCCTCGGCGTCCCCGAGCGGTGCCACGCGCACCCGCAGCGCGGCGGCGCCCGCCGCGTGCAGGGTCACACCGCTCCAGGAGAACGGCAGCCGCGCCCGTCCCTCGCCCGCCGTAGGCAGCACGCCCAGACCCAGTGCGTGCAGCGCCGCGTCCATCAGCGCCGGGTGGATTCCGTAGTCCGCGGCTTCGGCGGCCTCCTCCTCCGGCAGGGCGACCCCGGCGAACACCTCGTCACCGCGCCGCCACGCCGCCCGCAGTCCGTGGAAGGCGGGGCCGTAGCCGTAGCCCTGCTCGGCAAGCCGGTCGTAGTAACCCTCGACCTCCACCGGCTCGGCCCCGGCCGGCGGCCACGCGCTCAGACCGGCGTCCGGCCCCAGGGGCTGCTGTGCCGAGGCCAGGGTGCCGGTGGCGTGCCGGGTCCACGGCTCGTCGCTGTCCGCGTCCTGCGCCCGCGCGTGCAGGTTCAGCTCACGACGTCCCGAACCGTCGGGCGCGCCCACGTTCAGCTGCACGTCGACGCCGCCCCGCTCAGGAAGGATCAGCGGGGCTTCCAGCGTCAGTTCCTCCACGGTGCCGCAGCCGACGTGGTGACCGGCCTGGAGGGCGAGCTCGAGGAAGCCGGTGCCGGGCAGCAGCACGGTTCCGGCCACGGCGTGGTCCGCCAGCCAGGGGTGGCTCTGGAGGGACAACCGGCCCGTGAACAGGTGCGTGTCCGTGCCCGCCAGCTCCACGGCAGCGCCCAGCAGCGGGTGCCCGGCGGCCGAGAGGCCCGCGCCGGAGAGGTTCGTCCGGCTGTCGCTGGTGGGGTTGATCCAGTAGCGCTGGTGCTGGAAGGGGTAGGTGGGCAGGTCGATGGGCCGGCTGGGGCGGATGGGCCAGTTGATGGCATGCCCGTGGGTGTGGAGGTGTGCTGCGGAGACGAGGAGCCGGGTGAGAGTGCCCTCGTTGCGGCGGAGCGTGCCGGTGATGGCCTCCGCGCCCTCGGCTTCCTCGATGCTGTAGGTGAGGACGGGATGGGCGCTGGACTCGACGTAGGTGGTGTGGCCGCTCTCGGTGAGCTGCTCGATGGCCGTGCTGAAGTGGACGGTCTGGCGGAGGTTGCGGTACCAGTAACCGGCGTCGAGTTCGGATGTGTTGATGAATCCGGGCTCGACGGTGGAGAAGAGCGTGATGCCCGCGAGTGCCGTCGCCAGCTGCTCCTCGATCGTTTCGACGTGCGCGGAGTGTGAGGCGTAGTCGACGGGGATCAGCCGGGCCCGGACGTCCTGGTTCTGAAGGTCCTTGACCAGGGCCTCGACGGCGTCCTTGTCACCGGAGACCACGGTCGTGTTCGGCCCGTTGATCGCGGCGATGCCGACCCCGCTGGGGAGCTGTGCTTCGACGGTACGGGCAGCCCGAGGAACGGAGGCCATGGCACCCCGACCCGCGAGGTGCTCGCCGATGATCTGTGCGCGTACGGCGACGACCTTCGCCGCGTGCTCCAGCGACAGCGCACCCGCCACGGCCGCAGCCGCGATCTCGCCCTGGGAGTGACCCACCACCGCATCCGGACGGACACCGAGGTCCTCCCACGTCGCGGCGAGCGAGACCATCACGGCCCAGGTGACGGGCTGGATGACGTCCACGCGGTCCAACTCCGCCCCGGAACACAGGGCATCGGTCAGCGACCAGTCCACGTAAGGCGCAAGGGCCTCCTCGCAGCGGGCGATCGACTCCGCGAACACGGGGACGGTGTCGAGGAGTTCGGCACCCATCCCGGCCCACTGAGTCCCCTGCCCCGGGAACACGAACACGGTCTTCCCGGCGCTCTTGGCCTGCCCCTGGACCAGATGCGTGTGAGGCTGCCCAGCAGCGAGCGCGTCGAGCGCCGCGGTCAGGGCATCAGAGGTCTCGCCCACCACAACGGCCCGGTGCTCGAACAGGGCGCGCCCACGGACGAGCGTGTCGGCGACGGCGGCGACATCCAACTCCTGCCGCTGGTGGACGTATTCGCGAAGCTGCCGTGCCTGATCGCCCAGGGCGTCCGCCGTCCGGGCCGAGATCACCCAGGGCACCACCGCACCCGCAGGCTCCGATTCCAGGGCCGGCTCGTCCTCCGGTGCCTGCTCCAGCACGGCATGCGTATTGGTGCCGCTGATGCCGAACGACGAGACACCGGCGCGGCGCGGCTGCCCCGTGTCGGGCCAGGCCGTCTCCTCGGTCAGCAGGGCGACGGCTCCGGCCGACCAGTCCACCTTCGGGGTCGGCTCGCCCACGTGCAGCGTCCTCGGCAGGACGCCGTGCTGGAGGGCCATGACCATCTTGATGAGGCCCGCGACCCCCGAAGCGGCCTGCGTGTGGCCGATGTTGGACTTCACGGAGCCCAGCCAAAGGGGCCGGTCGGCCGGGCGGTCCTGGCCGTACGTGGCGATCAGGGCCTGTGCCTCGATCGGGTCGCCCAGCTTGGTGCCGGTGCCGTGTGCCTCGACGGCGTCGACCTGGTCGGGGGCGAGGTCGGCGTTGGCGAGGGCCTGGCGGATGACTCGCTGCTGGGAGGGGCTGTTGGGGGCGGTGAGGCCGTTGCTGGCGCCGTCCTGGTTCATCGCCGTCCCCCGGACCATGGCCAGGACCCGGTGTCCGTTGCGCCGCGCGTCCGACAGCCGCTCCAGCAGCAGCATGCCGACACCCTCGGACATGCCCATGCCGTCGGCGTCCGCCGAGAACGCCCGGCACCGGCCGTCCACGGACAGACCGCGCTGCCGGCTGAACTCGGTGAAGGAGGTGGGCACCGCCATCACGGACACACCGCCGGCCAGCGCCAGCGTGGACTCGCCCTGCCGCAGCGACTGCGCTGCCAGATGGAGAGCCACCAGCGACGAGGAGCAGCCCGTGTCCAGCGTGACCGCGGCGCCTTCGAGGCCGAGGACGTACGAGACACGGCCCGAGGCGATGCTCGCGGTGTTGCCCGTGCCCAGGTAGCCCTCGATCTCCTCCGGGGTCTCACCGAGACGCGAGCCGTAGTCGTGGTAGCTGACGCCCGCGAACACGGACGTACGACTGCCCCGCAGGGACTGGGGATTGATGCCCGCCCGCTCGAACGCCTCCCAGGACGTCTCGAGCAGCAGCCGCTGCTGCGGGTCCATGGCCAGGGCCTCGCGCGGGGAGATACCGAAGAACGCCGGGTCGAAGTCGGCGGCGTCGTAAAGGAAGCCGCCGTGCCGGGTGTACGACTTGCCGCGCTGCTCCGGGTCCGGGTCGTACAGCGCGTCGAGGTCCCAGCCGCGGTCGGTCGGCAGCCCGGAGATCACGTCACCGCCGCGCAGCAGCAGCTCCCACAGCGCCTCGGGTGAGCGCACGCCGCCCGGGAAGCGGCAGCCCATGCCGATGATGACGATCGGGTCGTCGTCGGCGGCCGGAAGGACCGACGGCGCCGCGACGGCCCCGGCCGACGCCGTGTCGGGCAGCGCGCCGAAGAACTCGTCCCGCAGATGACCGGCGAGCACACCGGGGGAGGGGTAGTCGAAGACCAGGGTCGCCGGCAGCCGCAGCCCGGTGGCCGTGTTGAGCCGGTTGCGCAGCTCGACCGCGGTGAGTGAGTCGAAGCCCAGATCGCGGAACGCCCGCCCCGGCTCGACCGCCTCACCGGAGGCATGACCGAGGACCGAGGCCGCCTGGGCGCGGACCAGGTCGAGGAGCACCCGGTTCCGCTCCTCGGCGCCGAGGCCCTCCAGCCGTTCGCGCAGCGGCGACGACGCAACCCTCGCCGCGTCCGGCCCGACCGGGGCCGGCGTGGCCGCCGCCTCGATCTCCCGCTGCGCCTCGGGAACACCGGCGAGCAGCGGACGGGGCCCAGCCGAGGTGAAGACCGGGACGAAGCGCTCCCAGTCCACATCGGCCACGGCCACGAAGGTCTCGTCGTGCGTGAGGATCTGACGCATGGCGGAGAAGGCCGTGTTCGGGTCGAGGAACGGCAGCCCCCGCGCCTGGAGTTGCTCGGGCTTGACGCCCTCCGGAAGCCGCTCCGGGTCCCAGACGTTCCACACGCCCCAGGCGATCGAGCCGGCCTTCAGACCGCGGGCCCGGCGCTGCTCGGCGAGCGCGTCCAGATAGGCGTTGGCGGCGGCGTAGGCGCCGTGGTCGCCGCTGCCCCAGACACCGGCGATGGAGGAGAACAGCACGAACGCGTCGAGGTCGTCGGAGCCCAGCAGCTCGTCCAGGTGCGCGGCGCCGCCCACCTTCGCGGCCAGCACGTCCGCGAACTCGTCGAGCCCCGACTCGGCGAGCGACGCCAACTCGATGTACGCCGCGGCGTGTACGACCGTACGCAGGGACTCACCGTCGGCCTTCAGCCGCTCCAGCACACCGGCGAGAGACTCGCGGTCGGCGGCGTCGCACGCGGCCACCGTGAGACGGACTCCCTCGGCGTCCAGCTCCGTCGCCAGCTCGGCCATGCCCGGGGCGAACGGGCCGCGCCTGCTGGTCAGCACCACATGCTCGGCCCCGTTCGAGGCGAGCCACCGCGCGATGTGCGGACCGAGCGCTCCCGTGCCGCCGGTCACCAGCGCCGTACCACTGGTCCGCCAGCCGGACGCCGCCGGCTCGGGCGTCGCCACGTCCAGCGGCGACCGCACCAGACGGCGGGCGAAGACGCCCGAGGAGCGGATCGCCACCTGGTCCTCGCCCGCCGGCCCGGCCAGCACCGCACACAGGCGCGCCCGCGCCCGGTCGTCCAACTGCCCCGGCAGGTCGACGAGTCCGCCCCACCGCTCGGGCTGCTCCAGCGCCACGACCCGGCCAAGCCCCCAGACCTGCGCCTGCACCGGGCTGCCCAGGGTGTCCGAGGCCCCGACCGCGACCGCGCCGCAGGTCCCGAACCACACCGGGACCTCAAGCCGTGCGTCACCGAGCGCCTGGACGAGAGCGAGCGTCCCGGCGACACCCGCCGGCATCGCGGGATACGCGGGGCAGGGCTGCTCGTCGAGCGCGAGGAACGACAGCACACCGGCCGGCGGAGCCTCCTGCGCGGCCAGTGCCTCACCGATGAGGTCGAGGTACGCCCCACGCGCGGCCTCGGAGGTGTTCAGCTCCAGCGGCACGACCTGCGCGCCGTGCGCCGCCAGCCCCTCGGCCGCTGTACGGACGACGTCGTCGGTGGCCCGCCCCTCCGGGAACACCACCAGCCACGTCCCGCCGAGCCCGGTTACAGCGCCCCCGTCGGCCACTGGCTTCCAGCTGATCCCATAGCGCCAGTCGTTCACCGTTGCCTCACGCCTGCGCTCCTGCCGCCAGGACGCGAGCGCCGGAAGCACCGTGCTCAGCGACGCGTCACCGGGGACGTCGAGCGTGTCCGCGAGCGACTCCCAGTCCTCGTTCTCCACGGCCTCCCAGAAACGCGTGTCGACGATGTCCGTCGCCGGGACGGAGGCGTGTGCCGCCGTGGTCTCCGGTACGTCGATCCAGTAGCGCTGGTGCTGGAAGGGGTAGGTGGGGAGGTCGATGGGCCGGGTGTGGGGGATGGGCCAGTTGATGGTGTGGCCGTGGGTGTGGAGGTGTGCTGCGGAGACGAGGAGTCGGGTGAGGGTGCCTTCGTTGCGGCGGAGGGTGCCGGTGATGGTGTCGGCGCCTTCGGCTTCCTCGATGCTGTAGGTGAGGACGGGGTGGGCGCTGGACTCGATGTAGGTGGTGTGGCCGCTCTCGGTGAGCTGTTCGATGGCGGTGTGGAAGTGGACGGTCTGGCGGAGGTTGCGGTACCAGTAACCGGCGTCGAGTTCGGATGTGTTGATGAATCCGGGCTCGACAGTGGAGAAGAAGGGCACGTCGGCGGGCCGAGGCGTGATCCCGGAGAGCGCGGCGGCGATCGCGTCCTGGATGGTTTCGACGTGCGCGGAGTGTGAGGCGTAGTCGACGGGGATCAGCCTGGCCCGGACGTCCTGTTCCTGAAGCTGAGCGACGAGGGCCTCGACGGCGTCCTTGTCGCCGGAGACCACGGTGGTGTTCGGGCCGTTGACGGCGGCGATACCGACACCGCTGGGGAGCAGCTCTTCGACCCTGTGGGCAGCCTGCGGGATCGAGGCCATGGCTCCCCGCCCCGCGAGGTGCTCGCCGATGATCCGGGCACGCACGGCGACGACCTTCGCCGCGTCCTCCAGCGACAGCGCACCCGCCACAGCCGCAGCCGCGATCTCGCCCTGGGAGTGGCCGACCACGGCGTCGGGACGGACACCCAGCTCCTGCCAGGTCGCGGCGAGGGAGACCATGACGGCCCAGGTCACCGGCTGGATGACGTCCACGCGGTCCAACTCGGCGCCGGAGCGCAGGACATCGGTCAGCGACCAGTCGACGTAAGGCGCAAGGGCCTCCTCGCAACGGGCGATCGACTCGGCGAACACCGGGACGGCGTCCAGGAGTTCCGCGCCCATGCCGACCCACTGCGTCCCCTGCCCGGGGAACACGAACACGGTCCTGCCGGTCTCGTCGGGCGCGATGCCCTGCACGAGCTGAGGTGATGGCTCTCCGTGCGCCAAGGCGTCGAGGGCCTTGAGAAGTTCGCTGTGGCTGCCGCCCACCGCGACCGCGCGGTGCTCGAACGACGACCGGGTCGTGGCCAGCGCATGGGCGACCTCGGCGATGGCCGGCTCGGGCCGCTCCTCGACGTACTCGCGGAGCTGTCGTGCCTGTGCACGCAGGGCGTCCGCGGTCCGGGCGGAGATCACCCACGGCACGACATCGCCCGGAGGGGCCGGCTGTTCCTCGGCCGCCTCGACGGGCGGGGCCTCTTCCAGCACGGCGTGGGCGTTGGTGCCGCTGATGCCGAAGGAGGAGATGCCGACGCGTCGCGGCCGGTCGGCCGCGGGCCAGCGCACCTCCTCCGTGAGCAGGGAGACCGCGCCGGCCTCCCAGTCGATACGGGAGGACGGCTCGTCCACGTGCAAAGTGCGCGGCAGCAGGCCCTGGTGGAGGGCCATGACCATCTTGATGATCGAGGCGGCACCGGCGGCGGCCTGGGTGTGGCCGATGTTGGACTTCACCGAGCCCAGCCACAGCGGCCGGTCGGCCGGGCGGTCCTGGCCGTAGGTGGCGAGCAGGGCCTGGGCCTCGATGGGGTCGCCCAGCTTGGTGCCTGTGCCGTGCGCCTCGACCACGTCGACCTGGTCGGGGGTGAGCCGGGCGGAGGCCAGCGCCTGGCGGATGACCCGTTCCTGGGAGGGACCGTTGGGCGCGGTGAGGCCGTTGCTCGCCCCGTCCTGGTTGATCGCGCTGCCACGGATCACGGCGAGGACCTTGTGCCCGTTGCGGCGCGCGTCCGACAGCCGCTCCACCAGCAGCATGCCGATGCCCTCGGACAGCGCCGTACCGTCCGCGCCCGAGGCGAAGGCCTTGACGCGGGCGTCCGGCGCAAGACCCCGCTGCCGGCTGAACTCCACGAACGAGGCAGGCGACGACATGACCGAGATACCGCCGGCCAGGGCCATCGAGCAGTCGCCCTGCCGTAGCGCGTGGCAGGCCAGATGCAGGGCGACCAGCGAGGAGGAGCAGGCCGTGTCGACGGTGACGGCCGGGCCCTCGAGGCCCAGGGTGTACGCCACGCGGCCGGACACCACACTCGGCGTGTTGCCGATACCGAGATGCCCCTCCAGCTCGGCCGGCACCTCGGGCAGCCGGGTTGCGTAGTCCTGGTAGTTGCTGCCGACGAACACACCGGCCTTGCTGCCCCGCAGCGACTGGGGGTCGATGCCGGCCCGCTCGAAGGCCTCCCAGGACGTTTCCAGGAGCAGGCGCTGCTGCGGGTCCATGGCCAGGGCCTCGCGGGGCGAGATACCGAAGAACGCCGGGTCGAAGTCGGCGGCGTCGTAAAGGAATCCGCCCTCCCGCACATAGGACGTGCCGGAGCTGTCCGGGTCCGGGGCGTACAGCTTCTCCAGGTCCCAGCCGCGGTTGTCGGGGAACGCTGAGATCGCGTCACGGCCCTCGGCGACGACCTGCCACAGGTCCTCAGGCGAACGGACGTCACCCGGGAAACGGCAGCTCATCCCCACGATGGCGATCGGCTCATGGTCCTTCGCCTCCGCCTCGCTGAGCCGGCGGCGGGTCTGGCGCAGGTCGTTGACGACCCGCTTCAGGTAGTCGCGGAGCTTGTCCTCGGTCATGTTCTGGGCGGCGTCGGAGGTACTGGCGGGCTTTGACATCAGGTCACGTCCTAGAAAGGCCAGTGGTCAGTTGGCACGGTGGGGAGCAGAGACGGCAGCGCGAGGCGCGGAAACCGGAATCCGGCAAGAGGTACGGCGACGGGATCAGAGCTGGCCCAGCTCCTTGTCGATGAGGTCGAACATCTCGTCGTCGCTGACGGGGTCGAAGTCCAACTCGCCGTCCTCCGCGGGCCCGTCGGCGTCGCTCGTCTTCGCTGCGCCGCGGGTGTCGTCCAATTTCCACAGCAGGGCCTGCAGCCGTGCCGCGATCTTGTCTCGTGCGTCGTCTTCGAGAGCGGCGGAGTCGAGGAAGGGGGACTCGAGGAAGGCGGCCTCCAGCCGCTCCAGCTCCGCCGTGAGAGGCAGTCCGTTCTCCTGGTCCTGCGGTACGAGTTCGTCCAGCAGCCGCTGAACGAGCGCGGCCGGGTTGGGGTGGTCGAAGACCAGGGTCGGCGTCAGCCGCAGCCCGGTCGCCGACCGCAGCCGGTTGCGCAGCTCGACGGAGGTCAGCGAGTCGAACCCGAGATCCTTGAAGGCCCGGTTCGCCCGCACCTCCTCGGGCGTGGCATGCCCGAGCACGGCCGTGACCTGCTCCCGTACGAGATCCAGCAGCATCCGCTCCTGATCGGCGCGGGCCAGCCCGGCGAGCCGGCCGGCGATCCCGGAGGCGGCTTCCTCGGTACGGACACCGGCCGCGGACGCCGTACGCCGGACGGCCGACGTGCGGACGACACTGCGGAACAGCGGCGCCATGACACCGGCCGCCGCCTGCGCGCGCAGCTCCGCCAGATCCAGCCGGGCCGGCACGATCACGGCCTCGTCCAGCGCGGTGGCGGCATCGAACAGGGCCAGGCCCTCGTCCGCCGACATCGGCGCCGCCCCGACCCGGGACATCCGGGCCAGGTCCACATCGCTCAGCCGCCCGGCCATACCGCTGCGCTGCTCCCACAGACCCCAGGCCAGCGACACCGCGGGCAGCCCGCGCTCGTGCCGATGGCGGGCGAGGGCGTCGAGGAAGGCATTGGCCGCCGAGTAGTTGGCCAGCCCCGCGCCGCCGAGAGTGCCCGACAGCGAGGAGAACAGCACGAACGCGGACAGGTCCAGATGCTCGGTCAGCGCATGCAGGTTCAGCGCCCCGTCGACCTTCGGCCGCAGCACCCGGTCGATCCGCTCCGGCGTCAGCGCCTCGACCACACCGTCGTCCAGGGCCGCCGCCGTGTGCACCACGGCGCTCAGCGGACGCTCCGCCGGTACGGCGGCCAGCAACCCGGCCAGCGCCTCCCGGTCGGCCACGTCACAGGCCGCGACCTCGACCGCGGCACCGAGCCCGGTCAGCTCGGCCACCAGCTCCGGCACACCCTCTGCGGTGGCCCCGCTGCGAGACGCGAGCAGCAGATTCCGGACCCCTCGCTCGGCCACCAGATGCCGCGCGAGCAACCGGGCGAGCCCACCCGAGGCACCGGTCAGCAGGACGGTGCCCTCGGCCCCGAATCCGGGGCCCGCCGCGTCGGGCCGGGGGACACGCACCAGACGCGGTGCGCCGAACTCGCCGCCGTCCAGCCGCAGCTGAGGCTCGTCGCCGACGGCAGCGGCCGCCAGCAGCCCCCAATCGGGCTCGGCGTCGCCGGACCCGCCCGTCTCGATCAGCACGAAACGGCCGGGATTCTCCACCTGCGCCGACCTGACCAGACCCCAGACCGGCCCACCGGTCAGGCCCTGCCCGGCCAGGATCACCAGCCGCGACGCGGCGAACCGCTCGTCGGCCAGCCACGCCTGTACTAGGTCAAGCGCACGGTGCGTGACCCGGCGTACGGCATCCGAAGCGGTGGTGCTGTCGGCGGTGTCGGCGGCGTCGGGGAAGGGTGCGAAGACCAGCTCAGGAACGGGGCCGGCCGCGGCGGCCAGGCTGCCGAGATCCTCGTACACGTCGACATTGCCGTGACTGCTGCCGCTGCCGCTGCCGCTCCCGCTTCCGATGAGCGCCCACCGTGCGGCCGGCGCACCCGATCGCGACACGGCGACCGGTACCCATTCCACCCGGAAGAGCGAGTCGCTGCGCGCCTCCGCGACCTGCTTCGCACCGATCTGCCGCAGCGTCAGTACGTCGACCGAGGCCACCGGCCGGCCCGCCGGGTCGGCCACCGTGACGGACACGGCGTCCTCACCGGCCAGGGTGATCCGCACCCGGCCCGCGACCGCGCCCTGGGCATGGAGCGTCACACCGCTCCACGCGAACGGACGCCGGGTCGTCCCCTCACCGGGCTCGGCCAACAGCAACCCCAGGACCAGAGGTTGGAGGGCCGCGTCGAGCAGCGCCGGATGGATGCCGTAGTCCTTGGCCTCGGCGGAGTGCTCCTCGGGCAGGGCGACCTCGGCGAACACCTCGTCACCGCGCCGCCATGCCGCCCGGAGCCCCTGGAAGGCAGGGCCGTACTCGACCCCCAGCGCGGCCAGGCGGTCGTAGGCATCCGTGACTGTGATCGCCTCCGCACCGGAGGGCGGCCACGCGGCCAGGTCGGAGTCCGGACTCGGGGACTGCTCTGTCGGGGCCAGCGTGCCGGTGGCATGCAGGGTCCAGGGCTCGTCGTCCCCGGCGTCCTGCGCCCGCGCGTGCAGGTACAGCTCCCGCCGACCGGAGTCGTCGGCCTCCCCGAGCCCGAGCTGGATACGGACCCCGCCCTTCTCGGGCAGCACCAGGGGCGCTTCCAGAGTGAGTTCCTCCACGGTGCCGCAGCCGACGTGGTGACCGGCCTGGAGGGCGAGTTCGAGGAAGCCGGTGCCGGGCAGCAGCACGGTTCCGGCCACGGCGTGGTCCGCCAGCCAAGGGTGGCTCTGCAGCGACAGCAGCCCGGCGAACAGGTGCGTGTCCGTGCCCGCCAGCTCCACGGCCGCTCCGAGAAGCGGATGACCTGCGACGCCCAGCCCGATGGACACGGCGTCGACGGGCCGTACGGCGGCCGGTGCGGGCCAGTAGCGCTGGTGCTGGAAGGGGTAGGTGGGGAGGTCGATGGGCCGGGTGTGGGGGATGGGCCAGTTGATGGTGTGGCCGTGGGTGTGGAGGTGTGCTGCGGAGGTGAGGAGTCGGGTGAGGGTGCCTTCGTTGCGGCGGAGGGTGCCGGTGATGGTGTCGGCGCCTTCGGCTTCCTCGATGCTGTAGGTGAGGACGGGGTGGGCGCTGGACTCGATGTAGGTGGTGTGGCCGCTCTCGGTGAGCTGTTCGATGGCGGTGTGGAAGTGGACGGTCTGGCGGAGGTTGCGGTACCAGTAACCGGCGTCGAGTTCGGATGTGTTGATGAGTCCGGGCTCGACGGTGGAGAAGAAGGGCACGTCAGAGGTCCGGGGCGTGATGCCCGTGAGGGCTTCGGCCAGGTGCTGCTCGATGGTTTCGACGTGCGCGGAGTGTGAGGCGTAGTCGACGGGGATCAGCCGGGCCCGGACGTCCTGGTTCTGAAGGTCCTTGACCAGGGCTTCGACGGCGGCCTTGTCGCCCGAAACGACCGTGGCGTTGGGGCCGTTGACGGCGGCGATACTGACACCGCTGGGGAGCAGCTCTTCGACCCTGTGGGCAGCCTGCGGGATCGAGGCCATGGCTCCCCGCCCCGCAAGGTGCTCGCCGATGATCCGGGCACGCACGGCGACGACCTTCGCCGCGTCCTCCAGCGACAGCGCACCCGCCACAGCCGCAGCCGCGATCTCACCCTGGGAGTGGCCGACCACGGCGTCGGGACGGACACCCAGCTCCTGCCAGGTCGCGGCGAGGGAGACCATGACGGCCCAGGTCACCGGCTGGATGACGTCCACGCGGTCCAACTCGGCGCCGGAGCGCAGGACATCGGTCAGCGACCAGTCGACGTAAGGCGCAAGGGCCTCCTCGCAACGGGCGATCGACCCGGCGAACACCGGCACGGTGTCCAGGAGTTCCGCGCCCATGCCGACCCACTGCGTCCCCTGCCCGGGGAACACGAACACGGTCCTGCCGGTCTCGTCGGGCGCGACGCCCTGCACGAGGTGGGGCGAGGGCTCGCCCTGGGCGAGGGCATCGAGGGCTTGGAGGAGTTCACCGGTGTTGCCGCCCACTGCGACAGCGCGGTGTTCGAACAGGGCGCGTCCGTGGACGAGTGTGTCGGCGACGGCAGAGGTGTCCAGCTCGGGCCGCTGATCGACGTATGCGCGGAGCCGTCGTGCCTGGTCGCGCAGTGCGTCGGCGGTCCGGGCCGAGATCACCCACGGCACCACGCCTGGCGCGGCGGGCTGATCCTGCGGATCGGCGATGGCCGGGGGCTCCTCGATGATGGCGTGGGCGTTGGTGCCGCTGACCCCGAAGGACGAGACACCGGCACGGCGGGGCTGGTCGCTCCCCGGCCAGGCCTGTTCCTCGGTGAGCAGGGTGACGGCGCCGGCGTCCCAGTCGACATGGCGGGTGGGCTCATCGACATGCAGCGTCCTCGGCAGGACCTCATGTCGCATGGCCATGACCATCTTGATGACGCCCGCGACACCGGCGGCGGCCTGCGTGTGGCCGATGTTGGACTTCACCGAGCCCAGCCACAGGGGTCGTTCGGCGGACCGGTCCTGGCCGTAGGCGGCCAGGAGAGCCTGGGCCTCGATCGGGTCGCCGAGGGTGGTGCCGGTGCCGTGCGCCTCGACGGCGTCGACCTGACCGGGGGTGAGACCGGCGTTGGCGAGGGCCTGCCGGATCACCCGCTGCTGCGAGGGGCCGTTGGGGGCGGTCAGACCATTGCTGGCGCCGTCCTGGTTGACGGCCGTGCCGCGCACGATGCCCAGGACAGGGTGTCCATGTCGCTCGGCGTCGGAGAGCCGCTCCAGCAGCAGCATGCCGATGCCCTCGCCCCACCCGGTGCCGTCGGCGGCCTCGGCGAAGGCCTTGACGCGGGCGTCCGGCGCAAGACCCCGCTGCCTGCTGAACTCCACGAAGACCTCGGGAGTCGACATGACCGTCACACCGCCCGCGAGGGCGAGCGTGCACTCGCCGGAGCGCAGTGACTGGGCGGCCATGTGCAGGGCGACGAGCGAGGAGGAGCAGGCCGTGTCGACCGTGACGGCCGGGCCCTCCAGGCCGAGGGTGTAGGCCACCCGGCCCGACGCCACACTGCCCGCGATACCGGTGCCGAGGTAGCCCTCGACCGTCTCCGGCACCTGGCGGAGCAAGGTGGCGTAGTCCTGACCGTTGCTGCCGACGAACACGCCCGCCTTGCTGCCGCGCAGCGACTTGGGGTCGATGCCGGCCCGCTCGAAGGCCTCCCAGGACGTCTCCAGGAGCAGCCGCTGCTGCGGGTCCATCGCCAGGGCCTCGCGCGGGTTGATGCCGAAGAAGGCTGCGTCGAACTCGCCCACACCCTGGAGGAAGGCGCCCTCCCGCACGTAGGACGTGCCGGAGCGGTCCGGGTCGGCGTCGTAGAGCGCCTCCAGGTCCCAGCCGCGGTCGGCCGGGAACGGCGAGACCGTGTCACCACCGGCCGCCAGCAGCGCCCACAGTTCCTCGGGCGTCCGAATCCCGCCCGGGAAGCGGCAGCTCATGGCCACGATCGCGATCGGATCGTCGTCGAGGGCCGCCGCACCCCGGACGGTGGCGGTGTGACCGGTCTGCTCGCTGTCGCCTCCCAGGCCCGGGAACTCACCCAGCACATGACGGGCCAGCTCGCACGCCGTCGGGTAGTCGAAGATCACGCTGGTGGTGAGCCGCAGCCCGGTGGCCGCGTTCAGCCGATTGCGCAGCTGGACCGCGCCGAGCGAGTCGAAGCCGAGGTCCTTGAACGCACGGTTCGGCGCCACCGACTGCGGCCCGGCGTGACCGAGCACCAACGCCGCCTGCGTACGCACCAGTTCCAGCAGGAGCTCCTCACGCTTCGGCGCCGACAGCCCGGCAAGCCGCCCGGCCGGCGACTCCTCGTCGAGCTGTGCGCCACCGGACCCGGCCGTGGCCAGGAGATCCCGTACGTCCGCCAGGTCGGAGATCAGCGGGCTGGGACGGGCGGCGGTGTACGCCGGTACGAAGCGGGCCCAGTCGATGTCGGCGACGGTCAGCGCCGCGGTGCCCTGCCCGACGGCCTCCGCCAGCGTGGTGAGCGCCGGCTCCGGGGACATCGCGGGGAACCCACTGCGATGCAACTGCTCGGCCGCGGCCTGCCCCATGGCCATACCCGAGTCCGCCCAGGCACCCCACGCCACCGAGGTCGCGGGCAGCCCGAGCGCGTGCCGCCGCTGTGCCAGCGCGTCCAAGTGGGCGTTCGCCGCAGCGTAGTTGGCCTGGCCCTCGTTGCCGAAGGTGGCTGCCGCGGAGGAGAACAGTACGAAGGCGTCGAGGTCGAGGTGACGCGTGTACCGGTCGAGGAGTTCGGCGGCGGTCGCCTTCGGACGCAGTACGTGGTCCAGACGGTCCGAGGTGAGGCGGTCGAGTACGCCGTCGTCGAGGCTGCCGGCTGTGTGGACGACCGCGGTGAGGTCCGGGTGGTCGGCGGTGAGCGAACGCACCTGCTCGGGGTCGCTCACATCGCAGGCCGCGAAGGTCACGGTGGCGCCGAGCGCGGTGAGTTCACCGCCCAGATCGGTGGCACCAGGGGCCTCGCCGCCGCGTCGGCTGGCGAGGACCAGGTGCTGGGCCCCGTCCTCGGCGGCCCAGCGCGCGACGCGGGCACCGAGCGCTCCGCTGCCACCGGTGATCAGAACCGTGCCACGCGGCTGCCAGGCCGTACCGCTGCCGCTGCTCGCCCGGGCCAGTCGGCGCGCGAGGACACCGGCCGCGCGGATGGCCACCTGGTCCTCACCGCCGGGCGCCGTGGAGGTGAGTACGGCCCGCAGGTGTGCGGCACCGCGTTCGTCGAGTTGCTCGGGCAGATCGACGAGTCCGCCCCAGCGGTCGGGGTGCTCGAGCGCGGCGACCTGCCCCAGGCCCCAGACCTGCGCCTGGGCGGGCTGGATCAGCGGGTCGGAGCCTCCGGTGGTGACCGCGCCCTGGGTGAGGCACCAGAGCGGGGCCTGGATGCCTGCGTCGCCGAGCGCCTGGAAGAGAGCGAGCGTCGGTGCTGCGGCGGCGTCGTCCGTCAGCGCGAGCAGCGACAGCACACCCGTCGCGTCGAACTCCCCTAGCACACCCCGGAGTTCCTCGGCGAATCGCACCCGATCGGCGTCGACGGGGTCGAGCACGATCTGTCGTACGGCACCGTGCCCGGCCTCCAGGGCCCGCACGACGTCTCGTACGAGCGGTCGGCCCTCGTGACCGGCGGGGACCAGGAGCAGCCAATCACCCGTGAGGTCGGCAGCGTTGGACGGCATGGGCCGCCACACCACCCGGTAACGCCAGCCGTCCACCGGCGAACCAGCGGTCCGCTCCCTGCGCCCCGACGTCGCGTCGAGCCAGTACCGGCGGCGCTGGAACGCGTACGTGGGCAGCTCCACGCGGCGCGGGGCGCTCCCCTCGCTGCTGAAGAAGGCCTGCCAGTCGACAAGCGTTCCGTTGGCGTGGAGTGCGGCTGCGGCGCGGGTGACGGCGTGGGTCTCGTCGAGGTTCTTGTGGAGGGTGGGCAGCAGGAGGGTGTCGCTGCGGGTGATGGTGTCCTGGGCCGTCGCGGTGAGGACTCCGCCGGGGCCGATCTCCAGATAGCGGGTGGTGTCGTGCTGCTCGAGCCAGGAGATCTGGTCGGCGAAGCGGACGGCGTCCCGGATGTGCCGGACCCAGTACTCGGGGTCCAGGACCGCGTCACCGGCGGGCAGCGGCAGCCCAGGCGTGCGGAACTCCACGCCCGCCAGGACCTGCCGGAACTCTTCCAGCATGGGGTCCATGAGCGGCGAGTGGAAGGCGTGGCTGACCTTCAGCCGTCGGGTGCGGTGACCGCGCGTGGCAAGCTGCGCGGCGATGTCCTCGACTACCTCGGCGGTGCCGCTGATGACCGTGGCGCGAGGCCCGTTGACGGCCGCGACGGAGGCGTGTTCCTCGTGCCCGGCCAGCAGAGGCAGGACTTCGGATTCCGGTGCCTCGACGGCGACCATGGCCCCACCGGAGGGCAGTTGCTGCATGAGGCGTCCGCGCGCGGCCACGACAGCACAGGCATCGGCCAGAGTCCACAGCCCTGCCGCGTGCGCGGCGGCCAGCTCGCCGATGGAGTGCCCGGTGACAACGTCGGGCCGGATGCCCCACGACTCCAGCAGCCGGAACAGGGCGACCTCAAGCGCGAACAACGCAGGCTGGGTGTAGGCGGTCTGGTCCAAGACCCCCTGCTCATCAGCTTCGGCGAACATCACCTCGCGCAGCGGCTGTTCCAGCAGAGGATCGAAGTGCGAGCAGATCTCATCGAGCGCGGCCGCGAACACAGGCAAGACGGCGTACAGTTCGCGCCCCGTTCCGGCCCGCTGGCTGCCCTGCCCGGAGAACAGAAACGCCAACCGACCCTGCGTCCGGTCCGCCGAGCCGGCCAGGACCCGGCTGTCCGCCTCGCCCCGCGCGAGCGCGCCCAGTGCGTCGAGGAAGTCCGACCGGTCCTCGGCGACCACCGCGGCCCGGTCATCGAGCGCCGCCCGCGAAGTGGCCAGGGAGAACGCCACGTCGGACACCGGGAGTTCGGGCCGCCCCGCGACGAACGACCGCAGCCGCTCGGCCTGCGCCCGCAGGGTGTCTAGGCCCTGTCCGGCGAGGACCCACGGCACCGGTCCGGTGGCCCCAGCCTCAGGTGCGCCGGCGACGGTCGGCTCCTCCTCCGCCTGCTCGATGATCGCGTGGGCGTTGGTGCCGCTCACGCCGAAGGACGACACACCGGCCCGGCGGGGCCGTCCGTTCTCCGGCCACTCCACCGCTTCCCGCAGCAGCGACACCGCACCGGAGGACCAGTCGACGTGCGGGGTCGGCTCGTCCACGTGCAGCGTCCTCGGCAGCACACCGTGACGCAGCGCCATCACCATCTTGATGACGCCGCCCACGCCCGCCGCAGCCTGCGTGTGTCCGATGTTCGACTTCAAGGAGCCGAGCAGCAGGGGACGTTCGGCGGGCCGGTCCTGTCCGTACGTGGCCAGCAGTGCCTGCGCCTCGATCGGGTCGCCCAGCCTGGTGCCGGTGCCGTGCGCCTCGACGGCGTCGACATCGGCGGCGGCCAGCCGGGCCCGGCCGAGCGCCTGGCGGATGACCCGCTCCTGGGAGGGGCCGTTGGGGGCGGTGAGCCCGTTGCTCGCGCCGTCCTGGTTGACCGCCGTACCGCGTACGACACCCAGGACCGGGTGTCCGTTGCGGCGCGCGTCCGACAACCGCTCCAGGAGCAGGACGCCCGCGCCCTCGCCCCAGCTGGTGCCGTCGGCCGACGCGGAGAACGACTTGCTGCGGCCGTCGGGAGCGAGCCCCCGCTGCCGGCTGAACTCCACGAACGTCCCCGGCGAGGCCATGACGGTCACACCGCCCGCCAGCGCGAGAGCGCACTCGCCGTCCCGCAGTGCCTGGACGGCCATGTGCAGGGCGACCAGCGAGGACGAGCAGGCCGTGTCGACTGTGACAGCCGGGCCCTCCAGGCCGAGGGTGTACGCCACCCGGCCGGAGATCACACTGGCCGCCGTACCGGTGAGCAGATACCCCTCGAACCCCTCGGGCGCCTCACTCATGCGCGGCCCGTACTCGTCCTGGGACGCCACACCGACGTAGACGCCCGCCTGGCTGCCGGCCACCGACCGCGGGTCGATCCCGGCCCGCTCGAACACCTCCCACGAAGTCTCCAGCAGCAGCCGCTGCTGCGGGTCCATCGCCTGCGCCTCACGCGGCGAGATCCCGAAGAACTCGGCGTCGAACTCCGCGGCGTCGTGGAGGAATCCGCCCTCGCGGACGTACGACGTACCCGCGCGCTCCGGGTCGGGGTGGTAGAGCGCGTCGATGTCCCAGCCCCGGTCCGTCGGGAACACGGACACGGCGTCGCGGCCTTCGGTGACCAACTGCCAGAGGTCCTCGGGCGAACGCACCCCGCCCGGATAGCGGCAGGCCATCGACACGATGACGACCGGGTCGTCATCGGCCGCGGCAGCCGCCGGGAGCGGCAGCGCGGAGGCGGACTCCGCCGTGCCGGCCGCCTGCGTGTGCAGGAAGCGGGCCAGCGCCTGGGGCGTCGGATGGTTGAAGACCAGCGTGGGCGGCAGCTTCAGACCGGTGACGGCGACGAGCCGGTTCCGTAGTTCGACCCCGGTCAGCGAGTCGACACCGATGTCCTTGAACGCCTGCGACGCGTGCACCGCGTCCGCGGAAGCGTGCCCGAGCACGGCCGCGGCCTGCGTCCGCACCAGGTCCAGCAGCACCCGCTGGGCCTCGGCATCGGACAGGCCGGACAGGTTCTGTGCCGTCCACGTCGTGTCGTCACCACCCGGACGGCCGTCGCCGGACCCGGACCCGGACCGCAGGTCCCGTACGTCCGTCAGGTCCGAGATCAGCGCGCTGGGCCGCGCGGCGGTGTACGTCGGCACGAAACGGGCCCAGTCGATGTCGGCGACGGTCACCGTCGGCTCGCCGCGTCCGACGGCCTCTCCCAGCGCGGTCAGCGCGAGGTCGGGCTCCAGGGCCGGGAGCCCCCGCCGACGCAACTGGTCGGCCACGTCCCCGGCCGCCATGCCGTCCGCGTCCCACGGGCCCCACGCCACGGAGGTGGCGGGCAGCCCGAGCGCGTGCCGCTGCTCGGCGATCGCGTCCAAGTGGGCGTTCGCCGCACCGAAGTTGGCCTGCCCGGCCCGACCGAGCGTGCCGACCACCGACGAGAAGAGCACGAAGGCGTCGAGGTCCAGGTCACGCGTGTACTGGTCGAGGAGTTCAGCGCCCGAGGCCTTCGGACGCAGTACGTGGTCCAGGCAGTCGCCGGTGAGCCGGTCGAGCATCGCGTCGTCGAGGACACCGGCTGTGTGGACGACGGCGGTGAGGTGGGGGTGGTCGGCGATGAGTGCTTTTACGGTATCCGGGTCGCTCACATCGCACGCGGCGAAGGTCACGGTGGCGCCGAGCGCGGTGAGTTCACCGTGGAGGTCGGTGGCCCCGGGGGCGCTGTCGCCGCTGCGGCCGGCGAGGACTAGGTGCTGCGCGCCGTTGGTGGCGGCCCAGCGGGCGACGTGCGCGCCGAGCGCGCCGGTGCCGCCGGTGATCAGGACGGTGCCGCGGGGCTCCCACGCGGTTCCGTCGGTGGTGCCGGTGCGGGCTATTCGGCGGGCGAGAAGACCGGAGGCGCGGATGGCCACCTGGTCCTCGCCGCCGGCCGGGGCGGCCAGTACGGCACGCAGACGTGCGGCGCCGCGTTCGTCGAGCTGCTCGGGCAGGTCGACGAGTCCGCCCCAGCGGTCGGGGTGCTCCAGTGCGGCGACCCGGCCCAGGCCCCAGATCTGGGCCTGGGCGGGGTGGGTGAGCGGGTCGGAGCCTCCGGTGGTGACCGCGCCCTGGGTGGCGCACCAGAGCGGGGCCTGGACGCCCGAGTCGCCGAGGGCCTGGATGAGGGCGAGCGTCGGCGCCGCTGTGGTGGCGTCGTTGCCGGTCAGCGCGAGGAGGGACAGTACGCCGGTGATGTCATCGCCCTCGCCGAGCGTGCTGGAGAGCTGCTCGGCGTAGCGCGTGCGCTCCGGCTGCGCCGGGTCCAGCACGACCTGGCGTACGAGAGTCCGATTGCCGCGCAGGGCCTCCGCGACGGCGCCCACCAGGGTGCCGTCCTCCTGACCTTCGAGGACCACGACCAGCCAGGTGCCGTACAGCCCCGCCTGCGGGTCCGCCAACGGCCTCCACGTCGTCCGGTAGCGCAGGTTGTCCACCGCCGACGCGCGATCCAGGCTCTTCCGCCAGGACGCCAGCGCCGCGAGCACCGTGCCCAGCGGCGTATCGCCCTCGACCGAGAGGGCGTGGCCGAGGGACTCCCAGTCCTCGTTCTCGACCGCCTCCCAGAAGCGGGTGTCCGCGGTGTCCGTGGCAGTGCTCGGGCGGGGGTTGATCCAGTAGCGCTGGTGCTGGAAGGGGTAGGTGGGGAGGTCGATGGGCCGGGTGTGGGGGATGGGCCAGTTGATGGTGTGGCCGTGGGTGTGGAGGTGTGCTGCGGAGGTGAGGAGTCGGGTGAGGGTGCCTTCGTTGCGGCGGAGGGTGCCGGTGATGGTGTCGGCGCCTTCGGCTTCCTCGATGCTGTAGGTGAGGACGGGGTGGGCGCTGGACTCGATGTAGGTGGTGTGGCCGCTCTCGGTGAGCTGTTCGATGGCGGTGTGGAAGTGGACGGTCTGGCGGAGGTTGCGGTACCAGTAACCGGCGTCGAGTTCGGATGTGTTGATGAGTCCGGGCTCGACGGTGGAGAAGAAGGGCACGTCAGAGGTCCGGGGCGTGATGCCCGCGAGGGCTTCGGCCAGGTGCTGCTCGATGGTTTCGACGTGCGCGGAGTGTGAGGCGTAGTCGACGGGGATCAGCCGCGCGCGGACGTCCTGGCTCTGCAGCCGAGCCACGAGCGTTTCGACGGCGTCCTTGTCGCCGGAGACCACGGTCGTGTGGGGGCCGTTGACGGCGGCGATGCCGACACCACTGGGCAGCTGCTCCTCGACCCTGTGGGCAGCCTGCGGGATGGAGGCCATGGCTCCCAGGCCGGCGAGGTGTTCGCCGATGATCTGTGCGCGTACGGCGACGACCTTGGCGGCGTCCTCCAGCGACAGCGCACCCGCGACAGCCGCAGCCGCGATCTCGCCCTGGGAGTGGCCGACCACGGCGTCCGGACGGACACCGAGGTGCTGCCAGGTCGCGGCGAGCGAGACCATGACGGCCCAGGTCACCGGCTGGATGACGTCCACGCGGTCCAACTCCGCACGCGACCGCAGAACATCGGTCAGCGACCAGTCCACGTAAGGCGCAAGGGCCTCCTCGCAGCGGGCGATGGACTCGGCGAACACGGGGACGGCGTCGAGGAGTTCGGCGCCCATACCGGCCCACTGAGTCCCCTGCCCGGGGAAGACGAACACAGTCTTGCCGGTGCTCGCGGCCTGCCCCTGTACCAGATGCGTGTGAGGCTGCCCGGCAGCGAGCGCGTCCAGCGCAGCGGCGACGACATCAGGCGCCTCGGCGAGGATCACGGCGCGGTGTTCGAACAGGGCGCGTCCGTGGAAGAGAGTGTCGGCGACAGCCACGGCATCCAGCTCGGGCCGCTGATCGACGTATGCGCGGAGCCGTCGTGCCTGGTCGCGCAGCGCGTCGGCGGTCCGGGCCGAGATCACCCACGGCACCACGCCTGGCGCGGCGGGCTGATCCTGCGGATCGGTGACGGCCGGGGGCTCCTCGATGATGGCGTGGGCGTTGGTGCCGCTGACCCCGAAGGACGAGACACCGGCACGGCGGGGCTGGTCACTCAAGGGCCAGGTCTGTTCCTCGGTGAGGAGGCTGACCGCGCCGGCCGACCAGTCGACATGGGTGGTGGGCCGGTCCACGTGCAGCGTCCTCGGGAGGACACCGTGATGCATGGCCATGACCATCTTGATGACACCGGCCACACCGGCGGCGGCCTGCGTGTGGCCGATGTTGGACTTCACCGAGCCCAGCCACAGGGGCCGTTCGGCGGGGCGGTCCTGTCCATAGGTTGCCAACAGCGCCTGAGCCTCGATCGGGTCGCCGAGGGTGGTGCCGGTGCCGTGCGCCTCGACGGCGTCGACCTGACCGGGGGTGAGACCGGCGTTGGCGAGGGCCTGCCGGATCACCCGCTGCTGCGAGGGGCCGTTGGGGGCGGTCAGACCATTGCTGGCGCCGTCCTGGTTGACGGCCGTGCCGCGCACGATGCCCAGGACAGGGTGTCCATGTCGCTCGGCGTCGGAGAGCCGCTCCAGCAGCAGCATGCCGATGCCCTCGCCCCACCCGGTGCCGTCGGCGGCCTCGGCGAAGGCCTTGACGCGGGCGTCGGGAGCGAGCCCGCGCTGCCTGCTGAACTCCACGAACATGCCGGGGTTGGACATGACGGTCGCCCCGCCCGCGAGGGCGAGCGTGCACTCGCCGGAGCGCAGTGACTGGGCGGCCATGTGCAGGGCGACGAGCGAGGAGGAGCAGGCCGTGTCGACCGTGACGGCCGGGCCCTCCAGGCCGAGGGTGTAGGCCACCCGGCCTGACGCCACACTGGGCGTCGTGCCCGTCAGCACATAGCCCTCGATCTCCTCGGGCGCCTCGTGCAGCCGGGGCCCGTAGTCCTGTGCCGTCGCGCCGACGAACACCCCGGCCTTGCTGCCGCGCAGCGACTTCGGGTTGATGCCGGCGCGTTCGAGAGCCTCCCAGGAGGTCTCCAACAGCAGCCGCTGCTGCGGGTCCATGGCCAGGGCCTCGCGAGGCGAGATGCCGAAGAACGCGGGGTCGAAGTCGGCTGCCTCGTGAAGGAAGCCGCCCTCACGCGCGTACGACGTGCCGGAGCGGACCGGGTCCGCGTCGTACAGCGCGTCCAGGTCCCAGCCGCGGTCGGCCGGGAACGGCGAGACGGCGTCACCACCGTCCGCCAACAGCGCCCACAGCTGCTCGGGCGTCCGAATCCCACCCGGCAGACGGCAGCTCATGCCGACGATGACGATCGGGTCGTCGGAGTTCGAGGCAGCGGACGCCTCGGGCGCCGCCACCTCTCCTCGCAGGCCCGCGAGTTCGCCGTGCAGGTGCTGTGCCAGCTGCTCCGGCGTGGGGTGGTCGTACAGCGCGGACGACGGCAATCGCACACCGACCGCCCGCCCGAGCGCGGCACAGAACTCCACCGACATGAGCGAGTCGAAACCGAGCTGCTTGAACGGGGCGTCCACCGCGACCTGTTCGGGGCTGTCGTGCTCCAGCACGGCGGCGATGTGCCGTCGTACGAGGTCCAGCAGCTCCCGGTTCGCCTCCTCCTGGGACATCCCGGCGAAGGCAAAGGACCCGGCGGAACGGGCTGCCTGCGGAGCGGACTCCGCGACCTCCTCGTCCGCCGCAGCGTCGGCCGTCTCGTCGAGGCGACCGGCCGACACCCCGACCGTCTCCTTGAGCCAGTACCGACGGCGCTGGAACGCATACGTCGGCAACTCGACCCGATGCGAAGGCGTGACGCCCAGATCGGCGAGCACCTCCTGCCAGGCGATCTCCATGCCCGAGACATGGAGTGCGGCTGCGGCGCGGGTGACGGCGTGGGTCTCGTCGAGGTTCTTGTGGAGGGTGGGCAGCAGGAGGGTGTCGCTGCGGGTGATGGTGTCCTGGGCCGTCGCGGTGAGGACTCCGCCGGGGCCGATCTCCAGATAGCGGGTGGTGTCGTGCTGCTCGAGCCAGGAGATCTGGTCGGCGAAGCGGACGGCGTCCCGGATGTGCCGGACCCAGTACTCGGGGTCCAGGACCGCGTCACCGGCGGGCAGCGGCAGCCCAGGCGTGCGGAACTCCACGCCCGCCAGGACCTGCCGGAACTCTTCCAGCATGGGGTCCATGAGCGGCGAGTGGAAGGCGTGGCTGACCTTCAGCCGTCGGGTGCGGTGACCGCGCGTGGCAAGCTGCGCGGCGATGTCCTCGACTACCTCGGCGGTGCCGCTGATGACCGTGGCGCGAGGCCCGTTGACGGCCGCGACGGAGGCGTGTTCCTCGTGCCCGGCCAGCAGAGGCAGGACTTCGGATTCCGGTGCCTCGACGGCGACCATGGCCCCACCGGAGGGCAGTTGCTGCATGAGGCGTCCCCGCGCGGCCACGACAGCACAGGCATCGGCCAGAGTCCACAGCCCTGCCGCGTGCGCGGCGGCCAGCTCGCCGATGGAGTGCCCGGTGACAACGTCGGGCCGGATGCCCCACGACTCCAGCAGCCGGAACAGGGCGACCTCAAGCGCGAACAACGCAGGCTGGGTGTAGGCGGTCTGGTCCAAGACCCCCTGCTCATCAGCTTCGGCGAACATCACCTCGCGCAGCGGCTGTTCCAGCAGAGGATCGAAGTGCGAGCAGATCTCATCGAGCGCGGCCGCGAACACAGGCAAGACGGCGTACAGTTCGCGCCCCATCCCGGCCCGCTGGCTGCCCTGCCCGGAGAACAGAAACGCCAACCGACCCGCCGGCACAGCCCCCCGGCTCCGTACGATCCGAGACGCAGGCTCTCCCGAGGCCAGAGCCGTGAGCCCGGTCAGCAGGCTCTCCCGGTCTCCGCCGAGGACGACCGCCCGGTCCTCGTGAGAGTCGCGTGACGTCACCAGCGACAGCGCCACGGCGTCCGCGTCCAGCTCGGGCCGGTCCGCCACGAACGTCCGCAGCCGCTCGGCCTGCGCTCGCAGGGCGTCCTCACCACGGCCGGAGACCATCCACGGCACCACCGCACCGGCACGGTCCTCCGCACCTCCGCCACCGGACGCGGAGCCGGGCTCGGTCACCGGCATCCCCTGAAGGACCATGTGGCAGTTGGTGCCGCCCATCCCGAACGAGCTGACACCCGCAAGGGTCGGCCCGGACTCCGGCCAGTCCGACAGCGACTGCTGGACACGCAGGTTGAGTTCGTCCAGCGGGATGCGCGGATTCGGCGTCTCGAAGTGGAGACTGGCCGGGATCTTGCGCATATGGAGGGACAGAGCGGTCTTGAGGAGGCCGGCCATTCCGGCGGCGCCCTCCAGATGGCCCACGTTCGTCTTGGCCGAGCCGACCGTCAGCGGCATTCGGCGGCCGGTGGCCGTGCCCAGGACATCGCCCAGGGCCGACGCCTCGATGGGGTCGCCGAGGGCGGTGCCCGTGCCGTGCAGTTCGACGTACTGGACGTCCGCCGGGTCGATGCCCGCCCGCTCGTACGCCAGCCGCAGCACCTCGCTCTGCGCGGCCGCCCTCGGGACTGTGAGGCCGTCGGTCGTGCCGTCGTTGTTGAGCGCTCCGCCGCGGATCACGCAGTAGACGCAGTCGCCGTCGGTCAGGGCCCGCGCGAGAGGCTTGAGGAGTACGACCCCGCCGCCCTCGCCGCGGACATAGCCGTTGGCCCGGGCGTCGAAGGTGTGGCAGCGGCCGTCCGGTGACAGCCCGCCGAACCGGTCGGCGGCGAGGGCGCTCTCGGGCACGATGTTGAGGTTCACGCCTCCCGCGACGGCGAGTTCGCAGCTGCCCGAGCGCAGGCTCTCGCAGGCCTGGTGGACGGCGACCAGACCGGAGGACTGCGCGGTGTCCACGGTGAGACTGGGACCGCGCAGCCCGAGGGTGTACGACACCCGGTTGGCGATGATGGCGCGCTGTGTCCCGGTCAGCGAGTGCTGGGTGACGGCGGACAGCCCCTGCCGGTTCAGCAGCACAGAGTAGTCGTTGGCGACCGCCCCGACGAAGACCCCCGTGCGGCTGCCCCGGACCTGCCGCAGAGGGACGCCGGCGTCCTCGAAGGCCTCCCAGGACAGTTCCAGCATCAGCCGCTGCTGGGGGTCCATCATCGAGGCTTCGCGCGGGGATATGCCGAAGAATGCGGGGTCGAACTCGTCCACCCGGTCGAGGAATGCTCCGTGCCGTGCGGCTGGCGGAAGTTCCTCGGCATTCCAGCGGTCTTCGGGCACTTCGCCGATCGCATGCCGTGCGTCTCTCAGCAGTTCCCAGAACGCGCTTTTATCGGGGGCCTTCGGGAGCCGGCAGGACAGCCCCACAATGGCGATTGCGTCGTCCGGTATACCGACCTCGGTGAAGCCGTCGCGGAATTGAGACATGCGACCGTGATCCCCCATTAAGTGAAATGCGTGAGACAGCACCCTGCGGCACACGCAAAGGCAGTTGCCGACTGTAATCAAATGATGGTTGGCCCTTACACCCCTATCGATCCCCTACTGACCGCTGAAAGGCGCCGGGAGCAGGGGCGGAAGCACCGAGGGGTACGGGTCTCCGCGCGGGAGACCCGTACCCCTCGACGTCACTTCAGGCGGACGGAGCCTGCACGGAGAGTGAGTGCCGGAACACGTTCCGCGGGTCCCAGCGCGCCTTGACCGCCTGCAGCCGCGGGTAGGCGCCCTTGTAGTACAGCTCGGACCACGGCACCCCGGAGGTGTTCCACTCCGCGTCCGCGAGGTCGGCGTCCGGGTAGTTGACGTACGCCCCGTCGGCCGACCCGCCGGGCACCGGTACGCCGCCGGTGTCCGCGTACATGTCCCGGTACAGCTCGCGGAGCCACCGCTCATGGACCGGGTCCTGTGCGGGGTCCTCCCAGGTCGTCACGTACACGATCTTGAGGACGGAGTCCCGCTGCGCCACCGCCGTCCGGTCCGCCGGGACGGTGTTGACCTTGCCGCCGTAGGCGATCAGCGCGACGACCCCCGCCGGATTGTCGTAGTCGGTGCCGGTCAGGCGGGCGTACAGGGTGCCGATCTGCCGGTCGTCGAAGCTCCGGCGCGCGTACGCCGCCTTGATCTTGGCCCGGCTGGTCATGTCGCCGTCCCCGGCGATCCCGGGCCAGCGCGTCGAGTGCAGCCACGGCAGCCGCCGGGTGTCGCTGAACGGCTGCACGTCCACACCCTCGGACACGGCTGCCAGGTACGCCTCCAGCCGCTTCTCCGCGTCCGGGCCGGTCGCGTCGAGCTGTGTGGTCATCGCGAGGGCGCCGGACTGGCTGCGGGTCAGCGCCAGCACGCTGTAGAGGTCGCACCAGGGGGAGTCGGGGCCGCTGTTCTGCTCGAACCACCTGCCGTGATTGCGGACCAGCCGCGCGAAGGCCGCCTCGTCCAGCCCCTCCCAGGGCCACGCCGTGGTGTTGAGGAGCACCTCGGACGGTGGCCGCGGCAGCAGGCGGCCGGGCTCCGGCGGTACGTCCGTGTCGGCGGTGCGCAGCCAGTACCTGACGACCACGCCGAAGTTGCCGCCGCCGCCCCCGGTGTGGGCCCACCACAGATCATGGTGGGGATCGTCGGGCTCGCGCGTCGCGATCACGGTCCGCGCGTCGCCCGACTCGTCGACCACGACGACCTCGACCGCGTGCAGATAGTCGACGATCGAGCCGTGCATCCGTGACAGCGGGCCGTAGCCCCCGCCGAGGATGTGCCCGCCCGCACCCACATCGGGGCACGCCCCGCCCGGCAGCGTCACGCCCCACACCCGGAACAGCGTCTTGTAGACCGCGCCCAGCGTGGCGCCGGCCTCGACGACGAACGCGCCGTGCTCTTCGTCGAATCCGACCGCCGACAGCCGCGACATGTCGATCACCACACGCACATCGGGATGCGCCACGAAGTCCTCGTAGCAGTGCCCTCCACTGCGCACCGCGACTCGCTTCCCCGCCCGTACGGCCCGGGAAAGGACCCGCTCTATTTCAGCGGCCGAACCCACCAGATGTATCTCGTCCGGCTCGCCGACGAAGCGCAGGTTCTCACCCCGTCGTAAGTCCTCGTACCTGATATCGCCGGGGGCCACGGGATTGATGTGCTTCACCCTGCTTCTCCTGCCTTCCGAAACGGACGTCAAACCGTCCTGTTGCGGTCGGATACTAATCCACCGGTCCTGCAGGGTAATTGGTGAGATCCGGGGAGAAGGGAAGCAGCGCGATGTGCCCGACGGCGGTGTGGTCAGTGCCGGGCGAAACCGACCCGCGGCCCGGTTCGACGGTGTCCTCGCCACCGCCGACATCCTGGACGACCTGCCCCTGCTCGGCGCCCAACATCGCCGGGAGCGTGATCCAGACGACGGCGCCCCCGTCGGAGGGTTGTTTGGCGCCGTACGTGCCAAGCAGAACTCGTGAAGACGATGCAGCGGACGGTTGAGGAGTCCGGACTGGAGTACAGGTACTTCCATGGGTTCGGCGTCATCGTTGGCTGTCTCCGGTGCGGAGCTCCAAGTTCGAAGCTGGAAGCCTGGAGCGCCGTTGATCACGCCCGAGACGACATGTACGCGGGAGTTCGTTGTACTGACTGTGGGTGGGACGAGGGCGGCGAAGTCTGACTACACCGCGCACACCGCACAGAGTTTCGTCGGGGTCAACGCGCTGTGACGTTGGCTCGACAGCACACCCGGCGGCAAGACGGTCAGACCTGTGACGGTGCCGAGGCAAGGTTTCTATGCGGCGCATGCCCGCCCGGTGGCTGCACCATCCCTGGCACGGACGGCAGATCGCGCTCAGGGGATCCCAGACGGAGCCAGGCAGAAAATGGGTCAGGCCGCACCGCGGATGGCACTCTCCGTACTCATAGGCAGGATAGATGACCAACGAGGCCCCCGAGCAGCGTGGTTGAGGCGTCAGGCATCTCGGTCAACAGCTCGGGGGCCTCGCTCGTTGCGCTTCGTAGGCCGTCACCTGATCGGTGGCCAACTCGAAGAAGATCAGCTTGACTCTGTCGGGGATCTTGGAGTTTCCCGGTGTGGCAGCAGGATCGACGGGCATGCTCGGGTAGTTCCGCCGACCGATACAGCTGTCGAGGTGCTCGTTGTCCCTTCGTCCCCGTTCCGGTGAGCAGGTCCCGTCTCTGACTGCGCAGGTCGCGCGGGCGAGCAACCCGGACGGCACGACGGCGATATGGGTACGTGACCGCCTCGATGGCCTGTGGTGCGACGAGGACTTCGCCGACTGGTACCCGCGAGACGGGCGTTCGGGGCTCTCGCCGGCTCAACTGGCCACCGTCTGTGTGCTGCAGTTCCTGCTCGGCCTGTCGGACCGGCAGGCCGCCGAGGCGCTGCGCTGCCGAATCGACTTCAAGTACGCCATGGCGATGGAACTGGACGATCCCGGTTTCCACCACAGCGTGCTGGCCGACTTCCGCGACCGTCTCGCCGAAGGCGACCGCGCTGACCGCCTCCTCGACCTCGCGCTGGCCCGCCTCACGGAGGCCGGACTGGTGCGCGAGCGCACCACGCAGCGCACCGACTCCACCCACGTCCTGGCCGCGGCGCGCGACCTGACCCGCCTGGAGCTGGTCACAGAGGCCGTCCGCGCCGCACTCGAAGAAGTCGCCGGTATGCCCTCTCACCTGCTGGACCAGCTGGTCGATGAGGAGTGGGGCTGCCGCTACGGTCGGCCGGTCCGCCTGGGCAAGAACCACACCAAGCCCACGACCAGGATCCTGGGGAACCCGCCGGTCCCTTCGCCCTGAAGAGCTCCGACACCTCCGAGTTCGGCGCGAGAGGGCCTCAGGAATCCGCGAACCCGTCGGCTTCCACGGCCGTCGCCGCGCTGGACGACCTCACCGGTGCTACCTGGGGCACGGTGGATGCGCGGCTGCGTTTCCTCGTGGCGAGGGTCGCCGCCTAGGCCGGACATGAACCTCAGCTGATCCGCTCCACCCTCTGTACGGAAGGGCCCGCACGACTTGGCGTGCGGGCCCTTCCGTGTCATCCCTGATTTGCGGACGCACACGCCCTAGGGGGAGTGCGTCCGCAAATCAGGTGGGAGACAAGTGGGAGATGATCATGGCGTGGTGCTGCAATCAGGCGCTAGGAAATGCTGGATAGCGCTACCTGTGCGGCCCTGGTTCAGCCGCCGGATTCGGCCGCGTGAGGACTCAGCACACCCGCGCTGACCAGCACAATAATCACCACACCGAGCGCGATGCGGTACCAGGCGAAGGGCATGAAGCTCTTGTGGGAGATGAACTTCATGAACGAACCTATGACGACTTGTCCTGAGCAGCTTTGATCTGCTGTTTTCCACCACTTTTCAAGATCGAATGGAAGAGCAGTGGGAGACGGCACTTTCCAGTGCTCTCCCTCGCTGGCCATGAAGCGCAGCCATATGGTTTGCAGGTGAATCGGCAAAAACGACCTTGCCACCGACGACCGGACGAATGACAGGGAGGCCGTCGACGTAGCTGGTGCTTCCCGGCCACGCCATCAGAGAGCAGTGCGGTGCTGACGCTCCCGCGGTGCAGTCATGAGCTTCAGCGACTCCGCCGCCACGTCTGACGGGTACGGTTCGATGTCCTTTTTGTCGATGCCTGAGTACGTGAACAGCATCGTTATCTTGACGTGATCGTGGTGCAGCCAGTTGAGTCGGTCGATGTCCTCGGGCTTCATCTGGTGCCAGTAGGTGAACACAACCAGGTAGCTGTGACCTGGTGCGTTTCCACGAAGTGTCGGCGTGGATGCATGCGGCGAGAAGCTGGTCGGGGAGATGGGCGCTTGGGGCGACGACCGGTTGGCCGCGACTCCCAGCGTGTCCCTGAGCCCTATGTCAACATCCGCTTGGTTGGTGGTGCCCGGCCCGTACGATGGCGGTATCTCGGGATGAGCAGGGAGGCGCGATGACCGCGATGTATCCGGAGTATGCGCAGTGGCTGCGCCAGGTGCGCAGCTCGATGAAGCTGCCCAAGGCGGTCAAGCTGCTGTTCGACCAGGGGCGCCTGTACATGTCGCCGGTGACGGAGGCGCACAGCGAGGCGGATGATTCGATCCGGTTGCAGTTGGCGGAGCAGTTGGGAGGGGAGTCCGGTCTGCACGTCACGCGGGACAAGGGCGTACTGCCGGAGAGGGACGGTTACACGCCCGAGCCCGATGTGCTGGTGGTCGACGCAGGTGCGCTTGGTCCGGGTGATGCCTTCGTCGACCAGAAGCATGTTCACTTCGTGGCCGAGAGCGTGTCCCGCTCGACGGTCGGGCAGGACTATGGGCGCAAGCTCAACCAGTATGCGGCGCGCGGGATTCCCACGTATCTGATCGTCGATGTGTTGACCGGGGAGTGTGTGCTCTACCAGGCGCCGAAGGGCGACGAGTACACCTCGGCGGTGCCCTACCGGTTCGGTGAGGAGATCGATTTTTCCCTCGCGGGAGCTGCGGTGACCGTGCGCACCGACTTCAAGAAGATCCGCTGAAGCCGCTTCTTCCCGGCCTTGATCCGGTGCGGTTCCCCGGTCCTGCTGGTTGGCTGGGGCCGCCGGCCCCGGCACCGCGCCGGTGTCACGTATCCCACGCTCCTCCGTTCGGCGGACCGGGCGGTTTCCGTAGCGTCCACTCGCGCTGTCCGATCGCATACCTGGGAACCCGTGGCAAGCTGCCCCCGCCCCCAGCCACCGCTCCTCTCGACCTCGCTGGTCGTGTGCGGTGGCGCTGAGTATGAATTCGATGATGTGGGTGCGGTCCGGTACGAACTCCGGTCCGGGCGGCGTGCCGACGGCGCCGGGTCAGAGGGAACCGGTGAGCGCCGCGGTGATGACTTCGTGAGGCCCGCACACCATCCCACCTCACCTGCACGTTTCACGGTGCATGGGCCTCACTAGTAGATTGTTGCGGCTTATTTTTGCTGTGATGTTGGGTAGAGGTGGCGCAGTTTCACGCGTGCGTCGTCGGTGGTGAAGTGCCAGTCGACTTGGCGTTGGTCGCTGTTGGTCTGCTGCTGCC
>NZ_JAFFZS010000209.1 GCF_016921115.1 Streptomyces actuosus
GAATGCTTTCGAGAAGCTCATCCTCGTCATCTTCGTCATCCTCCTCATTCTCGGTTTTATTATTACCACCTTTCCGCGACGACATGACCTTCCCACTCAGCGGCTTGCCATTCGTGCCAATCTCCCAGTCCCTATCTAACTCCCAGCCTTGCTTATAGTCTTCTCGGGCGTGCAGAAACTTGCACGAGTCGCCAAATCCACAGAACCCCGTCTGCTTCCAATCCTTGCATACATCGGGTGCATAATCCATCACCGTGATCGTGCGCACGTTCGTGGGAGCTTTTATTGGACCAAACTGCTTGCTGGGCGCATCTGGGTTTTTCTGAATGAAGGATTGATAGTTCGCCGCACCCTTGTAGGTACCATCTGGGCCCGAAGGGCCATTGTTGGATGACGACCCCGGCTTCGACCGCGTAGAGCCCAGTAAATTCTTCGCGCTCAGATCTTC
>NZ_JAFFZS010000210.1 GCF_016921115.1 Streptomyces actuosus
CACACACACACACACACACACGGGATAAACACGTACCCTACTGGAGATAATTCGGTATCTGGACTCTCCCACACCGCAAGTCAAATCTTGAACCTGTGGTCCCTCCCGATGGAGCCAGGATGACGACGGGAATTATGACAGCCCCTGGGTCTTGGGCTGATCTCTCACGCTCGTTTTCCGTCAGGCCACACTTTACTTTGTACACTTTCGGTCTCGACGTTAGGAAATCCTCTGTCTGACTAGTTCCCGGCCCCTGCGTCGCCTACGGGGTGATTCCTTACGAAGTACGCATTCTGATCATCCCTCACCCTGGAATCAGCTGCAATGCATGCAGCCGGACATCCGATCCCAAGGACGATTCCTTCCGGATTGGGTGGTTGGGCGAATTGGCGGTGGTCTTAACGCTTTTATTATCTCATGGTTTGGACTAGACAGGCCATGCTGGAAT
>NZ_JAFFZS010000211.1 GCF_016921115.1 Streptomyces actuosus
GTCGTATTTTTTTCTTCGCGGATCGGCACCATGTGTTTGCACTGTTTGCACCTGGTGGTTATCTGGACTTCATCTCGACTCGCGACGACGTCCTCTACAACGCGCAACTCAAGTCTCCTTCATGGAACACCTGAGACCTTCCAGGGGATCTGTCGCAATCTGTCGTATTTGGCGTTCATCCTGGATGGGATTGTCTCGGCCCTTTTCCTGTCTCTGCACAGCCCCTAGTCTTCTCAAGAGGCCCATCCAACTCCCATTAGTTGCTTATACATGGGTATTGTTCGCATCTACTGTTCCTGGACAGTATCAGTCCTTTCATCTTATTTTAAAGGATTCCCAACGGTTATTCTGGCATAAATTTACCGCACATGCAGTTCGAGTTGTGGCCACTTCCAGGCATGGAGTCGTTTCGACCGCACCCACTGCGGCCTATGCAAGGGGCCCTGTC
>NZ_JAFFZS010000212.1 GCF_016921115.1 Streptomyces actuosus
ATTAAAAATAACAATAGGTCATCAGATAAAGACAGTAGTTGGTAGCAGAAATGACTGAGAGGCAATGTCCCAGAAGACGCAGCTGAGACCAGGCTCTGAAAGAACTAGTTCGAGCATGTAGTCTTTCAACGAAGCCCGTGCACACGCAACAAACAGTATTCCAATAACCCTCCAAAGCACTCAAGTAACGGTGGCTATTATCCAGAACAAAGAACCGGTTGGTATGGCTGGTTGTCGCAACGCGGGTCGAGTCTTGGGCTCAGTAGTACATCGAATCGGGAACGGCGCCGTTTTGAAACATCCAGTCACAAGGTAGAGAGAGAAGATCACGGAAGCAAGGAGAGACAGGGGCAGACTCTATTTCCAAATAGTTTTAACGATAGGAAGTTAGCCATAGGCACCGATTGATACTAGGAAGGGAGGGTGGTTGAGCAACTCACACAATGAA
>NZ_JAFFZS010000213.1 GCF_016921115.1 Streptomyces actuosus
GAAAGCCGCCCCCCCAGGACGTTGCCACAGCTGCAACCGGGCTGAAACCCCGGAGTGGCGCCGAGGACCAGATGGAGCCCGAACGCTGTGTAATGCGTGCGGCTTACATTATGCGAAATTGACCCGCAAGATGGGTGCCAATAAGGCATCGTCTTTGGGGTCGAGTCTGAAGCCCAAGAGTCCACTTGGATCTGCGTCGCCAAGTAGTCTTGGATAATATTTTATTTTCACTCGCTTTTTCTCTGTTTTGCCTCTTTTCTTTTCTTTTCTTTTCTTTTTTTTCTCCAGCTTTACTCCTATTCATGTGGCGTTTGAAAAGGGTCGGGGATTAGAAGTATTCGGCGTTATGTGCCTTGCGATAAACCCCTTCATGGACATGATACAGTTTGTTTTGTTTTTTTACAGGATAAGGTTAGGAAATGGGCGTGGTCACGAAACGCTTTATAT
>NZ_JAFFZS010000214.1 GCF_016921115.1 Streptomyces actuosus
CTGTATTAGTTCGCTGGCGTACCGAGAGAAGAATTCCTCAGCTCAAATCTCACCATCGCTTCCTCGCTTTTCAACAATGTCTTCGGTCATTCCGCGGCGTTAAAAGCTCTGCCAGCACTGGTAGCTATATCAGCCATTGGTCATCTACTTGGGATAGCGTTCACAGTTCGTACGTTTATCCCTCTTCCAACATATATACATATGAGTGAGGGGTGAGTGAACTAACATCACAATCAAAAGCACGAGTAATCCAAGAACTCGCCAAAGACGGCATAACCCCGTTCCCCAATATTGTCATGCAAAACCGACCCTTCAAAACGCCCATCTGGGGACTTCTGATCCACCTAGGCATAACAATCGTCTTCATCTGCGCCCCGCCAGCGGGCGATGCGTTTGATTTTGTGATTAACCTCACGTCCTATCCGACTGTTTTTCTTCTGACAGCT
>NZ_JAFFZS010000215.1 GCF_016921115.1 Streptomyces actuosus
ATACCGAGTGATGATCTATACCTGGTTTAGAAATTGGTCTTGATCAAAAATATACGAGGTACGCCATCACACACGGGCGTAATGCAGGCCAATTATTGTTGAGCGCCAGTATTGAGCTCGTATATATTTCTGGATATGCATTGTATAGTTCCATCTGATCTGGTTGTGCACGTGCCCTAGGGGACTAAAGGACTAACCGTTTCGGGTAACACCCAATCACTACAACTTCAACTTCACTCCATTGTCGCTTTGCAGTAGTTACTCTTATCTTAAGACTGCCATATATTTCTCTATTGGTGTGTTTTTCAACTTCTCTTCTCACTACTTTGTCACCGTACGTCTGCCATGAACTGGACCGGGGGTCGTTTACAGCGGCATTCGAACGACAATGGCGCGCTTGCTAGAGCCCAGAAACAGAGATTCGCAAAGTCCAGACTGAGTAAATT
>NZ_JAFFZS010000216.1 GCF_016921115.1 Streptomyces actuosus
ATCAATAGATTTAACATTACTAGAATATGTTAGTTTCTCTAATTAAGAACCTTCAGATACCTAAATATATATCTGTGGTCTTTTAGAGTGTATATAGGGGTCAGGGAAAATTTAGCAACTCCAAAATCATGTCAAAAAACACAGCTTTTTCAACTCCCCATTAAACCATTTATATGAGGTCCTTTGGTACTGAAGTTAGTGCTAATAGAAGACTAAATCCAGATCTTTCTCATGATATTTGTTGTGCATTCTAAGTTCTCTGAAATATGGGAAATTACCTAAACTTCTCTCTAGGTTTCATTGAATCAGTTACATAGTTTATAACAACTAAAAACACTTCCTCTATAAAGCAATTAATAGTCTCTCTAACAGTAGTCATTCTAAAAAGCTGAAGACTAACTAGAAGAGATATATTTAACATAGTATTTGTTAGTACTTCTAATAA
>NZ_JAFFZS010000217.1 GCF_016921115.1 Streptomyces actuosus
GAAGTTCCCACGGACACTCTGTTGGCAGCACCAGTGAAAAGAGCACCAGATGGCCCACTTTTGGAAGGTGAGCCAGTCCCGGCAAAGAAAGAGCCACTGGGGGTAGGTGCACCGGAAGACGGTCCGCTGCCAGTTGGACCTGGTCCGAAAAGAGGAGCTGACGAAGGGGAGCGGGAAGGAACAGCCTGGATTGTTTCAGACGAGGCGGGCCCATGGGCAGCTTGACGAACTTCAGTCGAGGCAGGAACAGGAGCGGCCTGTGGAGGCTCAGTCGATGCAGAAACTGGGGCAGCCCCAGAACTTGCCGGTACAACAGGCACAGGGTCAGCTTGCGACGGCTCAGAAGCGGGTGCAGAAGATTTGGCAGTGGGTTCAGCCTGAACAGAAGAGCTTGTTGCCTGTGGGGCTACACTTTCACTAGATGGCGCTTCGCTGGCAGCCGTTC
>NZ_JAFFZS010000218.1 GCF_016921115.1 Streptomyces actuosus
GTCTTGATGCAGCACTGTGTTAATACGAAATTGGAGGTTGAATATACATGTACTACGGAGTATTCAAAAAGGATCCATGCCAATCCATCAACCCAATGCATAACACATCAATTACAAGTCAATCCTCATTCATGGTTTATGGTCCACCATAAAAACAAACAGGAAAGAGAGAGAAAATAGATAGAGAAATCCCAAATTACAATCCAATCCTGTGTATCGTCAACCCAGTAGTCGTCAAGGGTCATGTTAGGGCAGACAAAGCCACACAGGTCACAAATAGAGAAACAAACAAAAAGAGAAAGTCACAAAAATGCTGAGACAAAAACAATAAGAGAAGAAATTGACCTTTTTTCTTTTCTTCGCAGTCGAACATAATTGTATGTCGCCTGCGGCTGAAAGGTAAGAAGAGGGAAAAAGAAAAAGCATTGCGCCATCAACCATATAC
>NZ_JAFFZS010000022.1 GCF_016921115.1 Streptomyces actuosus
CGCTCCGGAAAGATCATGCGCCGACTCCTGCGCGACGTCGCCGAGAACCGCCAGCTCGGAGACGTCACCACACTGACCGACTCCACCGTCATGGACCTCATCCAGGCCAAACTCCCGACCACACCCGACGAGGACTGAGCCAGGGCTGTCGGCCGGCCGCTTCCTCGGGCGGACGGCCCTCCGCGTGGTGTCGGCATGCCCGGGAGGCACGACGGTGCCGGACGGCGTTCACCACCGGCCGGCACCGCGTGTCCCTGTACTCAGGTGCCGAGTACTCAGGTGCCGAGGGCGTCGGCCAGTCCCGCGCGGCCGGTGATGCCCAGCTTCCGGTAGGTGCGGCTCAAGTGCATCTCCACGGTGCGCAGTTCCACGAACAGCTCGTCGGCGATCGCCCTGTTCGTCCGGCCCTGCGCGGCAAGGAGGGCGACGCGCCGCTCGGACCGGGTCAGCGCCGCCGCGCCCTGTGCACCCCGCGCGCCCTGGGACGCGGGACGGTAGCCGCTGTCGAGCAGCTCCTCCTCGGCGTGCCGGACGACGGCCACCGCCCCGCACCGCTGGGCGACCTTCAGGGCCTGTTGCAGGTGAGTACGGGCCGCGTCCGGCGCTCCTGCCCGGACGAGCAGCATGCCGCGGTCCAGGAGGGCCTGCGCGTAGGCGTGCCGGCAGTTCGTCGTCTCCAGGAGCGCTACCGCCTCACCCAGCAGCCGTGTGCCTTCGTCGCCGCCGGCGACGACTCCCGCCGCGCGCAGGGCGGAGCCGATCGTCTCGGGAACCCCCCAGGCGCGAGCCAGCCGGAGCTCCTCGTCGGCGAGCCGACGTGCGGGCTCGTGCTCGTCCAGCAGGGCGTGTGTCAGCGCGGCCTCCGAGCGCCACGGCAGGACGGCCGGGTTTCCCATACCACGGGCGCAGGACCGTTCGCCGCTGTCCAGGAAGTCGGCGAGCGCCTGACGCAGCCTGCCCTGCGCACGTCGCACCCTGCCGCGCACCAGAGTCGTGAAGTCGTTCGCCCAGTGCGGTGCCAGGGTGCCGTTGAGGCCCTTGCGCGCCAGCAACTGGTCGGCTTCGTCCGCATGTCCCTGCCTCACCAGGGCATCGGCCCACATGGCCACGCTGTGGTTCGCATGCGTCTGCGCGCCCACGCTGCCCAGCGCCTCCAACGCCGCACGGGCGTCCCGGAGGCAGTCGTCCACGTTGCCGAGGCGATGGTGCACGCCGGCCCTGAGCGTGTGCACGTATCCCCGGGCGAGTCCGGATCCCCTGCCTCGCTGCCGCTCCATGCTGGCTTCGACGCGGGAGAGGGCGACGTCCGGACGGCCGGCGACCGCCAGCGCCAGCACCGCGCCGGTGTACACGAAGGACGCGTCGCCCTTCGGTGTCACGCCGTGCGCCAGGGCCCGCTGTGCGTGGGTCACGGCGAGCCGTGCCGTGCCGCCGGTCATGACTTCCCGCAGGGCGAGCAGGGCTTCCAGGGCGTGCTCGGAGGCTTTTCCCGGTGCCGGTGAGGCGCTGAGCTCCCGGACGCGGTCCACCACGGGGGCGTCGAACGAACCGTGCGTGATCTGGGCGTAGACCAGGTCGACTTCGGCCCGCAGGGCATGGTCGGGATCGAGCGGCCGGAGGTGATCGATGGCGTCGCGCAGTACGTCGATGCCCTCCGGATAACGGTTGAGGGCGAACAGGGTCGTGGCGAGCGACCGGGCGGCCTGTGCGTGGGTCGCGGGTGGGAGCCTCAACCGGAGGCTGCAGCGAAGGCTGCGGACGGCCGTGCGGGCACACCGCTCCAGTTCGGCTTCCCCGAGCGAGATGAGGGCCGATGCGCGGACGTCGTCCCGCAGCGGCTCGCGCAGGGCCCGTCGCAGGCAGGCGATGCTGCTGTCGCTGTCGTGCTCCCTGACCTCTTCGGCGGCCCGCAGCAGAGCTTCGGCGACCCACTGCTCTCCCTGGCAGCCGCGCAGCAGATGTGGGGTGACCGAGTCCCAGGGCGCACCGGATTCCAGCAGGTAGCGGGCGGCCCGGGTGTGCAGTTCCCGCCGCGTGCCGGGCGGCACTTCGTCGGCGACAGCGGTGGCCAACGCGGGGGCGGGGAAGCGCGGCCCGCGCGGGATGTTCACCAGGATGCCGAGGCGGTCCAATATGTGCACCGCGTCTGCGACGGTGTCCTCGCCCAGGGCGGTTGCGTGGGAGAGGAGGGGAAAGGAGGGCTGGCCTGACAGGACCGCGACGGCGACAGCGGTGCTGCGGACCTCGTCGCCGTGCTCGGCGATGTCGGCCAGTACGGCCCGCCCCAGTTCCCGGGGTACGTGTTCCGGGATCCGGGCAGCCGTGAGACCGTCGGGTGCGGTTCCGGAGGCCCGTACCGAGTCCAGGACGCCCTGCACGACGGAGGGGATTCCCGCGGTGGCTTCCCAACAGGCATGAACGAAGCCGGGCTCCGGATCGGTGCCCAGTTCCCGCGCCGCCATGGCGCGCACCTCGTCCACGCCGAACGGGGCCAGGGTCAGCTGATGGTCGAAGCGGGGGAGCAGTTCCCCGATCACTTCGCGACCCGGCGCGGCGCCGGCGTGCGGGACCAGTGCGGCGACGACGGCGGGCCGGGACCCCGGCGGGCGCGGCAGGAGACGGCCCAGCAGACGCAACGAGGCGTTGTCGGCGAGGTGGAGGTCGTCGATCACCAGGACGGCCGGGCCCTCGCCGGGGGAGCACAGGCGTTCCTCGGCCCGGACCAGGTACTCCGCCTCCGTGAGGACAAAGGAGCCGTCCCAGGAGGCGAACATGCGACGGATCAGGTCGAACTCGCGGTCCCCCGAGTCACCTGCCGCACGCAGTACCCGTGCCCCGCGAGCCGCCGCTCCTTCTGCGAAAGCGCGAAGGAGCGCCGATTTTCCGAACCCTCTGCCGCCCCGCACCAGCATCCTATTGCCGTGCGCAGGCGAGGATATGAGTTCATCCAGGGCCGTGAGCTCTCGCTGTCTTCCTGTCAACACGGTTGTCCATTATGGAGGGTCCCTCGGGGCCGTCGGCACGGGCCCGGTCCGCCGGGGTGTCCTGGAACCGAAGTGTTGCGATGCTTCGGTGGGCCGACGGTGCCCGCGGCCCCGCTTTCGTGGTGGAATCCACCTGCCGCAGCGGCGGCCCGATGAACAGGGAATCCCACGCCGGCACCGACTGTCACCAGGGCTGTACCGTCCGTTGGGCAAGGTGCTGGTGAACGACATACGGGGGCTACAGGTGGGCGAGAAGAACGCCACCGCATATTGCGTCGGAGCATGGACTCTTGCGGGGTCGGTGGTATTCACCGGATTGGTGATGGGAGGCTTGTACGGCTCCGAAGTCCTGCTGTCCCTCGCTATTCCGGCCGTAGGGTCGGTGGTTGGCGCCTGCATGGTCACACATGGTTTGAGGCGGTGAGTTCACCGCATGCGTACGTATCACGACGACCCTTCGAATTCTGCGCAGGTCCGACTCTCAACGGGCCCGTCGGAGGCGGGCCTGACAGAGCGCCTGATTGACGTGGTGCGCTGTGCTGCAGAATCGGTGCGACGCTCCGTCCACGGCCCATGGCGCAACCCGTACCCGGCACCGTGCCGTCGAGTAGGGGACGGGCCGAACACGACGGGGTACGTCGCTGCGCCCGGCACGGTGACGCGTCCCCGCAGGAGTCCATCCGAACACCATGAGCCCGCCCGACGGCAGGACACGATCGTGGGCCGTTGACGCGGCCTCCTGGACGACCACATGAAACTCCCCGCTGCGGCCGAGCGGCCGCGACGCGCCACCGGGCGCGCCCCGCAGAAGATCACGACCACGGACGCCGTCCTGGCGGCCCTGGCCGTCGGCTATGCCCTGGTGGTCTACTTCGTGGTCGACACGGACCCGGACGGGCCCGGCACGCGGCCGTGCATGGACTGGCTCTTCATCTCATGGGTGAGCGCCGACGTCGTGGCCGGAGCGGCGATCCTGACACGACGCAGATGGCCGGTCCTCCTGGCGCTGGCCACCACTGCGGCCCGCTTCGTCACCGGATCCGTCATGACCGTCCCCATCGCCTTCTACACACTCGTGTCGCAGCGCCGCTACGGGTTCGCCGCGGTCGCCGCCGCAGCCGTGTGCGCCTCCTTCGTCCGCGACTTCATGGACATGCTCTCCTATGACCCCGATGTCAGCCCGGCCCTGGCAGTCGTCCGCGGATTCGAGGAGATCGGGGTACGGCAGACGGTGCCCTTCGTCATCGTTCCCGCGTTGGTGGCGTTCACCGTGCGGGAGCACCGGCAGCGCATCGACAGCCTGCGTCTGCACGCTGCACACCTGCAACGCGAGCAGGAACTCGTCGCCCAGAACGCCGTACTGACCGAACGGTCCCGGATCGCCCGCGAGATGCACGACTCCGTCACCCACTACGTCGGGTTGATCATCCTGAGGGCCGGAGTCCTGGAGGTGACCGCCGGCCGCGAGCCGGCCACCGGTCGGACCGCGCAGCTCATAGGCGAACTGGGACGCCGCGCGATGCAGGAACTGCGGGACCTGCTGCAGGTGCTGCGCACCGATGCCACGGGGCAGCCGCGCCCGGCACTGAGCCGAGCGGGGGAGGAACCCTTCGAACCGGACCTGGACCGGTTGCTGGGCACCGCCCGGGAAGCCGGGATGCGCGTGTCCTGGCGCGTGGATCCCCGGATCGAGCAGTGTGATCACTCGCTCCGTCAAGGTCTCTACCGCATCGTGCAGGAGGCCCTGTCCAACGCAGGCCGCCACGCTCCCGGCGCCGAGATCGACGTCGCGGCGACCCTGGAGGGAGAGGCCCTGAAGCTGACGGTGCGCAACGGCCGCGCCGAGCCGGCGGACACGCGCGTGCCGGCGACCGGCAGCGGGGGACTGGGTCTCACGGGCATGCGCGAGCGTGCGCAGAGCCTGGGGGGTGAGGTGACGACCACGGCCACACCGCAGGGAGACTTTCTGGTGCGGGCGTTCATACCGCTGCGGTGCCTCTCCGGCGCCGCCCGGCCCTGACCCCGCCGTCCGCCCACGCCCGTCGCACCGCCGGGGGCGGTTGGCTCCCGAGCGCGGGCCCAGGCCGACGGGCGGCCGGATCGTCCGCCTCGAGTGTCGCACCCGGGGCCTGGGCTGACAGCGCGTCGGGCCACGTCACCCCCGCACAGGCTTCCCGCTGTCGGCCACCTCGGGCTGCGCCTCGGTCCCAGGCGTACCCGCCTGCTGCCGTGAGGACGCGGTGTAGAAGACGGACGTGCCCTGCTTGTTGCGCTCGGCCTGGCTCTTGGCCACGAGACCCTCAAGGGTGACGCGCACGACCTTGGTCGTGACCTGGCGCTCGGGATGGGCCTGGCCGAGCGCCGCGGAGATCTCCGCAGCGGAGCGCGGTTCCTTCGACTCGGCGAGGTGGCGGCGAATGAGCTCCACCAGGGTGGGCTGCGTCCCCTTCGTGGTGCCCGAGGCCTTCGCCACGGGCTTCCTGGCCGCTGCCCTGTGCGGCACGGCGGCGGACCTGCCCGCCTTCTGCTTCCCGCCACGCCCGGCGCCGGCCTTCCGCCGCGGCGAGGGCACCGAGGCGTGCTCGGGTTCCGTCACCGGATCGGCAGGCGCCTCGGAGATGCCGAGCGCCTGCCGCATGCTCACCAGCACGGTGTGGTCGTGCTCCAGGGCGGCCAACTGCTGTTGCAGGGAGGCGATCTCCGCCGTGATGCGCTCCCGCTCCTTGACGTTGCGCTCGAGGTCGTCGGTCACCTGAGCGGCGTAGTGCGATGTCAGTTCGGTGGTGGGAGCCGTCGTCCGGACCATGGGTGTTGACCTTTCCTCGGATGCGACCCTGTTGCGCGGCTGCGCCGCATGGGTGTGACGCCCCTTCTCGGGCGAGTGACCGGCAGCCCGGCAGGGACGCCGCAGGTGCCGCACGATGCCTTGGCGTACAGATGGTACGGACAAACAGCCTCGCTTGTTCCAGTCATGCCCCGTCTTGTCGACCGGACCCGGCTGCGGGACCGTCATGCCCGGTGCCGGTGGGGCGGCTCGCCGGGACGCACACCCGTCCGAGGCCGGGGCGGTGGCCAGAACATCGCGTCACTCTCCCGATCAAGCTGCCAGGCCTCCGCGTGCGCGTGGTCACCAACCGGTCGAGCGGTCCCCCGGTCCGCCGCGGGGATTGCCCGTACCGGCGGGTGAGACGGCGGCCGTGAGGCCGACGGCGAAATCTTCTTCGACAAAAGCGTTGTCCGGGCGGGCGCCACCGGTCTCCCAGATGTCGGACATCAGGCCGGCAGACCCGAACCATGACGGAGCGACGCAATGCCCCTGCACAACGAGTCATCCACCCGCGCGGACGAGCCCCGGCACGAGGAATCCCGGCGGGGACACCGCCCGGACCAGCGCCGCCACCGCCGCCCGCGAGGGTGGGGAGGAGCGGTTGCGGCCCTGTCCGGCACCGCAGCCGTCGCGGGTCTGGTGGCCGGCACGATCGTGCTCATGGGGCCGTCGGAGCCGGACGAGGTGGCCGCGGCCTCCACGCCCACCCCCGCCGCCGAGTTGGACCGCGCCACACCGAGCCTCACAGCCTCCCCCTCCCCGTCGGCGTCCCCGTCCGCCTCCCCGGTCCCGTCCGCCCCGCCGTCCTCCGGCACGGCATCCAAGCCGACCCGCAGCCGGGACAGCCTGATACGTTCCTCGCCTCCCGCGGCTCCTGCCCCCGCGAAGACCACGTCGTCGAAACCGGCGTCGCCCAAGGGCGGCCCGGTCGGTCCCGACCCCACCATTCCCGGTCCCCGCTCGGCGTCGCAGAGCACCAGTGACGCGGAGGCGATGTCACTGCGGTTGCTCAATGCCGAGCGCGCGACGGTCGGTCTGCCCCCGCTGACCCTGCGAGCGGACCTGAGCGACTTCGCCCGCACCTGGGCCCGGCACATGCGCACCTCCGGATTCGGCCACTCCAGCAGCTCAGACACGCAGTACCTGGTCACCGGCGGCCGCACCTGGATAGGCGAGAACATCGTCTGGTGGAGCGACGAGTCGATGACCGCCCAGGAAGCCGCGGAGAAGTTCCAGGCGATGTGGCGCCACAGCCCCGGCCACTACAAGGCCCAGACCAGCACATCGTTCACCGAGGTCGGGGTGGGCATCTACCACGACGACTCAGGCTGGTGGGGAGTGCACAACTTCTCCGACGCACACTGACCCCACACCGGCCCCGCCTCGGCCATCCGGAAGTTCCGCCCACCCGGCAGGGCCCGGTGACGGCCCTGCCGGATCGTCGAGGCACCGGGCCGGGCCGCTCATGGGCGCATCGGAGACGATCCCGACCCACGGACGTACGGCTCACGGGACCACGCCCCGCGAGCACCGCCTGCCGGGTCACCCGTCCCGGACGGCCGACGACCATCGGCAGCCGTTACGCCGGTTCCGCCAGGGTCTGCACCCATAGGGTGCCCTCCGGCCCCGGCACGGCCGCCACCCCCATGTCCCGGTACCCGCAGCCGAGCATGTTCTCCTGATGGATCGAACCGTCCATCCAGTCGTTCACCACCGCGGACGCCTCCCGCGGCCCCCGGTCCAAGTTCTCGGCCCACGCCCCCGCGTCGTACCCGGCCTGGGCGATCCTGGCGTCGGCATGCCGGCCTTCAGGACTCTCGTGCCCGAAGTAGCCCCGTGCCACCATGTCACGCGCATGTGCTCGCGCCGCCGCCGTCAGCCTGTCGTCCAGCCGGACCGGGCCGCAACCCGCCGCAGCACGGCGGGCGTTCACCAGATCGGCGACCTGCTGTGCCAGGCTCGGCGCCGACCGTGCGGCGCTGGGAGAGGCGGAGCGCGTCGGACTCGCGCTGGCCTGAGCCGACGGGAGCGTCACTGAAGGTGTCGGCGTCCGGGGCGGGGCAGACGAGAAGGGTGGCACCTGCCCTGCCAGGGGCGGACTCACCCCATCGGGCTGCGCCGGTGAATCCCCGGCCCAGGGCCACAGCACCGCCAGCACCACCGCGCCGGCCACGAGGCCGCCCGCGTACACCTTCCACCCCACACCTCCCTCCCCGGTGTGCGCGCTCCCGCGCGCATGGTCACCGATCGCCGCACCCTCCGGCCCGCCCGCTCCGGACGCTCCGCCGGCGGGCGCATCCGAAGCATCCCAACCCGGGACGGAGCCCCAGCCGTCACCCGATTGCACCCCCGACGGCGGCGTCTGGACCGGCGTCGACACGGCACCGGCCGCAGAGGTGGTTGCCTGCGCACCCGGGACGGCCGAACCGCCCGACAGCGGCACGACCAGCGCCAGACCGGCCAGCAGACCCTCCGCGGGTATCAGACCGGACGCCAGCCCCTCACACCTGCGGCATCCGCGGACGTGGCGGGCGATCCGCTTGCGCCAGACCGACGACGGGCCGCCGTCCCAACCCCCCACGACGCTTGCCAGACCGCGGCACAGAGGCCGTACCGACAGTGCGCGGACCACCACGCGGCCCGTCTCCAACTGGGCCTTCATCCGCTGCACCCGCACCGCCGCGTGGCGGGTCGACACCCCCAGCGCCTCGGCCAGCTCCGCACGCGTGAGCTGACCCGACGCCTCCTGCCACCACAAGGACAGCAACGCCCGGTCGTCCTCGTCGAGCCACCGGGTGGCCTCGGCCACCTCACGCCGCTGACCGGAGAGACCCAACCGCAGAATGGTCAGGTCCACGAAGTCGCCCTTCGGGTCCGGGCGCTCCGCCAGCCATTCCGTCGAGGCGGCGGACACCTGCTGGCGATCCTTCCACCGCCGCCGTATCTGGTTCATCGCGATCGCAACCAGCCATGACCGGAATCGCGAGGGTTCGCGCAGCCCGTCCAACCCGTCGAACGCCCGGAACATGGTGTCCTGCACCACATCGTCCACGTCGGCATGGCCGTCCAAGGCCCGCCCCACGACGTTGTAGACGAGGGGCAGATAGTCCGCCATGAGCTGCTCACGCGCCTGGCCGTCGCCCGCGCGCGCCGCACTCACCAACTCCTCGGTGTCCTCGATGTCCTCGCTGCCCATGTACATGACTGCCTCGTCTCGCGTTCGCCGCATCCTGCCATCAGGGAGACCCGTCGGCTCTCCGCCGACAACAGAAAGCACCGGGACCATAAGCTCCTCCGGCGCCGCAGTGGAACCCTCACGCAGTGAAGCCCCCGCCGTACCGGGCGGTGCACTTTCCGACGACCCGCAGAGCGAACCCCGGTGTCCGCACGGACCGCGCGTGTCCCGGCGCGGCCCGCACTCCGGCCGGAGCGCCGCAGGAACTCCTCGGCCGTCGGCTCGGCCATCCGCACCGAGCACCAGCACGCGGGCCACGTCGTCCGCGTCGCCCGAGCCGGGTCGACATCGCGGCCCATCCGCGGTGCACCCCCGGCGCCCAGGCCGCCGGGCGCCACGAACACCGGTCTCGTCGCCGTGACGACCACCGACTGCGTGAGCCCGCCGCGCCGGTCCTTCCTGCGGTGCCTTCATCGCCGTCGGTGGCCCTCCGCCCCCTCCGCATCAGGCAGACCCCGTATCAGCGTGTCCACCCCTCGGAGGGAGGTCCCGACGGTGAGGGGCGGGCGTGGCGAGTTCGACGAACGAGCGAACCAGGGGGTTGGCGTCGCCGGTGCGCCAGGCGACGATCACCGGGCTCGGCGGCATGTCGGCCAGAGGGACGACGGTGAGGCCGGCAGGGGTGTCCTGGCCCAGCGACGCCAACTCATGGCCGAGCGGCGCCAGTCCGAGTGTTCCGTTCCACATCACAGCCCGGATGCAGTCGTGGACGGTGCGCACCACGGGACCGTTGCGCAGCGGCTCGCCGGGCTTGACGCCGTTCCAGTAGGCGCGCCAGAGGGGGTCGGTGCCGTCGGGAAACCGGAACCATGTGCGGTCGTCGAGGTCGGCCAGATGCAGCAGTCCGTGCTCGGCGAGTGGGTCGTCGGTGCGCAGGACCACGCCGACGGGCTCGGAGCGGATGACGCGGGTGGTGATTCCGGTGTCGTCGAACGGTGCCCGGGTCACGGCGACGTCGACCAGGCCGGCGCGCAGTCCGCTGGACGGGTCGGTGAGGTCGGCTTCGAGGACACGGGCCTCGACACCCGGGTGACGGCGCCGGAAGGCGGTTGCGAGAGGCCTGCCGGCGCCGGCGTGGACGCGCTCGATGCTGTCGCCGAGGGTGCCGATGGTGAGGCTGGCAACGCCGGCTTCGGCGGTGACTCGGGCACGGGCGTGATCGGCCTGCGCAAGCAGGGTTCGCGCTTCGTCGTACAGGGTGCTCCCGGCCGCGGTCAGGGTCACACCGAAGGCCGAGCGGCGTAGCAGGGGGGCGCCCAGGTCCGCCTCCAGCCGTTGGATGGCACGGGTCAGTGGCGGCTGGGTCATGTGCAGCCGAGTGGCGGCCCGGCCGAAGTGGCGCTCCTCGGCGACGGCCACGAAGTAGCGCAACAGGCGGAGGTCCATCGCCGTTGATGATACCCGGCCGGTATCAGGCCTGTTCAACGGGCACGGTACGTCGAAGGCGGCGCGCAGGCGCATGGCGTCTCCCCTGTGCCTGCTGCGTCGCGCGGCGGGGCGTGGACTCGTCCCTCGCGGGCGAAGCGGACCATGAGCTTGACGGGTCTCCGCCCGACGGCGCGGCCCGTCGGGGAGCGGTGCCCCGGAGAGGGCACGGCCTCGCGGGCGGGCCGCGCCGTGGAAGCGGATCCTGTGGGTGACGGCGGCCATCGTTCGCCGTGCCGGTCCTCTGCCGCAGCCGGCAGCAGAACCGCCCGCCGGGCGCCCCTGATGTCCCGGGGGGTCTGCACCGGGAGAGGCCCCGCATCCGGCCGCCCCCGTCGACCGCCCGCAGCAGGGACCTGCGCCGGTGCTCACGACCGCTGGTCCGGGTACAGCCCTTCCAGCACGGCAGCCGTCCGGGCCTGACCCGCCAGCCATGTCCTCACCTCGCGCCAGGCGGATTGCTCGTCCGCCCGGGTTCCCCACCACCAGGTGAAGGGCGAGTGGTCGGACGCCAACCCCTCCCGCCACCGACGGACGCCGTCAGCGAGGTGACGGCGGGCGACCGGGCTCCGCTCCGCCGCCCAGCGGGCCAGCCACGGGGTGACCGAGGAACTGGCGGTCACGCGGCTCTCGAAGACCACACAAGCGGCGGTGGGCGGTGACTCCGTGCGCAGGGTTCGCGTCCACCATGCCTCCAGGAATCCGGCCACTGCCCCGGCCTGCCGGCCGGGCCACCGCGACCAGCCTGCCGCGGCCGGCCCCCGGGCCATGAGATCCGGCTCGGCTGTGCCCTCGGCGAGCACCACGACGAGCTGCGGCAGGATCCGCCGAATGATCGCGGGCTGGTCGTCCCAGTGGGCGGGATCCGTCTGGGCGATGCGACGGACGAGGTCCGTCGGGAGCGGAACGCCGGGAGTCCGCAGCAACTCGACCTCACCCTCGTCGAAGCACCGGCCACAGCCGTGTTCGCCTGCTCGGGCTGTCACACTGCCGAAGACCTTCGCAATCCTCGCCACCGCCGCGGCGAGGGCATCGCCGTGCGGAGAAGTCACCCGTGCATCCCGTCAGGACTCCGGCAGCCCGATCCGGCCGAAGAGAGCAACGCTGCCAGGCGGCATCTCCTCCATCGGAACAGGCGAACGTCGCCGCCGGACACGGCACCGGCTCTCAGGAGGTTCCGCGGCCGGGCACACCACCGATCCGACCGGGGAAGGTCGCCGGTTTCCCGTCCGAAGCAAGCCGGCTCGGCAAGTGATCGGACCACTGGACGGGAGGCACCGGCTGTCGGGCTCGATGAGCGAACGGGCGCACACCTCGCCCTGAGACGCGACGGCGCGAGGAGAGGTTTCACGGCGTTGGGGGCTGCCGGGCCTTTGAGCATGTGTCTGATCGCCGCGGGCCTGCCGTGTGGCATCTGTCCATGGACCGTCGGCCAGGGTGCTTCTAGCGTGTGCGGACATGCGGTTCCTTTCGCGTCGGGTGACCTTCGGCGCTTGACCGCTCAGGAGCACCGCTGCAGCAGGCCGAGCCCTGGATCAGGGCTTGTCGGCGCTGCGACGACCGTCTTGGGGCGGAGCTGTGGCTGACATGCCGGAGGGGTGAGCAGCGGTTCGACCTCGGTCTGTTCCATCCGGGGAGAAGGACTGCCCGCGGCCACGGGCCCTCGCTTGTTTCGTGAATTCTCCGCCTGGTGTTCCTTGGTGTCACGCGCGCCCGGCCCTCGGATGGCACAGGCCTGATCGAGCAGGAACGGCGTGCACGAGTCCGTCGACAGAGAGTGAGGCCATGAGACTTTCCGGGAGGACCGGACCGGGCATCGACAGCCCGATCCCCGATCCGAACACGAGTGACCGCGTCCGCGGGCTGCAGTATGCCGCCGGGCAACTGAATGCCTCGGGTTCGGACCCGGGCGCGGACGGTCGACGTCGTGACGCTGCCGACGGCACTTCCGACGGCGGCCCGAGCCGTGATGCGACGGACGCCAGATGCCATTGCGGCCGTCTTCTGTCCCTCTGCGACGGATGCCGAAGTGTCCGCTGCCTCCACTGCGACCCCTACCGTTCCGATGACTGCGCCTTCAGCCTCTGACCCGTCCACTCACGCCGCCGCGACGGCCGGGGAGGGGCCACCGGGGCAGTACTTCGTCGTGATCGGCAGTGACGTTGCGCGCAGAGTCTGCAGTTCCCTGCAGTCGGCCGGACACCGGGTGTGCCACTTCGCGCATCCCACGGACGAGGACCTGCGTCAGGCTTTGGACCGGCGGGTGGCGGGGGTCGCGATCCTGCTCGACGACGACGTCGAATCGCTGCGCTATGCGCTCGCAGTGGAGCACATCCGCCCCAATGTCACACTCGTGGTGACGATCTTCGACCGGACCGTCGCGGAACAGCTGGTGCGGGTGGTCCCGAACTGTCGAGTGACGTCGCCGTCCGATGTCGCCGCGCCGGTTCTCATGGCGGCCTGCCTCCAGCCGGACCTGCTCGCGGTCACCCGGGCGCCCGAAGGGAACGTAGGTGCCCGCTGGGACGGGGACACCGTGCGTCTCGAGGCCTATCGGCCGCCCGGAACTCTGCGGTACCGCGCCTGGATGGGGAAGGTCCGAGGGCAGTTGCGGCCGCACGACGGCAGTTCGAGGATCATGCTGACGGGACTGGTCGGCCTGCTCGCGGTGCTGCTTTCGGACTGGGCATGGTTGACGACCCGCCGGCATCGCCCGCCCGTCGAGGCGTTCTTCGAAGCAGCGCGGACAGTGGCCACCGTCGGCCCTGCGCCCGATCGTGGCTCGCACACGTATCTGGTGTACTCCGGAGTCGCCATGCTCGTCACCATCGTGTTCACTGCCGTGTTCACCGCAGGGGTGGTCGACCGGCTATTGGCTCCGCGCTCCGTCGGCCTGGTGGGCCCGCGGACCCTGCCTCGCGCCGGCCATGTCATCGTCGTCGGACTCGGGCAGGTGGGCCTGCGGTTGTGCACGGGCCTGCAGGCGCTGGGGATCGGTGTGGTCGCGGTCGAGCGGGATCCAGCAGCCCCGAACCTCCGGCTGGCAAGGGCGTTGGGTGTTCCGGTCGTCGTGGCCGATGCGAAGGACAGGTTCGTCCTGCGCAGACTCGGCCTGCACAAGGCCCAGGCGATGACGGCCGTGGCGTCGGACGATCTGGACAACATCGCGGTCGCCGTGACAGCCCTGGCCGTCGCGCCGGAACTGCGCGTGGTCATTCGCGCGGGGGACCACGAGGCCATCGCGGAGACACGCTCACTGTTCAAGATCGGTCTCGTCCACGATCTGGGCGGCCTGAGCGCCGCGTACACCACCGCCAGTCTGCTGGGACTGCGACCGCGTGGGGTGCTCGCCCACGGAAAGCGGCTTCTCGTGGAGCGGGACGACGGTGTGTTCGTGCCCTGGCCGCAAGCGGGGCGCTGCGAACACCCACACGAGAGCCCTCGGGGTCGGAAGCAGGGCAACACGTCTGCGCCTGCACCCGGCCCCTGAGGACGAACGCGGACGGTCCCCGCACAGGCAGCATCCCGGTCGCCTGTCCCGCTGACCCCGGACGGGCGGCTGGGAGGTTCCGCCTGCCCGGTGGACGGCGCGCAGGGGACAGATCAGGCCCGGACGGTCGGCGCTCGCCGTCGGGACACGTGACCGCGCTGCCTCGCCCGTGGTGAGTACCGCGGGCGACGCCGGGGCAGCCGCTCGCGGTCGAGCCTGAGGAGGCGGCGGCCCGTCCCCGGACCAAGTCCAGGAGCGCTTCCGCGGGAAGGGACGGGTCCCGGCCGTGCCGCTGGGGATGCGTGGGCCGCCGCGGCTCCGCAAGGGTTCCCTCGCGGGGCCGCCGGGCGGCACCACGGAGGAGTGGCGGTGCCGCGGACGAGCGGCCATCTGCGGTGGGCCCCTCGGTACGGGTGCGGCCGGCGCTCTGCCGGGCGCCGGCCGCACCCGGTTTCCCGCTGTCGGCTACCGGGCGAACGCCTTGCCGCGGTGCGCGGCGGAGCTGCACAGACGCTTCTCGGCCGCTGTCATCTTGCGGGTGTCGACGACGAGCGCGTTGGTCACGCCGTCCGTCCCGTTGGCGGCCGGGCTGGTGATGGTGTCACCGACGAACCAGTAGTAGTGCCCCCACTTCGGGCTGTCGTAGTGGGTCTGCCACGTGCCCGAGACCTGACGCATCACCTGGGCGCGGGAGATCCAGCCGACCTCGCCGGGCTGCACCGTCATGGTGAGTGAACTGCTCTCCGAGTGGGACGTGGACCAACTGTGGTTGTAGCTGGCGGTCACACTCAGATCCACGATCCCGGCGATCTTGCCGCCCGTCGTGACCGAGACGCCCAGCGAGTCGCTCGAGCCCACGGTGTCGCTCCATGTCACCGACTGGGTGGCGTTGGAGCTGCTGCAGTTGAAGAGGTTCTCGGAGACCTTGTGGAACCCTCCGCGATAGGCCTTGCCGACCGTGGGGGAATTGAAGGTGCACTTGCCGATGCCGGACGCGCAGTCCGCCAGGAGGTGCTGGCGGGTCGGCTGCTCGTCGGCCGCCGCGGACGGCGCGCCCGCCAGCGCCAGCACGCCGACGGCGGCCACGGGTACCAAGCGTCCGACGTGCCGCCGAAAGCGATTCGGGGTCATCTGTTGTCTTCACCTCTTGCATCACGGGGGATCGGTGGACCGGGGCGACGCACGCACCATCGGCCGCCGTCGGGACGGCCGTCTCGGTCCACCGCCTGTTGCAGAGCGAGATCGCTCCAGCCCCCGTACAGGTTCAGCGTGATCACGCCAAAAGTGGTGTCGATCAGGCCAGTTGAGTGATCACCCCTCGCAGGCGCGGCACGCCGTCGGCCGACTCCGGGCATCAGACAGGGACGAGCCGGACGGGTCGGGGAAGGCGCCGTGGAACGGCGCCCGGGGCATGCGGTCCCGCACGGCGGGAACGAGCGGCTTGCGGCGCTTCCTTCACCGGGCCCCTTCGCTCCCGCGGCGGATGCGTCCACGTCGCCGCCCGACGCGGCGGCCCCGCCCGCGCGGGCAGTGAGCCTCATGCGTCGTGCGGGGACCCGGTGCACGGACACGGGGAACACGACCGAACGGCTGGACCCGGCACGACCTTCGAGAACCCTGGAGGCATTGCCGCATCCACGTGTGACGCCGGCAGGAGTGAACGTCATTTTCCGGCCAACTCTGCGCCAGAGCGATCTCCGGCGGCCTGGACGCCGCGGGCCCAGGCGGACAGCGGGGACCGGGACACCGCCGCTCCTGGACGGCGCGCACAGGTGGGGCGCTGCTGACCGATCATCACCGGTGCTGCGGCACCCCTGAGCTACCAGACGGTAGCTTCTTCGCACTCATGATCCGGACCGAACGTCGAGGTCCGCGACCCGCCCCCGTCGAAGGACCACTGTGCACCGCCAGCTCCGCCGTGTCATAGCCCCGGCTGCGGTACTGACCGCAGCTCTGGCCACGCTGGGCGCCCCGCCCGCCCAGGCCACCAGCGTCGACTCCGAAACCGTCTCCGACACCCCGCATCTCGACCGGGTCGAGGACGTCCTCCGCCGGGTCTCGCCCGGCCTGGAGGGCAGGGTGTGGGGGCGGAGCGCCGGCAACACGCTCGCCGCGGAGCCCGGCGATCCGGCCGGCTGGCTGCTGCAGACCCCGGGGTGCTGGGGCGACGCCTCCTGCGCGGACCGCACCGGCTCCCGGAAGCTGCTGTCGGCCATGACCCGTGACATCTCACGTGCCGAGCGCACGGTGGACATCTCCTCGCTCGCCCCGCTGCCCGACGGGGCGTTCAACGAGGCGATCGCCGACGGCCTCAGGGCGTCGGTGGCCGCCGGCCACCGGCCCAAGGTGCGCATCCTCGTCGGTGCGGCCCCGCTCTACCACGCCAACGTCCTCCCCGCCGTGTACAAGAACGACCTTCTGAGCCGGCTCGGTGCCGCGGCGGACGACATCACCCTCGACGTCGCCTCCATGACGACGTCGAAGACCGCCTTCTCCTGGAACCACTCCAAACTCGTCGTGGTCGACGGCGAGTCGGTGATCACCGGCGGGATCAACGACTGGAAGGGCGACTACCTCGACACCTCCCACCCGGTCACGGATGTCGATCTCGCGCTGCGCGGCCCCGCCGCCCGCACCGCCGGCGCCTACCTCGACACCCTGTGGGACTGGACCTGCCGCAACGCGGGCAACCCCGCGAAGGTGTGGCTGGCGACGTCCGACCAAGCACCCTGCATGGCCTCGCTCGAACGCGACGCCAACCCGGCGCCGGTCACGGCTCAGGGAGCGACCCCCGTCATCGCCGTGGGCGGTCTCGGAATCGGCGTCGAGGACCGCGACCCGTCCTCGTCCTTCGCGCTGCCCGCCACCGCTTCGGCCAAGGACGCCACCTGCTTCCCCCGCGTGCTGGGCGACCGCACCAACGCCGACCGCGACTACGACACGGTCAACCCCGAGGAGAGCGCGCTGCGCGCCCTGATCGCCAGTGCCCGTGACCACGTGGAGATCTCCCAGCAGGACCTCAACTCCACGTGTCCTCCGCTGCCCCGCTACGACGTCCGCCTGTACGACACCCTGGCGGCCCAGCTCGCGAAGGGCGTGAAGGTCAGGATCATCGTCAGCGACCCGGCCAACCGCGGCCTCATCGGCAGCGGAGGATACTCCCAGATCAAGTCCCTGACCGAGATCAGCGACACGCTCCGCAAGCGCCTGGCCCTCGCAACGGGCAGCAGCGCCGCCGCCGACCGGGTGATGTGCGCCAACCTGCAGCTGGCGTCGTTCCGTGCGGCCGACTCGGGCACCTGGGCGGACGGCAAGCCCTACGCCCTGCACCACAAGCTGATCTCCGTCGACGACTCGGCCTTCTACATCGGCTCGAAGAACCTCTACCCGTCCTGGCTCCAGGACTTCGGCTACATCGTCGAGGACGGAGCTGCCGCGCGGCAGCTCAAGCGGGACCTCCTGGATCCGGAGTGGACGCACACCCGCCGCTCGGCGACGTACGACTACAGCACGGGCGTGTGCCCGCGCTGACGGCGACGCCGTGACGCCGCTCCGGCACGGGCCGCGGGTCCTGCCGGGGGGACACGCGAGCGCCGAAGCAACCGCCGACGACACGCAGCCGACGCCTCGCGCCGGCGCCGAGCCCTCGACCTGCGCAGGCCCGGCCCCGTCCACGTCGCCTGCCGTCGCCGCGTTCCCGATGCCCGGCCACACCCTCGGCCGCGCGAGGATCACTGAACGGCCCGCGGCTGACCCCGGTCAGCCGCGGGAGGCGCCTTGGAGGACGGCTCCTTCCTCGCTCTGTCCGAAGCGGTCGATGTCGTCCTCCACGACGCCGGCGCCCTCCGCGGCACCGCCACGAGGAACCTCGGCCCGATCGACGCAGCCTCCCTGCGCGAGGCCCACCGCGCCCTGGAGGTCGGCCGTGCGATCGGCAAGACCACACTCACCGCCTTCCGACACGGCCCGGCCTCGGGGACTACACGCGCGCCACGGCCTGGAGGGTGTCGAGGAAGGCGTGGTGAACGGGTCCGGGTGGGGCCGTGTGTACGCCGCCAGGGTGCGCTGGACAGGCGGGTCGGGGCGCGGCACCCGGCCCTCGACCCCGGGCGGCAGCAGATGGGCGGGCACCACGGCCGGCCCCACTCCGGCAGCCGTCAGCAGCGGCGCGGCGGCCGTCTGTTCGGTGCGTACGGCGGGACGGGCCTGGAACCCGGCCTCGGCGCAGACGTCGTCCAGCAACTCTGCGAGACCGTGGCCGCGTGCGTAGTGCACCCAACCGCGCTGGGCCAGGTCGGTGAGCGGCATCCGGTCGATCCGGTCGATCCATCGACGTACACCGTCCCCTTCGGGGCTGCCGATGTCAGTCGACCCGTCGACCCGGGCCGGGGCTGGGACGGCCGTGGGCGGGTCCTCGTCCGCAGGGAGCACGATCACGAACTCCTCGGTGCCGAGTTCACGGACCGGGGCGTCCCGGTCGGCCGGTACCGGCCCGGCCCGCGAGGTCCGAGCGGCCCTCCGCCATCGCCGTAGGCAGAGCCCGGCCGTGCGGGAACTCCAGTAGCCGGACCTGCACGGGATCAGCTGACGGCCGCGGGCGCCGAACGGCGAAGGTGGTCCACCAAGGCGAGGAAGAGGACGAAGTTGGGGATGTTCTTCACCGGCTTGCTCGACCAGGAGAGCCACTTGCCGGACTTCCGCAGCGCCACCCTGCCGTTGTCGACACGCACGTCCTCGATCTCCGCCCAGGTCACGGCACCGCGCTTGGGTGTCGCGATACCGCCCCGGTTCAGGGAGACGTCGCCGAAAGTGAGCTGTTGACCCTCGTCCAGCATCCGGAGCATGCCCGGCAACTGGGCCGAGGCGATCTCCTGCTGGATGAACGGGCCCCAATTCTCGGGCTGGTCATAGAAGTTGGTGATCTTCCGGACCGTTCCATCCTTCTTGTGCAGGGTGTACCGGTACATGGTGGCGGTGTGGAAGCCGTTGACGTACGTCTCCGTGACCTCTTGCAGTGCCATCATCGAGTCCCAGCGGAACGCGGCCGCCCGCCCCTTGCGGTCGATCTCGATCAGCCCGTGCTCGAAGAAGTGCAGCCGCCGGGCAGCCGCCTTACGGGAGAAGTTGGGGGTCTGAAGCGCGATCCATACGAACCAGGCGGCGGGCAGTACGAAGATGAGCAGCCCGACGATGACCATGAAGACCAGGTTGCAGATCATTGCTATGCTCAGTCGCTTCGGCAGGACCGTGCCACGGAGCTGACCGAGGCCCTCGGCCGCGGCGAGGGTCGCTACGTCGTCGCGTATGTGGTCATCCATGGGTTCGCTTCACTCTCGGCAGGGTGGGAAGACGGGCCTCGACGCCGGCGTCGCCCGGAACCCGCGTAGCGTACCGGACGGAGCCGGCCTGCTGATTCGCCCCTGCGCGATATCCGTCCGTCCCCGGTCCGGTGTGACGGTAGCGGAGCCTCACGGCTCGGATGACGCGGCCCGGCGACTCCCACGGTACGACGAAAGGACTCCCTGTGCGGAAGGTTCGATACCTTCCGGGTATCGGACCTTCCAGACAGGTATTGGACACTCGGATTGGTGCCGTCGGACGATGTCCGCATGCCACCTCTTCCCATGCCTTCCGCCTGGGCGGGACCTCTCCCTGAGGCCGCGCCGCCGTCCGACATGGCGTTGTTCCAATTGCCCACGGGAACCTATGAGACCAGGGCGGTCTTCGCTTTCAGAGGCGGCTCGTTCCGCGACAAGCGTCCTTTCGCAGCGACGTCGGTTCTGGTGCAGCACCCCAAGGGCGATCTGTTGATCGACGCCGGCTTCGGCTCTCAGGTCGATGCGCATATGCAGGCTCTCCCGCGGATCGAGCGTGCTCCGCACCAGTTGGGCCACACCGTGAGCGAGCAGTTCGAGGCCAGCGGCTACGACCGAAGCAGGCTTCGCGGTGTGCTGGTGACGCACTCTCACTGGGATCACGTGAGTGGTCTCGACGATCTCCGCTTGCCGATCTGGATCAATGAAGGGGAACTGCAGTATGCGGGCCACGACAAAGGCGGACGAGTGTTCCGCGAGATCTCCGTCGATCACAAGATTCACCAGTACGCATTCAAGGATGGGCCCTATCTCGGCTTCTCGTCGAGCTACGACGTGTACGACGACGGCTCGGTTGTCGTCGTTCCCGCCGGAGGTCACACCACTGGGTCTGTGATTACGTTCGTCACTCTGCCGGGCGGCCGGCGGTATGCCTTCATCGGCGATCTGACCTGGCAACTCGATGCCATCGTCCGTCGCTCCGAGCGGCCGCTGATGATGCGTATGCTCGCCGACACCGATCCCAAGCTGGTACGCGAGGACATGCTCCGCATGATCGCCCTCGCGGGCGTCATGCGCATCGTCCCTTCACATGACGTCTCCGCATATGACGGGATCCCCCGGCTGCTCGACTGATCGGCGCCGGTTTCGAAGCGCTCGGTTCCCAACTCTTCCGTGTGCGGTTCTCAGTCCCAGTGGTGGACCCAGGTGCGCCGCCCGAGGACTTCGTGGACGGCGTAGTCGTCCAGAGCACCGTGACGGCGCCGGGCGAGGCCGTCCGGGCAGAAGGCGGCGTGCTCGGCTGCCACCGCCTCCGCGTGTCCAGTGGTGGTGGGCGGCGCGGCGACCGAGAGGACAAGCCGGTCCGCGGTGAGTGCCACGACCCGGGTACCGAAGCGCTCCTCCCAACTGCGCAGGACGGCACTGAGGGCACCGGGGTCGTCCTCGTGGTTGAGCGAACCGGACCAGCCGATGGCCGCGGGTATGTCGGCGTTGCGGTCGGTGGGCACCAGGGCGAGGCGGGGCTCTTTCAGGCTGGAGCCGTGTCCTGTCAGGGCGTCGGCGATCTCGGCTGCCTGCGTGTCGGGATCGGCGTCGGGCGGCACCGCCCCGGCGAGCCCCGGCCATGCTGCGTCGAAGGGAGCCTGCCTCCCGCCGACCTGCTTCTCCCGGGTCTGCTCCCACAGGCGGGCCAGCACCTCGTCGGTGCCCAAGTCCTCCGGACAGGACAGGTTTCCACACATCAGGTCCCAGTTCCCCGGGTCGCCCGACGGGCCGCCGACGTCCACCAGTACCGGCACGAGGCCCGCCGCTCGGCGCGCGGCCCCCTGCGCGGACCACTGCCCGGGCACGGCGCGCGTGTCGGCCAGCCACATCAGCGGATCCGGCCAGGGGCCCTGATACGTCTCATCGAGCAGCCTCCCCGCCGGGAGGTCGAGGCCGAGGGTCCGGCCGCTCGGGTCGGTCGCGAGTCGGGGCAGGTTGTTCGTGTCCGTCACCATGCGATGACAGTAGAGGCAGGGGACGACACGGCGGAACACCAACCCGAGCCCGCCGGGACCGGGTCACCTGCGGCGGACGGTGGCGCTGGGGCACCGTTTCCCGTGAGTCGCCGACCACCACCGCCGGTACGGCGTGAAGCGGCTGAGGACCCGTCCCGGGCCGCTCCCTTTCCAGCTGCTCCCACTGGCGGGCGACGGCCGCGGAGCGAGTCGTCCTCGAGGCGGCCGGTGCCCTCCTCGCCGCCCGGCTACGGGCCGTGCACCGCGAGTCGGACGGCACCCACGGCGTCCTCGGTGTCAGCGCCGAACCGCACAGCCCCCGAACGAGATCACCGACTGGCCGTCGATACGGCACTGCAGCGGGCGTGACCTCATGACCAGCGGTAACGGCTTACGGTGTCCGTGACCACGCGCGCAAAGCGCAAGCAAAACACGGCAGTTCTGCTGCCAGGGGGAGCGGGCCCTCGCGGGCTCGCGCCGTGAGGAACGCATGTATCAGCACGTCAAACAGAAGATGCTCACCCTGCTCACGATCCTGTGTCTGGTCGTGGGCGCGGGCGCCGGATCGGCCGCGGCGGCCGAGCGGCCTGAGCGCGAACCCACCCTGCTCGAGATCATCGCGCGGGTGGAGCAGTACTCGAAGTGTGGGCAGCTGCCGCTGCTGGAGCGGCTGCGATGCCGCAAGGACTTCGCCCTCAAGTCCGCCGAGCTCGGACTCGCCGTCGGTGCGTACCTCTACGTCTTCCGGGAGGCGATGACGGACGGCGGCGCCTCGTTCACCGAGGTGAACAAGGAGCTCGGCGTCCTCCACAAGCAGCTCAAGCCCCTCCTGACCCAAGCCGACCAGGAGGCGGACCCCGAGCGGCGGCGGGCGATATTCAAGCAGGTCGTCACCACCTACAAGGCTGCCGAGCCGCACATCGACAAGTTCCGCACCAACCTCGTGAAGGCGTCACGTGTGCTCGGCACCTCCAACGAGTCTGCCGAACTCCTCACCGTCCTCGCCGTGATGCTGGGGGACTACTTCCCGGAGCCGAAGCCGGTGGAGCCGTTGCCGGACACTCCCACCTGGGACATCTGGGCGGACCTGAAGGACATGGGCAAGGCCCTTGACCAGATCAACGCGGGCTTTGCCCAGATGAACCGCGGTCTCGACGACATGAACGCGGCCATGGTCCAGGTCAACGACAGCATCGACGGGATCAACAAGGGCCTGGCGCGGGCCAACCGCGGCATGGACCAGCTCAACAAGGGCGTCCGCCAGGCGAACGACGCCCTGGGGCAGACGAACAAGGCCGTCAAGGCCATGAACAAGGCCGCCGATCGCATCCGCGAAGTGCCCGAATTCGACTTCGACTTCTCGCACGTCGCCGAGAAGGCCGGAGTGAACCAGACCCCGCCCGAGGTGCTCGCTGCCCAGGACCGCCGGATGGGCATGGTGCTCGACCTGCTGCCCGGCATCAGCGACGGCAAGGGCGTGATGGAGGCTCTCACCGGGAAGGACCTCGCCACCGGCGAGAAGCTGAGCCCCGTGGACCGGGCCCTCGGCGCGGTCGTCGTGCTGCGCTGGCTCAAGACCGGCGGCAAGCTCGACCCCGACGACATCCGCAGGGCCCAGCGACGCAGCAAGTGCGACAGCTTCCCGGCCGGCACGCAGGTGCTGATGGCGAACGGTTCCACCAAGCCGATCGAGGACGTACAGGTGGGCGACGCGGTCCTGGCCACCGACCCTGCCTCGGGTACCACCGGCGGCCGCCGGGTCGACGACACGATCCGCACGCCCGACGACCGGGACTTCACCGGCATCACCCTCGACGCCGCCGTCGGCGGAGGCTCCCTCACCGCCACCGACCACCACCCCTTCTGGACGCGGAACCGCGGGCAGTGGACCCACGCCGCGGACCTGAACGCGGGGGACACCCTCCGCACCCCGGACGGCGCCACCGCCCGGATCCGGCAGGTCACCCACTGGAAGACCCTCCAGCCGGCCCACAACCTGACCGTCAACGACCTGCACACCTACTATGTGCTGGCCGGTACGACGCCCGTGCTCGTCCACAACGCCTCGTGCGACTTCATCCCCGGTGAGATCCCCGACGCCGCGGACATCGACCGCGGCTCGCTGGTGAAGCTGAGGGAGAAGCAGCTGGAGAAGGCCCTCAAGAGCCTCGACGAGGATCCGCACGGCTTCAAGGCCGACTGGGTCGGAACGAACATGGTCTCCAGGTTCGACGCGATGCGCGACGGTGACAGTCGGATCATTCTCGTGAGCAAGGACGGCAGGATCTTGGTTCCGACGAATTACAGGTACCGGCCATGAGCGCGTTCCGCGTGTACCTGCGCGTAGTCAGTGAAACCCTGCAACCGGAAGAGATCTCTCGACGGTTGGGAAGGGACCCCGACGAGTCGACGATGATCGGCAGCCGCAGGCGCCCCCAGTCGCCGTTGCGGTCCCACTCGACCTGGATCCGGCACGCAGGCCGCGCCAGACCGGAGGACCTGGAGCCGGTGATCCTCTCCTGGGGCCCGGCCTTCGCGGCGTCCCTCGGCCGCCTCGCCGACTCGGGCGAGGCGGCCGTCAGGCTGGAGATCGTCCAGGAGATCCGCGACCTCGACGACCCGCAGCAGAAGGGAATCTGCCTCGGCGCCGACCTGCTGTGCTGGCTCGGCACCGCCCGGGCGTCCCTCGACATCGACCAGTACATCTACCACGACTGCCCCGACCCCACCCCGTAGCCCCCGGCTCCCGTGAGCCGTGGCCACCGGCGAGGCCCCACCAGGCGCACCTGGTGGGGCCTCGCCGGTCCCGAGCCCATCCCACGCGGTAGCGGCACGCCACGGCGATGACGAGCCGCGCCGTGGCGAAGGCGTCGAGACGGCTCGGTGCCGGGCGCCGGCGGCTTCGCGCCACCCGCCCGGCCCGCTTCACGGCCCGCTCGCGGTCGGCTCGGCGCCGGCCAGGCCGCCCGTGAGGCGTCGGTTGCCGGGCTGCCGGATGCGTCGGCGGTCAGGTTTCACGAGCGTCTCGGCGACTGGATCCACCCCAGGGACCGCTCGACGGCCCGCTTCCAGTTGTCGTATTCCTGCTCCCGCCGTTCCGGGTCCATGGCCGGCAGCCACTGGGCGGCCCGGTGCCAGTTGTGGCGCAGGACCTCCAGGTCCGGCCAGTAGCCCGCCGCGAGACCGGCGGCGTAGGCGGCGCCGAGAGAGACCGTCTCGGCGACCAGGGGCCGGACGACGGGAACATCGAGCACGTCGGCCAGGAACTGCATGAGCAGGTTGTCGGACGTCATGCCCCCATCGACCTTGAGCTGCGTCAGGGCCAGCGCGGAATCGGCGTTCATGGCGTCGACGACCTCCCGCGTCTGCCAGCCGGTGGCCTCCAGGACGGCGCGGGCCAGGTGGCCCGCGGTGATGTACGAGGTGAGGCCGACGATGACACCGCGGGCGTCACTGCGCCAGTGGGGTGCGAACAGACCGGAGAACGCCGGGACGATGTAGCAGCCGCCGTTGTCCTCGACCGTGCGCGCCAGGGTCTCTATCTCGGGAGCGCTGTTGATCAGCCCCAGACGGTCCCGGAACCACTGGACCAGCGAGCCCGTGACGGCGATCGGGCCCTCCAGAGCGTAGACGGCGGGCTGATCCGCGATCTTGTAGGCGACGGTGGTGAGCAGGCCGTGCCGGGACCTGACGACGTCCGTACCGGTGTTCATCAGCAGGAAGCTGCCGGTCCCGTAGGTGCACTTCGCCGCGCCGGGCGAGAAGCAGGTCTGTCCGAACAGCGCCGCCTGCTGATCGCCGAGGGCGGCCGTGATCCGTACGCCGGGCAGCAGTGAGCGGGCCTCGCCGTAGTCCTCGGCGGAGGGCCGGATCTCCGGCAGCATCTGGCGCGGGACGCCGAAGAACTCCATCAGCTCCGCGTCCCAGGCCAGCGTCCGCATGTCGATCAGCATGGTGCGGCTGGCGTTGGTCGCGTCGGTGATGTGCAGGCCGCCGTCCGTTCCACCGGTGAGGTTCCAGATCAGCCAGCTCTCCATCGTGCCGAACAGCACCTCGCCGTCCCGGGCACGCTGCTCCAGCCCGTCGACGTGGTCGAAGAGCCAGCGGATCCGCGGCGCGGAGAAGTAGGTCGAGGGAGGAAGGCAGCAGCGTTCGAGGAAGAACTCGTCCCCGGGCCGGTTTCTGAGGTCGTCGACGAGCTCAGCGGTGCGGGTGTCCTGCCACACGATCGCCCTGCCCAGCGGAGTGCCGGTCCGCCGGTCCCAGAGCACGGTCGTCTCGCGCTGGTTGGCGATCCCGACGGCGGCGATCTGCCGGGCGTCCATGCCGACGTCGGACAGCGCCTCGGGCACCACGCGCTGAAGGTTGCGCCAGATCTCGACGGCGTCGTGCTCGACCCAGCCGGGACGGGGGAAGTACTGGCGGTGCTCGCGCTGGGCGACGGACACCAGCCGCCCGCGGTGGTCGAACAGGATGCATCGGGTGGAGGTGGTGCCCTGGTCGATGGACATCACATACCGTGCAACCATGATCGGACCTGCCTTCCGATGCTTGGCGGAGCCGCCGGGTCCTACCAGCGGGCCGCGCCCAGGTCTCTGGAGATCGCCCGTGCGGCCTCCCGGAGCAACGTGATCAGGGGCGGCTGGGGCCGGCCCTTGGTGTCACAGATCCGTTCCATGGGTCCGGACACGCCGATCGCGCCCACCACGAGCCCGCCGTGGGCCCGGATCGGCGCGGCGATTCCGGCGTCCCCCATGCTCATCTCCTGCGTTTCGGCGCCCCAGCCGAGCTCCCGGATCTCGCCGAGGGCCCGGTTGAGGTCCTCCGGGAGTACCAGGGTGTGCCGGGTGTACGCCTCCAGTTCGGCCGTCAGCAGCGGCTCGACCGGTGCGGCTCCGAAGGCCAGCAGGACCTTGCCGAGCGAGGAGGCGTGCAGCGGGAGCAGCGCGCCCACGTCCAGGGTCTGGAAGGTGTCGTCCGGCCGGAAGACGTGGTGCACGATGAGCACCTTGCCTTCCAGCGGCGTGCCCAGGCGGACGGCCTCTCCGCTGCGGGCGGCCAGGGCGTCGGCCCAGTTGAGGGAGCGCGACCGGAGTTCGTTGACGTCCAGGTAACTGGTGCCGAGATGGAGCAGAGCGGCCCCCAGCTGGTACTTCCCGGTCGTCGCGTCCTGCTCGACGAAGTCCACGTGCTGCAGCGTGCGCAGGATCCCGTGAGCCGTGCCCTTGGCCAGCCCGAGTGACGACGCCACCTCGCCCAGCGCCAGGCGACGCGGACCGGCGGCGAGCAGGCGCAGGATCGCGGCTGCTCGTTCTATGGACTGCACAGGGCCGACCATGACTCGATCGTACGACCGGCGTGCCGGTTCGGGGACCGCCGTTCGACAATGCCGACCGCTGTTCGTTGACTGGTACCGACGTGCTCCGTAGCGTGCATCACGCCCGGCCTTCCGCTGGCCGGCGGCGCGACCCGGAGGAGGGCACATGACAGTGACGCAGGTCGGCACTGTGCTTCCCGACGAGGAAGCGGCTCCTCGCGAGGAAGTGGCGCTTTGCGGGGAAGCCGAAGAGGAGGCCGAGCACGTCTTTCCGCTGCCGCACGCCCCCGTGGCCGTCCCGGCCGTCCGCCGACGCGTACGCGCGGCCCTCACCGGCTGGCACCTCTGCGCGGACGTCGTCGACGACGTGCTCCTGCTGGCCTCGGAACTGCTCACCAACGCGGTCGTCCACGCGCTGCCCCCGGCCACGCTCCGGCTGTCGCGGCTCCTGGGGCACGCACGCGGCACCGTACTTCGTGTCGAGGTGACCGACATGGGACCCGCGCCTGCGGCCGGACAGCCGGAGCCCGCCCCGGACGAGCACGGCCGGGGCATCGACATCGTCATGGCCCTGTCGGACCGGTGCGGCGTCCGGGAGCACTTCGGTGGGACCAGCCGGTGGGCGGAAGTGGTCGTGAGCTGACCGCCGGGGAGTCCGCGCCGGCGCTTGGCCCACCGGACCGCACCGGCCCGCCTTCGCCGTGCCGCGCGATGTGCCCCGGCGGGATGTGGGCGGGGGAGTGCGGCCGGGGCTCGACCCGGTTCGATGCTGGGGCCGCAGACGCGCCCCCGAGGCCGACGGAGGCGAGGAGAGGCTCGCCGACCTGCCCGGCCACCGCGCGCGATCCCCCGCGTCGCCGGGCAGGCCACTGTCAGCTGACGGCCGTGGAGCTGAGCGCGGGGTTGGGCGAGGAGAAGCACGACGTGGGTACGTCCGCGGTGAAGAAGAGGATGGGTACGCGGGCGGTGAACGTGAGACCGGGGCTGCTGTAGGAGGTGCCCGCGATCCGGGTGGTGACCGTGCCGCCAGGGGCGCCGGCGACAAGGTCCAGCGTCAGGGTGGGGAGCGTGAAGGTGCTGCCGCCGTTGATCGGGCCGGGGACGGTCATGACGATCTCGTCCCCGCTGACGGCGACGCTGGGGGTCCCCGAACCGATCCCGGAACCTCCGGACAGGCTCTCGGCGGTCAGGGTCGCGTCGGTCGGCATGACGGCCCTGAGCTTGATGTCCTTGATCGACTTGACCGTGTAGCCGTTCACCGAGCCGGGCACGGTCAGCGGAGCGGGGGCCAGAGCCACGCTGAATGCGCCTCCGGAGGGCACGCTGTCGGGGGCCGTGGCCTCGACCCCGGCGTCGAGGTCGAAGGTCTGCGCCGAGACGACCGGCGGCTTCGCCTGGCAGTCGAAGGTGAGGGGTGTCTCTGCCGCGGCCGAGGGTGCAGCGGCCAGTCCGACGAGCGCCAGGCAACCGGCGGCCGCCACGGGAAGGCGTGTCAGCGCTGATGCGGGTCTCATGTACATCCTCCTCGCAGGTGTGCGGAGCGGTGCGGAGTCGGTCGTGGAACGCGCCCGTCTGTCCGGCGGCGCGGTTCCGGGTCGCGCAGCACACGGGGTGCACGGCGTGTGCTGCGGAAGTCTGTTGCGGCCGGGCGGTGAAGATCGGCCCGGGTCCGGGAGCGTGCGTTCTTTTACGTGTGCATGTCAGCACCGTCGAGCCGTGATGTAAAGGGAGGTACCACGATTGCCGGCCAACACCCCGTGTCGCCGCAAGGAGCCTCGTTCGTGTGCCGCTCACTTCCGGCCGAACGGGCGGTGATCCGGCCGGGGAGGGAAGGGCCGGCCCGACAGCACCGGTGAGGAGGCCCAGGCGCAGGTCGTCCGTCGCACCTCCGGACCTGCCTGCTGACGCGCCCCTCCGGTCTCCGGCCGTGCCGGAGGCGCAGCACCCGCGGTTCCGAGCCGGGCGCACCGGCGGATTCCTGCCTCCGCGGACGTGTCCAGCGGTCGGCAGCACCCGATTCCGTACCTGGTCCGACCCAGGGTCTTGGACGAACATGCGAATCGGCGCGGAATCCGGGGCGACATTTTGTGCATGTGTCCAATGTTCGTGGCGCAGCTCACGGGGGTTTTATTTCGGCCACACGACGAGATGCCGCTGCCGTCACCAGTGAGGCTTCGACGACGTGAACCGCCGACGGACAGCCCTGAGGTCGCCCGACAACACCGTCGGTTCAGGGATGGCCCGGCCCTTCTCGTTCACCTACCTCTTGAAAGGCAAGGCAGAGATGGCACGTGTCGCCGCCCTACTCTCCGGTCGCGGAGAACGGAGCACCCACCCGGTCGACGAGGTCCTTCCGGCCTCCAGGCTCGCGCTCTACGGATTCCAGCACGTGCTGGCCTTCTACGCCGGAGCGGTGATCGTACCGATCATCGTGGGCGGTGCGCTGAAGCTCAGCACGGAGCAACTGGTCTACCTGATCAACGCGGACCTGTTCACCTGCGGAATCGCGTCCATCATCCAGGCATGGGGGATCGGCCGGATCGGCGCACGGCTGCCCCTGATCCAGGGGGTGACCTTCACCGCCGTGTCGCCGATGATCGCGATCGGGCTCGGTGCCGGGGGCGGTACCGCAGCCCTGCTGGTGGTCTACGGAGCCGTCATCACAGCAGGTCTGGCGACCTTCGCCTTCGCCTGGCTGCCCGCCAAGGCGTTCGGGACGGTGATGCGGCTGTTCCCGCCCGTGGTGACGGGCACGGTCATCACGGTCCTCGGTATCGTGCTGGTCCCGGTGGGCCTGAACGACGCCGCCGGAGGGCTCGGCAGTCCGGATTTCGGTGACCCGAAGAACTTCGCCTACGCCGGTGGCACGATGCTCTTCATCCTCGTTCTGATGAGGGTCGGCAGGCAGTTCGTCTCCAGCATCGCGATCCTGCTCGGCCTGGTCGGCGGCACCGTCGCGGCCTACCTCCTCGGGGACGTGCACTTCGCGGACGTGGGCAGGGCGGACTGGATCGGGGTCACGACGCCGTTCCACTTCGGTATGCCGAAGTTCCAGTGGTTCCCGATCCTCCTCATGCTCATCGTCATGCTGATCACGATGGTCGAGACGACCGGCGACACCTACGCGGTCGGCGGCATCGTCGACAAGAAGGTCGACAGCGAAACCGTGGCGCGTGCCCTGCGCGCCGACGGCGCGGCCACAGCCCTGGGCGGCGTCCTCAACTCCTTCCCGTACGTGGCGTTCGCGGAGAACGTCGGGCTGGTTCGGATGACCAAGGTCAAGAGCCGGTTCGTGGTGGTCGCCGCCGGCGTTTTCATGATCGTCCTGGGGTTGCTGCCCAAGGCCGCAGCCGTCGTCGCCTCGATACCGAACGCAGTGCTCGGCGGAGCGGCGACCGTGATGTTCGCGATGGTCGCCCTGGCCGGCATCCAGACACTCGCCAAGGTCGACCTCAAAGAGGAGAAGAACGCGCTGGTCGTGGGCGTGTCCCTGGCCTTCGCACTCCTGCCGGCCACGGTCCCGGTGCTCTTCGAGAAGCATATGAACGCCGACCTCTCCTCCCTGCTGAACAGCGGTGTCACGCTCGGTGCGACGGCTGCCATCGTGCTGAACCTGATCTTCAACGGGCTGGCCAAGGCCGAGGAGCCCGTGGCAGTCACCCCGACCGATGCGGGTCAGGCAGCGACCGAAGCCGTCGCCGCGCCGACCACCTGACCCCGGTACCTCCCAAGGGGTGCCCCGGCCGGGCAGCAGCCCGGCCGGGGTCACTGGCGTCGGCGTGCGGCTCCCCCACCCGGCCAGGGTGGCCGACCTCGTGCCCCGCCTCCGGGGCACCACGGCCGTCTGCCCTGGCAGGGCCGTCGCAGAGAGCGGTGTCATGACGGTGATCACCGGCAGGTGACGCTCTCGTTCCGGCTCCCGTACGTCCCAGACCGTTTACAAGTTACCGATGAGTCGTCATATTGGCGCAGTCATACTGCAGTTCGTCGCCGCGACCGGCGACGGTACGGCACTACATGCGCGCACGCACGCCCACCGTCCGTTTCGACGAAAGGGCCAGATGTGTCCCGGCAACGCGCACGAAGCAGGCGAGCCATATGCGCCATCGGTCTCGTGACGGCCGCCGCGGCGACGGCGACGGTACCCGCGGCGCACGCCGACTCGCCCCGAGCCGCGAGCGGCACGTTCAGCGTCCTGTCCTACAACGTGGCCGGCCTCCCCGAACTGCTCTCCGGCAGCAGGCCCGCAATCAATACGAAGATCATCTCCAGGCGGATCAACGGCTACGACATCGTCAACGTCCAAGAAGACTTCGCCTACCACCGTGATCTCGCCAAGTTCGACGAGCACGCCTACCGGACGAAGCCGTCGGTACCGAACTGGGCGCCCGGAGTTCCCTTCTCCGACGGCCTCAACACGCTGTCCGACTTCAAGCTCACGCACCTCCACCGGGTCGCGTGGAAGAACTGCACCGGCCCGAACTGTCTCACCCCCAAGGGCTTCACCTACGTCCGGTTGGAACTGCCCGGCGGCGCCTCGCTCGACCTCTACAACCTCCACATGAACGCCGGCTCCGGCACCGCCAGGGACCTGCGGGTCCGCCGGTCGGACACCCGGGAGCTGTCGACATACATCCAGAAGCACTCCGCCGGCCGCGCGATCATCGTGATGGGCGACACCAACAGCCGCTACACCCGCTCCGGCGACATCATCCGCAAGCTCCGGGACGACAACGGACTGACCGACGCCTGGGTGCAACTGATCAACGGCGGACGGACCCCGGGCGTCGATGACGGCGCTGCCACCTGCAAGACCGCCAATCCGTGCGAGGTCGTCGACAAGATCTTCTATCGCAGCGGGGGTGGCCTCGAGCTCAACGCGACGTACTACAACAACGAACACGACACCTTCCTCGCCCCGGACGGCAAGCCGCTGTCCGACCACAACCCACCGACCGTGCAGTTCTCCTACACCACCGCATAGGGGCGGCGGGCGGGCCGGCCCGGTCTGGGACCGGGCCGGTTCGTCCATCTCGCGCCAGGATCCGGCCATTTCCCGTATCGGCGCGGTGTTCTTGTCGTGCAGCCACTCGGGTCGGGTGAGGGGCGGGCGAAGCGGTGCGGGGACGGCGTCGCAAGCCGGCTGCGGGCAGTTCACCACCACGCCATGAGCATGCTTCCGCCACGTCATGCCGTGGCCTGAACTCTCCTGTCACCAGCGGGAGTTGAGGATTCCAGCCGGTGAGATGCCTCACAGACATGGCCTCCGGCGGGCTTCTATGATCAAGAAATGAAAGCGCTCGGCTCCGGCAATGTCGCCGTCCAGCGCGGTACACGGCTCATCGCCGCTCCGCGCCGAACCCCCGTCAGACCTGACGCACCGTCGGCGGTCCGCGCTCACCCTCGACACGCCTCGCGCCTCATCGCTGTCGCCGGGTGCGACGCGGAGGGGGCTTTCCCCGTCGCCCCCCGCAACACGCCTCCGGCCGCACCGGCGACGAGACGGACCGGCAGCTCGGCACGCTGACCCGGTGGTTGAGCGTCCGTTCGCTCCGCTGCCCGGCGACCGAACCTGACAGGCCGACGCCCCCGACGCCGGAACACCCCTCCCGCACCCGCTCCGCCCACCTCTCCCTCATTCCGCACTCCCCTCATGCCGCCCGGCGCCACTTTCCGGTCCTCCTGCCGCCCGCCCTCTCCGTGCCGGGCGCGACGGGCATGCCCGGCCGGGCGACCCCCTTTCCACAAGCAAGGAACCCCGTTGGCAACGACAACACGGAACGCGACCAGCGATCCGGACCGCGTCAGCTTCCTGGAGGAGCTGTACCAGGGCCGCTTCCGCTGGGACCTCGTCCGCGACTTCCCCGTGCAGGACCCGGTGGACGCCGCGACCGGCGACAAACTGACCGAGGAGCTGACAACCCTCTTACGCGAGCGGGTCGACCCCGAAGACGTCGACGCACGAGCCGCGCTGCCCGACGGATTCCTCGACGAGCTCGGCCGGCGCGGCTACTTCGCGCTCCAGACGGACCCCGCCCTCGGCGGCCACGCCCTGTCGCACTACAACACCTTCCGCATGGTGTCGGCGGCCGCCGCGCACAGCACCCCGGTGGCCCTGTCCCTCGCCATCGAGAACGCGCTCGGTGCCGGGGCGTTCCTGGCCGTGGCGCCCGAAGGCCCGCTGCGTGACATGCTGAGCGACGTGGTGCGCCGTGGAGCCCGCTCCGCGAGCGCGGACAGCGAGCCCCAAGGAGCCGCCAACCAGCGCCGGTTCACCACCGCCACCCGTATCGAGGGCACCGACGACTACCTGATCGACGGCAGCAAGGTCTTCGTCGGGCACGCGCCCGTCGCCGAGGTGGTCAGCGTCTCCGCCACCGTCCACGAGGACGGTGTCGACCGGGTGCGGATGTTCTTCGTGCGCACCGACAGTCCGGGAGTGACCAGCGGTGACTGGCACACCTACATGGGCATCAAGGGATTCCCCAACGGATGGCTGGAGTTCAGGAACGTACGGGTTCCCGGCGATCACATGCTCGTCGAGCGGGACATCGGCCACGTCGTCCGCACCACGCCCGCCACCGCCCGGCTCGTCGGCCGCGGCAGGATCCACCTGATCGCGGCCCCGTCGCTGGCCGTCGCCCGGCTGTGTCTGGGCTGGATGCGCGACTTCGCCGCCCGACGCGTGATCGACGGCCGGCCCCTGGCGGAGTACGACGAGGTGCGGCGGCGCCTCGCCGAGAGCCTGGCCGACACCTTCGCCGTCGAGACCATGGCCCAGTGGTGCCTGCTTCCCGAGGACCAGGACCGGGGCCTCAACCTCCGGTTCGAGCAGAACGCCGTCAAGAACGCCTCCTCGCTCCTGGCCTGGGAGGTCGCCGAGCGCGCCATGTCCCTGCTGGCGGGGGAGGGGTACGAGACCGCGTCCAGCAAGCGGCTGCGCGGGGCGCCCCCCGTCCCCGTGGAGCGCTTCCTGCGGGACCTGCGCAACCTGCGCATCTCCGGCGGCGTCGACTTCCAGATCGACAACTGGATCGGTCGGCTGGCGATCCTGTCGTACTACTACCCCGAGCCGGACCACGCGGCGGAGCTCCAACGCGAGGACGAGGTCCCCCTGGACACCACCGGCACGGTGCTCACCGACCGGAACCTCGGCCATCTGCGCTGGGCGGCCGAGCAGACCCGGGCCTTCGGGCGCACCTGCCTGGAGTTGGCCCGCAGCCACCCCGACCGGGAGGAGCTCGACGCCCGGGAGCGGACCCTCATCCAGCTCGCCGCGATCGCCCGGGAGATCCTCGGCGTGTCCCTCACCCTCGCCCGGGCCTCCGCCCTCGCGGCGGCCGGGGACGACAGCGCCCAAGCACTGGCCGACGTCTTCTGCACCGCCGCCCGGCAGCGGGTCACCGATCTGCTCGACCGGCTCCAGAGCCCGCCCGGACCCGACATCGAGGCGGTCGCCTCCGCCTGGATGTCCGGCACCGCGTACGCGTTCCTCACCACCGACGGCACCTCGGGCCCGCTCCGAGGTGGCAGCACCGAAGAGAGCACCGCATGAGCACCCCCACGCACCACGCTCCGCTGACCGTCGGCCAGGAGGCCATGTGGGTCTCCTGGAGACTCGACCCCGAGCAGTGGACGCACATCATCCCCACCCCCTTCGAGGTGAGCGGCACACTCGACGTCGAGCGGCTGCGCCGTGCCGTCGCCGAGACCGGTGAGGCCTTCCCGCAGTTGCGTGCCCGCGTGCGCCCGGGAACGGACGGACCGGTCCTCGACTGGTCGGACGCCCCGGAGATCCCCGTCCGGTGCACGCGCACGGAGCAGGACCGCGACAGCGCGATCCGCGCCGCCTGGCAGACCCCCTTCGACCTGCGACGCGGCCCGCTCGCCCGCGTCGACCTCATCGACGGCCCGGACTACACGGTCCTGCTGATCGCCGTGCACCACCTCGTCCACGACGGCGCCTCCGTGCTGACGCTGCTGGACGCGCTGCGCGCCGCCTACCGGGGCGAGGCTCTCCCGCGCGAGGACCATGGCCCCGCGCTCGCCGCCTTCGCCGCCCACACGCGCGACCTCGCCGACGGCCCCACAGGGGAGGAGCACCGGCTCCACTGGAAGGAAACCCTCAGCGACAGCGGTGACTTCTCCCTGCCTGCCGGGCAGGAGGAACCCCGCTACACCGTCGCCGGCGAGGTCCTGCCGGCGGACCTCGCCGCCGCGCTGCGTGACCGCGCCGCCGCATCCGGAATGTCGTTCGTGACCGTGCTGTTGGGCGCCTGGTTCGCGCTGCTGCGGCGCCACAGCGGCTCGGACGACGTGCTGTCGTTCCTGCCGTACCACGGCCGCGCGCTGCCCGAAGTGCGCGACCGAGTCGGCTACTTCGTCAACGCGCTGCCGGTCCGCGTCCCGGTGCGCGCCGGCGACCGCTACTCCGATCTGCTCGCCAGGGTGCGCGGCCGGGTCAAGGAGACCCTCTCGTACGGCGACCTGCCGCTGCCCGCCATCATGCGTACCGCCGGACTGACCGGCCCCGAGGCGCAGCGCCGCACCCATCAGGCGGTGTTCCAGTACTGGCACGCAGGGCTGCGCGATGACATCGATGTCCACGACATACGGCTGAGCCACGGCGACGGCGAGGCACGGCTGAGCCTGCTGGACATGGAGAGCACCGCCGGTTTCCGCCTCGCCCTCATGGTGCGGGAGGACAGCTGCGGCACCCATCTGCTGTGGAAGGATCCGGCCGGCTCCCTCGGGACCACCCGGGTGCGCGCCATGGCCGACGACTACGTGTCCATCCTGCGTGCGATCGCCGCCGACCTACACGCCCCCCTCGCCGAGGTGCTGGCCTCCACCACGCCCGCCCGGAGCGGCACGGACGCCGCCTCCGGCGAGGACGGGGCGTGCGGGGCCGAACCCGATGCGCGGGTGCGGGAGATGGCCGAGGTCTGGCGGTCGGTGCTCGGTTCGGGTCCGGTCGGCGACGGCGACTCGTTCTTCGAGCTGGGCGGGCACTCGCTGCTGGCGGGGACGCTGGTGGCGGCGGTCCGGGACCGGTTCCCGGGCGCCTCGTCAGGTATCCGCGCGCTGTTCGACCATCCCAGGCTCGCGGACTTCACCGCGCACGTCCTGGCCGCCGCCGGGACCACCGAGCCCGCCGCGACGCCCCCGCCCCCAGCCCCGGTGCGGCACACCGCCCCGGCCGAGGACACCTTCCCCGCCTCCAGCTTCCAGCGCCGGATCTGGCTCGCCCAGCGCGTCGCGGGCGACCCGGCGGCCTACAACGTGCCCCTTGCCTGGCGGGTCGAGGAGCCCCTCGACGCGGACGCGCTCACCCGAGCGCTGGCCGCGACGATCACCCGCCACGAGATCCTGCGCACCGCCTTCCACGAGGTGGACGGCGACCTGACACAGAGGGTGCGTGCCCCGTGGACGCCGCGCCTGGAGCGGGTCGACCTCAGCGGCCGCCCCGACCCCGACAAGGCCCTCGACGCCTGGATCCGCACCGCGGCGCACGAGCCGTTCGACCTCGCCACGGGCCGTCTGCTGACCGCCGCGCTCATCGAGCTCGGCGACGCCGGGCAGGTACTCTTCGTCTGCCTGCACCACCTGCTGTGGGACGGCGAGTGCGAGAACATCCTGCTCAAGGAACTCGACGCCCACTACACACAGTCCAGCGGCAGCACCGCGGCCGAGAGGCCGGCCGGACCGCACGCGGCGGCCCCCGCCGCCGAGGACACCCGCCCCGCCTCCGCGCACCAGGAACGCATGTGGTTCGTCGACCGGTTCGAGACGGGCTACCTGTACCCCGCCGCGCCGACGTACCACAACCTGCCCCTGTTCCTCCGGCTGGACGCCCTCCCCGTCCGGACTCGGCTGACCGAGTCCGTCGCCGCCGTGGTCGCCGCCCACGAGGCCCTGCGAACCGAACTGCTCGAAGTGGACGGCCGGGTCGTCCAACACGTGCGGCGCGAGGCTGCCGTCGTCCCCGAGTGGCTGCCCGCCGCCCCGCGGCCGGACCGCACACAAGTCGTCCCGCACGCCCTCACCGCCTGGTCCCGTGAGCCGTTCGACCTGTGCGCCGGGCCGCTGCTGCGGGTCGCCGTCCAGCCCGACACGGACACCCCGGGCGGCTGGATCGCCCTCAGCGGACACCAGGCCGTCGTCGACCGCGCCTCCCTGCTCACCGTCGCCCAGCAGATCCTCGCGGGGGCGGAGGGCGAGGCACCCCGCCCGAGCAGTCACCCTCGCCGGCTCGGCGCCGACGACGAGGACACCCGGCGGGCCCACCTCGCCGCCCGCGCCGCCGTGCTCCGGCCACCGGCCGACCCGCTGCGGCTGCCCGAGCGCCGTACCCGTGATGCCGTGCACGTCTACGAGGAGCGGTCGGTCGCGTTCGCCCTCCCCGCCGGGCTCGGACTGCGTGCCGCCGCGGACCGGCTCGGCGCCGACGTGCCGGAGGTCGCCCTCGCCGCCTTCGCGGCACTGCTCCAGTGGTACTCCGGCCACGAGGACATGGTGCTCGGCCTGTCCCACGCCGGACGGGACGAGCGGGACCGGCACGTCGTCGGCCCCCTGGGCAACCTCCTGCCCGTACGCCTGCGCCCGCGCGCCCGGCAGTCGTTCGCCGACCTCGTCGCCGACACCGCCGCCGAGACCGCGCACGCCCGCCTCCACGACCGCGCCCCGTTCGACGAACTGGTGCGCGCCGTCGACCCGTCGAAGGACATGAGCCGTACGGCTCTCTTCGACGTGCTCTACAGCTATCTGCCTGCCGCGGCGCCCCTGCCCGGCCCGGACGGCACCACCGCGCACGTCGTCGACACCGCCGGCGGCCGAGGCAAGTACGACCTGCACCTCTCCCTCCAACCCGACGAGGACGGCCACCGCGCCCATCTCGTCTACAACGCGCTGTACTTCGACCACGACCAGATCGCCGACATGGCCGAGCACTACGTCACGGCCGTACGGCAGCTGACCGAGCGCCCCGAGTGCGAGGTGGCGGACATCGACCCGCTCTCCGACCGGGAGCGCCACGTCCAGCTGAACGTGTGGAACGCCACCGACGCGTCCTACGACGAGACCCCGGCCCACGAGCTGATCGCACGTCAGGCCGAGGCCCGGCCCGAGGCCGCGGCCCTCACCGACGGAGACCTCACGGTCCGCTACGGAGACCTGATGGCCGACGCCCGCGCCGTCGCCCGGGGCCTGCAAGACGCCGGCGTCCGCCAGGGCGAGCTGGTCGCGCTGCTGTTCCCGCGCGGCGCCGACCAGGTGCGCGCGATACTCGGAACGCTGTTGGCAGGTGCCGCCTACCTGCCCATCGATCCGGCGATCCCCGCGGACCGCCGCGAGTTCATCCTGGCCGACTCCGGTGTGCGCCTCGCGCTCGCGCCCTCCGCCGACGCCGACAGTGACGTCGACGGGACGGTGCTCGCGCTGGACGCGCTGCTCGCCACACCCGCCGGTGCGGACACCGCGCTCCCGTCCGTGCCGCTGGACTCGCCCGCGTACTGCATCTACACCTCCGGCACCACCGGCCGTCCCAAGGGCGTCGTGCTCACCCACCGCAACCTCGTGCGTCTGCTCGACAACGACCGGCTGCCGTTCTCCTTCGGGACCGCCGACGTGTGGACGATGTTCCACTCCTACGCCTTCGACTTCTCCGTGTGGGAGCTGTTCGGCGGCCTGGCACACGGCGGCCGGGTCGTGCTCGTCTCCGAGGACGAGACCCGGGACCCCGGCCTCTTCTTCGATCTGCTCCAGCGCGAGCGCGTCACCGTGCTCAACCAGACCCCCAGCGCGTTCCGCCGCCTGCTCGGCCTGCGGCCCACGACCCCGGACGGGCTGTCCGCCCTGCGCTGCGTCGTCTTCGGCGGCGAGGCACTGCGCCCGGCGATGCTGACCGAGTGGTCGGAACGGTTCCCGCACGTCCGCCTCGTCAACATGTACGGCATCACCGAGACCACCGTGCACGCCAGCGTGCGCACCGTCACCCGCTCCGACATGGAGGCGGACGCGAGCGTGGTGGGCACCCCGATCCCCACCACCCGCCTGTACCTGCTCGACCGCCACACCGGCCGCCGGCTGCTGCCCGTCGGCGCCGTGGGCGAGATCTACGTCGCCGGTGACGGCGTGGCCGGTGGCTATCTGGGCCGGCCCGAGCTGACCGCCCAGCGTTTCGTTCCCTCGCCGTTCGGCGACGGCACCCTGTTCCGCAGCGGTGACCTGGCCGCGTACCTGCCCGACGGTTCGCTGCGGTTCATCGGCCGCGCCGACTCCCAGGTGCAGCTGCGCGGATACCGCATCGAGCCGGGCGAGGTGCAGACCGTCCTGTGCGACCACCCCGACGTCTCCGACGCGGTCGTGTTCGCCGAGGACGACCGTCTCGTCGGCGTCGTGCAGAGCGAACGCGCGCTGACCCCGGGAGAGTTGCGCGGCCATCTGGGGCAGCGGCTGCCCTCCTACATGCTGCCCTCGCTGTTCCACGTCGTGCGGACCATTCCGCTGACGGTCAACGGCAAGGTCGACGTGAAGGAGTTGCGCGCGCAGACGGCCGCGCCGGCCGCCCCCGCGCGGCGCGAGCCCCGCGCCGGCACCGCCGCCGAACTCGCCGCCGTCTGGTGCGATCTGCTCGACGTGCCGGCCGTGAGCGAGGACGACTCGTTCTTCGGGCTCGGCGGGCACTCCATGCTCGTCGTCCGCCTCATCGGTGAGATCGCCGAACGGTTCGGCGCGGACCTGCCGATCAAGACGCTGTTCGAGACGCCCCGTCTGGGCGACCTCGCCGACCTGATCGACTCGGCACCCGGCCGCCGCAGCCCTGCCACCTCCGCCCCGGCGCCCACGGTCCGATCCGAGCCGCTCCCCGCCACCGCGCCGCCCCTACCGGACGCGTCCGCGGCGCCCCGCCCCGTCGAGTCCGGCACCGCCCCGGCGCCGGCCGACGGCGACGAGTCGCCCGCGAGCGCCTTCCAGCGCCGCATGTGGCTGGCGGAGCAGATGAGCCAGGGCGCCCCCGCCCACGTCTCCCTCGGCTGGACCGTCACCGGCGACCTGGACATCGCCGTCCTGGAGGACGCGCTGGCCCGCCTGGTCGCCGGGCACGAGATCCTGCGCACCGCCTTCCGCGTGCGGGGCGGCACCGTCCGCCAGATCGTCCAGCGGCCCTGGCGGCCGCGAGTGCGGTCCTTCGCCGCCGAGGAGGGCGACGGCCCCGAGGAAGCCGCCGCCCGGTGGCTCGACGAGGCCGCCGGTCGCCCCTTCGACCTCGCGTCCGGACAGCTGCTGCGTCCGGCCGTCGCCGACTGCGGGCCGCGCGGCACGGCGTTCATGCTCTGCGTGCACCATCTCGTCGTGGACGGCGAGTCCGTACGCGTCCTCGTCAGCGAGTTGGAGCGTTGCTACCGCGACAGCCTCGCCGGGGTGCCCTCCGCGCCGCCCGCGCTCCAGTACCGTGCCCACACCGCCGCCGCCGAACGTCCCGGCGACGCCCGCCGCGACGCCGACCTCGCCTTCTGGCAGGAGCGGCTCCAAGGCTGGCCGGCCCGGCTCGGCCTGCCCGCCCCCGAGCGGCCCGAGGCCGACGGAGCGGTCCGGATCGCCCTGCCCGACGGTCTGCTCGGCCGGCTGCGGCCGGTCATGGCCGAACACGGTGCGAGCTGGTTCATGGTCATGGCGGCCGCACTGGCGACGGCGCTGCACCGCTGCGGCGGCATGCCGGCGCTGACCTTCGGCGTCCCCGCCAGCATCCGCGACACCGCGTCGGCCGACCTGCTGGGACCCTGCCTGAACCTCGTCGTGCTCCGCTCGGCACCGGCCGCCGACGCCACCGCCCACGACGCCCTGACCGCCATGCGCACCGAGGTGCTCGACGCCTTCGAACACGCCCGGGTCCCCTTCGACGAGGTGCTGGCCCGGCTGCGGCCGGAACAGACGGCCGGCGGCGCCCCGTACACCGACGTCGTGCTCAACATGAACCTCCGCGGCGGCCGGAGCGCTGTGCTCGGCGACGCCGAACTGCGGCCGGTGTTCCCCGAGTCGCTGTGGGCCCGCGAGGTCAAGTTCGGCGCCACACTGACCGTGACCGAACAGGACGGCGAGCTGAGCGCCGTGCTCTCCCACCGTGGCGACCGGGTGTCCGCCGCCGACGCCGCACGTCTCGCTGACGCTGTCGCCGCCTGCCTCGTCGAGCTCTCCGGGGACGCACCGCCGCCCCAGTACCGGGACTTCGTCCGCGCCCAGAGCACGGCCCGCTCCTCCGGTCGGCATGAGGCGTCCCTCGCCCACTGGCAGGAGCGGCTGCGGGGCGCACCCGCCTACGTGGAGCTGCCCGCACCCGAGGAGCCCGCCCCGCACGGCGTGGTCGACATGGTGCTGCCCGAGGGCGCGGGCGAGCGCCTGCGCACCCTGCACGAGCGCCACGGCATCTCGCCGTTCATGACGGCGGCCACCGCGCTGGCTGTCCTGCTGCACCGCCGTACCGGCACCGACGACGTGGTGATCAGCGGTCCCCTGACCAACCGCGGACGCAGCGGATTCGCGGACGTGTTCGGGCCCTGCCTGAACACCGTGCCACTGCGCTCCCGGCTCCGCCCCGGTGCCACGGTGCGCGACCTGCTGGAGGCGATGCGGGACCAGACGCTGGAGGCGCTCGCGCACGGCGAGGTGCCCTTCGAGGACGTCGTCGACCGGCTCAACCCGCCCCGCAGGCCCGGTCGCACCCCCTACGGCGACGTCTCCCTGTCCTTCAGCACGGCTCCGGCCCGTCCCCGCACCCTCGGCGGGCGAACCCTGAGCGCCGTCGCGATCGACGGCGAGGACGCCGCCTACACCGGTAAGCTCGGCCTGACGGTCGGGCTCGTCCTGGACGGCCGCGAACTGCGCGGCCGCATGTCCTACCACGGCGGCCTGCTGCGACGCGCCGACGTCGAGCAGCTGGCCGGCACGCTGGCCGTCCTGCTGGACCGCCTCCCCGACAGCCTCGACGCACCCGTCGCCGCACTCGACCTGCTCTCGCCCGAGGAGTCGGAGCGCATCCGGGCCTGGGAACGGGGGCCTCGGCCGGGACCCGCCACGACCGTCCCGGCGCTCGTCCTGCAACAGGCCCGGACCCGCCCGGACACGCCGGCGGTCGAGAGCACGCGCGGAACCCTCGGCTACGGCGGTCTCGTGCGCCGCGCCCGCGCCCTCGCCGCGGTCCTGCGGCCGCACCTGTCGGACGAGGCGCCCGCGGTCGCCCTGCTCCTCGAACGCGGCGAGGACTTCGTCGTCGCCATGCTGGCCACCTGGTTCGCCGAAGCCGTGTTCTGCCCGCTCGACCCGTCCTGGCCGGCCGCCCGGCAGGAGTACGTCCTCGCCGACCTGGGCGCCGACGTGCTGCTGACGTCGGCCGGGACCGTGCTGCCGGCGACCGGGACGGCCGCGGTCGTCGACGTCGCCGACGTTCCCGACGATCAGGGCTCCGAGCACGACGAGGACGCCGAGGGCCTGCCCGACTGGTCCGCGGACGCCCGGGCCTACGTCATCTACACCTCCGGCACCACCGGCAAGCCCAAGGGCGTCGTCGTCCGGCACCGCGGCCTCGCCAACCTGGTGCGCTCCGCGGGCTCGACCCTGGGCCTCGGCGCCGGGGACCGCTGCTCCCACCTGCTCAGCGTCAGCTTCGACTCCTCCCAGATGGAGGTCTGGCAGGCCTTGGCCAACGGTGCCTGCCTGGTCCCGCACGAGGAGCCCGTGACCCCCTCCACGCTCGGCGCATGGCTGGACGCCAAGGGCGTGACCGCTGCGTTCTGCGCCACCGCGCTGGCCGAGGCCATGTGGAGCACGGGCAGCACGACGCCGCGCTCCCTGCGCTGGCTGGGCATCGGCGGCGCCGCGCTCGCCCAGCGCCCGCCGGCCCGGCTGCCCTACCGGGTACTCAACTCGTACGGCCCGACCGAGAACACCGTCGCCGCCTCCGAGCACATCGTGGACCAGCCCGGCACCGCCCCGCTGAACTGCATCGGCCGCCCGCTCGCCGGGGTGCGGATGCTCGTCCTCGACGAGGCCGCGCAGCGTGTGCCGCTCGGCACCGTCGGCGAGATCCACCTCGCCGGCGACAGCCTTGCCGAGGGATACCTGCACCGGCCCGAACTGACCGCGGAGCGCTTCCGCACCATCGAGGTGGACGGCGGGCCGCTGCGCGTCTACCGCACCGGTGACCTCGGCCGCCGCATGCCCGACGGCTCCGTCGAGTACCTGGGGCGGACCGACCGCCAGCTCAAGCTGCGCGGATACCGCATCGAGCCCGGCGAGATCGAGCACTTCCTCCAGCAGCAGCCCGAGGTGGCCCAGGCGGCCGTGACCGGGGACCCGCAGCGCACACCCGCCCTCGTCGCCTACGTGACCCCCCGCGGCGACCGCACCCCCACTGCCGCCGAACTGCTGCGCCGGGCACGGGCGGAGCTGCCCGTGTTCATGGTGCCGGACACCGTCGTGGTCCTGGCCGCACTGCCCCTGACCACCAGCGGAAAGGTCGACCACGCCGCCCTGCCGCGTCCCGAACGCGCCGACCTCGTCGGCGGCGTCGGACACGTCGCGCCGGGCAACGACACCGAGCGCAAGGTCGCCGCGCTCTGGTCCGAGGTCCTGGGGCTGCCCTCGATCTCGGTTTACGACACCTTCTTCGACCTGGGCGGCAACTCCCTGGCGCTGGCCAAACTGCACAGCAGGATCGTCGCCGCCTTCGGCAGGGAACTGCCCGTCACCGCGCTGTTCGAGCACCCGACCGTGTCCGCCCTGGCGCGCGTGCTCGGCGCGGCAGCCGAGCCCGGCCGCCCCGCCGGGGGCACCCCCGAGCCCAGGCGTCCGAAGCGGTCGGGCCGGCAGATCCGGCGCGGCCGTCGCCGCCCCGGCACGGCGGGAGGCGAGTGACCGTGACCACCGGAACCACTCCGGCCGGATCCCCGCCCGGGGTCTGGAGCCACCCCACCCTGCGCGTGCTCCTCGTCGCCGAGACCACCTCCATGCTCGGAACCCAACTCAGCGCCGTCGCCATGCCCTGGCTGGTGCTCCAGCTCACCGGCTCCGCCGGTGACATGGGCCTGGTCATGGCGGCCCAGCTCGCCGCGGTCGCGGTGTTCGGCTTCTTCGGCGCCTCCTGGACCGGCCGGATCGGGCCCCGGCGGATCATGCTCATCGGGGACACCGTCCGCGGCCCGCTCGTGGCGCTGCTCCCCGTCCTGTACTACCTCCACTGCCTGAACACGGCCACCTTCGTGGTCGTCATGTTCGCCATCGGCGCGTTCTACGCGCCGTACCTGGCGAGCCAGCAGGCCATCCTGCCGGGCATCGTCGGCGAGGACGAACGACTCCTCGGCCGGGCCAACGCCGCCCTGCAGAGCGCGACCCGGCTCAGCGTCCTGCTGGGCCCCACGCTCGGCGGCCTCCTCATCGCCCTGTTCGGCGCCCCCACCGTGCTCCTCGTGGACGCGGTGTCGTTCGCCGCCTCGGCGCTGCTGCTGAGCCGGCTCCTGCCGCACACTCCGTCGCGGGGGCCGGTACCCCGCCGCTCCCCGGTGGCCGCGCTGCGCCTTCTGCTGAAGGACCGGCTGCTGAGCAGCTGGTCCACGGGCCTGGCGCTCGGGGAGATGGCCTGGCAGGCACTGTTCGCGCTGTTCCCGGTGATCGCCGTGACCCGCGAGGGCGGTTCGTCCGTCGTGGCCGGCGGGCTGCTGACCGCGTTCGGCGGCGGGGCCCTGACCGGCACCCTCCTGGCCGGACGGCTCATGCGCCGGGTGCCCGCCCGCACCCTCGCCCTCGCCGGGCGGGTGGGGCTCGGCGTCGCGTTCGTCGCGCTCCCGCTGCACCTCGGACTGCCGGGTCTGGTATGCCTGCTGCTCCTCGCCGGCCTGCTCAACGGCGTCTCCTCCGCGCCGGTCGCCACCGTCCGCGTCCTGCGTATCCCCGAGGACCGGCGGCCCGAGGCGCTCACCGTCGCGACGGCCCTGGCGCTCATGGGCGGCACGGTGGGCTGGGTCCTGTCCGGCACGGTCGCCCAGAAGGCCGGGATCACCCCCGCCTTCTGGGGGGTGGCCGCCCTCCAGGCCCTCGCCGCCGTCCTGTTCGTCATCGGCGCCCTGGGCACCCAGGGCGCCGCGGCCGCCCCCGTCTCCGCCCCCGCACACCCGGTGAAGGACTCTCGATGACGCACGACACACAGGAAGACCAGGACCACCTCGTCGCGGTGGTGGGCATGGCCGGCCGGTTCCCCGGTGCTCCGGACGTGGAGCGCTTCTGGGAGAACCTGCTCGCAGCCCGGGAGACGGTCACCGTGCTCCCCGACCGCGCCGACCCCGCCCACCCCGACTTCGTCCCCGCCTACGGCGTCCTGGAAGACGCCGGCGACTTCGACGCGGCCTACTTCGGACTGTCGGCCCACGACGCGCTGATCACCGACCCGCAGCAGCGGCTGCTGCTGGAGTGCGCCCACGAGGCCCTCGAACGGGCCGGGCACGGCGGCGTGGACCGCCCCGTGACCGGCGTGTACGTCGGAGCGGGCGGCAACGGCTACGCGGAAGCCGTCCGCGCCCGCAGCGACGAGATGCCGTTCCTCGACGAATGGCGCCTGCGCCAGGCCACCGCCCCCGACTTCGCCGCCACCCGCATCGCCTACCACCTCGACCTGACCGGTCCCGCGATGACCGTGCAGACCGCCTGCTCCACCTCCCTGGTCGCCGTCCACCTCGCCGTGCAGGCACTGCTGAACGGCGAGTGCGACCTGGCCCTCGCCGGCGGCGCCACCGTCGCGCCCCATGTGCCCGCCATGCGCTACACGCCCGGCGGCATCGTCGCGGCCGACGGCCACTGCCGCGCCTTCGACGCCGACAGCGACGGCACGGTCGCCGCCAGCGCGGTCGGTGTGGTGGTCCTGCGGCCCCTGGCTGACGCCCTCGCGGACGGTGACCACGTCCACGCGGTGATCCGCGGCTCGGCCGTCAACAACGACGGCCGTCACAAGGCGGGCTTCACCGCACCGAGCGTCGTGGGCCAGGCCGAAGTGGTCCGCACCGCCCACGAGGTCGCCGGCATCGACCCCCGCGAGGTCGGCTACGTGGAGGCCCACGGCACGGGCACCGCGCTCGGCGACCCCATCGAGGTGGCCGCGCTCACCCGCGCCTTCGGCTCCGGTGAGGGCCGGCAGGCCCCCTGCCTCATCGGCTCGGTGAAGACCAACATCGGGCACGCCGACGCAGCGGCGGGCGTGACCGGCTTCATCAAGACCGTCCTCAGCGTCGAGCACGGCGTCGTCCCGGCGACCCTCCACTACCGGCGGCCCAACCCGGCCGTCGACTTCACCACCTCCTCCTTCGAGGTCAGCGGCACCACCCGCGCCTGGCCGACGGACGGACATCGGATCGCCGGCGTCAACGCGGTCGGCGTCGGCGGGACCAACGCCCACGTCGTCCTCGAACAGGCCCCGCACCGCGAGGAGTCCGCACCCTCCACCCGCCACCGGTTGCTGCTCGTCTCCGGCAGGACCCCGGCTGCCGCCGAGGCCGCCGCGGACTGCCTGGCCGACCATCTCGCCGCGCACCCGGGGACGCACCTGGGCGACGCGGCCTGGACCCTTCAGGACGGCCGCACGCACCACGCCCACCGCAGGTTCGTGGTGGCGTCCGGCACGCAGGACGCGGTGTCCGCGCTGCGGGGCCGCGCCACCACCTGCGTGGCGGGAGCGCTCTCCGACGCCGAACTGGTCTTCATGTACCCGGGCCAGGGCGGTCAGCACGTCGGCATGGCGGCCGGACTGTACGACGGCGAGCCCGCGTTCCGCCGTTCTCTGGACGAACTGGCCGACGCCGTCACCGGTTCGCTCGGCGTGGACCTGCGCGACGTCCTCTACCCTCGCACGGACGCCGAACGAGCGGGAGCGGCCGAGCGGCTGGCGACCATGGAGGTCGGCCAGCCGGCGGTGTTCGCCGTGCAGTACGCCACCACCCGCCTGCTGGACTCCTGGGGCCTGCGGCCGACTGCCGTCACCGGACACAGCCTCGGCGCGTACGCCGCGGCCTGCGCGGCCGGCGTGTTCGCACCGGCGGACGCCGCCCGGCTGGTCGCCGAACGGGGACGCCTCCTCGGCACCGTGCCCGCCGGCGCGATGGCCGCGGTGCGTCTGCCCGAGGAGGAGGTGCTCGGGCTGCTGCCCGCCGACCTCACCGTCGGCGCGGTCAACGGCCCCGGACAGTGCACCGTCACCGGACCGGCCGCCTCCGTGGCGCGCTTCGTGCAGGTGCTGACCGATCGCGGGTCGGAGGCACGGGTGCTGCGCATCGCCACCGCGGGCCACTCACCCCTGGTCGACCCCGTCACCCGCGTCTTCGCCGAGGCCGTGGAGGCGCTGCCGCGCGAACGGCCGACCCTGCCGGTGCTCTCGGACACCACCGGCGCCTGGGCCGACCAGGAGGCCGTGCGCACCTCGCGGTACTGGGTGCGGCACATGCGTGAACCCGTCCGGTTCGGCGAGGCGCTGGACACCCTGTTCGGCGACCCGGACCGCGTCCTCGTCGACGTGGGCCCGGGCCGGACCCTGGCCACGCTGACCCGCCAGCACGCCGCCTACGACAGCAAGCAGGCCGTGGTACGCCTCGCCCCGCACCCGGCCGAGGAGGCGTCGGAGACGGCGGTGCTGCTGGCGGGCGTCGGCGAGATGTGGGCCCGCGGGGCGCACCCCGACTTCGCCGCCCTCCAGGGCGACGGACCCCGGCGCCGGATCGCGCTGCCGACCTACCCGTTCGAACGCCGCCGCCACCTCGTGCCGCCACCGGTCCCGGCGACGCCCGCCGCGGCGGCGCCCGCGCCCTCGGCGGCAGCCTCGGCCACGACCGCCGAGCCGGCGTCCGCCCTGCCGACGGAGGCCGCCGCACCGCCCGGTGTTCCCGCACCGGAGGGCCCGCCCGTCCTGCAGGCCGTGCTCACGGCCTTCGGACAGGCGCTCGGCTACCCGGACATCGACCCGCGGGACGGCCTGTTCGACCTCGGCGGCGACTCGCTGACCGCCACCAAGCTCGCCGCCTGGGCCGGCTCCACCTTCCGCGTCACCGTCAAGGCCTCGGACGTCCTGCGCTTCCAGACCCCGTCGGCGTTCGCCGCGCTCATCGAGGAGCGCCGGGCCGGCGCTCCCACCCAGGCCAAGGAGAACCCCGCCTCATGACCACGTCCCCTCCCACCCGGCGCAACCCCTGGTTGAACGGCCGTCCCCCCACGACGACCCCCGAGCGTCATCTGTACTGCTTTCCCCACTCCGGCGGGCTCCCCGGTGAGTACGTCAGTTGGGGCCAGTACCTCCCCGGCACCCAGATCTACGGCGTCTGCCTGCCGGGACGCGGCAGCCGGGCCGCCGAACCGCCCCTGACCGACCTGGACGCCGTGGTGCGTGCCGTGCTCGCGGAGACGGAGTTCGTCGCCCCCTACGACCTGTTCGGACACAGCCTCGGCGCGCTCCTCGCCTACGAGGTGACGCGCGAACTGGCCGCCCGCGGAAGGCCGCTGCCCGAACGGCTCGTCGTCTCGGCGTTCCCGGCCCCCCACCTGCCGCGCCACGAGGCTCGGCTGTCCGGCCTGCCGGACGAGGAACTGGTCGCGGTCCTCGACGAGCGCTACGGCGGCATCCCATCCCAGGTGGCCGCCGACCCCGACCTGCTGGCCTTCCTGCTGCCCGCGTTCCGTGCCGACTTCGCCCTGTTGGAGAGCTACCGGCACCGGGAGTCCGGGCCGCTCCCGGTGCCGCTCGTCGTCCTCGGCGGTGAGGCCGACGGCGTCACCCCGGACCAACTCGACGCATGGGACCGGCACGGCGCCGCGACGGTACGACGACACGCCTTCCCCGGCGGTCACTTCTACTTCCGTGACGACCCGGCGGCGGTCGCCGCCGTGCTGGCCGGCTGAATCCGCGCCCCGAGCGCCGCGAGGCCGGGACTTTCGACCGGCCCGACCTCTCCACGCCCCCCTGGTCCCCGTGGCCAGGGGGCGTCGTGGCATGAGGCCGGCGGCCCGTCTCAGGGGCCTGCGTGGGTACGGGGCGTCGGTTCAGAACGGACGGTCGCCCGCGATGGCGACCCGCTCGGCCACGCGGCCGTGGGGCGCGTAGTCGTTGACCGCGTAGTGCTGGGTGGCACGGTTGTCCCAGAACGCGACGTCCCCCGGCTGCCAGCGGAAGCGCACCTGGTACTCCGGCACGTGCGCCTGCTGGAACAGGTACCGCAGCAGTGCGTCGCTCTCCTCACGCTCCATGCCGGTGATCCGGGTGGTGAAGGAGGCGTTGACGAACAGCAGCCGCCGTCCGGTCTCCGGGTGGGTGCGCACCACCGGGTGCTCCACGGGCGGGAAGCGGTCCTGCAGCGGGGCGAGCCGCTCGGGCGGGTAGAAGCGGGCGAAGCCCGGGATGAAGTCGTGCACGGCTGTGGCCCCGTCGATGCGGTCCTTCACCGACTGCGGGAGGTTGTCGTAGGCCGCCGCCATGTCGGCCCACATCGTGTCACCGCCGACCGGAGGCACCTGGCGCAGTTGCAGGACGGCTCCGAGGGCGGGCCGCCGGCGGAAGGTGACGTCGGCGTGCCAGACGTTCTCGAAGGTCGGTGCGGCACCGCCGCCCTTGTCGAATCGGACGACGTCCTCGCTGGACCCGCGCTCCAGCAGCGGGTTGGTCTCCAACTCGCCCCATTGCCGGGCGAATCCGCGCTGCTGCTCCGACGTGAGGTGCTGGTCGCGGAAGAACAGCACCTTCCACTCCAGCAGAGCGCGGTTCACCTCCGCGCGCAGGGCGGGCGGCAGCGACCGGGTCAGGTCGATGCCGCGCACCTCGGCGCCGATCGTGCGCCCCAGCGGGACCAGCCGGAACAGGTCGTACGGCTGTTCCGGCGCCCCTTCGGGCAGCCGGCGCAGGACGCGTACGCCCTCGTACATGCCTCCTTCCGGTACCCGCGCCTCGCGCAGTGCGGTGGGCGGTCCGGCGTTCATGACGCTCATGGATGTTCCTCTCCGTCATGGGTGTCACCGGCGGCTGACGCGGCCGGCAGGGGTATGTGCGCGTGGGATACCGGTGAGCTCCGGGGAGGACAGGTCGCTGACGTGTCCGAGCACAGGGGGCGGACGCCCTGCGGTCGCGTGACGAGACGACAGGCCCGGACGTCATCGATCGGACGGTGGCCGACCGGTCGGCCGGGACACGACAGGGAGTACCGGCAAGGTCCGGGGCGCGGTACGCGGCGGGTACCCGAAGCGGGGCGGGACGGCTACAGGCCGGAGCGCTCGCACCCGGTCCGGTCCGGGACGCGCAGCGGTCCCCTCGTGTCGAACCAGAGCTCGGTCATGCCGGCCATTGTGGAAGTCGCCCCTATGCCGTGTCAAAGGCGGTCTCCCGTCGGCCGTCCGGCTCTGGTGTGCCCCTGCCGGAGTGCCGGAGAGCGCTCCGGTCCGTCGTGCGCCGCGGATCGGTCCAGCAGGCGGGGACTCGGTCTCGGAGGCGGTGTTCACCCGCCCGTCGGCTCGCCCGCCCGGCCGGGCGGGTGCACTCGCGGAGAATCCGGTAGACGCCGGCCGATGCAAGAAATTGCAGTGACAGGCTCCGCAGGAGGCTCATGTGCCCGAAGGAGACGAGGCCGATCGGGACCGCGCCGGTGCTCGACGGGATGATCACCCCAGGGCGGCCGTGAGCCGGCCGGCGACGAACGACGCCACCATACAGCCCTGGCCAAGCTTCAGTTGGGCGCCATGGTGTCCGCGACTGCTCACCACGCACGGCGCACGTCGGGACGATCCGCCCCGCAGACTTCGGCTGTAAAACATCTCTGAAAGTTTCGGAAACACATTTCGCCGAAATGGTTGACGCACGTGCCTACTGGCGGGAGGCTCCTCCGCGAACCCCGACGGGATCCGGAGTTCGACCCCCACATCCGCGCGGGGGCCTGGTGTGCCGCCGACCGGAAACACGGCCGTGCCCCAGTGCCCCCGCGCACCAAGGAGCCGCTCATGAGATCACGTGTTCTCCATGGCATGGTCGCCGCGGTCGTCGCGGCGGCAGGACTGGTCGCCGCGGCGTCGCAGCAGCAGGCCCATGCCGCGCCGCCCGGCGGCAAGGATGTCACCGCAACGCTCTTCCAGTGGAATTGGAGGTCCGTGGCCAAGGCGTGCACCGACCAGCTCGGCCCGGCCGGTTACGGCTACGTCGAAGTCTCTCCCGCGACGGAGAGCGTCCAGGGCGGCCAGTGGTGGACGGCCTACCAGCCGGTCGGCTACAAGCTGCAGAATCGTCTCGGCAACGAAGCCGACTTCGCCGACATGGTCCACACCTGCCACACCGCGGGCGTGAAGGTCGTCGCCGACGCGGTGATCAACCACATGACCGCCGGATCGGGCACCGGCACCGCCGGCACCGGCTACAGCAAGTACAACTACCCCGGCTACTACCAGGACTGGGACTTCCACTCCTGCCGTACGCAGATCGACAACTACGCCGACCGCTCCAACGTCCAGAACTGCGAGCTTCTCGGCCTGGCCGACCTCGACACCGGCAGCGACTATGTCCGCTCCACCATTGCCGGGTACATGAACCACCTCATTTCCCTGGGGGTGGACGGCTTCCGCATCGACGCGGCCAAGCACATCCCCGCCTCGGACCTCGCCGCGATCAAGTCCAAGCTCAGCAATCCGAACATCTACTGGGCTCAGGAGGCCATCTACGGTGCGGGTGAGGCCGTGCAGCCGAGCGAGTACCTCGGCAACGGCGACGTCGACGAGTTCCAGGGCGCCTACGACCTCAAGCGGATCTTCTCCTCCGAGAAGATCTCCTACCTCAGCCAGTGGGGCGAGTCGTGGGGCGCGGGCTACCTGCCCGGTTCCCAGGCCCGCACCTTCGTCGACAACTGGGACACCGAGCGCAACGGCTCCACCCTCAGCTACAAGTGGGGCAACACCTACACCCTCGCCAACGTCTACATGCTGGCCTGGCCCTACGGCTCGCCCAACGTCTACTCCGGCTACGAGTTCTCGGACAACGACGCCGGCCCGCCGAACGGCGGTCAGGTCAACGCCTGCTACAGCGACGGCTGGAAGTGCCAGCACGCCTGGCCGCAGATCTCCAGCATGGTCGGCTTCCGCAACGCCGTCTCCGGGACCGGCGTGACCGACTGGTGGTCCGACGGCAACAACGCCATCGCCTTCGGCCGCGGCACCAAGGGGTATGTGGCCGTCAACCACGAGGGCGGCCCGCTCAGCCGGACCTTCCAGACCTCGCTGCCCGCCGGCACCTACTGCGACGTGCAGCACAGCGGCACCACCTACAACGTCGGGTCCGACGGCAGGTTCTCCGCCACCGTCGGTGCGGGCGACGCCGTGGCCCTCTACGTCGGAGCCCCCTGCGACGGCGGGGGAGGCACCGGCGGTAACAACACGGCGACCGTCTACTACAGCACCGACAAGAATTGGTCCTCGTACTACCTGCACTACTCCCCGAACGGCGGCAACTGGACCACCGTTCCCGGCGTCCGCATGGATTCCGCCTGCACCGGCTGGGTGAGGAAGGCCGTCGACCTCGGTTCGGCCACGGGCCTGGCGGCCACGTTCAACAACGGCAGCGGCACCTGGGACAACAACGGCAGCAGGAACTACGCGCTCGGCACCGGCGACATCACCGTCAAGGGCGGCGTGGTCGGCACCGGCAACCCCTGCGGCACCACCGACCCCGTCTCCACCGGAGCATCGTTCGCCGTGAACGCCGACACCGTGTACGGCCAGAACTTCTACGTCGTGGGCGATGTCGCCGCACTCGGTGGTTGGGACACGTCCAAGGCGCTGCTGATGTCCTCCGCGTCCTACCCCGTCTGGAAGCTCGACGTCGACCTCCCGGCCGGCACCTCCCTCCGGTACAAGTACATCCGCAAGGACGGCGGCGGCACCGTCACCTGGGAATCGGGTGCCAACCGCACGGCAACCGTCCCCTCGAGCGGCAAGGTCACCCTCAACGACACCTGGCGCACCTGACGCCGCCCCTGCCGGCACCACGGCCCGCCGTGTCCCATGGCGCGGCGGGCGCTCGCCCGACCTCGACGGTGTGCGTGCCGGCGGGGAAACGAAGGCCCCTCCCGGCCGACAGGGATCGGTCCCGAGGGGCCGGTCGCGGCTACCGCGGTCTGGAAGCGCGGCAGGGCGTCTGCAGGCCGGGACCGGATCAGCACCGGCCCGGCTGCCGGGCAAGGGCCTGCAGGGGGTGCGAGGCCGGCGGGGGTGCATGCTCACCGGCGTTGAGGCGGCATGCCGCTGTCACGGGCGGATCTCACGTCTCCGTTCGTCGGGCTGCCCCGTCGTGATCATGGCGACGACGAAAGGTCGCGCGGTACTCCCTCGGCCGCCGGCCGGTGTGTCTGACGAAGATGTCACTGAACGCCCCAGGGTCGCGGTACCCGACATCGGCGGCGATGCTCGCGACGGTTCTGTCGGTCGTCTCCAACAGGTGTCCGGCTCGACGCACCCGGGCCGACTGCAGATACGCGAGTGGCGTCCGGCCGGTTTCGTCGCCGAAGCGGCGGAGCATGGTTCTCGTGCTCACGTGGAACTCCTGGGCAAGGCCAGGTAGGTCATAACGAGTACCGAGGTGCTGGTCGAGCCACCTCTTGACGCTGAGCGAGAACTCCTTGCCGGCCGTGGGTACGAGCTCCGAGTCGACGTAGGGAGCCTGCGTGGAACGTGCGTCGTCGACGAGCGCGATGCGCGCGGTGCTGCGGGCGACGCGGGGGCCGTCGTGCTCGCGGATGAACTGCAGCGCGAAGTCGTACATGGCGCTGAAAGCCGCCGTGGTCGTCACCCCTCCGTCGGTCACGACCAGACTCTCCGAGCGGAGTCGCACGTCGGCATACCGGCGGGCGAACCGATCCGCGAACAACCAGGACGTGGTCGCCTCGCGCCCGCCGAGCAGACCGGCTTCAGCCAGGAGGAAGGTGCCCACGCAGATCGATACGACAGCGGTCCCCGAGGCCGCTTGCGATCGGATCGACTCCACTTCCGGTCTCAGGCTTGCGAGTGTCGCGTCGAGATCGAGCGCGGGTGAAAGCTCGAAGCCCGGCACGATCAGGACGTCCACCGGGCGAACCGCCGAGACGTCGACGGCCGAGCCGCCGGACGCGATCACACGCCGCCGGGGCGAGACGACCGACACCTCGTAGGACGGCTGAACCGCCCCTTGCGCCGCGGCAACATGCCTGGCCATCGACAGGAGGTCGGGGACACCGAACACCTCCGAGGCGAAGCAGCCGGGGTAGGCCAGCACGCCGATGCGCAGTGGACTCATGCGGCCCTCCTGTGTCGTGGACGGGTGGCGGTATCACCCGGAACCATGGCGATGCCGCCGATTCTCAGGAGGGTGGCCGCTCACCATCATCTCGGTCATGACCATCATGCGAGGACAGGACGACCCCTTGGACGACTTCCGGCGGAGAGTCGTCAGCGTCGACGGCGTCGACAAGACCGTATACGTCGCCGGGTCGGGACCGGCAGTCATCCTCATGCCCGAGATGCCGGGTATCAGCCCCGACGTCGCCCGGTTCGCGCGTTGGGTGCGCGATGCCGGACTCTCCGTGTACCTGCCTTCTCTCTTCGGTGTCGACGGAGCCTATCCGCTAGCCGAGGCACACGAGACCGTCGTTCGACGCGCGTGCGTCAGTGCCGAGTTCCGAGCTTTCGCCGGTGGAGGCACCAGCCCGGTCGTCACGTGGCTGCGTGGCCTCGCCCGCCTGGCACACGCCGAGCGTGGCGGGCCCGGCGTCGGCGCGGTCGGCCTGTGCTTCACCGGCAACTTCGCCTTGACGATGGCGCTCGAACCCGCTGTCGTCGCACCGGTGGTCAATCATCCGTCGCTTCCGCTGGACGACCCCGGCGGGCTGGAGATGAGCGACGAGGACGCCGCCGCCGTGGCTGAGCGCGTGGCGCGAGACGGTTTGAAGGTGCTGGCCTACCGCTTCGACAGCGACAGGTGGTGCACGGGCCGGCGGTTCGCTGCTTACCGAGCCCTGCTCGGGGACGCATTCGACGGCCGCGTGCTCAAAGGCGAGACCGCGCATACGAACCCCCCGTCCTTCTTCCGTGACGTCGTCGGTTGCGCCCACAGCGTCGTCACGGCCCACCTCGTCGACCAGGACGGTCACCCCACCGTGCAGGCCCGGAACGAGATCATCGCCTTCCTGGCCGAGCGACTCGGGAAGCGGTCGGAATGAGCCCTGGCACTCGCCACCCGGCAATGCGGCGGAGCCCCGCCGCTCCCCGGTGTGAACCGGTCGTCGAGCCGGTCCCGCTCGTGGCCGCCCTAGGCGACTGCGAGTAGCCCAGGTCACCCGGACTCCGACGGCACGGGATGTCGATCATTTGTCCTCGGCCAGGTCGTGGAGCTCGCCGGGCTGCTGCGCCACCGCGGCCGGGCGCCCGCGACTCGGCCTCACTCCTGGAGTTCGCGGGTGGTGGCAGCCGGGAGAGGATCTGCCGCCTGCCGGAGCCGTCCGGGGGCGACGAGGGCCTGTGCACCATGGTGGTGCCGGCCCCTCGACGCCGTTGGTCTGCAGCGCGTCCGGCCCACCGGCATGGTGCCCAGGGCGGGTGACCTCGCCGACGCCGGCCAGGTCACCCGGCGGATCTCTGGATCGGGCGTGTGAGGCCCGCCTTGCAGCGGGGTCGGCCGTGGACCGCGTTCGGGGACGCTCGGTCCGCCACGTGACCAGCTCGGCCGCCGTCTTCCGCGAGCCCCGTGAGGCCGGTCGAAGGGCCGGTCCCCCCGTTCAGGCAGAGGAACGGGTGCTTCCCGCGCGCCGTGCGTCGGATGCCGGTCATGAGAGACCGGCCGACCGCCCTCGCCGGCGGGGCGGGCGGGGCCGCAGCTTCTGCTGCCACCGCCCCCACACGATGGTAACGACTGTTACCATGCTGGCATGGCGAAGACACAGCTGGGTGCACGCGTGGACGAGGACGTGGCGGAACTCGCGAAGAAACGCGCCGCCGACCTGGGACTGAGCATCGGGGACTACCTCGCCCGACTGGTGCAGGACGACGCCAGCGGCCTGCGCGCCCGCGCGGTGGACGCTGCCGCCCGCTTCCTCGCCGAGCATCAGGCGGTCTTCGACGAGGCCGAACAGGCCCAGCCGAAGCCTGGGGGAGCGCGCGCGGCCTGATGGAACTGCACATCGACGTTCCCTGGATCCTGCAGGTCGCCGAGGCCGCCGGAGCCGATGATCCGGCCCCCGACGACTACGGCGTCCCGGTCTCGGCGGTCGCTCGCCACCGGGCCGAGTTGTTCGAGCAGCCCGTCTACGACGGCCCCTACGCCAAAGCCGCCGCCCTCGTGCACACCCTGGGCCGGTGCCGCTGGCTGGAGCGCTCCAACATGGCCGTCGCCGCCGCGTCCGGCGTCATGTACCTCGAAGCCGCCGGGATCACCGTCAAACCCGCTCGCGAGGACGCCGTCGCCCTCAAGGACCTGCTGCTCGACCCCGCCTGCACCGCCGGGAAGATCGCCGCCCTGCTGCGGACCTGGCCCACCGCCACCTGAGAGCCGCAGACCCGGCACGCCGTGTGCGGTGCCGGGGCATCCCCGGCCGCCCTCGGTCAGGTGCGTGGGGCGGCCGGGGTGCCGGATCAGACATGTGCTGTCGTGCGTCGGCCGCGGGCACGGCCGGTTCCGGCGTGGTGCCCGCCTCGGGCTCGGCACTGCGTGACACCTGCTCGTGGTCGACACCGCTGCCACTGCTCCGGAGAAGGGGCCGCGACGAAAGGTGCTCCGATTCGACCTGTCCGAGGAGGCCGTCGACGGCTGATCCTGGAACAGATGCCCTGGCGCGGCTCGAAGCCCTCCCGAACCCTGGCTGACCAGCACGTTCCCGTCCCCGTGAGGAGCACCACCCCGCCGGCCCCGTGGAACCCGGCGCCCACCCGACGCGAGAGCCCGGGCTGTCAGCGTGCCCACTACCGATCCAACAACCGAAACGGCCCGCCGAAAAACCGACGGACCGTCCCGCAAGATCGAGGTTAGGGTGCCGTCTTCGAGCCGACGGACTGGAGACGACTCATGGAGCAGAACGAGGCCCTGCAACTCGCGGTGGCGTTTCTCGCGCACAGCCAGCGCGATGACGAGCCGCCTCTCGCCATCGACGCAGAGCAGGTGTGTGAGAGCAACGGGCTACTGATCGTGCCCTACAACTCTGTGCAGTACCTCGCCTCGCGTGATGTGAGAGAGCAGCTGTTGGACTGCTGGCCCATCCTCGTCGACCTTGAACGCGGAGACGTGCGGTTCGGGACTCTGGAGGAGCGACATCTGTGGAGGCACCCGAACCCCTGACGGCCCCGAAACCACAGTCGCGGGACAGCCCTTTAGTCGGCGAAGTTCGAGACCGCGTAGCAGATCACCAGAACCGGAATGACGTAGGTGTACGAGCTGACCCAGTAGGACCCCCTCGTCAGACCGACATAGCCCCCGTACGCAAGTGTCGCGAGCGCGGCGAGCGTCAGCTTCGCATCCCAGCCCCGCGAAGCTTCGAGGAACAGGATCACCATTCCGGTGATCGCATAGCAGGCGGCGTTGACGTAGCGGCCAATCATTTTCTTCCTCGCGTTGAATTGCTCTGCGACTTGACTCGGGCCGTCGGTCAGTTGTTCGGTTCGGTGCTCGCATGGGGCTGTGGAACTCGCCCCCGGGTCGCTGGGGGCCGCGGCCTGGTGTCCGTCCAGGCCTGACCGTCCCGCCGCGCTGGATCGGGGCACAGGAGCCTTCGACCGGACCGGGGTTGTCGGGGTTGGGCACCGGCTGGGCCTGGTCGTCGGCGTCACCTCGCGGCAGCCGGGGCCCCTCCAGCCCGCCTCTCGGACGCGTCGGTCGTGCGGAGGCGGGCGATCACCGCCGTGGTCCGAGCGGTGATCGCGTGGGCGACCGGTCCTCTGGTGGGGTCATGGGAGGTGAAGAGTCGCCGACTGTGGGAGTTGGGTCGGCATCCGGCCCGCGCTCGCCGATGGAACCGAAGGAGAAGGAGGCGCCGCTGATCCGGCGGTCCAGGCCGCTTTCCGTACGGCCGGCGGCACCATCAACAGCCGGACATTCGTGTTCTGTGCTGCCCTGTTCAGTGTGCCCCGGTCAATGGCCATGCAGCCTCCCTCGAATGTCCCTGCTTGGTGGAGGAAATCATAAAGAACGGCAGTCCGACGATATGGTGATTCTTCGCTCTTTGGCGGCTTACGATCAAAATTGATCAATTGTCGGTAGCTCGTCAATTCCAGCGACGGTGTGGGTTGATCCCCGGGAGCTGGCCGCAGGCCGCTGCCAGGAGCGAACTAACGTGCTCAGGAACCAAGGTGACCGCCCGTCGTCCGGGTCCGCCTGTGGCCGTCGCCGACGGGCCGGTCGAGGCGTTGACCCGCCCGCTCCGAGGGCAGGCCCCTTGGTCACGGTTCGTAGGGAGCATCCTCCGACCCTGCCCGGATGCGGCCGAGGGAGGGAAACCGGCAAGCGCGACGGAGCGTCTCGTCCGCTCGGCCCCGCCCATGTTCCGACAATGAAGGCGTCCGTCACGTCGTCACGTCCGTGCACGAGAACACAGGCCGCCCTGCGAGACGAGGTCGTTACCCGTGACCCTCAAGCCCGCTTCCCCCGCCGACGGCTCCACCCCCGGTTCCCGGGGCGGGCCGACCGATCCGGACGGGCCGACCGGAAAGCTGGCGAACTGGCTGGCCGCCACCACCCTCGACGCCGTACCGGATGCGGTGCGCGAAAGGGCCAAGCATCTGCTGCTGGACGGGATCGCGTGCGCCTTCGTAGGCGCGAAACTGCCGGCCTCCCGGATCGCCGTGGAGGCCCTCGCAGCTCTCGACGGCGCGGGCGACTCCGTGATCATCGGGTGGGGAGGGCTCACCACCGGACCGCTGACCGCGGCGATGCTCAACTCCGGTTTCATCCAGGGCTTCGAGCTGGACGACTACCATCCCCTCGGACCGTTGCACAGCAACGCCGTCGTCCTGCCCGCACTGCTTGCCGCGACCGCGCACCGCCCGGAGACGACAGGCGCGCGGTTCCTGCTCGGCGCGATCCTCGGCTACGAGGTCGGCCCCCGGGTGGGCATGGCACTGCACGGAGCGGACATCATGATCCACGGATGGCACTCCGGCACCGTCTTCGGCCCGCCCGCCGCCGCCGCGGCTGCGGGGACGCTGTACCACCTGGATGCCGTCGGGTTCGAGGATGCCCTTGGCATGGCCTGCACCCAGGCGGGGGGCCTGATGGCCGTCCAGTTCGAGTCCATGGTCAAGCGCATGCATCACGGCTTCGCGGCCCGCAACGGCCTGGTCGCCGCCGTTCTCGCCGCCTCCGGGTACACCGGGATCAAACGGGTCTTCGAGCGGGAGTACGGGGGCTTCCTCACCGTCTTCGGCCAGGGGCAGCACCCCGACCCGTCCTTCATCGCCGGCACGCTGGACGAGATCTGGGAGACGGAACGCATCGCGGTCAAGCCCTACGCGGCCTGCGGGGGCCTGCACGCGGCGATGGACGCCGCGCTGCAACTGCGCGAGGAACTGCGGCTGTCCCCTGACGACATCGAGAACATCGCGGGCATCCGCATCGATCTCGCCCGGGGGATGTACGAGAAGTGCGGCTGGACGCCGAGCCGGCCCCTCGAGCCGATCGGTGCGCAGATGAACGTCGCGTACGCGGTGGCGGTCGTCCTCGTCGACGGGGCCGGATTGTTCGACCAGTTCACCAGGGAACGCGCCGACCGCGAGGACGTGTGGCGGCTGATCGAGCGCACCGAGATCCGTCACGATCCGGTGTACGACGAGGGCGGTCTGGAGCAGCAGTTGACCACGCGGCTACGGCTGACGCTCGGCGACGGGACGGTGCACGAGACCGTGGTGGTCCAGCCGCGTGGTGTCGGCGACAACCGGCTCAGCAACGCGGAGATCGTCGAGAAGTACCGCGCCCTCACCCGACGGTCGATCGAGCGTGCGAGAAGCCAGGCCCTGGAGGAGACCGTTCTCGGCCTCGATACGCTGCCCGCCACCGGCGGACTGACCGCGCTGCTGCAGCCGTCCGTAGGGTCGGGTGCCTGACCGCCGACCATCGCGACGCCCGCCGGGCCCCACGGCTTCCCGGCGTGTGCGCCTGCTGAACACACGCGTCTCAGCGGCTACGCTTCCGATGGGCAGCCGGCGTCGAGCAAGACAGGAGGAGATCGTGAATCGGCCACTGCTGTTCCTCGACGTGGACGGTCCCCTCAACCCCTATGCGGCCAAGCCGGAGAAGCGTCCCGACGGCTACACCACGCTCAGAGTGCCCCGGGACAGCTTCTCCCGAGACGAACACAGGGTCCTCTCGGCCCGGCGCCGACCCCTGCGGGTCTGGCTCAACCCGGAGCACGGGCGCTCCCTGCTCGAACTCGGCTACGACCTGTGCTGGGCCACCACATGGATGGACGAGGCCAACCGGTGGATCGCCCCGGTGCTCGGCCTTCCCGAACTCCCTTTCGTCGACTTCGGTGACGCCCTGATGCAAGAACGCCCCGACGGGGTTCACTGGAAGACCGGCCCCTTGGTGGAGTACGCCAACGGCCGTGCCTTCGCCTGGGTGGACGACGAACAGAGCGATCCGGATCAGGCGTACGTGGCCGTCCGCCACCGTGGGGCAGGGCTTCTGCACCACGTCAACCCGCGTGTCGGTCTGCGCGAGGACGATTTCCACACGCTCGCCGACTTCGCCCGGTCGCGGGAATCCCGACGAGCCACCAACTGAGCATGCCGTCGGCCTCACAGACAGCTCTGTGAGGGAGCGGACCCTGGAGTTGCACGTCCGCGAGGTGCCATTCCGGCCCTGCATGATCTCCTCCGGCAGCGCATCGCCCCGAAGCGTGCGGAGTTGAGTACCCCGGATCTCTCACCGAGGTGGGGTGGTGTGCTCCGAGGAAGGCATGAGAGGCAGACCGGCCGCCAGGCCCGGCAGCAGGACGGGCTCCAGACGAATCCGGTCCTGCCGGTCGAGGTACTCCGTCAGCTTCCGCGGCCGATAGGCGGGGTGCCGGTCGAAGCGCTCCTTTGCGGGCACTGCCAGGAATTCGTTGCCGTCGGGCTCGTGTTCGGCATTCGCGGCCGCTCCGATCGGCCGGTGCAGCGCCTCGGACAGCAGGTATGCGCCCTTGCGGGAGGAGTGCAGCGTGCCCAAGGGATCCGGACGTACCCGGAACTCGGTGCTCACCTCGGGCTTCATCACCTTCGGCCCGGCCGTGCCGAGCACTTCCTCGTCGAACTCCAAGCCGTAGCGGCGGGCCTGAGCGACCATCCACAGCAGCGCGATGTCCGACAGCCCCGTCTGCCCGTAGCCACCGCCGACATCGGAGTGCACACCGGCGAACCACACCTGCTTCAGCACCTGGCCGCGCTCGGCAGAGTGAGGGTGCTGATGCCACAGGGTCGGCACGAACGCCGAGCGTTCCTCATCGACGGCCAGAGCATGGAAGGCCGCACCGACCGCGTCGCCCAGCGCAGGGTTGTGGAACGCCCAGCGGCGGTTGAAGCGGTGTACAGCCGGCTGGAGCCAGGCGGCCTTCGGCACCGGGATTCCGAGGGCACCGACCGTGTCCCACACCCCGATGAACCGGATCTCCGTCTCCCGCGCGTAGGAGCGGCGGAACAGCGTGGCCGCCGCGCCGTTGGGCTGCTCGATCCGGTCCCGGTACAGCGCCCACGCCTCCGGGATCCTGTCGGCGTGGTCCCGGCGCAGAATCCCGCTGTTGTCGATGAGCCCCGCCAGGCTGCGAACGGTGAACGCGCCGCGGCTGAACCCGAAGAGGAACACTTCGTCGTCGGGCTCGTACGTCGCCACGAGGAACCGGTAGGCATCGATGATGTTCCGTGACAGGCCCGCCCCGAACGCCCCGCCGCGCAGTCGCTCCCGCCGATGCGTGCCCACCCCACTGTGGTAGTAGACCCGCTGCTCCTTCCCCGCGGTCGCGCCCGGACGCACCGACAGGGCGACCTTGGCGACGTTGGTCTTGCTCGGCTGGTCGGCGAAGTTCCATGTGCCGTCACAACAGACGACCAGACGCTTGGCCACGACCATCCCTCCTCGCAGAGCTCGGAGCGGCACACAGCACTCCTTACCATGCTGGCACCGTCGTCCCGGCCGCGCCATGCGATCAAGGAGGCGGTCACGAGTGAACGGGCCTCGGCTCCTGATCCTGGACACGCGAGACACCGGATCCCGGGGATCTGAGAACGGACATCCTGTGGTCATGAAGAACTGTCCGCCGCAGTTCAAGGCGGACGCGGAGGCGCTGCACCGGCCGGATACGGGTGGTGCACCGGGAATCGGACGGCACCCACGGCGTCCCCGGGATCACCGCCGGGCTCCGCGAGACGGGGGAGCGTGTCTACCACAAGCGGGTCGCACGCGTGATGCGGAGTATCGGCATGACCCGTGTGCGGCTGCGTCGCAGGCACCGCATCACGAGGCGTAGCGGTTTCCGGTGAACGGGTCGGCACCGAGGCCCATGTCGGCCAGTGCGCCGGTGTACATGTCCCGGGTGGTGAAGTGGTTGAGGCCTGGGTCGTAGTCGCGGAAGCCCATGTCGTAGGTGCCGGACTGGGCGTCCCAGCGCTTGCCGTTGTAGCGGTAGGGGTTGTAGTCCTCCTTGGTGGGGTTCTGGGCGTCGGGTTTGTCGATGCCGGTGAACTCGGAGGTGTCGTCGCTTCCGTAGGCGGTGTAGCCGTACGTGGCCTTGGTGTCACCGCGTTTGTCGGTCAGCGCGTCGACGTCGGTGTGGCCGTTGCAGCTGCCCTCGCCATCCGCGGACACCACATCCAGAGCGCCACCGCCACTGGCGCCTACGGCCGCGCCACCTGCTCCGCCACGCTGCCCACCACGAACAGTGACAAGCACGACCCCGGCCACCCACCGTCGCCGGGAAGGAGCAGCGGGTTTCCGCCGTCGTCGTGAGCGAAGAAGTCCGCCTTCAGTCGCCATGCCTGAAGGTGTTCGTGACCGCTTCCGGACGGAAAGCGGTGAGGGGCCGTCACGGAGTCAGCATGTGCGTGGCGTTCGCCCAGGTGACGGCCCGGACCTCCCGGCCCGTCAGGCCGGCGGCCCGGAACCACTGCTTGCTCAGCTCCAGCCACTGCTTCACCTCCGGCTGGCCTGGCTGGCCGAGGTCGGAGCTGAACACCACCCGGGGGTGGGCGCGTACGACCGGGGCGAGGTGGGTGGCATCGCGGTGTCCGAGCAGCAGGGTCAGCGCGGTGATCTCCACGTACAGGCCCGAGACACCGGACAGATCGGTCAGGTCGCCGGGGGTGAAGCCGGACATGGGGTGCGTGGCATGGGTGAGGAGCAGCCGGGGCACGCCGAGACGTACGGCCTCGTCCACGACGCGCAGGGCCGCCTCCCGGTCGCAGTGCCCGGTCGCCACCACGACGGGAAGGTCACGGGCGGCCCGCAGGACTTCGCACACGTCCCGGCGCAGCCGCCCGTCGGCGTCGAGGACCCGGCCCGTCCGCCACCGGTCGGCGTCGAGCAAGTGGTGGAACCGGGTGCGGCGCAGGGGGGACGGGTGGGCGGGGCCGACCAGGGTGGGCAGGTGGACGACGAGGCGGGCCGGGCTGGCCGGGCCGTGTGCGTAGACGGCCTGCTCCACGGCCCGGGGCCCGATGCCGCCCGCCAGTTCGTTGAGGACGAGCGCGCCCGAGACCGGCAGCCCCTCCTGGCGAGCTTCCCAGGCGCGGGCGGCGGTGGAGGTGAGATGGCTCTTGAGCACCACCCAGCCGCCGATCTCCGCGTACGCGCGGCCCGCGCCCGTCGAGGTGAGGCGGCGGCGGTACAGGTCGGGGCCCGCGTGGTAGTGCACGTCCACCACCACGCGCCCCGTCAGGTCAGCCATGGGCGGGCCGGGAGGCGCCGTCCCAGGGCCGGGCGTACCCGAACCGGCGGCGGGCCTCGTCCAGGCGCAGCCCCGCGGTGACCGCCTCGGCGATGGCGCCCTCGGTCCGTTCCACTCGGTCTGCCCGGTCCGCGACCTCGGCGGCCTGCTCGGCCGGAACCACCAGGGCTCCGTTGTCGTCGGCGACGACGATGTCCCCGGGCCGTACGGTGACGTCACCGATGACGACGTCCTGTCCGGTCGCGGCCAGCTCCACCCGGTTCTTGCCGCTGACCATGGTGACGCCGGTGCTGAACAGCGGATATCCGGCGGCCCGGATCTCGGAGAGGTCCCGGGCCGAGCCGTGCAGGGCGGTGCCCCGGATCCCGCGCCGCTGCGCCAGCCTGGTCAGCAGCGATCCCCAGTTGGTGCAGGTGGTGCTGGCGCCGTTGTCGACCACCATGAAGGAACCTTCGGGTACGTCGTCCAGGTAGTCGGCCGCGTTGCGGAAGCCCTGGGCGGCCGTGTCGACGGGCTGGTACGTCACGGTGAACGCCCGGCCGGCGGCGCGGGCGCCGGGGACGCGCGCGGTGATCCCGGTGAGGACGCCGCCGACACCGAGGCTGTCGAGCGCGTCGGAGACGGAGGCGGTGTCGAGGCGGGCGAGCCGTTCCACCACGTCTTCCTCCGACGTCCGGGTGAGTTCGCCGGCCACGGCCCGCGCCACCTCCCGGGTGCCGCTCGTGCCACCCATGTCGTACGTGACGGTCGTGCGCCGTGCGGCGACCGTGCGCACCGCGGCCCTCAACTCGTCGGCCGGGACGGCGAGGTCCAGGTGGTCGAGCATCTGCGCCACGGCGAGCATCATCGCCATGGGGTTGGCGCGATCCTGTCCGGCCATGCCGGGGGCGCTGCCGTGCACCGGTTCGAAGTAGCTGCCGTGGTCGCCGATGTTGCCGCTGGGCGCGAGCCCCAGGCCGCCCATCACGCCGGCGCCGAGGTCGGAGAGGATGTCGCCGAACATGTTCTCGGCGACCAGCACCCCGAACCGCTCGGGACGGCGCACCAGCCACAGGGCGACCGCGTCCACGTTGAGGATCTCGGTCTCGATGTCGGGATAGTCGCCTGCGATCAGTTCGAGGCGTTCGCGCAGGTGGTTGCTGCTCTGCCGGAGCACGTTGGGCTTGTCGGCCAGGGTGAGCCGGGTGTACCCGCGGGAGCGGGCGTGGGCGAATCCGTGGCGCAGCAGCCGGTCCATCCCGAACTCGGTCTGCAGGCGCAGGGTGACGGAGGTCGCGTGCGGGCCGGACGCCCGGGCGTTGGGGTGGTCGCCGACCACGTCCCACAGGGCGTCGCCCACACCGTTGATGTCGAACCCCGCGTACAGGCCCTCGGTGTTCTCGCGGATCACGGTGAAGTCGAAGCGCCGGTCGGCCAGATCGACGACCGGGCGGATGTTGGCGTACAGGCCGAGCCGCTGGCGCAGCTGGATGACGGGGGAGACGAAGGTGCGGCCGGTGCCGCGCAGGTCGGCGGGGAGTTCGGTCTCGGCCTCGCGCAGCGGCTTGCTGGTGATCGCGCCGAGCAGGCAGGTGTCGGTCTCCTCCAGGAGCTTCCAGGTGCGCTGCGGGACCGGGTCGCCCTCCTGGCGCCAGCACTCCCAGCCGATCTCACCGAAGCGGAGGTCGAGGGGGAGACCGAGTCCGTCCACGACGTCGAGGGCCGCGGTGGTGACCTCCGGTCCGATGCCGTCGCCGGGAAGGACAGCGATGCTCTTCATCGAGTTTCTCCTTCGTGGATACCCCCGGCGTCAGCCGGGGGAGGAAACGAAAATCCTGCGGAGCAGGGCAGGCAAAGCCGGTTCGCCGCCGGGACGGTCCTGCGTCCACCTCCAACGACCCGCAGGGCGTCACAAATTGATTCGGTGGTACGTGAGTCCGTGAAGACCACCCATGTGAAGCGGGCGTTCAAGTACCGCTTCCATGCGACTGATGCGTCTGTGGAACTGGTGCGGGACCTCAACGGAGCACTCCGGGCGGGCGGTCGGCGGTGAAGCAGAAACCCCTGCGGCGCGAGCCGTAGGACTCCCCCCTCCTGAAGGAGGGGGGAGGAAGTCAAGTGAGTCTCTTCTCCTGCAGGAAGTTTCCGACGAGGGCGGACACCTGCGCGGTGCGTTCGAAGTGGGGGCGCATGCCGGCCCGCTGGATGACGGCCACCCGGTGGTGCGGTGCGGCCGCGGTGTGGCGGTCGGTGACGAGCTGGGAGTGGCTTCCGACGATCTGCAGCAGCGGCCCGCGGTGGGCCCGTACCGTGTCCGTGACGTCGACACCGCACAGCATCCGCATCCCGGCGGCGAGTCGGCGCCCGGCGCTCGGGTCGTGCGGTGCCGGGGTGCCGCCCTCGGCAGCGGGGCGGTGGCCGTGTGGTTGGACGCGCTGGTCGAGCAGCGCCAGCGCCTGGCCGGACCGGCCGCCCGCGGCCAGCTCGGCGATCTCCGTGAGTCTGGTCTCCAGGAGGGCGTCCGTGCGGGCCGGTCCGGAGACCAGCAGCACGGCGGTGTCGTGGGGCACGTCGGGCAGCAGCGCCTGGGCCACCGCGCCGCCGAGCGCGTTTCCGCAGAGCAGGTCCACCGGGCCCCACCGCGTGAGGAGGGCGCGCCAGCGGGCGGCGAGGGAGTCCAGCGAGTCGATCTCCTCGTCCCACAGGGACAGCGTGTCGACCACGGTCACCCGCAGGCCCGCGCCGACCAGGACCCGGGTGACGGGGGCGAAGAACGCTCCACCGTCCCAGCGGGGGATGACCGGGGCGAGGACCAGGGCGTGCCGGGAAGCGGCGGCGGACCGTACGTGTGCCGGGCCGGCGGCGGCCCCGGGTGCGAAGACCGCCGCCGGCGCGGTGGGTCCGGTGCGGGTCAACGGACGCCTGCGAGGGTGCGCGCGGTGGCGATGCCTTCGCGGTGACTGCCGCCCAGAAGCTCCTTGCGGTGCTCGACCGGCAGGTCGTAGCGGCCCAGGACCAGGTCGTGGAGCGGCAGGGACGGAGTGCCCTCGGGGATGGTGGCGAGGAGAAGGTCGGCCAGCTCCAGAGCAGCCTCCAGGTGGAGCCCGGCCGCGGACCCGGCGTCGGTGCGGTCCAGGTGCGCCAGCCACTGCTCGGCGATCAGGTTGCCCGGCCCCTTGCCCATGCCCTGGATCGAGGAGTCGATCCATGTCGCTCCTGCGGCGACCGCGCTGATCGCGTTGGCCAGGGCGAGCCCGAGGTTGTTGTGGGCGTGCAGGCCGACCGGGCCGCCAGTGACCGACTTGGTCAGGGTGGTCAGGTCGGTGGTGTCCACGGGGGAGAGACTGCCGTTGGAGTCGGCCAGGTAGACGAACTCGGCGCCCGCGTCGGTGGCGGCGGTGGCCACGTCCACGATGCCGCGGCCCGGCCACTGGCTGATCCGGGCGAAGTTCACACCGACCGTGAAGCCGATGTCCTTGGCCTGGCGTATGTATTCGAGCCCGCGCTCGTAGCCCTGGGACGGCAGGATGATACGGACCAGACGTGCACCCGCGGCGTACATGGCGGGCAGGTCGTGCGCTGTGATGTTCTTCGGGTGCAGGATCATCGCGGTCTTGTGGGCGCCGATCTCCTGCGCCACGGCGGCGATGAACTCGTCGTCGCCGCGGCCGGTGAGCCCCAGGTCGGGGATCGGCAGGAGCGAGCCCTTGCGGTAGGCGATCTCGACCCAGTCGAAACCCGCCTCGACGCTGAGCCTGGCGTGCTTCAGCGCGTACTCCGGAGGGAAGTGGAAGCCGTTGCGGTACCCGCCGTCGCGGAGGGTGACGTCGATGTTGACGATGCTCATGGTTCCTCCAGGTGAGTTCGGGTTCAGGCGGACTGCTGGGCGGCGGCGTGGTGGGCGGCGAGCCGGCCGAAGATCAGCGAGCGCAGCACGGAGGTCGCCGGCGGGTAGGCGTGGTAGAAGAGGCCCGTGGCCTCGCCCGCCGCGTACAGGCCGGGGATGGCGGTGCCGGACGGGGTGACGACCCGGCCGTCGAAATCGGTGCGGACACCGCCGTAGGTGAAGCAGATGGCGGCGGTGAGCGGGACGCCGATGAACGGCGCGGTGTCCAGCGGCACGGCCCAGTTGGACTTCTCGGGCACGATGCCCACGGTGGCCTTGCCGTCCAGACGGGTCGGGTCGAACTCGCCGGGGCCGACGGCCGTGTTGAACTCGGCGACGGTCTTCTCCAGACCCTCGGCGTCGATGCCGAGTTTGCCGGCCAGCTCCTCCAGGGTGTCGGCCTGCTCCGGGTCCACGTCACTGAGCAGCGCGTTCCGGATGCCGGGGACGGCGAGCGTCTTGGCGTCGGCGATCCAGTAGGCCTCCTGGTCCTGGTTCTTCCAGATCTCGTAGCCGACGTGCTCGAAGGTGTTGTCCCAGGTGTCGCGCCCCTCGTCGAAGAAGCGTTCCATCCTGCCGTTGACGAAGATGCCGGTGCTGAAGCCGTACAGCACGGCGTCGGCCTTGCGGGTGCGGCGGTCGACGGGCTCTGCGTGGATGCCGTCGAACTGGCCCGCGGTGTCGGCGCCCAGTTCGAGGGCCATGCGTAGCGCGTCACCGCGGTTGTTGGCGATACCGGGGGCGATCAGCGGCAGGTCGCAGGCCTTGTCGCCGACGTAGCGGGTGAGCATCTCGGCGTTGCCCTCGAAGCCGCCGCAGGCCAGGACGACGGCGTGGCCGGAGAGCCGTTGGGTACGGCCGTCCGCGGTGCGGACCAGCACGCCGTCCACGGAGCCGTCGTCGGAGGTCGTCAGGCGCAGCGCTTCCGTCTCGTACCGGATGTCGACGCGCGGATCGCTGTCCAGGGCGGCACCCAGGTGCTCCACGATGGAGGCGCCGCCGCCGCGGGGGCTGGCCGGAGGCGACATGGAAGGGGTGCCGCCGTCGAAGGTGTGCGGCAGCGGGAACTCCTCGAAGGCGATCTCGACGCCGTGCTTCTCGACGAAGGCCAGGGTCTGCGGGGTCTCGCGCTCGACGGTGCGGCAGTAGTCGATGTCGGCGAGGCCGGCGGAGACCCGGCCGACGTGCTCGGCCCAGTCGGTGTCCAGCCGCCGGTCCCGGTCGATCCGCAGGAACGCGCCGGTCCAGCGGGTGGCGCCGCCGCGCTCGTCCTCGCGGGACCGCTCGAGTACGGCGATCCGGGCAGGAATCCGCCGGGTCTCGGTCGCCTCGGCGAAGGACAGGGCTGCCGACAGGCCGGCCGCGCCGCATCCGATCACGATGAGGTCGTACTGTGGCGGAGTGTTCGAGCCTGACATGAGTTCTCCTTGGAAAGGGCCAGGAAGGGATCGGAAGGGGCCGGAACGGAGGGGTGCCCGGGCGGGGCGGTACGGGTTCAGCGGTTGGGCGTGATGACCCGGCTGGTGCGGTAGAGCCGGTACTTGGCGCCGGTCGTGGTCCTGGCGAACGCCTCGTAGCGGCGCGTGAACTCGGGGTCCCGGAAGATCGCGTCGAACCGCTGCCGGTCCGTCCACGCCGCGAGGTTGACGATGGCGTCACCGTCGACGCTCGTCAGCAGGCGGGAGCCGCGGAATCCGTCGGCGGTGGCGGAGACGTGGTCGACGGCTTCGGCGAGCGCGGCCACGCTGGCGGGCGCGTCGTCGGTGGTGGCCACGTTGATGAGCAGCACGCCGTCGTCGGGTTCGGGAGCGGTGACCACACCCGGGCTGGTGTTGCGGCCCTCGAAGGAGGTCCGCTCGTACGAGGCGATGCCCAGCTTGTGCCAGGGGTCGCTCTCGACCAACTCCTGCGCCTGGGCGTCGTCGAGGTCGGCGGTCACGATGACGGCGCCGCCTTCGGGGCGCGGGCCGCTGAGCAGGATGCGGCCCCGGTCTGCGTGCTCGCGCAGCCAGGCCTTGTGCTCGGCCATGTGCGCGACGACGGTCTCGCGCGGCGTCAGGTAGGTGAGGGTCAATACGTGGATCATCGGGTACTCCCGGTGTGGTGGAAGGGGAAGGGGAAGGGGAAGGGGCGGGGCGGAATCGCCGGCCGGATCAGGCGGCGGGGGCGCCGGTCCGCCGGGCGAGCCCGGCCAGGACGTCCTGCGCGCCGGCCACGATGTCGCGGACAACCTGGGCGGCGGGCTGGATGTCCTGGATCAGGTCGAGGACCTCGCCGGCGAACATCGCCCGCTGGCTGGTGTCGTCGCGGGCGACGGCTGCGGTCCACCGGGGCTCGACCTCGGCCCTCCGGGCGGCGAGTTCGGCGTCCCTCCCGGTCCAGGTGCGGGTGAAGTCGTTGCCGATGGAGCGGGCCCGGTAGGACTCGTCCCACGGGATGCCGCGCACGACGTCGAACGCACGGGTGTCGACGGTGTCCGCCGTGTGCGCGGAGACCAGGTGGGACTTGAACCCGGTGGTGGCCAGTGATTCCTCGGTCGCGGCGAACCGGGTGCCCATCATCACGCCGTCGGCGCCGAGCGCGAGGGCGGCGGCCAGGCCGCGGCCGTCCGCGACACCGCCGGCCGCGACCACGGGCACCGCGCCCCGGGTGGCGTCGAGCACGGCGGGGACGAGGGGCAGGGTGGCCAGCGACGCGTGGTGGCCACCGGCCTCGGCGCCCTGGGCGACGAGTACCGAGGCCCCGGCCTGCACGGCGACACGGGCCTGCTCGGGGTCGTGCACCTGGACGACGACGTGGGAGCCGGCGTCTGCTGCGGACACCACGTACTTGCGGACCTGATCGGCGTCACCGAAGGAGAGGGCGATGACCGGCGGGGCGTAGCCGAGTACCTTGTCCCACAGGCCGGGCCGGGTGTCGAAGGTGAACATGACGCACCCGACGCCCCAGACACCGCCGGCCTCGGCGGCCCGGGCCACATGCTCGTCGATGAACGCCGCGTCGCCGTAGCTGACGCCGACGAGGCCGAGACCTCCCGCCCGGGTGACGGCGGCGGCGAGCCGGCCGCCGGAGACGGAACCCATCGGGGCACAGACGACGGGGTGGTCGATGCCCAGCAGTTCGGTCAGCTTGGTCGAGATCACGATGCTCCCTTGGTCCGGTTCGCTGGCATGGCACGGCCCGGCGGGCCGAGGAGGGGAAGGGACCGCTGCCGAATTCCACACTGAATTCGGCGCGGAAAGCAGTCGGGGTGCCCATGGGTTGAAACCGTCGCGGAAAGAGGCCCGCTGCTTTATGTCCATGAGGCTAGCCTTGTTCTCCATGGCACGTCCAAGACGAGAAGCGCGTGCCTGCCATAACCGGGCGCCTATAGTGCCTGGCAGTGGAAAGAGCGGTGGAAACACCGAACGGTGGAAACGGAAAAGGCGTGTGATCCCGGCTGGGGGAGGGCCGGGATCACACGCGGTCAGGGGCAGGGGCCGGTCACTCGGCCAAGAAGGTCCAGCCGCGTTTCGCCGAGACGTCCTGCAGGATGCGGGCGGTGCGGCTGCCCGCGAGAGCGATGACCGCGAGGCGCTCGCGCGGCGGCCTGAGGGTGGGCAGGGGCCGCCAGACCAGGTGCGGCTCGCGCTCCACCGCGCGGTGCGGGCGCAGCGCCACGAGATCCGACGTGGTCTGCAGCGCGTGCACGAACAGGGCGTGCTGGTCCTGGTTGACCGGGTGGAGCACCGCGTTCCAGCCGAGCCTGGCCAGGTGCGCCGGCACGGTCTCCGCGAATCCCGGCGCGCAGCCCTCCTCGTACCAGAGCAGTCGCTGCCGGGTGAGCTCGCTCCAGGTCGGCTCGGTGCGGGCGGCGAGAGGATGCTCCCGCGCCAGGACGACGCCGAGCGGCTCGTCCCGAACCACCGCGCGCACCACGTGCGGCATCGGGATCGGCAGCCGCACGATGCCGAAGGCGATCTCGCCGTGCCGCAACAGCTCGCCCTGGTCCGCCGTGTCCACTGAGCGCATCCGCAGCCGCGCGTCGACGGCGGCGTCGCTGTCCGTGCGGCTTGCCGACAACACGTTCTGCACGTCGATGAGGACGTCCGCCGGCACCGCGCCGCACACCCCCACGGGCCAGACCCGCGGTGCGGGAGCCGCCGCGGCGATGGCGGAGCGCAGCTGACCGGGAATTCCCTGGATTTCCCTGAGGAAGGCCCGACCACCGCTCGTCAGTTCAACACCACGCGAACTGCGGATGAACAGCGCCGCGCCGATGCGTTGTTCAAGGCGCCGAATTTGCTGACTGAGGCTCGGCTGCGATATCCGGAGTTCCTGGGCCGCGGCCGACACGGTTCCGGCGCGCACCACGGTCAGGAAATAGCGAAGATGCCTCATGTCGAAGTCGTCGACGTCGCGTGCGTCGGACATCGCGCGGTGTACGGCGTCGCCCGTCGGGTCCGGTCCCTGTCTGTCGAGGTCGGCACGCCCCGGGGCGTGCCGACCTGTCCACTCGTCCAGCACGCTCATGCGCTTCCTCCCCAAGTCGCCACCGCAGGATGGCTGAAAAATTCGTTCGCAAAGGTATTTTTTAGGGGCCTGAACCGGGTCGCTCTCCTCCGCGTTCCGATCCCGGCGCCTCGGCCTCCGGCAGCCCGGGCCTCCCGCCCGCCGACAGCAGGGTGAAGAGCAGCCGCCACAGCGGCTCCCCGCCGGCGTCGGAGTCGTTCCCCGCGCACCCGGCCGGTGTGTGCAGCAGCCCGTACGTCACGATCACCAGCAACTGGACGACCAGCGCCGGCGGGTACGGGGCGAAGCCACCGTCGCGCTGTGCCCGGCGCACCAGTTCGACCAGCGCGGCGCGCACCTCGGCCATGACCTCGGAGAGCGCCCGCGCCAGGACCGGGCAGTCGTCCGCGAGCCGTACCGCGGCCCGGAGCCGCACGTCCGACTGCAACCGCTCGGCGAATGCCGCGACGGTGCCTTCCAGAACGTGCCGGGCGTCGGCACCCGGGGTGTCGTGCGTGGCCCGCAGGCTCGTCCAGGACTGCCGGGACTCGTCGATCAGAGCCCCGGCCAGCGACCTCTTCGAGGGGAAGTGCCCGTAGAGTGCACCCTTCGTCATCCCGATGCGCTCGGCCACCGCGCTGAGCGTGGCCCTGCTGTAGCCCTGTGAGGCGAACACCTCGGCCGCGGCCGTCAGCACCTTCTCCCTCGTGCGCCGTGCCCGTTCCTGTTTGGCCATGTCTGCGCCCTCCATCGTCAAGAGAGCACATGCATACCACCGGTGCGGAGCGCCCTCGCGGCGTCCCGGCCAGCCGGGCCTCTCACATGCTCTCCAGCGGGCCCCGGCGGGCGGGGGCCACCGGCCAGCCGAGGCGCTCCGCCTCCTCCCTCAACGTCGGCGAGCCTCCCACCACCGCCGGCCTGCCCACCGCGTGCAGCAGGGCCAGGTCGCTCTCGTGGTCCCCGTAGGCGTAACAGTGCCGGGGATCGGCACCCCGCTCCCGCATGAGCCGGACCGCGGCCTCCGCCTTGGCCTCTCCGATCATCGGGCGGTGCACCTCCCCGGTCAGCACCCCGTCGGGCCCGACCACCAACTCGGTGCAGACGACCGCCGATGCCCCCAACTCCTCCGCCAGCGGGGACAGCAGCGGCCGCATCGACCCCGACACCAGCACGACCTCGCGGCCTGCGGCCCGGTGTGCGGCGACGGCATCGACCGCGGCCGACATGAAGGCCGCAGCGCCGCGGCGGTAGCCGTCGAACCACCGCTGGCCGGCGGCCGCCAGAACGGCCAGGGGAACGCCCGCGAACCGCCGGTAGTAGCTGCGGTTCAGCGCCTCGCGATCCCGCGTCGCTGCTGCCTCGGCCCGCAGGTCCGGCAGCCCTGGGGCGATCCGCGCCGGATGCCGGGCCGTCCAGTGCCGCCAGAAGTCGATCAGGCTCTTCTCCGCGATCACGGTCTCGTCGACATCGAAGAAGGCGATGGTGGAGCGCCCCGGCCGGGCCGCCGCCGTCATCGGCCACCTCCGTCCGCCCGCGCCGCGCCCGCGTACGCGTCGGCCGCCGCGTCCAGGCCGAGGGCCCCGTGCGACGCCGCCGTCGTGACGTCCCGCCAGGCCCGCTGCAACCGGCTCTCCGGGGACTGTCCGCGCAGCCCCGAGGCGGCGAACAGGTCGTGGGCCACCTCGCGGCACAACTCCGCCGCGGTCGCCGCGTCCCTGCGGTTCTCGGCCACCGCGAGCGGGGTGATCTCCCCCCGGTCCGCGCGGTGGGCCGTACTCTCCAGGAGCAGACCCGCCGCGTGGAGCCGCGCGGACGCCCGGGTCAGCAGCAGGTCGCGGCCCGGCCTGCCCGGACCCGGCTCCAGGCACTCGGCCGTCCAGGCCCGCAACGCCGCACGCGCGCTGCCCAGCACCGGCGCCGCGAAGATCGGCGAGGCCACCATCGGGTAGGGGACGCGGTGGCAGCGGGCCCCGTCGGGCAGGGGACGCACCAACGCGTCCAACACGAACGAGCGGTGGGCGGGTACGACGATCCCGTCGCCCGTCACGCTGTTGCTGCCGCTTCCCCGCAGGCCGACGGAGTCCCAGGTGTCCAGGACGGAGAGCTCGGCGCGTGGCACGGCGAAGAACCTGTGCTCCCGCACACCCTCGGGCCCCGGTGCCCAGGAGGCCAGCAGCAGCCATTCCGCGTGGGCGACCCCGCTGGCCATCCGCCACTCTCCGTCGAGCCGCCAGCCGCCGGGTACTGCCGTGGCGCGTCCCTGCGGGGGAACGACCGACGCGGCGATCCGTACGTCCGGGCCACCGGCCCAGAGGTCCTGCTGCCCCTGCTCGGGCAGGTACGCGGCGAGTCGGCCGTGCGCCGCGTACAGGGCGGCGCACCATCCGGTGGAGGCGCAGGCCTCCGCGACGGCCGACGCGGCGCGGAGCAGCCGGCCGAAACTTCCGGCTGCGCCGCCCCACCTGGCCGGTACGAAGTGCCGTGGGAACCCCGCGTCGACGATGGCGGCGGCCACGCCCGGGCCCAGCGCGCGCCGCTCGTCGGCACTGCGTGCGTCCCGCTCCGCGGCCCCCAGGAGCAGGCCGAACGGGTCCTCCCCGTCCCCATGGCGCTGCTCGCCCCGGCCGTTCCGCCCGCCGAGTCGACTGTCTGTCTCGGTCCGTCGCAGGTCGGGCGCGGTGGACCGCTGCTGTGCGCTCAGCATGCCGTGTCCAGCCGGGGAAGGGCGGACTCCGCAGCGCCGCGGCGGAGCGTGGCGTGGGCCAGGTCCCGGTCGCCCTGCCGGGCGCGGACGGTGAGGACGTTTCCGTCCGGGCCGGCCGGTTCCGCAGTGATCCACACCGGCAGGTGCAGTTCACCGAAGGCCGTGAACCTCACGTCGAGCAGTGTCACGGCGTTCGCGACCGGCCTGCTGTCCCCCACAGTGACCTGGCCTGCCTGACGGAACGCCTCCACGAGCGCCATGCCCGGCACATGATCGGACTCGTGGTCGAAGAGGACGGGGTGCTCCCGGTCGAGCCGCAGCCACCAGCCGTCCCCTCGCAGCGGTTCGGCGGCGAGGAGCACATCTCGCTCGGCGCACTGCCCGACCCGGAACGGCGGCAACGGTACGGCCGGCGGCAGCGCGGGCGGTCGCACCGCCTCCGGCGCCTGCTCCCCTCGCCGGCGCAGCATGGTGTAGCGGCGGGGCTCCATCGGCTCCCAGCGCACCCGCACCCGCCCCACGGAAGTGTGCTGTACCAGAACGTCCGCTTCCAGCTCCAAGCGCAGCCGCCGCTCGCCCTGCGCCGGAGAACGGCAGACGGCGTCGAGCCCGACTGCCAGCCGGTCGGTGCCCACCGGGGGGAGCGCCTCCACCAGGTCGACGGAGATCGTGCTCAGCACGAACGGCATTCCGTGCGGGACGTCGAGGAAGCGGTGCGACAGGTGGATCGCGGCCTGCCGCGCGGTCTCCACCAGCAGCACCGGGTCGGCCGCGGAGCCGCCGTGGTGAGCGAGATAGTGGTCCCTGTGCCATGAGGCCGCCACCGCGAAGCGCTCGTCGTCGAGCCGCCTTGCGTCCGTGAGCAGCACTTCCGCGTCGGCCGCCTTGTGGACGGACTCACGCGGAACGCTCCGGTCGTATTCCAGCCCTCCCCGGTGGCGCTGTGTTTCCGGCCGTCCTGCACGTGTCCCAGGTCCAGGCATGACGTACACAGTGGATTCCTCCCCGTGGTCGCCGTGACCTCCCCCGCACCGGTATCGTCCCGGCGCAGCCCATGGCGGCGACCCCTGCAGAAATATACCTTCAGGAAGGTATTTGCCGGGGTCGTTTTCCGCCACCACGTACAAGCGAACATGCCGTCACATATCGGTGGATGAGCCGATACGCCGACCGACAGGGGACCGCCTTTCATGCCAGAGCCGCAGCCGACCGCGTTCACCCCGCACAGAACTCCGGTCAGAAGGGGCTCCGACCCCAAACAGGAGCGTTCGGCGAGGACCCGTCTGCGCGTCCTGATGGGCGCCGCGCAGCTCTTCACCGAGCGTGGTTTCCGCCATACGTCGGTCAAGGATGTGGCGGACCGGGTCGAGATGACCAAGGGCGCCGTGTACTTCCACTACCCGACCAAGGAAGCCCTGGCCGTGGCCATCGTGGAGGAGCACTACGCACGCTGGCCGAAAGTCCTCGACGAGGTCGTCGAGGAGGGGTTCGGCCCGTTGGGTACCGCCGCACGTGTGCTGGAGCGGGCCGCCACCGCGTTCCGGGACGACGTGATCGTGCAGGCGGGCGCCCGGTTGCAGTTGGAGCGCCCGCACATAGACGCCGAACTTCCCACCCCGTACGTCGACTGGGTCTCGCTCCTGGAGTCGATGCTCACCTCCGCCGAGGAACTGGGCGAGCTGCGTCCCGGCGTCACCCCGGGGCGGGCCGCGCGCTCCCTGGTCTCCGCTTTCTTCGGCTCCCAGCACGTGTCCGACGTCCTCAGCGGACGTGCGGACGTGGTGGAGCGCTGGCGGGACCTGAGCGACCTGCTGTTCCGGGCGATCCGGGCGGACTGAGCGGCCGGGCGCGGGGTGCGGTGCGGGCTGGAGCCCAGGGGCCGGGCAGGTCCGCGAACGGAGTCCCCTCGGGTGTGCGCGGCGGGGCCCCGGACGTGCCCGCACGAGCCCGGGGAGCGGTGCACCGCTGCCGTCCGGCGGTGCACCGCTCCCCGGGAGCATGTTCGTCGTGCCGCAGTTGTCGCAGTCCGTGAACGGTTCTGCGGCACCCTGTGGCAGACCGTCAGGCCGGTCTTCTCCCGCCGCGCCCGTCAGGCCGGGTCCGTCACCTGGCGCCGGGTGGAGAGGACGACCAGGCCACCGATGACGGCCAGGCCCACGAGAACGGCGCCGAAGATCGTCGCGCCGGTGGTCAGGCCCACGGCGTCGCTGAGGTAGCCGGCGGAGACGGGCAGGGCGCCGGCGGGGATGTAACCGCCCACGTTGAGCGCGGCGTTGGCCTCCGCAAGGCGCTGCGGCGCGATGGTGGAGTTGAGCAGCGACAGGCCGCCGAGCTGGCCCATGCCCTGGCCGGCGCCGGCCAGTAGCGCGGAGAGGATGAGCAGGGCCACCACCGAGGTGTGCACGGCGAAGATCAGCGTGATCATGCTGAGTGTGGTGCTCGCCGCGCCGGCCGTGAGGATGGTGCGGCGGCGCAGCCGCTGGACGGCGAACTGCACCCCGGTGGCGGCGAGGAACATGACGAACGCCATGGCTCCCGCGACGATCCGGTTGGTGGTCTGGAGCAGTCCGGACAGCAGCGACGGGCCGAGCGAGAGGACGAAGGAGGTGGCGGTGATGCCGGGCGCGAACACTGCTACGCCGAGGGCGAGTTGGCGGCCGTTGCCGCGCGGCACGCCCGGCACCCGCACCCAGGCGCCCTCGGCGCGCGTCTCGGGGCGGCGCAGCGGCATCCGCAGCACGGCGAGGGCCGCGGTGACCAGGAGCGCTGCCTCGACGATGAAGACGGTGACGGTCGGCCCCGGTGCCGTCTCGGAGAGCACGCCGGCGACCAGCGGGCCGAGTCCGGCACCGAAGACCATCGCGCAGGAGGCGAGCAGAGCGGCGATCCGCTTGCGCTCGGGTCCGGCCACGTCGGTCACCGCGGCCATGCCGGCCGAGACGACGGCGCCGACGGCGATCCCGGTGAACAGCCGGGCCACGATCAGCGCGGCCACGCTGCCGGCGGTGGCGAAGATCAGGCAGGCGGCGAGGGCGAGCGCCAGCGCGGGGAGCAGGACGGGCTTGCGGCCGACCCGGTCGGAGACGACTCCGGAGACCAGCAGCGAGCCGATGAGGCCGACGATGTACAAGGCGAACACCACGGTCAGGGTGCCCTTGGAGAAGCCGATGTCGTGCTGCCACAGCACGTACAGCGGCGTCGCCGCGTTCGAGAGCACGAAGACGGCTGTCACCGGCCAGGCGGCGAGCCACACCCACCACAGTGGCGCGACGGACCGTTCGCCGGCATCCGTGCCGGGGTCACGTCGCCGTGCGTCGATGGCCTGGACGGTTCTGGTCCGTGTCTCGGACATGAGTGTTCCTCCCGATCTTTCCTGCCGGCTCCAGCAGTACGAGTCGAGTCGAACTTAGCATGCAGTACGATCGAACTCGTATATAGGGATTGCGATATGAGGAGTCGCCTATGCCCAGGACCACGGCCGCCGAGCCCGTCGTCAAGGTGTTCCCCGAGCCGCCCGACCTGCCCGAACCCCTGCCGGAGCCGGCGGTCGACGATCTGCGCCTGGAGGTCGTCCTCGGTGCGCTCAGCGATCCGCTGCGTTTGACCATCGTCAGGAAACTGCTCCTGGAGTCGGAGGGCTTCGACCATCCTTGCGGCTGGTTCGGGCTCGACCGACCCAAGTCGTCGCTCACCCATCACTTCAAGGCACTGCGCGAGGCGGGGATCACCCGTCAGCGCCAGTACGGGCTGGAGCGCCGCAGCCATGTACGCGTTGCCGACCTCGACGCCCGGTTCCCCGGCCTCGTCGACCTCGTGGCGGCCTGGACCCCGCAGGCCTGACAAGAAAATGCCGCGCCCGGCGCTCTTCGCGACAAAGCCGACTGGGGACTCGGGCGCGACCTGCATCCAACGGCGCCGGCCGACGGGTCAGGATCGCCGCTCCTCACGTGCGACCGGCTGCCGGCCAGCCGGCACGTGACGCAGCGGCGCTCCCCTCACCGGAGGGGACCCGTCGCCTGGGCGGCGGCCCCTTCGCCGGCCGACGACGGGGGAGTCGATCCGTGAGCTCGCCGCGTCGTGGCCGGACCATTGCCCCGAGGCCAGGTGTTCCCGGGCACAGTGCCCTCAGGATCTGAATTCCACCGGGCTTCGGGTCGACGTGTCCCAGGTGCTGCGCGTGCCGAGCGGCGGCACCGACGGGCGCGAGGGACGGCTGGGCCCGGCTGGCACCGCGTGTAGCCGCGGGCCGCCGACCGCGCAGCGACAGCAGCGCCACACCGGGCCGAGGTCGCCGACGTCGCGCTCGGTGGGGTGACGGCGATGAGCAGCATGGCGACGCATACCAACGGCGTCCTGCAGAGCACGGGTCGCGATCGGGGATTCGGGCACGTGAACGGCGCATGGCGTCACAACCTGCGGCTACCCGAGGGACTCCACCGGCGGCGCCGCAGCAGGAAGGCTGCGGCCGCCGCCGTGCTGGACGTGCCGCCCACCGTCCACGCGATCAACCCGGAGCGATCCGTCTCCCGTTGTTGTGCGGTGCAGGTCTTGCCCTCACAAGTCCGTCAGACCTCCACCATCACCTGGTCCAGCGCCTTGCGCTTCAGGCCCGGCACCTGGCAGTCCTCCGCCGGATAGCCGACCGGGATCACCGCGAAGGCCTTCTCGTTCTCGGGCCGTCCCAGCACCTGGGAGAGGAAGCGCATCGGGCTCGGCGTGTGGACCAGCGCGGCCAGGCCCGACAGGTGCAGGGCGGACAGCAGCATGCCGACCGCGATGCCCACGGACTCGTCCACGTAGTAGTGCTTCCGTTTGGCGCCGTCCGCACCCAGCCAGTACCGCTGCTGGAAGACCACGATCAGCGCCGGGGCGTCCGTGAGGTGCGTCTTCACCGCGTCCGTGCCCAGCGGGCGCAGGGCGGCGAGCCACTCCTCGCCGAGCCTGCCGTCGTAGGAGGTCCGCTCCTCGTGCTCGGCTGCCTCGCGGATGCGCCTGCGGATCTGCGGATCCCGGACCAGTACGAAGGTCCATGGCTGCTGGTGGGCACCGGACGGTGCCGTGGCCGCGCAGGCGATGGCGTCCCGTACGACCTGCTCCGGCACGGGATCGGAGGAGAACTGGCGCACCGAGCGCCGCTGCCGCATCCGGTCGCGCAGCTCTGCCGAGCGGGTGAGGGACTCAGCGGGCTCCATGCGCTCCGGGCGGTAGGGGACCGGGTGGTAGGGGGCGCCGTGGGCGGGCTCCCAACGTTCTTCGGTGGTGGTCGTCATAGGGGAGAGTCTGGTGTCAGTGGCCCCGGGTTCCAAGAGGGGAAGGAAGGGCTGGGGAAGAAGGCGACGGGCCTCGGTCCAACACTGCTCCGTGGCGCTGCGAGGGAGCCGAGGCCATGTCGGTCGCCGCCGCCCGGCCGGGCGGCTGTCAGAACTTGCCGCTGTTGTTCGCCTCGGTGGGGGAGGGAACGGTTTCCGCCACGTCCCAGTGCTCGACAATGACACCGTCCTGAAGCCGGAAGATGTCGAACACGGCCATGGGAGTGCCGGCCTGGTCGACCTCGCTGAGGGTGACGACGAAGTTCCCCTGGCCGATCAGCCGGTGCACCTTTGTGTACGTCAGCCGCTTGCCTTCGGCGGTGAGCTCGGCGACGAACGCGGTGAAGCCGTCGATGCCGTCCGCGACCTCGGGGCTGTGCTGCACGTACGATTCCTGCGAGATGAACTCGGCAGCGCGCTCGAACTGTCCGTCTTGGAGGACCGTGGCGATGAAGCGGGAGACCTTCTGCTTGTTCTCCTCCGTGCGGTCGAGATCGGCGACCTCGGTCGCGCCGTCGGTCTGTGTGTGACCCGACGGGCTGATCAGTCCGCCGGGGGCGATCGTGTCCCAGTGTTCGACGATCCGGGCGTTGTCGTCGGTGTCGAACAGATCCGCGGTCACCCAGTGCGTCACACCCCCCAGCGTCTGTGCCACATGGAGGAAGACGTACTGGCCGTCCTCGATCGCGCGGACCACCTCGATGTCACGTCGAGGATTGCGGGCGAGGAAGGGTTCGAAGAACGCGAGGAATCCTTCCTTGCCGTCGGCCACTCCCGTGCTGTGCTGCGTGTACCGGTCCCCGGTGTATCGATCGAGCGCTTCGCGTGCCCTGCCGTCGCGGATGCCGTCAAGATACAGGCCACGTGCGTTGTTCATTCTCGCCGTCATACGACCATGCTCGCAGAGCCGTTCCGCTGCGGGCGTTCACCGGCGTGGAGCAGGGGGACATCTGCCCCACGCGAGTACAACACCTCCGGGAGCCGGAGCCGGAGCAACTCGTCAGCGAGGCGAAGGCCGGGCCCGGTAGCGCAGGGGTTGGGGGATGGGGCGGACGGCTTCGGCCTGTTCGCCGGCCCCCCCCGCATCCTCAGAGGTGCGATCCCCCAGGACAACGCACGCGGATCCGCCGTCGACCGCACCACCTGCCAAGCCATCGCCAGCGTCACCATGCTGCCCATGAGCAACCTTTGACCACGCCAACCCTGCACCTTCGCGGTGAGCGAGGTCATGGTGCGGGGGCCCGCGTCGCCGTCGACGTCCAGGCCGTTGTCGCTCTGGAAGTGCCGTACCGACTCGGTGGTCTGCGGCCCGTAGATGCCGTCGACACCGCTGAGGGGGGGCGTATCCGAGCCCGGCGAGGTCACGCTGGAGAACGTCGGTGACGGCGTGAGCCTGGGTGACACCGGGGGCCGAGCAGCAGACCGACGAGTATCGCGGCCAGGGCGAGTGTCGGCGACGTGACACGGGCGCCGACCGAACGCGTTGGTGTTCGGAGGGTCGTTGGGAACAAAGGGAATCTCTTCCTGCTTCTCCGGGACATGCCCGGGAGGGACGGATGGAGGGTGGAACGGTGCCGGCCGGCGACGACCGTCCTTGGCCACAGCCCCTCCGTCCCACCACCGTGAACAGCAGAGCGGGATGCTCTGGGACGCGGGGACTCGCTCCGGGACAGTTGACGGAGCACGAACGGGCGGCGGAGCGGGAGCGGCGGTGGGGTGCGAGCGGGCGGCGGCGCGCAGGCTGCCCCCACGTCTCCGTGAACCGGCCGGGTCGGCGCTCCGTCCAGCGGCAGGATGCGCCGATCTGTGCAGGGCGCGGAGATCCACGGGGCACGTCACGGATGTGGGACGCCCTGCGTCGATTTCTGGGACGCCTCGTGGCTGTCTCGCCTCCTGGGACGGTTCGCCGATGGGCGCCGGGACGGTCCGCGGCCCTTCCGGGACGGTCGGGGGCGGTCGGCCCCGTCGGGCGGAGCTGCGCCCGCGATCGGTGGCCCGCCCCGCCCTCGGCAGAGCGGGAAGGTGACGTCCCGGTCCCCGACTCCCGCATACACTCGTCCGCGAGACCGCAGGACGGGGGACGGGGGACGGGGGACGGGGGACGGGCATGGACACGGACAGTGCCGCGGACGGCGAGTCCGCCCTGCTCTCTGCGGTGCGGGCGGCAGACGCCGCCCTGGTGCACCGCCTCCTCCGCCAGGACAGCGATCCCGCCCTGGTGGACGCCGCGTTCTGCCTGGCGGTCCGCATGCATGCCGGACACATGGCCCAACTGCTGCTCGCGCACGGCGCGGATCCCGGCAGGAGCAGGCCCGGAGAGCTGCCCCCGCTGAGCGAGGCGGTCGAGGCGGGGTCGCCCGCACTCGTCGGGGCCCTCCTGCACGAGCGGATCCGGGACCGGTACCCGAAGTCCGAGCTGAGGGAGATGCGGGACCTCGCGCGGCGCCTTCACGAGGCGGGGCCCGAAGCCGGACTCCGGCGTCGCACGGGCGCCAGGACGGCCGTTGTCCGCGCCCGCGTCCAGGACGACGAGTTCGACAGCATCGTCGAGACCACCCTCGGCGGGGTGTCGGTCCGCGACGGGCACGCGGCGATCCTCACGGACCTGGAGAAGATACTCGGCATCCGCGCCTCGTTCGAGGAACTGGCGGCACGCGCACTTCGGCACGATCAGGATCACGCCGCCTGGTCACGGTCCACCATCACTCTGGCGCGCCGCCGCGACGGGGAGACCTGGGCGGCGGCCGCGGCTCTGCGGACGCATCCCGCCCCCGCCCACCGGCTGTTCGGCGCCCAGGTTCTCAGACTGACGCACCTCTTCGACGACAGCGATGCGGACGCCTTCGCCGGCCCCGCACTGGACATCTTCACCGACTGGTCGACAAGGGAGACACATCCCGCCGTCCTCGCCGAAGTGCTGATCGCACTGGGAGAGCACGTCGCTCCGCGCTCGCAGGCGGCCCTCCTGCCTCACGCCGGCCATCCCGACAGGCGTGTACGGCGCGCCGTCGCGGCCGGACTCGGCACGGGACGCGAGCCGTTTGCCCATCCCGACGAGATGCGTGAGGCGCTGCTGGTACTGATGACGGACGGGGACGCGACGGTACGTCAGGATGCGTGCTTCACCGTCGGACTGGGCGGCGACCGTGCCTCTGTCCTCACCGAGGCGATGGCCGCCTTGCTGGACGACCCGGAGCGTGGGGTCCAGCTCGCCGCTGTGCAGGGGCTCGCCCTTCACGAGGACGACCGCTGTGTGGACGCGGCCCGCCGCCTCGGCCCTCCGCGGCCCGAATTCCCCGGCGAGGAGCACTGCCTCGGCGTGGCCTGGCGCTACGAGTGGCGCCGCGACGGCCGCTGACCCGGGGCTCCCTCTACGCGGGAGTCGTCGGCGTGGTGCCCGCGGGTCGGCGGATCATTTCGGAATCAGTCGTTCCGGAATGACCCCTGCCTGAAAGTCCCACGGCTGGCTCGAAGCCCCGCCGACACGACGTCATCTCCGCGACGGCCACCGTGGGGCCTGGCCTGCCGTCGACGCCCTCCTGAGCGGCTGTGGCCCCGACTTCCTCTGCTGCCACCTTTGGCGCAAACACCACCCCGGCCAACTCATGTGTCCAGCAATAAGGTTGTGGTCGGTCAGGCGGGGGAGTCGTGAAGACGTTTCCTTCACGATCCTCGGCGCTTTGCCACAGCAGCAGAGACGCGGAGAGTCCACTCGGCGCTTCCGAGCAGATCGGGCGCCAACCAGCTGATGGGAGATCGACCAACGATGTTCATTCTGGTACGGAACAGAGCGCGGGCGGCCGCGCTCGCCCTCTCGGCCGTCATGGCCCTCGCCTTCGGCGCGACCGGAGCGGCAGCGGCTCCCGCTTGCGCCAAGCAGGGGCCGACCTCGGTGGCCTACATCGAAGTGAACAGCAACAGCATCCTCAACGTCGGCAAGTACACGCTCGCCGAGGGCGGTGGCAACGCTTTCGACATCGCTGTGATCTTCGCCGCGAACATCAACTACGACACCAGCACGAAGACGGCGTATCTGTACTTCAACGAGAACGTGCAGCGCGTCCTCGACAACGCAGCCACGCAGATTCGGCCGTTGCAGCAGCAGGGCATCAAGGTCGTACTCTCGGTCCTCGGCAATCACCAGGGCGCAGGGTTCGCCAACTTCACGTCACAGCAGGCGGCTTCTGCGTTCGCGGAAGAGATGTCGGACGCCGTGGCCCAGTACGGCCTCGACGGCATCGACTTCGACGACGAATACGCCGAGTACGGCAGGAACGGCACGGCCCAGCCCAACGACAGCTCGTTCGTGCACCTGGTGACGGCACTGAGAGCGAACATGCCGGACAAGATCATCAGCCTCTACAACATCGGCCCGGCCGCGTCGCGCCTGTCCTATGACGGCGTCGACATCTCCTCCAAGTTCGACTACGCCTGGAACCCGTACTACGGCACCTGGCAGGTCCCCGGCGTCGCACTGCCCAAGTCGCAGCTGTCGCCGGCGGCCGTCGAGATCGGCCGCACCTCGCAGAGCACGTCCGCCGACCTCGCCCGCCGAACCGTCGCCGAGGGATACGGCGTCTATCTCACGTACAACCTCGACGGCGCCGATCGCAGCGCCGACGTCTCGGCGTTCACCAGGGAGCTGTACGGCAGTGACACCGTCTACACTCCGTAGGGCACCCGGGCGCCCTCGCGTATGCCGACCCCTCGGCGAGCCTGCCACGTTCCGTAGCGTGCTGCGCTCGTAGAGCCGCTTTTAGACAACGATGTCAAGAACGCGAGTCGGACGCCTGTCTGCTGCCCCGCAACGGGGCAGCAGACAGGCCCGGTGCAAGCAGGCCACCCGTCGGTACCGCGTCGTGATTCCATGGCGCAGCCGTCGCCCAGGCGACGTCGGTGCACCCCAACGCCTGGAAGCTCCTGTGAAACGGTGCGCACCCGGGCGGGACGGTGCTGCCGCGGTTCCAGTCCTCGGGGCTCAGCACGGGCATGGCGTTTGGTGATCGGGTCCGGGTGCTCGCGGGTGATCGCCGCGCACATGCTGCTGTCGAGGCGGTCGCGTCGCTGGGCTACAGTCGCGGCACCCGTTCTGGGCCGGGCGTGCCGGCTCCGGGGGATGCACACTGGAGGAGGCGGCGCATGCGCCCCGGACAATTCGAGCTTCCCGGCTACGACGTCCAGGAGGTCCTGGGACAGGGCGGGTTCGCCACGGTGTACCGGGCGCGTCAGTTGATGGTGGACAGGGAGGTCGCGCTCAAGGTGGACAGCCGACGGCTGACCACCCATCGCGACCGGCAGCGGTTCATGCGAGAGGTCACCTCGGCCGGGCGGCTGTCCGGGCATCCGCACGTGGTCGCCGTGTACGACGCCGGTGTGCTCGACGACAACCGCCCGTACATCGTGCTGGAGCTGTGTCCCGGCGGTTCGTTGGGCGAACGGCTGCACCGGGACGGACCGCTGCCGGTGAAAGAGGCCCGCGACATCGGTGTGGCCATCGCCGACGCGGTGGCAGCCGCACACGCCGCCGGGGTGCTGCACCGCGACATCAAGCCGGGCAACATCATGGTCAACCAGTACGGCGCAGTGGCCCTGACCGACTTCGGGCTCGCCGCCGTGCCGCGGCCGGATCAGGAACTGTCCGTGACCAGGGAGGCGCTGACTCCGGCGTACGCGCCACCCGAGGCGTTCCGCATGGCGGAGCCGTCGCCCGCCGGGGACGTGTACTCGCTCGCCGCGACCGTGTACGCCCTGTTGCTGGGACGCCCGCCCCATTTCCCCGCGGACGGCGGCCAACTCGGCCTTGCCGAACTCATCGTGCGGCACACCTGGCCCTATCCCGCCCTGCCCGCCGTACCGGCAGCCCTCAACGAGGTGCTCGGACAGGCCTTGTCGGCGGACCCGGTGCACCGGCTGTCCCACGCCGAGGCGCTGCGGGACGGTCTCGCCGCCGTCGACCTCGACACCGTCGATCTCGGTCGCTTCGGGCCGGCACCCGGCACGACCACCGCAGGCGGTCATGTCCACCGGGAGTACCGGGACATCTCCGCGGCGCCCCACACCTCGCCTCAGGACACGGCTCCGTGGCCCGAGACCATGCCGAACCCCCTTCCGGCCGGGACAGCTCCGGGACACCCGGGCGAGGCACCCGGGACCGGGGAGACGACCACGGGAGCAGACGACCGAGAATCCAAACGGTGGCGCCCCCGGCTGCTCGCCGTCCTGGCGGCGGTGGCCGTCTCGGTCACGGTGTCGGTGACCGTGGTGGTCTCCCGGACCGGGCAGTCGAGCGGGGGAGCGGACTCCTCCTCGAACGCCGCGCCCTCAACGGCGGGAACAGGCCAAGGAAGCAGTTCGCCCTCCTCACCCGGCTTCGGGGTGTCGACCACCACCGAGAACTGCCCCGCGGCGGCTGTGGAGGGTGTGGGCGGCCGGTGTGTGACCACTCCCGAGTGCTGGAGCGGCATCCTCGACGTATCGGGGATCGTCACCGTCAGCCGTGCGGACTGCCATGTGAAGCACGTGTGGGAGACCTTCGCCGTCGCCTCCCTGCCCGCGGACGGCATGACGAACAACGCGCGGGATCTCATCAAGCACCCCGATGTCCGCGCACTGTGCAGCCAGCAGGTCATGGCCGAGACCAGGTCCCCGCACGGCGCGGACATCGCCGACGAGTGGCAGATCACGGTCGTTCCGCCGAGCGCTTCGCAGTGGGACGCCGGGCTCCGTGTCTTCCGCTGTGTCGCCGCGGCCGGCACGGAGGACGGACAGATGACCGGCAGCCACTTCGGCGCCCCCGCCTGAGCGAGCATCTCCGCCGCCCCCGACCGCTGCCAACACCGCGATCGGTGACGTCGTCCTGCAACTGTCCAACCCGCACAGCGACATTGCCCCTCCGGTCCCGCTCGTGGTCAGCGCCGCCCCGGTGGTCGACACCTACGCCGCATACGGCAGCCTGGTCTGCTGCCCGGTACCGACCCCGCCCGCCCCGTCCGGCCCGGCGCAAAGCAGCGCTCACCGAAACATCCAACGGCGCCGTCCCCATGGACGTCCGCCTCCACGCCCCGACCACGGGCCCCTTCGTCTCCGTCCACCCCGCTCCGGGCGGCGTGGTCCGGAGCGGGCGCGGCCGGAGTCGCGGAGCATGACGCGGTCCGAGCGCAGGCGAGCGACCAGCGCCACCAGCGGGTCGGCCGGGGCGTGGGAGAGGTGGGCGGGGCGTTGGCTTTGTCGTCGGTCGGGGTCATGCGTCCCACTGGCCGCAGTACTCGATGTGGATCTCGCGCGCGTCACCGAGAGTGCCGTCGTTGGAGTGGAGTTCGGAGCAGAAGTGCGGATAGCTCGGATGGACGGGGGCGTATCCGGGGCCGTTTCGGGCGACGTCGAAGAAGTGCCGGGCGGTGTCCCTGAACACCTTCGCGCTGCCGGTCATGAACAGGGTCTCGGCGTGGAGATGCTGGTGAAACAGATCCCGGTTCTCCTGGTAGTGCCGTGCCTCGTGGTCAGTCACGGCTTCGTCAGTGTGTCCTGCGCCAGGCAGCGTCACCGTCTGCGGACGCCCTGGGCCGAGCCGTCTTCGTACTTCCTTCCAGCGTGAGGGTGCGAACTGGAGCGAGTGGTGCAGCAGCACGAGATCAAGCTGCCGTGTGCCGTCTTCTGGCAGCGCGTGGGAGGGGCCACGGTTCCCCCGCATCGGCAGGTGGACCAGCGAGCGCGGTGAAGAGGCGGCGAGCGTCCATAGCCCACCGATCCGCTGGGCGGCGTCCTGATCGAGGTAGGTGTCCAGGTGCCGATCGTGGTCGATGAGCACTGCGTGGACCAGGGGCCGGGCTGGTCGGATGACCTTGAACTCCGTGGATCCGAGCCGTGCTTGGTGGATGGTGATGGGTAGCTTCATTGGTTCTCCGAGACACGGGGCTGACATCGGCGGTGTAAGAGGCCCAGTCGCCGGCTGATGCCTTCTGCCATCGGACGGCGATTTGGATATGGACGCCGAGCACCCGGGCGAGGATGGCGGCGGGCAGTTCGGCGGCGAGGGTGAACAGTGCGGTGGAGCGGTCCTGCCGGGGCTGGCTGTTCGGTGCGGGGTCTTCGAGATCGTTCGGGCCATGAGCGCGTCGGGCGGTCGCGGGGGTCGGGCGCCCATGCGCTGTCCGGTCGCCGTCCCCCGGGCACTGGTCAGAAAGCCCGGGCGACGAAATCATCGGTGAAGGTCCGGGACAGATCGATGCTGTGGCCCTCGACCGTGGGGTCGAAGCCGGAGAGGACCTTCAGGACCGTCCGCGGACCGTCGGCGGGCATGAACCCGGTGGGCGAGTACATGTCCTTCTGGTGCTCCAGAGCCCTGGCATAGACCTCCTTGCCGATGTCCTGGTAGTAGCGGGGCGGCAGCCTGTCGGTGATCTCGTCGGCGGTGTGGGACCCGACCCAGTGGAGCGCCTCGACCAGCGCGTTGACGAGCTTCTGCACCGTCGCCGCGTTCTCGCGGATGTACGCCGTGGTCAGGTACAGGCACGACGCCGGGTACGTCCCACCCAGGACCGCCTTCGCGTCGGCCACGGTGCGCAGGTCGACGAGCACCCCGCCCAGCCCCTTTTGTTCCAGAAGCGAGATGGTGGGCTCGGTGGTCATGCCGACGTCGATCCTCTTGCTCCGCATCGCGGCGACGAAGCTGGCACCCGCGCCGACGGCGACCGATGTGGCCTGCCTCGCCGAGACGCCGTTCCTCGCCGCAAGGTACCGCATGAGGAAGTTGGTGGAGGAGCCGAGCCCGGTCACGCCGAGACGCCTTCCTGCGAAGTCGGCCGGGCTCCTGATGCCGGCCGCCGCGTCGTCGCGCACCATCACCGCCTCGCCGGGGGCTCGCAACAGCTGGACCACGGACTGCACCGACCTGCCCTTGGACTGCAGGTCGATGGTGTGGTCGTAGAAGCCGACCACCGCCTCGACCTGCCCGGACAGCAACTCGGTCTCGGCCTCCACGCCGGCCGGCACGTCGGCGAGCGTCACCGCCACACCCTGCGCTTCGAAGTAGCCGAGTTCCTGGGCGAGCAGCACCGGCAGGTAGATCTGCTTGTCCAGGCCGCTGACCATGATGCGCACCGGTGGCGCTGCGCCGCTGACCGTGGTTCTCGCGGTCGCGGTACCGGACCCTCCGCCGCAGGCGGCCAGCGCCAGCAGGGCGAAGGCGGTGAGGGCGGCGACGACGGTCCGGCCGGCCCAGGCGGTCCGATCGGTCCTCGCGATCCGTACGGTCCTGTGGTTCCTGGAGTCGTTGGGGCTCCTGAAGGCTCCTACGGTTCTTGCGGTCTCAGGGGACCTGGGGGTCCTGAGGGTCCTTGCGGTCATGGGGTGCCTGGCGAGGAACGACGTGTGGACGGGCTTCATCCATGGTCTCCTTCGCGAGGCGGCGGGGTGAGCATACGGTGGTCCACGGTTCGTGACCCGCGGTGCGCTCGGCACGGGGCTGCCCGGGCGGCAGGCGCCCGGGTGGCCCCGTCCGCGTCGGCGACTCAGCCGTCGGACCCGGCCGGGGTGGTCGTGGCGGTGAAGCCCAGCTTCTTGTTGGCCGCAAGGGCGAACTCGTTGGTGAACGTCTTGCCGAGCTCCAACGACGAGGTCGCCTTGCCCACCATCACCTCGGTCGCCAGCACGGTCTTCGGCCCGCCGGCCGGCATGATCCCGTCCGGCAGGAACTGGCCCTTGTCCTGCTCCAGGGCCCTGATGTAGTCGTCCTTGGTCACCAACTCGTTCTCCGTGAACGACGACGGCAGCTTGTTCGCGATGTCGGCCGCGCTGTGCGTGTCCATCCAGTGCATGGTGGCCACGAGGGCGTCGACGACCTTCTGCACGGTGTCCTTGTGCGAGTTCACCCAGTCGGTGCGGGCCAGGACGCTCGCCGCAGGCCAGGCGCCGCCCAGCGTCTCCTTGGCGCCGTCGGTGGTGGCCAGGTTGATTGCGGAGGCGCCGACCCCCTTCTTCTCGATCGCGGAGACGGTCGGCTGCGTCGTGATGACACAGTCGGCCTTGCCGTTCTGCAGCGCGGCGATGGCGGTGGAGCCCGCGCCGACCGCGATGCGGTGGAACTGGTCGTCCTTGATGCCGTTCTGTGCGGCCATGAACTTGGTCAGGGTGTCCGTGCCCGAGCCGATGTCGGTGACGCCCAGCGTCTTGCCCTTGAAGTCGGCGGGCGACTTCACGCCGCTCCCGGTCGAGCACATCTCCCGCTCGCCCGGCGCGCCGGACAACTGGACGATCGACTCGATCCCCTTGCCCTTGGCCACGAAGTCGATGGCGTGCACGTACCACGCCCCCGCCATGTCGACCTGCCCCGAGGCCATCGCGGTGTCGGCGCCGACACCGCCGTTCGCCTCGTTGCTCAGCTCGACCTTGACGCCGTACTTCTTGTAGAAGCCGAGGCTCTCGGCGAGCTGGTAGGGCAGGTAGATCTGCTTGTCGATGCCGCCGACCATGAGCTTGACGGTCGGCATGCCGCCGGAGCCGCCCGAGGCGGTGTCTGCTGAACTGCTGGAACACGCGGTGGCCGCGCCGAGGGTGAGGACGGTGGCGATCGATGCGGTGAGTGCTCTCTTGAGCATGGCGGCTCTTTCCTTTCAGATCTTGCTCGGTCTTCCTCGGGGTTCCTCGGGTCTTCCTGGAACGCGGAACGCGGAGCGCAGAACGCGGGGACGGGCGACGCGGGGAGCGGGTGACGAAGGGAGCGGGAGACGGGGGAGGGGGTGGTGCGGGGGGTGACGGAGGGAGGGCGCGTTGGAGCCGGCTGCGGGGCTGAGGGGTGCTGAGGGGTGCTGAGGTCAACGCGGCTCAGAGGCCGGCTGCCTCGGAGGGGGACGGCGGACGCCAGGACAGGAGCCGGCGTTCGAGCTTGCCGATCAGCCACTCCGCACCGAGCACGATCACCGAGATGACGAGCATCGTGGCGAACACGCCGTTGGGGTCGAAGTTGTTCTGCGCGGTCTTGATGACCAGGCCCAGTCCGCTCTGCGCGCCGAGCACCTCGCCGACGAGCGCGCCGACGATGGCGAAGCCGAAGGCGCTGTGCAGGCTGGCGATGATCCAGGTGAGCGCGGAGGGCACGACGACGTGCCGGATGATCTGGAGCTGGGAGGCGCCGAGCACCCGGGCGTTGGCGAGGATGTTGCGGTCGACCTCGCGCACGCCCTGGAAGGCGTTGAAGAAGACGATGAAGAACACCAGCACCGCGGCGAGCAGGATCTTCGGGGTCACGCCGATGCCGAAGGCGACGATGAAGATCGAGCCGAGGACGATGCGCGGGATCGCGTTGACCATCTTGATGTAGGGGCCCAGCACATCGGCGAGGTAGCGGCTCTGGCCGAGCGCGACGCCGAAGACGACTCCGGTGAGGGAGCCCACGACGAAGCCGAGGAGCGCCTCCTGGATGGTGGTCCAGATGTTCGAGTAGAAGGACCCGAATCCGGTGCCGTCCTGGAAGAGTTCGACCAAGCGCTTCGCGATGCCCGAGGGCTGTCCGAAGAAGAACGGGTCGACGAGGCCCCAGGCGGTGAAGGCCTGCCAGCCGCCGATCACGAAGACCGCGAGGCCGATGCGACCCGCCCAGACCTGGGCGACACGCCGCCGGGCGGCGCTGCGGGCAGCGGCCGTGGGCGAGCCGCTCGTGCCGTCGGCGACGGCGGGGACGGGAGCGGTGGACATCGTGCTCATGCCTTGCCTCCTGCGGTGCTCGCGTAGGCGCGCTCCACCTCTTCGCGCAGGGTGTCCCAGATCTGGTGCTGGAGTTCGATGAACCGGGGCTGGAAACGGATCTCCTGGACGGAGCCGCGGGGACGGGGCAGGTCGATGTCGAAGACCTCCTTGACCGAGCCGGGGCTGGACGTCATCACGACCACCCGGTCGGCCAGCGCCACGGCCTCGTCCAGGTCGTGGGTGATGAAGACGACGGAAGGGCGTATCTGCTCCCACAGGTCCAGCAGTTCGGTCGACATGATCGCCTTGGTCTGCACGTCCAGGGCGCCGAACGGCTCGTCCATGATCAGGATCCTGGGTTCGTTGATCAGCGCCGCAGCCATCGCCACGCGCTTGCGCATACCGCCGGACAACTGGTGCGGGTAACGGTCCTCGAAGCCGGCGAGACCGACACGGCGCAGCCAGTCCCGTGCCCGGGCGAGCGCCTGCTGCTTGGGCACCCCCCGGAACACGGGCCCCATCAGCACGTTGCCGAGGACGGTCTTCCACGGCAGCAGCGCGTCGGCCTGGAACATGAAGCTGACGCCGTCGGTGATGCCGTCCACCTCGCGGCCGCCGACCCTGACCGAGCCCTCGCTGGGCCGGTCGAGCCCCGACACCATGCTCAGCGTCGTGGACTTGCCGCAGCCGGTGGGACCCACCACGGCGCAGAACTGTCCCGGCTCCACGGTGAACGACACACCTTGCAGCGCCGTGAACACCTCACCTGCAGGAGTCAGGAATCGCTTGGTGAGCCCGGAGATCTCGATGCGTGCGTCGGCACGTTCTGTCGCACCGGAGACCGGGCTGGTCGCGACATCGTTTCGCGAAGCCATGGGGCCGCCTCCTTCCCTTTCTCGGAGTTCCTCGAAGTTCCTCGTAGGAATGGCGGGGCTGCATCCGGGTGGTTCCGGAGATGTCAGGGAGGTCCTCGCGGATCTCCCGCGGATTCCTCACCGCCCGTCTCCGTCCTCCGCTGCCCTTCGCCTTCCTCGCAGGTCGAGGCCAGGCAGACGCTAGAGGCAGCCGTCCGTTACGTCGCTGTTTCCGCGGTATCCCGCGAAAGTTGCGTAACCCCGTCTTCTGCTCGTTCTGCTCAGCGGATGAGGGGTAGGCAGTGTCCCGGCCATCAGGCACAATCGCGCCACCACGGGTACGGCGCAGGGGCCTGCCCGGCACGACCCCGCACCGGCACGACGCACACCGGATCCGAAGAGGTACCGGGACGAAGAGGGACCGAGACGAAGAGGCACCTGTGACACCCATCCGTCTCCGGATCGGCCGCGGAGGGAAGCGGAGACTGTCCGCGCGGATCCTCGCCAACCAACTGGTCATCCTCACGCTCACCGGCCTGATCGGCTTCGTCCTGTTCGCCTTCGCGCAACGGGCCGAACTCGACCGCTCCTACCAGGAGCGGGCGCTGGCGATCGCCCAGACCACGGCGGCTGAGCCGCAGATCCAGCAGGCCATGGAGTACGGCGGCGGCGGTGACGTCGTGCAGACGGTCGCCGAACGGATCCGCCGGGCGTCTGCGGCGTCGTACGTGGTAGTGATCGATCTGAAGGGCGTACGGCACTCGCACCCCATCCCGGCCCTGCTCGGCGAGCCGACGAACGAGCCGCTCACCGTGCTGGACGGCCGTTCGCATGTCGGCGTCGACCAGGGCGCGACCGGGCGGTCCGCCAACGGCCGGGCTCCCCTGTACGGCCCCTCCGGCGCGCTGGTCGGCGAGGTGTCGGTGGGCATCCCGGAGCACGACGTGCTCGGGGAGCTCTGGCGCGAGCTGCCCAGCTTCGCGTTGTACGCCGCCATCGCCACCGCCCTCGGAGCGGCGGCGGCCTACCTGCTGGCGCGGCGGCTGAAGCGGACCACGTTCGGTCTGGAGCTGGAGGAGATCGCCGGCCTGCTGCAGGACCGCGAGGCGATGCTGCACGGCATCCGGGAGGGCGTCGTAGCCTTCGACCCCGATGGCAGGATCACCGTCGTGAACGACGAGGCCCGGCGCCTGCTCGGTCTCGGCACCGCGCTCGGCCGCCGGCTGGAGGAAGTGCTGCCCGACGGCCGGCTGCGCCGCGCTTTGGACGGCAGCCTGCCCGGCACGGACGTCAGCGTCCTGACCGACGAGCACTGCCTCGTCGTGAACCGCATGCCGGTCACCCTGCACGGCCGCGAACTGGGTGCCGTCGTCACCGTGCGCGACCGGACCGAGATGATCGGCCTGCTGCGCGAACTGGACTCCGTGCGAGGGCTGACCGACGCGCTGCGGGCCCAGCAGCACGAATTCACCAACCGCATACACACCCTCGCCGGGCTGCTCGACATCGGCGAACACGACTCCGCGTACGCGTACGCCATCGAGACGGCCCGCTCCGGGCAGGCCCTGACCGAGGATGTGCGCCGGCACATCGGCAACCCGCTGATGGTCGGGCTCCTCGTGGCGAAGACCACGGTCGCCGCCGAACGCGGGGTGCGGATCGTCCTCACGGGCGACTCCTCACTCAGCGCCGACCCGCCGCATCTGCGCCGGCTGCTGACCATCGTCGGCAACCTGCTCGACAACGCCGTCGACGCCACGGCTGGGGGCCCGCCCCCCGAGGGAGGGCGCCGGGTACGGCTGACGGTGGCCGAAGGCAGGACGCGGATCACCGTGCGCGTCGCGGACAACGGTCCGGGCATCCTGCCGGGCACCGCCGAGTCGATTTTCGAGGACGGCTGGTCCACCCGCCCCGACCGGGGCACCGCGCGCCGCGGCCTGGGCCTGGCCATGGTGCACCGACTGGTGCAACGGCACGGCGGCACCGTCACGGTCAGCGAAGGCCCGGGCGCGGTCTTCACGGCCGCACTGCCGCTGCCGGACACGACGCCGGCGCCCCGGGGCGCCCTGTTCACGATGGCGCTGCCCATGGGAGGCGAGAGACGATGATCCGGACCTTGGTGGTGGACGACGACTTCCGGGTCGGCAAGATCCACAGTCAGTATGTGCGGCGGGTCGAGGGCTTCGACGTGGTCGGCACGGCGGCGAATGTGGCCGAGGCACTCACGGCGGTACGCACGCTGCGCCCGGACCTGCTGCTGCTCGACGTCTTCCTGCCCGACGGCAGCGGACTCGACATCCTGCGCCGGCTCAGCCAGGACCAGGGCGAATCCCGCCCCGATGCCCTCATGATCACCGCCGACCACGACATATCCTCCGTGCGTGGCGCGATGAAGCTCGGTGCCGTCGGCTACCTGGTGAAGCCGTTCGGGTCCGCCGACCTCGCCGAACGGCTCGCCTCCTACCGCCAGCTCCACGACCGCCTGGACGCCCTCAGCCGGGCCACCGGCGCCGATCAGGCCGACGTGGACGCCCTGTTCAGCGCCGCCCGCCCACCCATCGTGCCCCGCTCCCCGGCCAAGGGCCACTCCGCGCCCACGCTCTCCGCGATCCACCGCGCCCTGCGCGCCGCCGGCACGGCCCTGTCCGCCGCCGAGACCGCCGAGAAGACCGGCGTCTCCCGTGCCACGGCCCAGCGGTACTTGTCCTACCTGGCCAAGGAGGGGACGGTCCTCCTGGAACTCCGCTACGGCACCACCGGCCGACCGGAACACCGCTACCGCATCGCCCACTGACGCCCGACCGACGCGACGGACGGGCAGGCGTCCCGCCCACCGTCGGACACAGAGCGCCCGACGGTCTGCCAACTCCGGCGGGCGTCATGGGCTTCGCCGTCCTCCCGCGCCGCCGGAGCGTGGAGCGAACTCGGGCCCGCGGCCAGCTCGGCGCCGACATCGAGCATGTCCAGGCCGCCGGTGAAGTGGTCGCCGTGGGCGAACAGGACCGCGCACCACAGGTTGTCGTCGGACTCCAGCAGACCGTGGGCGGCCGGCAGCTCGCTGAGCATCTGCTTGGTGAAGGCGTTGCGCTTGGCGGGCCGGTTCAGGCCCATCAGCAGCACGTGGCCGTCGCGTTCCATGGTGACCGCCGGTGTGCTCGCAGGCGTGGAGTTCATCACCCCTCATCCCCGTGGTCATGCACCACACCGCCTGCGGCCACGACACTCAGGCCGAGGTCGTCTGCTCCTCATGCGGTGAACCACTGCATCACCAGGACGTCGCGGTGAGGACCGGACCCGGCTACCCGGCAAGACTCCTTGACAGCCCTGACGTGCAGGCGCGCTTCGCCGCGGACGCAGGCCCCGGGCGAGTCGCCGGTACCTGAACCGCGCTCAGCCGAAGCAGGGGCAGTCCCGTCCGGCCTCGGGCCGGTCGTTGCTCCTGAACCGAGTGCCCCCTGAAGGCGATCTCCCGGCAGGGGCACGCCAGGGCCTGAGGCTCCTTCTTCGCGGTGGACACCTGACCGTGGAACTTGATGGTCCAGGGGGAGGGGTCTCCAGGCGGGGCGTCTGATCCCGCAGGGTCGAGACGATGCATGCTGGATGCTGCGACGGACATCACCGCGTTCGTCGTCCCCCGCGGCGCACTGGAAGAAGATCTGTTCGACACCTGCTGGAAGGCTCAACGGATCACCCGGACGGATCGGCCTGAACCGTGCCGAACGACGCGAGATGTCCTTTGCCGTCTCTTTGCAACCTGATCCGGTGCTGTCCCGTCTCTGCAGGTGATCCATATCCTCCTCAACTGCGGGGCCCCTGTGAAGAATCGCTCGATCAGCCACATCCTGCGCCTGACCGGCGTGACCGGCGCGGCACTGCTGGCCACCGTCACGACCGCCCTTCCCGCACATGCCGTCAACAGGACGGAGTGCGGCAACAGAACGGACTTTTTCAAGATCGAATCAGTGCACGGCACGCTCTGCTTCGCGAACGCCGGCGAGATGAACGTGGCCATCTACGGCGTGAACTGGATCTCCACGGGCAACAACAAGGTGGAGTTCCGCTTCCAGGCTCTTGAGGGCGATGCGCGCAGGTACCGGATAGGCGCCGGCAAGTGGGTCGCCTACAACCCGGTCGTGGACAGCTACGACGTGTCCGAGCCCGGCAACCGGGTGCACAAGATCGAGTGGATCAAGATCTATTGAGAGGGAAGGTCTCGCCTGCCCGCCCACATGCTCCTTGCCGGGCCTGCCACGGGGCGGCTGCCGGATCCGTGTGCGGAGGGCCGGGGACCGGCTGCCTCGTGCCGGGTGGCCGCCACCCGCACCCCCGGGCGGTCACCCCCGTTCCGGTGCCGCCGCTTTCCCCGGCGGCACCGGGCGGCGCCTCGTCCGAGTCACGGCTGCATCGGTTCGTCGCCGCCGGACGCGCGTGCGCGTTCCGTGGACATGGCTCTTCCGTGGCCGAACGACCGATCCAGCCGTGCGCTCCGCTCTTCCTGCGGGATCTCCATGGGGCGGCGGCACCGATGCCGTCATCGAGGTGGCGCGGGCCCCGTCGCGGGCGGGCCGCATACGCGAGACCTCAGCGGCGTCGGAGTCCGAGTGCCCGCGTGTCGGACAGGCGATGAGAGCACCGTCCAAGGGACGGGCCCTGCAAGCGCCTTCGCGAACCTGTGTGCAAGACCTGGGAGGGAATGGGAGTGCCCAAGAGCACGCTCAGATCAGGAACGGCAGGAAGAACACGCTCCGGGGGTGCTGCGCTTGTCGCGCTCCTCCTCTCGATGGTGCTGACGGCCGTCGGGTCCGTCCGCCCCGTCGCTGCCGCGGCAGCGGACAGCACCGGGTGTTCCGCGGCAGGCTCGTCCTTCGCCACCGAGCCGACCGAGAACGGGGGCGCGGCGCTGCGGATGGGCTGCGCGCGCGATGCGGGGAGCCTTCGCTCACTGGCGCAGAACGACGACGATCTCGTGGCCGCCATCGACTTCGGTCCTGTCGGCCGGCCGGAGCAGCTGCAGCAACTGTTGCAGCAGGTGGTCGACGACGCCCAGGCCGACCAGGCCGATGGGCACTCGCTGAGCGAGTTCTTCACGCGTCGAGCCCAGCAGAACAGCGTGGGGTACTACCAGCAGCCGGCCGACGACGTCAGGTACGAGGGAAGCGTCCGGGCCGTCGGCGACAGCCTCGTGTTCGTGGTGCCGACGGCCGAGATCGGCACCGCGGGTTTCTGGGACGGCTTCTGGAAGAAGTTCGTCACCGGCCTGGCCGCCACCGCTGCGGGAATCGTGTCCGGGGCGCTGTGCCTGGCCGCGTTCAACGTAGGTGCGCCTGCGGCCGCACCGGTGTGCGCAGCCGTGGCCGGGGGCATGGCGGGGGGCGTCAGCGAACTGGTGAGCGCGGCTCTGGACGGGAAGCCGATCGACGCGGAGGTCTGGGGCGCCGCGTTGGGCACCGCGATCTGGGGTGCGCTCGCCGGAGCATTCACCGGAGCGCTGGTGGAATTCGCCGTCGCCGGCTCCAGCGCGTTGGTCGCCGACGCCCAGACCACGCTGAGGCGCTACGCGGCGAAGCTCGGAAACTGGGGAAACCCCCTCGGCGCCGTGGCCGACGTACTCAACGGCAATGCTGCCCGACGCTTCCTCGAAACGCTCCAGCGGCTGCAGCGGGGCGTCGGATCCTGGGCACCGCTCGGCGAGGTCGCGGACGCTGCGGGCGCTGGCTCGCAGACTCGGTTCCTTGACCTCGACGGTGACGGAGACGCCGATCGCATCGTCGCCGGATCCGGCGGCCGGATCCAGGCCTGGCGGAACGTCGGTGTGGGGGACTGGTCCGCGCTGGGCGACGTCACACCGGACTCCGCCGTGCGGGACGATGCGGACCCGCGCCAGGTGTTCTTCGGCGACGTCGACGGCGACGACCGCGACGACTACGTCAGGATCCTCGACGCGGCCGAGTCCCCGACCGGCTTCGCGAGCATGCGTGTGTGGCGCAACGAGTCCACTGCCGAGGCGGTCCAATGGGCGGAGCCGCGCACGGTCGCGAACGACCTGGGCTACACCGGAGACCTGCTGTTCGTCGACATCGACGGTGACAGCGACGACGACCTCCTCGTGAAGGGAAGGCTCAACTACGTCACCGCGTGGGAGAACACGGGGCACGGCTTCCCCTCCGAGGGCGACTGGAAGAAGATCGACTTCGGGTATCCCCAGGAAGGCCCGAGCGGAGAGCTGTCCTTCGCGGACATTACCGGCGACGACCGCGCCGACGTGGTACTTGTCGAGTACGTGTCGGGTGACGTCCTCGCCTGGGAGAACACCGGCGGCCCATGGAGCCTGACGACCGGCTGGAGAGCACTCGGCACCATCCGCTCCGGCGACGCGTTCGCCGGCACCGCAGGCGTCTTCGCCGATCTCGACGCTGACCACGTCGCGGACTTCCTGCTGTTCAACGGCGGCTCAGGGGGCGTCGACGGCTGGCTTCTGCCCCGGTACGGCTCCGGTGAACAGGGGCCCGGCCAGTCGGGCCCCCCGCAGGACCACCCCGAGCTTCCGGCCGGCACGCTCCCGGCTTACAGCGGCGGGCAGCCACGGCCACTGCTCGACGGCAGGCTGCTGCAGAACAGCAACTTCACCGGGACGTTCAAGCCGTGGTGGGTCAACGCCGGGATGAGTCCGAAGGTCCAGGGCGGTGTCTTCTGCGTCGATGCCCCGGCGTCGGAGAAGCCGTGGGACGTTCTCGTCGGGCACAACAGCATCTATCTGCCTGGCGGAAGTTCGTACACGCTGAGGTTCCGCGCGAGGACGAGCGCAGCGGCGAACCCCATCGTGCGCGTCGCGCCGTTCGACAATCCCGGAAAGATCGAGTACTTCGCCAGGGGATTCACGACGGGGGACTCCTGGAAGCACTACGAGTACACGTTCAGGACGGGCTACAGCGACGCGTATGTGCTGTCGCAGTTGCAGTTCCGCCTCGGGGCGGCCGACGAGCCGTACGAGTTCTGCATGGACGACGTGTCGCTCGACGGAAAGGAGTTCGCCTACGCTCCGGACACCGGACCAGCGGTGAAGGTGAACCAGCACGGATACCTCCCCAACGGTCCGAAGCACGCCACGCTGACGACCGCCGCGGCGGATCCGCTGCCCTGGACGCTGCGGCGAGTCGGCGGTGGAACGGTCGCGACGGGTACGACGGAACCCGCGGGCTTCGACGGCTCCGCAGGCGCCTCGGTGCACAGGATCGACTTCAGCGGCGTCTCGGCCACAGGCGAGTTCCGGCTCGCTGTCGGCAGTGAGGAGAGCCACTCCTTCGCCATCAGACCGGATCTCTACGATGCGCTCCGCACCGACTCGATGCGGTTCTTCTACACCAACCGCAGCGGCATCGCGATCGACGGAGCGATCGCCGGAGCCGCGTATGCTCGGCCTGCCGGACACGTCGGTTCCTCACCCAACACGGGGGACACCCGGGTGCCGTGCCAGACACCTAAACCGTACGTCGACAACTGGACCTGCGACTACACGCTCGACGTGACCGGTGGCTGGTACGACGCGGGCGACCACGGCAAGTACGTCGTCAACGGCGGTATCGCCACCTATCAGCTGCTGTCCGCGTGGGAACGGGCTCTCGCAGAGGGCTCGCAGGCGCAGCTCGGCGACTCGACGCTCGCCGTTCCCGAGCGTGGCAACGGCGTCCCGGACATCCTCGACGAGGCCCGCTGGAACCTGGAGTTCATGCTCAAGATGCAGGTGCCGGACGGCAGACCGCTGGCCGGCATGGTGCACCACAAGGTGCACGACGAGTCCTGGACCGGCCCGCCGATGCTCCCCCATCAGGACAAGAAGAAGCGGGAGCTGCACCGCCCGTCGACAGCAGCGACGCTCAACCTCGCGGCCGTCGCCGCACAAGGAGCCAGGATCTACGAGCGGTTCGATCCGGGCTTCGCCACCAGGCTGCGCAGCGCCGCCGAACGCGCCTACACCGCGGCGCGGGCCGAGCCCGCGCTGTATGCCCCCCGCGCGGACCGCATCGGCGGCGGCCCGTACAACGACAACGACGTGTCGGACGAGTTCTACTGGGCGGCAGCCGAGCTCTATCTCACGACGAACAAGGGGAACTACCTCGACGACGTCCGGGCGAGCCGGTTCCACACGGCCGGAGCCGCCTTCAGCCAGAACGGGTTCTACTGGGGCTCGGTCGCCGCTCTCGCCCAGCTCGACCTCGCACGCTTCGGCGACGGGCTCACGGAGCACGCGCAGATCGGGACGTGGGTAACGGCTGCCGCCGACCGTCTCCTCTCGTTCCAGCGGGCCGAGCGGTTCGGCCAGACGTACACCCCGTCGGACGGGAAGTACGACTGGGGCTCGAACGCGTCGATGCTGAACAACCAGGTGGTCCTCGCCACCGCGTACGACCTCACGGGCAGCGATGCGTACGCCGACGCCGTCTTCGAAGGGTTCGACTACCTGTTCGGCCGCAACGCCCTCGGGCAGTCGTACATCACCGGATACGGTGCGAACGACGCGAAGAACCAGCACAGCCGCTGGTACGCGAAGTCCTTCGACGCGACACTGCCCAACCCGCCGGTCGGGACAGTCGCCGGCGGGCCGAACTCCGGCCTCCAGGACCCCCTCGCCTCGTCATGGCTGCACGGCTGCGCACCGCAGCTGTGCTACGTCGACAACCTCGAAGCCTGGTCGCTCAACGAGATCACCATCAACTGGAACTCGGCCCTGGCCTGGATGAGCGCATTCGCCGCCGACGTGGCCCGGCGTCTGTGACAGCGGCAACCACCCCTTCGCTGCACCGCTCCGAAGAGGGGACGAGAGGGGACAAGGCCTCCCCCTCCCGTACGCCCGCTTCCCGGAAAGCGGTGTACACGGGTCGTGGAGACTTCAGCAACGCCTCACTGCACCAGCTCGGCGTGCGGATGGTCAGGGGACGCCGGATAGGCGTGGAGCTGCAGGTCATAGCCTCGGGCACGGGCGATCCGGGTGTGGTTCGCCGACCGGACGCCAGGGGGAAGCAGGTCGCTGGCCTGGTCCCCTTCGGGGGCCCAGCTCTTGGTACTGCCCTTCCCTTCGGTCGAGGCGATGGTCAGCAGCGGGTCCATCTCGGCGCCGCGCGTGAGGCAGGTCCGGGGCACGGGGTCGGTGAGAGCCAACGGGTCCAGCCACCGGCCTTCCAGCCGGGAGAGATGGACAGCTTGTTCATGCAGAACTCCCCGGGGCCACGGCGTAGGAACTGCCCGCCGCGGCCCCGGCGGCCTGCCACCTGTCCCAGTCCGCCAGCTGTACCTGCAGCTCCTTGCTCAGCTCCATGAAGTTGGGGGCTCGATGACCTCCTCCGGCGAGAGGAGGCATGGCTGGGCAGGTAGCCGGGGAACTCGACCGCGGGCGGCTCGGGGGATGTGTCGAGGACATCGGTGACCGCGACGGCCGACCGCCAGAACAGCGCGATGCTGGGGTGGGGGTGGTCTGGGTGGTCGAAGGGACACCACAGCACCTGGAGCAGATCGGCGTCCGCCTGCCCGGGAGGGCGCGGCAGGGGGACGTCGCCCATGTGCAAGCATGGTTCATGCCGCCGGCTTCAGAGGTCCCGAGGAAATTGTTGATCAGGTGACGGTCGGCTTGTTCGCTCGTAGTTTCCGGCGTGGGGAAGGGAATGCCGCGGCCGAGGGTCGTGTCGGATGAACTGTGGTCGCTGATAAGCCGCTGCTGCCGGTGCCGGTGCCGAAGCTGGTGGCGGGGCGGCTGCGGGCGCCGGATCGGCAGGCGTTGTGCGGTGAATTTGCTGGTCAGTCAGGGTCGGGCAGCTGGGTGAGCGAGTCGAGGGCTGCGGTGATTTGACCGGTCCAGGGCCAGTGCCGGGCCAGGCGGAGGATGCGCCGGCGGCCGGTGGTCACGAGCTGTCCGGCCGCGGTGAGGGTCGCGACCGGTTCACCCGTGCCGCCCGGCCCGTGGTCGACGAACCCCATCAGCGGGTGGTGGCCGTAGTTCGCTTCCATGGGCGCAGCCGGGCAGGTGACTCAGCTGGGCGTGCATCGGGCCTCGACGCGTATCACCTCGCCGGCCGTCTGCACGGACACGACGGCGACACCTGGGATCCACGGGAACGACAACTCCTGCAACTGGGACCACACCTCGTGCACGGTCTCCGAATCTCGGCCGCACCATCCGTACGAGGAGCGATGTCGAGGCGACTTCCGCATCATTCGACGGAAGATCAGCAGCTACAAGGCGCGACCGGCTCACGAATCTTGCGGCAGACCCTCGCGCGCCGGTCTGCCGCTACGTCGGAGCGTCTTCCTCGGCTCACTCGGCACGGGGGCGGACCAGGCCGTGATCGTAGGCGAAGATGACCGCCTGAACACGGTCGCGGGCACCGATCTTGGACAGGACGCGGCCGACATGGGTCTTCACCGTGGACTCCGACAGGACGAATCGGCTGGCGATTTCACCGTTGCTCCAGCCCTTGCCGATGGCGACGAGGATCTCGCGCTCTCGGTCGGTGAGAGAGCCCAGTCTCAGGTCCTCGGCGGAGCCGTCGTCGCCCGGCGGCACGAGACGAGCGAACTCGTGGAGGAGGCGGCGGGTGAGTGCGGGGGCGATCACCGCATCCCCGACAGCGACCGCCCGGATGCCCGCCAGGAGTTCCTCGGGGCGGGCGTCCTTGAGGAGGAAGCCGCTGGCTCCGGCGCGCAGGGCGGTGTATACGTACTCGTCGATGTCGAAGGTGGTCAGGATGAGGACGCGGGAGCGGTCGCCGGCGGCGACGATCCGGCGGGTGGCCTCGATGCCGTCCACGCCGGGCATGCGTACGTCCATGAGGACGACGTCGGGACGCAGTTCGGCGGCCTTGCGCACGGCTTCAGCCCCATGGGCGGCCTCGCCGACCACCTCCGTCTCGGGCACGGAGTCGAGGAGCATGCGGAAGCCGTACCGCTGGAGCGGCTGGTCGTCCACGACGAGCACGGTGGTCACCGCGCACCGTCCTGGGGAGTCAGGTCGAGGTCGGCCCGTACTGTCCAGCCGACGCCCGCGGGGCTCGCGCTGACGTGCCCGCCATAGAGTGCCGCTCGTTCTCGCATGCCCACCAGGCCGTGTCCTTCCTCGTTCGTCGTGCAGGGACGGCCGGTCGGGGTGAGTGGGCCGGAATCTTGGACGGTGATGGTCAGCCGCGTGTCCTCCACGACGATCGCCAGGTTCGCACGGGCACCCGCGCCGGCGTGTTTCAGCGTGTTCGTCAGGGCTTCCTGCACGATGCGGTAGACCGTCAGCTGCACACCGTTGTCCAGGGCATCGGTGTCTCCGGCCCTACGGTAGACGACCTCCAGGCCAGCAGCGCGCACGCTCTCGCACAGTACGTCGATGTCGGTGAGACCGGGCTGCGGGCTCATCTCGGGCTCGGTCGGCACACCGTCCGCCTCACGCAGGACGCCGAGCACCCGCCGCAGTTCCCCCAGAGCCTGGCGGCCTGTGTCGCTGATGAGGTGCAGGGCCTCTTTCCCCCGCTCGGGGGCGGCGGCAGTGGCGTAGGCGCCCGCGTCAGCGAGAGTGATGATGACGGACAGGTTGTGGCCGACGATGTCGTGCATCTCGCGGGCCACCCGTGCCCGTTCGGCCGCGACGGCAAGTCTGCCGCGCTGGTCGCGTTCGGTCTCCAGCCGGGCCGCGCGGTCCCGCAGCCCGGCCAGCTGAGCCCGCCGGATGCGGATCACCAGCCCGAGCGCGAGGGCGGCGGTCGCTGTGCTGAGCAGGAAGAAGAGCGCGTCCCAGACCGGCACCGCCGCCGAGGCCCGCGCAGCGACCAGACTCAGCGCACCCGCTGTGACCACGCATGCCCGGGGAAGCTGCCGTAGCCGGCCGTGCAGGGCAAGGCTGTAGAGGGCGACGAAGAGGGAGACGTCCGCACGAAGTGCGGCGCCGAGCGCCCACTGGAGGACGAACACGCCCGTGACGGCGCCGAAGGCGGCGGCGGGTGCCCGTCGCCGCCACAACAGAGGCAGCACCAGCCCGGCCTGCAGGACCAGCATGCCCGCCAGGGGCAACCGGGTGAACGCCACCTGGAAGCGGCGTGGGCCGTCGCCGTCGTCGTCCCTGCCGAGCACGCCGACCGCGTGCAGCAGGTCAGGGAGACAGAACAGCAGGAGGACCAGAACCACCACCGCGGTGTCCAGCACCCACGGACGGGCCCGGTCGGCGTGCCGAAGCCGCTGGCCGGCCCGGCCGAGCCGGGCGACCAGCGGCCCCATCCCGGTGAGATCTTCGGTGGTCACGGTGGTCATCAGACCATGATGCGGGTGGCTGCCGCTCAGACGTCGCTGCGCAGCAGCCGGTAGGCCGCTCCGGCCAGTGCCAGGGCTGCCCATCCGAGGAATACCAGGAGCCCGGCGCCCGGCGACAGGGAGGTCGAGTCATGGGTCAGGGCGAACATCGACTCGCCCGCGTGGCTGGGGAGATAGGAGTCGATGTCGCCCTGCCACGAGCTGGGCAGCAGGGAGACCAGCCCGGGTACGAGCATGAGCGCGGCCACGAGCACCGAGATGCCACCGGCCACGGACCGCAGCAGCGCTCCCAGCGCGGTGCCGATCACGCCGACCATGCCGAGGTAGAGCCCGGCGCCCAGGAGGCTGCGGACGACGCCGGCATGGCCGAGACTCATGGCGGCGGGCGTGCCGGAGACAATCCGGCTGCCGACCAGGAAGGCTGCGAAGGCGCCGACCGTCGCCATGACCAGTGCGACCAGCCCGTACACCGTCGCCTTGGACCACAGCACGGGCAGCCGGCGAGGCACCGCGGCCAGGGTCGAGCGGATCATGCCGGTGGAGTACTCGCCCGCCGTGACCAGCACGCCGAGCACGCCGAGTGCCAGCTGGGCGAAGTTCGTGCCGGAGAGGGACAGGCTCACTGCCGTCGCGGTGGCGAAGTCGCGGTCCATGTGCCGGCCGGAGTCGAGATTCGACGTGTAGTGGCTCGCGGCGATGACACCGAAGGCGACGAGGAACAGCAGGCCCAGGCCGAGGGTGATCCAGGTGGAGCGCAGCGACCAGAGCTTGGCCCACTCCGAGGCGAGCACGCGACGTCCGGTCACCCGGTAGGCGGGCCGGGCCGACTCGGCCTGGCCGGCCTCGGGAGTCTCGGGGGTTGCCGCGAGGGTGCTCATGCCGCGCTCCCGGAGGTCTCGTCGCCGGTCGTGGAGCCGTGGTACTCCACGGCGTCCCTGGTCAGTTCCATGAACGCCTCCTCCAGCGACACCGCCTTCGTGGTCAGCTCGAACAGAGGGATTCCGTGCTCGGCCGCCTTCAACCCGATCTCACGGGCGGACAGGCCGGTCACCTGCAGTTCCTCGGAGCCGATGCGGCAGGTGATCTCCACGCCCGGCCCGGCCAGCACGTCTCGCAGGTGCGCGGGGTCGTCCGTCGCCACCTGAACGGTGTCGCCGCCCGCCTCGCGCACCAGGTCCTGCACGGTCGTGTCGGCCAGCAGTCGGCCACGCCCGACGATGATCAGGTGATCCGCGACCAGGGACACCTCGCTCATCAGGTGGGAGGAGACGAACACTGTGCGTCCCTCGGCCGCGAGCGCGGTCAGCAGGTTCCGGATCCAGAGAACGCCCTCGGGGTCCAGTCCGTTGACCGGCTCGTCGAGCATCACGGTCTGCGGGTCGCCGAGCAGGGCCGCCGCGATACCGAGCCGCTGCCCCATGCCGAGGGAGAAGGCACCGGCCCGCATCTTCGCGACACTGCCGAGACCGGCCACTTCGATGACCTCGTCGACGCGTCGGGGCGGAATGCCGTGGGTCAGCGCCAGCGCACGGAGGTGGTTGTAGGCCGAGCGGCCCGGATGGATCGACTTCGCCTCAAGCAGCGCCCCGACCTCCTGCAGCGGAGCCTGGTGACGGGCGTAACGCCGTCCGTTCACGGTGACGGAGCCGCGCGTCGGTGCGTCCAGCCCGACGATCATGCGCATCGTCGTCGACTTGCCCGCACCATTGGGCCCCAGGAAGCCGGTCACCGTGCCGGGCTTCACGGTGAAGTCCAGCCCGTCGACGGCTGTCTTCTCCCCGTACCTCTTGGTGAGCTGCTGTGCCTCGATCATCCGGTTTCTCTCTCTCGGATCGTGGCGCCCGAAAGCGCGTGACGCCTCCTCCGTCACGCTAAGCCCGCGAACTGCCGGATCCGGTGGTACCCGGGAGTGATCAGTGACGGCCGGGTGGTACCGGGGTACTAGACCTACCGGTGAAATGCAGCTCGTCAGGCCACGGAATGCCCGTGTCCCGCCGACTGCGGCTGATTCAAGCGACGGCGAGAGGTCCCGGATCAACGGTCCAGGCGGCCGGCACCGCCCACCGGCGGTGCGCTCCTGGATGCGGCGTGGGCCGCACCCCGAGCCCGCTGCGCGCTGTCCAGCATGTGATCGCTGTCGGATGTGGCATGGGCGAGGCGTGCACAGCACGCTGCCAGAAGGAGCCCGCCCGCCACAGAGGGCAGGCTTCGGCGTGCCGGTGGCGGAGCCAGGAAGGCCCGTCCCCGCTGGGGCACTGCGCGAGTGGACCGCTTCCTACGCGTTCCCGCCCGGAAGACGGCAGGGGACCATGGCCGGACTCCATCAGGCACCGCGCCGCGACGGGCGAGGCCCCGCCGACGGTCGGCCCACGACTCCCGCCGTGCCAAGCGCCCGTATCCGCCAAGTCGCCCCCTCACTCCGCGCACGCGGCATCCACGCGGCGCGCGCCACGGACAGCAACAAGAACGGCAAGGTGTGGGCCCTCACCCACACCCCGCCGTCATGACCGGCCGCCTGCCCCGAGGCGCCCCGGATCGGCATCCCGCCGCCCGGGCGCCGCTGCTTCCGGGGGGACACGCGGGTGACGACGAAGAGGGCGCGTCCCGTACCGAATGACCGACCCCCGTTGTGCTCCGCTCGCGACCTCCTCGACCCCGACATCACGCGAATCCGCTGGCCACAGACCCAGAAGAACGGCCCGCGAAGTCCGGGTCTAGCGGTCCGTGCCGAAGTAGCGGTCACCGAAGTCGCCGATGCCGGGCACCATGTAGGCGTTCTCGTTGAGCCTCTCCTCGATCGCGGACGTCACGATCCGTACGTCGGGGAAGCGCTCGCACACTGCCGTGATGCCTTCCGGCACGGTGATGAAGTTGACGAAGACGATGTTCTCCTCGGGCACGCCCAGTTCGAGGAGCAGCTCGATGGCGGCCACCGCCGTGCCGCCCGTCGCCAGCATCGGGTCGAGCAGCAGGACGTGGCGGTCGGCGATGTCGTCGGGCAGCGCCTGGTAGTACAGGTGCGGTCGCTTGGTTGTCTTGTCGCGCTGGATGAGGATCTTGCCGATCCTGATCCCCGGGATCACCGCGCGCAGTTCGCTCTCCATGCTCTCCCCGGCACGCACGATGGGCACGGCGAGCAGCCCGTCGGCGAAGCGCAGCCCGCGGTACGTGCTGCCGACCGGGGTCCGGACGTCGTACGGCTCGAAGGGCAGGAGGTCGAGGGCGGCCTCGGTCAGGAGGCGGATGATCCGGCCGGCGTGGAACACGAAGTCTCGACGGCTGGCCTCCCGGTCCCGGACGACGGTGTGCAGGGCGCGGAGCTGGTTGGTCTGGGGCAGCAGGTGGACGTTGCGGCCCAGGTACTGCTCGATGGAGGCGACGGGTGCGGGGCCGGTCCAGGCGGCTGCGTCGCTGGTCTGCCGGAGTGCGGTGGTCATCTCTGGTCCTTGGCTGGGAGGGCGGTCAGTCGGTCGGCGGCTGCTCGAAGGTGGGCGGAAGCTCCGGCGTCGCGGTGAACTGGCCCGCGGCGACCCGGTAGATCGACCTGCCGCCCGTGCGGTGCCACAACTCGCGCATCACGTGGACGAGCTTGGGGTTGTGCTCTTCCTCCTCCTCGACGGCCCGGGCGATGTGCCAGTCCCATTCGCGGGTCCAGCGCGGGTCGGAGAGGTCGTCCGTCGCGGTGTCGAAGAGGCCGTCGAGCGCGGTCAGCTTCCCGGGCGTGGAGAAGTGGCCGCGGGAGAACAGCACGCCCAGGATGCCGGTCCAGTACGCCTTGACCACACCGGGGCGCTCTTCGGCGGGGAGCGCATCGGAGATGGCCCGCATCGCGTGCAGAGCGGTGATGAGGTGGAGGAGCAGGAAGTCGCCCGGCTCCGCCAGGTACAGCAGGGTGACCGCGTAGGCCAGTTCGTCCCAGCTGGCGGCGGGGTCCTGTCCCTCGATCCAGCCGGGAGCGTCGTGGATCAGGGGGTGGCCCTCGCCGAGCATCCGGGCGATCCGGTACTGGAGGCCGGACCTGCGCAGCTCCGGGTGGATGTCGGCCGAGGTCTCGCCGACCAGGTTCTCCACCTGTGCGCCGAGCTGCGGCTGGTTCGCCTCCCAGTGGCGGGCGATCCGCAGCAGCGAGTCCTTCGGCGTCTCCGCTTCCTGTGCGGCCGCGGGGACCGAGCGCTCGGGATGGCAGCTCACGTAGGAGAACGCCAGGTAGGAGATGCCCTCGATGGCCATCCAGCGGTGACCTGCGGCCAGTGCCCAGCCCAGGTGGATGGTCGCGTGCTGGAGCGCTCCGGCCCAGCCGGGCAGCAGCTGCGGCAGGTAGCGGCGCAGCAGTTCGGGCATCCCCAGTTCCCGCTCGCGCCGGTCGAAGAACTCGCAGTAGGCGGCCCAGTCCTGGCGCTTGCCGACGAACTCCAGCCAGTTGTCGTCGTCGATGGTCCGCCCGGCCGGCCTGGCCGACTCGACCGCGCAGCCGTACGGCGTCATCCGGATGTAGTTGTCGTGGTAGTCCCTGATCCGCTCCGGCGCGACGCCGAGACCGGCGAGCGCGACCACCGCGTGCTTGACGTGGTTGGTCAGGTGGCCGTTGAACTCGATGTGGTACGTGCGGTCGTCCAGCAGCCCGTCGACCAGGCCGGAGCCGGGCAGCATGCCGAGGATGTACGCCACGACCTCCGGGAACGTCTCGGCCACATGGGACGGCCCGGCCGACAGGAGCTCCGCCCGGCCGTGCACTCCGTACGTGACCGCGATCGACCCGGTTCCGGCCGAATGCGCCATCTTCAGGTCGTGGGTGGTGTCACCGACCATCACGGCGTCCTCGGGGCGGGCACCGAGCTGTTCGAGGATGCGCAGCCCCGACTCGGGGTGCGGCTTGGGGTGGGCGACGTCGTCCGCACCGATCAGCACGGCGAACTGCTCACGCAGTCCGGCCGCGGCGAGCAGGGCGTCGGCGCTGCGGTGGAACTTGCTCGTGGCCACCGTCAACGTCACGCCGTGCCGCCGCAGTTCGGCCAGGCCCTCGGCGACGCCGGGGAAGACCAGCGAGCGGGCGCGGGGCAGGATGACGGTGCGGAACGCCTCCTGGTAGCGGGCGACGCCGTCGGCGACGACGGGGTCGTCCTGCGGGGCGCCCAGCAGCTTGGCGAACGCCTGTTCCAGCGGCAGGCCGATGGTGGCCCGGACGTCCGCCTCCTCCCGGGGGCTCTCGCCGAGCGCCTCGAAGGCGGCGGCGAACGTCTCGACGATCGCCCGCGGGGAGTCGACGAGCGTGCCGTCCAGGTCGAACATGGCCACGTGTGTCACGGCTTCCTCATTTTCTTCTGTATCCCTGGTGGTGCTCACTGCGACTCCTCGCGCCGGAGCCGGGCGTGGGCGGCGGCGAGCCGGCCGCCGACCTCGGCGGTGTGGATGAGGACGGCCATGTTGGCCGCGGCGGAGCGGCCCTCGGTGGCGCGGTCCACGGCACGCATGACGTACTTCGTCACAGCGCCCCCGCGCACCCCGTCGGCCTCGGCACCGCGCAGCGCCGCGGCGATGGCCTCCTCGATGTCGTCCCCGTCGATCGCGTCCTCCTCCCGGGTGGGGCTGGTGATCAGGACACCGCCGGGGTTGCCCAGGGCCCAGTGGGTGTCCACGGCACGGGCGATGAGCGCCTCGTCGTCCAGCCGGTGCGGGGCGCGCAGGCCGCTGGAACGGCAGTAGAAGGCCGGGAAGTCGTCGAAGCCGTGGGAGATGACGGGGACGCAGTGGGTCTCGAGGAACTCCATGGTCAGCCGGAGGTCGAGGATCTTCTTCGCACCGGCGCAGACCACCGCCACCTTGGAGCGGGTGAACTGGATCAGGTCCGAGGAGATGTCCATGGTGGTCTCGGCGCCGCGGTGGACGCCGCCGATGCCGGCGGAGGAGAAGAACGTGATGCCGGCGAGTTCCGCCGCCACCAGCGAGGAGGCGACGGTGCTGGCCCCCATGCCGCCGGAGGCGAGGACGACCGGCAGGTCCCGGCTGCTGACCTTGGGGATGCCCGGGGTGGAGGCGAAGCGCTCGATGTCCGCGTCGGTCATCCCGACCAGGATCCGGCCGCCGTCGATGCCGATGGTGGCGGGTACCGCACCGCCGGCTCGTACGGCTTCCTCCACCTTCCGGGCGGTGGCCGCGTTGTCCGGGTAGGCGAGTCCGTGGGTGATGACGTTGGACTCCAGGGCCACCACCGGGTCGCCGTCGGCGACGGCCGCGGCCACCTCCGCCGTGAAGACGAGGGGGACGGAATGCGAGCCTGGTGTGCGTGTCGTCATGGGTTTCCTTCCAGGAACCGGAGGGGCGGTGATCAGTAGTTGGGCGTCTTGCGGAGCAGGTCCTGGCGGCGGAGTATCTCGGGCTCGTAGACCTGTTCGTGCCAGGCCTCCTGCTCGACCGGTTCGATGGCGATGGAGACGACGTCCTCCTTGCAGCCGAAGGCATTGCTCACCGCCGAGGTGAGGGCGGCGAGGAGTTCCTTCTCCTGTGCCTCGCTGAGGGCGACGGGGAAGTGCTTGATGCTGATGTGGGGCACTCCGACCTCCTGGGAGATGACGTGGGACGGGGGGATCTGCCCCGGAAGCGGGGAGCTGGCGGTGGCGCTCAGCCGGTCGTTGACCAGTGCGGCGAGTGCGGTGACGTGTGGCTCGCGCAGCAGTTCGTAGTGGCCGGAGGACAGGTGGTGCACGGCGGGCGGCGTGACGGAGAAGGTGCCCTGGCGCTCGACGAAGGAGTAGTAGTCGTCGTCGTTGGCCTTGACGAGCGTCACGGGGGCGCTCAGGCGTCGCCCGGCCAGTTCGTGGAACTCGTACGTCGGGGAGTAGGTGCGCTTGACGATGCCGGTGACGGCCTGGACCAGCTCCGCACCGAGGCCGGGCATGCGGCCCGTGACGAAGTCGACGAAGCCGGCCTCGTCGGTGACGGTGCGCAGGCAGTCGTCCAGCTGCGGGCCGCTGAGGGTGCCGGCGAAGACGGAGTGGAGGACGGCGAGAAAGGCCCGGCTGGTGAAGTCCGCCCGGCCCGTCGAGCCGGCCGTGTCCTCCTCGCGCAGCCGCGGCATGCCGGGGGCGATGAGGAAGAGGTGCTCGACCCGCTGCCCGGCCTGCTCCAGCTGCCGGGCCGCCTCGAAGGCGACGCGGGCGCCGAACGAGTAGCCGCACAGCACGTAGGGGCCGTCGGGCTGGACGCTGCGGATGGCCTCGACGTCCGCCGCCGCCATCTCGCCGACCGTGCCATAGGGCACCTCGCCGCGGTTGATGCCGTGCGCCTGGATGCCGTGGACGGGCCGGTCCTTGCCCAGGGCGGCGGCCAGCGGGCGCAGGTTCATGGGGTAGCCGCCCAGGCCGGGCCAGCAGTGGATCGGGGCGCCGGTGCCCTCGGGCTGGAGCGGGACGAGCCGAGTGAGGGGCTCCGACGCCTCGGCATCCAGCCGGGCGGAGAGCTTCTCGACGGTGGGCGCGTCGAACAGCACCTGCAGCGGAACCTGTCCACCGAACGTCCTGTTCATCCGGTTCACGAGGGCCACGGCGAGCAGGGAGTTGCCGCCCAGCTCGAAGAAGTCGTCCGTGACGGAGATCTGCTCCTGCTTCAGGACGCTCTGCCACAGGTCGCGGATGCGGCGCTCGGTACGGGTGCGGGGGGCGACGAAGGCCCGTACGGCCAGCGAGAGTTCGGCCTGCCGCGAGGCCTCCAGGGCCTTGTTGTCGATCTTCCCGTGGGCGGTCAGGGGCAGCCTGTCCAGGACGACGATCCGGTTGGGCAGCATGTAGCGGGGCAGCAGTCCGGCGAGGTCCTCCTTGATCAGCTCGGCCGGCCCCTGCATGTGGACAACGTCCTCCTTCATGTCCTCACCGCGCAGCTGCTCGTCGCTGACGCGCCCGCCGACGAAGAAGTACGACGGTCCCGTGGGCAGTCCGCAGTCGGTGAGGATCCTGTTCAGCCGCTTGGCCGCGGGCAGGTCGTTGCCGGTCCTGGAGCTGTAGCCCGAGGACATGAAGCCGAGGTTCAGGCCGTTCATCTGCAGTCGCTGCAGCTTGCTGCCAAGGTCGAGGTAGTGCCGCCAGGCGTCCGGGCCGGTGGCGACCAGGCTGATGCCGAGGCCCGCCCGCTCGTAGACCCGCTGGTTGATGGCGATCACGTGCTTCTTGAGCACCAGGTCGTCCGAGATCCGCACCAGGTCCCCGTCGGCGTACCGGTACTGCCCGGCCGGCAGGCCGTCGATCCGGCCCGGATGCGCCTGGACGTAGACGTCCAGCGCGTCGGCGCCGCTCTCCGCATCGTGCGGTACGAGGTCGAACGTGCCCAGGTAGTGGTCCTCCTCGGCGCAGGCGAGTCGCTCCAGGACCGCGGGCCGGTGCGCGGCGGCGGCGATGCCGAGGCCGTAGGCGGGGAGCACCTCCTCGAAGAGGCCGACCATGTGCCCGGCCTCGATCTCCAGGACCTCCTGGATGTTGTTGCGGTAGACCGGCTCGATCGCGCCGTGCTTGCCGAGGAAGTGGATCCTCGCCCGCGGCGCGGACCGCCGCGCGGTGGGACCGATCAGCACCAGGTGGTGGTGGAGCGGGTGGTAGTAGTACAGGCCCGGCTCGATGCCGCCGATGCCGTCGAGTTCGAGGTACAGCTGGGTGGCGTAGAGCGAACCGGGCGAGGCGTACGCGTACTTGGGCAGCAGCCGCTGGTCGCTGAGGTACTGGCCGAAGTTGCGGAGGAGCGCGCCGAGTTCGGCCCGGGTCAGGCTCTCCGGGGAGCGCGGGACGACGCCCGAGCGGGTGGCCGGTGCCAGCAGGCGCAGGATGTCGTCCCGGTCGACGGGGCCGCCCTCGTAGCAGCGGTACGTCTTGCGGGCGAAGGCCAGGGCACGCTGCTCGGGGCTGGCCTCGGCGCCGGGCAGCGGGGTCACCGAGCGGCCGACCAGGTCCGCGGCGTCCCGGCAGCCCGCGTGCGACAGCTGGGCCCTGACCTGGAGCCTGCTGCGCTTGGACTGGTGGTGGGCGCCGTGGCTGCCCTGGTCCATCAGGGCGGCTTCCTTGGGGTTCAGCTCCACGAAGGCGACCAGGTTCTGGAAGCCGGTGGTCTCGTCGTCCTTGAGCAGGACGGCCGAGCTGCGGACTTAGTCGTGCGTCTCGATCGCCTGGCATATCTCGTCCAGCTCGACCCGGTAGCCGCGCAGCTTGACCTGGTTGTCCGTGCGCCCGACGAACTGCACCGTCCCGTCGGCGTTGAAGTGGGCGAGGTCGCCGGTGCGGTAGAGGCGGGCGCCTGGGGTGACGGAGAAGGGGTCCTGCACGAACCTCTCGGCCGTGAGGTCGGGGCGGCCGAGGTAGCCGCGGGCCACCTGGATGCCGCCGATGTGCAGTTCACCGACCTCGCCGACCGCCGCCGGCCGGCCGGCCGCGTCCAGGACGTGGAAGGTGGTGCCGCTGACCGGGGTGCCGATGGGCATGACCCGGGGGCCGTTCTCCACCGCGGTGCGGTCGACGACGAAGGCGGAGGCGTTGATGGTGCACTCGGTCGGGCCGTAGAGGTTGACGAGCGAGCAGTCCGGCACAGTGTCGAGGAACTGGGCGGCGAGGCTGCGGGACAGGGCCTCGCCACCGCTGAACACCTGGCGCAGCGAGCCGCACTCGGCGAGGGTCTCGGTGTCGAGCAGTGCCTGGAGGAGCGTGGGGACGCACTGGAGGGTGGTCACGCCGTGCCGCCGGACGGTGGCCACGATCGCCTCGGGGTCCCGGTAGATACCGGGGGCGCCCATCACCACGGTGCTGCCGCAGGCGGGGGCGAGGATCTCCCACTGGGCGGCGTCGAAACTCAGGGGGGTCTTCTGGAGGATCGTTTTTCCGCCGTCGATGCCGCAGGCTTCGGTCAGCCATCGCATCTGGCTGACGACGCTCCGGTGCTCGATCATCACGCCCTTGGGCTTGCCGGTGCTGCCGGACGTGTAGATGACGTACGCGAGGTCTTCCGGACCCGCCGCTCCGCAATCGTCCGCCGCCGGAGAAATGCACCCGTCGAATTCCTCCGGCGCATGGAGAAAGTCAGTGGTGACGACCCGGACGTCGGCAGGCGATATCTCGCGGAGGCGGGAATCAAGTAATTCCTGGGTCAGGACGAGTTCCACCCCGGCGTCCGCCATCATGTATGCGATGCGCTCCTCGGGGTATTCAGGGGAGAGCGGGACGTACGAAGCGCCGGCCCAGAGGATTCCCCATACGTTCGTCATCAGTTCCAGCGAGGGCTCCATGAACACGCCGACACGGCTTCCTCTGGTCACCCCGGCGTGCCTGAGCCGGGCCCCCAGCAGTCTGCCCTGGTCCAGCAGTTCGGCGAACGTCAGGCTCCGGTCCTCGTGGACCACGGCCGTCCGATGGGGTGCGGCACCCGCCTGTTCGGCGAGCAGCGTGGTCAGGCAGGTGTCACTACGTCGGGTCTGGATATTCGCGTGGGGGCTCATGGACCTCTCTTTTCCGCAGCAGCGGCATTTCCCGGAAACCGCCGCAGTGACGACGATCTCGGGGAACTCGCGCGCTCGTCGTGCCCTGCGGCAAAAACTGATCAAAGGCTAGGAGGGACTTTCCGGCCCGGTCAACAAGTTATGGGCGTGTTCGCGGAAATTGATCGCGGCTTCAAGGTGAATTCATCTCGCGGGGGCGGCCACCGATTTCGGGCACGGCGAAGCGAAGGTGCACCCCGGCGCGGCCGGGCCGGACGGTGAACAGGGAAACGAAGGCGTCGGCCGACCTCGACCGGGAGCGAGCCGGTGGGTGGAGGAGCCGTACGGCGGGGAGCGGTTCAGCCGATCTGGCGGTCGCGGCCCGCGAGCAGGCCGGCCCCGATCTGTACCAGGGTCATCACCAGTATGAAGGCCAGGGGCGCACGCCAGCCGTCCGTGTGGCCGTAGAGCACGCCGACGACGAGGGGGCCGGGAATGGAGAGCAGGTAGCCGAAGCTCTGCACGAACCCGGAGAGCCTGACGACGGTGGCGCTGTCGCGGCCACGCATGCCGATCATGGTCAGCGCCAGCGGGAAGGAGCAGTTGGCCACGCCGAGCAGGAACGCCCACAGCCAGGGTGCGGTGGAAGGGGAGGCCCACAGCCCGGCGAAGCCCGCCAGGCCGCACAGGCCGATGCCCGCCGCGATCCCGCTCTGGTTGCGCAGCTTGCCGGCCGCGGCCGACAGGGCGAAGGACAGCGGCACGCCGAGCAGGGACGTGCCGGAGAACAGCAGGCCGGCGCTTTCCGCGGACAGTCCGGCGTCGCGGAACATCTGCGGCAGCCAACCGATGATGACGTAGGCGGAGCTTGCCTGGAGCCCGAAGTAGGCGGTGAGCGCCCAGGCGGTGGGGTCGCGGGAGAGCCGCCTGTGCGCGTGTGTCTGCGCTTCGTCCGCCGCGTTCGCCGCGCCGGCCGTCGCCGGTGTGTCGTGGCGGCTCTGCCGGCGGCCAGCGGCCAGCCAGGGGGGCACGGCGATCGCGGCCAGGACGGCCCAGATCCCCAGGCCGTATCTCCAGTCGCCCCCGAACGCCGCGGTCAGGGGCACGGTGACGGCGGCGGCGGTCGAGGCGCCGACGTTCAGCGCCATGGAGTACAGCCCCGTGACCGCGCCCACCCGGTCGGGGAAGCGCTGCTTGACCACGGCCGGGAGCAGCACGTTCGCGATGGCGATGCCGGCCAGTGACAGGGCGGTCAACGCGACGAACAGGGCGGCGTCGGTGGCGAACGGACGCGCGGCGAGCCCGGCCGTCAGCAACGCGGCGCCGGTCGCGATCGCGCCGCTCGCGCCGTACCGCTTGGCGAGGACGGGAGCGGTGGAGCCGACCAGGGCGAAGCAGACGGCCGGGATGGAGGTCAGCAGGCCGGCGACCGTGCCGCTCATGGCGAGGCTGTCGCGGACCTCTTCCAGGACGGGCCCCAGGCTGGTGACGCCCGGCCGCAGATTCAGCGCCGCGATCACCAGCGCAACGAGCGTCAGTCTGCGCAGCCGCAGTGAGCGGTCGGGGGGCACCGCCCGGCCGCGTAAGACGGTGTTCTTGAGCTCTTCCTTCGTCACACCACCGATCATAGACTCATCCCATGACTCTAGGTCCAATGATTAATGTACTTGCATGCGGGGTCATATAATGATGGGATGACTATGGATCCCGTTCGCCGTGAACCACTGTCTAGCCAGGTGATCGCTCGCCTGCGGCGACAGATCACCTCCGGCACGTGGCCCGTGGGATCGCGCATCCCCACCGAGACGGAGCTCGTCGAGCAACTGGGCGTGGCGCGCAACACGGTGCGCGAGGCCGTGCGCGCCCTCGCCCACACCGGCCTGTTGGACATCCGCCACGGCTCCGGGTCCTACGTCCGGGCGACCAGTGAGCTGGCCGGCATGATGCGGATCCGTTTCGAGAAGGCCCACACGGACGACGTCGCCGACGTGCGTGGAGCACTGGAGGTCCGGGCGGCCCGACTGGCCTGCGCCCGCCGCACGCCGGAGGACCTGGAGCGGCTGGACGCGCTGCTCGCCCAGCGGGACAAGGCCTGGTCGCAGGGAGACCGGGTCGCCTTCGTGAACTCCGACGTGGCTTTTCACCTGGCCGTCGTCGCCGCGTCCCACAACACGGTCCTGGCCCAGTTGCACGCGGACCTGGGCGAGGTGATCCGGGCCTCGCTCCTGGACCACTTCGGCGAGGAGCTGCGCCCCGAGCAGTTCCAGGACCACGCGCGCCTCGTCGAGGCCATCCGCGACCGCGACGGCGACAGGGCAGCCTACGAATCCGGTTCCTACATGGGCTGTGCTCCCGCGCAGGGAGACGACTGACCAGGACGGGACATCCCGCTCGCGCGGGGAATACTTGATCCTCATGAAGCCGACGATCGTCATCGTCGGGGCCGACCGGCAAGGGGGTCGCGTCCCGCGAGGTGGTGCAAGCGATCATGCGCTGCGCCCTCCGGCACCTGGCTCGCGACGATCTCCCCGTCGGCGCGGCGCGAAGTGGCCCGGTCAGGCGCCGGGAGTGGCCCAGCCGGTCGAAGTACCCGGCGTGACCTGCGAGTTCCGATCCCTTGATCGGCTGCACCACCCGGCGGGACGCCGTTGCTTTTGGACTGCGCGCGCCCTGTCAAGGGGGCGGGACCCCTGGTGGTCCCTTTGGTGTCGAAGCCGGGGGACGAGTGATCCGGGGGTCCCGTTGTCTCAGAAGTCTGTCAGTGTCCGGTCCGGTGCGCCATTGCCGGATGTGTGCGCGCCTGGTCAGCTGGGCGAGTTGACGCAGGTCATCGACCCCGATCTGGTTGATGCGGTGCTTGAGGACACCGGTGCCCGCGAGCAGCGGGTGCGGCTGTTGCCCTCCCGCGTGGTGTTGTACTTCGTACTGGCCTTCGCGTTCTTCGAGAACGCGTCGTACCAGGCGGTCTGGGGCAAGCTCACGGCGGGAGTCGCGGCCGAGGCGGCGGTCGGCCCGTGTGCTTCCTCGCTGTCGCGGGCCCGGACTGGGCAGTGCCCCGCTGCGCCGTCTGTTCGAGGTGCTGGCCGGACCGGTGGCCGGCCGCAGCCAGGCCTGCGCCTTCTACCGGGGGCTGCGCGTGGTCGCGGTGGACGGCACCACGCTGACCGCGCCTGACGAGGAGGCCGTGACCTGGTACTGCCCCAAGCACGTCGGGCAGGTCCGCACCTTCGGCTATCCGCTGGTGCGGCTGGTGGACCTGGTGGAATGCGGGACCCGCGCGCTGCTCGGCGCCTGCTTCGGCCCGGACGGTACCGGTGAACTCGCCTACGCCCACCGCTTACTGGGCCGCCTGGACGCCTCGATGGTGCTGCTGGCGGACGCCTACTACGACGCGTTCGGCTTCCTGCGCGCCGTCGCCGACACCGGGGCGCACTTCGTGCTGCGCTCGACCCGCAAGCGGCGGCCGTCCCTGCGGCGGCCGCTTCCCGACGGTTCCCACCTGACCGTCATCCAGCGGCGTGAGTACCGCGCGGGGCGCGGATACGAACGGCTTGAGGTGCGGGTGATCGAGGCGTGGATCACCGTCACCCTCTCCGACGGCACGCGCCGTTCTGAGCTGTGGCGGCTGCTGACCGACCTGCTCGACGCCGAGCGTTATCCCGCACCGGAACTGCTGGAGCTCTATCACCGCAGGTGGCAGGCGGAGACCTGCTACTTCTCGCTGAAGTCCACGATCTTGGACGGGCGGGTGCTGCGCTCGCGCAGCGTCCCCGGCCTCGAGCAGGAGATCTACGCGCTGCTGGTCTCCTACCAGGCGCTGATCAGGGTGGCCGATGACATCACGACGGCCTGCCCGGGCCTGTCAGCACAGAGGATCAGCTTCACCGTCCTGCTCCAGGCCGCCGCCGACCAGATCGTTGCCGCCCGGGGCGCTGCCCCACATGCCCCCGTCGCCTTGGTCGGGGCCATCGGCCGCGCTGTGCTGGGCGCCCTCCTCCCGGCCCGTCCCCGCCGGCGCCTGAAAGCCCGCTACCGCAAGACCGCGAGCAAGTACAGCTTCCACAGAGGCGATCACCCCCGCACCGTCCAGGCGTACACGCTGGAGGTGCAGATCATCCAGGACGGCGTCCTTGACGCCGCCCCCAAAACCTGAAAGCAACGGTGTTGCACCCGGCGGGACGCCATCGGCAAGGGACGATGCCGCTGGACGATGCGCTGGAAGGCACCACTGAGCGCGTTCCAGATCGGATCGCCTTCGAAGGCCGACCCACCCCCACCAGCCACTGACCTTCAACAACCAAGATCAGCCGTTGATTGGACAGACCCGACAGCCTCCCGAGCCTGGCATCCGGCTGTTTGTGCCGACTCTGACGCTTGATAGTCGGGCCGCCAGGGCAGAACGGGAAGAACTGCTGTGCAGTGATGTCTTGCTATGGGGGCTGGCCTTGGGTGCACCGGCATCGGATCCGATCGTCGTACGTCAGAACACTCCCGAGATGATCACGCTTCTGTGTGCCATGTCGGCGTCGCACGCGCGCGCCACCAGACTGAGTTCGTCCCATGTCGCTGTGTCGGTGCTGCTGGCGGGTACCGCGCTCGTATCGGTGTTCGTGTCCGCGGCAGGGACGGCAGTGACACTCCTGGGCTCGCTGTGGGCCGCGGTCTACGCGATCGGCTCCGCCTCCTGGACCGAGCACGAATTCCGCCGGGCGGCCCTGCTGCAGGAGACCTTCGATGTGCGGCTGTTCGGCCTGCCCTGGAACGAGGTGGTGGCCGGACGGATGCCGACCGCCCAGGAGATCAGCCGCATGGCCCGGCGATACCGGGGCTCCGAGGGCACGCTGCGTGACTACTACGAGATTCGTGACTTCCCCGTGCCGGTGGACGTGCTCGCCTGCCAACTGCAGAACCTGGGGTGGGGAGCGCGTATTCGCCGTCGTTACGGTCTCACCGTGTTGACCGGCCTGGCGTTGTGGTGTCTGGCCGGGCTGCTGTTGGGAGTCCTGGGTGAACTGACCATCTCCGAAGTCCTGCTGCGCTGGTTCGTGCCCTCGTTGGGTTTTCTGCTGCTGGGGCTGGATACCTACCGGTCCCAACAGGACATCATCACCAAGCGGGAGCAGGCTCTCGCGCTGCTCACGGATCGGCTGAGGGACTTCGTCCGGCGCGGCTCCCCAGCCGTTGGGCAACCCGGGCTACTGGTCTTGTCCCGGCAGGTCCAGGATGTCCTGCTGCAGACCCGTATGCGGTACGCCCGGGTACCCAACTGGTTCTTCCGGCGGTTCCACAGCACCGACCGCGCGGACTTCTCGGCTGCCATGGACGAACTGGAACATCTGCTCGCTACGGCGCCGGATCCGGTGCCGTAGCGGACGGGGGTCCGCCCTCTGCTAGGCGCAGTGTCCAGATGTGCCGCTGGACCTCCTGGTTCGGCATCAGTTCCAGCATCTGGTCCAACAGGGGAGAGTGCTCGCGCTCGGGAGAGTGGCGCAGGACCACGCTCGCCAGCGCCATCTGGTTGGAGGCCGGCCATTGGACGGCCGGCCCGATCAGTCCGGCCGTCTCCGCGAAGCCCCGTTCCACCAGGCGGCCCAGGATCTGCTCTCCGAAGGCTCGGGCATCGGCCGTGCTCGCCAGGTCGTAGCGGCCGACGAACTCCACGAACGAGGTTCCGATCCTGGCACAGAATTCGTCGTCGGGGTAGCTGATGACAATCGTCTTGACCAGTGCCAGCAGCGCCTTCTGGACCGTCTGGTTGTCGGGAATGTCGAGCATCAGGTCGGCGATCAGTCCTTCGACATGGCTCAGGAGGTCATGGCCTCGGCACCGGCCGTCACGCAAGAGAGCATGAGCCAGACCCAGTACGGCCGAGGTCTCGGCCGGAGCGACCGGGGTGCCGCCCCCCAACCGCTCGCGCGAAACGGCCAGCCAGCGCAGCGTCGTCGTCTCGTCCGATTTGCCGTGCTGCCGCATCAACACGGTCAGTGTCTCCAGCATCCGCAGCCGCACCGAGGCCCGGCGGTCGTCCGCGTACCCGGCGAACAGCTCCGGCCGCAGCCACTCCCAACCGTTCGTGGCAGCCTCTCCCAGCCGGACTGCCGCCTGCTTGGACGTGTCCTCTGCGGGTGATGCCACCAGGGCGATCAGTTCCAGCCCGGCCTTTGCCTCGTCGTCGCCCTCCGACAGCTTGCCCAGCACCCGGGCGGCCAGCGGGCCGGTGAACAGCTCCTCGGTCCGGTTCAACGAGTTCCACAGGGCTCTCAGATGTCCGGTGGGGGCCAGGCTCACCAGGTTAGCCAGCAGCCGACCGCGATCGTGGGGTGGAGCACCGTCGAACGTGTCGGCGGCGGCTGAAATCTGGTTCTGGATCACTTTCCGTGCAGCGTTGACGGACGGTCACGGGCCCGCCCCCGCCGCACGGTCACCCGGCCAGCAGGACGCGCTTGCGGAGCAGGGCCAAGCCC
>NZ_JAFFZS010000219.1 GCF_016921115.1 Streptomyces actuosus
GTGAGGCGTTGGCGATGGATCCGCAGCAGCGTGTGCTGCTGGAGACGTCGTGGGAGGTGTTCGAGCGGGCGGGTATCGATCCGGCGAGCCTGCGCGGTTCCCGCACCGGCGTCTTCGCCGGCGCCATCACGCAGGACTACGGATCCTTCCTGCGCGCAGGAGAACACGACTCGGACGGTTACCTGCTGACGGGCAACACCGGCAGTGTCGCGTCGGGTCGTATCGCGTACACGTTCGGTTTCGAGGGTCCTGCGGTGACGGTGGACACGGCGTGTTCGTCGTCGTTGGTGGCGTTGCACCTGGCGGCTCAGGCGCTTCGGGCGGGTGAGTGTGATCTGGCGCTGGCCGGTGGTGTGACGGTGATGTCGACGCCGGAGACCTTCCTGGAGTTCTCGCGGCAGCGGGGGTTGGCGTCGGACGGTCGGTGCAAGGCGTTCTCGGACG
>NZ_JAFFZS010000220.1 GCF_016921115.1 Streptomyces actuosus
GGGTGCAAGGAGATGCCCGTAGTCGGACTCGTTGCGGGCAATGGTGTAGGGAAGTTTTCCACTAGGGCTCACATCACCGTACAGGATGCGAGTGATGGCCTCACCCGAGTCTTGGCCTGGGAGCTGCGCGAGAACCACGGCGGTGACGTTGGAATGGTCGATCCATTGGTCGACGAGACGGATTCCGGCATTGTGAATCACGACAATTGTGTTTTCGCATTTCCCAGCGATGTTCTTCACCAATGCGTCCGAGTAGTCGTCGCGAAGAGCTGGACGGTCGACACCCTCGGACGAATAGGCGTTGGTGAAAACTAGACAAGCGTCTGTTGCCCCTGGAACGGTGTTATCAGAATTTTCAAGGTCCCAGAACAGTTGTGTTCCCTCCTTGCGCGCGCGGGATTCCAAGGCTTGGATCGGACTATCGATATAGAAGGGGGTGACGG
>NZ_JAFFZS010000221.1 GCF_016921115.1 Streptomyces actuosus
TCCAGGGCCTGGAGCGCGGCCAGCACCGCGTCGAGGGGCACCGGCTCGGCCCGGCAGCCCTCGAGGCAGCGCAGGGCCGGACAGGACTCGACGGCACGCGAATCCGAGGCCCAGGAGGCCAGGATGGCGCGCTTCTCGGCGAGCGACAGGCCCGGATAGGTCAGCACTTCGCGCGGGTGCCGGAAGACGTCGCCCGGCGCGACGAAGGCCTCGAAGGGATCGACGGCCGCCGCCCGCAGGGTCGCCGAAGCCAACGGCCCCAGGCGCTCGATGGTCGTGTCCGACAGCTGCATGACATCCTCCTCTCGGTGAGCAAGGGTCTCTCGGTGAGCAAGGGTCTTTCGGGGAACCGGGATTTCTCCGGAAGTACGGGATCGGCGGGCGCGATCCGAGCGTGCGCGCCCGCCGCGTCAGGCCCCCGGGGCTCGGGCGCCGCTCAAT
>NZ_JAFFZS010000222.1 GCF_016921115.1 Streptomyces actuosus
TATATAGAGTGTTTTTCTGCCTCTGGAGCGGGCTCAGCAGGTGCAGTAGATGCAACTTCATCAGCCTGATTCTCACTCTGCAGGAGGTCCTGACCCCTCCTGAATAGAATAGAAAGGCCTTCTTTAATTGCTATTTGCTTCTTAGACCGTATCCCTTTTTGAAGCTGTTTCTCATATACAGCACATAAATCCTGGTTGTCTTTGGCAAGAAGAACTGCACTATTCATTGCTATCTCACACCCTTTAATAAGTTTGTTTAAAGCAACTTTTGAGGGTGATGGAGGGCTATATATGTGTTGCCTTAATAGCTGTTTAATTATTGATGCTTGCTTTTCCAATTGCTTGCAATTATAAGGTGTTTTTAGTGCTGAATTGGTTGATTGACTGCCTGGTGGTGTTGGGGTTCTTAGCTGGATGTTGAGTTGCTCCAACACTTTATC
>NZ_JAFFZS010000223.1 GCF_016921115.1 Streptomyces actuosus
TCGGTCATACGCAGGCCGCTTCCGGTGTGGCGGGTGTGATGAAGATGGTGCTGGCGATGCAGCACGGTGTGCTCCCGCGGACCCTGCACGTGGACGAGCCGACCCCGCACGTCGACTGGTCGGCGGGGGCGGTGTCCCTGCTGACCGAGCCCGTGGAGTGGCCGGGCGTCGAGGGCCGTCCGCGTCGGGCGGGTGTGTCGTCCTTCGGTATCAGTGGGACGAATGCGCATGTGGTGTTGGAGGAGGCGCCGGCTGTCTCGGAGTCTGCTGGTTCTGTGGGTTCGGCGGGTTCTGGGGTGTCTGTGGGGTGTGGGGGGCCGGTTGGGGTTTTCGGGGTGGGTGGTGTGGTGCCGTGGGTGGTGTCGGGTCGTGGTCGGGAGGGTTTGGCGGGGCAGGCGGGTCGGTTGGCCGCGTTCGCGGAGTCGGTGGGTGAGGGT
>NZ_JAFFZS010000224.1 GCF_016921115.1 Streptomyces actuosus
CTTCAGATGATTCCGTCCACCCGCTTTCAAATACTAGTGTCGGCAGCTCCTGTTGAAAGATACGCAGGAAAAAACCTGGCTCCTTGATTGAGCCGGCACTGGGGCCCGACTGAAACTTCAGGGCTATCTATGTTATCTAAGGGTTTCCGCTTACATAGATGAATAGGATACCTTACTTGTTCCTGATCCCAGCTCTATTAGGCTTTGTTCTTCGCGCGACAGCTGGCCATTCCGTTCCCACTCGAGCACTTGGGCGAAGACCCAACGTTGTATACTATCGTGGGTATCAGTGGGCATGGTGAAGAAGGTCAAAATAGATGTTGCTGAGTCGTACGATTTCCTAATAGCGTCAGTTAAGACTCTCAAGGAAGATTCGATACATATCTTCAACTTACCGAGCGGGAACCGTCTCATCGACGGCGTCGAGGATCGTCTG
>NZ_JAFFZS010000225.1 GCF_016921115.1 Streptomyces actuosus
TGGATAAGCACCAGAGGAACGTCGACCACAACTTGAGCCAGAGCATAGGCAGCTGGGCGGTAAAAAGAACTGGTAGTGTTAACAATCTTCGGACCAGCTATGGTTATGGCAAGACTCACAAGCTTTTATGCTTCATTAAAATTGGTCGGCTATTAAAGGCAGCTGTGAGTTCCGCTAAAGCAAGTAAAGCATTAAAAAGGAGGATAAAGAACATGACACCACCTCTTGTAAAGACACCACCACTGTTAAGCCTGTCAACTCCATGCTCACTCAAGAAAGGGATTCAAGAATGTATGCTGACCTAGTCTGTGGAAGATTAAAGAATAAACTTCCTATAATGAGTGCCTGAAAGACAATCACGCCCCATTTCCCAGCTAATGATTGTCTATCACCAAACATGACCAGGAATTGTCTATGAGTGAGGATAGTAACCTG
>NZ_JAFFZS010000226.1 GCF_016921115.1 Streptomyces actuosus
TATGTAGTAAGCCCATCTCCTACGGATATCGGCCATAAGCATCTCAAAAACTTGCACGGAAGAGTATGACCACTTACCATCCCAGCACCGCAGTGAAATAAGTGCCCATAATAGGGCCAATGGACATTCCAACATTGCATACAACGGCCCATAAGAAAATGACCCAGACACGGGGCCGAATTCCCCACATATCCTCAATACTCCCGCCTACCACTGTAAAAGGAACTCCGGACAAGACTCCAGCCATAAATCGTCCGACGACTACGGCGCCAATAGAATCTACCACACCAGTTATCACGCAACTGACAGCACTCAGTACAGTACTGACGACGTAGAGGTATTTTCGGCCAAAGGATTCAGACAATGGCGGGAAGACAAGCGTGCCGAGAATTGATCCAAGGAGGAACCTAAATGGAGGGGTCAGCTGTCAAAAAT
>NZ_JAFFZS010000227.1 GCF_016921115.1 Streptomyces actuosus
TCATATAAGACATCAGAACGGAAACAAAAGCCTGATAGGTCGTAGGCACGGGGTTTCCAGTCTTCTTCCGAAAGATCTCTTCCATCTGGGAGTAAGTCAACTCATCCCCTGCTATTGAAATAGGGTTCTCCTTATGTCGCCCAGGGTTCAAGAAAGCCTCCGCAGCAAAATATCCAATATCACTGGTAGCGACTAACTGAAGTGGCTTTCCCTTGAGGTACATGTCCCATGAAGTGGCAAAGACTTTGCCCATGAAACCAGGGACAAAGTTGTCGAAGTATGCGACGGGGCGCAGAATAGTCCAGTCCATCTTCGTGCCTTTGGACTCTTCCACCAGGTGGTGCTCGACGTTGTGCTTGCTGATGAAGTGCGGGACGTCTGTGGGATTGTCGTATGAGGTGTCGCCGCCGCGGTCGACGGAGCTGTATACGAAG
>NZ_JAFFZS010000228.1 GCF_016921115.1 Streptomyces actuosus
CCTCGGGATGGTAGATTCTGTCATGAAATATGGTACGAGCTCTTGAAGCAGGGTTAAGTATAAAATCAATCGTTGGGAGTGGTGGCATGAGCAGGTCACTGGCCGATTCAAAGAAAGTAGTCTTGGGAGGCGTATGCAACCCGTCTTCGTTTGAGCTCGGGTGAAACCGCGCCTCTATAGCATTGGGCCTAGTAGATGACAGTACTTCACTCGGATTCTCTGCCCGAAGCGTCTGGCTGCGATTAAATATCTTCGTTTGCTTGGAGCCTGTCATAGTGTTTGTACTTTTTGGCCGAAACAACGATAGGAAACTACCCAATGGGCTGAAGGAATAATTTCTTGATGGGGTGCCCTTGAGGTTTGAGTCGACTGGCGTAACATGAGATTTCAAATGTTGCGACTCCAAAAATTGTGATTGTTCCAGCGCATGCGGT
>NZ_JAFFZS010000023.1 GCF_016921115.1 Streptomyces actuosus
CGTGGTCGTCGCCGTGAGCGTCCTGGCGCTCGGAATGGCGGTGATCTGGCGGAGAGCTGAGCGTGCAAGGCGCCGGCTTGACTGATCTGATCGCTCAACCGGTCCACAACTATTGACAATTACTCCTCCTCCCAACACCCATGCGAGTGAAGTGCAGAGAAGGAGGACACCCTGTACCTGCCGGACGGTCGACGCGCCGCGTCCAACGCCCAGTTGGTGGCGGAGGCGCTGACCCGGTACGCGGAAGCCCGGCACTCGCCGTAGGACCGGGAGTCCGGTGCGGAAGGACGGGAGCGGGCCGCGCCGGGCGGGCCGCCGCGTGCTCCCCGTGACCGGCTCACGCCCGGCGGTCGCCCGGGCGTTCCGCCAGCAGGCGGGAGCCGGCCAGGTTCTCGCCGAAGACGTCGTCCGGGTTGGACAGCACGCAGGAGTCGAGGGAGAGGCATCCGCAGCCGATGCAGTCGACGAGGTGGTCGCGCAGCCGGTTGAGCTGCCGGATGCGTTCGTCGAGTTCGCCACGCCACTTCGCGGACAGGCGCGCCCAGTCGTCGCGGGTCGGTGTCCGCTCCTCGGGCAGTTCGGCGAGGGCCTCGCGGATGGTGGCGAGCGGGATGCCGACGCGCTGGGCGGCTCGGACGAAGGCGACCCGGCGCAGCGTGTCGCGGCCGTAGCGGCGCTGGTTGCCGGCTGTGCGGCGGCTGGAGATCAGGCCCTTGGCCTCGTAGAAGTGAAGCGCGGAGACGGCGGCGCCGCTGCGCGCGGAGAGCTGGCCTACGGTGAGCTCGTCGATCTTCCGGGGAATCTTCGGCACTCCGCGCAGCCTACCCGTGCACGCCACACCGCCGGTCCGTTGACAGCCGACCTCCCTACGACCATGCTAAGCAGTTGCTTAGACATCACACGAGAGGCCGGGACCATGGCAGAGCCGAGGATCTTCACGTCCGCCGACGAACTGCGGGCGGCGGTGGGTGAGCAGCTGGGGTACACCGACTGGCTGGAGGTCGACCAGAAGCGGATCGACCTGTTCGCCGATGCCACCGGCGACCACCAGTGGATCCACGTCGACCCGGAGAAGGCCGCCGCGGGGCCGTTCGGGACCACGATCGCCCACGGGTACCTCACCCTGTCCCTGCTGCCGCTGTTCGGTCCGCAGCTCATCGCGGTCGAGGGCGTGAAGATGGGCGTCAACTACGGAACGAACAAGGTCCGCTTCCCCGCGCCGGTACCGGTGGGCTCGCGACTGCGCGCCACCGCGGCCGTCACCGGGGTCGAGGACGTGCCCGGCGGGATCCAGGTCGCCGTCGCCTTCACCGTGGAGCGCGAGGGCGGGGACAAGCCGGTGTGCGTCGCGGAGTCGGTCTCGCGCTACTACCTGTGAGTCCCGCCCCGGGCCCGGGGCCGGGGGAACGAGCCACCCACCCTCGGCCCCCGGCCGACTCGGCGGATCGGCCGACCGCCACGCCCGGAGCCGTCCCCGAACACGCTCCACCACCGGATCGGTCCCGGTGGCGGCAGCGCGGCGGACGGAGCAGGCGATCGCCCCGGCGGGGGGCTACCTGCCGGCCCCCACCATCCGCAGCACCAGGTCGGCGTAGAGCGCGCCCACCTCGTCCGGTGTGCGGGGGCCGTTCACGTTGAACCAGCGCGCGACGTCGATGCACAGCGACAGCACGGCGAGCGTGGTCCCCTGCACGTCGGGGACGTCGAACTCGCCCGCCGCGACGCCGTCCTCGATGATCCGGCGGACCTCCGCGTTGACCTGGCGGCGCAGCCCCACGATCTCGGCGCGGGCGTCCGGCCCGAGCGAGTCCAGCTCGTACTGCACGACCCGTGCGGTGGTGCGCCCGCCGGCATGCCAGCGGACGAAGGAGCTGACCGCGTCGGCGAGCCGCTCGGCCGGGGTGCCCTCGCGTCGGGCCGCGGTCCGCAGGATGTCCAGCGCCTTCTCGTGTCCGATGCGGCTGATCCGGTGGAGCAGCTCTTCCTTCGTCTTGTAGTGGATGTAGAGCGCGGCCGGGCTCATGCCGGCGCGGCCCGCGATGTCGCGGGTGGTCGTGGCGTGGTAGCCGCGCTCGGCGAAGGCCTCCACGGCGGCGATCAACAGTCGCCGGGCCGCGTCCGGGGTGACCTCGCCCCACGGCTGCGTCTCGCCGCCGGCCGTCTCCTCCGCCGTACTCATCGCTTGTTCGCCCCTCTCGGTGACAGGAGCCCCCACCATACCGCCGAAGGTGAGCGGTTGCTTAGAGCACCTGCTCGGACAGGGTCGTGAACCGGCCGCGCGGATCCGCCGCCCGCCTCAGAGCTTCTCGAAGGGGTCGTGCTCGGCGAGCAGCTTCTCCAGTCGCGCCTGGTCGACGCGGCTGACGATCCGCCCGGCCTCCTGCCGGTCCCTGACGACCTTGGCGAGGGTGAAGGACGACGTGACAAGGTACAGGACGGCGATGGCGAGGAAGCCGCGGACCCAGCCGTCGGCGCCCAGCCGGACGATCCCGACGGCGGTGGCGGCCATGGCCATGGCGAAGGAGGCGACGGCCTGACCGTAGAAGGCCGCCGTGCTCTGCTGCTTGACCGGTGTGTCACTCATGGGCACCAGTTTCGGCGGACCCGGTCACCGCCACATCCGCCGACGTACTCAGGCGGTACTCAGAACGCCGACACACCCGTCAGCGCCCGCCCGATGACGAGCTTCTGGATCTGGCTCGTGCCCTCGTAGAGGGTCATCACGCGCGCGTCCCGCAGCAGCTTGCCCGCCGGGTACTCGTCGATGTAGCCGTAGCCGCCGAAGACCTGGAGGGCGTTGTTGGCGGCGCGGACTGCGGCCTCGGAGGCGAAGAGCTTGGCCTTGGAGGACTCCACGGCGAAGGGCAGGCCGCGGTCGATCAGGTCGGCGACGCGCCAGGTCAGCAGCCGCGCGGCGTCCACGTCGACGGCGATGTCGCTGATCAGCTCCTGCACCAGCTGATGGTGGGCGATGGTCCTGCCGAACTGCTCGCGCTCCCCCGCGTACCGCACGGCCGCGTCCAGCGCGGCCTGCGCTATGCCGACGCAGCCCGCCGCCACCGACATCCGCCCCTTGGCCAGGGCCGACATGGCGACCTTGAAACCCTGGCCCTCCTCGCCCAGCAGCGCGGAGGCCGGGACGCGCACGTCCTCCAGCACCAGTTCGGCGGTCGCCTGGCCGCGCAGACCGAGCTTGCCGTGCAGGGTGCGGCGGGTGAGCCCCGGGGTGTCGGCCGGGACCAGGAAGGCGGAGACACCCCGGTGGCCGGGGGCGTCCGTGGAACGGGCGAAGAGCAGGACGACGTCCGCCCAGGTGCCGTTGGTGATGAACATCTTGGTGCCGCTGACGACGTAGTCGTCGCCGTCGCGCACCGCTCGGGTGGCGAGACTGCCGGCGTCGGAGCCGGTGCCCGGCTCGGTGAGGCCGAAGCAGCCGACCAGCTCACCGGCGGTGAGGCCGGGCAGCCACTGCCGCTTCTGCTCCTTGCTCCCCCAGGCCGCGATCGTCTTGGCGACGAGTCCGAGCGAGACGGAGACGATGCCGCGCACGGAGGAGTCGCCCCGGCCCAGCTCCTCCGTCACCAGGCAGTAGGCCAGGTGGTCGCCGCCGGAGCCGCCGTACGCCTCGTCGACGGTGATCCCGAGGAACCCGACCTCACCGAGCTTCTTCACGATCGAGCGGTCGACCTCCTCGGCCCGGTCCCACTCGACCGCGTTCGGGGCGATCTCGCGCTCGACGAAGTCCCGGGCGAGCCGGCGCACGGCCGCCTGCTCCTCACTGAGCTCCAGGTTCATCAGGGACCACCCCACAGATCGCGGACTTTGAAAGCCGTACATTTAAATTAGCACTGCTAGTTTCCTGGTGCAGCCCTACTATGTGCGCCATGGCCCGACCGCGCAAGCCCCTCCTCAGCACCGACCGCATCGTCGAGACGGCACGGGAACTCGTGGACGCGGAGGGCCTGTCGGCCGTCTCCACGCGCCGGCTCGCCGCCGAGCTGGGGGTGAGCGGACCCTCGCTGTACAACCACTTCCGCACCAAGGACGAGATCCTGGAGGCGGTCGCCGACTCGGTGAGCGGCCAGGTCGACCTGTCGATGTTCGAGGACGGCCGGGAGTGGCGGACCGCGCTGCACGACTGGGCCGTCTCCTACCGGGCGGCCCTGCGGGACCACCCGAACATCGTCCCGGTCCTCGCCCGCGGGCCCGGCCGCCGCCCGGCCGCCCTGCGGCTCGCCGACGCCGTCTACGGCGCGATGGTGGAGGCGGGCTGGCCGCCGTCGCAGGCGACCTCGATCGGCGCGCTGATGCGGTACTTCATCATGGGCTCCGCCCTCGGCTCCTTCGCCGGGGGCTTCGTGGAGGACCCGAACGCCTACGACCCGGCCGACTACCCGCATCTCGGCCAGGCCCACCTCCTCGCCGAGCAGCAGGAGAAGATCGACGAGCGGGCCTTCGAGGCGGGGCTGACGGCGCTGCTGGACGGCCTGGCACAGCAGTACGCCCAACTGCCGTGACCACACTTCGGCCGCTGCCGAAGTATTCCTGCCGCATGCTGGGACGCATGACCGCCCAGGACGCGCAGGCACCCGGACTCGCCCGGCTGGCCGGGCTCATCGCGGACGAGACGCGAGCGGCCTGCCTGCTGGCCCTGCTCGACGGCCGGGCGTGGACCGCGGGCGAACTGGCCCGGCACGCAGGGGTCGCCGCCTCGACGCTCAGCGAGCACCTGGGCAAGCTCGTCGCCGGCGGGCTGCTCGCCGAGGAGCGGCAGGGCCGCCACCGGTACGTCCGGCTCGCCGACGCGCGCGTCGCACAGCTGCTGGAGGACCTCGCCGCGCAGGTCGACCCGCGGGCGGTGCGCCGGCCGCGCAGCCTGCGGGAGGCGACCGCAGGGTCCGCCATGGCCCGCGGCCGGACCTGCTACGACCACCTCGCCGGACGGCTCGGCATCGCCGTGACGGACGCGCTGACCGCGCGCGGACTGCTGCGCCAGGACACCGGCTTCGCCCTCACCGAGGCGGGGCTGGAGTGGTTCGACGCCACCGGAATCACACTTCCCCGCGCCGACCGCCGGCCGCTGGCCCGCGGCTGCCTCGACTGGACCGAGCGGCGCCCCCATCTCGCGGGCGCGGCGGGTGCGGCGCTGTGCCGGCACGTGTTCGACGCCGGATGGTGCGTGCGCATCGGGTCGGAGCGTGCGGTGCGGGTGACACCGTCGGGCGAGCGGGCGCTGGCCGAGTTGCTCGGCATCGGCCCGGCGGTACTGCGGTGAACCCCGGGACCGCGGGGGACGGTCCCGGACGCGGGCGAGCGGGGCCGGTCCTGCAGCCCCGCCCGCGCACCCGCACCCGCCGCACCCGCACCCGCACCCGCACCCGCACCCGGCGAGGTGACCCGCGCACCACCGGCCCCGGCCCCGGCCCCGCCGTCCGGTCGACGTCCGCCCGCCCGCACCCACCACCGCCACCACGTCGACCTCAGGAGCACGATGAACACCTCCACCCGTCCCCAGCTGCTCGCCGCCGGTGCCGCCACGGTCACCGTGGTGCTGTGGGCCTCCGCCTTCGTGTCGATCCGCAGTGCGGGCGAGGCCTACGCGCCGGGGGCGCTGGCGCTCGGGCGGCTGCTGTCCGGCGCGGTCGCCCTCGGCACGCTGTGCGCCCTGCGGCGGGAGGGATGGCCGCCGCGGTCGGCCTGGCGGGGCATCGCGATATCGGGCGTCCTGTGGTTCGGGGTCTACATGGTCGCCCTGAACTGGGGTGAGCAGCAGGTGGACGCGGGCACGGCAGCCCTCGTCGTCAACGTGGGCCCGCTGCTCATCGCGCTGCTGAGCGCGCGGCTGCTGGGCGACCCGCTGCCGTCGCGGCTGCTGGCGGGCATGGCGGTGTCGTTCGCGGGCGCGGTGACCGTGGGCCTGTCGATGTCCGGCGGGGGCGGGTCCTCCCTGCTCGGGGTGGCGCTGTGTCTGCTGGCGGCGGTCGTGTACGCGGCCGGGGTGGTCGCGCAGAAGCCGGTGCTGGGCCGGGCGAGCGCGCTGCAGGTGACGACGTTCGGATGCCTGGTGGGCGCCGTGGTGTGCCTGCCGTTCGCCGGGCAGCTGGTCGAGCAGGCCGCGCGGGCGCCGCTGCCGGCCACGCTGAACATGGTGTACCTGGGCCTGTTCCCCACCGCACTGGCGTTCACGACGTGGGCGTACGCCCTGGCCCGCACGACCGCGGGCCGGATGGGGGCGACCACCTACGCGGTGCCGGCGCTGGTGGTGCTGATGTCGTGGCTGGCCCTCGGCGAGGTTCCCGCCCCGCTCACTCTGGCCGGCGGCGCGCTGTGCCTGGCCGGGGTGGCGGTGTCCCGCTCCCGATCGCGGACGGCCCGGATCGCCGCCACCGCCCCGCGGCGGCCGGAGGAGGCCCGCGAGTCGGCGTGAACGCGCCCCGTGCGCCGCGGCCCGGCCCCGCGGCGCACGGCAGGCGGACGGGCCGTCGGCACGCCGGGACGGGGACCGCCGGGCCGGTGAGCGTGAGGCGGCCGGGGCGTGGGCGCAGGGCCGCCGGGACGTCGCACGGCGGGCCGGGGGCCGGGCGCCGAGTTCGGCCCCGGGCCGGGTCGGTACCTCGGTCGGCGGGCGGCGGGCCGGGCGGGCGGCGGACGACGGGCCGGGCGGGCGGCGGGCCGGGCGGGCAACGGGCGGGCGCGCCGGCCGCACCCGTTGCCCGGCAGGGATCAGAAGACGACCAGTGCCCGGCCGCCCTTGCCCGCGAGCATGTTGTCGAAGGCCGCGGGGATGCCGTCGAGCGCGATGCGCTCGGTCACCAGGGCGCCGAGGTCCAGCCGGCCGGCCCGGACGTGCTCGGCCAGGACGGGAAGGTCGGCGGCGGGGTCGCAGTTGCCGTAGACGCACCCGGACAGGGTGCGGCCCCAGTGGAAGATCTCCAGGGCGTTGAAGGTGACCTGCTGGTCCTTGCCGCCGATGCCGACGACCGTGGTGCGGCCGCCACGGCGGGTGGAGTCCCAGGCGGCGCGGATCGACACCGCGCGGCCTGCGCACTCCACGGCCACGTCCACGCCGTGCCCGCCGGTGAGCGCTCGGATCTCGCGGGCGGTCTCGTCGGAGGCGAGCACGTACTCGGTGGCCCCCGCCGCCCGCGCCAGCTCCTCCTTCTCCGGCAAGACGTCGACCGCGACGATCGTGGACGCGCCCGCGATGCGGGCCGCCTGCAGCGTCGCGAGTCCCACCCCGCCGACACCGAAGACGGCCACCGTCTCGCCCGGGCGGACCTTCGCCGCGTGATGGACGGCGCCGTAGCCGGTGAGGACGGCGCAGCCGAGGAGGGCCGCGTCGGTGAGCGGAACGCCGTCCGGGAGCGGCAGGGCGCAGGAGGCCGGCACGACCGTCTCCTCCGCGAACGCGGCGACGTTGAGGCCGGGGTGGAGTTCGGTGCCGTCGGTGGTGCGGGCGTGGACGCCGACAGCGCCGTTCAGCGCGTTGGCGCACAGCCAGACCTCGCCGAGCGAGCAGGCGTGGCAGGTGCCGCACGAGGGGGCCCAGTTCAGGACGACGGGGTCGCCGGGGGCGAGGTGACCGACGCCCTCCCCGACGGCGACGACGGTGCCCGCGCCCTCGTGGCCCAGGACGGCGGGAACCGGCACCCGCATGGTGCCGTTGGACAGGGACAGGTCGGAGTGGCAGACCCCGGCGGCGGCGAGCCGCACGCGGACCTGACCGGGTCCGGGGTCGGGCAGGACGATCTCGGCGAGCTCCAGCGGAGCGCCGATGGCGGGGAGTACGGCAGCGCGGACAGCCATGACGGGCAACAACTCTCCTAGAACTGGAGGGACTTGGTCTGGAGGTACTCGGCGAGGCCGTGCACGCCCAGTTCCCGGCCGACGCCGGACTGCTTGTACCCGCCGAAGGGTGCCACGGGGTTGAAGCGCCCGCCGTTGATGTCGACCTGCCCGGTCTCCATCCGGCGCGCGAAGGCGACGGCCTCCGCGTCCTCGCCGGCCCAGACGGCGCCCGCCAGACCGTAGACCGTGCCGTTGGCGATGCGCAGGGCGTCGTCCTCGTCGGTGTAGCGCAGGATCGACAGGACGGGGCCGAAGATCTCCTCCTGGGCGATGGTCATCTCGGGGGTGACGTCGGCGAAGACGGTCGGGCTGACGTGGTAGCCCCGCTCGCGCGGCGGCTCGGAGCCGCCCGCGACGAGTCGGGCGCCCTCGGCGACGCCCTTGTCGATGTAACCGCGCACCCGCGCCTGCTGTGCCGCGTTGACCAGCGGGCCGATGCGGTCGCCGTACTTGGCGGCGGCGGCCGCGGCGAGTTCGACGGCCTCGTCGTAGCGGTCCCGGTGCACCAGCATCCGGGTCCACGCGCTGCATGTCTGACCGGAGTTGGACATCACGTTGGCGACGCCGACGTTGACCGCGCGGGCGAGGTCGGCGCTCGGCAGGATCACGTTGGCGGACTTGCCGCCCAGCTCCAGGGCGACCTTCTTCAGGGCACCGCCCGCGACCGCGCCGATCCGCCTGCCGACGGCCGTGGAGCCGGTGAAGGAGACCAGGTCGACCCCCGGGTGTTCGGCGAGGGCCTGCCCGGCGACCGGGCCGAGACCGGTGACCAGGTTGAAGACACCGGCCGGCACACCCGCCGCGTGTACGGCCTCGGCGAACAGGCGGGCGACGAGCGGGGTGTCCTCGGCGGGCTTCAGGACGACCGTGCAGCCGGCCGCGAGCGCCGGGGCGACCTTGGCGACGACCTGGTGGAGCGGGTAGTTCCAGGGCGTGATCGCGCCGACGACGCCGATCGGCTCCAGGAGCACGGTGGAGGTGCCGGCCTTCTCCTCGAAGGGGTGGACCGCCGCCAGCTCGGCGTACGAGGCCGCGACCGCGATGGGCACGGCCGCGTGGACAGCCTGCGAGAAGGGCAGCGGGGAACCGAGTTCGGCGGTGACCGTCTCGGCGATCTCGTCCTTGCGGGCCACCAGCACGTCGCGCAGCGCCGCCAGGCGCGCGGCACGCTCGGCGGGCGGGGTCGCGGCCCAGCCCGGGAAGGCGGTTCGCGCGGCGCGTACGGCGGTGTCGACGTCGAGGGCGGTGCCGGCCGGGACGGTGCCGATCACCTGCTCGTCGACCGGGTTCACCACCTCGATCACGTCCTGCCCCGCCGCGGGCCGCCAGGCGCCGTCGATGTAGATGCCCTCGTGTGCCTTCATCGTGCTCCTCCCGGACCGGTCTCGTCGTCCGACACATAAACTAGCGGCGTTAGTTTTCGGGCGCCAGGGGGTCACCACTGAGGCCCGATGATGCCACCGGCCCGTTGCGGACGGGCGCCGGGGAGGACGAGGAGAGCAGGGAGCGGGACGGGGGGGGGAGGCAGGGGGGAGGGACAGGGGGAGCGAGCCGGGGGGAGGGCGGACGGAGCCGGCGTCATTCCGCCAGATCGGGCAGGCGCGCCGGGGCCGGGCAGATGCGTTCACCGTGCTGGTCGAAGACGAAGAGGTGGGCGAGGTCGACGAGAAGGGGCACCTGCATGCCGTGCCGCAGGTCGATGTCGGGCGTGGTGCGCACCACCAGGTCGCCGGGCAGGTGGGCGGGCTCCGGGCCGGGCGCGGCGTCGGCCGGGCGGTCGAGGACCGCCACGGACCCGGCGCGCAGGGCTTCCGCGCGCTCGCGCAGCCGGTCCAGGACCGAGCCGTCGCGGCGGCGGCGCCGGGCGGGCCGGCTGGCCGGGCGCGGGTTCTCCAGATCGGGCACGACCGCCGGGCGCGAGCCTGTGTTGAAGTGGACGAGCGCCTCGTGGCCCTGGAACTCCACGTACTCCACGAGGCCGGTCAGCGGCACCTCGCCCGGGCGGGCGGACGCGTGCTTGGCGATGCGGACGGCCTCCGAGCGCAACCCCACGATCACCTCACGGCCCTGCTGCACGCGCAGCAGCTGGTGGTCCAGGGAGAGGGGTTCGGGCAGCCGCAGGAACTGCTTGCCGAGGCTGATGGTCATGGCGCCGTCGAGCGGGGCGCGGACCAGGCCGCGCAGCAGGTTGATGCGCGGGGTACCGACGAACGCGGCGACGAAGACGTTGCGCGGCAGCGCGTAGACCTCGCGCGGGGTGCCGACCTGCTGGAGCACGCCGCTGCGCATGACCGCGACCCGGTCGCCGAGCGACATGGCCTCGGACTGGTCGTGGGTGACGTACACCGTGGTGGCCCCGAGCTCCCGGGTCAGCTTGGATATCTCGGCCCGCAGATGGTTGCGGAGCTTGGCGTCGAGATTGGACAGCGGCTCGTCCATCAGGAAGGCGGAGGGGTGGCGGGCGATGGCCCGGCCCATGGCGACACGCTGGCGTTCGCCGCCGGAGAGCTGGGCGGGATAGCGGTCCAGGAGGTCCTCGATGCCGAGCATGCGGGCGGTGGCGTCCACGCGCGGGCGCGGATCGCCGCCGGGGTTCTCGATGCGCAGCGGGAATCCGATGTTGTCGCCGCTGGTCATGCTCGGGTAGAGGGCGAAGCTCTGGAACACCATGGCCATGTCCCGGCCGGACGGGGGCAGGTCGTTGGACCGCTCGCCGTCGAGCAGCAGGGTGCCGTCGGTGATGTCCTCCAGCCCCGCGATCATGCGCAGCACGGTGGACTTGCCGCAGCCCGAGGGGCCGAGCAGGACCAGGAACTCGCCGGGCGCGATGTCCAGCGAGAGCCGGTCCACCACGCGGGTGCCTTTCGTGTAGACCTTGCTCACGTCGTGCAGGGAGATGGCGCGTGTCATGAGTCGTCCCCAGAGGCTGCCACTGGGCGCCGGCGCTCAGCGGTCGGACGCTCCTCGCGGAACGCAAGGGGCGTTTGAGTCACGGAAGTTAACGGAATGCATGCGCCGGGGGGAAGAGCCGGGAGGCATCACGTTCTCCCGCCCACGGATCGGGAGGGCGGACCTCCGGATTCAGCGCGGGACAACCGGTCCGTGCGGGGCGTCCGGTCCGTGCGGGGCGCGGACTTCGGCGAGGTGGGCGAGCACGACGACGCCTCCGCTGTACCCGGGCCGGCGGTGACGGGTACCGCCGCAGGTGATCAGCCGCAGCTCGGGGCGACCGCGGTCGCCGTGGACCTCCTGGTCGGGGAAGTCCGCCTTCTCGTACGACTTCACGGCGTCGACGCTGTACACCGCAGGAAGGCTCCGCGGGGCGAGGCCTCGCGCGGAACGGCGGCGTCGTCCCGTGCCGCGGCACCCCGGCCGGCGCCCCGCCTGCCCGGTGCGCCCCGCCCCGGCTCAGCGAAGGGCGGTGAGTTCGACCGGGATGCCGTTGAGCACCGCGTTGCCGGACAGCGGGTCGAGCAGGCTGCCGTCCAGCAACTGGTTGACGTTGACGCCCGGGGTGGTGGAGGCGTGGCCGAGCCGGGTGCCGGGGCGGTCGTGGCCCCAGCCGTGCGGCAGGCTCACCACGCCCGGCCGGACGTCCTCGGTGATCTCGGCGCGGGCGACGACCTCTCCCCCGGCTCCCTCGACACGGACGTCCGCTCCGTCGCGGACGGCGAGACGGGCGGCGTCGGCCGGGTTCAGCTGCAGGGTGCAGCGGTTGGTGCCGCCGGTCAGGGCGGGGATGTTGTGCATCCAGCTGTTGTTGGAACGCAGGTGGCGGCGGCCGACCAGGACGAGGCCGTCCGGCCGCTCGGCCATGGCGTGCCGCAGCCGGGGCAGGTCGTCGGCGATGGGCTGCGGCAGCAGCTCCACCTTGCCGCTGGGGGTCTTCAGCGGCTGCGGCAGACGCGACCGGAGCGGTCCGAGGTCGATGCCGTGGGGACGCGCGAGCAGCGCGGCCAGGTTCAGGCCGTCCGGGCGGACACCGAATCCGTCGCCGTAGGGGCCCAGGCGGAGCATCATGTCCAGGCGCCGCTCCGGGCCGCTGGTACCGGTGAGCTGTTCCGCCAGCTCCCTCGGGTCGCGGCCGTGCACGGGCGAGTGCTCCTCGCGGACCGCCTTGCCCAGCGTCTGGCCGATCACCAGGTCGTCGACGGCACCGGGCTCGGCGCCGTGCATGCCGGTCACGGCGAGGATCAGCCGCGCCATGATCTCCGTCTCCGCCATCCGGCCGGGCTCCAGCGGAACGGCCGGGCGGCTGTAGCGGACCTGATTGCGCACGGCGAGGGTGTTGAAGGCGAAGTCGTGGTGCGGGCTCTGGGAGGGCGGCGGCGGGGGCAGGACGACGTCGGCGTGGCGGGCGGTCTCGTTCAGGTAGGGGTCGACGCTGACCATGAAGTCCAGGGACGCCAGGGCCTTGTCGAGGCGGTTCCCGTCGGGGGCGGAGAGCACGGGGTTGGCGGCGACGGCGATGACCGCGCGGACCGGCTCGCCCTCCTCGGTGGCGGTGTCGATCTCCTCGGCGAGCGCGGAGATCGGCAGCTCCCCCTTGGCCTCGGGGTGCCGGCCCACCCGGGAGTGCCAGCGCCCCAGCCGGAAGCCGTGGCCGGGGCCGGCCGGCCGGGGCGTCCGGTCGGTGGCGGCCTGCGGGAAGAGCGCGCCGCCGGGGCGGTCGAGGTTGCCGGTGAGGATGGCGAGGACGTCCACGAGCCAGCTGGCCAGTGTGCCGTGCGGGACGGTACAGCTGCCGATGCGGCCGTAGACGGCGGCGGACTCGGCGGCGGCCAGCTCGCGGGCGAGGGTGCGGATGAGGGTGGGCTCGACGTCGCAGGCGGCGGCCACACCCTCCGGCGTGAACTCCTTGATCGCGGCCCTCAGCTCGTCGAGCCCCAGGACGTGCGGCGCGAGGTCGCCGAGGGCGACGAGGTCCTCCTCGAAGAGGACGTGGGCCAGGGCGGCCAGCAGGAGGGCGTCGGTGCCGGGCCGGATCGCGACGTGGCGGTCGGCGAGCTTCGCGGTGCGGGTACGGCGCGGGTCGACCACTGTCAGGGTCCCGCCCCGCGCCCGGAGCGCCTTGAGCCGGCCGGGGAAGTCGGGGGCGGTGCACAGGCTGCCGTTGGACTCCAGGGGGTTGGCGCCGATCAGGAGCAGGTGGTCGGTGCGGTCCAGGTCGGGCACGGGGATGGCGTTGGCATCACCGTAGAGGAGCCCGCTGGAGACGTGCTTGGGCATCTGGTCGACGGTGGAGGCGGTGAACAGGCTGCGGGTGCCGAGCCCGGCGAGCAGGACCGTCGGGTAGAGGGCCCCGGCCATGGTGTGCACGTTGGGGTTGCCGAGGACGACGCCCACGGCGTGCGGGCCGTGCCGCTCGACGATCGGGCGGATCCCGGCGGCGATGGCGTCGAAGGCCTCCTCCCAGGTGGCCTCGCTGAGCTCGCCCCCTCGGCGGACCAGGGGGGTGCGCAGCCGGTCGGGGTCGCCGTCGACGGCACCGAAGGCGGCGCCCTTGGGGCAGATGAAACCCTTGCTGAACACGTCCTCGCGGTCACCGCGGGCCCCGGTGACCCGGGTGCCGTCGATGGTCAGGGTCAACCCGCAGGTGGCCTCGCACAGAGGGCAGATTCGCAGGGCGGAGCGGGACACGGGTCCTCCCGGGGATGGCAGCGGTGGCGCACGACTCGGGGCCGAGCATACCGACCGGTATGCATCCTGCCCAGGGTTCTCCGCCCGGCACCACCCACCGGCCCCCTCGACCCGGCACCGTCGGCCGGATCCGCGCCCTCGCCTGCCACCGTCACCGCCACCCCGGGCTCCACCCGACCCGGACGCCCGAGTCCGCGGCACCCCGCCCGGACGCCCGAGTCCGCGGCACCCCGCCCGGACGCCCGCGCCGCGCCCCGGCCGCCAGTGCGTACCCGGCGTCCGGCGTCGCCCACCCCGGCCCCGCCGGCCTTCGCCTGCGGTCCGGCCTCCGGGGCCCGCTTCAGTCCAGCACGCGCCCGAGGTACGCCCGCAGCAGCGCACGCATCTCGGCGATGATCTTCTCGTCGCCCTCCGGGTCCACCCGGAAGGCCAGTTGGACGAGGGTGTCCGCGGCCTCCACCGCGACGAGGAGGGTGCGGCGCAGGTCCTCGTCGGGCACACGCCCGAGGTGGGCCGCGAGCAACCCGGTGAGGCGGTCGGCGACCCGGTGGTTGGGCTCGCCGTCACGGGTGCCGACCGGGATCTGGTTGCCGAAGTCGACGAGGGAGAACCCGGGCGCGGTGCGCTTCATGGCGAGGTACTCGTCGAGGACGGCGTCCAGGGCTGCGCGCCACTCCCGCGGCCCGGTGGCGCCCAGCCGGAGGGCGACCCGCTCGGACCAGCGCTCAAGGTTGCGCTGGGCGAGGGCGTCGACCATCTGTCTCTTGTTGCCGAAGAAGCGGTAGACGGAGCCGATGGGGACACCGGCGCGCAGCGCGACGGCGCGCGTGCTCAGGGCTTCGTATCCGACCTCGTCGAGCAGGTCGGCGCAGGCGTCGAGGATCCTGCTGAGCCGCTCGGCACTGCGCCGCTGCACGGGCGCTCGGCGTAGCGATGTCGCGTGGGGCACGGGCTTCATGATGCCTCTCCGCCGGGGTCCGGTGAACCTCGGCCCTGTGTACGCACGGCGACGCCCTCCGTACTCACCGCGCGGGGCGGATCCACGTCCCGCCCTGAACGCCACGTCACGGCGACGGCGCACGCCCTCGTCACCGCCGGGAGGGAGCCCGTCCAGCGGCGCGGAATCCGGGCGCCCGCCCTCCGCCCACGCGCCACACCGCCCCGCTTCCGGGTCCGCGCGCCGAGCCGGGGATCCGCCGCCGACCCGCTCTCGACACAGCCGCGCACGGGAGATCACCCCCCCCTGCGGGATCCGCCCTCCGCCCGCCCCGGGAGCGTGAGCGGTTGCGGGATCCGCCGGCCACCCGTACCCGCCGCCGCCCGCAGCCCGCGATCCGGCCGACGGAGAACCGCCCGGTCGCACGCGCCGGGACAAATTCGTCGCGTCCACGACATGACACAGACGCTTCCCCCGCACCCGGGACCGGCCCGATCGCCCGGACCGGGTTCCGGCCTTCCTCGCGGCACGCGGACCGGCACACCTCTTGCGCAGGCGGCGATCGCAATCCTACGGTGTTGCATAGGAATCAGCACCACTAGGGAGCGAGTGAACATGAGCGGGGACGCGCGGAAGACCGCCGAGGGACTGGCCTATCTCTCCGGCTTCGGCAACGAGCACGGCTCCGAGGCGGTTCCGGGCGCCCTGCCCGAGGGTCGCAACTCACCCCAGCGCGCGCCGCTGGGGCTGTACGCGGAGCAGCTGAGCGGTACGGCGTTCACCGAGCCGCGGGCCCACAACCGCCGCTCCTGGCTGTACCGGATCCGCCCCTCGGCCGCTCACCCCGCGTTCACCCGCGCCGGCAACGGCGCCCTGCGCACGGCCCCCTTCACCGAGGCGGTGCCGGACCCGAACCGCCTGCGCTGGAACCCGCTGCCGCGGCCGGAGCGGGGCACGGACTTCCTCGCGGGCCTGTGGACGCTGGGCGGCAACGGCGACGCCGCCCAGCGTGCCGGCATGGCCGTGCACCTCTACCACGCGGACGCCTCCATGGAGCGCGTCTTCAGCGACGCGGACGGCGAGCTGCTGATCGTCCCGGAGCACGGCGGGCTGCTGCTGCGCACCGAGTTCGGTCTGCTGCACGCCGAGCCGGGCGACGTGGCGCTGATCCCGCGCGGTGTGCGCTTCCGGGTGGAGCTGCTGGACGAGACCGCGCGCGGCTACGTCTGCGAGAACTACGGCGCGTCCTTCCGTCTGCCCGACCTCGGCCCGATCGGCGCCAACGGCCTGGCCAACGCGCGGGACTTCCGCGCCCCGGTCGCCGCGTACGAGGACGTGGAGGGCCCGGTGGAGGTGGTGAACAAGTACTGTGGCAGCCTCTGGACGGCCACCTACGGCCACTCGCCGCTGGACGTGGTCGCCTGGCACGGCAACTACCTGCCGTACGTCTACGACCTGCGCCGCTTCAACGTCATCGGCTCCATCTCCTACGACCACCCCGACCCGTCGATCTTCACGGTGCTGACCTCGCCGTCCGACACCCCGGGCCTGGCGAGCGTGGACTTCGTGGTCTTCGCGCCGCGCTGGCTGGTCGGCGAGGACACCTTCCGGCCGCCGTACTTCCACCGGAACGTGATGAGCGAGTACATGGGCCTGATCGAGGGCGCCTACGACGCGAAGGCCGAGGGCTTCGTGCCGGGCGGCGGCTCGCTGCACAACATGATGTCGGCGCACGGCCCGGACCGGGAGACGTTCGACCGGGCGAGTGCGGCGGAGCTGAAGCCGCAGAAGGTCGACGACGGCCTGGCGTTCATGTTCGAGACGCGCTGGCCGGTGAACCTGACCCCGCAGGCGGCGGACGCCGAGCACCTGCAGCAGCGCTACGACGACGTGTGGCAGGGCCTGGAGCGGCACTTCAGGGCGTTGTGACGGCCGTGCCGTCCGGCTCGCCCTTGCACTGAACGATCTCCGACCGGTACGGATGGGCCCCGTGACCTCCTTCGCCCCGGACTCCGTCGTCCTGAACCGCAAGCTGCCCCTGTGGTACCAGGTGTCGCAGTCGCTGCGCGCCTCCATACTGGGCCGCTCGCCGCACGACCCGCTGCGCCTGCCCACGGAGGAGCAGCTGGCCGGGCACTACGGCGTGAGCGTGCTGACGATGCGGCAGGCGCTGAAGGAGCTGGAGGACGAGGGGCTCATCACCCGGCACCGGCGCCGCGGGACGTTCATCGAACCGGACGTCCGGCGCGGTGCCCCGGTGCGACTGCTCGGCTCGGTGGACGCGATCGTGGCCCAGCAGTCCGGCATGACGACCGAGCTCCTCGGCCACGGCGGCCAACCGGTGCCCGCCGAACTGGCCGAGTACTTCCCGGACCTCGCCGAGGTCGCCGCGTACCACCGGCTGCGCGGCGACGAGAAGACCGGCGAGCCGACCAACCACGCGCGCAACTGGGTCCGCCCGGAACTGGCCGCCCGCATCGACCCCGAGGACCTGGTGCGCTGGCCCATGACGAAGGTGCTGCGGGACGTCGTGGGCGCGGACATCAGCAGGATCACGGACACCGTGGAGGCGCGGATCGCCGACCCGGAGACGGCCCGGCTCCTCCAAGTGCCGCTGCTCAGCCCGATCCTGCACTACACCGGTGTGACCTACGACACCGGCGGCCGGGTGCTGGACGTGGCGGTCATCCACTACCGGGGCGACCGCTTCTCCTTCACCGTGACGCTGGACGCGACCTGACCCCCGCCCGGGGGCCCGTCGTACGATGCCCGGCGTGACGCACGACGACGCTCCGCTGCTGGCGGACCTCATGCCGTGGTCCGTCGCACCGCCGCGGCTCGGCCGCGACTGGCCCGTGGCGCCCGACCCGGCCGCGCTCAGGGACCGCTGGGCCGCTCTGCTGACGGCGGACGGACCGGACCGCGAGACCCTGTTCGAGCCGACGCGCGCCCGTACGGCGCGCTCGGCGGTCGGGCAGCTGCCGGGCCGGGCGGGCGACACCCAGAAGCTGATCCGCGCCTCCGGGCCCTGCCCGGAACCGGTGCGGGTGCTGCGGGCGCCGTTCGACGAACAGTGGCTGATCCCCGACCACCGGCTGATCGACGCGGCCCGGCCGGAACTGTGGCGCGTCGCGGACGAGCGGCAGGTCTTCGTCGTCCAGACACCGGACGCCCTGCTGGCCACCTCCCTGATCCCGGTCCTGCCCGGCGGCCGGGTGCGCCCGCTGTACCGCCGGCCGGGCGGCGCCGAACCGAACCTGGCACCCGGTCTGCCCGGGCACCTGACCGCCCGGCTGGGGTGCGCGGTGACGGCGGCGGACGTACTGGCCTGGACGCTGGCGACGGTCCGCCCCGATCTGACCGTGCCGCTGACGCAGGATCGCGAGGTGTGGGCGCGCGGGGTGGAGCTGGGCCGCAGGGTGCTGTGGCTGATGCGCCGCGACGGGGACCGCCCCAAGCTGCCCGGCGGGCGCCGCCCGTACGTGCGCGCTCCGCTGCCGGCCCGCCCGCTGGCCCTGCACTACGACCGCGACGAGGAGGCCCTGCACCTCGACGGGGGCCGCATCTCCCCGGTGCCGGCCGAGGCCTGGGAGTTCGAGGCCGGCGGGGTGCGGGTCCTGGAGCAGTGGTTCGCGGCGCGCGTCGGACCGGCCGGGCCCGGCGCCCTGGCGGGGATCCGGCCGCACGCCTGGCCGCAGGCGTGGACCTCGGAACTGCTGGAGCTCGTCACCGTGCTGGCCCTGATGGCGGAACTGCGCCCGCAGCGGGCCGACCTGGACGTGACCACCCCGGTCACGGCCTCCGACCTGCGCGCGGCGGGTGTCCTGCCGGTGCCGGCGGCGGCCCGCCGCCCCGCCTCCGTGCTCGGCGCCCGGGAGGAAGGCCCGGAGGGCCAGCTGGCGCTCGTCTAGGACACCTCCTCGGCCGTCTCGCGGCGCCCGCGGGCGCGGCCCGGCCGGTGGCCCGACCGGTCGCCGGGTCACCGGCCCGGTGCGCGTTGCTGATCGGCGTGTGCGCACCGCTCGCCGTCCGCCGCTGCGTCAGGCTGCGACGGGGTCCGTGACCGACGGCTCATGACAGAACCGCCCTGCGCGGGACATGATCCCGGCATGGACCAGTTGCCCCTGCCCCTGGAGGGCGTCACCGTCGTCGCCGTCGAGCAGGCCGTCGCCGCCCCCTTCGCCACCCGGCAGCTCGCCGATCTGGGCGCCCGGGTGATCAAGGTGGAGCGGATCGACGGCGGCGACTTCGCCCGCGGGTACGACACCGCCGCCCGGGGGCTCGCCTCGCACTTCGTGTGGTGCAACCGCGGCAAGGAGTCGATCGCCGTGGACCTGAAGGACGCACGCGGACTGGATGTCGTCCGCCGGCTGGTGGCCGAGGCGGACGTGTTCGTGCAGAACCTCGCGCAGGGGGCCGCGGCGCGGCTCGGCCTGGACGCGGCCGGTCTGTGCGCGGCGCATCCGCGGCTGGTCGCCGTGGACATCTCGGGGTACGGCGCGGGCGGGCCGTACGCGGACAAACGGGCGTACGACATGCTCGTGCAGTGCGAGGCGGGCCTGGTGTCGGTGACGGGCACGCCGGAGCAGCCGGTCAAGGCGGGCATCCCGGCGGCCGACATCGCGGCCGGCATGTACGCCTTCTCGGGTGTGCTGGCGGCCCTGGTGCGCCGCGGCACGACGGGGCGGGGCGGGCCGGTGGAGGTGTCGATGCTGGAGGCGCTCGCCGAGTGGATGGGGCATCCGCTGCACCACGCCCTGCACGGCGGCGCCTCCCCGGCCCGCACCGGTCTCGCGCACGCCGTGATCGCCCCCTACGACGCCTATGCGGCGGCGGACGGCGGACAGGTGCTGCTGTCGGTTCAGAACGACCGGGAGTGGCAGCGGCTCGCCGAACGGGTGCTCGGCCGCCCGGACCTGGGCACGGACCCGGAGTTCGCCACGAACGCGGCACGGGTGGCGCACCGGGAGCGCACGGACGCGCTGGTCGCGAAGGCACTGGGCGCGCTGGACGCCGACGAGGCGCTGGAACGGCTCCAGGCCGCGGGCATCGCCTGCGCCCGGCTGCGCGACGTGCACGAACTGGCCGCCCATCCGCAGCTGGCGGCGCGGGATCGCTGGCGGGAGACGGGGTCGCCGGCCGGGCCGCTGCGGGCGCTGCTGCCCCCGATCACGCTGCCGGGCGGCAAGGAGCCGCTCATGGGGGACGTGCCCGCGCTCGGGCAGCACACCGGGGCTGTGCTGCGGGCCGCGGGCATGACGGACGACGAGATCGCGGCACTGCGCCGGGACGGCGTGGTCGCCTGACCTCGGGGCAGGTCGTCTCGCTGGATCCGGGCCGGTTCCGGGGACGAGTGGCAGTGACGGCCGGGCCGGGACGATCCGGTGCGGGCTGCTGCGGCGCCGTGGGAATCGGCGCGGGGCGGACGCCTCCCGGCCGGGGAGAACCGGGGAAGACCTGGGACGGGTGAGCCGGTGACTGACGTCGACGCCGCAGTGGGTACGTGCCGGGACCCGCGACGTCGGCGCGCCCGGGGACGGGGGCCCTCAGTGGCGGTGGCCGCCGAACAGCGAACGGCGCAGCCGGCGCAGCGGCGCGAAGAGCGAGACCCGGCTGACCCGCGCACGGCTGCCCGTGCTCGTGTGCACGGTGTCACGCGTCGTCAGCTCCCGCATGAGCGAGGTCGCCTCGACCGTCTCCCGCTGCGGTACGGCGGGTCCGCCCAGCACCGAGAGGTGGCGGTCGAGGCGCGAACTGGTCGCGCTGCTCCCGCAGGTGATCGCAGGGACTCTCGCCCTGCTGCGCGCCGTTATCTGCTCCATGTCACTCCCCACCCGTACGAGTCCGCCCGGCCCGGGCAGAGTAACCTTATCGCCCCCTTGGGGCACTCCGGTATCGCGCTCCGAGGATTCACCTTCCCTGCAAGGGGGTTGACACCCCCACGCCGATTACTCTCCGAATCCGACCGATTCCAGGGCGAGTTGGACAACCGGCTGACTGGTGGGCCGAGGTGACCCCCCGTCGGGCTCCACGGTCACGGCGAGTGACGTCGCGGACCGGTCGAGACCCGCGGCGACCAAGGGCGTGTCGCGGCCGAAGAGCCCGAGGGAGCGCGGCTGTGCGCCGGGGCGCATGAGCCACAGCTGATGCACGCGCCCGTTCGGCAGTGCGCCGTAGCCGCGCAACGTCACCACCGCGCGCCCCTCGGAGACGGAAGCGATCACTCCGATACTGCGGCCGCGGTCGTCGTGGCCGGTCGCCGACCGGGCGTCGGGGGCGGCGAGAACGTGTGCGATCTCACGTGACCGGTCGCGCTCGGCGTTCAGCCGGTCCTGGGTGTGGTCCGCCTGGACGGCGAAGAGGGAGGCGACGACGAGGGCCGCGGCGGCGGTGGTCGTCGCGAACGGCACCAGCAGGGGGCGCGGCCGGGGCGCACGGTTGCGCCGCGGGGGAGGCTGACCGCCCCAGACGTGCGGGGGGAGTTGCGGGGTGTGCTCGCGCGCCGGCTGCTCCTGCGGGGTGGCGCGCACGGCGGCCAGGACCCGCTCGCGCAGGGCGGCCGGGGGCGCGGCGGCGGCCGACCAGGCGAGCCGGACAGCGTCCTCGGTCAGGGCGCGCACCTCGGCCGCGCACCGCTCGCAGCGGGCGAGGTGCCGCTCGAAGCGGACCCGCTCGGCGGGTTCCAGGGCGTCCAGGGCGTAGGGAGCGGCGAGCGAGTGCGGGTCCTCGCGGCGCAGCAGGCGTCCGAGGAGGCTCATGCGGCACCCCCCAGGCACTCGCGCAGCCGGGTCAGCCCGTCGCGCATCCGCGTCTTGACCGTGCCCAGCGGCAGGGAGAGCCGCTCGGCCACCTCCCGGTAGGTGTAGCCGTCGTAGTACGCGAGGGTGACGGACTGGCGTTGCAGTGCGGTCAGGCGCCCCAGGCAGCGGCGCACCCATTCGCGCTCCAGGCCTGCCTCCACCTCCTCGGACACCTGGTCGAAGGGGGTGCCTCCGGAGCGCAGGGCCTCACGCTGCTCCCGCTCACCGGCCGCGCGGGCGCTGCGCACGCGGTCCACGGCGCGACGGTGGGCGAGGGTGAGCACCCAGGACAGGGCGCTGCCGCGGCCGGGGTCGAAGCGCGGTGCCGAGCGCCAGAGTTCCAGCAGCACCTCCTGCGACACCTCCTCCGCCTGGGCCGTGTCCCGCACCACACGCCGAACCAGTCCGAACACCGGCCCGGACACCAGTACGTACAACCGCTCGAACGCTCGATGGTCGCCTCCCGCAACGAGCATCAGCAGCTCGTCCGCCTCCACGCGGTCCCCCTCCCGACGGCCGCAGCGGCCCCGTCCCGTCACACCAGGCATTCGCACCGAACGCACCTCCGGTCGGTGTTACGGATCAGCGGGCCGAAAACGCGGGTCGGGCCGCAGGAAATGACGGCGCGAAAGAATTTTCCCGACCGACCAATCCGGCCCGCCGACCGCTTCGAATGTCCGGTCACCAAGGCAAGTCGGCAACAGAGGACGGACGGCATGACACTCAACTCCAGGAGCGGGGCGGCACGCAGGAGCGTCGCGGCCCTCGTCTGTGGCGCGCTCGCCGCCGGGGGGCTCGCGGCGGCCGGCGTCGCCGCACTGGCACCGGGGGAGGCGTCCGCCTCCAGTCACCGGGAGGCACCGCTGATCTCGGGGACGCCGCAGTACGACAACACGGACGTGTACGCCTTCGTCAGCCCGGACAAGCCGGACACGACGACGATCGTCGCCAACTGGATCCCCTTCGAGGACCCGGCCGGCGGCCCGAACTTCTACACGTTCGCCGAGGACGCCCAGTACGACCTCCACGTCGACAACAACGGCGACGCGCAGGACGACCTGGTCTTCCGCTACACGTTCAAGACCCACGTCAAGAACAAGAACACCTTCCTGTACAACACGGGCACGGTCCACAGCCTCGACGATCCGGACCTGAACGTGACGCAGACCTACGACATCGAACTGCTCAAGATGAAGCAGCGGCACGTGATGTCACGGAAGAGGATCGCGAAGAACGTTCCCGTGGCGCCGTCGAACGTCGGCAAGGCGTCCATGCCGGACTACGCCAAGCTGCGTCACCAGGCGGTGTACCGGACGCACGACGGCGCCACGAGCTTCGCCGGCCAGGCCGACGACCCGTTCTTCCTGGACCTGCGGGTCTTCGACCTGCTGTACGGCGGGAACCTCTCCGAGGTCGGCAACGACACCCTCAAGGGCTACAACGTCAACACCATCGCCCTGCAGATCCCGACCCACATGATCACCGAGTCGGCGCACCAGCCGATCGTCGGCATCTGGTCCACGACGCAGCGCAAGAACGCGCACGGCCACTGGACCCAGGTCTCCCGCCTGGGCAACCCGCTGGTCAACGAGGTGGTCAACCCGCAGAAGGACAAGGACCGGTTCAACGCGTCCGTCCCGAAGGACGACGGCCAGTTCCTGAAGAACGTCACCGAGCCCGAGCTGCCCAAGCTCATCGAGGCGATATACAAGATCAAGGCTCCCGCCGAGCCGCGCAACGACCTCGTCGACGTCTTCCTCAAGGGCGTCGAGGGCCTCAACCAGCCGCCGCACGTCCGCCCGGCGGAGGAACTGCGCCTGAACACCTCGATCAAGCCGACGATGCATCCGAAGCGGCTCGGTGTCCTGGACGGCGACAAGGCGGGCTTCCCCAACGGCCGCCGTCTCACGGACGACGTGATCGACGCCTCGCTCCAGGTCGTCGAGGGAGAACTGGTCGGTTCCAAGAACGACCTCGGCGACGCGGTCGACAAGAACGACAAGGAGTTCGAGAAGACGTTCCCGTACGTCGCCCTGCCGACGGAGGGCTCGCGCGGCCCGCTCGCCAAGGGCACGAAGGGCGGTGCGGACGTGCGCAGCCAGCTCGGTGACGCGCTCCAGCCGGCCGGCTCCTCCGGCGGCTCGCCGAGCACCACTCTGATCGCCGCCTCGGCCGCCTCCGGCGCGGCCGGCGTGCTGCTGATCGGTGCCGCTCTGGCCTGGTGGCGCCGGCGCATCCAGCGGCCGTACTGACCGCACCCACCGACCGGCGCGGCCCGTGTCCTTGTGTCCCCCCACGCCACGGGCCGCGCCTTTTGAACGTCCTGAGCGAGCACGCCGACCGAGGAGAGGGCATGTCCCCGCGCACGAACGACGACACCCCGAAGCGGGCACCTGCCCCTGCACCCGCCGCCCTTGCGGAGGGCCCGGCGGAGCCGCCGGCCGGCCCGACGGCCGGTCGGGCCGGGCCGCCGCCGGGTGCGGGCGCCGAGGACCGCGTCGCCGCGGTCCGGCGCGTGGCGGCGGCCTCGGCCACTCGCGCCGGGCGGGCGGACCGCGGGGACGCCGGGACGGCACGTGCTGAGCGCGCCGGCGCGGAGGCCGATGACTCCGGGACGCCGCGGCAGCGCCACGACGCGGCGCACGACGGGCCGGGGACGGCACCCGAACCCCCCGGCGGCGCGGGCGGTCCCTCACGACCGGCACCCGGACAGCCCGTCGCGGCATCGGCTCCCCCGCGGGCGGAGCCCGCTCACCCTCCGACTCCGTCCGCGTCACCCGCCGCGCAGCCTCTCCCCCCGCAGACGGGATCCGGCTCGCCCGGTGCCGCGCCGGAGGCAGGGGGCTCCGGCCAGGCCACCGTCGCGGCTGCCGCCGGGGCGGTGACGGACGAGGACCGGGGGCGTGCCGTGCGCCGGGCGCGCGAGGCGGGGCGGCGCGGACGGGCTCTGCACATGGCGGGCTGCGCCCTGCTGCTGGCCGTGGCGCTCACTGCCGGGGCCGTGGCCGTGGGGGCGGCGCGGGGCGGCGGGGACGCCGTCGCCGCCGCGGCGCCCGCGGACGGGAACCCCGCGGTGCAGGCGGGCGCCGACCTCGACGCCGGGGTGGCGTCCCTCCAGGCCCATCTGCGCGCCCAGCCCCGCGACCACAACGGCTGGGCGAGCCTCGGGCTCGCCTACGTCGAACAGGCCCGCACCAAGGCCGACCCCTCCCGCTACCCGCAGGCGGAACAGGCGCTGCGGCGCTCGCTCGACCTGCGCCCAGGCAACGACGCGGCCCTGGCCGGCCGGGCCGCGCTGGCCGCCGCACGGCACGACTTCACCGGCGCCCTGGCTTACGCCGACCGGGCCCTGGCGGAGAACCCGTACAGCGAACGCGCCCTGTGCAGCCGGATCGACGCCCTCGTCGAACTCGGCCGGTACGACGAGGCGGCGCGGGCCGCGGACACCGCGGACCGACGCCGGCCGGGCGTCCCGGTGTTCACCCGCTACGCCTACGTGCGCGAGTTGCGCGGCGACGTGGCGGGCGCCCGCGCGATCCTGGAGCGGGCCCTCGACACGGCGACCGGCCGGGGCGACATCGCCTACGTCGCCACCCAGCTCGGCCACCTCGCCCGCAGCCAGGGCGACTACGCCGGCGCGCTGCACCACTACGCCCGCGCCCTCGCCGCGGACGACTCCTACCTGCCCGCGCTGGAGGGCCGGGCCCGCGCCCAGGCCGCGAGCGGCGACCGCGCGACGGCCGTCCGGAACCTGGAGCGGATCGTCGCCCGCGCTCCCCTGCCCAGCCCGCTGATCGCCCTCGGCGAACTGTACGAGGAGCGCGGCGAACGGGCGAAGGCCCGTGAGCAGTACGCGCTGGTCGACGCCTGGACCGCCCTGGCCCGCGCCAACGGCGTCGACGCCGACCTCGAGACCGCGCTCGCCGCCGCCGACCACGGCGACACCGCCGCGGCCCTGCGGGCGGCGCGCGCCGAATGGAAGCGCCGGCAGACGGTGCACACCGCTGACGCGCTGGCCTGGGCGCTGCACGTCGACGGACGGGACGCCGAGGCCCTCGCCTACGCCCGCCGCGCCACCGCCACCGGCTACCGCAACGCCCTCTTCCTCTACCACCGCGGCATGATCGAGCGCGGAGCCGGCCACCGGGCCGAGGGGCGCGCCCTGCTGACCGAGGCCCTCGGACTCGACCCCGGCTTCTCCCCTCTCGGGGCCCGCGCGGCCCGCACGGCCCTGGAGGAGACCCGGTGACGCCCCGTCGCATCCTCGGCTCGGCGGCCGCCGTCCTGGCGGCCGCTGCCGGACTCACCCTGCTGCCGGCCGCGTCCGCGAGCGCGCACCCCCTCGGGAACTTCACCGTCAACCGCTACGACGGCCTCGTCGCCGCGCCCGGCAGCCTCCGCGTGGACCACGTCGAGGACCTCGCCGAGATCCCTGCCACCCAGGCGCGGCCCGACGTCGAACGGCTCGGCGCCGACGCATGGGCCCGGCAGCGGTGCCGGAAGGCCGCGGAGGGCAGCCGGGTCGTCGTCGACGGCCGCCCGGTCGCGCTCACCGCCCGCAGCAGCACGGTGCACGTGCGGCCCGGGCAGGCCGGCCTCGACACCCTGCGGGTGGAGTGCCGGCTGACCGCTGCGCTGCCCGACGCGTCCGTCGCCGTGACGTTCCACAGCGCGGGCACCGACACCGGGCCCGGCTGGCGGGAGATCACCGCGCGCGGCGACCGGATGACGCTCACCGCGTCGGACGTGCCGGAGCAGTCCTCGTCCCAGCAACTGACGCACTACCCGCGGGAGTTGCTCTCCTCTCCGGCCGACACCTCCACCGCCTCGCTGCGGGTGCGCCCCGGCGGCCCGGCCCTGGCCGGGGGAACGGCCGAGGGCGCCGCTGCCGCCGTCCTGCCGCGCGGCGCCGACCGCTTCACGCGCGCGCTGGACGCCCTCGTCGCACGCCGCGACCTCACGCTCGGTTTCGCCGCTCTCGCCCTGTTCATCGCCGTCGGCCTCGGCGCGCTGCACGCCCTGGCGCCGGGACACGGCAAGACGCTGATGGCCGCGACCGCGGCCGCCCGCGGGGGCCGGGCGCGGCTGAAGGACGTCCTGCCGCTGGCCGCGTCGGTGACGGTCACCCACACCCTCGGCGTCGTCGCCCTCGGCCTGCTCGTGACTGCGGGGTCGGCCGCGGCCCCCTCCGTGATCGCGTGGCTGGGCATGGCGAGCGGCTGTCTGGTGATGGTGGCCGGTGTCACCCTCGTACGCCGCGCCCTGCGCAACCGCGCGCACGCGCACACCCACACGCACGGCCGCGCCCCCCACACGCACGACGCACCAGCCCGTCCCCACGACCACGGCGACGAACCCGGCCACAGCCACAGCCACGAGCAGGGCCACGGTCACGGTCACCGCCACGAGCAGGAGCACGGTCACCGCCACAGCCGTCCCCACGACCACGGCCACGGCCGCGACCACGGTGAGGACCACGTCCACGGCGACGAACCCGCGCACAGCCCCGCGCCCGACCATGAGGACGGCTCCGGCCGGGCCCGGGAACATCCCCACGTCCACAGTCACGGCGGGATCCCCCACACCCACGCCACCGCCCCCACCCTGCGCGGCACCCTCCTGCTCGGCTTCGCCGGCGGGCTGGTACCGAGTCCCTCCGCGATCGTCGTGCTGGTCGGTGCGGCGGCGCTCGGGAAGGCCTGGTTCGGGCTGGTGCTGGTCGTCGCCTACGGCGCCGGGCTCGCCCTCACGCTCACGGCGGCCGGGTTCGCCGTCGTCCGGATGGGCAGCGGGATGAGCCGACTGCTGGACAGGCGGCCCCGGTGGACCGCGCACCCCCTGGCGGGCCTGGTGCGTCGCGCCGTGCCGCTGGGGTCGGCCTCCGTCGTGCTGGCCCTGGGCGCCGGATTGGTGCTCAGGGGGGCGGCATCGGCGATCGGCTGAGCTACCGTCATGAAGAAACGGATGAATACGCCCGGATGCGAAATGGGGGCGCCGTGTCCGAAGAGCCGGGCAGTGAAGGGGTGATCGCCGGCCGCTACCGTCTCCTGTCACCGCTCGGCGAGGGCGGGATGGGGACGGTGTGGCGAGCCCGCGACGAGGTCCTGCACCGCGAGGTCGCGGTGAAGGAGGTGCGCGCCCCGGTGGGGCTGCCTGCGCCGGACGTGCAGCGGATGTACGCCCGCCTGGAGCGGGAGGCCTGGGCGGCGGCACGGGTGTCCCACCGCAACGTGGTGACCGTGTACGACGTGGCCGCGCAGGACGGCCGGCCGTGGATCGTGATGGAGCTGGTGCGCGGCGTCTCGCTGGCCGACCGACTGGACGCCGAGGGCCCCGTCGTCCCGCAGCGGGCCGCACAGATCGGCGCCGAGGTGCTGGCGGCGCTGCGGGCCGCACACGCGGCGGGGGTGCTGCACCGGGACGTGAAGCCGGCCAATGTGCTGCTGTCGAACGAAGGCCGGGTGGTGCTCACCGACTTCGGCATCGCGATGGTCGAGGGCAGCTCCGCGCTGACCATGACCGGAGAGGTCATCGGCTCCCCCGAGTTCCTCGCCCCGGAGCGGGCGCTGGGCCGCCGGCCGGGGCCGGAGTCGGATCTGTGGTCGCTGGGTGTACTGCTGTACGCGGCTGTCGAGGGCCACTCCCCCTTCCGCCAGGACACCCCGCTGAGCACGCTGCGCGCGATCGTCGACGAGGAGCTCCCGCCGCCGCGCCGGGCCGGTCCGCTCGCCCCCGTGATCGCGGGACTGCTGCGGAAGGATCCGACCGAGCGGCTGCCCGCAACGGCCGCCGAGCGGGACCTTCGCCTGATCGCCGCGGGCGGTACTCCGCGCGCGGACACGGTACGCGGGCTGCCCTACCCGGAGACGGTCGCGGTCCGCCCCGACCGGGCGGGGCCGGGGCCGACACCGCCGATGCCGGTACCGGTACCGGAGCCGGGAACGGGGCCGCCCCAGGGACGGGCGGAGGAACCGCGGCGCCGAAGGGGTGCCGGCGTCGTCCTGGTCGCGGGCCTGACCGCGCTGGCACTGGCGCTCGCCGGGCTGACGTACGCCCTGCTCAACACCGGTGGCGCGCACGGAGGCAGCACGACGGGGGCGTCCACGGGCATCGCGGGTGCGTCGGCGACCACGCCCGCCCCGACCCCGAGCGAACAGGGGACCGGCGCGCAGCCGACGGCCACGCCCACTCGCACGCCCAGCCGGAGCAGCACCACGAGCAGCCCCCCGCCGCAGTCGGTGCGGGTGACGGTGGTGGGCGCGCACACCGACCGGGTGGGCGCCTGTCCGCCGCCGGACGCCGAGGCGCCCGCGTTCACGGCGACGTTCACGGTCGGCCGGCTGCCGGCGGAGGTGGACTACCGGTGGGTGACGCGCGACGGAGAGGTCGCCGGCCAGGACTGGAAGACCCTCTCGTTCCCCGAGGGCGGCGGGCTGACCAGGCAGGACCGGGTGATCGTGACGACGTACGCGGCGAGCGGCACCTACCGCAACGCGGTCGGGGTGGAGGTGCGTTCGCCGGTGCGGGCCAGGTCCGACATGGTGCCGTTCTCGGTGACGTGCGTCGAGGAGACCCCGACGGACGGGGCCTCCTCTCCTTCGCCGAGCACATCCCCCTGAAGGGTGTTGCTGCTGTCCTTGGAGCGAGGAGCGCTGCCGTGGGGCGGCAGCGCTCCGGGGGATGCCGAGCGCGGTCCGCAGGGGATCAGGCCGCGTTCGTCAGCACCGGCAGGTAGCCGCCCGACTGCCCGGAGGCGGTCGGGTGGTACGACTCACCGATGTTGAGCCAGTTGACGCTGTGCAGCCAGGAGCTGCCGGAGCAGATCTCGTGGCCGCCGAAGGTGGTGCGGACGTCCCCGAAGGCGAAGCCGTGGCCGGCGGCGCGCTGGGCGATGGCGCTGTCCAGGAAGTCGGCGGCGTCGTTGATGGCGGCGCGCTTGGTCTCGGAGAGGCCGATGCACGAGGTGCCGAGCTTGTAGAAGCGGGGGTAGCCGAGGACCACGACCCGTGCGTTGGGCGCCTTGGAGCGGATCGTCGAGTAGACGGTGTCGAGCTTCCCCGGCAGCGTCGAACTGACGTACGCCTTGGCCGTGTTGATACGGGAGAGGCACGTGCTGTCGGACGAGAACACACAGGTCGTCATGACGTCGGCGAACCCTGCGTCGTTGCCGCCGATGCTGATCGAGACCAGGCCGGTGGAGGAGGAGAGCCCACCGAGCTGGTCGGCCAGGACGTCACCCGTCACGGCGCCCGAGCACGCCGCGAAGGTGAACGAGGAGGGGGCGTGGGCGGCGTTCCACAGATACGGGTACGCCTTGGTGCTGCGCTTGCAGTCGCCGCTGGAACCGATGTAGCTGCCGGCGCCGACACCGGAGGAGTAGGAGTCGCCGAGGGCCACGTAACCGGTGGCCGCGGCGGCTTCGGAGGCCTGCGCCGCGGTGGCCCCCGTGAGGGCGGCGCCGGCGGCGAGGAGGAGTGAGCTGACGAATACGACAAGTCGGGAACGTCTCATGGAACCTCCCTTTAGCAGGATCTCTGCTGTAACTGTCGTAGCAACGACGCGTGTTGACGGGAAGTGTCCATGCCAAGAAATACCGGGAGCCTTCACATTCGTGGCCGTACGTTCACCATGCATGTGATGACGCGACCATGACAGCACAACTGACGGAAGTTCAACTCCTCGGCAAGCACCATCTCCGCGACTTGACGGCTCGCGCGGGACTGCGCGACATTGAAACCCGGCATCAGGCGCTTCGGGGGGCAAAGTCGCCCATGCAGACCATACGGATCAAGACATCCTCAACAGACCCGGATCAGGTCACCGGCACGGCGCGACCCAGGTCGCGCCGGGACCTGCCCGCCCTGTTCGCGGGCGCCGCGACCGCCGTCGGAGGGGTCGGGGCGACACTCGCGCTCGTCGACTCGGGCTCACCCCTGCGCGGCCCGCTCACCCTGTTCTTCCTGCTGGCGGCACCGGCGTCGGCCGTCGCCGCCGCGCTGCGCGGGCTGGATCCGTTCGCGCGAGCCCTCGCCGCGGTTGCGGGCGCTTGCGCGGTGAACATGCTGGTGACCCAGGGCATGCTCGCCGTGCACCGCTGGTCCGTGCACGGCGGGATCGCGGCCGTCACCGCCATCAGCGCGCTCCTGTTCCTGCTGGCGGCGGTACGGCCGCCGCGCGACCGCACACCGCCTCCGCCGCACCGGCGAGCCGAGTGACGAGGCGTCAACCCCCGGCCACGATCGAACAGATCGGACAGATCAGTTCGAAATCAACAAAAATGTGAGACCTCGGTCCAGGTCTTGCCATACGGGTTCAATCGTCAATACCGTCTTACATCTCACCCGCATCGGTCCGTCGTCGAGCGGCTCAAGGGGAGGGCTCAAGGACCGCGACGTACCGGCGCGGGGCGCGGTAGGGGGGTGCCGTGCTCGGGGACCGCACAGGTGACCGGGCCGTGCCGCGCAACCGGCTGTCCGCCAGTGACAGACCGGTCAGTTCTGCCAGCTCATTGACGACCACGGAGCGTCATCCGGCCGTGCCGTGAGTGAGATACCCCCCTTTCGAACCGGACACACAACCGGGCCGCCCGGGGGCGGGCGGTCCACCGGACGAGAGGGACCGACCATGAGTTCAGTTCTGCCTTCGCAGAACAGTCAGCCGCCGCAGACCGCCGGCGAGTACCGGCCGATCTCCTCGCACCTGGCCATCACACCGCCGGTGAGCGTGGTGATCCCGGCGATGAACGAGGCGGAGAACCTTCCGTACGTCTTCAAGACGCTGCCCGACTGGATCCACGAAGTGATCCTGGTGGACGGCAACTCCACGGACGGCACCGTCGCGGTCGCACGCGAACTCTGGCCCGCCGTCAAGGTCGTGGAGCAGCGGGGCAAGGGCAAGGGAGACGCCCTGACCACCGGGTTCGAGGCCGCCACCGGCGACATCATCGTGATGGTCGACGCGGACGGCTCGGCCGACGGCAACGAGATCGTCTCCTACGTCTCCGCCCTCGTCTCCGGCGCCGACTTCGCCAAGGGATCCCGCTTCGCCAACGGCGGCGGCACCGACGACATGACCTTCATCCGCAAGCTCGGCAACTGGGCGCTGTGCACGGCCGTCAACCGGAAGTTCGGCGCCCGCTACACCGACCTCTGCTACGGCTACAACGCGTTCTGGCGGCACTGCCTGGACAAGATCGAGCTGGACTGCACCGGCTTCGAGGTGGAGACCCTGATGAACATCCGGGTCGTCAAGGCGGGCCTGAAGGTTCAGGAGATACCCAGCCACGAGTACCTCCGCATCCACGGCACGAGCAATCTGCGGGCCGTGCGGGACGGGCTGCGGGTGCTGAGGGTCGTCCTCGGGGAGCGCTCCAACCGCCGGGAACTGCGCCGCCAGGAGCGCTCCGCGCCGACGCCCGGCCCGGCCCGGGGAGAGGTGCGTTGAAGGGCCCCGATGTCTCCGTCGTGATCTGCGTCTACACCGAGGACCGCTGGGAGGACATCCTCGCCGCGGTCGCCTCGGTGCGGGCCCAGTCCCACCCGGCTCTGGAGACCCTGCTGGTCGTCGACCACAACCCGGCGCTGAAGGACCGCCTGGCCCGGGAGTACAAGGAGACCGCCGAGGTACGCGTCCTCGCCAACACCGGGCCGCGCGGCCTGTCCGCAGGCCGCAACACCGGCATCGCGGCTTCCCGCGGCGAGATCGTCGCCTTCCTCGACGACGACGCGGCGGCCGAGCGGCACTGGCTGAAGCACTTCACGTCGGGGTACGCCGACCCACGGGTGATGGCGGTCGGCGGCCGGACCGTACCCGTCTGGGCGTCGGGCCGGAGACCGGTCTGGTTCCCGGAGGAGTTCGACTGGGTGGTCGGCTGCACCTACCGCGGCCTGCCCACCGGCCGGGTGCGGGTGCGCAACGTGCTGGGCGGCAACGCCTCGTTCCGCCGCACGGCCTTCGACATGGCGGGCGGCTTCGCCACCGGCATCGGCCGTGACGGCGACAGACGCCCGCTGGGCTGCGAGGAGACGGAGCTGTGCATCCGGCTCACCCGGGCCAGGCCCGACGCGCTCCTGCTGATCGACGACCGGGCGGTGATCCACCACCGGGTGCCGGAGGTGCGGGAGCACTTCGCGTACTTCCGCACCCGTGCCTACGCCGAGGGCCTGTCCAAGGCCCTGGTGGCGCGCAGCGTCGGCGCGGGCAAGGGCCTGGAGTCCGAACGCCGGTACACCACCCGGGTGCTGCCGGCCGGGGTGGCGCGCGGACTGCGCGACGCGCTGCTCGCCAGGCCGGGCGGCGCGGCCCGGGCCGGGGCGATCGTCGCCGGGGTGTGCGCGGCGGCCGGCGGGTACGTCGTGGGCAGCGTGCGGGCGCGCCGGGGCGGGGCCGCGTTCGGCGTCGCACCGGTCGCACGGATCGACGAGGGGTCCCTGGGGGAAGCCGATGAGTGACAGACCCGTGCCCATCCTCATGTACCACGCGGTCGCCACCCGCCCGAACGACGCCACCCGCGTCCTGTCGGTCGCGCCGGAGGCGTTCGCCGAGCAGATGACGCTCGTCGCCGACCTCGGCCTGACGCCGGTCACCACGGCCGCGCTGGCCGCGCGCTGGCGTTCCGGGGCACCGCTGCCCGCACGACCGGTGCTGATCACCTTCGACGACGGCTACGAGGGCGTCCACCGGCACGCCCTGCCGGTACTGGCCGGACTCGGCTTCCCGGCAACGCTGTTCGTCTCCACCGGCTGGATCCGCGGCGCCCACGGGACCGGGGGTGCCCCGGACGCCATGCTCGACTGGGACCAGGTTCGCGAGCTGGCCGGCTCGGACATCGAGATCGGCGGGCACAGCCACACCCATCCGCCGCTGGACCAGCTCGGCGAGGCGGGCCTGCGCCGCGAGCTGACGCGCTGCCGGGACATCGTCGCCGACGAACTCGGCGCCCTGCCGGTGTCGTTCGCCTACCCCTTTGGCTACTCCAGCCGCCGGGTGCGGCAGGCGGTGCGGCGGGCGGGCTTCGCCCAGGCGCTCGCCGTCGGCAACGCCCTGGCCCGCCGGTGCCAGGGGCCCTACGCCCTGGAGCGCGTCACCGTGCGGCGCAGCACCGGCATCGACGAGTTCGCCCGCCTCGTCCAGGGGCGCGCCGTCACCCGCACCTTCGCCCGGGACCGCGTCCTCACCAAGGGGTACGCCATGGTCCGAAGAGCACGCCAGATCCGCCGGAAGGCCATTCGCGACCGTGTCTGACACGAGGACCACAGCCCAGGATGCGTCGGCTCCGGCCGAGGAGAGCCCCGCGCCGGGACGCCGGCTGCGCCTGCCGGGGCGGGGCGGGTTCTCGGGCGGAGGGAGCCAGCTGTTCCGCAACGCGTACGCACTGATGCTCAACACCGGTATCTCCGCGGTGCTCGGTCTCGGCTTCTGGCTGGCCGCGGCCCGCTACTACGACGAGTCGGCGGTCGGCCAGGGCTCCGCCGCGATCGCGGCGATGAAGCTCCTCGCGGGCCTGACCGCGGTGACGCTGACGGGCGCCCTGGCCCGGTTCATCCCGGTGGCGGGCCGCACCACCGGCCGGCTCGTCCTTTGCACCTACGCCGGCAGCTCCCTGCTGGTGGCGGTGGCCGCCGGGGTCTTTCTGGTGACCCTCGACGCCTGGGGGCCGTCGTACCGGTTCCTGCACGGGCCGCTCAACGCGCTGGGCTTCGTCCTCGCCGTGGTCGCCTGGAACGTGCTCACCCTGCAGGACGGGGTGCTGACCGGGCTGCGCAGCGCGCTGTGGGTGCCCGTGGGCAACACCGTGTTCTCGGCCGTGAAGCTGGGACTGCTGGTCGCGTTCGCCGTGGCGATCCCGACGACCGGCGTGTTCGTCTCGTGGGTCGCGGCGATCGCCTTCTCGGTGCTGCCGCTGGGCTGGCTGGTGTTCCGCCGGCTGGTGCCGCGGCACGTGCGGCGGACCCAGGACCGTGCCGAGCCACCGACACCGCGGGAGATCGTGCGGTTCCTGTCCGGGGACTACACCGGCTCGCTCTTCTCGCTCGCCGTGGTCTACCTGGTCCCGGTGATCATCGCCGCGCAGGTCAGCTCCGAGGACAACGCGTACTTCTACATCACCACCACCATCGGCGGCACCTGCAACCTGCTCGCCATCAACATGGGCGCCTCGCTCACCGTCGAGGGCTCGCACGACCCGGCGCGGCTGGCCGCCGACACCCGTGCGGCGCTGACGCGGATGGCGCGCATCATGCTGCCGGTGGCGGGGGTGCTGTTCGTCGGCGCGCCGTGGATCCTCGGCGTGTTCGGCCCCGGGTACGCGGACGCCGCGACGCCGTTGCTGCGCTGGTTCGCCGTGGGCGCGGTGCTGAGGGTCGTGATGGAGACGTACTTCGCCGTCCTGCGGGCCCAGAGCCGGACCGCCGGACTGGCCTGGCTCCAAGGCCTGCTGTGCGTCCTGGTGCTCGGCCTGACGCTGCTGCTCCTGCCCCGCATGGGCCTCACCGGGGCGGGCGTCGCCGAGATCTCCTCGCTCGCCGTGATCGTCGCGATCGCCGCCCCGAGGTTGTACCGGACCGTCAGGGCCGGGCCGGCCGCCCTGCCCGCCGAGGGCACGGCGCCCGACGGGGACCTCGCCGACCTCGGGGCGCGCGAGGCGCGGGCCGCCGGCCAGGGGCGCCGGCCCGCCTGGGCCCTGGACAGGGACACCCTCGCCCTCGGCATCCATGCCGACTTCGACCACCAGGAACGGCGGCCGGACGTCCGGCCCGGGCCCGGCACCCCGCCCACGGGCACCCCGCCGGCCCCCGGACGGGCAGCCCCGCCCGGGCACGGGCTGCCGGTGGACGAGGTGGACCCGGAGGTCGACGCGCCGTTCGGGGACGCGTTCCACGCCGGGTTCGGCGACCACGAGGCGGACCGGGCCGTCATCCGGGCGCAGGCGGCCTTTCCCCGGCGGCAGGAGGGCTCGGCGCGGGACGAGCCGCCGGCCGCGCCCCGGGGGCCCGCGTCGCGGGCCCCACTCCGCACACGGCTGCTGCCCACCGTCCCCGGGCTGGTCCTCGGCTGCCTGCTCACGGCCGCGCTGCTGCTGTACTGGGTGCCCGCGCTGCGGCTCGGCGAGGCGGACCTGGACGGGATGGGCGGGCTCGGGCTGGTGTCCGTGCTGCCGGTGGCGACGCTCGCCGGAGCGGCGCTGCTGGTGGTGGTCTTCGCCTCGCTGCTCTGGCTCGGCCGGGAGCACCGGGCGCTGCTGCTGGTCACCCTGCTGGCCACGGTGGTGTCGCTGCACGCGCTGCCCGCGGTGATCGAGACCGAGCCGCGGTTCCCGACCGCCTGGCAGCACCTGGGCTTCCTCGACTACATCGACCGCACCGGGTCGGCGGTGCCCGACCTGGACGCGCGCTGGAGCTGGCCGGGCTTCTTCGCCGTCGCCGCGTTCGTGCTGAAGGCCTGCGGGGTCTCCGACGTCACGGACGTCATCCGCTGGTGGCCCACGGTCATTCAGCTGTGCTACCTGGCTCCGATGTTCCTGCTGGTGCGGTCCATGCGGGCGAGCTGGCGGGCCCGGTGGACCGGCGTGTGGATCTTCGTGCTGGGCGCGTGGGTCGGCCAGGACTACTTCTCCCCGCAGGGCTTCACGTTCCTGCTGTACCTGGTGTTCGTGGCGATCCTGCTGGTCTGGTTCAGGGCGCCGCGCATGCTGTGGGGCAGGCGGCGTCCGGGCGAGGCGGAGGTCGAGCCGGCGGGCCGCCGGCAGCGCGCGGTGCTGCTGGGCGTGCTGATCGGCCTGTACGCGGCCTGCGTGCCCGCCCACCAGCTCACGCCGTTCATGATGCTCGGCGTCCTCGCGTTCCTCGTCGCGACCGGCAGGTCGGAACTGCGCGGGCTGCCGCTGCTGTTCGCGGTCCTGGTCGCGGCGTGGGTGGGTTTCATGGCCGAGCCGTACTGGTCCGGGCACTTCGACGACCTGTTCGGCGGGGTCGGCGGCGTCGGCGGCAACGTGTCGTCGTCGGTGTCCGGACGTATCGAGGGCGGCAGCTCCACGCACCGGCTCGTGCTGTACACCCGCGTGGCGCTGGCCGGCGGCGTGATGGCGTTCGCCTGCTGGGGCTGGTGGCGGCGGCACGACCACCGGTACCGCGAACGGTCGCTGCTGGTGCTCACGTTCGTACCGTTCCTGGGCTTCGGCATGCAGTCCTACGGCGGCGAGATGGCGCTGCGGGTGTTCATGTTCGCGCTGCCGGGTGCCGCGCTGCTGGCCGGGCTCGCCCTGTTCCCGCGTGCGGGCGTCACGGCCGACGAACGTGAGAAGGACCGGGTCAGTCTGGCGCCACTGGCGGCGCTCATGGCGGGCCTGCTGCTGATGGGCGGCTTCCTGGTGGCTCGCTGGGGCAATGAGCCGTTCGAGCGGGTCCGGCCCGGTGAGGTCGCCGCCATGGAGTACGTGTACGCCCACGACGATCCGACCGTGCGCCTGCTGTGGCTGAGCAGCGACCCGGTGAACGACGTCACCCCGGCGATGCCGTGGGGCGCCCGGGACATGGAGAGGGTGCAGTACGTGCCGACGGCGGCGCCGGCCGACCCGGTCCTGGTGTCCGGTCTGGTCAAGGCGTTGAAGGATGCCGGCCCGAACACGTATCTGATGGTCGACCGCAGCCAGGTCGCCTACCTCCGTCTCGACGTGGGCTACTCGGCCACCTGGGCGCCCCGGCTGCTGCGGAACCTGGACGGGCGGCCGGAGCTGACCCGGGCCCTCACCAACGACGACGTCACCCTGTTCGCACTGAAACAGCGGCCCGAGGGCCGGGTGCCCGAGCCGGACCCGGGCCCGATCGGTCCGCAGGTGACGTGGACGCCGTGGTCGGTGATCGGCGCGCTGGCCGCGGTCGCGCTGATCCTGCTGCTCACCGCGCGCGAGGTGGTCCGGGTCGCGGCGCCGCCCGGCGTGCGGCAACTGCGCCGGCTGCAGGGCAGCTTCTGGTTCGCGCTGCCGCTGCTGGCGGTGGTGTTCGCCTCGCTGGTGCAGCGGTTCCTGACGATGAAGTAGGCCGACGGAGTGCGGGGCCGGTGGCTCACCCGGACTTCCGGGTGAGCCACTTCACCCCGTAGGCCTGCAGGTCGAACCGCCTGCCGTCGACCAGTGCACTGATCGGGCGGTCGAGCGTGTTGACCACCAGGACGTCCTCGGCGTCGGCGAGGACGCGGACGTTGGGCACGTCGTCCGGGGCGATCTGCACCGTCTCGTAGCGGCTGCCCGGCCCGAACGCCCGCGCGAACCGCGCGAGCAGGTCGTACAGGGGCAGCGGCCGCCCGCCGCCGGGACCGTCGGTGGGGGTCCACAGGCAGCCGGGGCAGTCGCCGCCGGTCTCCTTCTCCGGGTTCCAGTAGAAGCCGCTGGTCGCGCCGCCCCGGGCCAGGGCGATCAGTCCGGCGGCCTGGACGGCGACCCGGCGCGCCGGCGACCAGCCGCGGCGCTCGTCGTTGCCGTCGGCGGGCTCGACGTAGTACTCGGCCCACCACAGCGGAAGGTCGTCGGTCTGCCGCCGCACCCACCTGCCGACCGCGGTGAACTTGTCGGTGGCGGCGAACTCGTCCGGCAGCAGCTCGTCGTCGTTGGTGTAGCTGGAGCCGTCCACGACGACGAAGTCGGCGCCGGCCTTGTTCCTGTTCCAGTAGGTGAAGGCGTCCAGGACGCGCTGGTCCATCGCGCCCCAGGCGCCCCGGAAGGTCGCCGAGGCGTCGGCCGAGCGCGGGTCGACGCTGTCCATCACCAGGTAGGGCCCGCCGACCCGGATGTCCGGGTCGACCTTCTTCAGCGCCCGGTAGACGAGGTTGTACATCCGCGTGTAGCCCTCGTAGTCCCAGCGGGCCTCGGCGTCGTTCCAGAAGCCCTTGAACTCGTTCCAGACCAGGAAGTGCCGCACGTCCGGATAGCGCTTGGCGACCGTCGCGGCGAGGGCGGCGAAGTCGGCGTAGTGCTCGGGCCGCGGCGCGGTCTCCAGGGCCTTGCGGCTCCAGTCGGTGCTGCCGGCACCGGCCTTCCCGCCCTTCATCCAGTCCGGGGAGCAGCACAGCGTGATCACCGGAGTGCCGCCGGAGGCACGCACGAAGTCGATGCGGCGGTCCAGGGCTCCGAAGTCGTAACGGCCGCGGACCGGTTCGGGGTTGTCTGCGCCCCAGCCCATGATCGCCTGGTTCTGCGGCAGGCCCCCGCTCTTCGACAGCAGCCCCTCGATGCGCCCGACGGCCGCGGCGCTGCCCTGGTCGGCGCTGAACCGGGTGTGGGTGAAACCCCAGCCGACCTCCGGTCCGGGCCGCTTCGGCGGCACGGCGGGCGTGCCGTGCACCTTGTCCCCGTCGGGACTCGTGCCGGCTGTGCTTCCGCCGCCGGGAAGCGTGTTGAAGAGGGTCACCACCAGGGCCAGTACGACCGCACCCACGCCGAGCAGCGCGGTCAACCGCCACCGGCGCGCCCCCGATTCCCACCCATGACGTCCCATCGAGGGCCACAGTATCGGCGGACAGGGCCCTTGGGACAGATGCCGCAGATGCACGACCTCGCACCAGGTCGGGCGAAGGCGGACGACGGCCGACACGGGGGCGTACAGCACGGAAACCGGGTGCACTCGGCTACCGCGTGCCCGATCATGGCGGCATGCCTGCGCACCCGCACGACGCCCTGCCGATCCGGCTCAACGTCGACGACTCCGACTCCCCGTCCGACGTCGTGGACGCGCTGTTCCTCGGCCGCTTCGCGACGGGCGAGCAGCCGTACTCGCACGCGGCGAACATCGAGCGCGTGCGTTCCGGGGCGACACTGCTGCCGCCGGGCGCCCGCGTGCTGCGCGTCGCCCGCGACGACGACCGCAGCGCCACGCTCGCCGAGGGAGACGGCTGGACGCTGCTGGTGTCCCGGTGGAACCGGGGGGCCGACGTGACGGTGACCGCGACCAGCGCCGAGCTGGCCGGGAAGGTGCTGGAGCAGGCCACGGACGGCGCGGCGGACGAGCCCGAACCGCAGCCGGAGAACGTGACGATGGGCTTCTGGTACGTCTCCCCGCGGCGCGGCCCGCACCGCACCACCCGCCAGATCTCGGCCGGCACGTGGGAGGAGGTGCGGCCCAACTACACCGCGCCGGTGGCCGAGGCGATGGACCGGCTGATGCGGACGACCCCCGAGGACATCGCCGGGCGTCTCCTGCTGCTGCACGGCCCGCCCGGCACGGGCAAGACCTCGGCGCTGCGCACCCTCGCCCGCTCCTGGCGGGACTGGTGCCAGGTGGACTGCGTGCTGGACCCGGAGCGGCTCTTCTCCGACGTCGGCTACCTGATGGACATCGCGATCGGCGAGGAGGAGCCGGGGGGCCGGGGCCGCTGGCGGCTGCTGCTGCTGGAGGACTGCGACGAACTGATCCGCGGCGAGGCCAAGCACACGGCCGGCCAGGCCCTGTCCCGGCTGCTCAACCTGACCGACGGCCTGCTCGGGCAGGGCCGCAACGTCCTGGTCGGGGTCACGACCAACGAGGACCTGGAGCGGCTGCACCCGGCCGTGGTCCGCCCGGGCCGCTGCCTGGCCCGGATCGAGGTCGGCAGGCTCACCCGGACCGAGGCGGTGGACTGGCTCGGCGGGCAGGAGGGGGTCGGCCGGGACGGGGCGACGCTCGCGGAGCTGTACGCGCTGCGGCGCGGCACGTCCCCGGCGGCCGTGCCGGAGCCCCGCGGCGGGACGGACGCGGGGCTGTACCTCTGAGCGCCCCGGCGCCCGGCAGGCGGCGTTCGCCCGGTCGCGGCGCCCGGCACGCTCCCGCACCGCCCCGAGGGCGTGGGACCCCGCTCGCCGCACCGCCCGAACCCCCGGGTACGTCCGCTGCGAGGGCTGCCCGCCGGCCCCCATGCTCCTGGGACGGGAGGGCCCCGAACACCCACCGGACGCCGCTCCTCGACGGGCGTAGGTCGCCGGCCGCGGCCCGGCGGAGGCGTCCGCGAGGTCCCGCGCACCCTGCCGGCTGACGGCGCGGCCTGCGCGGCGCCGGGGCCGCCGGCCGCGGCCTGTGCCGCGCCGCGAACAGTGCTTTGATGGGGGAATGACCCTGTTCGTGGGCACGTCGGGGTGGCAGTACCGGGACTGGCGAGGGGTCCTGTACCCGCCCGGGGTGCCCGTGCGGCTCTGGCTGGAGGAGTACGCTGCCCGGTTCGCGACGGTCGAGCTCAACAACGCCTTCTACCGGCTGCCGGAGCGGGAGATGTTCGAGTCGTGGCGCGACCGGGTTCCCCCGGACTTCGTCGTCGCGGTCAAGGCGAGCCGCTACCTCACCCACATCCGGCGGCTGAGGGAGCCGGAGGAGCCGGTGGGGCGTCTGATGAGCCACGCGGCCGGCCTGGGCGACCGCCTGGGGCCGGTTCTGCTCCAGTTGCCGCCGACCCTGCGTGCCGACCCGGGGCTGCTGGACGCGTGCCTGGGCTGCTTCCCGGTCGGCACCCGGGTCGCGGTCGAGCCGCGGCACACCTCGTGGTGGACGGACGGGGTGCGCCGGGTGCTCGCCCGCCGGGGCGCGGCCCTGTGCTGGGCCGACGTGCTGTCCCGCCCGGCGACCCCGCTGTGGCGGACCGCCGGCTGGGGCTACGTCCGCTTCCACCAGGGCCGGGCCGCGGCCTGGCCGCACTACGGTCGCCAGGCGCTCCGGACGTGGGCCGGCCGCGTCGCCGGCGCCTTTCCCGACGGCGAGGACGTGTACGCGTACTTCAACAACGACCCCGAAGCGGCGGCGGTGGGGGACGCGGCGGCCTTCGCCCGGGAGGCGGGGAGGGCGGGCCTGGCCGTGACCCGGGTCCCGCACGCCGTGCGAGCCACCGCCCGGCACCCGGCCGGGGCCCCGGGCCCGTAGGGCGCGTGGTGAGAGGGGCGCGGCCCGCAGGCAGGACGGGCCCCGCGGCCTGCGGTGCGGGCGATCGCACGGCGGAGGGCCGGTCGCACCCCGGACGTACGGGTGCGACCCCGGCACCGCGGCACGGGGTCCCCCGGGTGAGACCGGGTGTGGCGGAGCGCGTGCGGGACGCCGCGGGGCAGACGGGGACCGGCGCCGCACACGCCCTCAAGCGCTGTGCGCCGCCCGCAGGGCGTCCTGCACGGCCGCCAGCGCGGCCTCCTGCGAGAGCCCCAGCCGCCGGGCCCGCTCCACGTACGCCTGCGCCGCCGAGGCGAGCTCCCGCTCCGCGGCCTGCCCGGCCGCCGCCACATAGGTGCCGTGCCGTCCCCGCGTCTCGATCACCCCGTCGGCCTCCAGCGCCCGGTAGGCCTTGGCGACGGTGTTGGCGGCCAGGCCCAGCGCCCCGGCCAGCCCCCGCACGGTCGGCAGCCGGTAGCCCACCGGCAGCACGCCCGACCGCGCCTGCTCGGAGATCTGCGCGCGCACCTGCTCGTAGGGGGGCGCCGCGGTGGCGTTCTCGTCGATGTCGATCGTCAGGCTCACGCGGCGATTGTCCCGTACCCGCCGGAAAATGGGAGGCAGACGTGCAGCCCCCCGCCGTACCGTGCCGCCCCATGACAGTGATCGTGCGTGACCTGCGCCCCGACGACAGGGCCGACGTCGAGGGCTTCGCCCGGGTACGGCACCGCGCCCTGCCGTTCATCCTGTGGAGCCCGGAGGGCATCCTGCACCACCTGGAGCGCACCCATCCGGCGGCCCGCTTCCGGTCCCTGGTCGCCGAGGAGGAGGGCGAGGTGATCGGCTCGGCACAGGTGAGCCTGGCGCACGACAGCCCGGAACCCGGCCAGGGCATGCTCAACATCTACGTGGACCCGGAGCGCACCCGGCGCGGTGCGGGAGGACTGCTGGTCCGCGCGGCTGAGGAGCACCTGGCCGCGCACGGGGCGAGGACGCTGTACGCGTGGGTGCTGGACGAGCCCGGCAACCGGGCCTTCGCCGTACGGCACGGCTACCGCGCCAGCCGCTCCGCCCACTTCCTGCGGAGGGACCTGGCAGGCACCGCGCTGCCGGCGCAGGCGCCCCTGCCGCCCGGGGTCGAACTGCGCACGGCGGCGGACTACGCGGACGATCCGCGTCCGCTGTTCGAGCTGGACGCGGAGACCGTCGCGGACGAACCGAGCGACGTGGACAGCGAGGTCACCGACTACGCGGCCTGGGTGGCGGGGACGTGGGAGAACCCGCTGCTGAACCGGGAGCTGACCGTGGTCGCGGTCGTCGACGGCCGTCCCGCGGCGTTCAGCGCCACCGTCACGGACGGCACCGGCCGCTGCGCGGCGGCGATGACCGGCACCGCCCGCGCGTTCCGGGGCCGGGGACTGGCCAAGCTCGTCAAGAACGCCGCCCTGCACCGCGCCCGCGCGGCCGGCCTGAACGAGGCCCTCACGGGCAACGACACCGGAAACGGCGCGATGCTCGCGATCAACGCGTGGCTCGGGTACGAGGTCTGCGCGACGGAGGTGCGCCATGTCCGCGAACTCGGCTGAGCCGCCCCGCGAGGTGGAGGTCGTGCTGGTCAAGGCGGGCCGCACGAAGATCCGTTATACGGCGGCGCTGCTCGCGGACGACGGCACCCGCATCGCCGTGCGCGCCCCCTGGACGGGTGAGGGCGTGCGCGACTTCGGCTTCGTGCGCTTCGAGGCCGGGGACGTCTTCACCGAGTACTACTGGCGTGACCGGTGGTACGCGGTGAAGGAGGTGCGCGCCGCGGACGGCGCACTGAAGGGCTGGTACTGCGACGTCACCCGCCCGGCCGTGCTGACCGCCGCGGAACTCGTCGTCGAGGACCTCGATCTGGACCTGTGGCGCTCGGCCGACGGCAGCGACGTGCGCCGGCTGGACGAGGACGAGTTCGCCGCGAGCGGCCTGGCGCGATCGGATCCCGAGGCGGCGCTCGCCGCCGAGGCCGCCCTGGACGAGTTGGAGGCCCTGGCGCGCGGGGGCGGCTTCGCCGCACTGCTGGGGTGAGCCGGCGCGCGGCGGTCAGATCGTCGCCACCACCGCGTACCGCTGGTCGTCGACCTGCCTGCCCCACAGCAGCGCATCGCCCGCGAGGTGTTCCACGCGCACGTCGCCGGTGAGGGGCGCGAGCAGGCGGGTCAGCCGGTCCGCCGGTATGCCGACCGGGCTGAGTGTTCCCCACACGCCCTCGACCAGCACCAGGCGCCCGCCCGGTCGCAGCAGGTCCCGCCAGTGCCGCAGGACGTGGTCGGGGGCGGGCAGGGTCCACAGCACGTGCCGCACGAGGACGGCGTCGAAGCGCCGCTCCCCCACCGGCGGTGCCGCCGCGTCACCGGCCAGGAACAACGCGTCCCGCCCGGCGAGCTTGGCGCGGGCCCGCTCCAGCATCGCCGGGGAGTTGTCCACACCGGTGACCCGATGTCCCAGGTCGGCGGCGAGGAGCGAGAGGCTGCCGGTGCCGCAGCCGAGGTCCAGGACGTCGCCCGGCCGCTGCGGGAGCCAGTCGCGCAGCCGCCCCGCCCAGGCCGCCCGCACCTGCGCGTCCTGCAGCCCGTGGTCGGGCTCGTCGTCGAAGGCGGCGGCCTCCGCGTCCCAGTCGACTCCTGGCGTGGTCGTCTCGTCACGCTCGTCGTTCATGCGCCCCAGAGTGACACCTGCCACTGACAATCGAATCGTGACAGGCGCCACTGACAGACCCGGGCCGATGAGGAACTCTCCCCGAAAGGGTCTGCCTCCGTGAGACCGCGGGACTCGGGTGGATCCCTGGAGGAGGCAGCCATGCTCCGTGTGACCGTGCAGAAGCCCCTGAAGAAGACCAACGGCCGCAGGATCCGCGAGGAAGCCGACGAGCGGCCCGCGGGACGTCCCGAGGTGCGCAAGGACATCGCACGCACCTGGTGGCCGGACGGCTGAGGGGCACGGTCGGACCCCCTCGCTGCGGCCCACTGCGACCGGCTCCGGCTCGACACGGGACGGCGGGCTCACCCCAGCCGCTTGCGGTAGTGGACGCGGTCGTACGGGCCGTCGACGCGACGCGCGACGATCTCGTACCCGTACCCGGGGTAGATCCGCTGGTTCTCCCACATCATCGCGTTCGTGTAGAGCCTGACCTCGCCCAGGCCGAGTGCACGCGCGCGTGCGTCGACGAAGTGCAGCAGCCGCCGTCCCACGCCCTGTCCGCGGGCGTCGGGCCGGACGGCGATGCTGTCGAGGAACAGATGGTCGCCGCGCGTCTCCACCACCACCAGGCCGGCGACGGGCTCGCCGGTGACGAACACCCGCCCCGCGCCGACGTTCGCCGCGTGGTCGGCCTCCATGGGCTGCGGGACCACACCGATGCGGGCGATGTAGGGGCGGTAGGCGGCGTCGGTCACGTCCCGCACGGCCGGTACGTCGGCCGCCGTCGCGGGCCTGATGTCGTCGTTCGCCATGGCCGTCACCGTACGCACCTGACGGGGCTCCGGGCAGTCCCCCGAGGAGTCGCTCCGACGATGTGATCGATCTTCCGCTCCGGGATCACATCGTCGAGGCCGACGGGCCGCGGCCTTCCGGCTGGGGGTCCGGAAGTCGGGGTGGGCCACCGGCCCGCCTCGGCTCGGGTCGGGCCGCTCACCGGGCGCTGCGCGACGGATCCCGGTCAGGCCAGGTCGAACCTCTCGGCGTGCACCTGCCGCGCGGGGACCCCCAGGTCCCGCAGGCCCGACAGCACGGCGCTGGTCATGGCCGGCGGGCCGCAGACGTACACGTCGCGTTCGGTGACGTCGGGGACCAGCCGGTGCAGGCTGCCCGGGGCGAACGGCGGGGCGCCGCCCTCGGCGGTCCTGCCCGTGAGCAGGTGCAGCCGCCCGCCCCGGAGCGCGACCAGGTGGCGCACCTCGTCCAGCAGCACGGCGTCGGCCTCGCTGCGCACCCGGTACAGCACGACGACGTCCCCGGTCGCCTGATCCTCCAGCAGCGCCCGCACGGGCGTGATCCCCACACCGCCGGCGATCAGCAGGACGCCGGGCCGGGTCCGGTGCAGCGAGGTGAGCGCCCCGTACGGCCCCTCCACGAAAGCGCGGCTGCCGACCGGGACGTCGACCAGGCCGGCGCTGGTACTGCCGACCGCCTTCGCCGTGAGGCGCAGTCCCCGTCCGTCGGGCGCCGCCGACAGGGAGAAGGGGTTGGCCAGCCACCAGGAGTTGTGCCCGGGGAACCGCCAGATGCAGAACTGGCCCGCACGGGCGGGGAGTTTGTCGAGGTGACGGCCGGTGACGTACACGGAGACCACGTGGTCCGACTCCGGCACCACGGCCGCGACACGGAACCGGTGGTAGGCGTTGCGCCACAGCGGTACGGCGACCCGCCCGGTCAGCAGGGCGCCGAAGGCGAACAGCCACAGGCTCCACCAGTAGGCCCGGGCGAACGCGGAGGACGTGAAGGTCGTGGTCTCCTGCAGCTGGTGGACGAACGCCAGGCCCAGTGCCACGTAGAGCAGCAGGTGCAGGCCGTGCCAGACCTCGTACGGCAGCCGCCGCCGCAGGGGGCGGGTGGAGATCACGGCGACCACGAGGACGACGGCCGCGGCGAGCATGCCCAGCAGGGAGGCCGGCACCCCGCTCAGGGCGACGAACGTCTTCCCCATGGACGTGTCGTCGAGCGTCGCGTAGCCGAGCACCACCAGCGTGGCGTGGGTGAGGACGGTCCACAGCAGGCAGAAGCCGACCCAGCGGTGCCACACCGTGAGCCGGTCCATCCCGATGCGGCGGTCCAGCCACGGCAGCCGGGCCACCAGCAGCAGTTGGAACAGCATCAGCAGGGCCGCGTGCAGTCCGAAGAACTTCGCGGCCGTGAGGACGTCGTTCTTGCCCGAACCGGCGCTGAGGAACAGCGCCTCGACGATCACCCCGTTGACGACGACGAACGTCCACATCGCCCAGCGCGCCGCGTCCACCGGAAGCATGGTGCCTCTGCGCACCGTGTTGCTCGTCGCCGTCATGGTTGCCTCTCGTCCCCCGTGGCCGCGGTATCCGCGGCCGTGTGCACAACCCCGTGAAGACCGAGGGATTCGGCCGAATGCGCACCCCGATCGGGTAAGAATACGGTCGGCGGGCCCGATCCGTTCATGCCGGAGCCATCGAATACGGCCGTCTTCGCCACGTTCGACGGCCCGACGCTCCCCAGTGGTTCACGTGGCCGAGCCGCAGGTCCGTGGGGCCCGGAGCCGCTCGCCGAGCGGTGCGGCGAGCAGGAGACGCGTCCCTCCCGAGCGGGGACGCCCACCCGAGCCCGGCCCCCGGCCCGGACGCTCACCCGAGTCGGCGGTCGAGGTCGTAGGCGGCGCTGATCAGTGCCAGGTGTGTGAAGGCCTGGGGGAAGTTGCCGAGTTGTTCACCCGTCGGACCGATCTCCTCCGAGTACAGCCCGACGTGGTTGGCGTAGGTGAGCATCTTCTCGAAGGCCAGCCGCGCGTCGTCGAGCCGGCCGCCCCGGGCGAGCGCCTCCACCCACCAGAAGGAGCACATCGAGAAGGTCGCCTCCCCTCCGGCGAGCCCGTCGGGCGACGCCTCCGCGTTGTAGCGGTAGACAAGGCTGTCGGACACCAGCTCCGCGGTGATGGCGTCGAGCGTGGAGAGCCAGCGCGGGTCGGTGGGTGCGACGAACTTGCACAGGGGCATGAGCAACAGGGAGGCGTCGAGCACGTCGGTGCCGTAGTGCTGGACGAACGCCCGGCGGTCGGGGTTCCAGCCTCGCTCCATGATCTGGTTGTAGATGCTGTCCCGCACCGCCATCCAGCGGGGCAGGTCGGCGGGCAGCCCGCGCTGACGGGCGATCCGGACCGCGCGCTCGACCGCGACCCAGCTCATCAGCCGGGAGTACGTGAAGTCCCGGCGTCCGCCGCGGGTCTCCCAGATCCCCTCGTCGGGCTGGTCCCAGTGGTCCATCAGCCATTCGAGGTTGCGGGTGAGCTCCATCCAGCCGTCGTGGTAGAGGGGCCGCCCGTACTTGTTGCAGAGGTAGACGGAGTCCATCAGCTCGCCGTAGATGTCGAGTTGGAGCTGGCTCGCCGCCTGGTTGCCGATCCGCACCGGTGCCGATCCCCGGTACCCCTCCAGGTGGGTGAGTTCCTCCTCGGGCAGGTCCTCTCGACCGTCGATGCCGTACATGATCTGCAGTGGGCCCGACTCGCCGCAGTCGCCCGCGTGCCGGAAGCGCTGCTCCAGCCACTCCATGAACCCGCCGGCCTCGTCGGTGAACCCGAGCCTGAGCAGGGCGTAGAGCGAGAACGCGGCGTCGCGCATCCACGTGTAGCGGTAGTCCCAGTTGCGTGTGCCGCCGAGTTGCTCCGGCAGGCTGGTGGTGGGGGCGGCCACGATCGCACCGGTGGGCGCGTACGTGAGCAGCTTGAGCGTGAGTGCCGAACGGTGCACGGTCTCGCGCCAGCGCCCGCTGTAGCGCGAGCCGCGCAGCCAGTGCCGCCAGAATGCCACGGTGGCGTCGAACTCGGCGGCGATGTCGTCGTCGGAGTAGGGCACCTGCGGGTCGCCGGGCTGGACGCGGTCGAGCACGAAGGTGACCGTCTCCCCGGCGCGCAGGGCGACGTGCGCGCGGACGTCGCCGCCGCCCACGATCTGGAGTGGGCAGCGCGTCGCGAGGCTGAGCCGGAGTTCGGGAGAGCGGAAGAGCGCTCCGTGTGGGGTGAGGTCGACCTCGTGGCGTGCGCGCGCGTAGTCGAAGCGGGGCGCGACGTCGACGACGAAGCGCATCCGGCCGCGCACGGCGACCACCCGGCGGATCATGCGGTGGCGGTGCGCCGCCTCGCCGGTGCGCGGCGGGGGCATGAAGTCCTGCACCTCCCCCACTCCGTCGGGCATGAGGAAGCGCGTGATGAGGATGTTGGTGTCGGGAAGGTAGAGCTGCTTGGCACTCCAGCCGACGCAGTCGGGGGCGATGCGGAACAGTCCCCCGCGGTCGGCGTCGAGGATCGCCCCGAAGACGCTCGGGGAGTCGAAGTGCGGGCAGCAGTACCAGTCGATCGTCCCGTCGGTGCCCACGAGCGCGACGGTGTGCAGGTCGCCGATCAGGCCGTGCTCGGCGATGGGCAGGTAGCGCGCCTGCCGTGTCGGCCGGCCTCCGCCGGACACGGCCTCCTCCGCTCGATCGGCAGGGCCGTCGCGCACCATCAGCGAGCGTCCTCCTCGGCGTCGGCGTCGGCTCACGGCCTCGGCTCAGGGCACGAGCACGAGCTTTCCCTCGGCCGCCGAGCTCTCCAGCATCTCGTGCGCGCGACGGGCCTCGGACAGCGGCAGGCGCTCGGCCACCGCCGGGTGGATCCTGTGCTCACGCAGCAGTGCGAGCAGTGCGCGGAAGTCCTCCCGGAACCGCTCGGGGTCGCGGGGTCCTCCACCCACGGGAAGCGCCGGATGACCGGCGGCCACGGGAAGGACCTGGCGGTGACGGCCGTGCAGTCTCTGGATGCGGTAGGCGAGTGCCTGCCGGCGGGGCGAGAGCAGGCTCCAGAGCCAGACCGTCCCGGTCGCCGCGTACCACTCCACCCACGCTCGCCTGTTCTTGTGCCCGTGTTCGAGGGTGGCGTAGTGGCCGTACACGACAAGGCGTCCGCCCGGCCGCAACGCGCGGAAGGAGCGGAGCGACACCGCGCCGCCGAGCCCGTCGAGCACGACGTCCACGCCTTTCCCGGGGAGCTCGCGCACCCGCCGCAGGAAGTCCTCGTTGCGGTAGTCGATCGCGACCGCGCCGAGCCGTTCGACCGCGGCCCGGTCGCGAGCCGACGCGGTCCCGTAGAGCTGGAGCCCGGCGACCGCTCCGAGTTCGAGGACCGCCGTGCCCACCCGGCCGGCCGCACCGTGCACGAGGACCGTCTCGCCGCTCTTCACCCTCGCCACGCGATGCAGCAGCTGGTAGGCGGTCATGTAGGTGAAGACGAGGTTCAGCACCTCCGCCGGGTCGAGGTTCTCGGGCACCTCGACCGCCTCCGCCTCCGGCACGCAGACGCGCTCCGCGTCCGCGCCCCACACCGTCAGGGCACCGACGCGGTCGCCCTCCCGCAGGCGCGAACAGCCGGGACCGACCTCCTCGACGACGCCGACGAGCTCGTACCCGGGCGTGAACGGCGGCTGCGGTACGCCCAGGTACGTGCCGGCGCGCAGTTGGGCGTCGGTGAACGACACGCCTGCCGCGAGCACCCTGACGCACACCTCACCGGGCCCCGGCCGGGGATCGTCGTCCTCCACGATCCGAAGAACCTCGGGACCGCCGAAATGATCAACGACGACGCGTTTCATGCCTTCAGCCTAGGCAGGCCGCACTGTCCCCGCATCTGATCAAGGAGCTTCGGCGCCGCCTGGCCACCGCCGGGTGACGGGACCCCGACCGCACGGTGATCCGGACCGCGTACCGAGCGCCTCACCTGACGGAACTCGCCGACCGGGTCGCGGGCGTCGCGTCGGCGTACGAATCTCAGGTCCGCACAACCCCCGAGGTGCGCCGGGGCGGCTCGCCCCCTCTCCTCCTCAACGATCAGTTAGCCCCGCCTTAAGGCGACCCTAAAGATCGCCTCGAACCCCCTGCGGCGCGGGATTTCACGGTTTCTTGGGTTCCGGCACCCATCCGCACCGGTTCCCGAGGAGATCCCCCATGCCAGCACGCCGTACGGCCGCCGCCGTCGCAGCCCTCGGCCTGACCCCGCTCGCCCTGACCGCACTGTCCGCGGCACCGGCCGCCGCACACGGATCGATGGGCGACCCCGTCAGCCGGGTCGCGCAGTGCTACGCGGAGGGCCCCGAGAACCCGAAGTCGGCCGCGTGCGGGGCGGCCGTCGCGGCGGGTGGCACGCAGGCCCTGTACGACTGGAACGGCATCCGCATCGGCGACGCCGCCGGCCGCCATCAGGAACTGATCGCGGACGGCAGGCTGTGCAGCGCGGGCAACGACGAGTTCAAGGGCCTCGACCTGGCCCGGACGGACTGGCCGGCCACGCGCGTGAGCAGCGGTTCCCACGCCTTCGAGTACCGCGTGACCGCCCCGCACAAGGGCACCTTCAAGGTCTACATCACCAAGTCCGGCTACGACCCGGCGAAACCGCTCGCCTGGTCCGACCTGGATCTGGACCATCCGGTCGCGACCGCCACCGACCCGGTGGCGTCGGGCGGCTTCTACACGTTCTCCGGCACCCTGCCGGAGCGCTCCGGCCCGCACGTGCTGTATGCGATCTGGCAGCGCTCGGACAGCCCGGAGGCGTTCTACTCCTGCTCCGACGTCACCTACGGCGGGGGTGCCGTCACGGGGGGCGGCACCCCCGCCACGGCCCCGGCCGCCACCGCGCCCTCCGAGGAGCAGATCGAGGACGGCGCCGACAGGTCGACGATCGAGCACCACGGGCACGGCGACCAGGACGCCGCCACGACCACGGACCCGAAGCCCGCGCACCCGACGGCCACGGCCGAGCCGGCCGCGGAGTCGGGTCCGGGGACCGGCGCCGGGGCCGACGCGGGGATCGGCACGGGCTCCGGTGGGGAGAACGGCGCGGAGTCCGGGGCCGACGTGCCGAAGGCCGCCGGTGCCGGCCGCGACCTCGCCGAGACCGGCGGTGGCCGCGACACGGTGTTCCTCGCCATGGGCGGAGCGGGCGTCCTGGCCGTCGGCGCGGCGGTGCTGTTCGCCTCCGCGCGCAGGAAGGCGGCCACGGGCCGCCGCTGAGACGCCCGTGGTCCGGCCGGCGGCTCAGGCCGGCCGGACCACGGCAGCGTCAGCCGATCGCCGACAGGCAGGTGGTGCGGCTGGCGTGCGCGGGGTCGAGCGCGTTGGCCACCTCGTGGAAGGCGATCCGGTCGGTCAGCCCGATGAACACGTGCTCGGACAGGTCGATCGCGCACAGGTCCTGGAGCAGTACGTTCCTGACGTCCGGTCCGCTGAGGAACTGGGTGCGGTACGGCGTGACCACCTCGTCGTACCGGGTGGCGATGACCGTGTAGTGGACGCCGGGGACGGTGTCGCCGCCCGCGTTGAGCCGGTTCATGAAGTCGGAACCGACGATCTGCTGGGCGAGGCCCGGGGTGGCCGCGTTGAGCAGGTCCTCGGCGCCCGGGAAGTACGGCAGCAGGTGGGTCAGCCCGCTGAGGGTGGTGCCGTGGTTGTTGGGTGCGATGCCGACAAGGGCGTTCACCTTCCCGGCGCCGCCGAGGAACTTGAGGTAGTAGCGGGGCATCATGCCGCCCTGCGAGTGTCCGACCAGGTCGGCCTTGGCGGTGCCGGTCGCGGCGAGCACCCGGTCGACGAACGCGGACAACTGCTCGGCGGACTTGTCGATGGGGCCGAGGCCGTAGAAGACGGGGACACCGGGCAACTGGCCGTAGTCGAGGGAGAAGACGCAGTAGCCACGGTGCTTCAGGTACGGTGCGAGGCCGAGCCAGTTGTCGATGGAGTTGCCCAGGGTGCCGTGGACCAGGACGACGGGGCGGGGATGGGCGCTGGACGGCTTGCAGGAGTAGTTGTTCCAGCCGCTGTGGGGTGCGTCGGAGGCGTGGGCGGCGGTGGCGGGGGCGAGGAACGCGGCCGCGGTCAGCAGCAGCGCGGCCAGCGATCTGAGCACGCTTTTCCAGGGCAGCATCGAGTGATCTCCTTGCGGCTCAAGGGAGTACGACGGTGGGGCGCCCTGTGATCCGGATCACGAGGATGCTGTTCACCCGTCAAGTTACGGGCGAGTAGTCGAAGAGTGAAGTTACGCGTCAGTAAAAACTTCCAGTGACAACCGGCGGTTACCGCGGCCGCCGGCCCCGGTCACCAGGCGGGCCTGAGGGGACCGCAGGGCGCAATACGGGTCAGATGGTCACGCAACACACGGACTTCGACCTCACCCAGCCGTTCGACCCATTCCTGCACCGCCTCGGCCGCCGCCGCCTCCGCCGCCCTGGTACAGGCCAGACCGCGTTCGGTCAGCACGACCAGCCGGGCCCGCGCGTCCCCGGGGTGCGCCCGCCGCTCGACGTACCCCTTGCGGACCAGCTCGTCGACCAGCTGACTGGCCGCCTGCTTGGTGACACCCAGGTGGTTCGCGAGCTCGGTCACCGTCGCGCCGTCGGGCACGAGCCGGGTGAAGGCGAAGCCGTAGGCGGGCCGCCCGTCGAAGCCGCGGGCGACGACACCGTCATCGATGCGCCGGGTCAGGTCGCCGGCGGCGGCGAGCAGGGCTGCGGTCAGGGCGAGGGCCTCGGAGTTCTCCACCCCCGCATTGAAACACCCTTGACGAGACGGTCAAGTAGCTTGACCATATAGTCAAGCTACTTGACCGAATGAACCGGAGGTACCCATGCCCGTCGTCCGCTCGTCCGAGACCGTCACCCACGAGATGCACGGCGCCCGTTTCGTCTCGTACGCCACTCCGCTCAGCGGCAGCAGGGAGCTGTGCGCCTGGCGGGGCGAGATCCCGGCGGGGACGAAGGCCCCCGCCCATACCGTCAGCCGGGAGGAGATCCTGCACCTGCTCGTCGGGGAGCTGCTGGTCACGCTCGACGGCGGCACGGAGCGGATCGGCGCCGGGGACACGGTGATCGTCACCCCCGGCACCACGCTCGGCCTGGAGAACCCGACCGGTCACACGGCGATCACCTGGGTCACCACCTCCATCGGCCTGGAGGCGGAACTGGCCGACGGCACGCGCATCGCTCCCCCATGGGCCAACTGAGCCCGGCCGGATCGCTACGCGGCGAGCCTGCCCGGCATCACCGCCCGCGGCCCGAACTTCGCCCGCGCACGGTCCGCGACCTCCTCGATACGGCGGGCCCTCTCGTCCGCGGGGTCGAAGGTGAGCTGGTGGGAGGCCTGGTCGGCGGGGGTCAGGCCCTCGGCGCGCAGGGCGAGGGCGCGGACCCGGGCGCGCTGCAGGCCGAGCGCGTCGTACATGCCGTACGCCGCCCTCGCCAGGTCCGCCGAGTGCGCGGTCGGCTCCTTCAGGGTGCGGCTGCGCGTGGTCGAGGGCGGGGCGCCGCCCGTTCGGGAGCGGGGGAGGTCGGCGTAGCGCACGGTGAGGGTCAGGGTGCGGCAGACCTTGTCCACGGCGCGCAGCCGGGAGCCGATCTCCTCGGCGGCCGACAGCAGCGCCCCGCGGTGCCGGTCGGGGTCCAGCTCGTCGCGGCCGAAGGCGCGTTCCGTGGCGAGCGAGCAGGCGACGGCGTTCGGCACGACCCGGCCGCGGTCGACGCCGTTCGCCTTCTCGTGCAGCTCACGGCCCGCCCTGGCGCCGACCAGGCGCTGGAGCGTGGACAGCGGCGCGGCGGCGACCCTGCCGAGGGTGTCGAGGCCGTACTCGCACAGGATGCGGGCGGTGGCCGCCCCCACGCCGGGGAGCACGGTGACGGGCCTGTCGGCGAGGAACTCCGCCACCGCGTCCTCGGGCACCGCGCAGGTCGCCCCCGGCCGGGCGGCGCGCAGCGCGACACGGGCCAGCATCGGGCCCGGCCCGGCGCCGATCACGCAGTCCACGCCGTGACGGGCGAGGGCGCGCACCCTGATCACCGAGGCCAGCTCGACCGCGCCGCGCCCGAAGTAGCGTTCGGCGCCCCGCAGATCGGCCAGCGCCCCGTCGGGCGGCAGCGCCTCGACGACCGGGGTGAAGTCCTCCAGCAACTCCAGGAGTTCCGGCAGGGCCGCCTCCCGTGCAGGCGGCAGCTGGAAACGTACGCAGAGGATGGTCATCCCGCACTCCCCGGACTCTGGTGCCACAACTTCCTTCCCACCGCGGGCCCTTCGCCCGCGGGGCGCAGATCCGCCCAGGGGTGCATCTCGTACCCCGTGGGCATCCTGATCCTGCGTTCCTCCGCAGGATCGGGGGCCGCGGAGCCCGTCGGCGCCGGGCGTCCACCCGAACCGCCGGGCCGGGCCCGTGCCGGACCGTCGCCGTCCGCCGTACCGTCGCCGTCGCCGTCGCCGTCCGTCGGCACGGAGCCGTCGCCGGCGGTGCCGGGCGGTGCCGCCAGCCGGGCCGCCACCTGGTCGAGCCCGCCCCGGGCGCGCAGTTCGACCAGTTCGGCGAGGTTCCAGGCGGCGGAGCCCACCACGCTCAGGCTGCGCGGTCCGCGCCGCTGCACCACCCCGCGCACCAGCAGCAGCCAGGAGTGGAAGACGGCGTGGGCGCAGGCGTCGTGCGAGTCGTCGAAGAAGGCGAGGTCGACCAGGCCCGTGCCGTCGTCCAGGGTGGAGAAGACGACCCGCTTGCCGGAGCGGATCGGCGGCGTCTGGGTGGCCGCCTTGGCCCCCGCGACCAGCACCGTCTCACCGTGCCGCGCCTCGCGCAGACGGCGCGCGGACACCACGCCCAGCTCGCGCAGGAACGCGCGGTGGTCGTCCATCAGGTTGCGCGAGGCGTCCATGGACAGCACACCCAGCTCCGCGCTGAGTCTCTCCGCGTCGGAGAGGTCGGGCAGCCCGGCCGAGGCGGTCTCCCGGCCACCCGCCAGCGGCAGCTGGCCGCCTCCGCCGCTGCGGGCTCCCCGGTGCAGTTCGGTCAGGTGCAGTTGCAGATCGCGGCGGTTGGCGCCGAAGGCGTCCAGCGCACCCACCTGCGCGAGCCGCCCGGCCAGTGGGCGGCTCGGCCGCGCCCGCTCCCAGAAGTCGAGCAGGGAGGCGTACGGCTGCCCGTCCGCGATCCGCTTCGCCTCGGCCTCGCTGATGCCGTGCACGTCGAGGAGCGCGAGCCGGAGCCCCCAGACGCCGGCCGACGCGACGGCCGACTCGGACACCAGTTCGATCCGATGGGTGGCTCCCGACCGGTTCACGTCCAACGGCAGGACCGGCACCCCGCGCCGCCGCGCGTCCGCCAGCAGCAGCCGCTTGGGGTACATGCCGGGATCGTGGGTGAGCAACCCGGCGTAGAAGGCGGCCGGGTGGTGTGCCTTCAGCCATGCCGACTGGTAGGTGGGGACGGCGAAGGCGACCGCGTGCGCCTTGCAGAAACCGTAGCTGCCGAACGCCTCGACGATCTCCCAGGCCCGCCGGATCGTCTCCGCGTCATAGCCCCCCGCGGCCGCCCGCTGCGCGAACCAGACCCGGATGCGCCCCTGTGACTCCGGGTCGGACAGCCCGCGCCGCACCTGGTCGGCCTCACCGCGTCCGCAGCCGGTCATGATGGCGACGATGTCGATGATCTGCTCGTGGAAGACGACGACGCCGTACGTCTCGCGCAGCGGCCCCTCCAGGTCGGGGTGCGGACAGCGGATCGGCGCCCGCCCGTGCCGCGCCTCGATGAACGGCCGCACCATGTCGGCGGCGACCGGACCGGGCCGGAACAGCGAGATGTCCACGACCAGGTCGTGGAACGTGGCCGGCTGGAGTCGGCCGACCAGATCGCGCTGGCCCGGCGACTCGATCTGGAAGCAGCCCAGCGTCTCGGCGGAGCGGACGAGTCGGTACGCCGCCGGGTCACCCGGTGGCAGCGCGTCCAGGTCGATCCGCTCGCCCGTGGCCCGCGCCACCTCCGCGACGGCGTGCGCCATCGCCGACTGCATCCGCACCCCGAGCACGTCCAGCTTGAGCAACCCGAGGTCCTCCACGTCGTCCTTGTCGAACTGGGACATGGGGAAACCCTCGCCGCTGGTCGGCATGACCGGTGTACGGGACAGCAGGGAGGCGTCGGACAGGAGCACCCCGCACGGGTGCATGGCCACACCGCGCGGGAGTGCGTCGAGGGCCTCGACCAGTTCCCACAGCCTGCCGTACTTCTCCCGCTCCCCCGCCAGCCGCCTCAGCTCGGGCAGCTCGTCGAGGGCCGCACGGGCGTCGCGGGCGCGAATGTGCGGGAAGGACTTGGCGATGCGGTCGATGTCGGCCGGGTCCAGGGACAGGGCGGCGCCGACGTCGCGGACGGCGTGCCGGACGCGGTAGGTCTCCGGCATCGCGACCGTGGCGACCCGCTCGGCACCGAAGCGGCCGATGATCGCGCGGTAGACCTCCAGGCGGCGGGCGGACTCCACGTCGATGTCGATGTCGGGCAGGACGACGCGCTCCTTGGACAGGAAGCGCTCCATCAGCAGCCGGTGCTCGACCGGGTCGGCGTGCGCGATGCCCAGGAGGTGGTTGACGAGGGAGCCGGCGCCGGAGCCGCGCGCGGCGACCCTGATGCCCATGTCCCGTACGTCGTCCACGACCTGGGCCACCGTCAGGAAGTAGGAGGCGAAGCCGTGGTGGGCGATGATGTCCAGCTCGTGGTGCATCCGCTCCCAGTACGCGCGCCGGCCGGCGTACCCCTTGCGCACCATTCCCGCCGCCGCCCGCGAGGCCAGCGTCCGCTGGGCGGTGCGGCGGCCCGCGCCGACCAGGTGCGGTTCGGGGAAGTGGACGGAGCCCATGCCGAGGTCGTCCTCGGGGTCGACGAGGCACTCGGCGGCCGTCGCCCGGGTCTGCTCCATCAGGCGGTGTGCGGCCTCGCGCCGGAAGCCGGCGGACTCGACGATCCGCTCGGCCGCACGGAGCATGGCGTCCGCGCCCTTGAGCCAGGCCTCGCCGGAGTCCAGCCCCCGCTTCGGGTCGACCGGGACCAGGCGGCGGGCGGCGTCCAGGACGTCGGCGACCGGGCCCATGCCGGGGTCGGCGTAGCGGACGGCGTTGCCGAGCACCGGGCGGACGCCCTGCTCGGCGGCGAAGCCGACGGTACGGGCGGCCAGCCGCAGGGAACCGGGGCCGGTGCCCGTGCGGCCGTGCCAGACGGCCTCCAGGCGCAGGGCGTCGCCGTACACCTCGCGCCAGGGGACGAGGAGCCTCGCGGCCCGGTCGGGGCGGCCGGCGGCGAGGGCGCGGCCGACGTCGGAGTCGGGGCCGAGGAGCACGGTGAGGCCGTCGGCGTGGTTGTCGGACCAGGTCAGCAGCGGGATGTCGGCGCCGGCGTGCGCCGCTGTGACGATCCGGCACAGGTCGGCCCAGCCGCGGGCGCCGTCGCGGGCCAGGAAGACGGCGCGGGCCGCCGACTCGTCGACGAAGGCGCCGCCGCGCACGGGGGTGCGGCGCCTCTCCCGGCGTACGGACTCGTCTCCGCGGGCGGGCCCGGGCGGCGGCGCCACCGCGAGGTCCGCCCCGAACAGCGGGCGCACGCCTGCCGCGGCGCACGCCTTGGCGAAGCGGACCGCGCCGGCGAGGGTGTCGCGGTCGGTGAGGGCGAGGGCGTCCATGCCGCGCTCGAAGGCGCGCTCGGCCAGCCGCTCCGGGTGCGAGGCGCCGTGGCGCAGGGAGAACCCGGAGGCGGTGTGCAGATGCGTGAAGCCCGGCATCCGCACCTCCCGCTATCGAACATCCGTTCCCACATCACTCACCCCCACCATAGACCAATTCTCGAACATCTGTACGGCAACCGTTCAGACCCTTCCCACCTGCGGAAACACCCGCCGCCTCGGACTGTGAGGACATGACACAGACCACCTTCCTCGGTGAGGTGAAGGACGCCGTCACCCCGCGGGCCACGCTGCTGGTCATCGGCGTGATCGCCCTCCAGCTGCTCTTCATCGCCTCGTACGTCGGAGCCCTGCACGACCCGCGGCCCAAGGACGTGCCCTTCGGTGTCGCCGCCGCCCCACAGGCCGTGGCCCGGCAGGCGGTGACCCGACTGGACCGGCTGCCCGGCTCCCCGCTGGACCCGCGCGTGGTGGCCGACGAGGAGACGGCGCGGGAGCAGATCATGCACCGGGACATCGACGGGGCCCTGATGGTCGGCCCGGCCCGCACCACCGACACCCTGCTGGTCGCCTCCGGTGGCGGCACCGTCCTCGCCACCACCCTGGAGACGCTGATCACCACCCTGGAGAAGACCCAGCAGCGCTCGGTACGGGTCGTCGACGTGGCCCCGGCCTCCCCCCAGGACTTCGACGGGCTGTCGTCCTTCTACCTGGTCGTGGGCTGGTGCGTCGGCGGCTACCTGTGCGCCTCGATCCTCGCGATCAGCGCCGGCGCCCGGCCCTCCGACCCGCGCCGCGCACTGATCCGGCTGGGGGCGATGGCACTGGTGTCGATCGTCGGCGGACTGGGCGGCGCGGTCGTCGTCGGGCCGATCCTGGGCGCCCTGCCCGGCAGCGTCGCCGCGCTGTGGGGGCTCGGCGCCCTGATCACATTCGCCGTCGGCGCCGCCACCCTCGCCCTCCAGGGCCTCTTCGGCGTCGTCGGTATCGGCCTGGCGATCCTGCTCGTGGTGATCGCGGGCAACCCGAGCGCGGGCGGCGCCTTCCCGCTGCCGATGCTGCCGCCGTTCTGGAAGGCGATCGGCCCGGCCCTGCCGCCGGGGGCCGGCACCTGGGTCGCCCGCTCGATCGCGTACTTCGACGGCAACGACACGACCTCCGCCCTGCTCGTGCTGTCCGCCTGGGCCGCGGGCGGAATCGTGATCACCCTGCTGGCGGCGGAGCTGCACAGGAGGCGCCGGGAGGAGCCGCTGCCGGCCCCGGTGCCGTAGGGCGGGGCGCGAAGTCCCGCCGGGCCCCGGCGTCCGGCGGAACCGCCGGTCCGCCCGGGCCGGGCGGACAAGCCCCCGGTCCGGGCGGACCGTCCTGCCGGGTCAGGCGCCGTAGTACGCCTTGCGCATCAGCTCCTGCATCTCGTCGATCATCGGCATCCGCGGGTTGGCGGGCGCGCACTGGTCGGCGTAGGCGTTCATCGCCTGCTGCGGGAGGGCCGCCAGGAAGGCCCGCTCGTCGACCCCCGCCTCCTGGAAGGAGGCCGGGATGCCGCAGCGCTCCCGCAGTTCCTCCACCGCCCGGGCGTACGACTCCACGCCCTCCTCGGGGGTGGCCGCCGGCAGGCCCAGCATGCGCGCGATGTCCTGGTAGCGCTCGGGCGCACGGTAGGTCTCGGCCTTCGGCCAGGGGGTCGCCTTGTGGGTGACCGTGCCGTTGTGCCGGACGACGTGCGGCAGCAGCAGGGCGTTGGTGCGGCCGTGGGCGACGTGGAAGGTGTTGCCGAGGGTGTGGGCCATGGCGTGGACCATGCCGAGGAAGGAGTTGGCGAAGGCCATCCCCGCGACGGTGGAGGCGTTGTGCATCCTCTCCCTCGCCCGCGGGGCCTTCGCGCCCTCCTTCACACAGGTCTCCAGGTTCTCGAAGATCAGCCGGATCGCCTGGAGGCACTGCCCGTCGGTGAAGTCGGAGGCGTAGACGGAGACGTAGGCCTCGGTGGCGTGGGTCAGGGCGTCGAAGCCGGAGTCGGCGGTGACCGTCGGCGGGAGGTCCATCGCGAGGACCGGGTCGACGATCGCGACGTGCGGGGTGAGCGCGTAGTCCGCGAGGGGGTACTTCTGGGCGGCGGCCGGATCGGAGATCACGGCGAACGGGGTGACCTCCGAGCCGGTGCCCGAGGTGGTCGGGACGGCCACCAGCCGGGCCTTCTCCCCCAGCTGCGGGAAGGTGTAGGCCCGCTTGCGGATGTCGAAGAACTTCTCTCTCGTGTCCGCGAACTCCACCTCCGGGCGCTCGTACATCAGCCACATCACCTTCGCCGCGTCCATCGGGGAGCCGCCGCCGAGCGCGATGATGGTGTCGGGCTCGAACTCCCGCATGGCGGCGGCGCCCGCCCGTACGGTGGCCAGCTCCGGGTTGGGCTCGACGTCGGCGATGACCTGGACGGTGACCGGCTCCTCGCGGGAGTTGAGGATCTCGGTGACCCGGCGGACGAAGCCCAGCTGCTCCATGGTGCGGTCGGTGACGAGCGTGACCCGGTGCATGCCCGGCATCGCCTTGAGGTACCGCAGCGCACCCTTCTCGAAGTAGATCTTCGGGGGCACCTTGTACCACTGCATGGTGTTGTTGCGCCGCCCGATCCGCTTGATGTTGAGGAGGTTGACGGCGGAGACGTTGTCCGACACCGAGTTGTGGCCGTACGACCCGCAGCCGAGGGTGAGCGAGGGCAGGAAGGCGTTGTAGACGTCGCCTATGCCGCCCAGGCTCGCGGGGGCGTTGACGATGATCCGGACCGCCTTGACCCGCCGGCCGAACTCCTCGGCCAGTTGCTCGTCCTCGGTGTGGATCGCGGCCGAGTGCCCGAGCCCGTCGAACTCGACCATGCGGACGGACAGTTCCAGCCCCTCCTCGGTCGATCCTGCCTTCAGCGCGGCCAGCACCGGGGAGAGCTTCTCCCGGGTCAGCGGCTCACGCTCGCCGACCTCCGCGCACTCGGCGACGAGCACCGAGGTGGACTCGGGCACCGTGAACCCGGCCTGTTCGGCGATCCAGGCGGCCGACCGGCCGACGACCGCCGAGTTCAGCTTCGCCTCACCGCAGTTGGTGGCGTGCGCGTCGACGCCGAACAGGAACTGCTCCAGCTTGGCCTTCTCGGCGGCGGTGACGACATGAGCGCCGAGCCGCCGCATCTCGGCCAGGCCCGCCTCGTAGAGGCTGTGGTCGAGGACGACCGCCTGCTCGGAGGCGCAGATCATGCCGTGGTCGAAGGCCTTGGACAGCACGATGTCGTGGACCGCCCGGGCGAGGTCGGCGTCCGCGGCGACGTACGCGGGCACGTTGCCGGCGCCGACGCCCAGCGCGGGCTTGCCGCACGAGTAGGCGGCCCGCACCATCGCGTTGCCGCCGGTGGCGAGGATGGTGGACACGCCCGGGTGGTACATCAGCCGCCGGGTCGCCTCCATCGACGGCTCCTCGATCCACTGCACGCAGCCCTCGGGGGCGCCGGCCGCGACGGCCGCGTCCCGGACGATGCGGGCGGCCTCGGCCGAGCACGCCTGGGCGTTCGGGTGGAAGGCGAAGACGATCGGGTTGCGGGTCTTCAGGGCGATCAGCGCCTTGAAGACGGTGGTGGAGGTCGGGTTCGTCACCGGTGTCATCGCGCAGACCACGCCGACCGGTTCGGCGATCTCGGTGACACCGGTCAGCTCGTCGCGGCGTACGACACCGACGGTGCGCAGGCCCCGCATCGAGTGGGTGACGTGCTCGCAGGCGAAGATGTTCTTGACGGCCTTGTCCTCGAACAGGCCCCGGCCGGTCTCTTCGACCGCGAGCCGGGCCAGCTCGCCGTGGGCGGCGAGGGCCGCGAGGGATGCCTTCTGGACGATGCGGTCGATCCGCTCCTGGTCGAGGTCCCCGAACCGGTCCAGCGCCTTGAGCGCGCCCTCCACCAGTGCGTCCACCCGTTCTTCGACCTGCATGGCAGGCCTCCTTCACCCTGAGCCTTCGCCGACGGCTCCATTCGACACCCCCGGCAGGCGGCGGCCGGGCCGAGAACGGCCCCATCCGCAGGGACCAAGGTCCCCGTTCCGGTACGCGCAGGTCCCGCCCGGCCCCGGATGCGGCGCACGCCACCGGCCCACGGCGGCGCCTTCGCCTTCCGGACGGGGACGGAGCCCCCGCCCGGGGCGGGCGGGGGCTCCTCTGCTGCCGGCTGCAGGTCGGTCCGTGCGGGACACCGATGTCGGGGCGCCTGTCAGTAGACGTGGACGCCGTAGGCGCTCAGTGCCTCGGTGACCGGCTGGAAGAAGGTCGTGCCGCCGGAGGAGCAGTTGCCGCTGCCGCCGGAGGTCAGGCCGTAGGCGATGCCGCTGTTGGAGTACAGCGGGCCGCCGGAGTCGCCCGGCTCCGCGCAGACCGTGGTCTGGATCAGGCCGCGGACGATGTCGCCGCCGCCGTAGTTGACCGTCGCGTTGAGGGCGGTGACCCGCCCGCTGTGGGTGCCGGTGGTCGAGCCGCGGCGGTAGACGGTGGTGCCGACCGACGGAGTGGCGGCCCTGGTGATGTCCACGCTGCCCACGGTGCCCGGCTTGGACACCGAGCTGTTGGTGTAGCGGACGATGCCGTAGTCGTTGCCGGGGAAGGAGGAAGCGGCGGTGTAGCCGAGCGTGCTGCCGGAGGAGTTGTACCAGTAGCCCGCGCCGTCGGTGCAGTGCCCGGCGGTCAGGAAGTAGGAGTTCCTGCCGGAGTCGCGGACGTTGAAGCCCAGCGAGCAGCGCCAGCTGCTGGTGTGGATGGCGTCGCCGCCGGAGAGCAGCTTGTTGAACGTGCCCGGGGTCCGCTTGATCGTGAGCGCGCCGGAGGTGCCGCCGGCCTGCTTCTTGAGGGTCGCTATCTCGGAGGCGGAGACCGTGCTGTCGACCGTGACGACGACACGGTTGGTCCTGCTGTCGACGGCCCAGGCGGTGCCCGGGATGTCGGCCGCGAGTACCGAGTCGCTCGCGCTGGTCAACTGGGTGGCGCTGAAGGTGGGGGTGTCTGCCGCGTTCGCGCTGGGGACCACGATCGCGGCGGCGGCCACGAGACCGGTGGAGACGGCGATCAGCCGGGACCGTCTCGATACGCCGCTGTGGGGAGTGGTGCGCTTGATCCTCACTTCTCGTTCCCTCCAGGGGAATTCGGGGGCCCGCGTGGGGTCGGGGCCCGTGAGGCGCAGCCAGGGGCACCCTGGTCCGGTTTCCGGAGCCGAGGTGCCCCTGGCGAGCGCTGAGGGGGAGTATTCGGCCGAACGGCCGGTCGGCACAAGCCGTCTTTCGGCCGTGCAGCGTTCAACTGTTGCTGCCCCACAGCGAGTTGATCGACCCGATCAGTAGATGCTCACGCCGTACGCGCCGAGCGCCTCCGTCACCGGCTGGAAGAAGGTGGTGCCGCCGGACGTGCAGTCGCCGCTTCCGCCGGAGGTGATGCCGAGCGCCTTCGTGCGGTCGTAGAGGGGACCGCCGGAGTCACCGGGCTCGGCGCAGACGGTGGTCTGGATCAGGCCGTGGACCGTGCCGCCGCCCTGATAGCGGACGGTGACGTCCAGGGCGGTGACGGTACCGCCGTGGGTTCCCGTGGTGGAGCCGGTGCGCTTGACCTTCTCGCCGACGTAGGCGTCGGCCGCGCTGTACCCGCCGGGGTGGCTGAGTCCGGTGTTGTCGTAGCGCACGAGGGCGTAGTCGTTGCCGGGGAAGCTGTAGCCGGCGGTCGGGCCGACGAGGGTGCGGTGCGCTTGGTCCGCGTACCAGGTCCTGGCCACCTTGCCGCAGTGTCCGGCGGTGAGGAAGTAGTACGTCCCGCCCTTGGTCACGTTGAAGCCGAGGGAGCAGCGGTACTGCCCGCCGTAGACGGCGTCGCCGGCCGAGAGCAGCGGCGTGAGGACGCCCGCGGTGCGCTCGACGCGGACCGCGCCCGCGTCGGCGCCCGCCGCCTTCTCCAGGCGGGCCACCTGGGCCCGGGACACGGTGCTGTCCGCGGTCACGACGACCTGTCCGGAGCTTCGGTCGACGTACCAGGCGGTGCCGTCGACCATGGCACCGGCCACGGCGTCGGAGACCTGGGCGAGCCGGGCGGCGCTGCGTGCGGGGGCGCCGGCCGCGCCCGCGCTCGGGGCGCCGGCCAGGGTCGCGGTGACGAGGCCCGCGGCCAGGGCGAGCAGTCGGGTGCGCTTCGTTCTCACTGATCCTCCTCATGGGAAGCGGAGGCCCAACGGGGGTGGTGGGCCCGTGAGACGGAAAGCGGGGGGTGGCATGTTCCTGACATGCACCAGCGAGGATGCCGCCCGGCCGCACGGCGCACAAGAGGGCACCCCGCGCCGGGGCCCGGCCGGGCCCCGACCGGGCGGCTCGTCAGCCGTCGCAGGGACAGCAGCAGTCGCACCCGCCGCAGTCGCAACTACCGCAGTCGCAGTCGCGGCAGCACCCCTCGTGCTTCTTGCGCGACCAGGGGCCCTCGTACTGCTCGGCGCAGCACAGCTTGCACGTGCAGCACAGCAGCCAGAACATCCCGCAGCCCGCCCAGAACCCGCGCCGCCCCTTGGGCTGATGAGGCACGGGACCGTCGCCGAACCCTCCTCCGCCACCACCGCCGAACCCCCCGCCGCCGGGAAGGCCACCCCCCACGGGACCGGCGCCCCCGGCGTACGGGTTCCCGGCGTACGGCGGCTGCGGCACCCCGTGCTGCTCCCCCGACGGCCCGTACGGTCCCGGCGCGCCGTGGGGCCCGGGCTGCCAGCCCGGTGCCCCGTACGGTCCCGGCTGGTGCGAGGCGCAGGCAGGCGCGGTGCCGAACGCCCGGTCCACCGACCGGCGCAGTTCGTGGACGAGGAGCAGATGGGCGAGGCCGGCGTCGGTGAACTCGACGTCCTTCAGCGCGAGCCGGATGCCGTGCAGGGCGTCGCCGGCCAGGCGCCGCGCCTCGGCCGGGGAGGTACCGGTGGCGGTCAGCGGGTTCCAGGCACCTGACGCGGCGTCGGCCTCCCGGTCCTCCACGGCGTCCAGCAGATGGGCGAGGCGGCCGAACAGGCGCCCGGCCTCGGCGAGCGGTCCGGCGTTGCCCGGCCGGCCCGCGAGGACGGCGGTGTGCGCGAACGCCGCGGCGGTGGCGGTCTCGGTGGGCTCGGTGACGGTGAGGATCGGCGTGCCGGTCCCCGCGAGCGCCTCCAGGCCGAGTTGCCGGTCCACCGCGTCGACGAGGACCGCGGTGTCGAACCCGACGGCGAGGCCGCCGCGCTCCCCGGCCCGCCCCCAGCCGGCGGCGACCCGGCGGGCGGCGCGGGCCATCGAGGGGCGGGCCAGCAGCCCGTCGCCGTCGGCGACATGGTCACGCACCTTGGCCGAGGCGAGGACCAGTGACACGGCTGCCGCGAGCCGCGCCCCCTCGCCCTGCGCGACGGACGCGGTGCGCATGCCCCGCAGCGGGCAGGGCCCCGCCGTGCGGCGTGCGCCGGCCGTGTCGTGGGCTTGAGCCTCCGTCAGAACCGAGAGGAGAAGCCCGTCATAGTTCGTCACGATCCGCGCGAACTGTCCGTGGTCCTTGCGCAGTGCGAGGCACAGCCCGCACAGGTGCGCCGTCCACGCGGCGGTGAACTTCTCACCGAGCCGGTGCCGGCACGGCCTGACGATTCCGAACACGACAACCCCTGTCGCCCTTGGGACATTGAGCCGCCGCATCGTATCGGCCGATGATCGCACCGTCTCGGCGGCGCCGCGTTCACCCGGACGCACCGCCCGTCACCCGGACGCCGCGAAGAATCATATTTCACTCACAGTCAGCAGCCGTTCGGGGCGCGGCCCTTGGGAGACACGGGCTCTCGACGGATCGGCTGTGCACCAGTACCGTCACAAACCCCCCGCGCGGCGTCTATCCACTTGGCGCGCCATCCGCATCATGGATGACCATAGGGATGCGGAAAGCAAGAAGGACCGCTGCGAGAGGAGGCGTCCATGGGATCGGTGCGCAAGGCGAGTGCCTGGCTTGGCCTCGTCGACGACAACGATGACGAGCGTTACTACGACGACGACTACTCCGAGGGGACCGACTCCAGGGACGCCTGGGTCACCGACCCGCGGGTGAAGGTCGCCACGGACACGGCCGAGGAGAAGGGGCGCCGGATCGGCACGGTCACTCCGGACAGCTTCCGGGACGCCCGCGCCATCGGGGAACTGTTCCGCGACGGGGTGCCGGTCATCATGAACCTCACGGCCATGGAGTCCGCCGACGCCAAGCGGGTCGTCGACTTCGCCGCGGGGCTCATCTTCGGCCTGCGGGGCTCCATCGACCGCGTGTCCAACCGCGTGTTCCTGCTGACCCCGGCGGACACGGAGATCATCAACGGCGAGCCGGCCGCGCACCGCACGGACGGCTTCTTCAACCAGAGCTGAGGCAGGGCCGCTCACCCGGCCCTGCCTCCCCGCAGGGGTCCGGCAGTGCCTACCGGAACGCGTCGAGTCCGGTGAGCGCCTTGCCCAGCACCAGCTGGTGCATCTCGACGGTGCCTTCGTAGGTGAGGACCGACTCCAGGTTGGTCGCGTGCCGCATCACGGGGTATTCGAGCGAAATTCCGTTGGCGCCGAGGATCGTACGGGCCGTGCGGCAGATCTCGATGGCCTCCCGCACGTTGTTGAGCTTGCCGAAGCTGACCTGCTCGGGACGCAGGCGGCCGGCGTCCATGCGCCGCCCGAGGTGATGGGCGAGCAGGATTCCCTTGTGCAGTTCGACCGCCATGTCGGCCAGCTTGGCCTGGGTGAGCTGGAAGCCGCCGATGGGCCGGCCGAACTGCTCGCGTGAGCCCGAGTAGGCGAGCGCCGCCTCGAAACTGGCCCTCGCTGCCCCCATCGCGCCCCACACGATCCCGTAGCGCGCGTGCGACAGGCAGCTGAGCGGCCCGCGCAGCCCGGTCACCTCGGGCAGCACGACGTCGGCGGGCAGCCGCACGTCGTCGAGCACGAGTTCGCTGGTGACCGACGCCCGCAGGGACCACTTGTGCCTGATCTCGGGAGCGGAGAAGCCGGGGCTGTCGGTCGGCACGACGAAGCCGCGGATGCCCTCGTCGGTCTGCGCCCAGACCACGGCCACCCCGGCGACCGACCCGTTGGTGATCCACATCTTGCGCCCGTTGAGGACCCAGTCGCCGCCGTCCCGCTTGGCATGGGTGCGCATGGCGGCGGGGTCGGAGCCGTGGTCGGGCTCGGTCAGCCCGAAGCAGCCGATGACCTCGCCGGCGGCCATGCGCGGCAGCCAGGCCTGCTTCTGCTCCTCGCTGCCGAAGCGGTGGACGGCGTACATCGCCAGCGATCCCTGCACCGAGACCAGGGAGCGGATGCCGGAGTCGGCGGCCTCCAGCTCCAGGCAGGCGAGCCCGTACTGCACGGCGGAGGCGCCCGCGCACCCGTAGCCCTGGAGGGACATCCCGAGCGCACCGATCCCGCCGAGCTCCCGGGCCAGCTCACGGATCACCGGCAGCTCGCCCTTCTCGTACCACTCGGCCACGTGGGGCAGCACCCGGTCCGCCGCCCAGCTGCGGACGGTGTCCCGGACGGCCAGGTCCTCCGGTTCCAGCAGATCGTCGATGCCGAGGGGGTCGGCGGGGTCGAACGGGGGCAACTTCGAGGACGCGGACATGGGACACCCTCCGACACGCACTCTAAAACTAGCGCCGCTAGTTACGACGTCGGGGCCGACGTTACGGGGCGGTGTCCCGCACGTCCAGTACGGCGCAGGGGCAGGCCCGGCCCACCCCGCGGCGCTCCCGTCTCCCGCACGGCACGCCGGGTCCGACGGCCTCACACGGAGACGCTGGGCCTCTCCTCCACGCCCCTGGGCGCGGGCACCGAGACCTCCGCGCACTGCATCACCCTCGGTAGCCGCAGCGCGATGACCGCACCCACCAGCAGCAGGCCGGCGCTCACCAGGAGGGTGACGTGCAGCCCGTGCACGAACGAATCCCGCGCCGCCCGCCGCAGGGCTGCGCCCGCGGAACCGCCCAGCCGCCCGGAGACCTCGTAGGCCTCGCCCAGCGAATGGCCTGCCGCCGCCGCGTCCGCCGCGTCGATCCCCGGCACGGACGCCGGCCCCGGCGCGTAGGCGGCGTTCATCACGCTGCCCAGCAGCGCGATCCCGATCCCGGCCCCGAGCTGGTACGACGTCTCCCCGATCGCCGCGGCCCCGCCCGCCTGCTCCGGCGGCGCCTCGCTCAGCATCGACTCGTACGCCCCGAACAGCGTCGTCTCCAGCCCGAACCCGAGCAGCACGAACCCCAGGAGCAGCAGAGTGGGATTGTCGGCCGCGCCCATCGCGGTGAGCGTCGCCACCGCGGCGGCCGTCAGGCAGAACCCGGCACACACCATCCGCCGCGGCCCGAACCGCCGCAGCATCTGCGCCCCGGCCAGACCCGCCGCCATCGCAGCGAAGGTCAGCGGCAGCAGCCGCAGCCCCGTCTGCAGCGGCGACAGCCCCAGCACGAGCTGGAGGTACTGCGCCGCGATCAGCTCCAGGCCGACGAGCGCGAGCATCGCCAGCACGATGCACCCCACGGACGTACTGAACACCGGCCGCGCGAACATCCGCAGGTCGACCAGCGGATGCCGACGCCTGCGCTGGCGGCGCACGAACAGCACCAGCAGCATCGCGCCTCCCAGCAGCGGCAGCAGCGTCGGCACGCCGAGCGCAGGCTCCCCGCCGCCGAGCCGCTTCACTCCGAAGACCAGGCCGAACAGGCCGGCCGCGGCCATCAGCGCGCCGACCACGTCCCAGGGCCCGTCGCCGTCGCCGGTCGACTCCGGCAGCAGCAGGCGGCCCACCGGCAGGCTCACCACCATCAGCGGGATGTTGACGAGGAAGACCGCACCCCACCAGAAGTGCTCCAGGAGGAACCCGCCGAGCAGTGGCCCGACCGCGGCGCCGACCGCGGCCACGGCGCTCCACACGCCGATCGCCAGCGCCCGCTCGCGCCGGTCGGGGAACACCTGCCGCAGGATCGACAGCGTGGCGGGCATGATCATGGCTCCGCCGACGCCCAGCAGCGCCCGGGCCGCGATGAGCACCTGCGCGTCGGGCGCGAAGGCCGCCAGCGCGGAGGCGATGCCGAAGATGCCGTACCCGAGCAGAAGGATCCGTCTGCGGCCCACCTTGTCACCGAGCGTGCCGAACAGGATCAGCAGCGAGGCGCAGACGAGCGGATAGGTGTCGACGATCCAGAGCAGCTCCATGGCGCCGGGCCTGAGGTCCTCGCTGACGGCGGGCACCGCCACGTGCAGCACGGTGGCGTCCACGGCGACCAGCAGCAGGCTGACGCACAGCACCACGAGGACGACCCAGCGGTTGGCACCGGCCCCGGCCGCCCGACCGCGCAGCGCAGCGGCGGCCGTGGTCGTCCCGGACATGTACGTACCTCCCAGTGATCCCTCGCTCTCGCCGGCCACGCGGCGTGCGGCTCCGCTCCGGGGCGGGCGCGCATGCGGGCGAGTCGTCAGGGTACGCGAGTCCGCGCGGGAGGGGACTGAGCTGTCTGTTGCGCCACATTGGGGGGCGTGTGACACCAGACACACGAACGGGCGGCGGCCGGCCGGTGCGCGGCGGGTGCCGCGGCGGCCGGAGAGGGCCGGTGGGGACGGCCGGTCAATTCCCCCGCGAGCCGCGACGAAGATATTCCGAAAGGCGCAACAACCCCACACGGGCGAGTCGCGGTGAGATTATTCGGCCGAGGGCGAGAACCAGCAGGCCATGCGGTGAATAAAAGCGAAACTGCGATCAATCACACATCACGTGGACATCACGAAGCAGCCGGTCGGATCCGATGCGCAGCTCACTCGCTGTAACGTCGATTGACGTGCGTACTGAACCAAAGGCGGGCCGCTGGGACTGGCTCTTCGCCCGGCTCGACCGGGAGCCCGAGCGGCCGACCCATATCGATGTACCGCGCATGACACGGCACAGGGCCGCCCTGTTCGGCGCGACCCTGGCCTTCTACCTGGCCATCGTCTGGCTCGTCGTGACGACCTCGTGGCTGGTCCGGCTGGACTGGCAGGTCATGTTCTTCCGGCCCTACCAGCAGTGGTCGCAGATCCACTGGTTCGTGGACTACTACGTCGTCCTCGGCCAGCGCGGCCCCACCGCCGTGATGGTGGCGGCGTGGCTGGGCTGGCGGTCCTGGCGGCAGCACACGCTGCGCCCGCTGCTCACCCTGGGCGCCTCGCTGCTGCTGCTCAACGTCACGGTCGGCGCGGCCAAACTGGGCATGGGCCGGCTCGGGCCGCACTACGCGACCGTCATCGGGTCGAACGAGATGGGCCTCGGCGGCGATATATTCCCCAGCGGCCACACCGCCAACGCGGTCGTGACCTGGGGAATCCTGGCCTACCTGGCCTCCACCCCCAGAGCCCGGCGCTGGCTGTCGGCCCTGTCCGCGGTGACCGCGCTCGGCGTCGGCATGTCCACCGTCTACCTCGGTACGCACTGGCTCAGCGACGTCCTGCTCGGCTGGGCCGCGGGCCTGCTGATCCTGCTCGCCCTGCCGTGGTTCGAACCGCTGATCGCCCGCGCCGAGGCCTGGATCCTGGACCTGCGCGACCGCCGGCGGGCCGGCCGCGCCGCTCCGGCCGCGGCTCCGGCACCCGCAGCCCCGGTCACCGCCCCGGTGCTGCTCAAGCGGCGCCCGACAGCCGTCCAGGACGGGGCGACGGCGGCCCGGGAGACGGCCGCGTCCGCCCGGCACCCGCGGGCGCCCGCCCATCTGGCCCCGGGCCCGCACACCACCCGCTCGGAACGCACCCCGATCACACCGTCCGGCACCCGCCGCCCGCCGCACACGGAGCGCCTGCCGCGCGGCACGGCGACCCCGGCGGCCCGTCCTCTGACGAACGGCGGCTGAGGACGGCGGCACGCTCGCGAGGCGCGGTACGCCCCATCCCCACCGCCCCGAAGCGCCAGGGGCCCCGGCTCGCGACCCGATGGTCCGCGCCTCCGGGGCCCTCCGCGTCCCACGGCCCCGGGGGCGGGCCGGAGCGCCGGGTCAGCCCTTCCAGGCGCGCACGACCCGGTCGTCCGCGACCTCGAAGTTCAGCCGTCCCACGCGGTACTCCAGGGTGATGATCGCCCCCGGCGGCAGGGAGCGCACCGTCGACCAGCCCCGCTCCCGGGCGAGCTGCTCGGCCTGCGCGGCCCTGAGCCCGACGTACCCGTCGGGGCTGTCCTGGGGTTCCGCCGGCGGAGTGGGAAGGGAAGCCATGTCTCCCACGCTAAGCGCTGCCCGGCCCGCCCGGAACCCGATCGCGTGCGATGGATCACTCCGGTCACACTTCTGTCACAGCATCCCGACAGGCGTTTCGGGTGCACTGCGTCACGGGCCCGGGTGAATTTCCGGGCCTTCCGCAGGTATTCGAACGCAATTTCCGCAGGCCTTCCGGAACCATGTGCCGACGGACCGGAAAGCACAGTGGGAACACCCTCCGAACGGGTTTCCCTTTCCCCTTTCGCACGGCCCGCCGGAGCGGGCCGTGCACAGGGAATGCACGGCCCGGGCACAACCGGCCGGTACGGGCCTTGCCGGGGGGCGCGGAGGTGCGCGCATCATGGCGGACGTCCGTGCCGCGTGCGGTGCGGGCCCTGCAGCGGACCCGGGACGCGACGAGCGAAGGGGCGAGCGAGCGATGAGCACCCAGACCGTGACGGCGGCGGCGCATCCGGGGCCTGCGGCCCGGCGCCGCGGCCGGATGATCGTCGAGTGGCTGACCACCACCGACCACAAGAGGATCGGACACCTCTACCTGATCACGTCGTTCGCGTTCTTCCTGATCGGTGGCGCGATGGCGCTGCTGATGCGGGCGGAGCTGGCACGGCCGGGGCTCCAGATCGTGAACAACGAGCAGTTCAACCAGCTGTTCACGCTGCACGGCACGATCATGCTGCTGCTGTTCGCGACGCCGAGCTTCGCGGGCTTCGCCAACGAGCTCATGCCGCTCCAGATCGGCTCCCCCGACGTCGCCTTCCCACGGCTGAACATGCTCTCGTACTGGCTGTTCCTGTTCGGCGGGCTGATCGTGCTCGGCTCGCTGCTGGTCCCGGGCGGGCCGGCCGCCTTCGGCTGGTTCGCCTACGCCCCGCTCAACAGCGCGCAGCACTCCCCCGGGGTGGGAGCCGACCTGTGGATCATGGGGCTGGCGCTGGCAGGCTTCGGCACCATCCTCGGCGCGGTCAACTTCATCACCACGATCGTCGGCATGCGCGCGCCCGGCATGACGATGTTCCGGATGCCCGTGTTCACCTGGAACACGCTGCTGACGTCGGTCCTGGTCCTGATGGCCTTCCCGGTGCTGGCGGCGGCACTGCTGGTGCTGGAGGCGGACCGGCGGTTCGGCTCCCGGGTCTTCGACGCGGAGAACGGCGGGGCGCTGCTGTGGCAGCACCTGTTCTGGTTCTTCGGGCACCCGGAGGTGTACATCATCGCCCTGCCGTTCTTCGGCATCATCACGGAGATCATCCCGGTCTTCAGCCGCAAGCCGGTCTTCGGCTACCTGACACTGATCGGCGCGACGATCGCGATCACCGGGCTGTCGGTGGTGGTGTGGGCGCACCACATGTTCGCCACGGGCGCCGTGCTGCTGCCGTTCTTCTCGTTCGTCAGCTTCCTGATCGCGGTGCCGACCGGGGTGAAGTTCTTCAACTGGACCGGCACGATGCTGAAGGGCTCGCTGTCCTTCGAGACGCCGATGCTGTGGGCCGCCGGGTTCCTGGTGACCTTCCTGTTCGGCGGGCTCACCGGGGTGATCCTGGCGTCGCCGCCGCTCGACTTCCACGTCACCGACTCGTACTTCGTGGTGGCGCACTTCCACTACGTCGTGTTCGGCACGGTCGTGTTCGCCTTCTTCGGCGGGCTGTACTTCTGGTGGCCGAAGTTCACCGGGCGGATGCTCGACGAGCGGCTGGGCAAAATCCAGTTCTGGACACTGTTCATCGGCTTCCACACCACGTTCCTGGTGCAGCACTGGCTGGGCGCGGAGGGCATGCCGCGCCGCTACCCGGACTATCTGGCCGCCGACGGCTTCACCGCCCTGAACACCGTGTCGACGATCGGTGCGTTCCTGCTCGGCCTGTCCACCCTGCCGTTCCTGTACAACGTGTGGAAGACCTCCCGGTACGGCGAGCGGGTCGAGACGGACGACCCGTGGGGCTTCGGCCGCTCCCTGGAGTGGGCGACCTCGTGCCCGCCGCCCCGGCACAACTTCCTCACGCTGCCGCGGATCCGCAGCGAGTCCCCGGCGTTCGACCTGCATCATCCGGAGCTCGCGGCACCCGTCCCGCAGTCCGGGCCGGCCGCCCGCCGGACAACCGAAGAGACGTCCTGACCGCCCCCGCGCGGCCCGCCCTCAGGGCCGGCACGCTCCGGGTGCGGGCGGGGCCCGCCCGCACCCGGATTCAGGGCCGGTACGGCAGCTGCGGCACGTCGAAGCAGTTGCGGTTCATGTCGCCCTGCGTCACCCAGCCACCGCCGTCCTCCCAGCGGGCCACCGACAGGCATGTCCGGCTGGTCGTGGGCGGTTGCGGCAGGCTCGTGAAGGACACCGGCAGCAGCAGGCCGTCGGCGGTGTAGTCGTGGGTGCGACCCACGACTCCGTCCACGCACGCGCGCGTGACGCCGGCGCCGCGGGCGCAGGACTCGGCCGCGCCGGTGAACCACATCGCGGCGGCCCAGCCCTCCAGCTGCCACTGGGAGTGCGTGCTCAGCCCCCGGGTGGCGTCCCGGAACGCGCGGACGGCCGGTTGGCCGGTGTCCTCGTAGTTGCGGCTGGAGCCGGTCACCCACAGGGTGTTGCGGCAGTGCGGGGCGTCCTTGTAGTCGTCGGGGACGGTGGACGTCCAGTTCTGCACGTTCGTCACCTTGGCGGTGACACGGGCGCCGACCTCGTCCATGGCCTTGCACAGCTGAGCGTTGCCGTGGGTGTCGATGGCGTCGAAGACCAGATCCGCGCCCCGGGCCTTCAGGTCGGCCGCGACAGCGCGGAAGTTGGGCAGCGCGAAGTCGACCTGCTCGGGAATCACGCGGTAGCCCTCGGCCTTCAGACCGCGCTCGACGAGCCGGGCGTAGGCGGCCGAGGCGGACTGGTTGTACGACACCACGGCGGCGGTGCGGGCGCCGTGCTCGCGAGCGAAGTAGCGGTACACCTCCGTGCCTCCGTACAGCGTGCCGCCCCAGCCGGGGGTGCCGTCGCGGGGCGCGGAGCTGCCGTAGATGCCGTACAGGTGGGGCCAGGTGTCGTAGGCGGCGCCGATGGGCTGGCCGCCGACGTCGGGCACGCCCGCGCGGGAGACACGGGGGGCGCCGGCGTAGTCCAGGACGGTGGTGGCGACCAGGGCGACGACCTTGTCCTCGTCGATCAGCCGGTGCACACAGGTGTTGTTGCCGACGCCGCTGCCGCCGTCGTCGCACAGGTGCACCTCCACGCGGCGGCCGGCGATCCCGCCCCGGGCGTTGAGCCGGTCGAAGTAGGCGCGGGCGCCGTCGCGCGGTCCGGTGAAGGCGCTCCCGCCGACCGGGCTGGTGGCACTGGTGATGATGCCGACGGGGATCGGCGGGCCGCCGCTGGCGGCGGTCGCCGGGCCGCGGGTGCCGGTGCCGAAGTCGCTCTCCGGCAGCCTGCTGCCGCAGGCCGCGACCAGGACGAGCAGCAGGACCCCGGCGACGGCCTCAGCAGCCCGGCAGCGGCGACTGCGAGGCGGACTCATTGCCGCTCAGCTGCACCAGTGCGCACAGGGTGCTGACGGACACTTTCCAGGTGCCGTCCTGCTCGACGGCGGTGCCGGAGGCGCCGGGCAGCACGGTGGCGCCGTTCAGGGTCAGGTCGTAGGTGACCGTGGCCTGCCCGGCCGAGGTGAACTCGACCTTCTCCACCGTCGCCTGCACCTGTCCGCCGCGCTGGTCGCCGCTGAAGGCCTGGAGCACCGGCGCCATCCGGTCGCCGTTCTCCAGGACCGCCTGCTTGTCCGTCAGGGAGGTGTTCGGGTCGAAGAACTTCTGCCAGTTCTCCTTGATCTGCTGCTCGGCCGCCGCCACGTCGGCGGGTAGGGACGGGGAGGCGCTGGCCGTCTGCTCCGGGGACGAGGACGACGAGCCCCCACCACCGCCGTCGCTGCACGACGCAAGCGCCGGGGCGAGAATGAGAACGAGGGCGGCTGCGAACGCCGTGCCCCGTCCCGCCGCCACCGGGCCGCGTCCCGTCGTCGCCGTCCTCCGGCTGAGGTCGATCCCGAGAACCATCTGGCTCACCACCGGGTGTCGGTCCGGGCCGGGTTCGCCCGGTGCTTTCAGGGTCGGCTTCCTCAGGGCATAGTGCAAGCCATTGGCCGGCATGGACAGACGGACGACGTGCGGGAGCCGAGATGAGGACAGCCGACCGACTGCGGACCGTGCACCCCGTGCTGTGGGCCGGCTGGGCCGCGCTCGCGGCGGGCGGCGTGCTGTGCTTCATCGGCTGGTACGGCGTCTCCGGCGAACGGTTCGCCGAACGCCAGCTGCCCTATCTCGCCTCCTGCACGATCCCCGGAGCCGCGCTGATCGTCGCCGGGGCCGTGCTGCTCACGCATGGCCGCAGCCACGTCGCCGCCGCCCGTGTGGAGGAGCTGTACGGGCTGCTGGTGGAGGCCGGGCCCGCCGGGCCCGAGGATGCCGCCCCCGCGACGGGCGCGCCGCTCGCGGTGAGCGGGGAGAAGCTGATGGTGCCGGGCGGCACGCTGTGGCATCGCGCGGACTGCCCCCTGGTGGCCGGGAAGGCGGAGGCGGTCCCGGTGGACGCGAAGCTGCTGGCCGACGGCGGCCTCGGCGCGTGCCCGATCTGCCATCCGGCTGAAGAAGCCGACTGATGTCCTCCCTCACCTACGACCTCGCCGTGGCCGGGCTCGCGGTCGGCAGCGCCGCCGCGCTCACCGGGATCGGCCTGATCGTGACGTACCGGGCGACCGGAGTACTCAATTTCGCGCACGGGGCGATCGCGATGGTGTGCGCCTACGTGCTGCGGCAGTGCGTGGTCGGGTGGGGCTGGCCGCTGTGGCTGGGGGCGCTGGTGACGCTGGTGGTCGTCGCGCCGGGCATCGGGGTGGTCCTGGAGCGGTTCGTCTTCCGTGCCCCGGCGGTGCGGGGTGGTGCCCCGGAGCAGACGCTCGTGGCGTCCATCGGGGTGTTCGTGCTGCTGGTGGGCGGGGCGGCGCTGGTGTGGGGGCAGGGGGCGCGCAGCGACGCGCCCGACCTCGTGCCGGTCGAGCCGTGGGGTCAGCTGGCGGTGGCGGTGGCGCTGGCGGCGGGCACCGGCGCGGTGATCCGCTGGACGCGGTTCGGGCGTGAGCTGCGCGCGGTCGTCGACGACCGGCAGCTGGCCGTGCTCGGCGGCATCGACGCCGACCGGGTGGCGGCGGCCGGGTGGGCGTTCGGGGCGTTCACGGCCGGTCTGACGGGGGTGCTGCTGGCCCCGTACGTGCGTCTGGACCCCTACGGGCTGCCGCTGCTGGTCATGGAGGTGGTCGCGGTCGCGGTCGCGGCCCGGATGCGGAGCCTGCCCGTGGCGGTGGTGGTGGCGCTGGGCATCGGAGTGGCGCAGAGCCAGCTGACGCGGCTGCACCCGTCGGGCTGGGCCGCGCCGCTGGTGCAGGCCGTCGGCGCGAACCTGTTCGTGGTGGCACTGCTGGTCGCCGCGCTCGTCCTGCCGGGTGTCGGCGCGGGCCGGACGGCGCCGCGCGCCGTCGTCGGGGAGCGCATGCCGGCCCCGCACGGAGCGTGGCTCGTGGCCCTCGTACTGTTCCTGCTGCCGCTGGGCCTCGCGGGCGAGGACCTGCACACCGCGGTGCAGGTGCCCGCGCTGGGCGTGGTGCTGCTGTCGCTGGTGGTCGTGACCGGCCGCGGCGGCCAGATCTCCCTCGGCCAGGCGGCGTACGCGGGCCTGGGCGCCCTGTTCACCGCGCTGCTGGCCGCGGGCCGCTTCCCGGGTCTGCCCCGGCTGCCGGAGCTGGCGGCCCTGGCGGTGGCGGTGGCCCTGGTGGCGCCGCTGGGCCTGCTGACGGGCTGGCCGGCGATCAGCCGGCACGGCCTGGCGCTGGCCCTGGCCACCTTCGCGGTGGGCGTCGGTGTGAGCCGGTTCGTCTTCGCCCAGCCGTACGCCACCTCCCAGCTGGCGCTGGGCCGCCCCTCCGGCTTCGAGGGCGACCGCGCCTACTACGTCCTGGAGCTTGCCCTCCTGGCGGCCGCCCTGCTGGCGGCGCGGCGGCTGCGCACCGGGCGCACCGGCCGGGCCCTCGCGGCCATGCGGGACCATGAACCGGGCGCGTCCGCGGCGGGTGTGCAGGTCCCCTCGCTCAAGCTGCTGGCCTTCGTCTCGGGCGCCGCGCTGGCCGCCCTCGGCGGTGGTCTGCTCGGCATGGGGCTGCGCGCCTTCGACCCCGGCGCCTTCGACCCCGTGCGCGGCCTGCTCTGGTTCGCCGCGGTCGTCGTTCTGGGCGCCGACAGCACCCTCGGCGCCCTGGCCGCCGCAGCTCTCCTGGTCGGTCTGGACGCCGGTGCCCGCGGCGGCATGGCGGCGGCCGTGATCGGCGTTCTGGCGGTCCTCGTCGGCCGATTCCCCGGCGGACCGTTCGAGGCGCTGCGGGCGGCGGCGTGGCGCGCGCGGCTGCGGCGGCCGGCGGACTTGACGGCGCGGGGTGCCGAGCTCCGCAGGAGGCTGCGCCCCGCCCGGCCGCGCCCGGGTCCCCGGCCCGCGCCGGCGGGGGCGACGGCCCCGGCCCCGGCCGCGTGGGGCGGGGCGGCCCGGGCGACGGCGCCCGGAGGGTCGGGTGCCCCGGCTGAAGGTGCGGGAACGACCTCACGAGGGGCACGCACCACAGCGGGAGGCGCGGGCACGGCGCCACGAGGAGCACGCACCGCAGCGAAAGGCGGGGGCGCAGCCCCACAACGGGCGGCCGAGGCTCCGCCGGGGGCGGGAGGAACGGGCGGACGGGCCGGCGAAGCCCCGGCGCCGGGCCTCGCCCGGCCGCCGCACCGGCCCCGGTCCGCGGCGGCCCCGGCAGCACCCGCGGCACCCGCGGCACCCGCGGCCACCGGCCCCACGCCCCGCACGGCCGCGGCACCCTCGTCCGGAGCCTCGGCCCCCCGAGGCACTCGCGGGACCCGTCCCGGGCGCCTGCCGCCCTCCCCCGGTCGCGAGCGCCGCAGCCGCGCCGTCCTCCTCACCGCCCGCGGCCTGCACGTCCGCTACGCCGGTTTCACGGCGCTCGACGGTGTCGATCTCGACGTGCCGGCCGGCCGGGTGACCGCGGTGGTGGGGCCCAACGGCGCGGGCAAGAGCACCCTGTTCCACTGCCTGGCCGGCACGGTGCGCCCCGCGCAGGGACGGGTGCGGCTGGGCGGCCGGGACGTGACCCGCACCGCGGCGCACGCCCGGACCCGGCTGGGGATCGCCCGGACCTTCCAGGAGCTGGCCGTCTTCCCGTCCCTGACGGTCTCCGAGAACGTCCGGATCGGCGCCGAGCAGGGCCGTGTCGCCGACCCGGCCGCTGTGGAGCGGACCCTGCGGCTGCTCGGCCTGGACGGACCGGTGCGGGCCCTGCCCGCCGCGGGCCTGCCCACCGGCACCCTGCGCCGCGTCGAGCTGGCCCGCGCCCTGGCGGGCAGCCCGCTCGTACTGCTGCTGGACGAGCCGGCCGCCGGCCTGGACAGCGCCGAGGTGACGGCCCTGGCCGGTGTGCTCGGGGCGCTGGCCGCCGACGGCATGGCGCTGCTCGTCGTCGAGCACGACCTGGACCTCGTCGCCGATCTGGCCGATGTCGTCCATGTGATGACCGCGGGCCGGATCGTCGCCTCCGGCCCACCCGACCGGGTCCTCGACGCCGTCGCCGGCCCGGCCGCCCCACCGGGCCGCCCGGGGAGGCGGCCGTGACAGCCGTCTCGCTGCGCCACGCGCGCGTGCGCTACGGCCCCCTGGAGGCACTGCACGGCGTCACGCTCGTCGCCCCGGGCCCCGGCCTCACCGTGCTGCTGGGCCGTAACGGCTCCGGCCGCAGCACCGTCCTGCGGGCACTGGCCGGCACGGTGCCGCTGTCGGGCGGTGCGGTCGTGTGGGACGGCACCGACGTGACCCGGATGCCCGCCCACGAGCGGGCACGGCGCGGGATGTGCCTGGTGCCCGAGCGGCAGGCGGTGTTCGGCTCCCTGACCGTGCGCGACAACCTCGGCCTGTCCGCCCCGGCCGTCGACGCCGCCCTCGACGCCTACCCGCAGCTCCGACCGCTCCTCCCCCGGCGTGCCGGCACCCTCTCCGGCGGGGAGCAGCGCATGCTCGCCGTCTCCCGCGCCCTGCTGGCACGCGCACGCGTGGTCCTCGTCGACGAGCCCGCCCAGGGCATGTCGCCCGCGGTCGCGGCCCGCACCTACGAGGTGCTGGCGTCTCTGGACGCCTGCGTGGTCGTCGCCGAGCAGCGGCTGCCCCCGGCGCTGCTCGGCCGGCCGCTGTTCGTGTACGAACTGCGGCGCGGCTCCGTGGTGTTCAGCGGCGAGGCGAGTGAGCTGGAACGCCGCACGGCGGGGGCCGACCGCACCCCGCCCGGGCCCGGCGGGCGCCGGGCCCGGGGGCCGCACCCGCCGGACCGGCCGGGCTGACACACCGGCCGGCGGCACGGGGCCGCGGGGTCCACGCGGGCCTCCTGCGAAGGTGCGGCCCCGCCCGGTCTGCCGACCGGGCGGGGCCCGGTGCACCGGGCGAGGGGGGTGGCTCAGAGCGCGAGGCGCTGCCCGGGCACGATCAGGTCGGGATCACCACCGATGACGGCCTTGTTGGCGGCGTAGATCCGCTGCCAGGTGGTCCCGTGCCGGGCGGCGATGCCGCTCAGCGTGTCGCCCTTGCGGACGGTGTAGTCGCCGCGGGAACCGCCGCGCTCGGCACGGCCGCTCGTGCGGGCCGGAGCCTTCTCCGGCCCGGACGCCTTCATCGGCTTCCGGGTGGTCGCACCCGCCCTCGCGGACTGACTGCTCCGGGTCGGCCTCGTGGACGTGCCCGACCCGGACGTGTGCGAGCTGCCCGACGCGTGGGACGTGCCGGATCCGGTCGACGCGCCTGCCGCACCCGCCGCGGGTGCGCTGCCGGAGGCTCCGGCACGCGCCGAGCAGACGGGCCACGCACCCCACCCCTGGGCGTGCTGGACCTTGGTGGCGACGGCGATCTGCTGCTGCCGGGAGGCACGGTCGGCGGTCGGCGCGTAAGCCGTGCCGCCGTACGCGCGCCAGGTGCCGGCGGAGAACTGGAGCCCGCCGTAGTAGCCGTTGCCGGTGTTGATGTGCCAGTTGCCGCCGCTCTCGCACTGGGCGATGCGGTCCCACACGCCGCCGTCCGCCGCCGTGGCGCTGCCGGCTGCGGCCAGCAGGCCCAGGGGGGCGAGGAGCACCGCCCCGGCGAGAGCCGCCGTCGTGCGGGCCTGGCCCCTGCCCCGGGCCGTGCTCCGGGTGCTGCGAACGTTGTTGCGCGAGTCATCGGCACATTCGGACATGAAGTTCCCTCTCGAAGGACCCGGGATCCCCCAAGGCGGAACACGCCCGGCGCGCATGGACGCGTCGGTCGCGCTCGCCCCGTCCACCGGAGGTCGTGCTGCTCCGAGTCTGGCTGCGGAGCGGTCGGTGGACGTACCCGAGCGGTGCTCGTTGCACACGGCCGAGGAATCTACGGAGCGTGAGGGACTGCCATCAACCAACTCCTCGTCATTCCAGGCCAGTTGGACGTTACCGCGAGTATCCGCGAATTCCGGCCACCCACTACATCCGCTCATTTCGCGATATCAGGCGCACGTTCCGCGTCGATCTGTGACCCACTTCACCGCGTCAACTTCCTTGACTGAGACAACTCTTGACGTTGAGTGACCGATTCCGGAGCGGAGGTGACCGTACGCGCCGGATGGTGCGATTCCGATCGGACCCGTGCGTGACTCCCACCACAGATCGCCCGTTGTCTCCTTCATGAGCCGGGGACCCACCCGGTCTCGCCACCGCACCGCATCCCGAGGGAGCCACCCGTGCCGCGCATGCTCGACGTCAGCGACGAGGTACGCGCCGAGATCGGCGACGAAGAAGCCGACCGGCTGCTCGCCGGAGAGAACGCGCCCGGCAGTTACGACTGCACCTCCTGCCGCACGCCCGGTGACTCCGAACGCGAGCCCACCAGCACCGTGCTGTTCATCGGCGACGAGACCGCCGTGCTCGCCTTCGCCCACGCCGGCTGCCTGCCCTCGCAGGTCGTCCAGGTCACCGAGGAGCAGCTGCAGGGCGCCGTCCGCTCCATCGGCGGGGACATCTCCGCCGACGCCGCCGTCCCCGCCGTCACCGAGCCGGAGAAGTCCGTCCCCGAGCAGGCCGTGCTCGGTGTCACCAGCGGACTCGTCCTGATCGCCGGGGAGTTGCACCCCGCCCTGGTCGTGGAGCCGACCGCGCCCATCGTCCGGCCCGGCACCACCGGCGCAGGCGACGACTTCCTGCCGCTCCTGATCGAACAGGGCTTCATGCCGCTGACCGAACTGACCGGCGTGCCGCCGGTGCAGCACGGATGGTCGGTGCTGCTGGCCATGGGACAGCTGCACGCCGTGCTCCAGCCGGGCCCCGACGGGAGCCAGCCGGTGGCCTGGTGGCAGGCCCATCAGCCGCTCCAGGTCACCGACGGCTGGCGGGCCGCCGCCAACAAGCACCAGCAGGTGCTGATGTACGCGGCCCCGGTGGGCTCCATCGGCCGTCAGCCCCGCGAGGACCTGCTGCGGGACGCGCTGGACAAGGCCGCGGCCAACGGGAAGCTCGTGGCGGCGGCCCTGCCGCTGGCGGGTACCTGAGCACCGCGCACGCCGAACCGCACCGCGGGGCCGCATCCTCCCGCGCGTCGGCGTCGTTTGGCTGTACGTGCACACCTATGACGTTCCCCGCCGCCAGGACCCCCTGGGCGGCCCATCGGCCACGCCGATCTACGACGCGCTCTACGCCGAGTACGTCAAGTCCTTCCGCACGCTGCCGGGTGATCGCAGCGGCGAGGAGGACCTCGGGTTCAGCGCCTTCGGGAGCACCCCGTACAGATCGGGTTCGTTCAGCGCCTACAGCGCCGGCGCGTTCAGCGCACGGCAGCAGCCGCAGTGGCAGCGCGTCGGGCACATCGGTCCGCAGGGTTCGAACGTGACGCAGCACTTCCCGGCGGCGCTGCCGCCCGGCCGGAGCGGCGGCGTCTGACCGGCCCCGCGGCAGTCGGCCGGACAGCGCGAAGGGCGGCCCCTTCCGGAGCCGCCCTTCCGCACGCCTCGGTGACTACTTCTTCCGCGAACCGCGCTTCTCGCGCACCCGCACCGAGATGTGGATGGGCGTGCCCTCGAAGCCGAACTCCTCGCGCAGTCGGCGTTCGACGAACCGCCGGTAGCCGGCCTCGATGAAGCCGGAGGCGAACAGCACGAACCGCGGCGGCTTGGTGCCGGCCTGGGTGCCGAACAGGATCCGCGGCTGCTTGCCGCCGCGGATCGGGTGCGGGTGGGCGGCGACCAGCTCGCCGAGGAAGGCGTTCAGGCGGCCCGTCGGGACGCGGGTCTCCCAGCCGGCCAGGGCGGTCTCGATCGCCGGCACCAGCTTCTCCATGTGGCGGCCGGTGCGCGCCGAGACGTTGACCCGGGGCGCCCAGGAGACCTGGCCCATCTCGGTCTCGATCTCGCGCTCCAGGTAGTAGCGGCGCTCCTCGTCGAGGGTGTCCCACTTGTTGTAGGCGACGACCAGAGCGCGGCCCGCCTCCACGGCCATGGTGATGATGCGCTGGTCCTGCACGGAGATGGACTCGGCGGAGTCGATCAGGACGACCGCGACCTCGGCCTTCTCGACGGCGGCGGCGGTACGCAGGGAGGCGTAGTAGTCGGCGCCCTGCTGGAGGTGGACGCGCTTGCGGATGCCGGCCGTGTCGACGAACTTCCAGGTCGTTCCGCCCAGTTCGATCAGCTCGTCGACCGGGTCGCGGGTGGTGCCGGCGAGTTCGTCGACGACGACGCGCTCCTCGCCCGCCACCTTGTTCAGCAGGGAGGACTTGCCGACGTTGGGGCGGCCGATCAGCGCGATGCGGCGCGGGCCGCCGATGCCGCCCCCGCCGAACGACTCGCGCGGCGCCTCCGGCAGCACCTCCAGGACGGCGTCCAGCATGTCGCCGGTGCCGCGTCCGTGCAGCGCGGACACCGGATGCGGCTCGCCGAGGCCGAGGGACCACAGGTAGGCCGCGTCGGCCTCGCCGCTGGGGCCGTCGACCTTGTTGGCGCACAGCACGACCGGCTTGCCGGCCTTGCGCAGCAGCCGTACGACCGCCTCGTCGGTGTCGGTGGCACCGACCTTGGCGTCGACCACGAAGACGACGGCGTCGGCGGCGTCGATCGCGAACTCGGCCTGCGCGGCCACGGAGGCGTCGATACCGAAGACGTCCTGCTCCCAGCCGCCGGTGTCGACGACCTTGAAGCGGCGGCCCGCCCACTCGGCCTCGTAGGTGACGCGGTCGCGGGTGACGCCCGGCCGGTCCTCGACGACGGCCTCACGGCGGCCGATGATCCGGTTGACGAGGGTCGACTTGCCGACGTTCGGCCGGCCGACGACGGCGAGGACCGGGAGCGGGCCGTGACCTGCCGCCTCGATCGCGCCCTCGACGTCCGCCAGGTCGAAGCCCTCTTCCGCGGCGAGCTCCATGAACTCCGCGTACTCGGCGTCGCCGAGAGCCCCGTGCTCGTACTCGTGCTCGGCCGAGCCGTCGGGCTGGATGTGGTCGTTCATGGGGTCCGTACCTCGTTGTTCATCGTGGTGGTCGGTGGACCGTCCGGTGAGGGTGATCCACTACTCACAGTGTCGCTCAGCGCCCGGTGAGGCGCCTGGCGTTTTCCAGGTGGCCGGTGAGCTGCTTCTGGATGCGCTCGGTCGCCTCGTCGAGGGCCTTGCGCGTGCGGCGCCCGCTGCCGTCGCCCGCGTCGAACGGGTCGCCGAAGACGACGTCGACGCGCGAGCGCAGCGGGGGCAGTCCCTTGGCCAACCACCCGCGCCGCTCGGAACTTCCCAGGACCGCCACCGGGACGACGGGCGCCCCGGAACGCACCGCGAAGTAGGCGAGCCCGGAGCGCAGCGCGGCAAAGTCGCCCTCGCCGCGGGTGCCCTCCGGGAAGATCCCGAGGACACCGCCTGCCGCGAGGACGTCGAGAGCCTGCGTGATCGCGGTGCGGTCGGCGACGTCCCGGTCCACCTTCAGCTGGCCGATGCCGGTCAGGAAGGGGCCGAGCGGGCCGACGAACGCCTCCTTCTTGATCAGGAAGTGCACGGGCCGGGGCGCCACGCCCATCACCATCGGGCCGTCTACGTTGTGGGAGTGGTTGACGGCGAGGATGGCAGGGCCGCTCGCGGGCACCCGCCAGGCGCCGAGCACACGCGGCTTCCACAGCCCGTACATCAGCGGGACGCCGATGCGCCGCCCGATCTCGGCGCGCTGTGCGGACGGTGCGGTCACTTCGCGGCCCGCTTCTCCTCGACGAGAGTGACGACACACTCGACGACCTGCGACAGCGTGAGGTCGGTGGTGTCGACCTCGACGGCGTCGCCGGCCTTGGCCAGCGGGGAGGTCTTGCGGCTGGAGTCCGCCGCGTCCCGCTTGAGCAGCGCCTCGCGGGTGGAGTGGACGTCGACGCCCCGCAGCTCGCCGCTGCGCCGCGCGGCACGCGCCTCCGGGGTGGCGGTGAGGAAGATCTTCAGATCGGCGTCGGGCAGCACCGTGGTGCCGATGTCACGGCCCTCGACGACTATGCCGCGCGCGGCGCCGACCGCGATGGACCGCTGGAGCTCGGTGATCCGGGCCCGCACCTCGGCGACGGCACTGACCGCGCTGACCTTGGAGGTGACGTCGTGGGTGCGGATCGGGCCGGAGACGTCCACGCCGTCGACGGTGATCGCCGGGGCGGACGGATCGGTGCCGGAGACGATCTCGGGCTTGCCGGCCACCGCGGCGATCGCCGAAGGGTCGTCGATGTCGATCCCGTTGGTCACCATCCACCAGGTGATGGCCCGGTACTGGGCGCCGGTGTCCAGGTAGCTGAGCCCGAGCTGGGCGGCCACGGCCTTGGACGTGCTCGACTTGCCCGTGCCGGAGGGGCCGTCGATGGCGACAATCACGGGCTGGGCGGCGCCGTTTTCCACGGGGGGACACCTTCCTGGTGCGCTGCGGTGGTGGTGTGCGGGGCGCGAACCGCCCCGCACAAGGTTACTGGCTCGCCGGAGCCGTCCTCACTGGCGGAGGGCCCAGCCCCGCTCGCGCAGGGCGGCGGTCAGCACCGGGGCCGCCTTCGGTTCCACCATCAGCTGCACCAGGCCGGCCTGCTGCCCGGTGGCGTGCTCGATCCGCACGTCCTCGATGTTGACGCCGGCCTGTCCCGCGTCGGCGAAGATGCGGGCCAGCTGGCCGGGCTGGTCGTCGATGAGGACGGCCACGACCTCGTACGTCCGCGGGGCGGTGCCGTGCTTGCCGGGCACCCGGACCTGGCCGGCGTTGCCGCGGCGCAGCACGTCCTCGATGCCGGTGGCGCCGTCGCGGCGCCCGGAGTCGTCGGCGGACTGCAGCGCCCGCAGCGCCCGCACGGTCTCCTCCAGGTCGGAGGCGACGTCGGTGAGCAGGTCGGCGACCGGTCCGGGGTTGGCGGAGAGGATGTCGATCCACATCCGCGGGTCGGAGGCGGCGATCCGGGTCACGTCCCGGATGCCCTGCCCGCACAGCCGTACGGCGGCCTCCTCGGCGTGCTCCAGGCGGGCGGCGACCATGCTGGACACCAGGTGGGGCATGTGGGAGACGAGGGCGACGGCGCGGTCGTGGGCGTCGGCGTCCATGACGACCGGCACGGCCCGGCAGTGCGAGACCAGCTCCAGGGCGAGGTTCAGCACCTCGGTGTCGGTGTCCCGGGTCGGGGTGAGGACCCAGGGCCGGCCCTCGAACAGGTCGGCGGTCGCGGCGAGCGGGCCGGACTTCTCGCGGCCCGACATGGGGTGGGTGCCGATGTACGGGGCGAGGTCCAGGCCGAGGGCCTCCAGCTCGCGGCGCGGGCCGCCCTTGACGCTGGCCACGTCGAGGTAACCGCGGGCCGCACCGCGGCGCATGGTGTCGGCCAGCACGGCGGCGACGTGGGCGGGCGGGGCGGCGACGACCGCGAGGTCGACGGGCCCCTGGGGCGGTTCGTCGGTGCCGGCGCCGAGCGCGGCGGCCGTGCGGGCCTGCTCCGGGTCGTGGTCGGCGAGGTGGACGACGACGCCGCGCCGGGTGAGGGCGAGGGCGGCCGAGGTGCCGATGAGCCCGGTGCCGATGACGAGTGCGGTCCTCACTGGGCGATGTCCTTGCGCAGGGCGGCGGCGGCACCGAGGTAGACGTGGGTGATGTCGGCGCGGGCCCGGTCGGACTCGACGTGGGCGAGGACGCGCACGACGCGGGGCATGGCCCCCTCGACGTCGAGTTCCTGGGCGCAGATGAGGGGCACGTCGGTGATGCCGAGCTTGCGGGCCGCGGCGGCGGGGAAGTCGCTGTGCAGGTCGGGCGTGGCCGTGAACCAGACGCTGATCAGGTCGTCGGCGGTCAGGCCGTTCCGTTCCAGGACGGCGGTGAGCAGGGTTCCGACCCGCTCGTCCATGTGGCCGGCCTCGTCCTGGTCGAGTTGGACGGCGCCCCGGACCGCTCGTACCGCCACGGCGATGCTCCTTGCTGTGCTGCGAATCGGTTCCTCGTCCGTCCAGCCTAGTCAGCCCGGGCAGGTGCCGGTGCCCGATGCCCGTCCCCTGAGACGGGGCCCGCGGACCGGGCCGCGGACGCGGCTCCTCCCACGGGGGCGGGTGCGCCGCCCCGCCGTGCGGGCCGTCCGGACCGCCGACGCCGCCCCGCCGGGGCCGTCCGGGTCTCCCGGCCGCCCGCCCTCGGGGCCTCTCCCCCGCGGCTCCGGCTCCGGTGCCGGCCGAAAGTGCTGCGCGGGCGGCGGCGAGGAGGGACCGGCGCACTCGCGGACGCCCCGCGGCCCGGGCGTTCGCGGTGCCGGCCACGCGAGCCGGTGCCGGACGGCGGACGCCTGGGCACGCCCTCTGGACGCGGCGCGCACGGTCCGCTCTCATGGCAGGAGACGCCTCGGGGGGAGACCGCCCATGAAACGTCCCGGTCCCCTGCTCACCCTGCTCGCAGGGCTGCTGCTGGGCATTGCGCTGCTCTCGCTCGACGCCGCCTCGGGCGGGGAGCGGACCGCGTCCGAGCCGCGGCGGCAGTCGCCGGCCACGACACCCGCGTCGGCACCGGTGACGAGCGCGCCGCCGTCGCCCACCCTGTCCAGGACGCCCGTGCCCGACGCGGACTACGCGGGCCGCACCGCCGACGACACCGCCGCCGTCGCGGTGACGGTCCGTGACCGCAAGGCCGTCGCCTACTTCTGCGACGGCCGTACCCGGGAGTCGTGGCTGAAGGGCGACATCGCCGACGACGGCAGCATGCGGCTCACGGGCCAGGACGGCAGCGAGCTCGACGGCACGCTGGAGGGCGGCGACCAAATCAGCGGAACGGTCGATTCCGGCGGAGTGCGCCATGCGTTCACCGCGGACCGGGCCGCGCCGAGGTCCCGCCTGTGGCGGGCGACCGCCACGGTGCGCGGTGCGCGGATCGACGGCGGCTGGATCGTCCTGAAGGACGGCACCCAGGTCGGAGTGGTCACGCGCGACGGTACGCCGTCCGCGGCACCCCGGATCGCCCCGGAGACCGGCGCGGTGACGGTCGACGGGCGACAGCTCACGGCCCGCCCGGTGACCCCCTGACCCCCTTGGCCCGTCCGCTCGCCGCAGGGAGGCGATCATGACCGTGGACCCGAACGCGCCCACCCAGGACGTCCCCTCCCCCGGCCCCGGTCGCGCCGGCCCGGCCCGGTACCTGCTCCCGGCCCTGGTCGCCGCCGCGGTGGCGGTCGCCCTCGGCGTGTACGGCCGCGTCCACGACCCGGCGGGCACGGCGTTCGATATCGCCGGGTTCAGCAGCACGGGTGCGGTGAAGTCGTGGCTGGCGACGGCGGCGGTGTTCTTCGCGCTCGTCCAGGTCGCGTCGGCCCTGATGATGTACGGCAGGCTGCCCGGCCCGCGCTGGGCTCCGGTGCTGCACCGCTGGTCGGGGCGGGCGGCGTTCCTGATCGCGGTCCCGGTGGCGGTGCACTGCCTGTACGCCCTGGGCTTCCAGTCGTACGAGACGCGGGTGGTGTGGCACTCGCTTCTGGGGTGCTTCTTCTTCGGTGCCTTCAGTGCCAAGATGCTGCTGCTGCGCTCGGAGCGCCTTCCCGGCCGGCTGCTCCCGATCCTCGGTGGGCTCGTGTTCGCCGCGCTGACGGTGCTCTGGCTGACCTCCGCCCTCTGGTTCTTCCGCACGTTCGGAGCAACGACATGACCCACGTCCCGACACGGCGCACCGTGCTGCTCACGACCGGTGCGGCGGCACTGGCCGCCGGCTGCGGGGAGTACGGAAGCGGCGGCGGCAGCGACTCCGGCTCGTCCGCGGCGGCCGGGCAGGAGCTGGCGCGGACGGACGAGATCCCGGTCGGCGGCGGAAGGATCTTCGCGGCCGAGAAGGTCGTCGTCACCCAGCCGGAGCAGGGCGAGTTCAAGGCCTTCTCGGCGATCTGCACCCATCAGGGCTGCACGGTGGACACGGTCTCGGAGGGCACCATCGGCTGCCCGTGCCACGGCAGCAGGTTCCGCATCACGGACGGCTCGGTGGCGCGTCCGCCGGCTACGCGGCCGCTGCCGGAGAAGGAGATCACCGTCGAGGGCGACCGCATCAGCCTGGCCTGAGGCCGTCCCACCGCCCGGACCGTCCGGGCGAGCGGGCCGGGCGGTGGAGGTCAGGCGTCCCAGAGCGCTCCGAGCGCCAGGAGCTCCCCGCGGTACTCGATCCGGTCCGCCCAACGCGCCGGCCAGGCGTCCGCGCCCAGGTGGGCGCCGGCGAAGGCACCCGCCAGGCAGGCGAGGGAGTCGGAGTCGCCCGCGGTGCAGGCGGCGCGGCGCAGTGCGGTCAGCGGCTCGTCCGGGAAGAGCAGGAAGCACAGCAGAGCGGTCGCCAGGGCCTCTTCGGCGATCCAGCCCTCGCCGGTGGCCAGGCAGGGGTCGGTCTCCGGGGAGGGGGTCCGCACGGCGTCCTGCAGTCGCCGCAGGATCGCCAGGCAGTCGTCCCAGCCGCGCGCGATGAAGTGCTCCGGCGTGGGGTCCTGGCTGCGGGTCCACAGGTCGCCGAGCCAGGTGTGGTGGTAGCGGGTGCGGTTGTCGTAGGCGTACGACCGCAGCAGACCGACCAGTCCGGTCGGCTCGGCGCCCTGCGCGAGCAGCCGTACGGCGTGCGCGGTGAGGTCGGACGCGGCGAGAGCGGTGGGATGCCCGTGGGTGAGGGCGGCCTGGAGCTGGGCGGCACCCGAGCGCTGTTCGTCGCTCAGGCCGGGGGCGAGCCCGACGGGCGCGACCCGCATGTTGGCGCCGCAGCCCTTGGAGTGGATCCGGCTCGCGTCCTGCCACGCCCGGTCCTCCTTCCGGAGCAGGTCGCAGGCGACGAGGCAGGTGCGGCCGGGGGCACGGTTGTTGTCCGGGGACCGGTACCAGTCCACGAACTGCTCGCGGACGGGCCGCTCCAGCCGTCGGGGCGCCAGGGTGCCCCGGTCCATGGCGGCGCGCAGGCCGCGCCCGAGCGCCAGGGTCATCTGGGTGTCGTCGGTGACGTACGCGGGCGTGGGGAGCTCCATCTCCCGCCACGGGCCGCTCTTGGCGAGGATCGACGGCACGTCGTGGAACTCGGTCGGGAAGCCGAGCGCGTCTCCCAGGGCGAGGCCCAGCAGCGCTCCGGTGGCGGGTGTCTTCCTCACGGTCATGCGGGGCGTCCTTCCCGGGACGGGCGGAGCAGAGGCGGGTGCAGGGTGGTGGCGGTGCCCGCGCGGTAGAGGGCGGCGGGCTTGCCGCGGCCGCCGGTCAGTCGGGCTGCACCCGGCACGGGCTCGACGAATCCGTGGGTGGCCAGCACCTTGCGGCGGAAGTTGGGCCGGTCCAGGGCGGTGTCCCAGACCGTCTCGTAGACCTGCTGGAGCTCACCGAGGGTGAACTCCGGCGGGCAGAAGGCGGTCGCGACGGAGCGGTACTCCAGCTGGGCGCCGACCCGGTCGTGGGCGTCGGCCAGGATCCGGTCGTGGTCGAAGGCGAGCGGTCCCGGCGCGCCGTACGGCAGCCAGCGCGCCTGCGCCGCGTCGCCGCCTCCGCGTGGCTCGGGGGCGTCGGGCAGCAGCGCGGTGAACGCGACCGAGACGACCCGCATCCGGGGGTCACGGCCGGGGTCGCTGTAGGTGCGCAGCTGCTCCAGGTGCGGCCCGGCGACGTCCGCCAGTCCCGTCTCCTCGGCGAGTTCGCGCCGGGCGGCCGTCTCCGCGGACTCGTGCGGCAGCAGGAAGCCGCCGGGCAGGGCCCAGCGGCCGATGTGGGGTTCCTGCCCGCGTTCGACGAGCAGGACGTGCAGGACGCCGTCGCGGACGGTGAGGACCGCGAGGTCGACGGTGACGGCGAACGGCTCGTACGCGTGCCGGTCGTAGCCGCCCGTCCGGTCCTGCGCCGGCATGACCCCACCCCTCTTAATAGTCACTACGACTATAAAGAGGGGTGGGGGTCGGACACAAGCGGCTTCTAGAGGTCGACTTCCTTCATCAGCATCCCGACCTCGGTGTTCGACAGCCGGCGCAGCCAGCCCGACTTCTGGTCGCCGAGGGTGATCGGGCCGAAGGCGGTGCGCACCAGTTTGTCGACCGGGAAACCGGCCTCGGCAAGCATGCGGCGCACGATGTGCTTGCGGCCCTCGTGCAGGGTCACCTCGACCAGGTAGTTCTTGCCGGTCTGCTCCACGACCCGGAAGTGGTCCGCGCGCGCGTAGCCGTCCTCCAGCTGGATCCCGTCCTTCAGGCGCTTGCCCAGGTCCCGCGGGATGGGGCCGACGATGTGCGCGAGATAGGTCTTCTTCACGCCGTACTTGGGGTGGGTCAGCCGGTGGGCGAGCTCGCCGTGGTTGGTGAGCAGGATGACGCCCTCGGTCTCGGTGTCGAGCCGGCCGACGTGGAAGAGCCGCGTCTCACGGTTGGTGACGTAGTCGCCGAGGCACTGGCGGCCCTCGGGATCCTCCATGGTGGAGACGACACCGGCGGGCTTGTTCAGCGAGAAGAACTGGTAGGACTGCGTGGCGACGGTCAGGCCGTCGACCTTGATCTCGTCCTTCTCGGGGTCGACGCGCAGACCCTGCTCGATCACGATCTGCCCGTTGACCTCGACCCGGGCCTGGTCGATCAGCTCCTCGCAGGCGCGCCGGGAACCGTAGCCCGCGCGCGCGAGGACCTTCTGCAGCCGCTCGCCCTCCTGCTCGGCACCGGGGAAGGTCTTGGGGAGCTTGACGTCCTTCTTGCCCGCGTACCGCTCCCGGTTGCGCTCCTCGGCGCGGGCCTCGTACTCGCGGGACCGCGCCGGGGCGCTGCGGCCCCGCTGCTGCGACTGCTTCGGCCCGCCCTTGGCGCCACCGCGCGCGGAGCCGCCGCGCCCGGACTTGGGGCCGTCCGGCGAGGCGCCCGGGCCCACGTCGTAGCGGCGCTCCTCGGGGCGGGGCTTGCGGGGGCGGCCCTGCCCCTGCTTCTGGTCCCTGTTGTTGCCGGCTCCGCGGTAGTTACCGCGCCCGCCGCTGTTGCCGCTGCTTCGCATCAAAGTTCCGTCTGGTCGTCATCGTCGTCGGTGCCCGGGATGCTGCCCCGGGCGGCGCCCGGGGCGTCATCGGGAGCGTCCGGGTCGAACGACGGCACCCCCTCCTGGGTCTCGGCCTCGATCGCCTCCGCCTCCGGTAGGAAGGGCGCGAGCTCCGGGAGCTCGTCCAGGCCGCGCAGGCCCATCCGCTCCAGGAAGTAGTTCGTCGTCCTGTACAGGATCGCACCTGTTTCGGGTTCCGCGCCCGCCTCCTCGACCAGTCCCCGCTGCAGGAGGGTCCGCATCACGCCGTCGCAGTTGACCCCCCGCACCGCCGAGACACGGCTGCGGCTCACCGGCTGGCGGTAGGCGACGACGGCGAGGGTCTCCAGGGCGGCCTGCGTGAGGCGGGCGGTCTGCCCGTCCCGGACGAGCCGTTCGACCGCCGCGGCGTAGGCGGGACGGGTGTAGAAGCGCCAGCCGCCGGCGACGTGGCGCAGCTCGAACCCGCGGCCCTGCAGGGTGTACTCGTCGGCCAGTTCCCGCAGCACGTCGGCGACCTGCCGCGCGGGCCGCTCCAGGATCCTGGCGAGGCGCTCCACGGTCGCGGGCTCGTCGACGACCATCAGCACGGCCTCCAGGGCGGGCTTCAGCTCCAGATCGGCGGCGGTGTGCGCCCCGGCGGGAGCACCCGCGGTCCCCTCACTCACGGCTTCCTCTCCTCCTCGGACCGCTCGCCGTCTCCGCCCCGCCGGGCTCGCCGGCCGCAGCCGCCTCGTCTGTCGCACCGGCCCCGCCTGTCCTGGCGGCCTTGCGGCCCCCGCCGGACCCTTCGTCGGGCTCGGGCGGCCGGTCGAACTCGTCGGTCACCATCGGCGCCGCGTCCGTGTCCCCGCCGGTCCAGCGCACGGTCAGCTCGCCGAGCGCGTCCTCCTGTTCCAGGGCGACCGCCTTCTCCCGGTACAGCTCCAGCAGGGCGAGGAAGCGCGCCACGACGGTGAGGGTGTCGCCGGTGTCCTCCACCAGAGCGCGGAAGGTCGCCTCCCCCAGTTCCCTGAGGCGGGCGACGACGATCCCGGCCTGCTCCTGCACGCTGACCAGCGGCGCGTGGATGTGGTCGACGTACACCTGGGGTTTCGGCTTCGGTTGCATCGCCTTGACCGCGAGCGCGGCGAACCCCTCGGCGCCGATGCTGATGACGACCTCGGGCAGCAGCTCGGCCAGCTCGGGTTCGAGACCCACGGTACGGGGGTGGCGCAGGGCCTCGTCCTCCAGCCGGGCGCCGAAGATGTCGGCGATCCGCTTGTACGCCCGGTACTGCAGCAACCGCGCGAACAGCAGGTCCCGTGCCTCCAGCAGGGCGAGGTCGGCCTCGTCCTCCACCTCGGCGGCGGGCAGCAGCCGGGCGGCCTTGAGGTCCAGCAGGGTGGCGGCGACGACCAGGAACTCGGTCGTCTCGTCCAGGTCCCAGTCCGGACCCATGGCCCGGATGTGCGCCATGAACTCGTCGGTCACCTTCGACAGGGCGACCTCCGTGACATCGAGCCGGTGCTTGGAGATCAACTGGAGCAGCAGGTCGAAGGGGCCCTCGAAGTTGGCCAGCCGCACGGTGAAGACACCGTCGCCGGAGGCCTCCGGACCGTCCGCGGACGGGAGGTCCGCGGACGAGGGGGCGGAGGACGGGAGGTCCGCGGGCGGCGTGGCGGGAGGCGGGTCTTCGAGCGGGGCGCCGCCGGGAGGCGCCTCACCGGGCGGGGAGGCCACCGGCGGGGAGGCCACCGGCGGGGAGGCCTCGCACGGCCCGGAGGGCGGTGAGTCCGCCGGCGGGGGGACGGCGGGAGGCGAATCCGTGGGCGGCACGGCGTCCGTGAACGCCGTCGGCGGCGCCGCGGCGGGTCCGGGCCCCGCACCTCGGGGAGCCTCCTGCGCACCTGCCTCTCCCGGCTCGGGGCCGGCCGCGGCGGGCTCCGCCCCGCCCGGGACGTCGCCCGTGGAAAGCCTGTCCTGCCCGGGCGGCTCGGACGACGCGGGGTCGGCGCCCGGCCCCCGGCCCAGGGTGCGGCGACGGCCGCGCTGGCCACCGGGAGCTGAGGCGTCGTTCGAGGTCATGACCCCCGAAGGGTATCGCTACCGCCCGCGGAGACGGCGTACGAGAATGCTGGCGTCGCCGCGGCTCTCCAGGTCGGCGAGGACGACGGCGACTGCCTCGCGGACGATGCGCCCGCGGTCCACGGCCAGCCCGTGCTCGCCGCGCAGCACCAGGCGGGCGTGCTCCAGGTCCATGAGCTCCTCGGCGGAGACATAGACCGTGATCTTCTCGTCGTGCCGCTCGCGCCCGCTGGGGCGCCGCGCACCGGCCCGTCCGCGCTGCCGCGGCTGCGCGGCGGTGCCAGAACCTTCCTGCTGGGACTGCTGCGACTGCTGTGCTGACTGGCGTCGCGCCGAGCGCTCGGCCGCCGTGCCCCGGCTGCGCGACTCGCCCGCCGTCGGCGCCCCGGCGTCGGCCGCGACGTGCTCGACGCCGTCGCCGTCACCGGCCTGCGCGGGCACCGACTGCGGCGCGTCGTCGGACGCGGTTCCCGCGGCGGCGTCGGTCTCCCCCGCCGGAGCGGGCACCCGGGCCTCGCCGCCCGCCTGGCGCCGGGGAGTGGACGGCTGGAGTGCCATTCCCCCTGTCGTACGGAAGAGTTCGTCGGCCCCCGGCAGACTCACTCGGCGTGACACCGGGCGAGCACCTCCCTGGCGAGCTGGCGATAGGCGGCGGCGCCGACGGAGTTGGAGGCGTACGTGGTGATCGGCTCGCCGGCGACGGTGGTCTCCGGGAAGCGGACCGTGCGGCCGATGACCGTGTGGTAGACGTGATCGTCGAACGCCTCGACGACACGCGCCAGCACCTCGCGGCTGTGCACCGTGCGGGAGTCGTACATCGTCGCCAGGATCCCGTCGAGCTCCAGGTCGGGGTTGAGCCGCTCCTGGACCTTCTCGATGGTCTCCGTCAGCAGCGCGACGCCGCGCAGCGCGAAGAACTCGCACTCCAGCGGAACGATCACCTTGTGCGCGGCCGTCAGCGCGTTGACGGTGAGCAGGCCGAGCGAGGGCTGGCAGTCGATGACGATGAAGTCGTAGTCGGGCAGCAGCGGCTTGAGGGCGCGCTGGAGCGTCGACTCGCGGGCGACCTCGCTCACCAGCTGGACCTCGGCGGCCGAGAGGTCGATGTTGCTCGGCAGCAGGTCCATGTTGGGGACCGCGGTCTTGAGCAGGACCTCGTCCGCGGACATGCCCCGCTCCATGAGCAGGTTGTAGACGGTGAGGTCGAGCTCCATCGGGTTGACACCGAGACCCACCGACAGCGCGCCCTGCGGGTCGAAGTCCACGAGCAGCACACGCCGGCCGTACTCCGCGAGCGCGGCACCCAGGTTGATGGTCGACGTCGTCTTGCCGACGCCGCCCTTCTGGTTGCACATCGCGATGATCTTCGCGGGACCGTGGTCGGTCAACGGACCCGGGATCGGGAAGTAGGGCAGCGGGCGACCGGTCGGGCCGATGCGCTCGCGGCGCTGACGCGCCGCGTCGGGCGCGAGGGTGGCCGCGTACTCGGGGTCGGGCTCGTACTCGGCGTCGGGATCGTAGAAGTGCCCGTCGGGCAGTTCGTCGTAGTCGGCGAAGTGGTTGTGGGGCGCGCCACTTCCGTCGCCGGCCATGGCGTTCACGTGATGGCCATCCATGCTCTGGGGTGCTGACAGAGCCGTGTGGGGGCTGCCTTGGCTCTGGCGGGCTGCGAAGGTTCGGACAGCGACGGAGCCGACAGCCTCGAGCCCCGTGGGGCCCTGGCCCCGCGTAGGCGTTCCTGGTTGACCACCCCCGGGAGAAAATGTCGACTCATTCACAAGTCGTCTTACCTCCTTGGTGACCAGGAAACTTCTAGACAAGGTCAGCGTGGCACCATGCCGACGGTTGGCGACTCTATGGCGTGTCGGGCGTCCGCAGCAACACAATCCGCCGGACCCGGCCCGATGTGTCGGCAATGAAACATCCCGCTGTCAAGGGCGTACGGCCGTCGCACGGCAGGTTTCGCCGGTGTGCGAATCGGTTGAAGGGATATGTTCGAGGCGAGTTGACCGAGAGCCGCAAAGTGACCATACACACATCCGGCCGGACCTTGTCGGGCAAGGTCCGGCCGGATGTGCGGTGTTGACGAGCCTTGTTGACGTATCGCCTTTTGCCGTCGGATGACTTGATCCCGCCGGTGTGCCGACCGGATCCGCCGGGGTCAGCCGAGGAGGGTCTCCAGCTCCACGGACTCCAGGCCGTGGGCCTCGGCGACCTCGCGGTAAACGACCTTGCCGTCATGGGTGTTGAGGCCCTTGGCCAGCGCGGCGTCGCGGCGGAGCGCCTCGACCCAGCCGTTGTTCGCGAGCGAGACGATGTACGGCAGCGTCGCGTTGGTGAGCGCGTAGGTGGAGGTGTTGGGCACCGCGCCGGGCATGTTGGCGACGCAGTAGAAGACCGACTGGTGGACCTCGAAGGTCGGCTCGGCGTGCGTGGTGGGACGGGAGTCCTCGAAGCAGCCGCCCTGGTCGATCGCGATGTCGACAAGGACACTTCCGGGCTTCATCCGGGAGACCAGCTCGTTGGTCACCAGCTTCGGGGCCTTGGCACCCGGGATGAGGACGGCGCCGATGACGAGGTCGGCCTCCAGGCAGGCCTTCTCCAGCTCGAAGGCGTTGGAGACGACGGTCTGGATCTTCGTGCCGAAGATCTTGTCCGCTTCCTTGAGCTTGTCGATGTCCTTGTCGAGCAGGGTCACGTGGAAGCCCATGCCGATGGCGATCTGCGCGGCGTTCCAGCCCGACACGCCGCCGCCGATGACGACGGCGCGGCCGGCCTGGACGCCGGGGACGCCACCGGGCAGCACGCCCCGGCCGCCGGCCGCGCGCATCAGGTGGTAGGCGCCGACCTGCGGGGCGAGACGACCGGCCACCTCGGACATCGGAGCGAGCAGCGGCAGGGCGCGGCTGGGCAGCTCGACGGTCTCGTAGGCGATGGCCGTGGTGCCGGACTCCAGGAGGGCGTCGGTGCACTCCTTGGAGGCGGCCAGGTGCAGGTACGTGAAGAGGGTCTGGTCCTTGCGGAGGCGGTGGTACTCCTCGGCGATGGGCTCCTTGACCTTCAGCAGCAGGTCGGCGGTGGCCCAGACCTCGTCGGCGGTGTCCAGGATGCCCGCACCGGCGGCCACGTACTCGTCGTCCGTGATCGAGGAGCCGAGACCGGCGCCGCGCTCGATGACGACCTGGTGGCCGTGGCGCACCAGCTCGTGCACACCGGCGGGGGTGATGGCCACCCGGAACTCGTTGTTCTTGACCTCGCGGGGGATACCGACCTTCACGTCGATCACGGTCCTTGGCTCAGGGGATGTGGTGCATTACTGGAGATACCCGGGCATGCGCGGACGGACCGGGCACACCGGGAGACACCGCAGGAGAACGTGCGGTAGAGCCAGTTTAATGAAGGTGTTCCGCCTGTCTAGCCTTTCATTGCATCAATCTTCAGGAGATGTACTGCGGATTTCGCAGGCGTTAGGGTCCTGTTCCGGCGCCGACCTGGGGTCCGGGGCTCCTTCTCCCAGCATGCGCCCGGCCATGCCGCGGTGGATCGCGGCCGCCGTCGGGTCGCCGAGGTGGTCCAGGGTGTCGGCCAGCCTCAGATGCAGTGCCGCCTGGAGCCGGACGTCGTCGGCGCGCCGCGCCCACTCCACCGCCTCCTGGCAGGTACGCAGCGACTCCGCGGGCCGCCCCGCGTACTCCTGCACCCGCGCCAGCTCGCTCAACGCCCGCGCCTGGGCCCCCACATCACCGCACCTGCGGTACCCGGCGACGGCCGCCCGCCACTGCCGCAGGGCCTCGCCGTAGCGGCCGGCGTAGGTGTGGGCCGCCGCAATGCGGCCGTACAGCCGGGCGGCGTCCGCCCGCTCGTCGCGGGCCAGCCGCCGGGCCAGCGCGCGGCCGAACCAGTCGGCGGCCCGGTCGAAGTCCCCGAGCTCCAGATGGGCACCGCCTACGGATTCCATCGCGCGGCCGGTCGCATACGGGTCGTCCGCCTCGCGTCCGGCGTCCAGCGCCGCCCGGTAGCGCGCCAGCGCCTCGGCGGTGCGGCCGGTGCGGGCGTCCAGGTCGCCGAGGTTGAGCAGGGCGGCGGCCTTCTCGCGGTGCAGGCCGCGCCGCTCGGCCACGTCGAGGACGAGGCGGTGGATGCCGTACAGGTCGGGCGCGGCCGCCTGGGTGCCGAAGTGCGCGACCATCGCTCTGACCAGCTGGGACATCAGCCGTCGGGCCAGGGTGTCGAGCTCCCCGTCGGCGACGGCGAGCCGGGCGGCCGCCAGCAGGGCGGGCCGCCGGACGAGCAGCCACTCCTCGGCCGCGCGGGGGCTGGGAAAACGCAGCGAGCGGGGCAGTCCCTGGAGTCTCTCCCGGGCCTCGGGATTGTCCGTCTCGGTGATCGCCCGGCAGGACTGCAGCAGGCGTACGGTCCGCTCCAGCATGCGGGCGCGGGCCAGCTGCACCTCGGCCGGCCGGTCCTGGGCCTCGGTGAGCGCCTTGAGCAGGGGGTGCAGGCAGCCCGGGACCTCGTACTGGGGCAGCGGCGAGTCCACGGTGCGCAGCAGGCCGAGGGCGACGAAGTCGTCCAGGGTGGTGCGGGCACCGCTGACCGAGCAGCCGGCCAGGGCGGAGGCGGTGTGCGGGTCCACGTATCCGGCCGGGGCCAGCGCGAGCAGTCGCAGTATCCGCGCGGCCGGGGCGGGCAGCGCGGTGTAGGCGAGCCGGAAGACCCTGGCCAGCGGGGTGCCCTCGTCGCCCTCGGCACGCAGCTGCTTGGCGAGGTCGGCGACGGCGGACTGGGGGCGCGCGGCGAGCCAGCCACCGGCCAGCATCAGCGCGGCCGGCTGCGCCTGGCACGCCTCGGCCAGGCCCTCGGCCGCCCGCGGGTCGACGGTGACCCGGACCGAGCCGGTGTGCCGGGACAGCAGTTCCAGGGCCGACTTGGTGTCCAGACCGCCCAGGGTGCAGGGGCGGACGTCGCTGATGCCGGTCAGAGGGCCCGCGGAGACGGCGACGAGGAGGCAGTCGGGGTTGTCCGGGAGCAGGGCGTCGACCTGCTCGGCGCCGTCCGCGTCGTCGAGCAGGAGCAGCATGCTGCGGTCGGCGAGGGCGTCCCGCAGGGCGGCGGTCAGGTCGTCCTCGGCGGCGCCGGGCGGGATCGGCCGGTCCAGGGCGGCGAGCAGGTCCCGGGCGATGCGCTCGACGGGGACCGGGGTGCCGTCGGGGTCGCTCAGGCGGGCCCGCAGCACACCGTCGGGGTAGCGGTCGGCCACCTGCCGGACCAGTTCCTCGGCGAGGGCCGTGCGCCCGGATCCGGGGCGCCCGGCGACGAGCAGCACGCGCGCGCGGGGTGCCTTCCTCCCGGAGATGGTGTCGAGGCCGGCGCGCTCGATGTCGGCGCGCAGCTCCTTCAACTCCCGTGTGCGGCCCAGGAACCGGTCCTCCGCGTCCGGGTGCCCCGACACCTGCACGCCGCCTGCGTCCACCGCCTGATCCGTCACGGGCCACACTCCCGTCCCACCGCGCGCGCGTAGCCCGCCGGGGCTCCGGCCGGGCGTCCGTTGCTGCGATCGGGACGGGGATCCACCGGCCGGCGACGCCCGGCAGGCCGTCCCGGTCACAGCACTGGTGCCCCGGCAAGCAGCATTCGCCCCGTCGCAACGCCCGGTACGCTCCCCCACCGCCCCGAGGGCGTGGGGGGTGCCCCGGTCGCCGCACCGCCCGAAACCCCGAGGACGTCCGGTAGGAGGGCTTCCGGCCGGCACTCCTCCAGGCTCTTCGAAGGGGGACGCCCAAAGCACGCACCGGACGCCGGTCCTCGACGGGCGAACGTTGTCTGCCGTGGTACAGGCAGAGCCTAGTTCACGCTCTGCAACGTCCCGGGTGGAGCGCGGCGGGGGCGTCGCCCGATCGGATCAGGCGATGGTCACACCAGCCCGGGCCGGGCGTCCGCGCCTCGCGGGGCGCCCGCCCTCGGGCAGGGCCTCACGCGTCGAAGGGCCGCGCCGGCCACGGCGCCAGGGCCGGCCGCAGCGCGTCGAGACCGGCGCCGTCCCGCGCCGCCGCCAGCGACAGGACACCGACGACGAGGCAGTTGTTGTGCAGTTCGCCCGCGAGCACGCCGCGCACCAGCTCCGTGACCGGGACACGGGTGATCTCCATGTCCGCCTCCTCGTGCTCCACCTCGAAGCGCTCGCCCTCCGCCTCGGACAGGCCCCGGGCCAGGAAGATCCGCACGGCTTCGTCGCAGCCGCCGGGCGTGGTGTAGACGTCGGTCAGCACCCGCCAGTCCTCGGCCTTGACGTGCGCCTCCTCGTACAGCTCGCGCTGCGCGGCGTGCAGCGGGTTCTCGCCGGGGACGTCGAGCAGCCCGGCGGGGATCTCCCACAGCTTCCGGCGCACCGGGTGGCGGTACTGGCGGATGACGATGACGCGGTCCGCGTCGTCCAGGGCCAGGACGGCGACCGAGCCCGGGTGGACCTGGTAGTCCCGGTGGACGACCGTGCCGTCGGGCATGACCACGTCGTCGGTGCGGACGGAGGTCTTGTTGCCCGTGAAGGGGGTCTTTGTGGCCCGGATCTCCCACTCCTCGGCGGTGTCCCTGATCGTCATGCCTGTCTTCCCCTGTCCTTCCACGTGCGCAGATGTGGCCGGGGCGCACACCAAGTGAATGGGTGCGCCCCGGCCACCGTACAACTGGTGTGCTACTTCGACGGGTCGTGCTCGCCCTCGGCCAGCCGGCGCTCGACGGCCGCCTTCACCAGCCCCGCGAACAGCGGGTGCGGACGGGTCGGCCGCGAGCGCAGCTCCGGGTGCGCCTGTGTGGCGACCAGGTACGGGTGGACGTCGCGCGGGTACTCGACGTACTCGACGAGCTTCCCGTCCGGCGAGGTGCCGGAGAACAGGATGCCCGCCTTCTTCTCCAGCTCGGCGCGGTAGGCGTTGTTCACCTCGTAGCGGTGACGGTGCCGCTCCTCGATGTACTCCTTGCCGTCGTACACCTCGCGCACGATGGAGCCCTCGGCCAGCTTGGCCGGGTACATGCCCAGGCGCATCGTTCCGCCCAGGTCCCCCTCTCCGGCGACGATGTCGAGCTGCTCGGCCATGGTGGAGATGACCGGGTGGGCGGTGGCCGGATCGAACTCGGTGGAGTTGGCGTCCGGGATGTCGGCCAGGTGCCGCGCGGCCTCGATGACGATGCACTGCAGGCCCAGGCACAGGCCGAGCAGGGGGATCCGGTTCTCACGGGCGTAGCGGATCGCGCCGACCTTGCCGAGCACGCCGCGGTCGCCGAAGCCGCCGGGGATGCAGATGCCGTCCACGCCGGCCAGCTGCGCCTTGGCGCCCGCCGGGGTCTTGCAGTCGTCGGAGGTGACCCACTTGATCTTCACGCGGGTCTTGTTGGCGAAGCCGCCCGCGCGCAGCGCCTCGGTGACCGAGAGGTAGGCGTCGGGCAGGTCGATGTACTTGCCGACCAGCGCGAGGGTGATCTCGTGGTCCGGGTTGTGGACGCGGTCCAGCAGGTCGTCCCAGGTCGTCCAGTCGACGTCGCGGAAGGGCAGGTCCAGCTTGCGGACGACGTAGGCGTCCAGGCCCTCGGTGTGCACGACCTTCGGGATGTCGTAGATCGAGCGGGCGTCGGGGCAGGCGACGACGGCGGCCTCGTCGACGTCGCACATCAGCGAGATCTTCCGCTTGATGGCGGTCGGCACCTCGCGGTCGCAGCGCAGCACGATCGCGTCCGGCTGGATACCGATGTTGCGCAGCGCCGCAACCGAGTGCTGCGTCGGCTTCGTCTTCAGTTCTCCCGACGGTCCGATGTAGGGCAGGAGGGAGATGTGGACGACGAACACGTTGTCACGGCCGACCTCGTGGCGGACCTGCCGGACGGTCTCCAGGAACGGCAGCGACTCGATGTCGCCGACCGTGCCGCCGACCTCGGTGATGACGACGTCCACCTCGTCGGTGGCCATGCGGCGGATGCGGTGCTTGATCTCGTTGGTGATGTGCGGGATGACCTGGACGGTGTCGCCCAGGTACTCGCCGCGGCGCTCCTTCGCGATCACCGTGGAGTAGACCTGGCCGGTGGTGACGTTGGCCGAGCCGTCGAGGTCGCGGTCGAGGAACCGCTCGTAGTGGCCGATGTCCAGATCGGTCTCGGCACCGTCGTTGGTGACGAACACCTCACCGTGCTGGAAGGGGTTCATCGTGCCCGGGTCGACGTTGATGTACGGGTCGAGCTTCTGCATCACGACGCGCAGGCCCCGTGCCTTGAGCAGCATGCCGAGGCTGGAGGCCGTCAGGCCCTTGCCGAGAGAGGAGGCGACACCCCCGGTGACGAAGATGTGCTTGGTCGTCGTTGTTTTGGGCGGCATGGCCAAGAGGGGGCTCCCGTGGTCGCGGTCTGGAGGGTGCGGTTCGGGGGCTTGTCACCCACCGGTCCACGGGCTACCAGGGTATCAGCGACAGGGACCGACGGCTTCCGGCCACACTGCGCGCACGCGCCGACACGGACACGGGACATGCGGCCGCCCCGGGCGCCGCGGGGAAGCCCGGCGCGGCCGCGCCGGGCTTCCCCGCCTCTCACCCGGTGCTCACCCGTTCGGCCGACGCGGGTTGCCCGGAGCGGGGCGCAGATCATCTACGTGCGTCGTATCCTGCTCGGACACTCGCTGCCGAGCCCGGCCGGGTCGACGGCACCACCCCCCGCCCGCAGATCACCGGAACAACGAGAGCTCGTCAGTTCGTTGAGCATGAGTTGTGGCTTTGCCATCGAGGCTGAGCGGCTGCTTTGCTTCACCGCTCAACGACGCTTTACAACAACCCCTTGACCGCACTAGCGACCGCCCCGTTCGCGGGGTGACGTGGCCGTTCGACTGGAGTTGCACGTGGCCGGGCGCATCGAAGACTACGCACTCATCGGAGACATGCAGACCGCGGCGCTGGTCTGCCGGGACGGCACGGTGGACTGGCTGTGCCTTCCCCGCTTCGACTCGCATGCCATCTTCGCCGGTCTGCTGGGCACCGAGGAACACGGCTTCTGGCGCCTCGGTCCGGCCCACGCCTCCGACGTGGAGCCGCCCGCCGCCGCCCGGCGCGGCTACCGGGGCGACTCGCTGGTGCTGGAGTCGGAGTGGGACACACCGCGCGGCACGGTCCGGGTGACGGACTTCATGCCCCCGCGTGACGGCGCCCCGCAGCTGATCCGGATCGTGGAGGGCGTCTCCGGCCGGGTGCCGATGCGGTCCACCCTGCGCATGCGGTTCTCCTACGGCAGGGTGGTGCCGTGGGTGCACAAGCACGACGGGCGCACGGTGGCGGTGGCGGGCCCGGACTCGGTGTGGTTCGACACCGACGGCGAGACCTACGGGAAGTCCCTGACGACGTACTCGGACTTCACCGTGGCACCGGGCGACCGGGTCGCGTTCACCATCTCCTGGCGCCCGTCGCACAAGGAGCCGCCGCCCCTGCCGGAGCCGGAGCAGTCGCTGGAGGCGACGGAGGAGTTCTGGCGCGACTGGGTGGAGCAGTGCACGTACCACGGCCCCTACCGGGAGGCCGTGATCCGCTCGCTGATCACTCTCAAGGCGCTGACCTACGCCCCCACCGGCGGCATCGTCGCCGCTCCCACCACCTCCCTGCCGGAGGACATCGGCGGCGTCCGCAACTGGGACTACCGCTACACCTGGCTGCGGGACGCGGCGATCACCCTGTCGTCGCTGCTGCGCACCGGCTACCGCGAAGAGGCCCGGGCCTGGCGCGAATGGCTGCTGCGCGCGGTCGCCGGCGACCCGGAGAACCTCCAGATCATGTACGGCATCGCCGGCGAGCGCGAACTGGGCGAGGCGGAGCTGGACTGGCTGCCGGGCTACGAGAAGTCGGCGCCGGTCCGGGTCGGCAACGGCGCCGCGCACCAGCTCCAGCTGGACGTGTACGGCGAGGTCACCGAGGCACTCCACCTGGCGCACATGACGGGCCTGGCCCGCAACGACTACGCCTCGCTGCTCCAGCTGAAGCTGATCCGCTACCTGGAGGACCACTGGCAGGAGCCGGACGAGGGCATCTGGGAGGTGCGCGGCCCGCGCCGGCACTTCGTGCACTCCAAGGTGATGGCCTGGGTCGCCGTGGACCGGACGATCAAGCTGATCGAGTCGGGCGACGCCGACGGGCCGCTGGAGCGGTGGCGCGAACTGCGCGACGACATCCACCGGGACGTGTGCGAGAGGGGCTACGACAAGGAGCGCAACACCTTCACGCAGTCCTACGGCTCGAAGGAGCTGGACGCGTCCTTGCTGCTCATCCCGCAGATGGGTTTCCTGCCGCCGGACGACAAGCGGGTCATCGGCACCATCGAGGCCATCCAGCGGGAGCTGTCCACGCCGGACGGTTTCATCCTGCGCTACCCGACCGAAGGGGAGAGCGCGGGCGTCGACGGCCTGCCCGGCGACGAGGGCGCGTTCCTGGCGTGCTCGTTCTGGATGGCGGACGACCTGGCGATGATCGGCCGCGTCGACGAGGCCCGCAAGCTGTTCGAGAAGCTGCTCTCCCTGCGCAACGACCTCGGTCTGCTCGCGGAGGAGTGGGACCCGCGGCGGCAGCGCCAGGTCGGCAACTTCCCGCAGGCCTTCAGCCACGTCCCCCTGATCGACACGGCCCTGCGCCTGACGGCTTCGGGGGCCTACGGAGGCTGAGGCGGGCGGAGGTCCCGCCCCCTCGCCCCCCTCGTGCGTCCCTGTGCCGGGGGCGACGCCGGCGCGGACGGCACACGGGCTCCCCCGCGCCCACGGCTTGCTCCACCGCGCCGCCCCGGCCGCGGCCGTCGCACACGGCCGGGGCGCACCGGGCATGCACAGCGGTGGCCGGGCCGTACCCGCGGACGTGCGGCGCTGTTCGGCGGACCCCAGGTCGCGCGGCATGAGGTGCTCCCCGCCGGGCGTCGGGCGGCGGCGAGCCGGGCCGTGTGGCGGTGAACATTCCCCGCCACAGCACTAGCCTGGAATCGGACATTTGCCCCGTGCGAAAGGGGGCGGCCATGGCTACCCCATCGAAGGCGGGCGCGGCTCTCACCGCACTCCGCGAGGATCTGGCCGGCGAGGTGTTCACCCCGTCCGACCCGGGCTACGACGAGGCGCGCATCGTCTTCAACGCCATGATCGACCTGCGCCCGGCGGCGATCGCGCAGTGCGCGAACGAATCCGACGTCGTACGGTCCGTGCGCTGCGCGCGGGAGCTGGACCTGCCGGTCGCGGTGCGCGGGGGCGGGCACAGCGTGGCGGGGATGGCACTGGGTGACGGCGCCTTCGTGGTCGATCTGCGCCGGATGCACGAGGTGACCGTCGATCCGGCGGCGGAGGCGGTCCGGGTGCAGGGCGGCGCGACGATGAGCCATCTGGACCGGGCCACCGAACCGTACCGACTCGCCACGACCGGCGGCCGGGCCTCGACCACCGGCGTCGGCGGCTATGTCCTCGGCGGTGGAAGCGGCTGGCTGGACCGCTGGTGCGGACTCGCCATCGACAATCTGCTGAGCGTCGAGCTGGTCACCGCCGACGGGGGACGGACCCACGCGAGCGCCGACGAGAACCCCGATCTGTTCTGGGCCCTGCACGGGGGCGGCGGCAACTTCGGCATCGCCACCGCGCTCACGCTGAAGCTGCACGAACTGCCCGCCTTCTCCATCGCACTGCTGCTCTACCTCCCGGAGCACGGCCCGGAGGTCACCCGTACGTACCGCGAGGTCATCGAGTCCGGGCCCCAGGAGGCGAGCGGCGGCGTGCTGTACTTCACCGGCCCGCCGGAGGAGTTCGTGCCGGAGCACCTCGTGGGCAGGCTGACCCTCGGCGTGCTGCTGACGTACGCCGGCCCGGAGGAGGACCTGCGCAAGCTGGCCCAGCCGCTGCTGGCGCTGCCGCACGAGGGGGAGATCGTCGGGGCGATGCCGTACGCCGACGTGCAGTGCATGATCGACGACCCGCCCGGGATGCGGAACTACTGGTCGGCCGAGTACCTGAACGGTGCCCCGGACGACTTCGTGGACGTCTTCTGCGGTCTCGCCGACTCCGTGCCGGTGCCCACAGGCACCCAGCACACGCTGTTGCCGCAGGGCGGCGCGATCGCCTCCGGACCGCACGACTACCCGGTGCCCTACCGGGACGCGCCGTGGGTCGTGCACCCGTTCGGCATCTGGGAGGACCCGGCCGACGACGCGCGGTGCGTCCAGTGGGTCCGCGACGTCCGCACCGCCGTCCAGCCCTGGAGCTCGGGAGCGACCTACCTCAACTTCATCGGCGACGAGGGCGCCGAACGGGTCGTGGCCGGACTGGGCTCGGAGAACCTCCGCCGACTGGCCGAGGTGAAGCGCGCGTACGACCCCGACAACGTCTTCCGGTTCAACCACAACATCGGCCCGGCCTGAGGACGGCGCGGGCGGGCCCGTCCGCGCTCCGGCAGGGCCCGCCCGCGTGCCGCACTCGGCCCGGCGCGTCGATCACCTCTCGCGCGGCCCGCTCCCCCTCGGTGACGCCGCCCTCCATGTACCCCTGGTTCGCGGGCCGGTGATCGTCCCGGTGACCGTCCGGAGATGTTGCCGGAACGTGCACGCAGGTAGCGTCCGCAGCATGGACACCCGCACCGACCACCGATTCGACACCCAGGGCGCCGGGATCACCGTGCAGCGGGCACTGGAGCTGCCGGGACTGCGCAGCGGGCTGCCCGAGGTGCTCGCGGGCGCCGACCGGCTGAACCGCACCGTGCGGTGGGTGCACGCGGGCGAGGTGCCCAACATCGCCTCCCTGCTCAAGGGCGGTGAGCTGCTGCTGACCACCGGCTACGGGCTCGGTACCCGTCCGGCGGAGCAGCGGGCGTTCGTGCGGACACTGGCGGAGCGGGGCATCGCGGCCCTGGTGATCGAGCTCGGCCCACGGTTCACCCGGCTGCCGGCGCCCCTGGTCGACACGGCACGCTCGGCCGGGCTGCCGCTCGTCCAGTTGCACCGCGAGGTGCCGTTCGTGACGGTGACCGAGGAGATCCACACCGAGATCGTCAACGGCCACTACGCGCTGCTGCAGCGGGCGGAGGAGGTGCACCGGCGCTGCACCGAGGCCCTGCTCGGCGGCGGCGGGGTACCGCAGGTCCTCGGCATCCTGGCGGACTTCAGCGGCAACCCGGTGTTCCTGGAGACGGCGGACGGCCGGCTGCTGTACGCCGCCGGCGCCGGACCCGAGGGCGCGGACCCGCTGCAGGTCTGGGAGGGCCTGCGCGGCCAGCACAAGGACGCGCCGCCGCCGTCGGGTTCGGTCCTGGTGGACGTGCCGGGCGGCGGGGCCGGAGCGGGCGCGGTGCGGGCCCGTCTGGTGCTGCTGCCGGTACGGTCCCCCCTCTCACCCGTGCACCGCATCGCCGCCGAGCGAGCGGCGGGGATCCTGGCGGTGGTGCTGATGCAGGCCCGGCAGGAGGAGGAGCTGGCCGCACGCGGACGCGGCGACTTCCTGACCGACCTCGCCGAGGGCCGGATCACCGAGGAGGACGCCCCGGCGCAGGCCCGCGTACTGGGCTTCAGGCCGGGCGCCGGGCCGCTGCTGCCGGTCGTGATGCGACTGGACGACGCTCTCTCCCCCGGCGGCGGCTGGGCGGTGCTGGCGCGGGCGGTCGCGGAGGAACTGGCCTCGGTGGGCGTGCCGGTGCTGCTCGGTGTGCGGCCGGTGGAGGGCCGCGTCCTGGTGCTGCTCGGCCTGCGCTCGGAGCCGGAGCGCGCGGCCGTCGCGGACCGGGTCGCGGCAGCGCTGCGGGCCGGGGTCGAGCGGGCGGGGATGCGGCGGCCGGGCGGGCAGCCGCCGGTCGTGGTGGTCGGCGTCGCGGGCGGCTGGGCGGCGGTGTCCGCGGGTCTCAGGCACGCGGCGGAGACGGCGACCGCGGCGCAGGGCCTCACCGACCGCCCCTGGTACGACGCCCGCCGCCTCGACATCGACCTTCTGCTGTGGCGGCTGCGCGACCATCCGGACCTGGCGGCGTTCGTGGACCGCGCCATCGGTCCGCTCCGTGACCACGACCGCCGCTCCAGACCGCCTCTGCTGCCCACTCTGGAGACCTACCTCGCCCACGCCGGCCGCAAGGCGGAGACGGCCCGCGAACTGCATCTGAACCGGCAGACCCTGTACAACCGGCTGGCCCGGATCGGCGAACTGCTCGGCACCGACCTGGACGACCCGCAGACGGTGCTGGCGTTGAGCCTGGCGCTGCGGGCGCGGCGGCACGTCGGCTGAGGACCTGCCGGGTCCCCCCGCCCGCGCCGTGCGGAGCCCGGTCCCGCGCGGGTCTCCCGACCGGCGCGGGTTCCGTGACCGGAAGGGTCCGCCGGCGGGATCGCGGCGACGCCGCGGACGTCCACCGGAGGCGTCACCGACCTGCCGAACAGCTCACCCGGTGCCGGGACCGGGAAGCCTCGCCGGAGAGTGCAGGACGTCCGGTGCGATGTACAGCACGGTGGAGGGTCGCCCGCGCAGGGGGCGTACGCGGGCGATCCCGGCAACGCGGCGAGGTACCGCGCCAGACGCAGCGAGCACGACGTGGCTTTCCCACACGCGCTAGACGAGCGGCCGGGGCTGGGTCAACTCGTCGTAGACGCTGAGGACCTGGGCGACCGTCTCGTCCTCGGTCGGCCAGGTGGCCGCCTGCCGTGCCGCGTTGTCCCGCAGTTCCCCGCGCCGCGCGGGGTCGCCGAGCAGCCGGACGACCGCCGCGGCGAGGGCCGCGGCGTCCGCCTCGCGGACGAGTTCGGCGGCGTCGCCCACCAGTTCGCGGATGCCCGGGGTGTCGACGGCGACCAGCGGGACCCGCGCGTGCAGGGCCTCCTGCGCGAGCACCGAGCGCGCCTCCCGGCCACCGGGCAGCAGTGCGAGATCGGCGGCCGCGAGCAGTTCGCCCACGTCGTCGCGGCGCCCGACGAGCCGCACCGGCAGTTCCTCGCGCTCGACACGGCCCTGGAGAGGGGCCCGCAGCGGCCCCTCCCCGGCGACGACGAGCAGGGGCGGTGGGACGAGCCGGCGCCAGGCACGCGCCGCGTCCAGCAGGACGTCGTAGCCGCGATGCCGGTCGAGCGAGCCCACGGCGACGAGCAACGGGCGTCCCGTGGACCCCAGTTCGGCGCGCAGCTTGGGCCGGGGCCGCTCGGGTTCCTCCGCTCCCGGGACGGGACGCCGGCCCGGCAGGCCGACCGCCGCGAGCCGCGCGTCGCGCGCACCGGTGCGGCGGGCCCGGTCCACCAGGTCCGAACTGGTGCCCAGCACCACGGCGGCGGCCTTCACCACCCGCCGCTCGAGCAGGCGCACCAGGTGGGCGCGTGCCCCTTCGGCGTAGGCGTGGTTGTGCCAGGTGACGACGAGCGGGGTGGTGCGGCCGCTGAGCGCCAGGACGGCCCGGAAGGAGGCGTGCAGACCGTGCGCGTGCACCAGGTCGGCGTCGGTGCAGGCCGCCCGCAGGGCGGCGACGGAGGCGGGGTCGCTGCTCCGCGGGACGTGCGCGTGGTCGGCGCCGGTCGCGGTGAAGCCGTAGGCGTGATCCGCCTCGGCGGGGGCGCACACCGTGACGCGTACACCCCGCGCGACGAGCCCGGCGGCCAGGGAGCGCACGTGGGCGCTGCTGCCGGCGTTGCCTCCGCCCAGCACCTGCACGGTGCGCAGCGGCGACTGGCCGTGCGGTGTGGGGCTGATCGGGCTCACGTGGCCGGGGCTCCTGGTTCGGCGTCGGGTGGTCACGAAGAAACGTACAGAAGGATCACGCGCCGGGTGTGTGCCGCGCAGAGGCCTCCCGGCGCCCCGCCAAGGATGCCAGGACACACGTGCGTTCCGGGACGACGGGGGCGCGCGCCCGGTCAGCGCTCACTCCCACATCACTCACACGAGTGAACGAGCCGCCTCGCTCACCCGGTCCCCGCACACCGCGGCGGCCACGAGCGCGGCGGCGTGCACCAGCAGCCCGGCCCGCCCGTTGCCCGCGACGACGGCCGCGCCGAGAGCCGCACCCAGCGCGTGCGCGCCGGTGTCCCCCAGCATCGCGCGCTCCCCCAGATCGTCGGGGAGCGCGGCCGCCGCGGCCCCGGCGGCGACGGCGGACAACTCGCCCGCAGGCCCGGCCCGCAGCAGCCCCGGTGCCGCGAGGGCGAGCACCGCACCGGCGGCCCGGCCGGGCCGTACGTCGACGAGGTTGACGAAGTGGGCGGCCCCGGCGATCACCACCCCGGCGAGCACGCGGTCGGCCGGCCGCTCCTTGAGCAGGGTCCCCGCGGCGAGCCCGGCCGCCGAGACCCCGAACAGCTTCACGGCTCCGCTGGTGACGTCACCGTGCCGCAGCGCACCGAGGTGGTCCCGGAAGCCGCGGCGCGGATCACCGGCCCCGGCCACGTCGTCGTAGGCCCCGCAGGCCCCGGCGGCGGCCACGGCGAGCCCGGCCGCGGGCCGCACCCGCGCGCCCGCCACAGCCGCGGCGAAGGCGACCGCTGGGCCCGGGTACAGCGCGGCGGTGGCGGCCCGGGCGAGGCCGCAGGCGAGGGCGAACGAGAGACTCCGCGGGGCGCGTCCGGTCATCCCGCCACCCTACGGACCCGTCGTCCGCGCGTCCCCCCGCATCGCTTCCCCCGCCGGCCGCACGCCATCCGGCCCGCGCCCCGTGCGGGACCCGGCACGCCCGCGTTGCAGCAGCGATCCGTCGCGCCGATGCCGACGGCTGCCCCCGCGCGCCGGGCGCGGGCGCGCGGCGCGGCGCACGCCGGTCACCCACCCGCACCGCGGAGGGAGCCGGCCGTGGCGCCGGTCGGCTGCTCGCCCCCGCAGGGTGCCGGGCGGGCGGTCGGTGTCCCGTTCGCCGCGGGCCAGGGCGTCAGCGGTCGGCGCGGGCCGTCGCCAGCAGTTCCTCCGCGTGCGCGCGAGCGGTCTCGGAGTCCTCCTGGCCGGCGAGCATCCGGGACAGCTCGCGCACGCGGTCCTCGCCCTCCAGCACCTTCACGCCGGAGCGGGTCACGGAGCCGTCGTTGGTCTTCTCCACGAGCAGCTGCCGGTCCGCGAAGGCGGCCACCTGCGGCAGATGGGTGACGACGACGACCTGCGCACTCCTCGCCAGCTTCGCCAGCCGCCGCCCGATCTCGACGGCGGCCCTGCCGCCGACCCCGGCGTCGACCTCGTCGAAGAGGTACGTCGGCACGGGGTCCGTGCCCGCGAAGACGACCTCGACGGCGAGCATCACACGCGACAGCTCACCGCCCGACGCGCCCTTGGCGATCGGCCGCGGCGGCGCCCCGGGATGCGGGGCGAGCAGCAGCTCCACCTCGTCGACTCCCGACGGCCCGTAGGCGACCGTGCGCCCGCCGACCTCGACGCCCTCCGGGTCCTCGGTCTGCCGGATGGCGAAGGACACGCGCGCGTGCGGCATCGCCAGCGAGGCCAGCTCGGCGGTGACGGCGGCGGCGAACCGCTCGGCGGCCTCCGTCCGGGCGTCCGTCAGCACCTGTGCCAGTCCGCCCAGTTCGCTCCGCAGCGCGTCCCGCTCGGCGGTCAGCTCCCCGATCCGCTCGTCGTCGCCGTCCAGCTCGTTCAGGCGGGCGGCGCTCTGCTCGGTCCAGGCCAGCACGGCGGCGACGTCCTCGCCGTACTTCCGCGTCAGCCCGGTCAGCGCGGCCCGCCGCTCCTCGACGGCCGACAGTCGCAGCGGATCGGCGTCCAGGTCGTCGGCGTATCCGGCCAGTTCGCCGGCCACGTCGCCGAGCAGGATCCCGATCTCCCCGATCCGGTCGGCGAGCGCGGCCAGCGCCGGATCGTGCGACCGTACGGCCTCCAGGGCCCGCTGGGCGCCAGCGACGAGGGTGGCCGCGTCGATGCCCTCGGGGTCCTCCGGGTTGCCCGCGAGAGCGGCGTGCGCGGCGGTCGCGGCCGACGACAGCGCCTCGGCGTGGCCCAGCCGCTCGGCCTCCTCGGCGAGCTCCACGTCCTCCCCGGGACGCGGCTCGACCGCGGCGACCTCGTCCAGCCCGTACCGGAGCATGTCGGCTTCCTGAGCCCGCTCCCGCGCACGCGTGGTGATCTCCTCCAGCTCCGCGGAGAGCGCGCGCAGCCGACGGTGGGTCTCGGTGTACTCGGCGAGCGGCACGCCCACGGCGTCCCCGGCGTACCGGTCCAGCGCCTGACGCTGTCGGGACAGCTTCAGCAGCCCCTGCTGGTCCGTCTGTCCATGCACGGCCACCAGGTCGTCGGCGAGTTCGGCGAGGAGCCCCACCGGCACCGACCGGCCGCCGAGATGCGCCCGCGAGCGCCCCTCGGCCGAAACGGTACGGCTGACCAGCAGCGCCCCGTCGTCCAGCTCCGCCCCTGCCTCCTCGGCCCGCACGACGGCGGTGGCACCGGGCGCCACGGCGATGCGCCCCTCCACGACCGCCTTGCCTGCGCCGATCCGCACGAGGGCCGGATCCGCCCGCCCGCCCAGCAGCAGCCCGAGGCTGGTGACCACCATGGTCTTGCCCGCACCCGTCTCACCGGTGACGGCGGTGAACCCGGGGGACAGCTCGACGACGGCGTCGTCGATGACTCCGAGTGACCGTATCCGCATCTCTTCCAGCACGGTGAAGACCATACGAGGTCCGGGCCGGGGAGTGCGACCGCCCCGGCTGTGTCACTCCTGCGGGGGCGTGCCGGGGCCGCACGAGCGGGCTCCGCCTGACCCGCGACCCCCGGACGGCCGGGCGCGTCCGCCACCGGAGGGCCGGGGGCGGGATGCCGGGCGGGCGCGGCCCGCCGCAGGGACGGGTGCGTGCGACGGACGGGCGCCGCGCGCGTCGTCGCGGCGGACGGCCGGTGCCGACCGGTCACGTGGGCAGCGTCCGCCTCGTCGTGCCGGGACGGCACGCACGAGCTGGTCCGGCGCAGTCCCCTGAGGTTCGGCAGCGCGCCGAGAGGCACGGGGAACCGCGCGGCCGACGGACGTCATACCGCGGCATGTCCCGGGGGAGCGCTTCAGTGCGGTGCCCCCCGCCACCCGGAGACCGGCAGCGCGAACTTCGCCACCAACCGGTCCGTGAAGGACGCGTGGTGCAGCCGGGCGAGCCGCACGGGCACGGCACCCCGCCGGACCTCCACACGCGCCCCCGGCGGCAGCTCCACCGTCCGCCGCCCGTCGCACCACAGCACGCCGGGCGGAATGTGCGGCAGCACCTCGACCGCGAGCACGGAGTCCGGCGAGGTCACCAGCGGCTTCGCGAACAGCGCGTGCGCGCTGATCGGCACCATCAGCAGCGCCTCCACCTCCGGCCACACCACGGGCCCGCCGGCGGAGAACGCGTACGCGGTGGAGCCGGTGGGTGTCGACAGCACGATCCCGTCGCACCCGAACCCCGTCACCGGACGCCCGTCGACCTCCAGCACCACCTCGAGCAGTTTCTCCGCGCCGGCCTTCTGCACGGCGGCCTCGTTGAGCGCCCAGTCGGTGTGCACGATGTCGCCGTTGCGGTGGACGACGACGTCGACGGTCATGCGCTCCTCGACCTCGTACGAGCGCGCCACCACCCGGTCGACGACCTTGTCCAGGTCGTCCCGCTCGGCCTCGGCGAGGAAGCCGACCCGGCCGAGGTTGACGCCGAGCATCGGCACCCCGGACGCCCGCGCGAACTCGGCGCCGCGCAGCAGCGTCCCGTCACCGCCGAGGACGATGAGCAGTTCACACCCGTCGAGGCACTGCGGGGTCGCCTCCTTGACCGTCTCCACCTCGTCGGGCAGAGGCAGGTCCAGCGCCTCGTACTCCAGGACGCGCACCCCGATGCCGGACCGCAGGAGTCCCTTGACCACGAGCTCCGCACTGCGGATGGCCGCAGGCCTTCCCGTGTGGGCGAGCAGGAAAACAGTACGAGCTCGGTTCGGTGTCAACGCGGCCCCTCCGCCACTGCACGGTCAACGTCGGCCGGGTCCAGGGCGGGCGCCCCGGCACACAGCCACAGAAAGTACTCGACGTTCCCGGACGGCCCGGGCAACGGACTGGCGGTGACACCCTTCACCCCGAGCCCCAGTTCCCACGCCTTCTCGGCCACGCCCCGCACGGCTTCCGCCCGCAGCTGCGAACTCCGCACGACACCCCCGCTGCCCAGTCGCTCCTTACCCACCTCGAACTGCGGTTTGACCATCATCACCAGATCGGCGTCCGGCGTCACGCACCGCACCAGGGCGGGCAGCACCAGCCCGAGCGGGATGAAGGACAGATCTCCCACGACTAGCTCCACCGGCACTCCGTCGATCACGTCGAGCGTCAACTCGCGTACGTTCGTACGGTCCTTGACGGTGACGCGTTCATCGCTCTGCAGAGTCCAGGCGAGTTGCCCGTACCCGACGTCGACGGCGACGACGTGCGCGGCCCCCGCGCGCAGCAGGACGTCGGTGAAGCCGCCCGTGGACGCGCCGGCGTCGAGCGCCCGCCGCCCCCGCACGGCAAGGCCCTGCGGTACGAAGGCCTCCAGCGCCCCGGCGAGCTTGTGCCCGCCGCGGGAGACGTAGTCGGGATCGCTGCCGTCGGCGGTGACGACGATCGCGGCGGCGGTCTCCACCTGCGTGGCCGGTTTGGTCGCGACGGTCTTGCCGACGGTGACCCGCCCGGCGGCGATCAGCTGACTGGCGTGCTCACGCGAGCGCGCGAGCTTCCGGCGGACCAGCTCCGCGTCAAGACGGCGGCGTGCGACTCCTGCCACGTTCGGTTCAGCTCCTGTTCCCGTACGACGAATCCGAAGGGTGCGACCCGAAGGGTCTCATTGCGGGGTGGCGGCCGGGGCCGTGCGCCGCGGTTCGGGCGCCGGCGGTCCCGGGCGGGTGTCGAGCGCGGTCAGCGCGTCGCGCAGCCCCCCGTGTACATCCTCGTACACCTCGACGTGCCCGTCCGTGGTGAGGTGGTCGGCGTCGGCCAGCCGCTCCAGGACGGCGTCGACGCCGGCGTTGCCGGTGGGGGCGCGGGGCACGTCCAAGGGGGCCGTGGCGGCCGGGCCCCCCTCGGGCTCCTCCGCGTGTTCCGCCGGTACGTCGGCTCCGGGCAGGGTGTCGCTCATGCCCAGACGCTACCCCGAACCACTGGGGTACCGTCGATCGCGATGGCCACGATCGAGGAGTGCCGCGCCGCACTCGAGAAGCTTTCGGACAACATGCAGCAGACCGAGGGGAACGTCCGCGAGGCGGTGTCCCTGGACCGTTCGGTGAGCTGCCACATCAAGGACCTGGACGTCACCTTCGTCGGGCGGATGACCGGCGGCCGGATCCGGGTGGACGACACGCTCCTGGGGTCGCCGCGGGAGCGGGCCGAGATAAGGCTGGCCATGTCGGGGGACGACCTGGTCGCCCTCGTCGACGGCGACCTGCACTTCGCCCGGGCCTGGGGCTCGGGGCGGGTGCGGCTGGAGGCCGGGCTGATGGACCTGTTCCGGCTCAGGAAGCTTCTCTAGTGCCGCGGCAGGCAACGTTCGCCCGTCAAGGAGCGGCGTCCGGTGCGTGCTCCCGGTGTGCCGGCCGGAAGCCCTCGTACTGGATGTACTCGGGCTTTCGTCCGGTGCAGCGAGAGTGCGTGCCGGACGCCGCGACGGGGCGAACGTTGCCTGATGCGGCACTAGCCGCCGCGCGGGCGTGTGTCCGGCGCGCCGCCGGCACCACCAGCGGCGTCCCCGTCTCCGGCCGTCGATGACTCGGCAGCGCAGCCGGAAGATCTTCTCGACCGGTTCGGCGGTGACCATGTCGCCCGGCACCCCCTGCGCGACGACCCGGCCGTCCCCGAGCGCGACGAGGTGGGTGGTGGGCGGCGTGGTTGAGGTCGCGGAGCGCGGCGACCTGTGTGCGGCCCTGCTCCTCGTGCAGTGCCGCACACAGGTCGAGCACGTCGATCTGGTGCTGGACGTCGAGGCAGGTGGTGGGCTCGTCCCGCAGCAGCGGGGTCTGCTGGGCCGGCGCCGTCGCGATCCACACGCGCTGCCGCTGCCCGCCGGACAGCTCGTCGACGTACCGGTCGGCGAGTTCGGCGACACCCGTCTGCCGCACCGGCTCCAGCGCCAGGGGCGGGCAGCGATCCGGCGGCCGTGAAGGGCAGCACACGGACACAGTCGGGTTGGCCCACCCTCACCACATCTCCGGATCCGGGATTCACGGCGGCCCCGCTCCCGCACCCGGGACCGTCCGCCCGCCGCCCCGCGCCCGGCCTCACAACCCCAGCCGGGCCAGCGCCTTGCCCGCGTCGAGGCCGCACGAGCCCTCGCCGGCCGCGGTCCAGGCCGCCGCACACAGCGCGCGCAGGCCGTCCAGTGCTTCCCCGTCTCCGTCGAGTTCCAGCCGCTCCGCACCGGCCGACGCCGTCCACCCGCCGCACCGGAACCCGTCGCCCGTCCCCGTCACCTCGGGCTGGCCGCCGAGCATGCCCCGCAGATCCGCGTCCACGTACGTCGGCCGGTGCTGCGGCGGCGCGGCCAGCAGCAGGGCTCCGTCGGTGACACCGGTCAGCACGAGCAGCGAGTCGACTCCGCCGTTGAACGCGCCCTCGATGTCCGTGTCGAGCCGGTCACCGACCACCAGAGGCCGCTCGGCCCCGGTCCGCAGGATCGTCTCCCGGTGCATGGGCGGCAGCGGCTTGCCCGCCACCTGCGGCTCCGCGCCCGTCGCGATCCGCACGACCTCCACCGCCGCTCCGTTGCCCGGCGCGATGCCGCGGCCGCTCGGGATCGTCAGGTCGGTGTTGGACGCGAACCACGGCACTCCGCGGGCGATGGCGTACGACGCCTCCGCGAACCGCCCCCAGGCCAGATCGGGCCCGCCGAACCCCTGCACCACCGCCGCCGGGTCGTCGTCGGCGGACTCCACCGGCTCCAGACCCCGCTCCCGCAGCGCCACCCGCAGCCCCTCGCCCCCGACGACCAGCACCCGCGACCCCGCGGGCAACTGCTCGGCGATCAGCCGCGCCACCGCCTGCGCGGAGGTGATCACGTCCTCCGCCCCGGTCGGTATCCCCAGCTCGGTCAGGTGGGCGGCCACCGCGTCCGGGGTCCGCAGCGCGTTGTTCGTGACGTACGCCAGATGCATGCCGCCGGACCGGACGACGGCGAGCGAGTCCACCGCGTGCACGATCGCCCGCCCGCCCGCGTACACCACGCCGTCCAGGTCGAGCAGCGCCGTGTCGTACGCCTCGCTCAGGGCACGGGCACTGCCCTCGGGCCTCGTCCTGACGCTCTGGCTCATTCCGCACCGCTCCTAGGTCGCTCGCTTTCCCCCGATCATCCCGCATGCCACCGACACACGTACGATGCCGGGATGAACTCTGCAGGTCACTCGGAAGCAACGGCGCCCCGAGGCCTGGAACTGACCCCGTTCCGAGGCCTGCGCTACGACCCCGACCGGGTCGGCAGTCTCGCCGCCGTGACGTCCCCTCCGTACGACGTCGTCGTCCGCCCCGACGGCCTGCATCATCTCGAGGCCGCCGACCCGCACAACATCGTCCGTCTGATCCTGCCGCAGGCCGTCACCCCCACCGCCCGCAACGAGCAGGCAGCCGGCACCCTGCGCCGGTGGCGCGCCGAGGGCGTCCTGACCGCCGACGCCGAGCCGGCCCTGTACGTGTACGAGCAGCGCGACGGCGAAGGCATGCTCCAGCGCGGCCTCATCGGCGCCCTGCGCGTGTCCGAGCCGTCGGACGGGGTCGTCCTGCCGCACGAGGACGTCATGCCGCACGTGGTCGCCGACCGCGCCGCCCTGATGCGCGCCACCTCCGCCAACCTCGAACCGCTGCTGCTGACCTACCGGGGCGACGACACGGTGGCCGCCACGACCAAGCTGGTCGAGCGCACGGCCGAACTTCCCCCGCTGCTGTCCACCACCACCGAGGACGGCTTCAGCCACCGCCTGTGGGCCGTCACCGCGCCCACCGACGTGGCCCGCGTGCAGGCGGAGCTGGCGGAGCACCAGGCACTCATCGCCGACGGCCACCACCGCTGGGCCACCTACCTCCGCCTGCGGGCGGAGCACCCCTCCCCCAGCCCCTGGGACTACGGCCTGGTCCTCCTCGTGGACACCGCCCGCTACCCGCTGCGCGTCCGTGCCATCCACCGTCTTCTGCACGGCCTGCCGGTCGCCGACGCCGTGGCCGCGCTGGACGGCCTGTTCCGCGTACGGCGGCTGGAGGCACCGCTCGCCGAGGCCCTGGCAGCCCTCGCCGACGCGGCCTGCGACAGCAACGCGTTCCTGCTCGCCGGCGACGGCGCCTTCCATCTGATCGACCGCCCGGACCCCGGGCTGCTGGCCCGCGCTGTCCCCGCCCACCGCCCGGCGGCCTGGCGCACCCTCGACGCCACGGTCCTGCACGCAGTGCTGCTGGATCAGGTCTGGCACATCCCCGAGGACTCCCCAGCCCACATCGCCTACATCCACGACACGGCCGCCACGGTCGCGAAAGCGGAACGCGACGGCGGTACGGCCGTCCTGATGCATCCGGTGCGCGAGGACGTCGTCCGCGAGCTGGCCCGCCAAGGCGTCACGATGCCCCGCAAGTCGACCTCGTTCGGGCCGAAGCCGGCCACGGGTCTGGTCCTGCGGGCACTGGAGCCCTGAGACACGCCGCGAACACCGGGAACGAAGAAGGGGGGTGGGTCCCGATCGGGTCCCACCCCCCTTCTTCGTGACGGTGTGCGGTTGTCAGACGTCGCCGTCGCGCGCGTCCTCGTCGGCGGAGGCGCGCTCGCCCTCGGTCACGTCCGGGGTCGCGCCCTCGGCGGAGGGCGCGGTCCCGGTCGAGGGCGCGGTCTCGGCCGGGGCCTCGTTCGCGGCCTCGTTCTCGTCGAGGGCGTCGACGAACTCCACGCCGTCCAACTCGGCAAGCCGGTCGGAGGCGTCCGTGCTGCCGTCCCGGTCGGCCTCCACGGCCTTGGCGAACCACTCCCGGGCCTCACCCAGGCGGCCGGCGGCCAGCAGCGCGTCGGCGTACGCGTACCGCAGGCGCGCGGTGAACGGCTGGACGGAGTGGGAGGCCAGCTCGGGGCTCTGGAGCGTCACGATGGCCGCGTCCAGCTGCCCCATGTCGCGCCGAGCGCCGGCCGCGACGAGCCGCATCTCCACCTGGCCTGCCTTGTCGAGCTTGTGCACCTCGGAGGCCCCGGCCATGTCCAGCGCCTTCTCCGGCCGCCCGAGCCCACGCTCGCAGTCCGCCATGACGGGCCACAGTTCCACGCTGCCGGTCATCCGTCGAGCCGCCCTGAACTCGGCGAGCGCCTCGGAGTACTTCTGGTTCGCGTACGCCGCGAACCCGGCCGCCTCCCGCACGGCGGCGACCCGCGACGCCAGTCGGAGCGCCACGCGGGAGTAGCCGTAGGCCCCCTCGGGGTCCTCGTCGATGAGCCGCGCGACCATCACCAGGTTCTTGGCGACGTCCTCCGCGAGCGTCTTGGGCAGGCTCTGCAGTTCCTGCCGTACGTCCTTGTCGATCTCGTCGCCCGTGACGTCCTCCGGGATGGGCAGCCGCTTGATCGGCTCCCGGTCCCGGTCCCGCTCGTCGCGGAACCGCCCACCACCACTGCGCCGGTCGTCACGCCGGTCGTCGCGACCGCGGAACCCGCCCGGCCGGCCGCCCCGGTCGTCGCGGCGCGGCCCACGGCCACCGCGGTCGTCACGGCCCCGGAAGCCACCGCGGTCGTCACGGCGGTCGTCACGGCGGAAACCACCACGGTCACCCCGGTCGTCACGCGGACGGACGTCACGGTCACGATCGTCACGCCGCTCGCCACGGCGGTCGTCACGCCGGAAACCACCGAGGTCACCACGGTCGTCACGCCGGTCGTCACGGCGGAAACCACCACGGTCACCACGGTCGTCACGCGCCCTGTATCCGCCCCCCTCGCCACGGTCGTCACGGCGGTAGGGCCGATCCCGGTGGTCACCCCGGTCGTCACGGCGGAAACCACCACGGTCACCACGGTCGTCACGCCGATCGTCACGGCGGAAACCACCACGGTCGTCACGCGCCCTGTATCCGCCCCCCTCGCCACGGTCGTCACGGCGGTAGGGCCGATCCCGGTGGTCACCCCGGTCGTCACGCCGATCGTCACGCCGGAAACCACCACGGTCACCACGGTCGTCACGCGCCCTGTATCCGCCCCCCTCGCCACGGTCGTCACGGCGGTAGGGCCGATCCCGGTCGTCACCCCGGTCGTCACGCCGATCGTCACGCCGATCGTCACGCCGGAAACCACCACGGTCACCACGGTCGTCACGGCGGTCGTCACGCCCGCGGAAGCCGCGGTCGCTGTCGCGACGGTCGTCGCCGCGCCGGAAGCCGCCGCGGTCCGCCCGGTGGGCGCCACGGTCCCCGCGGTCCCCACTGTCCCGTCGCCGCTGGTCGCGCTCCGGTCGGTCGTCGGGAGAGTTGGTGGACATCGGTGACTCCTGTCTTCGGTACCGCAAACATTGTAAAAACAAAAGGACCCCTGGTCCCAGCTGAACGCTGGGACCAGGGGTCCTCCAAAGATTGTTCGGCGGCGTCCTACTCTCCCACAGGGTCCCCCCTGCAGTACCATCGGCGCTGTAAGGCTTAGCTTCCGGGTTCGGAATGTAACCGGGCGTTTCCCTCACGCTATGACCACCGAAACCCTAATGGTTTCGAGCGAACAAGCACACTCTTCTGTTGTCGTTCTGCTCAAAGCCGGCAACTGTTCGTTGCCTCAGAACTGACAGTGGACGCGAGCAACTGAGGACAAGCCCTCGGCCTATTAGTACCGGTCAACTCCACCAGTCACCTGGCTTCCATATCCGGCCTATCAACCCAGTCGTCTACTGGGAGCCTTACCCCATCAAGTG
>NZ_JAFFZS010000229.1 GCF_016921115.1 Streptomyces actuosus
GTTTTGGATTCTTCCTTTTTATATCGATATAATGTAAAATTGTAAATTGAATCTTTTTTGGATTATGGAGAGTGTTTGATATAAAGATGCTTTCTTACCCGCATAACAGGTTATTCAATTCAAGAGAAGCTCTCGGTATAGACAACGACTATGTGCGTGCCATGAATATAATGGATGGAATTTTTGGAAATTGTAGACTGATAAGGGATTATCTTATCATTTAATCTTATCGCAACCGCAGATCTGAAGCTCGACGTCTGCATTCTGCAGCCACAATTCTGCTAAGCTTTACTCTGGACGTTTATTCTATATAGCACTCTGGAAACATGACCACAGAAAATAACAAGGCCGCGCTGATCGTGGTCGACATGCAGGAGGATTTCTGTCCCCCAGTAAGCCATGTTACCACCAACTAACAACATGCACACCCC
>NZ_JAFFZS010000230.1 GCF_016921115.1 Streptomyces actuosus
TAGTCAATCCTAGTTTCTATCAGGGGTAGCTCCAGCACCATCCTCTTTATTCTCTTTCTCAGCACCATCATTGCCTTCATCAATCTCTATCTCATGATCCTCACCTCCAGTACCAACTTCCTTATCCTTCTTCTCACTGTCATTATTAGCTCCTTCAACCTCATTCATAGTAGCAGTAGTATGCTGGTTCTTTTGTAGTTTTGGGCTCTTGCTGCCTTCACTATTAACCTCTTCTGAACCTGTTTTTATAGAGTTTGATCATCAGTTATGATTCTAACTATGGTTAGATTGTCTCACTCATATTGTGATTGCTTGTGCTTGCTTCTATTCTTAATCAACTAGTTCTTTGTAATAGATTTTTTGTGGGCCTGTACAAGGCTCTGGAGCTCCACTTTAATGGACTTGAACTTTAGTGGCTTTGTGGATAGA
>NZ_JAFFZS010000231.1 GCF_016921115.1 Streptomyces actuosus
CCATTCTGCTGGGAGGCCATTGTAGTAGATTAAGCGGAGGATAATAGGGCTAAGTAACGGAATGAGAGAGAATGAAAGAGAGAGAGGGCAATTAACGAGAGGTAAGAGAAGAGGAAGAAGAAGAAGATCGTCCAGGTATAAAAGAGCAGCCGGTGAGTCAACGCATGCGAGAAATATAATAGAAAAGCGAATTGCCTCCAGCGGCAACGAACCGTACCTTTCCTTTCCCCTCCCCCGCCGACTTTTTCTGCCCGCGGAATCAACAGCCAATCAGAGTGCCGATGGCCCTCGGAGGCACATATCACCGGTTCCCGTCGGTTCCCGCGGACAAATCACGGGACCTGGTGGATCCGTATGGTATGGTCATCGTGTATGGCGTGTATTAGGGTTATTCCGTTACACTTGCTTGACTACTGCATATGAATATAT
>NZ_JAFFZS010000232.1 GCF_016921115.1 Streptomyces actuosus
TACACAAACAGCAACAGAAGAGTAACCCAATAAGGGGTACAACTAACGGATTCTGTACCAAAGACAAGAAAAAAAATAATAAATAAAACAAAACAAAACAAAGTCTGGATACTGAGATTGCACCCAGAAAATCCCCCCAGGCCCCAAGTGGAGCATCACCCAGAAAAATAATCGAAATTCCTGACAAGCGAGGAGTCATTCCCATTGGATCGTGACTAGAGTATAATTGTATGCAGCCTGTGCTGTATAACACACACACACAATTAATGCATCCCCTCTTTCTGCTGTTGTGTATCATCCTGATTTGTTCCTGCTGGGGTGGAGTGTGCATGTCCGATATCTGTGTGCTTCCGAGAACAGTAGTCAAAACAGTCTAGTATCAAGTACTGCAAACTTGTATCATCCATCCTTCCCTCTCTCCTATCC
>NZ_JAFFZS010000233.1 GCF_016921115.1 Streptomyces actuosus
AACCTGTTGAGCCGTGTTGACCTGCTCCGGAGAGAGACAATTGCCTTTGCTCTTGGAGCTGGACTTGCAGATCAGTGTCTCGAATATCGGCTGACAGAGATCCGGATCCTCGATAATGCCGTCCTTTGCTCCGTCGATGGCATCGCATTGACGAAGAATCTCCTCGTGAACAATCTTCCACTCGGTGGTGGAGAGATAGGTCTTAGATGAAGGGGGACCTGTGATCGGATAGAAGTGCGCACTCAATGAAAGCAATCCGATGAAATTGATCGCAGGAGCGCCCACGACAACGCCGTCGAAGTCATTGGGGAACTTCTGTACTGAATTCCACCCCTGACGGCCACCTGTTGAACATCCGAGATAATAGCTCTTATCAAAACCATTATCATAGAACTTCTTGGTGAGTTCCTTGCCTATCACCACTCC
>NZ_JAFFZS010000234.1 GCF_016921115.1 Streptomyces actuosus
TGCAGAGAAAAAAGAAGAAGAGGAGAGAGGATGAAGAAAAGAGAAAAGAACAGAAACGGTGGAGGAAAGGAAAAAATGGGAAAGGAGACGTTGCGATGGCGTATCGGCATTACAGGGGTAATTTACGGGGCAGCGCACCACCAGCGCTGGCACACGGGGGGCATGCTCACTGCGGCGAAAATAGAAATACCAGTGGGTTACCATACCATACCGTATGTCCCGAACCAAACACAGTGCTCAGTCTCGACCCGAATACAAGGGTCTTTTTTTTTTTTTGCTAGCCGCGAGTTGGAACTTGATTACGAGGACTCTTCTTCCATTTTCCATTTGCTCAATGCGTGTCATTACTCTGTCCTAGTATATATCCTCTACCCTATTCTACTATTATTTGTATTTTTTTTTTATAAATATAAAAACATTGTAC
>NZ_JAFFZS010000235.1 GCF_016921115.1 Streptomyces actuosus
TCTCAAGACAGTGGTTCTTGGACAGGAACGCGATAAAGGCGCTGAGAGTGTAGGGGAAAGGGGCGCTATCGTCGAGGATTTCATCCAGCTTGGGGCGCAGGTGATACAGCGGACTTGAAGAGTTCATAGTGTTTATCGTACTGCCATGGCGGGTATGTAGATCGATATTTGATGTATATAGAAGATACTAAAAGGTATACAGAGGCATAAATCCGAGATATAACCATTCTGATGATGGCGATCTGCAAGTTTGGGTATGGCGTCATGACTCGCGGTTAGGGCAAGATTCGGGAAGTTCGAACGGGGAGTCCGAAAGGGTCTGCTACAAAAATTACATGATAAAGTAAAACCCTATCGACGGGGCTTCCGATATGCATGACTACTACCATTAGAAACCAGTTTTACTGCAGTCTTGCGGTGTGC
>NZ_JAFFZS010000236.1 GCF_016921115.1 Streptomyces actuosus
TAATGATATACCCACAATAGGGCTGGCAGAATGATAAAAACCAAGCAGTATGTTATAAGTTCACGTTTGCTTTCTCTTTCTCTTTTCTAGCGGATAGCTAAACCCAACCAAGCTCATGTTCCATCTAGAAATCCACGCCCAAGGGTTCCCTTCTATATTCCCCACCCGAATGTCATTCTTAAAGTCAATTCCCTAATCAATCGGGTCTTCTCCACAAAGGGGGTTTGCATCTGGATATGTTTGTCGATGGTTTTCAACATAGCACGCTTGTCCTCCCTTCAGTGTTGTAGGTAGCAATTGTGACCATCAATGGTGATCGTCTGCTGTCGTGCAGTGATCTCAAGTGCATAAAAAACTCTTGTTTTCCCTTCAATACTAGTTAGACAGTAAATCAAAGAAATTCCTTTTGAGCCAGCTTACCTC
>NZ_JAFFZS010000237.1 GCF_016921115.1 Streptomyces actuosus
CCTGCATTCTCATTCTCAACCCCCGTCTTCTCTCTCTCATCCAATTCCAGGCCGATGTGGAGACGCTCTCCCATCGCTGAAGTTCTTATTTTGAACCTGTATCCATGGCGGCACTTGGCGGATGACTGGCTGGCTTTCTTTTCCCCTCTTCTTTTCCTCTTCTTCTTCTCTTTTCTTCCTCTTTTTCCCCTGTATAAGTGTCTAGGGGAAAAGGGCTATATTTACCACCACCATGTTTGCCAGTCTTTTAGCATGGCTTTTCTATCTTATCAACCCTCTAACCAACTTGTCCCTTCGGCCCATTCAGCCACAACTAAGGCTGAGGCCGGACTATCCCTCTTTTGGCCCATGGGAGGACATCATCACCGGAGTATACGGCAGACCCCCAATGCTCAAGATCCACGACCGCAAAGGTGTAGTTA
>NZ_JAFFZS010000024.1 GCF_016921115.1 Streptomyces actuosus
GTGCCGCGGCAGGCAACGTTCGCCCGTCAAGGAGCGGCGTCCGGTGCGTGCTCCCGGTGTGCCGGCCGGAAGCCCTCGTACTGGATGTACTCGGGCTTTCGTCCGGTGCAGCGAGAGTGCGTGCCGGGCCTCGCGACGGGGCGAACGTCGCCTGGTGCGGCACTGGGTCCGGCGGCGAAGGCGTGCGTGCGACCGCACGGCGGAGGGGCCGCCCACGAAACCGGGGTGCTCCTGGGCGGCCCCTCCGATGCCGCGAGCGGGCGTGGCGGGACGTCCTCGGGCCGTCCTGAGGGACCCCGGTCCTGTGACCGAACGGCCGGCCAGGACGCCGTGTGCCGTTGCCGGCCGCCGCAGCGAAGTCGCCGGAACGGGGCCGGCGCGCTACGGCCGGGAGACGATGCTCGGGCCGGGGTGCCCGGCATGCGCCGGGATCCGCAGCGCGGCCAGGACCGGCAGGTGGTCGGTGGCCGCCCGCAGGTCGGCCGGGGTGATCCCGGGGAGCTCCTGGGGGACCCCGCAGCCGAGGACGTCGATGCCGGACGTGGCGAAGATCGCGTCGATGCGCCGGCCTGGGTCGCCGGGCCAGGTGTGCTCGCCTCCCCACGGGGCGACGGCGCGGCAGTCCTGGAGGCGCCCGGCCAGGCGGCGGAAGGTGCGGCCCTCGGGACGCTCGTTGAGGTCACCGCCCGCGACGACGTGCTCCGCGCCCAGGGCGTCGAGCCGGTCCAGGAGCAGGTCGCCCTGCGCGTACCGCTCCTCCTTCTCCAGCGACAGGTGGCAGCTGAGCACGCCGAGCCGGGTCCCGCCGAACAGGACGACGGCGGTGGCGAAGCCGCGGCGGTGCAGGCCGGGGGTGTACGGCAGCAGGACGTCCTCGGTGCGGTCGACGGTGGCGCGCAGGCTGCACAGGATCGCGGGGCCCGCGGCCGTGGCCCCGCCGGTGAGGATCACGAGGTCGGCGGCGTGGGCCAGCCGGGCGAGTTTCTTGCGCCAGCGGAAGAAGCGCGGGGCCTCCTGGACGAGGACCAGGTCGGGGGCGCAGGCCCGGATCACGCGGGCGAGGGCGTCGATGTCGTCGCGCATCGAACGGATGTTGTAGCTCAGAACCCGGATGACGGCTGAACCGTCTCCTTCGGTGCGGGAGTCGGGGAGCGGGAGCGGCGCCATGCCGATCAATGTACGGCCCCGCGGCCCGGAGCGCGGGGACCGCGCGCGGGCCGGTGTTCCTGGCCGGTCGCGCTGCCCCCCACGCTCTCGGGAAACCACCGCAGCGGTGCCGCTACATGATCGGGTCGGGTTCGCGGGCCAGGTCGGCCGCGCCCACCAGGCCGGCCTTGTTGCCCAGCTCGGCCCCGCGGACCTCGGCGACCGGGCGCCAGTTGCCGCCGACCAGCCAGCGCTTGTACGACTTGCGGATCGGGTCCAGAACCAGCTCGCCCTCGTCGGAGAGACCGCCGCCGACGATGAAGGCGGACGGGTCGAACAGGGACGCGAGGTCGGCGAGGCCGGCGCCGACCCAGCGGGCCAGCTCGCGGTAGGAGTCCACGGCGACCGGGTCGCCCTGCCGGGCGGCCATGGAGATGTGCTTGCCCTCGATGCCGTCCGGGGTGCCGTCGCCGAGCGCCAGCAGCACGTCGGCATTCTCGGGGGTGGCGTTGGCGCGCTGCTTGGCGTAGCGGACGAGGGCGCGGCCGGAGGCGTACTGCTCCCAGCAGCCCTGCGAGCCGCACCCGCACAGCAGGCCGTCGGGCACCATGCGGATGTGGCCGAACTCCGCGGCCACGCCGAAGTGGCCGCGGCGCAGCTTGTTGCCGATGATGATGCCGCCGCCGAGGCCGGTGCCGAGGGTGATGCAGATGACGTTCCGGTGGCCCTTGCCGGCGCCGAACTTGTACTCGCCCCAGGCAGCGGCGTTGGCGTCGTTCTCCACGACGACCGGAAGGCCCGCGCGTTCCTCGACCTTCTCCTTCAGCGGCTCGTTGCGCCAGTCGATGTTCGGGGCGAAGTAGACCGTCGAACGCTGGCGGTTGACGTATCCGGCGGCGCCGATGCCCACACCGACGATGTCGTGTCCCGCGCGTGCGCCCTCCACGGCCGAGGCGATGGCGTCCACGATGGCCTCGGGCGTGGTGGGGGTCGGCACCTTGAAGGTCGAGAGGATGTTGCCTTCCTCGTCGACCACGCCGGCCGCGATCTTCGTGCCGCCGATGTCGACGCCGATGGTGAGTCCCATGAATCCCTCAGTTTCGGTCGAGCCCCGCTACGGCCAACGGTACCCGAGGCCTTGCGGTCGGGGTTCCGTCGTCCGCCGGACGGACACGCCGGGGAAGGGTCAGTCGAGGTCGATGCGCTGCCCGGGACCGGTCCCCTCGCCGCCGTCGCCGCGGTCGGTGTCGCCGTCGCGCAGGCCACCGAGATCGTCGCGGAGGCCGGTGGTCCAGCGCGTCTCCTGGGCCTGGACGGCGGAGCGGTAGGCGGCGAGCAGTTCCCCGCCGGCGGCGGCCAGATGGTCGAAGACGTCCGGGTTGCGCTCGATGACCGGCTCGACGGCGGACCTGGCCTGCTCCACGACCTGCCGGACCACCTGCTGGGCGGCGGGCCCGGCGACCGCGCCGAGCAGGGGGGACTGCAGGCCGGTGAGCTTCTCGGCGACCGCGTCGACGAGCTTGCGCAGCTCCTCGGCGGCCGAACCGGCCGACGGGCCGTGGGCGGCGCGGCGGCGGGCCTTCTCCTCCGCGAGGTCCTCGGCGCAGGCGGTGGCCCACGCGTCGTCGTCGGTGTCGGCGGCGAGAGGCACCTCGTGCTCCGCGGGCTCGGGCGTGGGGCTCTCTTCGCTCATGACGGACTCCTGACTGCGGTTCGTCTCTCCGACGTTACCCGAACGGGGGTATGCGGTTCACGGGGTGCGGGGCCACAGGCCCGGATCCGGCGCGAACCGGATGCGCAACTCGCCCTCGCGCAGGGCGGCGCCGTCGACGGTGCAGCGGCGCAGGGCGGAGGGCAGCGGGACGACACGGCGGAACGGGCCCGCGGTGACGACGAGTTCGTCGCCGCGCCGGACCAGGTCGAGTTCGTCGCGGGTGGCGCCGGGCAGCGGGATGCGCCAGACGAGGACGCCGTCGTCGGCGAGCCGGTCGGTGACGGGCCACGCGGCCGGTGCGGTGTCGGGCGTGGCGCCGGGCAGCGCGAGCGCCGCCAGGTCGTCGGTGCCGCGCGGGTCGCGGCCCAGGTGGGCGACGGTGTGGACACCGCCGTACTCGTCCCGCCAGCCGTCCAGGGCCTTGCGCTGCTGGGCGACGGGCCCGGCCAGCCACGGTCCCGCCGCGTCGTCGGGCAGGACACGGGTCGCGACGAGCAGTTCCACGGGCAGGGCGCGCAGCGCGGCACCGAGGGCGGCGGTGCGCAGGCCGTCGGTGCCGGCCGGTCCGGGTTCGGCGACCAGGCGTACCGCGGTGCCGCGGTCGGCGAGGACGGCCTCCACGGCGGCCAGCTCCATGTCCCAGCGGGCGGCGGTGTCGTACAGCCACTCCCCGGGCATCGGCACGCCCGCGAGCCGGCCGAGGACCGGGCGCAGGGCGCGGGCGGCCTGCCGCTCGGGCGGGAGCAGGCGGCGCAGGTAGCGGCGGAGTTCCTCGGGGAGGGCGAGCAGGGCCAGGGCCTGCGGGACGGGCGGCAGGTCGACGACGAGCAGGTCGTGGGCCTCGGAGAGGGCGGCGTCGCGCAGCGCACGCAGGAGGGCGAGTTCCTCGGCCCCGGGCAGCGGGGTGACCTCTTCGGGGTCGAGGCGCGCGGCGCCCAGCAGGTCGAGGACGTTGGCCGCGCGGTCCTGGAAGGCGGCGAGGTCGTCGCGGAAGGCGGCGGGCGCGTCGGGCCGCCAGGCGGTGAGGCGCGGCGCGGCCTGCGTGGGGGACGGGCCGGTGGAGGTGCCGAGGACCGCGCCGAGGGTGTCGGTGCGGTCGGCGCTGAGCAGCAGGGTGCGGGTGCCCTCCTGGGCGGCGGTCAGTGCGGTGGCGGCGGCGACCGTCGTACGTCCGCTGCCGCCCGGGCCGGTGATCAAGAGGGTGCGCATGAGGGTGCACGCTACCGAAGCCGGGCCCCGCTCCCGGGCGCCCGGCGCGGCGACCGGCCCGGTCCGGTACCCACCGCCGGGTGGCGCGGGGTGCCGCCGCACGGCGGGGGACGGCGCGGGGTGCCGCCGCACGGCGGGGGACGGCGCGGGGTGCCGCCGGGCCCGCCGGCGTCTCCCGCGCGGCGTGGAACGGCGGACTGGGGGGCCGGCCCGGCCTACGGCACCGACTCCACCCGCTTCTTCAGGCCCGCCAGCGCCCGGTCGATGATGACCTTCTCGGCCTTGCGCTTGATCATGCCGAGCATGGGGATCTTGACGTCGACGGTCAGCCGGTAGGTGACCTCGGTGGCGTCGGCGCCGGCCGGCTTCAGCAGGTAGGAGCCGTCCAGAGCGCGCAGCATCTGGGACTTGACCAGGGTCCACGAGACCTCGTCGTCACCGGCCCAGGTGTAGGCCAGCGTCTGGTCGTCCTTGATGGCCCCCGCGTCCATGACGAGCCTGACCTGCTCGGCGCGGCCCGCCTCGTCGGTCTTGAGGACCTCCGCCTCCTTCACCTCGCCGGTCCAGTCCGGATAGCGGGCGAAGTCGGCGATGACCGCCATGACGTCGGCCGGTGCCGCCTCGATCGTGATGCTCGAGCTGGTGTGTTCCGCCATCGCCGTGGCTCCTCCAGATGCGGGCCGGTGAAAGGTCGGCAGGTGTGCTGCGTGTGCAGCGTGAAGGCTACCGCGCGGGCGACCGGCCGCCTTCACCCCGTCTGCGCACATCAGCGGGATTCCGTCACCACTCCAGCGCCCACGGCGTGCCCGTGCCCGCGAAGTGCCCCACGTTCACGCACTCGGTGGCCCCGATCCGCATCCGCCGCACCAGCGGCTGGTGGACGTGGCCGAAGAGCGAGTAGCGGGGGCGGGTCCGGCGGATCGCGTCCAGCAGGGCCCGGCTGCCGCGCTCGAAACGGCGCGCGACGGTGTCGTAGACCAGTTCGGGAACCTCCGGCGGGATATGCGTGCACAGCACGTCGACCTCGCCGACGGCCTCGATCTTCGCCGCGTACTCCTCGTCGCTGATCTCGTAGGGCGTACGCATGGGCGTGCGCAGTCCGCCGCCGACGAACCCGAAGACCAGTCCCCCGATCTCGGCCCGCTGCCCGTCGAGGACCGTCGTGCCGGGCCCGGCGTACTCCCGCCACAGCGGCGGCATGTCGACGTTGCCGTAGGTGGCGTACGTCGGTGTGGGGAACGCCCGGAACAGCTCGTCGTACTGCCGACGCACCGCGCCCTCGATGACCTTGGCGCGATCGCCCTCGATGCCGGCCCACAACCGGACACCGAGTTCGCGGGCCTCCGTGAAGCGGCGGGCGGTGCGCAGCGCCACCATGCGGTCGGCGTTCTCCACTCCGAACAGGTCGGGGAAGATGCCGCGCGAGTGGTCGGCGTAGTCGAGGAAGAGGACCAGGTCGCCCAGGCAGATCAGGGCGTCCGCGCCGTCGCCTGCGCGGGTCAGGTCGCGCACATTGCCGTGGACGTCGCTGACGACATGGACGCGGTGGCGCGTCCTGCGGTGTGCGGCCGGTGTGGGTGGCATGACGATCAAGCGTAGGAGGAGGGCGCCCCCTGTGAACAGTGGCGGCCGGACCTGCGGTTACTGGCCTCGCGGGAAAGGGGTGGACTACTGTGCGCGAAGGAACGCCATTCCGTGTGACGCAGCGAACATCTCGCCGGGACCCCCTGTCGGAAAAGCCATACCGGCGGGTAACGTCCGGGCCGTCCAGTCGTGCTCAGGAATTCAACCAGTGGGCTCCGCGTCCCGCCGGCGACCTCCTGGGTGCCTGCCCGAGCCTTGGACCGCACCGTCGCATCACACAACGTCGTGGCGCCGGCGCCCTATGAGGAGCAGCAGTCTTGCGCGAGTTCAGCCTTCCGGCTTTGTACGAGGTCCCTGCGGACGGCAACCTGACCGACATCGTCCGCAGAAACGCCGCGCAGCACCCGGATGTCGCCGTCATCGCCCGCAAGGTCGGCGGGGCGTGGCAGGACGTCACGGCCACGGCGTTCCTGGCCGAGGTGCACGCCGCCGCCAGGGGGCTGATCGCCTCCGGGGTCCAGCCCGGCGACCGGGTGGGCCTGATGTCCCGCACCCGGTACGAGTGGACGCTGCTGGACTTCGCGATCTGGTGCGCGGGCGCGGTCACCGTGCCGGTGTACGAGACCAGCTCCCCGGAGCAGGTGCAGTGGATCCTGTCCGACTCGGGCGCCACCGCCTGCATCACCGAGCTGGACGGCCACACGGCCGCCGTGGAGTCGGTGCGCGAGAAGCTGCCCGCCCTCAAGCACGTCTGGCAGATCGAGGCCGGCGGCGTGGAGGAGCTGGGGCAGCTGGGCAAGGACGTCTCCGACGCGACGGTGGAGGAGCGCAGCTCGCTGGCGAAGGCCGACGACCCGGCCACCATCGTCTACACCTCGGGCACCACCGGCCGCCCCAAGGGCTGCGTCCTCACCCACCGCAGCTTCTTCGCCGAGTGCGGCAACGTCGTCGAGCGTCTGCGTCCGCTGTTCCGCACCGGCGAGTGCTCCGTCCTCCTCTTCCTGCCGCTCGCGCACGTCTTCGGCCGCCTGGTGCAGATCGCCCCGATGATGGCGCCGATCAAGCTGGGCTGCGTGCCGGACATCAAGAACCTCACCGACGAGTTGGCCGCGTTCCGGCCCACGCTCATCCTCGGCGTGCCGCGGGTCTTCGAGAAGGTGTACAACTCGGCGCGGGCCAAGGCGCAGGCCGACGGCAAGGGCAAGATCTTCGACAGGGCCGCGGACACCGCGATCGCCTACAGCAAGGCGCTGGGCGAGCCCGCGGGTCCGTCGTTCGGCCTGAAGCTGAAGCACAAGGTGTTCGACAAGCTGGTCTACAGCAAGCTGCGCGCCGTCCTCGGCGGGCGCGGCGAGTACGCCATCTCAGGCGGCGCCCCGCTCGGCGAGCGCCTCGGCCACTTCTTCCGCGGGATCGGGTTCACCGTCCTGGAGGGCTACGGCCTGACCGAGTCGTGCGCGGCCACCGCGTTCAACCCCTGGGACCGGCAGAAGATCGGCACGGTCGGCCAGCCGCTGCCGGGGTCCGTGGTGCGGATCGCGGACGACGGCGAGGTGCTGCTCCACGGCGACCACCTGTTCAAGGAGTACTGGAACAACCCGAAGGCCACCGCGGAGGCGCTGGCCGACGGCTGGTTCCACACCGGTGACATCGGCACCCTCGACGAGGACGGGTACCTGCGGATCACCGGCCGCAAGAAGGAGATCATCGTCACCGCGGGCGGCAAGAACGTCGCCCCGGCCGTGATCGAGGACCGCATCCGCGCACACGCGCTGGTCGCGGAGTGCATGGTGGTCGGCGACGGCCGGCCGTTCGTGGGCGCGCTCGTCACCATCGACGAGGAGTTCCTGGGCCGCTGGGCCGCCGAGCACGGCAAGCCGGCCGGCTCCACCGCGGCGTCGCTGTGCGAGGACCCGGACCTGGTCGCGGCCATCCAGTCGGCCGTCGACGACGGCAACACCGCGGTGTCGAAGGCGGAGTCGGTGCGCAAGTTCCGCATCCTGCCGTCCCAGTTCACGGAGGAGGCGGGCCACATCACGCCGTCGCTGAAGCTGAAGCGCAACGTCGTGGCGAACGACTTCGCGAACGAGATCGAGGCGATCTACGCGAAGTAACCCGCCGTCCGCTCCGCCCCGGACGCCGCGTCACCGGGCGGTCGGCGGCCGGCGGGGGCCGACCGGGTCCGTCGCGGGTGTCGCGCGGGTCGGGGCACCCGCCCGGCGTGCGGCGGCAGTCCCCGCACCGGGCGCCCCGCACCCGGCGGGCGAACGTCGCCCGCCGCGGCACCGGTCAGGTCGGGCGCGGCCCGCCGCGGCGTGGAGGGCCCCGAGGGGGGCGCCGGGAACCGCGCCGGCACCGCGGCCGACGGACGCACGCACCGCAGCGCTTCCGGCGGAGCGCTCAGAGCAGCGTCCGCAGCTTCTCCGCCAGCAGGCCCCAGCGCCACTTCTCCTCGACCCACCGGCGGCCCCGCTCTCCCATCCGGCTTCGCAGTTCGGCGTCGCCCAGGAGGGCGACGATGCGGTCGGCCGTCTCCTCCGCGGAGCCGCCGCGGACCACCCAGCCGGTCTCGCCGTCCAGCACGGCGTCCGGGGCACCGCCGGAGTCGCCCGCGACGACCGGGAGGCCGGTCGCGGACGCCTCCAGGTAGACGATGCCGAGTCCCTCGACGTCCAGGCCCCCGCGGCGGGTGCGGCACGGCATGGCGAACACGTCCCCGGCGCCGTAGTGCGCGGGCAGTTCCGACCAGGGCACCGGACCGGTGAAGCGGACCGAGCCGGCGACGCCGGTCTCCCGGGCCAGCCGCCGCAGGTCCTTCTCGTAGGGGCCGCCGCCCACGATCAGCAGGACGGTGTCCGGCTCGGCGGTCAGGATCCGCGGCATCGCGCGGATCAGCGTGTCCTGGCCCTTGCGGCGGACCAGCCGGGAGACGCACACGACGACCGGACGGTCGGTGAGCCCGAGGCGGGCGCGGACCTCGTCGCCGCCGGAGGCGGGGTGGAAGGTCTTCTCGTCCACGCCCGGCGGCAGCTGCACCATCCGCGCGGCGGCGTCCGTCGTCAGCACGTTCGCGATCCGCGAGCGGGTGTACTCGCCGAGGTAGGTGATCGTGTCCGTGGTCTCACCGATACGGCGCAGCAGCTGCCGGGCGGCGGGCAGCTGAGCCCAGCCGGCCTCGTGCCCGTGGGTGGTGGCGACGATCCGCTCGGCGCCGGCCCCGCGCAGGGCCGGGGCCATCAGACCGAGGGGCGCCGCGGCCCCGAACCACACCGCGGTGCACCCGTGCTCGCGCAGCAGGCCCACGGCCCGCCGGGTCGCGGCGGGCGTCGGCAGCAGCATGGTCGTGCGGTCGCGCACGACGGTGAAGGGCTGCTCGGCGTCGAAGGCGGCCGTCGCGGCGACGCCCTCGCGGCCGCGCTTCCAGGTGGAGGCGTAGACGACCAGGCCGGAGGGGTCCAGACGCAGCGCCATGTTGTGCAGGAACGCCTGGATGCCGCCCGGGCGGGGCGGGAAGTCGTTGGTCACGATCAGGGTCTTGTGCATCGCCGCCGACCCTACCGAACCGCCCCGGCGGGGGCCTGTGGCACGTACACAGGCGGGCAGGACATCATGTTCCCCTCACACGGGAACGGCGCAGGGACCGAACGGCAGGGGATCTGGTGGAGACGACGGTGGCGAGACGACCGCGGCTGTGGCTGCTGCTGGCGGTCTGGGCCGCGACCCGAGCGTTCCTGCTGCTCTCGGTCTTCCGGGTCGTCGTGTTCCCCGGCCCGGACGTCACCAGCGACGTGTCGGTGATCTACCAGGGCTGGTACGAGGTGCTGCGCACCGGGACCTTCCCTCTGGACGACGTGACGTGGCAGTACCCGCCCGCCGCGGCGCTGGCGGTGCTCTCCCCGGCGCTGCTGCCGTTCCTCGGCTACGCGCAGGCCTTCTTCGTGCTGGCGTGCGTCGCCGACCTGGCGGGCCTCGCCCTGCTGCTGTACGCGGGGCTGCGGCCCGGCCGCCGTCTCGCCGGGGCCTGGGTGTGGACGGTGGGCGTGCCGCTGCTCGGGCCGACGGTGTACGCCCGGTACGACGTGATGGTGACCGCCGTCGCGATCGCCGCGCTGCTGGCCGCCGCCCGGCATCCGAGGGTGATGGGCGCGCTGGCGGGCTTCGGGGCGATGCTGAAGGTCTGGCCGGTGCTGCTGCTGATCGGTGTACGCAGGCGCTCCTCGTGGACGGCTGCCGTGGTGACGGCCGCCGTCCTCGCGGCGTTGTTCTCGCTGGCGATGCCGGGCGGGTTCGCCTTCCTGACCTTCCAGCGGGACCGGGGCACCGAGGTGGAGTCGCTGGGCTCGCTCGTCTTCCATGTGGCCCGGCACCACGGCTGGGACGGGCAGGTGCTGCTCAACTACGGGTCGGTGGAGTTCCTCGGCCCGTACGTGGGCCTGGTCTCCACCGTCGCCCTGTTCCTGACCGGGGCGGCCTTCGGCTGGCTGCTGCTGTGGCGGCTGGCGGCGACGCGGTTCGGCCCGTGCACGGCGGCGGACGCCGCCTTCACCGCCGTTCTGATGTTCACCGTGACGAGCAGGGTCATCAGCCCGCAGTATCTGGTGTGGCTGGTGGGGCTGGCCGCGGTGTGCCTGTGCCACCGGGGGACGCGGATGCGGTGGCCGGCCGGGCTGGTGCTCGCGGCGTGCCTGGCGACGGTGCTGGAGTTCCCGGTCTGGTTCGCCCATGTCGTCGCCAGCGATCTGCTCGGCGTGACCCTGCTGGTGCTGCGCAACGGGCTGCTGGTGGCCGCCACGGTGACCGCGGCGGTGCAGCTGTGGCGCGCGACGGTCCCGCCCGGGCCCGGGGCCCCGGCGCCGCCTCAGCCGGAACGCACCGGGCAGACGCCGGTCTCCTCCTGACGCCGGCCGGCCTCCCGCGGCAGCAGTGCCGCCGCGGTACCGCCCTGCACAGCCATGGCGAGCGCCGGCGCCAGGCAGATGCCGGGCAGGCCGAAGGGCCGGCAGGACGGCGGCCGGCGGGAGCTGGAGGGGGGTGCAGGGCGCCTGAGGCGCCCTGCCCGCTCGGTTTCGCCCCGCCCGTGCGGCGGCCCCGGCCCGCCGCGGACCGGGGCCGCCCCGCTCAACGGAACTCGGCGTGCAGCCGCCGCGTGTGGTCGAGGTACCGGACGGGTCCGGTCAGCCGGACCCGGGCGGTCAGCCGCGGGGCGTCGCTCGCGGCGGACAGCCGCAGCTCCAGCTCCCCCGGCTCCACGACGCGCCGCCCGTCGAGGCCGGTGAAGGAGGCGAGGTCGGCCGGTACGGTCACCGACAGCCGGCGCGACCCGCCCGGACCGAGCGGCACTCTCCCGTAGCCGATCAGCCGCTGCACCGGCTGCACCACCGAGGCGACCGGGTCGTGCAGATACAGCTGGACGACCTCGACGCCCTCCCGCCCACCGGTGTTGCGCACCGTGAAGGAGAGGGCGAACTCCCCGTCCGTGGAAGCCTCTTCGCCCGTCACGACCAGGTCGCCCCATGCGAAGGACGTGTACGACAGGCCGTGCCCGAAGGCGAACGCCGGGCTCGGGTCCACGGCCGAGACATCCGTGCGCCGCCCCAGCCGGGCCGTGAGATAGGTCGCGGGCTGGGCGCCGGTCCCGGCGGAACGCCGACGGGCAGCCGGCCCGAGGGATCGACCGCACCGCTCAGCACGCGCGCGACGGCGGCCGTCCCCTCGGCGCCGGGGAAGAAGCACTGCACGATCGCGTCCGCCTCCCGGGCCGCCCGGCCGAGCGCGTAGGGGCGTCCGGCCAGCAGCGTCGCCACCAGCGGGGTCCCGGTGTCCAGCAACCGGTCGAGCAGCACCTGCTGCACGCCGGGCAGCGCCAGCGACTCGACGTCGCAGCCCTCCCCGCTGGTGCCGCGGCCGAACAGGCCGGTCCGGTCGCCGAGCGCGGCGATCACCACGTCCGCCTCGCGGGCGACCCGGACCGCCGTGTCGATGCCGGAGACGTCGGTGCCGGAGACGTCGGTACCCGAGACGTCGGTACCCGAGACGGTGACGATCTCGGCTCCCGGGAACTGACGCACCAGCGCCTCACGCAGCGTGGGCAGTTCGATGCCGGCGGGGACACCGGGGTGGTGGACGCCGACGTGCAGCGGGAAGGAGTAGCAGCCCAGCACGGCGGTCGGCTCGTCGGCCTGCGGGCCCACCAAAGCGATCCGGCGCGGCGCGGCCAGCGGCAGGACGCCCTTGTTGCGCAGCAGGATCACGGCCCGGTCGGCGACCTCGGCGGCCAGTTCCGGTTGGCGGGCGAGTCCAGGTCCACCGTGCCGCGCAGGGACTCGGCGTCGTCGACGCCACCGCGGGGAGCCCCGCCGTCCGCACCGGCCTCCCGCAGGGCGGGCGGGACCGGGTCGAACCCGGCGTCCAGCAGGCCCAGTTCGGCCTTCTGGTAGAGCACCCGGCGCACGGCCCGGTCGATCCGCACTCGGGGGCTCAGCCCAGCTGCTGCCGCAGGTACGTGCGCCACTGCGCGGTGAACTTCTCGGGCGTGGTCCCGAGCACCGTACGCAACGCGTCCTCGACCGCGCCGTCCCGCTGCCGGTGCGCGCCCACGGCCCGGTAGAACTCCCCCAGCCGAACCTCGCCCCACCGCTCGGCGATCATCCGGCAGGCCAGCCAGCCGCCCTCGTAGGCCTGCGCCAGCTCCTGCGCGTCCCCGGAGAAACCGAACTCCGCGTCGTTGGGCAGCTCCGCCGGGACGCGGTCCTCGGCCACCGCACGGGCCAGCTCCGGCGCCGCCTGGGCCGGGGGTCGTCCGCTGCCGCGGTAGCCGGCCCAGTCCGCGTACCCCTCCGACAGCCACAGCGGGGTGGCCGGGGTGGTGGCGCGGCGGGTGGCGACGTGCGTGGTCTCGTGGGTGAGCACGACCTGCCGGCCCAGCGAGCCGAGCATCCCGTAGGCGTCGGGGTTGACGATGATCCGGTCCGCGGGCGCCTTCGCCGAGGCGCCGGTCTCCCCCGTTGTGACGGCCGCGATGCCCCGGTAGGAGGAGGCGGGCGAGCCGAGCAGGCCCGCCATGCCCTCCAGCGAATTCGGCACGAGCACCACGACGCTGCGGCTCCAGCCGGTGCCCCAGGCGTCCGACACGGCGGGCACCGCCCGGTCGGCCAGGTGCGCGTACGACCTGAGCTCCGTGCCGCTCCGCCCCACGCCCAGGACGAGGCTGTGCACACCCCGCACGACGGTGACCTCTCCCTGGTCCCACAGCTGCTGCCCGGCCTTCTGCGCGGGCCGGTCCGCGGCCACGGACCACTGCCCGTCCGCGCCCCGGGTCAGCCGCAGGGTGCGGCCGACGACGACGGGGGCACCGTCGTGGCCGCGCAGGCGGTAGCGCAGGTCGGCGTCGGCCGTCGCGGTGTCCGCGCCGGCCCCGCGGTGCACGGCGGTGACCCGGTAGTCCCACTGCGCGAACGGCACCCGGCGCAGCTCGGTGTACCCGTCGCGCGTGCCGGTCCGGTCGTACGCCGCCTCGTCGTGGCCGAGGACGGCCGCCGCCCGCCGGTCCAGCAGCCGCTGCACGTCGGCCCGCGCCGTGTCGGTGACGGACCGCCCGCTGCACCCCACGAGGAGGACGAGCAGCAGACACAGTCCTGCCACCGGGGATCTCCATGCCCGCCGTCGACCAGCCATCATTCCGATCGTACGGCGAAGGCCGCCGGTCAGACCCGGGTCACCGACGAGACGGGCATCATGCCCACCGGGTCGTAGCGCACCGGCGCGCCCGGGTAGGGGGCGTGGATCACCTGGCCGTTTCCCACGTACATGCCCACGTGGCTGGAGTCGGAGCGGTAGACGACGATGTCTCCGGGCCGCGCCTGGGAGAGCGGGACGTGCCGGCCGGCGTGCCGCTGGGCCTGCGAGGTACGCGGCAGGGCGACACCGGCGCGGGCGTACGACCACTGCACCAGGCCCGAGCAGTCGAAGCCGGACGGGCCGCTGGCGCCCCACACGTACGGCTTGCCGAGCGCGGAGCGCGCGGCGGCGACGGCGGCTGCCGCCCGGCCGGAGGCGGCGACGGCACCGGTGGGGACGAGCAGGTCGGTGCGGCCGGAGCGGGAGGCCCGGTCGTAGGCGGCGCGCTCGTCGGGTGCGAGGGCGTTGAGCAGCCGGCGCGCCTCGGCGAGCTTGTGCTCGACGGTCTTCTTGTGCCGGGCGACGGCCCTGCGGCTGTGCTCCAGGTCCCGCAGGGCCCGGGCGCCCTCGGACCGCTCCTGGGCGAGTTCGCGCATCGCCTTCTGCAGTTCGGCGAGTTCGCGGGCCTGGCGGGTGGTGATCCGGTCGAGGACGGCGGCCTGGTCGAGGTACTCGTCCGGGTCGCCGGAGAACAGCAGCGCCACGGACGGGTCGAGGCCGCCGGAGCGGTACTGGGCACCGGCGAGCGAACCGAGCGCCTCGCGCATGGTGTTGACGCGGTCCTGCCTGCGGGCGATCCGGTCCTGCGCGGTGAGGACCTCGCGGCGCAGCACGTCGGCCTGTTCGTCTGCCTTGTTGTAGGCCTCGGTGGCCTTCTCGGCCTCCTCGTAGAGGCGGTCCACCTCGGCCCGGGTGCCGGCGTGCGGCGCCGCCGCGGCCGGAACGGCCGGTACGGCGGCCAGGGCGGCGGCCGCGGCCGACAGCAGGCCCAGGGCGGCCGAGGCGCCCTTGTCGAACCCTGATGGTGCGAGGCGGCGATGGGTGCCCACGGGGAGCCGCACTCCTTCCGCTGGGGGACAGGGAGTTCCCCCGTGCCGGGGCGGGCGGTGCGCGTCCCGGTGGTGGGGGAAACGCGGCAGACAGTAGCCCCGCGACCCGGCACCGGCCAAAGACCTCCGCGGACACGCACGGTGACGCCCCGCCGCAGACGCAGGTCACCGGCGGGGCGCGGAGGGAAAGCGCGTCCTGGCGATTCGCCCGTTCGGGCGGTGTGCCGTGTCGATCCCGAGGGTGGGCGGTCTCAGATCCGGACGCCGAACTGGAACGGCATGTTGTTGATCGACTCGTAGCGCACGACGGTCCCGGTGCGGGGGGCGTGCAGGACCTGGCCGTTGCCGGCGTAGAAGCCGACGTGGTGGTAGTCGCTGTAGAAGATGACCAGGTCACCGACGTGGAGCTGCGACTGGTTGTAGATCCGGGTGCCGGCGCCGGCCTGCGCCTGGGAGGTGCGCGGGATGGAGACGCCCGCCTGGGCGTAGGCCCAGCTGGTCAGACCCGAGCAGTCGAAGGAGGAGGGGCCGGAGGCGCCGTAGACGTACGGCGAGCCGATCTTGCTCTGGGCGGCCTGGAAGGCGGCCATGGCCCGGCTGGAGCCGGCGGTGGCGCCGCTGAGGTCCACGCGGGCGCTGGAGGAGCGGCTGGCGCGGGCCTGCTCGGCGGCCAAGGCGGCCTTCTCGGCGGCCGTCAGGGAGTTGAGGAGCTTCTGCGCCTCGGCGAGTTTGGCCTGGACTTCCTGCTTCTTCTTGCCGAGTTCGGTCCGGGTGGCGGCGAGGTCCTTCAGCTTCTCGGAGGCCTCGGACCGCTCCTGCGCGAGTTCGCGCTGCTTCTCCTGGATCTTCTTCAGCGCCTCCACCTGCTGGGCGCTGAGCTGGTCCATGGTGGACGCCTTGTCCAGGTAGTCGTCCGGGTCGGAGGACAGGAACAGCTGGACGGAGGAGTCGATGGTGCCCGTGCGGTACTGGGCGGCGGCGGCCATGCCTATGGAGTCGCGGAGCTCGTTGAGGTCCTCCTGGCCGCGGGCGACGTTGTCCTGGATCGTGGAGATCTCCTTCTGGAGCTTCTCCTGCTTCTCCTTGGCGCCGTTGTACTTCTCGGTGGCCTGTTCGGCCTCCTCGTACAGCTTGTCGACCTTCGCCTTGACCTCGTCCTTGGTCGGCTTCTCGCTGGGCGCGGCGTTGGCGGCCTGGGCGCTGAAGGCGACGGCGGCGGCTGCTGCGGTGGTCAGCACGGTCACGCGTGCGCGACTCGGCTGCTTGGGTCGACGGTGGGACGCCACGGAGGCGAACTCCTTCTTGAGAGTGATCACCCGTTCGGAGGTTCGAGGCCCGACCCTAGTGACCCATCTGTGATCAGTTCAAATCCTCACCACAAAAAACTCTGTACCCAGGCGTTTTTTTGCCCTCAACTCACGCCGAGTGATATGCGATTGACCCAACGTCGCGTGACGGATCCGATCAATCCGGACATTGAATACGCCTGTTGGACCTTCAGGACAGTCGCTTCAGGAGCACCGCAGAAGCCACGGGCCGGGCACCGGCCCGGGCGACCCCGTCGGCCACCTCCCGGTCGGTGGAGGCGACGATGACGGGCCGGCCGGGCGGCTCCGCGCGCACCAGCTGGCGGATCAGTTCGTCGGCGGTGACGCCGGGCTTGGAGAACAGCACCCGCACACCGCGCGGCGGCGCCAGCAGCACCGGCGCGGCCAGTTCGGCCCCGTCGAAGACGCAGGTGACCTCGGCGCCGGTCTGCGCCGCGAGCGCGGAGAGCTGCCCGAGCAGCCTCAGCCGCTGCTTCTCCAGCGGCATCTGCGGATAGCCGGTCTTGGTGACGTTGTAGCCGTCGACGACGAGATGCGCCTGCGGCAGCGCCAGCAACTGGTCGAGGATCGCGGGGTCGTGTTCCGACAGCGCGCGGGCGGCGATGTCCTTGGGCGTCATCCGGCCCGGCTCCACGGCGTCCACGGTCTCCGCGGGCCGTACGGACACCGGGGGCAGCGCCAGTTCCCGGCGCAGGCCCTGCGTGGCGTCCAGAAGGGTGTCCAGCAGCAGACGGACGCGCATGTCCTCGACACTGCGCCCCTCCCGCGCCGCTCTGCGCGTGGCCTCCAGGGCGGCCTCCGTCTCCCCGAGGCGCGCCTTGAGCCGCCGGGACTCGCTCTCGGCGGCCGAGACCTGCGCCTGCGCCTCCGTGCGCACGGCCTCCGTCTCGGCCTGCGCCTTGCGCAGGGCGGCCTCGCCGCGCTTGATGTCGCTCGTGGCCGCGCGCAGCTTGCGGTGAAGCGATTCGGCTTCCTTCTTCGCCGCGTCCAGCTCGATGCGCAGCCGCTCCGTCTCGGCGCGGGTGTGCTCGCGGGCGTGCGCGAGTTGCTCGCGCAGTCGCTCCAGTTCGGCGCGGCTCTCCTCGTCGACGCGTTCGGCGTCGGCGCGCTGCGCCTCCTCGCCGGCCGCGGTCACCAGCTTCACCCAGCCGGTGGGCCGCAGAACATAGGCCGCGGACGCCACGTCGAGCGGGTCCGCGGCCGGGGGTGGCGCGCCGGAGTCGAGGGCACCGGCCAGTTCCGGCTGGGCCTCTCTGAACTTCTCCCCGACACGCTGCCGGAACAGCGGATCGGTCTCCAGCGCCGCCGCCATCGCGTTCCCGGCGAACTTGGCCCGCCGGTTCGGGGCGAAACGGGCGTACTGCCTCAACTGTGCGGGCAGTTCATTGAGGGTCAGGCCACCGAACGCGTCCGAGACGATCTGGACGACCCTGCGGCGCACACCGTCGGGCAGTGGACGGTCGAACACCTCAGCGGCGCCGTCGCCCGGCCCCCCGCCTGCGGTCTCCACCATCCGTCACCTCATCACCTGTCGTGCCCGATCCCGCACGGGGATCACCTGTCGTGAGGCCGGCGGCCCGCTCCGTCAGGAGTCGGCACCCGGCCTGTCCACCAGCTCCACCTGGTCCACGGCGTTGCACCAGCGGCACCGCACGGACTCGATGGTCTCACTGACCACCTCGCGCTCCTCGACCTTCGGCTCACCGGCCAGGTCGAGGTGGACGTACTCGACGACCTTCGACGAGCGCGTGACGTCGAAGCGGGTGAGATTGCCGCAGAGCGTGCAGCGCCATCGCGTCGTGGCGGTCGGCAGGGGAACCGTCATCGTGGCTGTTCGCTTTCTTCCAGTGTCCGTGACGCACCGGACTCCCCGGTGCATGTGGCTCGTAACCCTACGGCCTGGCGGCGACCCGTCGCTGGCCCGTCCACGGCGGCGAGGCGATCCGTCCGGGTCGCTCCTGTTACGTCATGATCTGTTCATGATCGGCTACTGGAACGGCCCCCTGGGCAGAGCGATCCGGCGCCCCTCGGCACCGGTGACGTACGGACTGATCGCCCTGTGCTGCCTGATCTTCGTGATCGGTCCGGCCTCGGGCCTGAACCCGGTCTACGGCACCGGCGACGAGCTGATCGCCGCGCAGCGGGCCTACTTCCGCCGCTGGGGCGTCGTACCGGCCGAGCTGTTCGAGGGCTCCGCCGGATCGGCTCTCACCCCCGCCACGGCGCTGTTCGTCCACGGCAGCTGGGTGCACCTGCTGGGCAACATGCTCTTCCTCTTCGTCTTCGGGGTGATGACCGAGGAACGGATGGGCCGCGTGCAGTTCACCCTCTTCTACCTCGGCTGCGGCTACCTCGCCCTGCTGGGCTACGCGGCCGCCAACGCCGGCTCGGAGCAGTCGCTGGTGGGTGCCTCCGGCGCGATCTCGGCGGTCCTCGGTGCGTTCCTGTACCTGTTCCCCCGAGCCCGGGTCACCAGTCTCCTGCCGTTCCTCCTCTTTCTGCCGCTGCGCTTCCCCGCGTGGGTCGTCCTGCCCTTCTGGGCGACCCTGCAGTGGCTGGCGGCCGGGCGGGCGGGAGCGGGCCCGGGCGTGGCCTATCTGGCCCACCTGGTGGGCTTCGGGCTGGGCCTGGCTTACGCGTGGGCCCGCTTCCACCGTCCGGCTAGAGTGAAACCCGCCCCTGCTCCGGCTCCCGAGGGAGAGAACCAGCCGTGATCACCGCGATCGTCCTCATCAAGACCAGCGTGGACCGGATCCCCGAGATCGCCGAGCAGATCGCGTCGCTGGACAGCGTCAGCGAGGTGTTCTCGGTGACCGGGACCTACGACCTCATCGCCATGGTCAGGGTCCAGCGGCACGACGATCTCGCCGACGTGATCCCGGGGCGCATCAGCCGTATCCCGGGTGTGGAGGCGACGGACACGCACGTCGCCTTCCGGACGTACTCGCAGCACGACCTGGAGGCCGCGTTCGCCATCGGGCTGGACTCCTGACCGACCCGGCGTCCGCGGAACGCGGCCCGCGCGGGGCGCGGACCAGAGGGCAGCGGGCACGGCCCGGCCGTCCGCCGGGGCGGCCCGCACACCCGGACCGTGTCAGCCCCCCGCCGGGGCGCGGCGGCCGTCGTCCGTACCGCCGGTGCCCCGCGCGCCGCGCCCGACCAGTTCCTTCACGGCCGCGACGAACCGCTCGACGTGCTCGTCCGGGGTCCCCGCGCCGAAGCTGACACGGACGGCGTGCAGAGGCGTCCCGTCCGGGGCGGAGCCGGGCGCACCGCACTCCCTCCTCGCCCGGCGGTCGCCCCCCAGGAGCGTGCGGACCAGCGGGTGGGCGCAGAACAGGCCGTCGCGGACACCGATGCCGTACTCCGCGGAGAGGGCGACGGCGAGGTCCGAGCTGCTGCGGCCCTCCACGACGAAGGAGAGCACCCCGACACGCGGGGCGTCGGCGCCGAACAGGGAGAGGATCTTCACCTCCGGCACCTCCGCGAGCCCTTCGCGCACCTTCGCGAGCAGGTGCCGCTCCCGGGCGCCCAGGTTGTCCCAGCCGGCCTCCGTGAGGGCCTTGCAGGCCGATGCGACGGCGTGGGCGCCGATGACGTTGGGCGACCCCGCCTCGTGGCGTGCGGCGCCCTCGTGCCACTCCACCTCCACTCCCCCGTCGGGGCGCCGCGCCACCGCGCGGCTGGCTCCCCCGCCGGCGAGGTACGGCTCGGCCGCGCTCAGCCAGTCGGCGCGTCCGGCCAGCACTCCGGAGCCGAACGGGGCGTACAGCTTGTGCCCGGAGAAGGCCACCCAGTCGACGTCGAGGTCGCGGACGCTCACCGGGAGGTGCGGGGCCAGCTGGGCGGCGTCCAGCACGATGCGGGCACCGTGCGCATGGGCGGCGGCGGCCAGTTCGCGCACGGGCCACAGCTCGCCGGTGACGTTGGAGGCACCGGTGACGCAGACCAGGGCCGGGCCGTGCGGATCGCGGTCGGCCAGTGCGCGTTCCAGGGTCTCCACGGCCTGCTGCGGGGTGCACGGCGCGTCGAGGCAGGTGACCTGCGCGTCCCGCCAGGGCAGCAGCGCGGCGTGGTGCTCGGTCTCGAAGACGAAGACGCGGCAGCCGTCCGGGAGCGCACGGGCCAGCAGGTTGAGGGAGTCGGTGGTGGACCGGGTGAAGACCACCTGGTCGTCGGCACGGCAGTCGAGGAACTCCGCGACCGTGGCGCGGGCGTTCTCGAACAGGCCGGTGGACAGCTGGGAGAGGTGTCCGGCGCCGCGGTGGACACTGCCGTAGTACGGCGCGTACGCCGCGACGTCGTCCCAGACCCGCTGGAGTGCGGGCGCGCTCGCCGCGTAGTCGAGCGCGGCGTAGGTGGTCTCGCCGCCGGTGACGAGCGGGACGGTGACGTCCCGGCCGAGCACGGGCAGTGCTCCGGGAACGTCGTGACAGAGGGTCTTCTCGGCGGCAGCGGTGGAGACGGACATGGCTCAACTCCGGTGAGGCAGGCGGGATCCGCCCCCGCGAGCACCGGCACGCGCGGCAGGGCGCGGGCACACGGCTCCAGCAGGGGTGGTGAAGGGAAAGCGGGCGGCGGGGCTCGGCGGCCCTGGGGCGTGTTGCGGATGTCGCGTCGGATCAGGCCGCGGCGTTCGGTGCCGTGCAACGCAAGGCGGAGGAGTGTCCCCGTACCGAGGTATCGGGCGTACGTGGACGACTCGGACGACGCGGCGAGGTGCGGTGCCGGGCGTCGTGGGCCCGGCGGGACACGCGCAACGCGCCCTAACGCATTCGCTTGCTCACGGAGGACACTCCCTCGAACGACCCAGGACCCCTGGTTCCGCGAGGGGTCCGCGCTTGCCGCGGACCTTGCTGTCCGCGACCTGGTCCTCACCCGGGGCACCCCGCCACGGACGGAGGGTTGCCGGACAGCCGGCCGGGGCCGAATGGCTGTCACTCATGACCTGTTCAGGAACGTACGCGAAGTGATCGCGGTCCCGCAACCCGTGTCCGGATCGCGGGACCGCGACACACCGGTGTCACGCGTTGCTGGCGGCGACCCACCGTTCCAGGGTCCGCCGGGCGGCCCCCGAGTCGATCGACTCGGCCGCCTTCGCCATGCCGGCCCGGATCCGGTCCGCCAGCGGGCCGTCGCCGGGCTCCAGGGCGACCAGGGCCGCGGCCGAGTTCAGCAGGACGGCGTCCCGGACGGGGCCGCGCTCGCCGTCCAGCAGGCGGCGGGCGACCTCGGCGTTGTAGGCCGCGTCGGCGCCGCGCAGCGCCTCCACCGGGACGACGTCGAGGCCTACGTCCCGGGGGTCGAAGACCTCCTCGCGGACCTTCCCGTCCCGGACGACCCAGACCCGGGAGGTGGAGGTGGTGGTCAACTCGTCCAGGCCGTCGTCGCCGCGGAAGACGAGGGAGGAGTTGCCGCGTTCGGCGAAGACGCCGGCCACGATCGGGGCCATGCGCAGGTCGGCCACGCCGACCGCCTGCGCCTTCACCTTCGCCGGGTTGGTCAGCGGGCCGAGGAAGTTGAAGGTGGTGCGGATGCCCAACTGGCCGCGCGCGGCGGCCACGTGACGCAGCGCCGGGTGGAACTTCACCGCGAAGCAGAAGGTGATCCCGGCCTCCTCGGCGACCTGGGCCACGCGCTGCGGCGTCAGTTCCAGATTGACGCCGAGCTTCTCCAGCACGTCCGAGGCGCCGGATGCCGAGGACGCGGCCCGGTTGCCGTGCTTGACGACCTTGGCGCCGGTGCCGGCGACCACGATCGAGGACATGGTGGAGATGTTCACCGTCCTGGCGCCGTCGCCCCCGGTGCCGACGATGTCGACCGTCGCCCCGGGCACGTCGATCACGTTGGCGTGCTCGTACATCGCCCGGACCAGCCCGGCGATCTCCTCGACCGTCTCGCCCTTGGCTCGCAGGGCCACCGCGAAACCGGCGATCTGGGCGTCGGTCGCCTCGCCGCGCATGATCCGGTCCATCGCCCAGGCCGTCGCTTCGGCGCTCTGGTCGCGGCCGTCGAGCAGGGCGTTCAGTACCTGGGGCCAGGAACGGCCCGCCGCGGTGTCGCCTCCAGCGGGGGTCACAGCGCTCATCAGCCGCTCCTAGTGAGTACCGGTCAAGGGCTCTGCGGGCTCCGCAGAGGTCTCGGGCCTGTCGGGTCGTGGGGGTCCGTGGGGTGTCCCGGGGTGCGGCGCCCTGCCGCGGCACGAGGACGGTGCGGACCCCTGTACCCCACCCTATCCACCCCGCGGCACGGCGAAGGGCCCCGTCCGCAGACCGGACGGGGCCCTTCGCCGTGGCGTGGCTGACGCAGCGATCAGTGGTGGCCGTGGCCGCTCGTGATCTCCTTGTACTCCTCGACGGTCGGCTTCGGGATCTGGGACTCCTCGCCGAAGTACGCGTCGCTCAGCTTGGCGCGCAGCTTCTCGGCGCCCTTGACCTTGCGCTCGACGCCGTTGTCGTCGACCGTGGGGCCGATCTCGAGCGGCTGGTACTGCTCGTGCGCGGTCAGGGTGTGCAGCTGCTCCTGGCTGAGCGGCTCGTGGACCTCGATGAACTCACCGTGCGGCAGGCGCTTGATGGTGCCGGTCTCGCGACCGTGCAGCACCTTCTCCTTGTCGCGGCGCTGGAGGCCGAGGCAGATCCGCTTGGTGATCAGGAAGGCCAGGACCGGCCCGACGAAGACGAAGATCCGGACGAACCACGTCACCGCGTTGATCGACAGGTGGAAGTGGGTGGCCCACAGGTCGTTGCCACCGCCGATCAGCAGGGTCAGGTACACCGTCATCCAGGCGACACCGAGACCGGTACGGGTCGGGGCGTTGCGCGGGCGGTCCAGGATGTGGTGCTCGCGCTTGTCGCCGGTGACCCAGGCCTCGATGAACGGGTAGACCGCGATCGCCACCAGGACCAGCGGGAAGATCACCAGCGGGATGAACACGCCCAGGACGAGCGTGTGGCCCCAGAAGTTGACCTCCCAGCCCGGCATGAACCGGATCAGGCCCTCGGAGAAGCCCATGTACCAGTCGGGCTGGGCACCGGTGGACACCTGGTCCGGACGGTAGGGGCCCATGGCCCAGATCGGGTTGATCTGGGCGACCGCGGCGATGACCGCGATGGCGCCGAAGACCAGGAAGAAGAAGCCGCCCGCCTTCGCCATGTACACCGGCAGCAGCGGCATGCCCACGACGTTCTTGTTCGACTTGCCGGGGCCCGCGAACTGGGTGTGCTTGTGGTAGAAGACCAGGATCAGGTGGGCCACCAGCAGGCCCAGCATGATGCCCGGCAGCAGCAGGATGTGGATCGAGTAGAAGCGGGCCACGAAGTCGCCGCCCGGGAACTCGCCGCCGAAGAGGAAGAACGACAGGTACGTGCCGACGATCGGCACGGACAGGATCGCGCCCTCCATGAAGCGGACACCGGTGCCCGAGAGCAGGTCGTCCGGGAGCGAGTAGCCGGTGAAACCGGTGAACATGCCCAGGACGAACAGCAGGAAGCCGAACAGCCAGTTGACCTCACGCGGCTTGCGGAACGCGCCGGTGAAGAACACGCGCATCATGTGCACGAACATGCCGGCGAGGAAGATCAGCGCGGCCCAGTGGTGGATCTGCCGGATGAGCAGGCCACCGCGCACGTCGAAGGAGATGTGCAGGGTCGAGTTGAACGCCTCGGACATCAGCTGTCCCTGCAGCGGGACGTACGAGCCGTGGTACTCCACCTCGTTCATCGACGGGTGGAAGAACAGCGTCAGGTAGACACCCGTCAGGATGATGATGATGAAGCTGTACAGGCAGACTTCGCCCAACATGAACGACCAGTGGTCGGGGAAGATCTTGCGCATGTTGGCCTTGGCCAGGGAGTAGATCCCGAGCCGGCCGTCGGCCCAGTCGGCGAGACGTTCGCCGGCGGGCGCCTTCCCGCGCGAGCGGGAATCGGTGCTGGTCGTAGTGCTCATCCGCGCTCCCAGAATGCAGGACCGACAGGCTCTTCGAAGTCGCCGAGCGCCTCGAGGTAGCCCTCGCCGTTCACACCGATCCGCAGCTGCGGCAGGGCGTGACCGGCGGGACCGAAGATCACGCGGGCACCGTCGGACAGGTCGAAGGTGGACTGGTGGCAGGGGCACAGCACGTGGTGGGTCTGCTGCTCGTACAGCGAGATCGGGCACCCGACGTGGGTGCAGATCTTGGAGTACGCCACGATGCCCTCGTGCGACCACTCGAGCTCGCGCTTGTCCTTGATGTTCTCCGGCTGGAGCCGGACGATCATCAGGGCCGCCTTGGCGATCTCGGTCTGGAACTCCTCGTCGTCCTCCTCCAGGCCCTCGGGCTTGGCGAAGGTGAGCGAGCCGACGGCGACGTCCTCGGGACGCAGCGGCTCGTTCGTGTTCATGTTGACCAGCAGCTTGCCCTTGGACCACAGCGTGTGGCGGAGCTTCGTGCCGGGCAGCGGGCCGAGGTCGCGCAGCAGGAACAGACCCGACAGCGGGACCAGCGTCAGCGCGCCGAGCATCGTGTTGCGGATCAGCTTGCGACGGCCGATCGCCGACTCCTTGGCGCCCTGCTTGAAGTCCTCGTGGACCTTGGCCCGGAGGTCGGGAGCAGCCGCGACGGGGTGCCGCTCGTCGGCGACCTCCACGTCCGACATCAGGGTGCGGGCCCAGTGGACCGCGCCCGCGCCGATGCAGAACAGCGCCGTACCGAGGGTCAGACCGAGCGCGAAGTTCATCGCGCTGATGTGCCCGATCGGGAAGACGAAGATCGACTTGTCGCTCGGGATCGCCACGTACGAGGCGATGAAGCCGAGAGTGGCCAGCATCGACACCGTGAACAGCAGGGCGACGACGCGCTCGGACCGCTTGGCGGCCCGCTCGTCGACGTCCTGGATCCGGTGCTCGTGGGGCGGCAGGCCCGGGTCGGCGAACGGGTTCTTCTCGTCCGCCACGCTTACCGCGCCGTGCGCGTGGTCCTGCTCAGCAGGCAGGTTCTCTTCTGGAATGTCTTGGCTACTCATGACTTCTTGGCCTTTGCGGTCCGAGCGGCGACCCAGACGGCGACCGCGATCAGAGCACCGAGACCGAAGATCCAGGCGAACAGGCCCTCGGTGACCGGACCGAGGCCGCCCAGCTCCAGACCACCCGGGTTCTCCGTCTCACTGCTGTCGACCGCGTGCAGGTACGCGATGATGTCCTTCTTGTTCTGCTCCGACATGGTGGTGTCGGGGAACGACGGCATGTTCTGCGGGCCGGTCTGCATGGCCTCGTAGATGTGCTTCGGGTCCACGCCCTCAAGGGTCGGGGCGAACTTGCCCCTGGTCAGCGCACCGCCCTTGCCGGTGAAGTTGTGGCACTGCGCGCAGTTGGTGCGGAACAGCTCACCGCCCTTGGCGATGTCGGCGCCCTCGGCGCCGTACTGCTCCTTGGTCGGGATGGCCGGGCCGGCGCCGAGCGAGGCCACGTACGCGGCCAGCTGGTCGATCTCGGCCTGCGAGTACTGCACCCTCTTCCGCGGGGCCTGGGCGCCCTGCGAGGTGGCCGCAGGCATGCGGCCGGTGCCGACCTGGAAGTCGACGGCCGCGGCACCCACGCCGACGAGGCTCGGGCCGTCGGAGGTGCCCTGACCGCCGGTGCCGTGACAGCTGGCGCAGCCGACGGCGAAGAGCTTCTTGCCCTCTTCGATGGCGAGGGACTGGGCGGTTTCATCGGCCTGCGCCTTGCTCGCGGGCGCGAACGCGGCGTACAGCCCCCCGGTGGCCGCCAGCGCGAGGAGTAGGACGACGACCGCCGCCAGCGGATGGCGTCGTCGTGCGGAGAGCTTTTTCACGGATTACCCCGGTGTCAGGATCTTCTGCGTCGATGCTTCTGGTGGGTGCGTTGCGGGAACGCGCGGGGATCGGGCCCTGCTACTGGATCAGGTAGATCGTGGCGAACAGGCCGATCCAGACGACATCGACGAAGTGCCAGTAGTAGGACACGACGATGGCGGCCGTCGCCTGCTCGTGGGTGAACCTCTTGGCCGCGTAGGTGCGGCCGAGGACCAGCAGGAAGGCGATGAGACCGCCCGTCACGTGCAGGCCGTGGAAGCCGGTGGTCAGGTAGAAGACCGAGCCGTAGGGGTCGGAGGAGAGCGAGATGCCGTCCTCCTTCACCAGCTCGGTGTACTCGAAGACCTGACCGCCGATGAAGATCGCACCCATGATGAAGGTGACGATGAACCAGCCCCGGAGCTTCTTCACGTCACCGCGCTCGGCGGCGAAGACGCCGAGCTGGCAGGTGAGTGAGGAGAGCACCAGGATCGTGGTGTTCACGGAGGAGAACGGGACGTTCAGCGCATCCGCCATCTCCTTCCAGTGATCGGGACCCGTCACCGATCGCAGGGTGAAGTACATCGCGAAGAGGGCCGCGAAGAACATCAGCTCGGAACTCAGCCAGATGATGGTTCCGACACTGGTGAGGTTCGGCCGATTGACCGACGGGTGCGCGTGCCCGGTTTCTACTGTCGTTGCTGTCGCCACGACCGACATTATGTCGGTCGCTTATCCCGCCCTCACCCTGGGGGGTGCCGTTCGGAGTGTCTCGGCCGTTCATACCGGTGTTGACGTGGTGTTCAAGGGAGTAGCATCCGGCCCATCGGGCTTGTCCCCACGACGCTGACGTCTCGGAGGAACCATGCAGCCGACCGCCACCGTGCTGGTCTACAGCGACGACTCCAACACGCGGGAGCAGGTGCGGTTGGCCTGCGGCCGGAGGCCCGCCCCTGACGTGCCGACGGTGGAGTTCGTGGAGTGCGCGACTCCGGAAGCGGTGGTGAGGGAGCTGGACCGGGGCGGGATCGACGCCTGCGTCCTGGACGGTGAGGCGGTGCCCATGGGCGGGATGGGGCTGTGCCGGCAGGTCAAGGACGAGGTGTTCCGGTGCCCGCCGGTGCTGCTGCTGATGGGGCGGCCCCAGGACGCGTGGCTGGCCACCTGGAGCCGGGCGGACGCGGCGGTGACGCTGCCGGTGGAGCCGGTGGAGTTCGCCGCGGCGCTGGCGTCGCTGCTGCGGCAGAAGAACCTGGCCAGCGCCTGAGCGCCCCGCTGGGTGCCGCGGTGTGACGTCGGTCGACCGCGGCGCCGTCGGGGCCGGTCGCACGGTTCCCCTCGTCCTTTCGGGGCGCTGCCGAACCGCAGTGGGCCTCGCCCGATCCGCTGGGGCGTTCCGCCGACCGGGCCCCGGCGGGCCGCGCTGCGGTCCGCCCCGCGGGAGGCGCGGAGCGCTGTCGCGGGGGCCCTCCCGTCCGTGGTCGGGGTGCCGGGCCCTGTCGCCGGACTCCCGGCGCACAGGCGGCGGGAGTCCGGCGACAGGGCCCGGATGCGGCCGCCTCGCGGCGCCGCGGCACGGTGCAGCGGTGCTGTACTCGGCCTCCCGGGCCCGGTGCGGGACCTGGCGCCACCGCGGCGCTGTCACACGCTCTGCGGCCGCAGTCTGGCCTTCTGCGCCTGGTTGGGCGTGTCCGCCGCGCCCGACGTCAGCGAGCTGCCCTGACGCCACTTCGTCCAGGTGAGGTTCCAGTCGCCGAAGCCGTTGCCGAACGGCTCCATCGTGTCACCGTTGCTGTTGACGACCTGGACTATGTCGCCCTCGCGGACGTGCTCGAAGAACCATTCGGCGTTGGAGGTGCTCATACCGGTGCAGCCGTGGCTGACGTTGGCGTATCCCTGGGATCCCACGGACCAGGGGGCAGCGTGGACGTACTCCCCGCTCCAGGTGACGCGGGTCGCCCAGTAGACGGGCAGGTCGTAGGAGTCCGCGCTGCCGGCGGCTATGCCTATGCTGGTGCTGCGCATGCGGACGAACTGCTCCTTGCCCAGGACGACCTTGATGCCGTTGCGGGTCTCGAAGCCGGGCTTGCCGGTGGTGACCGGGAACTTGTTGACCTCCTCGCCGTTCTTGTAAAGGGTCAGCGAGTGCGAGGCGGCGTCCGTCACGGCGATGACGCGGTCGCCCGTCTTCAGTTCGAGCGGCTTGGACGTGCCGCCCCAGAGGTTGTCGCCGACCTTGATGCCGTCCAGGTTGCTGCGGACGCTGATGGTGGCGTGCGCGGGCCAGTACTCCTTGGGCCGGTAGTGGAGTTTCTTGTCGTCGACCCAGTGCCAGGCGCCGTCCACGGCGGGCAGGGAGTCGACCTTCAGCGCGCGTTCGACGATCGCGCGCTGCCGGGGGTCCTTGACCGGCTTGCTCAGCTCGGCCGTGACGGGCTGTCCGACGCCGTAGGTGCCGGCCTTGGGGCCGAACGCGACCGTGAGGGCCTTGTTGGCGGTGGGCTTGCCGGTGTCGAAGGTGAAGACCTTGCGGCCGGGGGCGCCGTCCTCGTCCTCGGTGCTGACCCGCACCGTGTAGTGGGCGTCGGCGGCCAGCGGCTCGGTGCTGTGCCATCGGCTGCCGTCGGCGGAGAGTTCGCCCGCCACATGGCGTCCTGTGGCGTCCACGACGGTCACGTCGGTGATGCGGCCGTCGGAGTCCTCCGAGGTGATCTCCAGAGGCTTGTCGGGGTCTGCCTTCTTCGCGTCGTCCGAGGGGCCGCTGAAGGCGATCTGGTCCGCCGCGTCGTAGGGGCGGGCGGAGAGCGGGTCGCCGTCCGAGCTGCAGGAGGCGACGCCCGCGCAGAGGGCGATCACCATCAGCGTGCAGCCGGCGACGGTGCGGGGGCGGGGGTGCGTGCTCATGACCTCACGCTAGGAAGCCGAGTCAAGCGCGGCGCGCCGGGTCACTCCTTGGAGGGATGGAGGCTACGGCGAACGGATTCCGGCGCTGCTGCAAACGCATGAGCCCGGACGCTCCGTGTGGAGTGTCCGGGCTCTGCGCGGTTCGGCGTGTGCTACTGGGTGCGGTTCTCACCGCGGTAGTACTCGAAGACCCAGCCCCACAGGCCGACCAGGATGATCGGCGCGGCGAAGTAGATCAGCCACCAGCCGATGGCGACGCTCAGGAAGGCGATGGCGCCGCCGAAGCCCAGGGCGAGCGGCTGCCAGCTGTGCGGGCTGAAGAAGCCCAGCTCGCCCGCGTCGTCCGCGACGTCGGCCTCCTTGTTGTCCTGCGCACCGGTGTCGACCCGCTTGGCCGTGAAGCCGAGGTAGAAGCCGACCATGATGGACAGGCCGAAGGCCAGGAACAGGGCGGTCGTGCCGGCCGGCTCCTTGGACCACACGCCGTAGACGACCGCCATGGCGAGCAGGAAGACGCTCAGCCAGATGAACATCTTGCCCTGGATCTTCACTTGCCGGCCTCCTTGCCGCCGGAGAGGGCCTTGTCACCGTGGCCGGCGAGCGCGAGCTGCTCCAGCTCGGCGATCTCGGGGTGGTGCAGGTCGAACGCCGGGGATTCGCTGCGGATCCGCGGCAGGGTGAGGAAGTTGTGCCGCGGCGGCGGGCAGGAGGTCGCCCACTCCAGCGAACGGCCGTAGCCCCACGGGTCGTCGACGCCGACCGGCTTGCCGTACTTGGCGGTCTTCCACACGTTGTAGAGGAACGGGAGCATCGACGCGCCGAGGACGAACGACCCGATCGTCGAGACGGTGTTCAGGGCGGTGAAGCCGTCGGCGGCGAGGTAGTCGGCGTAGCGGCGCGGCATGCCCTCGGCGCCCAGCCAGTGCTGCACCAGGAACGTGGTGTGGAAGCCGACGAACAGCGTCCAGAAGGTGATCTTGCCCAGGCGCTCGTCGAGCAGCTTGCCGGTGAACTTCGGCCACCAGAAGTGGAAGCCGGCGAACATCGCGAAGACGACCGTGCCGAAGACGACGTAGTGGAAGTGCGCCACCACGAAGTACGAGTCCGAGATGTGGAAGTCCATCGGCGGCGAGGCCAGGATGACACCGGTCAGACCACCGAAGGTGAAGGTGATCAGGAACCCGGTGGCCCACAGCATCGGTGTCTCGAAGGACAGCGAGCCCTTCCACATCGTGCCGATCCAGTTGAAGAACTTCACACCGGTCGGGACGGCGATCAGGAAGGTCATGAAGGAGAAGAACGGCAGCAGCACACCGCCGGTGACGTACATGTGGTGCGCCCACACGGTCACCGACAGGCCGGCGATCGCGATCGTCGCGGCGATCAGGCCCATGTAGCCGAACATCGGCTTGCGGCTGAAGACCGGGATGATCTCCGAGATGATGCCGAAGAACGGCAACGCGATGATGTACACCTCTGGATGGCCGAAGAACCAGAAGAGGTGCTGCCACAGCAGGGCACCGCCGTTGGCGGCGTCGAAGACGTGGGCGCCGAACTTGCGGTCGGCCTCCAGCGCGAACAGGGCCGCGGCCAGGACCGGGAAGGCAAGCAGGACCAGGACACCGGTCAGCAGCACGTTCCACACGAAGATCGGCATGCGGAACATCGTCATGCCGGGGGCGCGCATGCAGATGATCGTGGTGATGAAGTTGACCGAGCCGAGGATGGTGCCGAAGCCGGAGAAGGCCAGGCCCATGATCCACATGTCGGCGCCGACGCCGGGCGAGCGGACCGCGTCCGACAGCGGGGAGTAGGCGAACCAGCCGAAGTCGGCCGCACCGTCCGGCGTGAGGAAGCCGGCGACCGCGACCAGCGAGCCGAACAGGTACAGCCAGTAGGCGAACATGTTCAGCCGCGGGAAGGCGACGTCGGGGGCGCCGATCTGGAGCGGCATGATCCAGTTCGCGAAGCCGGCGAACAGCGGCGTCGCGAACATCAGCAGCATGATCGTGCCGTGCATCGTGAACGCCTGGTTGAACTGCTCGTTCGACATGATCTGCAGACCCGGGCGGGCCAGCTCGGCACGCATGACCAGAGCCATGACGCCGCCGATGCAGAAGAAGACGAACGACGTCGCCAGATAGAGCGTTCCGATGGTCTTGTGGTCGGTGGTGGTGAGCCACTTGACCACGACGTTGCCGGGCTGCTTGCGCCGGACCGGCAGCTCGTCCTCGTAGTACGGCTGTTCAGCCGCCGAGGCTCCCTGGGGTTCGTTGACGATGCTCACAGGTTGTTCGTCTCCCGGTTCTTCTCGTGGCTCGTCTGCGCGATGCCGGCGGGAACGTAACCGGTCTGCCCCTTCTTGGCGAGGTCCTTGAGGTGCTGCTCGTAGCGCTCGGGGGAGACGACCTTCACGTTGAACAGCATCCGGGAGTGGTCGACGCCGCACAGCTCGGCGCACTTGCCTCGGAAGGTGCCCTCCGCGTTCGGGGTCACCTGGAAGGCGTTGGTGTGGCCCGGGATGACGTCCTGCTTCATCAGGAACGGCAGCACCCAGAAGGAGTGGATGACGTCCCGGGAGGTGAGCACGAAGCGGACCGTCTTGCCCTTGGGGAGCCAGAGGGTCGGGCCCGGGTTGTTCGTCTGCGGGTTCCGCTCACCCGGGGTGCCGCAGGTGTAGACGCCACCGGCGTTGTCGGGGAAGTCCTTCTTGTACCGGTCCGGAACGGCGTCCAGTTCCTTGGACGTCTTGGCGTCACCGGTGGAGCCTTCGACGTTCTCGATGTAGTTGAAGCACCAGCTCCACTGGAAGCCGACGACGTTGACCGTGACGTCGGGCTTCTTGTCGAGGCTGAGCAGCTTCGATTCGTCCCGGGCCGTGAAGTAGAACAGGACCGAGACGATGATGATCGGAACGACCGTGTACAGGGCCTCGATGGGGAGGTTGTAGCGGGTCTGCGGAGGAACCTCGACCTTGGTGCGGCTGCGCCGGTGGAAGAGGGCACTCCACAGAATCAGACCCCACACCAGCACGCCGACGGCGAGCGCGGCGGCCCAGGAGCCCTGCCACAGGGAGAGGATCCGCGGAGCCTCTTCCGTGGTCGGGGTGGGCATACCAAGGCGGGGGAAGTCCTTGTATGTGCAACCGGTTGCGGTCGCCAGGACCAGGCCCGCGGTCAGTGCCTGCAGCAGCTTCCGCCGCATCGGGCGCCGCGGCGAGCGGTCGGAGCCGTTGGGACTCACGTAGCGCCTTCCCGAGAGTCTCGCCCGCGCTGTACGGCTGCGGCCTGGCCTTCTCGCTGGTCGGTCGCCGCCCTGCGTCGGGCAGGGGTTTGGATGTTTATGCGGACCAAACCCTAGCCGACGCTCTTCGAGGCTTCGCGGGGAGGGGTGCCTACCGGGCGGGTTGGTTCGCTTGTTTGGCGGCTGAGGGTGGTCCGCCGCCCCTCGCGCGGCTCCTCGCGCCCCTGAACGGGGGTGCCGTGACCGGCCGTCTAGCGTTGCCCCATGGCCTACTTCGACGCCGCTTCCGCCGTTCCCCTGCACCCCGTCGCCCGGCAGGCCCTGCAGGCCTCCCTGGACGAGGGATGGGCCGATCCGGCCCGGCTCCACCGGGAGGGGCGCAGGGCTCGGTTGCTGCTGGACGCGGCGCGGGAGGCGGCGGCGGAGGCGGCGGGATGCCGGCCGGACGAACTGACCTTCACCCCTTCGGGAACCCGGGCCGTGCACACGGGGATCGCGGGGGCGCTGGCCGGGCGTCGGCGGACCGGACGTCACCTGATCGTGTCAGCCGTCGAACACTCCTCGGTACTCCATTCGGCCGAGGCGCACGAGGCGGACGGCGGGACGGCGACGCGGGTGGCCGTGGACCGGGCGGGGGCGGTGGACCCCGCGGCGTACGCGGCGGCCCTGCGCCCCGACACCGCGCTGGCGTGCCTGCAGTCGGCCAACCACGAGGTGGGCACCGTGCAGCCGGTGGCGGCCGTGGCCGAGGTGTGCCGGCAGGCCGGGGTGCCGCTGCTGGTGGACGCGGCGCAGTCGCTCGGGTGGGGGCCGGTGGAGGGCGCGTGGTCCGTGCTGGCCGCCAGCGCGCACAAGTGGGGCGGGCCGCCGGGGGTCGGGCTGCTGGCCGTGCGCAAGGGCGTGCGGTTCGCGGCCCAGGGGCCGGTCGACGAACGGGAGTCGGGCCGGGCGCCCGGCTTCGAGAACATCCCGGCGATCGTGGCGGCGGCCGCTTCGCTGCGGGCGGTGCAGGCGGAGGCGGCCGGGGAGGTCCGGCGACTGCACGAGCTGACCGAGCGGATCCGGGCGCGGGTGCCGCATCTGGTGCCGGACGTCGAGGTGGTGGGGGACCCGGTGCGCCGGCTGCCCGGCGTGGTCACGTTCTCGTGCCTGTACGTCGACGGGGAGACGCTGCTGCACGAGCTGGACCGGGCGGGCTTCTCCGTGTCCTCCGGATCCTCGTGCACGAGCAGCACCCTGACGCCCAGCCACGTGCTGAAGGCGATGGGCGTGCTCAGCGAGGGCAACGTCCGGGTGTCACTGGCGCCGGGGACGCCGGCGGAGGACGTGGAGCGGTTCCTCCAGGTGCTGCCGGGAGCGGTGGCGGGGGTGCGGGAGAAGCTGGGCGTGCCCGCCCCCGTGGCCGTCGTGCACCGGGACGAGATCGTGGTCGACGCGCTGGGCAAGCGGTGCCCGATCCCCGTCATCGAGTTGGCGAAGGTCATCGGGGATGTGCCCGTGGGAGGCACGGTGCGGGTGCTGTCCGACGACGAGGCGGCCCGCCTCGACATCCCCGCGTGGTGCGACATGCGGGGCCAGGAGTACGTGGGCGAGGAGCCGGCCGCGCAGGGCACGGCCTATGTGATCCGCCGGACGAGCTGACCGGCGCGGGGAGCGGGGAGCCGGTCGACCGGTCCCCCGCGCCCCGCGCGGACGGACTCAGCGCAGGTGCGCGCGGACCTCGGCGGCGGCGTCGTCGCCGTAGGCCTTGGTGAACCGCTCCATGAAGTGCGCCCGGCGCAGCTGGTACTCCTGCGTCCCCACCGTCTCGATGACGAGGGTGGCCAGCATGCAACCGACCTGGGCCGCGCGCTCCAGGGAGACGCCCCAGACGAGGCTGGAGAGGAAGCCGGCACGGAAGGCGTCGCCGACGCCCGTCGGGTCGGCCTTGCGCTCCTCGTCGGGGCAGCCGACCTCGATCGGGTCCTGGCCGAGCTGCTCGACGCGCACGCCGCGCGAGCCGAGGGTGGTGACGCGGTGGCCGACCTTGGCGAGGATCTCGTCGTCCGTCCAGCCGGTCTTGGTCTCGATGAGGCCCTTCTCGTACTCGTTGGAGAACAGGTACGTGGCACCGTCCAACAGGACCTGGATCTCCTCGCCGTTCATACGGGCGATCTGCTGGGAGAAGTCGGCGGCGAACGGGATCGCCCGGGAGCGGCACTCCTCGGTGTGGCGGAGCATCGCCTCGGGGTCGTCGGCGCCGATGAGGACCAGGTCGAGGCCGCCGACACGGTCGGCGACCGTCTTCAGCTCGATCAGGCGGGCCTCGCTCATGGCACCCGTGTAGAACGAGCCGATCTGGTTGTGGTCGGCGTCGGTGGTGCACACGAAGCGGGCGGTGTGCAGCGTCTCGGAGATGCGGACCGAGCCGGTGTCGACGCCGTGCCGGTCCAGCCAGGCCCGGTACTCGTCGAAGTCGGAGCCGGCGGCGCCCACGAGGAGGGGACGGGTGCCCAGCTGGCCCATGCCGAAGGCGATGTTCGCGCCCACACCGCCACGCCGGACGTCCAGCGTGTCGACCAGGAAGGACAGCGAGACCGTGTGCAGCTGGTCCGCGACGAGCTGATCGGCGAAGCGCCCGGGGAAGGTCATGAGGTGGTCGGTGGCGATGGAGCCGGTGACTGCGATGCGCACGGCGTGGACTCTCCTGTGTGGAGGGGGATTGACAGTTCACGCTACCCGCTCACGGCACGCGCCTGAAGTGAACGAAACTACCCGATAGTAGATCTTTCTTCGCAGCCCCGGCCGTGCCTACGGTTTCGCCATGACGAACCTCGAGTTCTCCTCTGCCGCGGCTGCGTCCGCCCCCACCGAGCCGGACGGCGGTCTGGCGTCGCTGCGGGGCGACTGCGCGCGCATGGTCCCGCACTGGGCGGCTCCCGACCGCGCCGCCGCCCGGCCCGTCTCCCCGCTGCTGATCCACGGCGTCCGGGTACCGGCGCGCTCGGCACGGCTGCTGGAGGCGATGTCCGACTACGGGGACTGACCCACGGAGGGAACCGTGCGCTCCCCCGCTGCGTCCCATCGCCGTCCCCCGAGAAGGGGATACGGCATACGACCCGCCGGCGCTCATTTTTGACAGGGCCGGGTCAGGGTCACCGGGACAGCTGTGCGGCCGAAGGAGCGAATGCGGTGAACACCGAGCGACCCGACAACGACGACCTGGGCGCCCAGATTGCCGGGGGCCCGGCCGAGGAGGCCGCTGCGCCGAAGACCCCCGGCCCCGGCGCCGGAGAATCCGCCCCGCAGGACGCCACTGGCACCGGCCGGGAGGAACCGGCCCGGCAGGACGCCACCGGCGCGGGCGCGGAGGGGCACGCCTCGCCGGACGACGGCGGGGAGCCCGCATCCCAGGACGCACCCCGGGCCGCCGCCGAGGAACCCGCCGCGCAGGACGGCCCCGAGGCCGCCGCCGAGGAGCACACCGCGCAGGACGTCACCGGCAGCGGCGGCGAGGAGCCCCGCCCGCGGCACGGCCGGCGGCACTCCCCCGCGGTCGTCGCCTCCGTGGCCGCCGCGGTACTGCTGGTCGGCGGCGGTGGGGCGTACCTCGCCGCGACCGCGTCCGGCGGCACCGGCGGCTCCCAGGGCGCGGGGTCGCCGAGCCGCGGCGGCGGCAGCCCCGCACCGCTGGTGCTGGACGGCTACTCGGAGAGTGCCGCGGACGGCGGCACGAACGGCACCAACGGCATCGCGCCCGGCGAGCCGAATCCCTACGGCGTCACCTACCAGGCGGACGGCCCGCTCCCGGACGGCCCCGGTTCGGCACCGGTGTACTGGGCGCGGGGGGAGGTGACCGAGGCCGAGGTGGCCCGGCTGGCGGCGGCGCTCGGCATCGACGGGGCGCCCGTCGCCGAGGGGCAGACCTGGCGGGTCGGGCAGGGCGAGGACGGCCACGGCCCGATGCTCCAGGTGAACCGGCAGGCTCCGGGGGCGTGGACGTTCAGCCGCTACGCCGCGGGCACCGACGACTGCACCGAGGGCAAGCCCGTCTGCACCGCCGCCCCGGGGTCCCCGACCATCGGCCCGGTGGACGTGGAGGCTGCCGAGAAGGCCGCGGCACCGGTGCTGAAGGCGGTGGGGCAGGACGACGCCAAGATCGACGCGAGTCAGGTGATGGGTGCCCGGCGCGTGGTGAACGCCGACCCCGAGGTCGGGGGACTGCCGACGTACGGCTGGACCACCGGCGTGATCGTCTCCGCGCAGGGCGAGGTGGTCGGCGGCAGCGGCCGGCTGAAGGCACCGGTGAAGGGCGACACGTATCCGGTCGTCGACGCGGAGACGGCGCTCGACGCGCTGAATGCGGCGCCCGGCACGCATCACCGCATGGGGATCGGCGGATGCGCCAGCCCGGTCCCGCTGAAGGACCGGCTGGAGCAGCCGTGCGGTTCCTCGACGGCGCTCCCGGAGCGGCAGACGCTCACGGTGGAGGACGCGGTGTTCGGGCTGGCCATGCGCTACGCCGACGGGCGGCAGGCGCTGGTGCCGTCCTGGCTGTTCGAGGTGCGCTCGCCGGGGGCCGAGGACGCGTTCACGGTGACGTACCCCGCTGTCGAGCCGCGGTACCTGAGCGCGCCGTCGGGGACCCCGACCGAGCGGCCCAGCCCGCGGCCGACCGGCCCGGGTGACGAACCGACCGCGGCGCCCGCCCCACGCGACGTGGCGGTGGAGGGCTACACCGCCGACGGCAGGGACCTGACCGTGCGCTTCACCGGGGGGGTGTGCGCGGACTACGAGGTGAGCACCGCGGAGAGCGCGGTTCAGGTGAAGGTGACCGTCACCGAGAAGCCCCGGCCGGGCCGGGTCTGCATCATGATCGCGAAGACGTACCACCGCACGGTGCTGCTGGACGCTCCGCTCGGGGACCGGAGGGTCGTGGGGTCGGACGGCCACGGGATCCCGCTGGAGAAGCCGGGGGCGCGGCTGCCGGGAAAGGTGACCGCGTCGCCGGTGCGGTAGCCGGGGCGGGCCCGCCCGGAGGGCACGGCGGCCCGTGACGGCGAGAGGCGGCGGCCCCCCGAGGGGGACCGCCGCCTCTTCCTGCCGTCCGGGCCGGCCGGCTCAGCTGAAGGAGTCGCCGCAGGCGCAGGAGCCCGTGGCGTTCGGGTTGTCGATCGTGAAGCCCTGCTTCTCGATCGTGTCCACGAAGTCGACGGTGGCGCCGCCGAGGTACGGAGCACTCATGCGGTCGGTGACGACCTTCACCCCGCCGAAGTCCTTCTCCACGTCGCCGTCGAGGGAACGCTCGTCGAAGAAGAGCTGGTAGCGCAGGCCGGAGCAGCCGCCGGGCTGGACGGCGACGCGCAGCGCGAGGTCGTCGCGGCCTTCCTGGTCGAGCAGGGCCTTGACCTTGGCCGCGGCGGCGTCGGTCAGGATGATGCCGTCGGTGACGGTGGTGGTCTCGTCCGATACGGACATCTACATCTCTCCCGGGTTGTACGGAGACTGCTTGCCGACAGGTGCAACCGGCGGGGCCGCGCATTCATTCCGGGCCGGCGCTCGCCTTGTCGTCCTGGTGCCTTGTGGCCGGTTTCTTCATGCTCGCACACGTGGGGCGCGGCGGACAGCGACCTGTGGACGAGCCCGCCGCTTCGGCACCGGGATTCATGTCACATCGACACTATGGCCGTCGTCAAAGTGACGTGAACCGGTTATGATAGATAGCGTCAGATCGACGAAAAGTAGAAAGGGTGCGTGTCGTGACCACCGCCCACACCACCGAGCTCGACGTGCAGCCGACTCCGCTCGCCCTGCTGCTGCTCGGCCGCGAGGCCGACCCGAGGAGCGAGCGGGGTGTCGAATGCCCCGGCGACCTGCCCTCGCCCTCCGACCCCGACCTGGTCGAGCGCGCCCGTGCGGCCAAGGAGAAGCTCGGTGACAAGGTCTTCGTCCTCGGCCACCACTACCAGCGCGACGAGGTCATCCAGTTCGCCGACGTCACGGGCGACTCCTTCAAGCTGGCCCGCGACGCGGCCGCGCGCCCGGAGGCCGAGTACATCGTCTTCTGCGGTGTGCACTTCATGGCGGAGTCCGCGGACATCCTGACCGGCGACGACCAGAAGGTCGTCCTGCCCGACCTCGCCGCCGGCTGCTCGATGGCCGACATGGCGACGGCCGAGCAGGTCGCCGAGTGCTGGGACGTGCTGACCGAGGCGGGCATAGCCGACCGGGTCGTCCCCGTCTCGTACATGAACTCCTCGGCGGACATCAAGGCGTTCACGGGCAAGCACGGCGGCACGATCTGCACCTCCTCCAACGCCGAGCGGGCCCTGGAGTGGGCCTTCCAGCAGGGCGAGAAGGTCCTGTTCCTGCCCGACCAGCACCTCGGCCGCAACACCGCCGTCCGCGACATGGGCATGTCCCTGGACGACTGCGTCGTCTACAACCCGCACAAGCCGAACGGCGGGCTGACCGCCGACGAACTGCGCGCCGCGACGATGATCCTGTGGCGCGGCCACTGCTCGGTGCACGGCCGCTTCAGCCTGGACTCGGTCGACGACGTGCGCGAGCGCATCCCCGGCGTGAACGTCCTCGTCCACCCGGAGTGCCGGCACGAGGTCGTCGCCGCGGCGGACCACGTCGGCTCCACCGAGTACATCATCAAGACCCTGGAGGCGGCCCCGGCCGGCTCCAAGTGGGCCATCGGCACGGAGCTGAACCTGGTCCGCCGTCTGGCGAACCGCTTCGCGCCCGAGGGCAAGGAGATCGTCTTCCTGGACCGCACGGTCTGCTTCTGCTCCACCATGAACCGCATCGACCTGCCCCACCTCGTCTGGGCCCTGGAGTCCCTGGCCGAGGGCACCCTCGTCAACCGCATCGAGGTCGACAAGGAGACCGAGGCGTTCGCCAAGCTGGCGCTGGAGCGGATGCTCGCCCTGCCGTAACCACGGCACCGGGACATGGCAGGGGGCCGCACCCGAAGGTGCGGCCCCCCTCTCCGTCCCGTGGTCCTGAGCCGGCTGGTGCCACGGCAGGCAACGTTCGCCCGTCAAGGAGCGGCGTCGGGTGCGTGCCCCCGGCGTGCCGGGCGTCGCGACGGGGCGAACGTTGCCTGTTGTGGCACTAGACCTGCGCCGGCTCCGGCTCCGGTGCGGCCGGCTCCTGCTTCGCCCGCCGCTTCGCCGCGCGCCTGTCCGCCCGGCGCTCCTTGCGGAGCTCCAGCACGGCGTAGAGCGTGGGCACGAGCAGCAGCGTCAGCAGCGTCGAGGTGACCAGGCCGCCGATCACCACGACCGCCAGCGGCTGGGCGATGAAGCCGCCCTCGCCGGTGACGCCCAGAGCCATCGGGGCCAGGGCGAAGACGGTCGCCAGGGCCGTCATGAGGATCGGGCGCAGACGGTGGCGTCCACCCTCGACCACGGCCTCGACGACGCCGTACCCCTGGGCGCGGTACTGGTTGATCAGGTCGATCAGCACGATCGCGTTCGTCACCACGATGCCGATGAGCATCAGCATGCCGATCATCGCCGGGACGCCCATCGGTGTGCCCGTGGCGATCAGCAGGCCGAGCGCACCCGTCGCCGCGAACGGGATGGACACCAGCAGGATCAGCGGCTGGGCCAGGGAGCGGAAGGTGGCCACCAGGAGCATGAAGACGATCGCGATCGCCGCCAGCATCGCCAGGCCCAGGTTCTTGAACGCGTCGTCCTGATCGGAGGTGACGCCGCCGATCTCCGCCGTCGCGCCCGCCGGCAGCTTCAGCGCGTTCAGCTCGGCCGTCAGGTCGGCGCTCACCGCGCCGGTGTTGTCGCCCTTCGGCTTGGCGGTGATGGTGGCCGCCCGCTGACCGTCGATGCGCGTCATCGACACCGGGCCGTCCACCAGCCGCACGTCGGCGATGTCGCCCAGCCTCACCGCGCCCAGCCGCAGGTCCCGCAGCTGCTGCAGCGACCTTGCCGGGTGCGCCGACGTGATGACGACGTCCCGTTCGGTGTCGCCGAGGATCGCCTCGGCGGCCGGGGTGCCGCGGACCGCCTGCGCGACCGCCGTGCCGAGGGTCTGGTCGCTGAAGCCGGCCGCGGCGGCCTCGGCGTTGGCCTTCACCGAGATGCGCGGCACGCTCTGCGACAGGTCGCTGGTGACGTCGGTGACGTCGTCCAGGCCCGCGACCGCCTTGCGGACCTGCTCGGCGGCCGTGCGCAGCACCTCCCCGTCCGCCGCCTTGACGACCACGCTCAGGTCCTGGTTGCCGAAGCCGTCACCGGCCGCGACGGTCGTGGTGCCGATGCCGTCCAGCTTGCCCAGCCCTGCCTCGATGCGCTCCTGGACGTCCTCGTGGTCCGCGGAGTCCTCCAGCATCACCTGGTACGACGCCTGGTTGGTGTCCGTGCCGCCGCCGAAGGCCGCCATGAAACCGGAGGAGCCGACGGTGACCTGGTAGTCCTTGACACCCTCGGTCGCGGCGAGCACCTTCTCGACCTTCCGTGCCTGCGCGTCGGTCGCCGCCAGGCTGGTGCCCGGCCGGAGCTCCTGCCGGACGGTGAGGACCTTCTGGTCGCCCGGGTCGAAGAAGTTGGTCTTCAGCAGCGGGGTCATGCCGAAGGTGCCGACGAGGACGACGACCGCTATCAGCACGCTGGTCAGACGGCGGCGCGTGGCGAAGCGCAGCACGGGGACGTAGAAGCGCGTCAGGCGGCTGTCGGCCTCCTTCCGCTCCGCCCGACGGCGGGCCTCGGCCGCGTCCGCGGGGGTGCCCTTCGGCGCGCGCAGGAACCAGTACGACAGCACCGGCACGACCGTCAAAGACACGACCAGCGACGCCAGCAGCGCCGCCGTCACGGTGATGCTGAAGGAGCCGAACAGCGCCCCCACCATGCCGCCGACCAGGCCGATCGGCAGGAAGACGGCGACCGTGGTGAGGGTGGAGGAGGTGACCGCGCCCGCGACCTCGCGGACCGCGGCGAGGATCGCCGCCTGGCGCTCCTCGCCGTAGCCGAGGTGCCGCTTGATGTTCTCCAGGACGACGATGGAGTCGTCGACGACCCGGCCGATGGCGATCGTCAGCGCGCCCAGCGTCAGCATGTTCAGCGAGAGGTCGCGGGTCCACAGCACGATCAGCGCCAGGACGACCGAGAGCGGGATGCTCACGGCGGTGACGAGCGTGGAGCGCACCGACGCCAGGAAGACGAGGATCACCAGCACGGCGAAGAGCAGGCCGAGAGCGCCTTCCGTGGTCAGGCCGGAGATGGCCTCGGACACGGCCGGACCCTGGTCGCTGACGACGGTGAGGGTGGCGCCGGAGCCGAGGTCCTCGCGCAGACCGGGCAGTTTGTCCTCGACCGCCTCGGATATCGCGACCGCGCTGCCGTCATGGTCCATGGTGACCATCACGGCGAGGCTGGGCCTGCCGTCGGTGCGGGTGATGGAGTCGGCCGGGGCCTCCTCCTGCTTCACCTCGGCGACGTCGCCGAGCCGCACCGGCTTGCTGCCGCGGACGACCAGGTCCTGGATCTGCTGCAACGAGGTGAAGCCGCCGCCGACCCGGACGGTGCGGTTGCTGCCGTCCTCGTCGAAGGAGCCGGCGGGGACCGTGGCACCGCCCGCCTGGAGGGCCTGGGCGAGGGACTGGGTCGTCAGCCCCGCCTTCGCCAGTGCGGCGTCGTCGGGGGTGACGCTGACCCGCAGGTCGCGCACCCCGTTCACGGCGACCCGGCCGACGCCGTCGATGTCCTTCAGGGCCGGTACGACGGTCCGGTCCAGCTGGTCGGCGAGCGCCTGCTGGTCCTTGTCGGAGGTGACGGCGAGGACGACGGTCGGCATGTCGTCGGTGGAACCGGCCACGACCTGCGGGTCGACTCCGTCGGGGAGCTTGGCCCGGGCGCGGTTGACGGCCTGCTGCACGTCGGCGACGAGCCGCGGGGTGTCGTTGCCGTAGTCGAAGGAGGCCACGATCACGGCGTTGCCCTCGCTCGCCGTGGAGGTGACGCCGGTGAGGCCGTCGACGGCTTCGAGGTTGTTCTCGATGGGTTCGACGACCTGCTTCTCCACGACGTCCGGGGAGGCGCCCTGGTAGGGCGCCAGCACGGAGACCATGGGCAGGTCGATGGTGGGCAGCAGCTGCTGTTTGAGCTGCGGGATCGCCATCGCGCCGAAGACCAGCGCGACGATCGACATCAGGCCTGTCAGGGCCCGTTGTGCGAGGCTGAAGCGGGACAGCCAGGACATGGAGTGGGGTCTCTCTTCTGTGAGCGGCAGAAGTGGTGGCCCCTACACCCTGTTGCACGGTCGGGCGCTGTTCCGTAGCCCCCAGGTCCATTTCCTTATCCGGCGTATACTCCAGGCGCAGTACGGACGGGTGGCGGCGGTCCACCCGTGGACGGACCGGGCCGCCGCACCACCGCCGCCGGAAGCCGCCACAGCCGGTTCCTCTCCACACCGTGGGCGTACCGGTCCCCGCGGGCGGGACGGCGGCTGCGCTCCGGTCCCGCTCGTCACTCCTGCCGGGGCCGCACCAGTCCCGACTCGTACGCGATCACCACCAGCTGGGCCCGGTCCCGCGCCCCCAGCTTCGCCATGGCCCGGTTGACATGGGTCTTCACCGTCAGAGGGCTGACCTGGAGGCGCTCGGCGATCTCGTCGTTGGAGCGGCCGCCGGCCACTTGGACCAGCACCTCGCGCTCGCGCCCGGTGAGCGCGGCCAACCGCTCCTTGTGGGCCGGGGCCCCTTCCCCGTCAGCGGGGTCTGCCTGGGCCAGGAAGCGGGCGATCAGGCCCTTGGTGGCGGCCGGGGAGAGCAGGGCCTCACCGCCGGCCGCCACGCGGATGGCGGCGAGCAGTTCCTCCGGCTCGCTGCCCTTGCCGAGGAAACCGGAGGCGCCGGCACGCAGCGACTGCACGACGTAGTCGTCGACCTCGAAAGTGGTCAGGATGACCACGCGGACCCCGGACAGGGACGGGTCGGCGCCGATCATGCGGGTGGCGGCGAGGCCGTCGGTGCCCGGCATGCGGATGTCCATCAGGACGACGTCGGGGCGCTTCTGCCCGGCCAGCCGGACCGCCTCGGCGCCGTCGCAGGCCTCGCCGACGACCTCCATGTCGGGCTCGGAGTCGACCAGCACGCGGAACGCGCTGCGCAGCAGCGCCTGGTCGTCGGCGAGCAGGACGCGGATGGTCATGCGGTCTCCCCCGGTTCACCCGGCACTGCCGTCCGGGTCGTGACGGGCAGGATCGCATGGACGCGGAAGCCCCCTCCGTAGCGGGGGCCGGTGGTGAGGGTGCCGCCGAGCGCGGTGACCCGTTCCCGCATGCCGAGCAGTCCGTGGCCCCCGCCCTGCCGCGTGCCCGGGAGCGGACCGCCGTCGTGCCCGGCGCCGTCGTCCAGGACGCTGATCTCGACCCGGGGCCCCACGCGTACGACGCTGACCTCGGCGTTCGCCGCGGTGCCCGCATGCTTCTGCACGTTGGTCAGGGCCTCCTGGATGACACGGTAGGCGGCCAGGTCGACGGCGGCCGGAAGGGTGGTGTCCGGATCGGTGCGCAGGACCCGGACGCGGAGGCCGGCGCTGCGGAAGGTACCGGTGAGTTCGTCGAGCCGCTCCAGGCCGGGGGCGGGCTCGGTGGGGGCCTCCGGGTCGCCGGACTGGCGGAGCAGGCCGACGGTGGCGCGCAGTTCGTCGAGCGCGCTGCGGCTGGCCTGGCGCACATGGGCGAGGGCCTCCTTGGCCTGGTCGGGCCGCTTCTCCATGACGTGCGCGGCGACGCCCGCCTGCACGTTGACCAGGGCGATGTGGTGGGCGACGACGTCGTGCAGGTCGCGGGCGATGCGCAGCCGCTCCTCGGCGACGCGACGGCGGGCCTCCTCCTCGCGGGTGCGCTCGGCGCGCTCGGCCCGCTCGCGGATGGCCTGCACGAAGGCGCGGCGGCTGCGCACGGCGTCGCCGGCGGTGGCGCCGATGCCGGTCCAGGCGAAGAGGGCGAGGTTCTCCTGTGCGTACCAGGGCAGCGGCCCGGCGAGCATCGCGGCGCCGGTCAGCACGGTCATGGTGAGCAGGCCGGCCCGCAGGGCGGTGGGGCGGTCGGTGGTGGAGGCGACCGTGTACAGGGCGATGACGGCGGACATCGCGACGGGGGCGCGCGGGTCGCCGGTGACGCTCTCGATCAGGGAGAGGGCGCCGGTGACGGCGAGCACGGTCAGCGGGGCGCGGCGGCGCAGGACCAGGGCGGCGGCGCCGAGGGTCATCAGGACCAGGCTGAGCGGGTCGGGGGTGCGCACGCCCCAGGTCACGCCGCTCTCAGCGTGCGGCTCGGCGAACGAGCCGGTGACCATGCAGGCGAGCACCACCGCCGCCAGCGCCGCGTCCAGCGCCAGGGGGTGTGCTCCCAGTCGGCATCTGGCGCGGTCGAGGGTGCTCACCGGAGGAACAGTACGGGGCTCCGGCCGAGGCGGGAACGGAGCAGGCGTCCGTCAGCCCGGGAACCGAGCCGAGCGGTGTCCGTCAGCCCGGGAACCGAGCCGGCCGGTCCGTCAGCCCGGGATCAAGCCGTCGTCGCTGAGCAGTTCCCGGACCTCGTCCAGGGTCGCCTCCTGGGCGGGCAGGATGAGCTCGGAGGGTTCGAGGGCGTCGTCGGGCAGCGGGACGCCCAGCTCGCGGACCCTGGCCAGCAGCGCGTCCAGGGTGCGGCGGAACGCGGGGCCGTCGCCCTTCTCGATCTCGGCCAGCAGCTCGTCGTCCAGCTTGTTCAGCTCGGTGAGACGGCCGTCCTCCAGTCTCACCTGGCCCTCACCCATGATCCGTACGATCACGTCGCCCTCCTCGGCTCGGAACCCCTGCGCCGGCCTACTGTTTGTCGAAGCGCGGGGTGTCCTGCGGCTGCTGCTCGGACTGCTGCTGGTCGGTGCCGCCCTCGATGGCCTGCCGGTCGCCGGAGGGACCTCCGGCCAGCTCGGCCTTCATGCGCTGCAGCTCCAGCTCTACATCCGTACCACCGGAGAGGCGGTCCAGCTCGGCCTGGATGTCGTCCTTGTGCATGCCGGACTGGTCGTCCAGGGCGCCCGAGGCGAGGAGTTCGTCGATGGCGCCGGCGCGGGCCTGGAGCTGAGCCGTCTTGTCCTCGGCCCGCTGGATGGCCAGGCCGACGTCGCCCATCTCCTCGGAGATGCCGGAGAAGGCCTCGCCGATGCGGGTCTGCGCCTGGGCCGCGGTGTAGGTCGCCTTGATCGTCTCCTTCTTCGTGCGGAAGGCGTCGACCTTGGCCTGGAGGCGCTGGGCCGCCAGAGTGAGCTTCTCCTCCTCGCCCTGGAGGGTGGCGTGCTGCGTCTCCAGGTCGGTGACCTGCTGCTGGAGGGCGGACTTGCGGGACAGGGCCTCGCGGGCCAGGTCCTCGCGGCCCAGCGCGAGCGCCTTGCGGCCCTGGTCCTCCAGCTTGGACGACTGCTGCTGCAGCTGATTCATCTGGAGCTCCAGGCGCTTGCGCGACGTGGCCACGTCGGCGACACCGCGGCGCACCTTCTGCAGCAGCTCCAGTTGCTTCTGGTACGAGTAGTCGAGGGTCTCGCGCGGGTCCTCGGCCCGGTCAAGGGCCTTGTTCGCCTTCGCGCGGAAGATCATCCCCATACGCTTCATGACACCGCTCATGGGCTTCGCGCGCCCCCTTCTGACGGACTCCAGCTCCAGCTCACTGCGACAGAACCCACAGTACGGGCCCTGCATCCATTACCGCACTGTTCGGGAACGGATGCGCTCATCCCCAGGGACGACTGCGCACGAACCGGCTCCGGCGTAGGGAGGAGGAAGTGTCCGAGGACGGCCGGTGGACGGGCGTCCCGGGACGTGCGCTGCGTCACTCGTGGATCTGTTCTGTCCCCCCTACAGACGAATGGTGTTGCCGGATCGTTCCCCACGGGGCTGGGGTCCATGCCCCCGGACCCCGTACCCTTGGCTTTTGTGTTCCGTAGCCGTGCCAAGGACGAGAAGGCCCCCGCCGCCGACAAGGCGCCGGTGACCTCCTCCAAGCAGCCCCGTGACCCCCAGGCCCCCAAGGGCCGGCCGACGCCCAAGCGCAGTGAGGCCCAGTCCCAGCGCCGCAGCGTGGCCAACACGCCGACGACGCGCAAGGAGGCCGCCAAGCGCTCCCGCGAGGAGCGGCGCCAGGCCATGGAGCGCCAGCGCCAGGCGCTGGCCAGCGGCGACGAGCGCTACCTGCCGGCCCGCGACAAGGGCCCGGTGCGCCGTTTCGTGCGCGACTTCATCGACTCGCGGTTCAACGTGGCGGAGTTCTTCCTGCCCATGGCCGTGGTCATCCTGGTACTGAGCGTGGTCCGGGTGGGCCGGCTCCAGGCCCTCGCGCTGCTGCTGTGGCTGGTCGTGATCGTGCTGATCGTGCTCGACTCGATCCTCTCGGGCTTCCGCCTGAGGAAGCAGCTGAACGAGCGGTTCCCCGACCGGAACCGGCGCGGCGCGGTCGCCTACGGCCTGATGCGTTCCCTCCAGATGCGCCGTCTCCGGCTGCCCAAGCCGCAGGTCAAGCGCGGAGAGCGGCCCTGAGCACGACGTCGTTCTCCCAGGGCGGGGCCGACGCCTGGCTGAGCCGGGTGGGCGGTCTGCGCGACGTCGTGCGACAGGAGCTGGTGGCACGCCAGCTCGACGAACAGATAGCCGGGCGGTACCCGGTAGGGCAGCGGCTGCGGGTACTCGACGTGGGGATGGGCCAGGGCACGCAGGCGCTGCGGCTGGCCCGCGCCGGTCACCGGGTGACCGGCCTGGAGCAGGACGCCACGATGGTCGCGGTGGCCCGGAAGGCGCTCTCGGAGGAGCCGGAGGGCATCCGCCGGCGGATGCGGATCGTCGAGGGCGACGGCCATGACACCGGTGTCCACTTCCTGCCCGGGAGCTTCGACGTGGTGCTGTGCCACGGCGTGCTGATGTACGTCGAGGACCCCGGCTCCCTGCTGGCGGGGCTGGCGCGGATGCTCGCCCCGGGCGGCCTGCTGTCGCTGCTGGTGCGCAACGGCGACGCGCTGGCGATGCGGCCCGGTCTGTACGGCGACTGGACGCAGGCACTGGCCTCCTTCGACACCGCCGCCTACCGCAACCGCCTCGGCCTGGACGTCCGAGCGGACCGGCGTGAGGCACTGACCTCGACGCTCGCGCGGATCGGTGCACCGCTGCAGGCCTGGTACGGCGTCCGCGTCTTCACGGACACGGCCGCGGACGGGGCGGCGGTCCCCGACGACGCGGAGACGCTGCTGGCGGTCGAGGAGCGGGCCGGGCGGACCGATCCGTACCGGGGGGTCGCGGCGCTGCTGCACCTGTGCGGGGTGCGGGGCTGAGCCCACCCGTTCGGGCGCCCAGCGCAGGCCGGGGCGTTCCCCCGGCACGAGACTCGGCCCATGGACGTTCGCACCTCCCCGGCCCGGCTCCGGGCGACCGCCGCGCTGGCCGCCTGTTCCGGCGTCCTCCTCTCCGTCCTCGCCGGATGCTCGGGCTCCGGTTCGTCGGGCGATCGGGAGACGGCGACGACGCGGGCCGCTCAGCCCGCCGCGCCGGCCCGGCAGAGCGACCAGTTGGAGAGCGCCTACCAGAAGGTGATCAGGACCGTTCTGCCGTCCGTCGTACAGATCCAGGGGCGCACCGGACTGGGATCCGGCGTGGTGTACGACGACAAGGGGCACATCGTCACCAACGCGCACGTCGTCGGCGACGAGAAGGCCTTCCGGGTGACGACCGCCAACAGCGAGCAGCCCCTGTCCGCGACGTTGGTGTACTCCTATCCGGAGCAGGACCTGGCGGTCGTCGAGCTGGACAAGGTGCCGGACGGCCTGAAGCCGGCCGAGTTCGCGGACTCCTCGAAGGTGGAGGTGGGCGACATCGTGCTGGCGATGGGTTCCCCGTTGGGGCTGGCGTCCAGCGTGACCCAGGGCATCGTCTCGGCGACCGGACGGACCGTCACCGAGGGCCGTGCGGGCGGTGGTACGGGCGCCACGATCGGCAACATGGTGCAGACGTCGGCCGCGATCAACCCGGGCAACAGCGGAGGCGCGCTGGTGAACCTGGACGGGCAGGTCATCGGCATCCCGACGCTCGCCGCGACCGACCCCGACCTCGGCAACAGCGCGGCGCCCGGCATCGGGTTCGCGATCCCGGCGTCGATGGTGAAGACGGTCGCCGACCAGATCATCAAGAGCGGCAAGGTCACCGACTCGGGCCGGGCGGCCCTCGGCATCACCGGCCGCACGGTCGTCGACGCCGACTACCAGCCCGCCGGCGTCGCCGTGGTCGAGGTCACCGACGGCGGGGCCGCCGACAACGCCGGGCTGCAGCCCGGGGACATCATCACCGGGCTCGGCGGCGCCGACATCACCACCATCACCTCGCTGGCGGAGCAGCTGGCGGGAATGGCGCCGGGAGAGAAGACGACCGTCACCTACACCCGCGGCGGGGAGAAGAGGACGGCGGACGTGACGCTGGGCGAGCAGTGAGGAGGCGGGCGGCCGGACCCGGGCCGGCCGCCCTGCGCACCCCTACGACTCGTCGGCGTGCAGGCTCATCGGCCCGTAGATCTCCGTGGCGTCCTCGAACAACCGCACCTGGTCCGCTCCGCCCGCCAGCAGCTCCTTGTAGTGCTCCCCGACCCAGGACTCGGCGTCCCCCTGCGTGGTGAACTCCTCCGGCTGCACCGCGGGCTGGACCTCCGTCCCGTCGGCCTTCTCGAACCGCCACGTCCATGCCGCCATGTACGCCTCCCAGGTGTGAGCACATGCAGAGCGGAAGCCGGATCTTGGTCCGGCTCCCGCACCGAGCCTAGCCGGACGCGCAAGACCCGGGGCGGCAAGGGAGGATCGGTGCGTGGAAGTGACTCTGCTCGGCACCGGTGCCCCCGCGGGACTGCCCCGCCCCGACTGCCCCTGCGCCGCCTGCGCGACCGCTCTCGGCGACGACGCCCGGGCGGCCACCGCGCTGCTCGTGGACGGGGCGGTACTGCTGGACCTGACGCCGGGCGCGGTGTTCGCGGCGGCTCGGGCGGGGCGTTCGCTGGGCGACGTACGGCAGGTGCTGCTGTCGCACCCGGGCGACGGGCCGGCCGTGGAGGTGCCGGACGGGCTGCCGCAGCCCGGACGGGTGCCGGACGGGCGGGAGCTGGCGCTGCTGACGGGGCATCGGGTGCGGGCGGTGGCGATGGACGCGCCCGGCACCGGGTACGCGGTGACCGCGCCGGACGGGGGGCGACTGCTGTACCTGCCGCCGGGCGGGGCGCCCGCGGGGCTGGAGGAGGGGACCGCCGCGGCGACGGCGTACGACCTGGTACTCGCCGACGTGGTGGGACGGCCGGACGCCCTGGCCAGACTGCGGGCGGCCGGTGCGGTCGGGCCGGCCACCGACGTCGTCGCCGTCCACCTCGACCACGACGTGCCGCCCGGCGGCGAGGTCCGCCGGCGGCTGGCGGCGGCGGGGGCGCGGGCGGTGCCGGACGGTTCGACGCTGGTGGTGGGGTCCGGCGAGGAGGTGCCGGGCGTGCCGCGGCGGACGCTGGTGCTCGGCGGGGCGAGGTCGGGCAAGTCGGTGGAGGCCGAGCGGCGGCTGGAGTCGTTCCCCGAGGTGCTGTACGTCGCGACGGGCGGAACACGGGGCGGGGACCGGGAGTGGGCGGCCCGGGTCGCCGTGCACCGGGAGCGGCGGCCGGGGTCGTGGCGGACGGTGGAGACGTGCGAGCTGGGGCCGCTGCTGGAGGCCGAGGGGCCGCCGCTGCTCGTCGACTGCCTGTCGCTGTGGCTGACCGACGCGATGGACTCCGTGGGGGCGTGGGACGACGCGGCGTGGGCGGACGGGGGTGAGCGGCTGCTGCGGGAACGGGTGGCCGAGCTCGTGGCGGCCGTGCGGGCGACCCGGCGGACGGTGGTGCTGGTGTCGAACGAGGTGGGGTCCGGGATCGTGCCGGCGACCGCGTCGGGACGGCGGTACCGGGACGAGTTGGGCCGGTTGAACGCGTCGGTCGCGGGCGAGTGCGAGCAGGTGCTGCTGGTGGTGGCGGGGCAGGCCGTGGTGCTGCGGAGCTGAGCGGCACCGCGCGGTGCCCCGCCGGATGCGGCGGGATACGCCCGGTGCGGCGGAGAGCCGGGCCGAACCCGGGCGAGGCGGGCGCGGGCCGGTCCGGCACGGCCTCCCACGGCCCCCACGACGTCCCGGCTCCTCTTCAGGGCCCTTCGGTGCTCCGCCGCGCACCCCCTCAGGGGTTCCCCGCGGTTTCCCTACGCCTCCCCCTTCCTGGCGACGACGCGGTAGGAGTTCGCGAAGCGGGTGCGGCACAGGAAGGGGGACAGGGTGCGGTCCGCCGTGCCGGCCGTGGCGGTCAGCGAGCGGGCCAGCGGGCGGGGCAGCGACCGGCCCGTGGCCAGGGACACCGCCCGCGCCAGGTCCCGCGGCACATGGGCCGACCTGCGGTCCGCCGTCAGGACCGTGCAGCCCTGCTCCTCCAGTTCCGCGCGGATGTTGGCGAGGGGCATCAGCTGGAGGTGGTGCGGCTGGCCGTGCGGGTGCCACCACTTGCCCAGCACGGCGGCGAACGCGCTGGCGGGATCCGGCAGTTCCAGCAGCAGATGACCGCCGGGGCGCAACGCCGTCAGGGCGGCGCGGAGTTCGGCGCGCGGGTCGGGGGTGCGTTCCAGATGGCCGAGGACGCTGACCACGTCGTAGCGGGCACGCAGACGGGCCGTCAGCTCCGGCGCCGTCAGGTGGCCCACGTGCGCCTCCTCCACGCGCTCCGCCCGGCGCGCCCGCACCACCCTCGGCGTGGGGTCGGTGCCGTCGAAGGACGTGTAGGGGAAGAGTTCCTTCGCCGCTCGGGGGAAGGCCCCGTCGCCGGTGCCCACGTCCAGCCAGCTCTCCGGTTCGGGACAGCGCCGGAGCACCGCCCGGGCGGCGTCGCGGTGGTGCCGGCGGCGTACGGCGCTCCCCTCGTCCGCGGCGACGGGCCCGTCCTCGCGGTAGAGGGCCAGGCCCTCGGGCGTCAGGCGCGGGTTCTGGAAGACGTGGGCGCACTCGCGGCACTCGTCGACGGTGAAGGTGCCCGGTCTGCCGTGACGGAGGTCGGGGGCGCGCAGCCGGGTGCGCAGGCGGGGTGCGCCGCACCAGGGGCAGTCCGCGCGGCGGGGCTCGTGGATGGGCCTGGGGGGCATGAGCGGCTCCCGGTGGGGGACGAGAGAAGGCAACGACAATCCGCAGCAAAGCGGAACGTATGGGATACAGATCTTGGGCGCAACGACGGCGTGCCGGTGTGGTGCCGATGTGGCACCGGGGCGTTCGCCGCGGGCCGGTACTGTTCGGCGAATGAGCTCGCTTAATCTCGACGACTTCACCGATCTGATCGAGCGCCCGGACGGCGGGATGCGGCGTGACGCCGAGGCGCGCCGGGAGCGTCAGATCGTGCCGCCCGGGTCGCTCGGGCGCCTCGACGACCTGGGTGAGTGGCTGGCCGCGGCGCAGGGGACCGTGCCGGTGCGCGCGGTCGAGCAGCCGCGGGTGGTGCTGTTCGCGGGCGATCACGGCATCGCCGGTCTGGAGGTGTCGGCTCGGCCCGCGGGCAGCGCCGTCGAACTGGTGCGGGACGTGCTGGAGGGCTCCCGGCCGGTCTCCGTGCTGGCCCGGCGGCTCGGCGTGCCGCTGCGGGTGGTCGACATGGCGCTGGACTGCGACCCGGAGGCGCTGCCCGCGGACGTGGTGCGGCATCGGGTGCGGCGCGGCAGCGGACGGATCGACACCGAGGACGCGCTGACCGCCGAGGAGGCCCGGCAGGCCTTCCTGGCAGGGGTCGCGGTGGCCGACGAGGAGGCCGACTCCGGGACGGATCTCGTGGTGCTCGGCGACCTCAGCGTGGGCGGGACCACGGCGGCAGGCGTACTGGTGGCCGCTCTGTGCGGGACCGACGCCTCCGTCGTCACCGGCCGCGGCGGGCTCGCCGTCGACGACCTCGCCTGGATGCGCAAGTGCGCGGCGATCCGCGACGCCCTGCGTCGGGCCCGGCCCGTCCTCGGCGACCAGTTGCAGCTGCTGGCGACCGTGGGCGGTGCCGACCTCACGGCGATGACGGGCTTTCTGCTCCAGGCGGCCGTACGGAAGATGCCGGTGATCCTGGACGGCGTGGTCGGCGCCGCCTGCGCGCTGGTGGCGCAGCGGGTCGCGTTCCGGGCACCGGACTGGTGGCTGGCCGGGCACCTCAGCGGGGAGCCGGGGCAGGCCAAGGCACTGGACCGGATGGCCCTGGAACCCCTGCTGGACCAGGGGGTGACGGTCGGCGAGGGAGCCGGGGCGCTGCTCGCCCTGCCCCTGGTGCAGGCCGCGGCGGCACTCGCGGCCGAACTGCCCGAGGTGGGCAAGGACTGAGCCCACCGGACGCGACACGACGTGCGGCGGCCGGCCGGACGGCTCCCCGCACCCCTTCTCCGGTCGCTCCCGAGCCACGACCCCTCGACGGGCGCGCGGCGGCGGGCGACCGGGGCCGTCGCGAACGCCCCCGCGAGATGCACGATTCGCCGGGAAAGCGCCCATATGATCGCCCTTCATGGGAGATGCCCGAGTCGCCTCCGTCCCGGCTCGCCGTAGCGGCAGGACCTCGCGACGCGCCGCCGGCTTCGCCGTCCGGTACCTGCAGATCGTCGCGTTCGTCAACTTCCTCGGCGCGGTGCGGGTCTCCCCGGGACAGGACGTACGACGGCACAACCAGCAGGACTGCTGCACGCCGTATCTGCTGACGGCCGGGTTCGCGTCGGGTGTCCTCGCCGCGTTCCTGGCCGTCACCATGCGGCGCCGCAAACGGGCCGCGTGGCTCCTCGACCTGGTGCCGAGCGGGGTGTTCCTCGCCCTCCTCGCCGTCGCCATGGCGTTCCCGGAGACCCGGCGACACCCGCAGAACCGGGTGTCGCCGGCCGTGACGGCGGCCTTCGCCGCCGCACTGCTCGCCGGGCGGCGGGAGTTCTGCGCCAAGGGCCGCCGGTCCGATCCCCGGCTCGCCGCGGCCGTCGCCGGCGGCGGGCTGCTCGCCTCCTCGCTGCTGGCCGCGCTGCTGGTGACGGCGATCGACCGGGGCACGCGGCCGGCCCGGTTCCTCGACCGCCCGCGGTACGGCGCGCTGCGCCCGGTGTCGGTCGCCGCCGACGAGGCCGGGGGCGCCCGGATCGCGCCGCCGACCTGGGCGGACGTCGGCGTCAACACGCTGCGGCGCGCCGCGGAGATCGAGATCACTCAGGTGTCGCTCAACTTCGCGATGTTCCGCTCGGTCTTCGAACGTGGCGCCCGGCTCGGCGCCGGGCCGGTGCTGAGGCCGTGGCGGTCGCTGCTCGGCTTCTCCACCCGCTGGTGGCGCATCGCGTCGCTGTACCGCGCCGACGCCGAGTACCGGCCCGTGTGGGAGCCGCGGTTCCTGCTCTTCGAGAAGAGCGCGGACCTCCCCCGCATCGGCGTCGCCTCGGCGTGCGCGGAGGGGTTCCTGGAGGTGCCGGACCGGTCGCCCCGGCTGAACCGTACGGACCTGGAGACTCGTCGATGAACCGCCTCGCCCGCTGGGCCCGCGCCGAATGGGGGCCGCTGTACGCCACCGTGCGCGGCCCGCTGACGAGGCGGCGCCGGCGGGCGGTCCCGATGACCCTGGCGGCGGTGTGCCTGACCGGGGTGCTGCAGATCGTGCAGAACCGGCCCTGGGGCTTCGCGCCCGTGCGGGACCTGGGGGCGGTGCGGGCCGAGGACCCGCTGTGGCTGGCGCTGCTGCGCACCCCGCTCTCCCTGTTCGTCCCGGCGCTGGACCTGCCGGTCTGGGGGGCGCTCGCGCAGATCCTGTTCGCGTTCGGCCTCGCGGAGATCTGCCTGGGCCGCCGGCGGACCCTGGCCGTCGCCTACACGGCCACGCTCGCCGGGACCCTGTACGCCCGCGTCGGCATCTGGCTGGGCCCGGACGCCCCGCTGGGTCTGCCCGCCTCGGACGCGCAGGTGGTGGACACCGGCCCGTCCGCGGCCGTGGTCGGCCTCGCGGTGTTCATCGGCTGGCGCTACGGGGCGTACGTCACCGCCGGCGCGGTCGTGGTGGCGATGGTCGTCGAGGTGATCGTCAAGGACAACCTGGCCGGCAAGGAGCATCTGGCCGCGATCGCGGCGGTGCTGGTGCTGTGCGCGGCGGCTCAGCTGCGCTCGACCGCGCGGCTCGGTTCCGGGTCGGGCTTGCCGCCCAGCCAGTCCTGGAACACGCGGCGCGGCCCGGACCAGCGGCGGTCGTGGCGATAGGCGCGGAGCACGGCCCGGGCACGGGCCCGGGGACGGTGGCGGTAGAGACGCTTGGCCCACGGGGAGCCGGGGCGGGCCAGACGGACGATGCCGATCAGCGCGAGGAAGGGCACGATCACGCTGAAGATCGCCATGCGGGGCTTGCCCTTGGCGAGGACGCCGAGCGCCAGGAGGAAGTTGACGGCCACGGTCGCGATGACGCTGCTGCGGTCCTGCAGTTCGTTGTCGCTCACGCCGTTGACGCCGAACGGGGCGAAGCCCACCAGCCAGAGCCCGACCAGGGCCGCGGTCAGCACGACCACCTCGACGCTCTGGCGGCCGGCCTCGCTCCAGTAGACGTCGTCGAGGTGCAGGATCAGCGCGAACTCGTCCAGGACCAGGCCCGCCCCCATCCCGAAGAGCACCGCTGACACGTACGAGCCGAAGCCGTGCCGTCCGCCGGCGACCGCGCCGAAGCCGCCCACGACGGTGAGGATGACGCCGGGGACGACGTGGTGGATGTGCAGCCCGCCGGCCTTGACGTTGCCGAAGGGGCCCCGCCCGGCCCGGATGAGCCGGACGATGGTGCGGGTGATCAGGAAGGTGAGGACGAAGGCGGTGAGGGCGAGCAGCAGAGGGAGCTTGCCCGGCTCGACGATGTTGCGGTACCACCACTGTCCCATGTGCGAACTTTATCCGTGAATGCCGCCCGGGCGCCGTCCGGCCGCGTCCGATCGCCGACCGCCACCGACCGGCTCCCCCGCTCCCCCGCTCCCCCGCTCCCCGGCTCCCCGGCTCCCCGGACCGACCGGTAACCTGCGCCGGTGTCCACGACCCCCGCCTTCCACGGCCTCCGCTTCGCTTTCGGCACCCTGACCGTGCTGCCGGTCCGGGTGCACCGCTGGGACCGCGAGGCGGCGCGCGGCGGGATGCTGTGCGCCCCGCTCGCCGGACTCGTCGTCGGCGCGGCCTCCGCGGGCCTCGGGCTGCTGCTGTTCCTCGGAGCGGGGCCGCTGCTCGCCGCCGTCGCCACCGCGGCGGTGCCCGCGGCCCTGACCCGGGGCCTGCACCTGGACGGGCTGGCGGACACCGCGGACGGGCTGGGCAGCGGCAAACCCGCCGAGGACGCGCTGCGGATCATGAAGCAGTCGGACATCGGCCCGTTCGGCGTGCTGGCCGTCGTCTTCGTGCTGCTCGCCCAGGTCGCCGCGCTGGCGCAGCTGTACAGCGGCTCCTGGGCCCGCGGAGCGTTCGCCGCCGCCGTCGCGGCCACCGCCGCCCGTCTCGCGCTGACCCTGGCCGCCCGCGGCGGCGTGCCGGCGGCCCGTCCGGAAGGGCTGGGCGCCGCAGTCTCCGGGGTGGTCCCGGCGGGCGCCGCGGCGGGCGCGGCCGTCGCCGTCACGGTCGTGGCCGCGGCCTGCGGGGCCGCCTTCGGGCCGTACGGCGCCGTACGCACCGCGGTCGCGGTCCTGGCCGCCCTCGCCGCCGCCGACCTGCTGCTGCGGCACTGCGTCCGCCGCTTCGGCGGCGTCACCGGCGACGTGTTCGGGGCGCTGGCGGAGACCTCCGCGACAGTGGCGCTGGTGGCCCTGACCCTGGGCGGGTGAGCCGCTCGGCCGGACACCGGCGGCGACGGTGACCGGGCCGCCCCGCACGGCGCCGGTGCCGCGCGGAGGCGGGGCTCGTTGACGGGGGTCAGCAGGGCCGGCGCCACGCCCCCAGTTCGTACTTCTTGAGCATCGAGCTCAGCCCCAGGCTGCGGGCCTGGTCGCAGAAGCGGTCGGTGGGCAGTTCGTACTCCACGTGGAAGACCGCCTTGCCCGCCCTGACGAAGGGCGTCAGCGTCGTGCACTCGCCGTACTGGGCGCATTGCTCGTTCACCGCGAAGTCGAAGTCGCCGAGCAGTTCCGGGATCTGGTCGAGGTCGTTCTTCAGGCCGACGGCGAGGCCCCGGTCATGGGCGAGCCGGGCGACGAGCCGGTTGTAGCGGAGCTGGTCGGCGGCCGTCAGCGGGAAGCCGGTGGTGTTGCGGTAGCCGTCCATGTTGTCCGGCTCCACCGCGTCGAAGCCCTTCGCCCGGCACATGTCGAAGCGGGCGGCGACCAGGGGCTCCAGCACGTCGGTGCGGCGGATGTCCAGCCAGCGCTCGCCGTCCCAGCCGTTGCCCCGGCCCCGCACCGACGCGGGGAACTTCCCGGCGTCCGGCCGCCAGTCCTCCCACGCGCCGGTGGAGATGTAGCAGATCGCCTTGCGGCCCTCGCGGTGCAGGGCGGACACGGCGGCTGCGGAGTTGTCGAAGCCGTCGATGTCGTACACCGGCACGTCCACGGACGTGTCGAGGCGTCCGCTGAGCTGCCACTGCCAGGCGGTGCCGGGCCGCGGCTGCCAGCGCGCGCCCGCCGGATCCGGGGCGGCGGGTTTGTCGTCCGCGGCCGTCGAACAGGCGGCGACCAGCAGCAGAAGGGCGACGAGGAGGAAGGGGCGTCTCACCGGGCGGGCTCCAGGATGTGCGGCAGGGTGTATCTCAAGGATGATCCCGTGAGTGTTCCCCCCGACGGTGCGGACGGTGAGTGGGGAACTGCGGCCCGGACCGCAGTTGCGGGTCCGTCGTGGGCTGGTCGCGCAGTTCCCCGTGCCCCCGTGGTGCGGGGATGGTGTCGCCGGTTCAGCCGCGCGCTACGGCAGGTTCAGCGTCAGCGCGTTCTGCAGCAGTTCCGGTGTGGTCCACCCCGAGAGAGCCCCCGCGTAGGCCGAGCCGAAGGCGGTGGTGCCGATCAGCTGCTGCTGCCGGGTCCCCTCCGGGGCGGTGACCGGGATCTGCGTCCCGGACGGCGCGGTGACGGTCACGGTGTCGCCGATGCGGTACGCGGTGACCTGGTTGTTCAGAATCGCCGACTGCCAGGCCGCGCGGCGCTGCAGCTCCGTGCCGATGTCCTTCTGCCGCAGGTTCTCCAGCGGGGTGTCGGCAGCGAACAGGGCCCGGTAGTCCGTCAGGACCTTGTCCAGGACCGGGTAGAGGATCCGGTCCTCCGCCAGGTTGGACTGGTGGGCGTAGTGCGGCCGGGGGTCGTTGGAGATGGCGTGGCCGAGGTCGGTGTGCGCCTCCTGGGGGACGATGGAGGAGTCGTAGCCCGTGGCGACGTCGAGGGGCTGGTCCATGCAGGTGGAGGCGGGGTTGTCGGTGCACACGCCGCTGCCGCCGTCGGCCTGCGCGGTGTAGATCCAGTTGTACTCGTCGGCCATCTCCTCCTTGGTGCCGACGTTGTAGTAGACGTTCATCGGGTAGCGGGGCACGGTCAGCGTGCTGCTGCCGACGGCCCGCTGCTCGGGCTCGCGCGAGTTGTCCGAGGCGATCCACCGGATGCCGTTGTCGGAGAGGGCGGGGGCCAGGTGGGGGTTGTCCTCCGGCTGCTGCGGCAGCGTCTTGAGGCCGGAGTGCTCGCCGGTGACGAGTTCGTCCCGGTCGACCGGGACGCCGTGCAGGAGGGCCCAGTTGTAGTTGTCGGAGATCTCCGCGGAGATCTCCGAGCGGCTCATCCACTGCGTCGAGCCGTCCGCGTTCTTCGCGCAGCTCCACGGCACGACCGAGACGTCCTGGATGCAGCCGAGGAACTGGTGGGTGTAGGTGTGGTTGATCCAGCGGTACTGCGAGGTGTCGGCGAGCAGCCGGTCGGCGAGGGCGTCGGTGCCGCCGTTCTCGCTCTTCCACTCCTCCCCGGAGCCCGCGTTGAAGACCATGTCCAACGTGAAGCCGTGGTCCTTCTGCCACTGTGCGGCGTAGGCCGCGTCGTCGGCGGTCATGCGGATCGGTGCGGTCTCCTCGCCGCCGCCGACGCAGTCCAGGTCGCCGGGCGTGCAGTTGCGCTCGGTGTCCCAGCGGCTGTCGGCCGCGAAGACGTCGTCGACGTGGACGGCGAAGTAGTTGCGGGCCTGCCCCAGGTGCACCCCGCCGGTCAGCCATTCGACGATGCCCCGGGCGAGGAGGCGGAACTGCTGCTGGTACTGGTTGTAGGCGAAGGTCACCACCAGCTCGCGGCGCCCGTCGTGGGCGTACTCGCCGAGCAGGCTGCCGGTGCCCGAGCCGCCCGGGACGGGCATGTCCACATAGCTGGTGAAGCCCTCGCGGGGCCGGGCCAGGTAGCCGTAACTCTCGGCGACCGTCGGGGAGTTGTCCTCGAAGGTGAAGGCGCCGGCGAGATAGCCGAAGGATCCGGCGCGGCCCGCCGTGGTCACGGTCGCCTGCTGTCCGTCGAGGGTGCCGGCCCAGCCGCCGTCGCCGGTGAGGTCCAGGCCCACCTCCGGGTGGGCCCAGGTGTAGGCGTCGACCTGCGGGATGCCGTAGGTCCGCTCGTACTCCTCCAGGGCGGTCTGCTCGGCGGAACCCGCGCCGAACGGGGCCTCGTCGGGCAGGACGACGCCCTGGAATCTGGCCCTGGGCGTACCGCCCACGGTGTCGCTCAGGAAGCCCGCGTCGACGACGGCGCGGCCGGGGTCGTTCAGGTCGACGACCGTGTACGGGATGCCGGTGCTCTTCAACTGAGCGGTGATGGCCTGGACCGGGGTGTCGCCGTTGTCCACCACCAGCACCTTCAGGTCGATGCGCGGCTCCGTCGCGGCCGACGCGCCGGGCGCCCCGAGGCCCAGCGCCGTCATACCGCCCGCCGCGATCACGGCAGCGGCGATTCTCCATCCGTGCGCACTTCGCGCCATGGATTGTTCCTTCCCCCCACAGGAATCCACCGCCGATCGGTCGACGCATGACGGTCGAGATGCGGAGGATTCGTGGTAATCGTGCAAAACGGTGAGTCATCGACCCACCGGACCCGACGAGTGTGACTCAGCTCATGGAGTGCGAGGATCGGAAACCGGCCACGACACCCCTGACGGGTGAACGCTCGTAGGAATGAGCGAATGCTCATTCGCGCGTAGTCTCGTGCCGGGTGTTCCGATCAGTTCGCCGCGCTGACTCGGACCCCGGTCGGATCGCTCCCGCAGGCCGGATCTACTGTCGGCCGTCGGGCTCGGCCGACCCACACCGTTCGGCCACAGAAACTTCACATCGGAAGCGAGATTTCACCACCGTGACTGCTCTCACTCTCAGCACCGCCGCGGCGCCCGGTCTCCGGGCCGACGCAATCGTGATCGGTGTCGCCAAGGGCACAGCCTCCGGTTCGGGGGACCTGGTCGTCGCACCGGGCGCCGAGGCCGTGGACAAGGCCTACGAGGGCCGGCTCGCCGGAGTCCTGGAGACCCTCGGGGCCTCGGGCGCCGAGGGCGAGGTGACCAAGCTCCCGGCCCCGTCCGGTTTCAAGGCGCCGCTCGTCGTGGCGGTGGGCCTGGGCCCCGAGCCGGAGAAGGGCGCCGGATACGACCCCGAGGCGCTCCGCCGGGCCGCCGGAGTGGCCGCCCGCGCGCTCGCCGGCTCCAAGAAGGCCGCGTTCGCCCTGCCGCTGGCCGACGCCGGCGACGCCGCCGCGACCGGCGAGGGCGTGCTGCTCGGCGCCTACTCCTTCGACGCCTACAAGGAGAACGGCTCCTCCGGCAGCGACACCAAGGGCAAGAACGGCAAGGCTCCGCTGGCCGAGGCCGTCCTGCTGGGCGGCAAGCCGCGCGACGCCGCGCACAAGGCGGCGATCGCCCGCGCCACCGCCGTGTCCGAGGAGCTCAACCGCGCCCGCGACCTGATCAACACCCCGCCGAACGACCTCGACCCCGAGGCCTTCGCCGCGATCGCCCACGCCGCGGCCAAGGAGCACGGCATCAAGGTCCAGGTCCTGGACGAGAAGGCCCTGGTCAAGGGCGGCTACGGCGGCATCCTCGGCGTCGGCGGCGGTTCGGCCGCGACCCCGCGGCTGGTCAAGCTGTCGTACACCTCCTCCAAGGCGAAGAAGCACCTCGCCTTCGTCGGCAAGGGCATCACGTACGACTCGGGCGGCATCTCCCTGAAGCCGGCCGGCCACAACGAGACCATGAAGTGCGACATGAGCGGTGCCGCCGCCGTGTTCGCCGCGGTGGTCGCCGCCGCTCGGCTGAAGCTCCAGGTCAATGTCACCGCCTGGCTGGCGCTCGCGGAGAACATGCCGTCGGGCTCCGCCGTCCGCCCTGGCGACGTGCTGCGCATGTACAGCGGCAAGACCGTGGAGGTACTCAACACCGACGCCGAGGGCCGGCTCGTGCTGGCCGACGCGCTGTGGGCGGCCTCGGCGGAGAAGCCGGACGCGATCATCGACGTGGCGACCCTGACCGGCGCGATGGTGCTGGCGCTGGGCAGCCGCACCTTCGGCGTCATGGCCAACGACGACGCGTTCCGCACCGCGCTGCACGAGGCCGCGGAGGAGGTGGGCGAGCCGGCGTGGCCGATGCCGCTGCCCGAGCACCTGCGCAAGGGCATGGACTCCCCCGTCGCCGACATCGCGAACATGGGCGAGCGGATGGGCGGCGGCCTGGTCGCCGGGCTCTTCCTGAAGGAGTTCGTCGGCGAGGGGATCACCTGGGCACACCTGGACATCGCGGGCCCGGCGTTCAACGAGGGCGGCCCGTTCGGGTACACGCCGAAGGGCGGCACCGGTTCCGCGGTGCGGACGCTGGTGCGCCTGGCGGAGCTGACCGCCGCGGGTGACCTGGGCTGATGCCCGTCCACTGAGCCGGCCCGCTCCGCCGTGGGGCGGCTTTCGGGGCGCGGGGACCGGTCGCACCGGTCCCCGCGCCCGCGTTTTCCGCCGCGGGCCGCCCCTCCGGTACCCGGGAACGTGGGACGTCTCACACCCCGGCCCCGCGTCTCGTCAAGCATCGACTAGTGCGAAGATGGGGCACGGCAGGACAGGGCCCCACCAAGGGCCGAAGAACGAGCGGCCGGACACCAGCCGCCTGCCGGTCACTGGAGACCGGTGGCGCACATGCATGGAGGACGTGACGTGGCGAACGACGCCAGCACCGTTTTCGACCTAGTGATCCTCGGCGGTGGTAGCGGTGGTTACGCCGCGGCCCTGCGCGGGGCGCAGCTGGGCCTGGACGTCGCCCTGATCGAGAAGGACAAGGTCGGCGGCACCTGCCTGCACCGGGGTTGCATCCCCACCAAGGCCCTGCTCCACGCGGGCGAGATCGCCGACCAGGCGCGCGAGAGCGAGCAGTTCGGTGTCAAGGCCTCCTTCGAGGGCATCGACATCGCGGGTGTGCACAAGTACAAGGACGACGTCGTCTCGGGCCTGTACAAGGGCCTGCAGGGTCTCGTCGCCTCCCGCAAGGTGACCTACATCGAGGGTGAGGGCCGCCTGTCGTCGCCCACCTCCGTCGACGTCAACGGCCGCCGCGTCCAGGGACGCCACGTCCTGCTGGCGACCGGCTCCGTGCCGAAGTCGCTCCCGGGCCTGGAGATCGACGGCAACCGGATCATCTCCTCCGACCACGCCCTCGTCCTGGACCGCGTGCCGAAGTCCGCGATCATCCTGGGCGGCGGCGTCATCGGCGTCGAGTTCGCCTCGGCGTGGAAGTCCTTCGGTGCCGACGTCACCGTCATCGAGGGCATGAAGCACCTCGTCCCGGTCGAGGACGAGAACTCCTCCAAGCTGCTGGAGCGCGCGTTCCGCAAGCGCGGCATCAAGTTCAACCTCGGCACCTTCTTCCAGAAGGCCGAGTACACGCAGGACGGTGTCAAGGTCACCCTTGCCGACGGCAAGGAGTTCGAGGCCGAGGTCCTGCTGGTGGCCGTCGGCCGCGGCCCCGTCTCGCAGGGCCTGGGCTACGAGGAGGCCGGGGTCGCCATGGACCGCGGCTACGTCCTGGTCGACGAGTACATGCGGACCAACGTCCCGACCGTCTCCGCCGTCGGCGACCTGGTCCCGACGCTCCAGCTCGCGCACGTCGGCTTCGCCGAGGGCATCCTGGTGGCGGAGCGCCTGGCCGGTCTGAAGACCGTCCCGATCGACTACGACGGCGTCCCGCGGGTGACGTACTGTCACCCGGAGGTCGCCTCCGTCGGTATCACCGAGGCCAAGGCCAAGGAGATCTACGGTGCGGACAAGGTCGTCGCTCTGAAGTACAACCTGGCGGGCAACGGCAAGAGCAAGATCCTGAAGACCGCGGGCGAGATCAAGCTCGTCCAGGTCAAGGACGGTGCCGTGGTCGGCGTCCACATGGTCGGCGACCGCATGGGCGAGCAGGTCGGCGAGGCCCAGCTGATCTACAACTGGGAAGCGCTGCCGGCCGAGGTCGCCCAGCTCGTCCACGCCCACCCGACGCAGAACGAGGCGCTCGGCGAGGCCCACCTCGCCCTGGCGGGCAAGCCGCTGCACGCGCACGACTGATCAGCCCTCGGGCGCGACGACACAGACTTCCGCAACTCGTAAGGAGCAACCGAAACCATGGCGGTTTCCGTAACCCTTCCGGCGCTCGGCGAGAGCGTCACCGAGGGCACTGTCACCCGCTGGCTGAAGGCCGAGGGCGAGCGTGTCGAGGCCGACGAGCCGCTGCTCGAGGTCTCCACCGACAAGGTCGACACCGAGATCCCGGCCCCGGCGTCCGGCGTCCTGGCCTCCATCAAGGTCGCCGAGGACGAGACGGTCGAGGTGGGCGCCGAACTGGCGCTCATCGACGACGGCTCGGGTGCCCCGGCCGCCGCTCCGGCCCCGGCCGCCGAGACCGCTGCGGCCCCGGCCGCCGAGGCGGCCCCCGCCCCGGTCGCCGAGGCTCCGGCGGCCCCCGCCCCGGCCCCCGCCGCCGCTCCGGCCGGTGGCGCCCAGGGCACGGACGTCGTCCTGCCCGCGCTCGGCGAGTCCGTCACCGAGGGCACCGTCACCCGCTGGCTGAAGTCGGTCGGCGACAGCATCGAGGCCGACGAGCCGCTGCTGGAGGTCTCCACCGACAAGGTCGACACCGAGATCCCGGCGCCGGCCTCCGGCGTGCTCCTGGAGATCGTGGTCGGCGAGGACGAGACCGCCGAGGTCGGCGCCAAGCTCGCCGTCATCGGCGCCCCGGGTGCCGCCCCGGCCGCCGCCCCGGCACCGGCCGCACCGGCACCGGCACCGGCCGCGCAGGCTCCGGCTGCCCCGGCTCCCGCCCCGGCCCCGGCTCCCGCGCCGGCCCAGCCCGCCGCCCCGGCTCCCGCGCCCGCCCCGGTCACCCCGGCGCCGGCCGCTCCGGCCGCCGCCCAGCCGGCCGACGAAGGCGCCTACGTCACCCCGCTGGTGCGCAAGCTCGCCGCCGAGAACGGCGTCGACCTGGCCACCGTCAAGGGCACCGGCGTCGGCGGCCGCATCCGCAAGCAGGACGTCGTCGCCGCCGCCGAGGCCGCGAAGGCCGCTGCCGCCGCCCCGGCTCCCGCCGCGGCCGCCGCGGGCTCCGCCGCCGGGAAGGCGCCGGCCCTGGAGGTCTCCCCGCTGCGCGGCCAGACCGTCAAGATGACCCGCATCCGCAAGGTCATCGGCGACAACATGGTCAAGGCCCTGCACGAGCAGGCCCAGCTGTCGTCGGTCGTCGAGGTCGACGTCACCCGCCTGATGAAGCTGCGCGGCCGGGCGAAGGACTCCTTCGCCGCCCGCGAAGGCGTCAAGCTCTCCCCGATGCCGTTCTTCGTCAAGGCCGCCGCCCAGGCGCTGAAGGCCCACCCGGTCATCAACGCCAGGATCAACGAGGCCGAGGGGACCATCACCTACTTCGACACCGAGAACGTCGGTATCGCGGTGGACTCCGAGAAGGGCCTGATGACCCCGGTCATCAAGAACGCCGGTGGCCTCAACATCGCCGGCATCGCCAAGGCCACGGCCGACCTGGCGGGCAAGGTCCGTGCCAACAAGATCACCCCGGACGAGCTGTCCGGTGCGACCTTCACCATCTCCAACACCGGTTCGCGCGGTGCGCTCTTCGACACGATCATCGTGCCGCCGGGCCAGGTCGCGATCCTCGGTATCGGCGCCACGGTCAAGCGCCCGGCCGTGATCGAGACGGAGGAGGGTACGGTCATCGGCGTCCGCGACATGACCTACCTGACGCTGTCCTACGACCACCGCCTGGTGGACGGCGCCGACGCGGCCCGCTACCTGAGCGCCGTCAAGGCGATCCTGGAGGCCGGCGAGTTCGAGGTCGAACTCGGGCTGTAGCAGACACGGGGTTCACCGGGAGGCCCGGCGCCTCTCCGATCCCCGGCCGGCAGGCCGCACGGCGCCCCGCCCGGATCTTCCGGGCGGGGCGCCGCCGTGAACGGCTCGGGCAGGGGGTGGAGCGGCGGCGCCACCGGCTCGGCGGCAGCCGTGCCCCCGTCCCCGGCCGCCCGGCTCCACGGACCGGACCCGACGCCCCCGCGCCGCGGCGCCCCGCCCCGGCGACCGCGCGGGCCGAACGACTCCGCACGAGGCCGACGGCCGCACCCGCACCCGCCGTACGCACGGCCGTCCCACCCGCATCCGTCGTGACCACCCGCGCAAACCCGCGGCGCACGCGTCGGCGACGACCACCCGCGAGCCGCACCCCGTCCGCTCGGCCCGGCCGGACCGTGCGCGCGGCGCCCCTCGCCGGCCCCCGGCGACCCCGGCGCCCCGGCTCGACCCGCCGCGGTACGGACCGCGGTACGGACCGGCGACACGCGGTGCCCGGGACCCGACACGGCCGTACCCGACCCGACGGCAGCGGGCCGCGCAGCGGGCCCGGTGGGACCCACGGGGCTCCGGCCGGAGCGTGTAAGTCTCGTCTCACCTGCGCGAAAGCGCCCCCGTGCACCCTTCCGGACGGCGTCTGCGGCCGTATTGTCTAAACGTCGAACGCCCCAGGGGGCCGGTGGCCCCTCCCTAAGGAGCTCTCATGACCGCGCCCGTCATCCACTCGCTGCGCGAGCAGATCCGCGAGCACATCCTGGAAGGGATCATCAGCGGGCGCTGGCAGCCGGGCGAGCGGATCGTGGAACGGCGCATCGCCACCGAGCTGGAGGTCAGCCAGACCCCGGTGCGAGAGGCCCTGCGCGAACTGGAGTCCCTGCGCCTGATCGAGTCGGCGCCGAACAAGGGCGTGCGGGTGCGCAATCTGACCGCTGTCGACCTGGAGGAGAGCTACCCCGTGCGGGCCGGCCTGGAGGCCATCGCGGCGGAGCTGGCGGCCGAGGGGCTGGCGGGCGACTGCTCCGCGCTGGAGCCGCACGTCGCGGCGCTGTACGAGGCCGACCGCAACGCCGACGGCACGGCCCAGGTGCGGCACACGGTCGCCTTCCACCGCGAGCTGGTGCGCGCGGCCGGCAACTCGGTGCTGCTGCACACGTGGGAGGGCCTGGGCATCGAGGTGTTCACGGCGCTGTCGATCCGCTGGCTGGGCACGGTGCAGCAGTCCTACGCCGAGGAGCACGAGGAGCTGGTGCAGGCGTTCCGGCGACGGGACCCGCGGATCGCCGAGATCGTCAAGGCGCACGTCCTGGGCTGCGCGCCGCGCCACGAGGGCTGAGCACACCGTCGCTCAAACGTGCCGCCACCTGCGTAAACCCTTCGAAAACAAGGCACCCGGTGTCTCCTGGAGAGGCACCGGGTGCCTACTTTTCGGTGATCGCGCAGTTTTCGCCGGGAACCCTTTGATCGATCATCGATCAGGGAGTTACAGTCGCCGACGGACTTCCACCGAAGTCCAGCCCTGTCCTGCCAAAGACCAAGGGCACCCCCGAACCCTTCGCTGTGAGGGAACCCCCCTTCGACTGAGGAAGGCGGCGACATGACCGACCCCAACGCCATCCAGCCGAGCGAGCTCGACCAGCTCCCGGACCGCGACCCGGAGGAGACCGCCGAATGGCAGGCCTCCCTGGACGCCGTCGCCGAGGCTGCCGGGCCGCACCGTGCCGCATACCTGATGCGCCGCACGCTGGAGCGCGCCGAGGGCAACGGCATCGCGCTGCCGAAGCTCCTGGAGACCGACTACGTCAACACCATCCCGACCGCCGCCGAGCCGCAGATGCCCGGCGACCCGGAGATGGAGGCCCGGATCACCGCGTGGAACCGCTGGAACGCGGCGGCCATGGTGACCCGCGGCAGCAAGCACGGCGTCGGCGGCCACATCGCCACCTTCGCCTCGGCGGCCTGGCTCTACGAGACCGGCTTCAACCACTTCTTCCAGGGCAAGGACTCCGGCGACGCCGCCGGCTCCGGCGACCAGCTGTACATCCAGGGCCACGCCTCCCCCGGCATCTACGCCCGCGCCTTCCTCGACGGCCGGCTGAACGAGCAGCACCTGGACAACTTCCGGCAGGAGTCCGGCGGCAACGGCCTGCCGTCCTACCCGCACCCGCGCCGCCTGCCCTGGCTGTGGGAGTTCCCCACGGTGTCGATGGGGCTCGGCCCGCTGTCGGCGATCTACCAGGCTCGCTTCAACCGCTACCTCACCAACCGCGGTGTCAAGGACGTCTCCGCGTCCCACGTGTGGGCCTTCCTCGGCGACGGCGAGATGGACGAGCCGGAGTCGACGGCGGCACTCGCGCTGGCCGCGCGTGAGGAACTGGACAACCTCACCTTCGTCATCAACTGCAACCTGCAGCGTCTGGACGGCCCGGTCCGCGCCAACTTCAAGATCGTGCAGGAGCTGGAGGCCCAGTTCCGCGGCGCCGGCTGGAACGTCGTCAAGACGCTGTGGGGCTCCACCTGGGACGAGCTGTTCCAGCTGGACACCACGGGCGCGCTCGTACGCCGCCTGCGCGAGGTACCGGACGCTCAGATCCAGACGTACCAGACCCGCGGCGCCGCCTACATCCGTGAGAGCTTCTTCGGGTCCGACCCCGCGCTGGCGGAGATGGCGAAGCTGCTGAGCGACGACAAGATCCTCGACTGCTTCCACTTCTCCCGCGGCGGCCACGAGCCGCGCAAGGTCTACGCCGCCTACAAGGCCGCGCTGGAGCACAAGGGCGCGCCGACGGTGATCCTGGCCCAGACGGTCAAGGGCCACACCCTCGGCGACGGTTTCGCCTCGAAGAACGCCAACCACCAGATGAAGAAGCTGACGGTGGACGAGTTCAAGGCGATGCGCGACCTGCTCGGCCTGCCGATCAAGGACAGCGACTTCGCCGACGGCCAGGTCCCCTACGGCCACCCGGGCGCCGACTCCCCCGAGGTCCGCTACCTCCAGGAGCGCCGTGCCGCCCTCGGCGGTCCGGCCCCGGCCCGCCGTACCCACCCGCTCGCCGCGCTGCCGGCCCCCGCCGAGAAGACGTTCGCCTCCTTCGACAAGGGCTCCGGTTCGCAGAACGTGGCCACCACGATGGCCTTCGTCCGCCTGGTGAAGGACCTGGTCCGCGACAAGGAGACGGGGCGGCGCTGGGTGCCGATCGTCCCCGACGAGGCGCGCACCTTCGGCATGGAGTCGCTGTTCCCCTCGCTCGGCATCTACTCGCCCAAGGGCCAGACGTACGAGCCGGTCGACCGCGACCAGCTGATGTACTACAAGGAGGCCCGGAACGGCCAGATCCTCAACGAGGGGATCACCGAGGCCGGTTCCATGGCCGATTTCATCGCCGCTTCGACGTCGTACGCGACGCACGGCGAGGCGATGATCCCCTTCTACATCTTCTACTCGATGTTCGGCTGGCAGCGCACCGCCGACCAGATGTGGCAGCTCGGCGACCAGCTCGGCCGCGGCTTCCTGGTCGGTGCGACGGCCGGCCGGACGACGCTGACCGGCGAGGGCCTGCAGCACGCCGACGGCCACTCGCCGGTGATCGCGGCCACGAACCCGGCGGCGCTGACGTACGACCCGGCGTTCGCCTACGAGATCGCCGTCGTCGTCCGCGAGGGTCTGCGCCGCATGTACGGCGAGGCAAAGCCGGGCGAGGACCAGAACGTCTTCTACTACCTCACCGTCTACAACGAGCCGATGCCGCAGCCGGCGAAGCCGTCCGGCCCCGGCATCGACGAGGGCATCGTCAAGGGCCTCTACCGCTTCAACACCGCGGAGTCGGCCGGCCTGTCCCCCGCCGCCAACGCCCCGCGCATCCAGCTGCTGGGCTCGGGCACGGCGATCCACTGGACGCTGGAGGCGCAGCGGCTGCTCGCCGAGGAGTGGGGCGTGGCCGCCGACGTGTGGTCGGCGACCTCCTGGTCGGAGCTGCGCCGGGATGCCATGGACGCCGACGCGGCGCTCCTGCGCGGCGAGGAGCGGGTGCCGTTCGTCCGGCAGGCGCTCCAGGGCGCCGAGGGCCCGGTGCTGGCCGTCTCCGACTACATGCGCCAGGTCCCGGACCAGATCGCGCAGTGGGTCGAGCAGGACTGGTCCTCGCTGGGCGCCGACGGCTTCGGCCTGTCGGACACCCGTGAGGCGGCCCGCCGCCACTTCGGTGTCGACGCCCGGTCGATCGTCGTCGCGGCCCTGGCCCAGCTCGCCCGGCGCGGCGAGGTGAAGGCCACCGCGGTCAAGGAGGCCCGGGAGAAGTACGGCCTCTAGCGGCCGATGCGTGTCGGTCCCCGCCGAAGCGGGGACCGACACGGACGACGCCCCCGCCGAAGCGGGGACCGACACGGACGACGCCCCCGCCCCGGCGGGGACCGACGCGGACAGTGCTCCGCTCCGGCGGGCTCCGACGGACCGCGCCGCGCCCCTTCGGGGGCCACCGCATCACGGCACGCCCCGCCCCGCTCCGGCGGGGACCGGCGCGTCACCGCAGCCCCCGCCCCGGCGGGGGCCTGCTGCATGATGGCGGCATGCGTGCCGCCCGACTGATCAAGATGGTGCTGCTGCTCCAGTACCGGCCCTCGATGACCGCCGCGGAGCTGGCGCGGGAGCTGGAGGTGTCGGAGCGGACGGTGGCGCGCGACGCGCAGGCGCTGTCCGAGGCGGGTGTGCCCGTGTACGCGGACCGGGGGCGGGCCGGAGGATACCGGCTGGTCGGCGGATATCGCGCCCTTCCCCGCAGCCTCACGGGCCTGGGGGGCGGCCCGCTGACCGGGCTGGCGCGCAACGAGGCCGAGGCGCTGTTCCTGAGCGGGGTACCGGCGGCCCTGCGGGAGATGGGGCTGGAGGACACCGCCTCCGCGGCCCGGCTGAAGGTGTCGGCCGCGCTGCTGCCGTCCCTGCGGGACGCACCGCTCGCGGCGGCGCAGCGGTTCCATCTGGACGCCCCGAACTGGTTCACCGAGCCGCGGACTCCCGACCTGCTGCCGGCGGTGGCCGGCGCGGTGTGGGACGACCGCCGGATCACGGCCCGCTACCGGCGTGCGCGGCAGACGGTGGAACGCGATCTGGAGCCGTACGGGCTCGTGCTGAAGGCCGGGGTCTGGTACGTGTGCGCACGCGTGGTGGACGCCGGGACGGGCGGGGACTTCCGGACGTACCGGATCGACCGGTTCACCGCCGTCGACGTCCGGGAGGATGCCTTCACCCGTGACGCGGCGTTCGACCTGCCCGGATTCTGGTCGGCGCAGGCGGAGCGGTTCGCCCGGTCGCTCTGGCGGGCCGAGGCCGTCGTGCGGCTGTCGCCGCAGGGGGTACGGATGCTGGAGCACGCGGTCGATCCGCTCGCCGCGCGCCGGGCGCTGGCCGGGGCGGGGGAGCCGGACGGTGCGGGACGGGTGACGGTGACCCTGCCGGTGGAGTCCGAGGAGGTCGCGCACGCACAGCTCACGGCGCTCGGACCGGAGGCGGAGGTGCTGGCGCCCGCGGGACTGCGCGAGCGATTCGTCCGCGACGCGCGGCGGATGGCCGGACTGTACGAGGCATGACGAAGCGGCGGAGCCGGCCGGGGTTCCCGCGCGGGGGGCCGGGGAGCGGCGCGGGATCCGGCGCAACAATCCGCCGCACTCCGCGTGCGCACGGGTTCCGTTGGGCCGATGCTGGAGCCGTGATGGACGAGACGGAGTTCTGGGACCTGGTGGACACGAGCCGCGAGGCCGCCGAGGGCGACCCCGAGGAACAGGCCGACGTGCTCGTGGACCGACTCCGGCAGCTGGACCCCGAGGGCGTCCTGGACTTCGCCCGTCACTTCGAGGCGCGCTACAACCGCGCCTACCGCTGGGACCTGTGGGGCGCTGCCTGGGTGCTGCTGGACGGGGCCAGCGACGACGCCTTCGACTTCTTCCGCTGCTGGTTGATCGGGCAGGGCCGGGAGGTCTTCGAGGGCGCGCTGCACGACCCCGACTCCCTCGCCGGTCTGCTCGGCGACTTCGACGAGGAGATCGACGGCGACGGCGAGGACATCGGCTACGCGGCCGACGAGGCCTACGAACAGCTCACCGGCGGTGTCGCTCCCGACCTGGGCCTGCCGCCCCAACCGGCCGAACCCGAGGGCACGCCGCTCGACTTCGAGAACGAGCAGGCCCTGGCCGAGCGCTTCCCGAAGCTCTGGGACCGCTTCCGCACCTGAGCCGCCACCCGGCACCCGCGCCGCTCCACGCCTCGTGCGGCTCCACGCCTCGACCGCGCCCGGCCGGTCTCTCCGCGCCTCGTCACCGGCCCTCCCCGCTCCGCCGCACGCCCGCACGGTCCGGCCCCGCCCGCGCGCGCCCCGGCGCCCACGGACGTCCTGCCCCGGCGCCCGGGAAGCACCGGAGGCACCGGAACCGGTGGACGCACCGGCCGGGGCGGCCCGCGGCCCTCAGCAGCCCGGCCGTCCGCCGCCGCGGTGACCGCGAACAGAACGGCAGCCCCGACGCCCCCGCTGCCGCACCGCGACCGGGTCGGCCCGGGCACGACGCGGAAGGCGGCGGCCGGCCTCCGCCTGCGGTGCGGGCCGCACTGCCGACACCGCCCGCGGCCACCGCGCCGCAGGGCCACCGAGCAGCCCTGCGGCGCGGTGGCCCTGCGATCGCGGTGCCGGGTCGTGCAGGGGTCGGGTCACGTCCCGTCGGGTGTGCGGCCCTGGAGCTCTGCGGCGCGCAGCCTGATGGCCGGGAGTCGGGCGATGAGGGCCGGGCCGGGGCATCTGGTCATGAAGGCGTCCTTGTGGGCCGCGACGGCGGGCAGGACGGCCGTGGTGCCGCGCGGGTAGCGGCTGTGACCGTTGCTGGAGGTCAGCTGGACTCCGCCGCGGGGGTCGGTGCCGGTGAGGCCCAGCTTCCAGGCGACGAGGGCGGCGATCGCCTCGGTCATCGCCGGCGGGACGCGGGTGCCCTCGGTGAAGGTGCCGATGGCGGCGATGCCGGCGGTGCGGTGGTTGAAGCCCTGGGTGTGGGCGCCGGTGACGGGGCGGTCGACGCCTCCCGCTCGGCCCTCGTAGATGGTGCCGCAGCGGTCGACGAGGAAGTTGTAGCCGATGTCGTCCCAGCTGCGGTCCCGGGTCTGACCGGTGTAGAGGGCACGGATGATGCGGGGGGTGTCGGCGCAGTCGTAGTCGTTGGGCGAGTCGGTGTGGTGGAGGAAGACGGCGACGACCTTGTCGTCGTAGCGCGGCGGCGGCTGGGCGGGGGTGGTCCCGTCGAGCCAGGCCGAACGGGGTCTGATCGACGGCTTGGGCGCGGTGTGGGATCCGGCCGGGTGGGCCACCGGTGACGGCGGCCGGGCAGTGCCGGCCGGGCGGTCGGCACCGTGCACACACACGGCCAGCGTGGCGACGACGGCGAGGCCGGGCAGGAATCGGAACGCCACCCGGGCGGAGCCGGGTATCCGTACGGCCCGCCGCTTCCGTGTCCCCCGAGCTGATCGGACACGCATGATCCCACTATCGGCCGAATCCACTGCGCCCGCGATGTGTGCCGTGCCACCCGTCGGAACCATCGTCCCGGTCCGCGGCGTTTTCCCGGGTGACAGCGCGTGCGGCCGGGCTCCGCCGGGCCGCACGCGCGCGGCTGATCACCGGGCCCGTCCCCCACGTACTAACGGGCCCGAGAGAAAGGCGGCTCCGTGGACCTGCTGGACATCCTGCTGTTGCTGGTGATCCTGGCCTATGCCGGCTCCGGCTATCGGCGCGGGCTGGTGGCCGGGTGCGTGTCGCTCGCCGGCTTCGTCGGCGGCGCGGTGGTCGGCGTGTGGGTGCTGCCGTGGGTGATGGAGCTGGTGCCGGCGGGATCGACGGCGGCGACGGTGACCGCGGTGTGCACGGTGCTGCTGCCGGCGGCGGTCGGCCACGAGCTGGCGGGGCGGCTTGCGCTGCGGCTGCGGAGGGAGCTGGACCGGGGCCCGCTGAGAGTGGCCGACGGGGTGGGCGGGGCGGCGGCGAACACCGTCGCGGTGCTGATCGTGGCATGGGTGGCGGCGAGTGTGCTGGCCGCGTCCTCGTCCCAGCTGCTGACCGGCGCGATCCGCGACTCGCGGCTGCTGGGGGCCGTGCAGGACGCGATGCCGGACAGCACGCCGGCGTGGTTCTCCCGGGCCACGTCCGCGCTGACGGAGGCGGGCTTCCCGCAGGTGTTCAACCCCTTCGAGAACGAGTCGACGGCCGAGGTCGCCCGCCCCACGGGCGACAACGTGACCGCCGCCGCCACGGACGCGGCCCGCCGGAGCACGGTGAAGATCGAGGGAGTCTCGGGCGACCAGGGGCGTGAGGGCAGCGGTTTCGTGTTCGCCCCGGGGCACGTGATGACCAACGCGCACGTGGTCGCGGGCATCGACGCGCCCAAAGTGCGGGTCGGCGGGGTCGGGCGGCCGTACCGGGCGCAGGTGGTGCTGTTCGATCCGGACCGGGACGTGGCCGTGCTGTACGTGCCGGACCTGCACGCGCCCGTGCTGCGGTTCGACGACGACGCGCGGCGCGGAGCGGCGGCCGTGGTCGCGGGCTACCCGCAGGACGGCGACCTCGACCTGGAGGCGGCCACGGTCGCGGCCCGGGTGCACGCGCACGGGCAGAACATCTACAACGACGGCTCGGTCACCCGGGAGATCTACTCGATCCGCTCCACGGTCCGCCCCGGCAACTCCGGCGGGCCGCTGCTGACCACGGACGGCCGGGTGTTCGGCGTGGTCTTCGCCCGCTCCACCTCGGACGACGAGACGGGGTACGTGCTGACGGCTGCGGAGGTGGCCCCGGCCGCGCAGCGCGCGGCGGACGCGACGCGGCCGGTGGACACCGGGGAGCTGGTGACGTCCTGACCCGCGTCAGCGCAGCGAGCGGCCCATCAGGACGTCGTCGACGTAGGCACCGTCGAGAAGGAACTCCTCCGGCTGCACGCCCTCGACGACGAAGCCCTCGGACTCGTACAGCCTGCGGGCCGGGGCGTTGTGGCCGAGGACGCGCAGGGTGATGCGGCGGAAGCCGCCGTCGCGGGCCTCGTCGACGGCGGCGCGCACCAGGGCCCGGCCGGCGCCCAGGCCACGGGCCTCCTCGGCGACGACGAGGCCGCGGACGTGCCGTACGTGCCGGTTGGCGGTGAGCGGCGTGGCGAAGCCGAGCCGGATGTAGCCGACGAGGCGGCCGCCGAGTTCGGCGACGAGGTGGTCGGCGGGGCGGCCGGTCTCCCGGAAGAAAGGCTCGTCGGGCTCGGGCGGCGGGGTGACGGCGAACAGGTGCGACCAGTTGGCGCGGTCCAGCCGGCGCAGTGCCTCCTCGTCCTCGGGGCGGGCGAACCTGATGGACGGGGCGCTGAGGGGCCGGTGGGGCGGTGACGGCTCACGCAGGGGCGACTCGGGCATGGCGGTCACCCTATGTGGGGACAGCGTGCCCCTGGAACGTGTTTTCCCCCGGGGTACATGCGCGCTCAGGGGACAGGATGGCCTCATGCGACGTATGAGGATTGCGGTGGCCGGCTCCTCCGGCCTGATCGGCGGCGCGCTCGTACGGTCCCTGACCGCCGACGGGCACGAGGCGGTGCGGCTGGTGCGCCGCGCGCCCCGGGGCAAGGACGAGGTGCGCTGGGACCCGGAGGGCGGGTCCGTGGACACGGCGGGGCTGGAGGGCTGCGACGCCGTGGTGAACCTGGCGGGCGCCGGGATCGGCGACCGGTGGTGGACCGAGGCCTACAAGGAGCGGATCCGCAGCAGCCGGGTGGAGGGCACACGGACGCTCGCGGAGGCGGTCGCCTCGCTCCGTGAGCCGCCGGGTGTGTTCGTGGGCGGCAGCGCGATCGGCTACTACGGGGACACCGGCGACCGGGCCGTGGACGAGCGGGCGCCGCACGGCCGGGGTTTCCTGGCGGGGGTGTGCGTGGACTGGGAGGCGGCGGCCGGGCCCGCCCGGGACGCGGGCGTGCGGACGGTGCTGGTGCGGACCGGCCTCGTGGTGTCCCGCCGGGGCGGAGCCTGGGCGAAGCTGTTCCCGGTCTTCCGGGCCGGGCTCGGCGGGCGGATGGGCGACGGGCGGCAGTACTGGTCGTACATCGCGCTGCACGACGAGGTCGCCGCGATCCGGCACCTGATCGACCGCGACGACCTCGCGGGCCCGTTCAACCTCACCGCGCCGCAGCCGCTGACGAACCGTGAGATCACCGAGGCGATGGGGCGGGTGCTGCACCGGCCGACCGTGCTCGGCGTCCCGGCGCCGGTGCTGCGGACGGTGTTGGGCGAGATGTCCGGGGACGTGCTGGGCAGTGTGCGGGTCGTGCCGGCGCGGCTGCTGGAGTCGGGGTTCGCCTTCGCGTTCCCGGGCATCGAGGACGCGATCCGGGCGGCGCAGCGGGAGTAGCGGCCGGCGCGCGCGGGACGGCGGGTGGGCAGGGGCGGCGTGGCCCCGCGCGGCGGGGCGGACATCGGTGACCGTGTGCGACCGCCGTGCGACCGTGCCCTGTCCATGCGCGACTGCACCCGACCGATCGCGGCCTTAACCTCGTCCCGAACTCGGGTATTCCCGACGGCTGTTGAGGGCATGACGTCTCCACCGGCCGCGCAACCTCGAGGAGGGGCACGTGCTTGAGCCCGCGTACCAGGCAGACGTCGTCGTGGTGGGAGCCGGGATCGCCGGCCTCTCGGCGGCGCTTCGGCTGAGCAGCGCAGGAGTGACGACCGCGGTACTGGAGGCCGCCCCGTGCCTGGGCGGCCGGATGGCGACCGAGAAGGTCGACGGCTTCCGGCTGGACCGCATCGGGCAGGTGCTGTCCACCGCCTATCCGGAACTACGCCGCACCCCGGGACTGGACGCACTCGTTCTGCGCCCGTTCACCCCCGGGGTCCTGCTGCACAGCGACGGCCGCCGGCACCGCGCGGGCGCCGTGGCGGGCGGCGCGGGCGCGCGAGGCGCGAGGAGTGGCACAAGGGGCGCACTCCATGTCGTGCGCGCCTTGGCGAGCGCCCCCCGGTCGGGGCCGCGCGCCGCGGCCCCGAAGGGCGCCGTCCCGAGGACGGCGAGGGGCGCCGTGCCCAGGGCCCGCACCGGTGCCCCACTGGGCAGCCCGGTCGACCAGGCCCGGCTCGACGCCGCGCTGACCCGGCTCGCCCAGTTGCCCGTCGAACGGCTGCTGTCCCGCCCCGAGTCACCGGCCGGCCAGGCCCTCGCCGCCCGCGGACTGCCCGCGCGCACGGTGGACGGCTTCCTGCGCCCGCTGCTGGCGGCCCTGCTGTGCGACCCCGCGCTGACCACGTCCAGCAGGTGCGCCGACCTCGCGCTGCGCACCTTCGCCGCGGGCCGGCTGTGCCTGCCGGAGGGCGGCGCCGAGATGGTGCCGGAACTGCTGGCGGGGGCGCTGCCTCCGGGTGTCGTGCACACCGGGGTGCGGGTCACCTCGGTGTCGACCACCGCGGTCACCACGGCCGAGCACGGCGTGTTCCGCTGCCGCGCCGTGCTGGTCGCGACGGACGCGCGTACCGCCGCCGAGCTGCTGCCCGGCCTGCGCGTACCCGCCTTCCACCCGGTGACCGTCGTCCACCACACGGCGGACGAGGTGCCCGCGACCGGCGCGTCACTGCTGCTGGACGCCGACCGGGGCGGCCCCGTCGCGCACACGGCGGTGGTCAGCCGGGTCGATCCGACCCGGGCACCCGCGGGCCGCGCGCTGATCTCGTCCACGGTGCTGGGCGTCCCTCCCGAGGACGTGGACACCGCCGTCCGCATGCATCTGGCCCGGCTGTACGGCACGTCCACCGCCCGCTGGGAGACGCTCGCGGTGCACCGCACCGACGAGGCCGTGCCCGCGATGCGGCCGCCGCACGACCTCAGGCGTCCGGTGCGGCTGCTGGCCGGCCTGTACGTGTGCGGCGACCACCGGGACACCAGCACCGTCCAGGGCGCCCTGCACTCCGCCCGGCGCGCCTGCGCGGCGATCCTGTCCGACCTGCGCGCGACCGGGCCGCTGCCCACCGCCGATCCGGCCCCGGCGGCGCAGGCCGCCTGAAGGCGGCCGTGAGCACGGGTTCCCCGCGGCCCCACGGCGCGGGGAACCCGGCCCGGACGGCACCGGGCCGGACACGACGACGCGGTGCGGCCGGATCGGGCCGACCGGGGGTGCGCCGGCTCCGGCGGGCCCTAGCCCAGTGCCGCGATCTTGTCGCGGTACCCGCGCGCGGGTGCCGCGTCCTTGTAGGGCTCCAGGCGGCGCTCGAAGTCCTTCACGTACTCCACCGCCCGCACCGACCGCATCTCCGCCGCCTGCCCCGCCGCCTCCGCGGCGAGCTGGCAGGCCTGGTCGAGTTCGCCCAGGCCGAGGCGGGCGGTGGCGAGGACGACCTTGGAGAACAGCCTGCTGCGCGCGTGCCCGGCGCCCCGCAGCTGCAGGGAGCGCTCGGCGTGCTGCGCGGCGGCCCGGAACTGCTGCAGGTCGCGGTGGCAGTGCCCGAACTCGTCGGCCAGCTGGGCCTCGTCGAAGCACCGCCCCCAGGAGGGCACCTCGTCCCCCGACCGCGCCGCCTCCAGCGCGCGCTCGGCGCGGACGAGGGAGCCGGTGCAGGAACGGACCTCGCCGAGCACGCCGTGCCCGCGCGCCTCGGCGGCGTGCAGCAGCGCCTGCACGACCGGCGGGGCACTGCCGCCCACGCCCTGCTGCGCCACACGCGCCAATTGCACGGCCTCGCGGCCGTGCCCGAGGTACACGGCCTGGCGGCTCATCGTCACCAGGACATAGGCGCCGTAGGCCCGGTCCCCGGCGGCCTGGGACAACCGCAGTGCCTGCACGAAGTAGCGCTGGGCCAGGCCGTGCGCCGCGATGTCGTACGAGGTCCAGCCGGCCAGCCGGGTCAGCTCGGCGGCGGCGCCGAACAGCCGCCGGCCGGTCTGCTCGCCGTAGACGCCGCGCAGCATCGGCTCGCACTCGTGCTCCAGGTAGCGCACGAGGGCCTGCCGGGCGTGGCCGCCGCCGTAGGCGTCGTCGAGGGTGCGGAACAGTTCGGCGACGGAGCGCAGCGCGGCGATGTCGCCGCCGGTCACCCGGTGGCCGGGGCCGCGCTCGGCCGGATTGCGGCGGCGCGGCTCGGCCGGGGTCGTGGCCCGGGGCGCGGCGGGGCGGCCCTGGGCGGGGACGCGGGGCGTCTCGCCACGGGCGACCTTCTCGTCGGCGCGGCCGATGAGCCAGTCCCGGCTGGGCACCACGAGCCCGGCGGGCGTGAAGGCGATCTTGCGGAGCTCCGCATGGCTGCCGGAGTCCTTGCGCCACAGTCCGCTGACGATGTCGACGGCCTCCTCGGGGCCGGCGGCGAACTCCAGGCCCGCGTAGACGGGCGCGCAGGCGTCCAGACCGAGGTCCTGCGCGGTGAGGCGGCGACCGAGACGGCGGGTGAAGACCTCGGCGATCAGCGCCGGCGTGGTGCCGCGCGGCTGCTGGCCACGCAGCCAGCGGGTCACGGACGTCTTGTCGTATCTCAGGTCGAGCCCGTGTTCCAGGCCGAGCTGGTCCACGCGACGGGCGAGACCTGCGTTGGAGAACCCCGCTTCTGCGATGAGCGCGGCGAGCTGGCGGTTGGGGGTGCGCTGCGCGGGTCGTTCCGTCATCTGCGGTGTGGTCTCCTGCCTTCCGGGCCCCTGAAGTGCCGGAATTGCCTGTGAGCAGCCCTTATGGCCTCGCGAACGGCGCGAATGTAGCGGAGCGTAAGCACCCGATCGCACCCTTTGACGGTCATTCATCCGATCGTGTGAGGATTGCCCTCAGCGGCTGACGCAGATCCGGCCTCTGTGGCGCGTATCGCGCGGACGTACAGTGGCGTGGGCGCGTTTCAAGCCTTACGACTTCGAGGGAGGCGCTTGCCGTGAGTGAGCTGCGGTTCGTCCGTATGGGGTTCGGAGCGGACGCCGTCGAGTACCAGCAGGCCTGGGACGAGCAGCGCCGGGTGCACGCGGCGCGGTTCGCCGACGAGGCGCCCGACACCGTCCTGCTGCTGGAGCACCCCCCCGTCTACACGGCGGGCCGGCGCACCGAGGACGGCGAGCGCCCCCTGGACGGCACCCCGGTCGTCGACGTCGACCGCGGCGGCAAGATCACCTGGCACGGTCCGGGCCAGCTGGTCGGCTACCCGATCCAGAAGCTGCCGCGCCCGGTCGACGTGGTGGCGCACGTGCGGCGCCTGGAGGAGGCCCTCATCCGCACCTGCGCCGAGTTCGGCCTGACCACGACCCGGGTCGAGGGCCGCAGCGGGGTCTGGGTGCTCGGCGACCCGGTGGAGCAGCGCCCCTCGCTCGGCGGGCTCTCCCTGGACTTCGACCCGCGCCTGCACGACGAGGAGTTCGACCCGCGGCTCAACGGCCCCGAGTACGCCCCCTCCAACGCCGGCCAGCGCCGCGAGGACCGCAAGATCGCCGCGATCGGCATCCGGGTCGCCAAGGGCGTCACGATGCACGGCTTCGCCCTGAACGTGAACCCGGACAACGCCTGGTTCGACCGGATCATCCCGTGCGGCATCCGGGACGCGGGGGTCACGTCGCTCGCCGGCGAACTGGGCCGGCAGGTCACGATCGACGAGGTGCTGCCGGTGGCGGAGCGGCATCTGAGGGACATCCTGGAGAACGCGGAGCCGAAGCCGCGGGTGATCGAGAAGACGACCGCCTGATCAAGGGAATGCGCCCTGCGGCCGGGTGGTCGGCCTGAGCGGTGGGGCTCGGTAAGCACGGGCGTACCCTGGTGTACGCCGAAGAATCGAAGCTACAGGGAGCCGACGTGTCCGCAGTCTCACCGGACGGACGCAAGATGCTGCGCCTGGAGGTCCGCAACAGCCAGACCCCCATCGAGCGCAAGCCCGAGTGGATCAAGACGCGGGCGAAAATGGGTCCCGAGTACTCCAAGATGCAGAACCTCGTCAAGAGCGAGGGCCTGCACACGGTCTGCCAGGAGGCCGGCTGCCCGAACATCTACGAGTGCTGGGAGGACCGCGAGGCCACCTTCCTCATCGGCGGCGACCAGTGCACCCGGCGCTGCGACTTCTGCCAGATCGACACGGGCAAGCCCGAGGCCCTCGACCGGGACGAGCCGCGCCGCGTGGGCGAGTCGGTCGTCACCATGGACCTGAACTACGCCACCATCACCGGCGTCGCCCGCGACGACCTGGAGGACGGCGGCGCCTGGCTGTACGCCGAGACGGTCCGGCAGATCCACCGGCAGACCGCGGAGCGCGAGGACGGCCGGACGAAGGTCGAGCTGCTCGCCCCCGACTTCAACGCGGTCCCCGAGCAGCTGGCCGAGGTCTTCTCCTCCCGCCCCGAGGTCTTCGCGCACAACGTCGAGACGGTGCCCCGGATCTTCAAGCGCATCCGCCCCGGCTTCCGCTACGAGCGCTCCCTGAAGGTGATCACCGAGGCCCGCGACGTCGGCCTGGTCACCAAGTCGAACCTGATCCTCGGCATGGGCGAGACCCGCGAGGAGGTCGGCGAGGCACTGAGGCAGCTGCACGACGCCGGCTGCGAGCTGGTCACCATCACGCAGTACCTGCGCCCGTCCGTGCGCCACCACCCGGTGGAGCGCTGGGTGAAGCCGCAGGAGTTCGTGGAGCTGCAGGAGGAGGCCGAGCAGATCGGCTTCTCCGGCGTGATGTCGGGTCCGCTGGTCCGCTCCTCCTACCGGGCCGGCCGCCTGTACCGGATGGCGATGGAGAAGCGGGACGGAGTCGCGGCCACGCCGGCCGTCTGAGCCGACCGTGTGAATTCACGCACAAGTTATTACCGGCCAGTAATGGCCGAGGTGATGCGGTCCTGACCGTCCTCGCTGATGAGGGCGCAGGTCAGGGCCGCATCGGCGTCCCGGGCCGGCAGGGAACACCGAGGCGAAGGCTTCATGGGCGTTTGACCGGTCGGTCACGCCCTGGTAACACCAATCAGTGACGATGGACTCACGCCACGTACACCCGTCCCGGCAGCCGTAGGGGGATCCCCAGATGCAGGCCGCGCCCGTTCGCGCCACCGCGATTCCGTCTTTCACCGACGCGCTGCGCGCCGTCGAGTCCCTGCTCATGAGCAGCGGTCAGCGCACCGCCCGCCGCAATGCCTGGACCTCCGTCCTGGAGGACCGCCGCCGCGCCAAGGACCGGGTCGAGGCCCAGCGCGTCCTGGAGCGGGCCTCCGCCCGCCCCTGAGTCCCTCGTCACCCCGCACTGCCGTCGAAGGCGCTCCCGGGGGCACGTAGACTTCGTGGCATGGCGAGGAAGGACAACGCGGCGGACGCCGCGAACGCAGGGCGACTGAAGCAGATCGCCCTCACGTACAAGATGACCCGCAAGGCCGACAAGAGGATCGGTCTCGTACTCGCGGCCGTCGGGCTCGGCACCCTCGGTGTCTTCCTCGCGATCGGTTTCCTGATCGGCCACCCCGTCTATCTCGGCATCCTGGGCCTGCTGCTGGGCCTGCTGGCGACGGCGATCGTCTTCGGACGCCGGGCCGAGCGGGCCGCCTTCGGGCAGATGGAGGGCCAGCCGGGCGCCGCCGCGGCGGTCCTCGACAACATCGGCCGCGGCTGGACGACGACCCCCGCCGTGGCGATGAACCGCAACCAGGACGTGGTGCACCGGGCCGTCGGCAAGGCCGGCATCGTCCTGGTCGCCGAGGGCAATCCGAACCGGGTGAAGACCCTCCTGGCCGCCGAGAAGAAGAAGATGAACCGCATCGTCGCGGACGTGCCCGTGCACGACATCCTCGTCGGCGCCGGCGAGGGCCAGGTCGAGCTGAAGAAGGTCCGCACCACGATGCTGAAGCTGCCGCGCGTGCTGACCGGCCCGCAGGTGACCGCGACCAACGACCGGCTGCGCGCCATGGGCGACCTGCTCAGCAACATGCCGATGCCGAAGGGTCCGATGCCGAAGGGCATGCGGATGCCCAAGGGCGGCCCGAAGGCCCGCTGACGGCCGTCCCGGCCAGTTCTCTCCCGCACGACGAAGGAGGGTCCCCGGAATTCCGGGGACCCTCCTTCGTCGTGCGGGTTCCTTCGTCGTGCGGGTCCTGCCGGCCCGTGCACAGGGGCGCCGGTCGGCGTCCTGCGGGAGTCGGCGGGCGGGACCCGCGCGGGGGTGCGTCCGCAATCGGGCCGCGGCAAAGCCCTGGCAGGACGGCGCGGGACGACACGCGGGGCGGTGCGGAACACGGCGAGAACCGTGCGGGCCGCCGTGGAGCGCAGCGCGCCGGGACACCCGGAGGCGCTCAGACGCGGACCTCGACCGTGCGGCCCAGCTGGTCGTGGAGGCCGCGGCCGTCGCGGTCCCAGACGAGGGCCGGGACGGCGAGGCAGAGCAGGACCGTGCGCACGGCGGCGCGCAGCGGGTTCACGGTTCCGGTCTCCAGGCTCACGACCCGGATGCCGAAGAGGCGCTTGCCCGGGGTGAAGCCGATCGTGCCGACGGTGAGCAGGCTCATCACCAGGAAGACGAGCAGCGCCCAGTTGCTGGTGGCGGGGCTGTAGCCGTCGGTGATGAGACCGTATGCGATCACGACGCACAGGCCCCAGTCCACGGCCAGCGCACCGAGCCGGCGCCCCGGGCGGGCCAGCGAGTTCGGCCCGGTCTCCGGCAGCCCCAGTTGCTCCCCCCGGTAACCGAATTCGGCTCCGGCGTCCTCCATGGCGGAACGGGGCCCGGAAAGCCACGATCCGATTGCTTGCCTGTTGTCCACCCGTCCACGGTACTGCGCCCGCACATGGCCCCCGCGGGGCGGGGTGTGCGCGGGGAGCGTCGGGGCTACGGTTGAACCCGGGCCGGTTAACTTCTGCGAAACAAACGGGTCACGCCCGAGAAATCACCCGTCCCTAGGGTCGGGGACAGCGTGTGCCACCGCACTGGCCGCACGAACGATCTACCACCCCGGCAGTCGGTCGGGAGTAGGAGGAGCTGGATGTTCCAGAACGCCGACGAGGCCAAGAAGTTCATCGCGGACGAGGACGTCAAGTTCGTCGACGTCCGGTTCTGCGACCTGCCGGGCGTCATGCAGCACTTCACCGTGCCCGTCGAGGCGTTCGACCCGGACGAGGAGCTCGCGTTCGACGGTTCGTCGATCCGCGGCTTCCAGGCCATCCACGAGTCCGACATGGCGCTGCGCGCGGACCTGTCGACCGCCCGTGTCGACCCGTTCCGCCGGGACAAGACCCTCAACATCAACTTCTTCATCCACGACCCGATCACGGGCGAGCAGTACTCCCGCGACCCGCGCAACGTGGCGAAGAAGGCCGAGGCGTACCTGGCGTCGACCGGCATCGCCGACACCGCGTACTTCGGTCCCGAGGCCGAGTTCTACGTGTTCGACTCGGTCCGCTTCGCGACCGGCGCGAACGAGTCCTTCTACCACATCGACTCCGAGGCGGGCGCCTGGAACACCGGTGCGATCGAGGACAACCGCGGCTACAAGGTCCGCTACAAGGGCGGCTACTTCCCGGTTCCGCCGGTCGACCACTTCGCCGACCTGCGCGCCGAGATCTCCCTGGAGCTGGAGCGGGCCGGCCTGAAGGTCGAGCGCCAGCACCACGAGGTCGGCACCGCCGGTCAGGCGGAGATCAACTACAAGTTCAACACGCTGCTCGCCGCCGCCGACGACCTCCAGCTCTTCAAGTACATCGTGAAGAACGTGGCCTGGCGCGCCGGCAAGACCGCGACCTTCATGCCGAAGCCGATCTTCGGCGACAACGGTTCGGGCATGCACGTCCACCAGTCGCTGTGGGCGGGCGGCGAGCCGCTGTTCTACGACGAGCAGGGCTACGCGGGCCTGTCGGACACCGCCCGCTACTACATCGGCGGCATCCTCAAGCACGCTCCGTCGCTGCTGGCCTTCACCAACCCGACGGTGAACTCCTACCACCGCCTGGTGCCGGGCTTCGAGGCCCCGATCAACCTGGTGTACTCGCAGCGCAACCGCTCCGCCGCGATGCGCATCCCGATCACGGGTTCCAACGCCAAGGCCAAGCGCGTCGAGTTCCGTGCGCCCGACTCCTCCGGCAACCCGTACCTGGCGTTCTCGGCCCTGCTGCTGGCCGGCCTGGACGGTGTCAAGAACAAGATCGAGCCGGCCGAGCCGATCGACAAGGACCTGTACGAGCTGGCTCCCGAGGAGCACGCCAACGTGGCGCAGGTCCCGACCTCGCTCCCGGCCGTGCTGGACTCCCTGGAGGCCGACCACGAGTTCCTGCTCCAGGGCGACGTGTTCACCGCCGACCTGATCGAGACCTGGATCGACTTCAAGCGCCAGAACGAGATCGCCCCGCTGCAGCTGCGTCCGCACCCGCACGAGTTCGAGCTCTACTTCGACGTGTGATCGGACCGCGCGTGAGCCACGCGTGAGCCGTACGGCGCCCTCGTCTCCCGTCCGGGAGGCGAGGGCGCCGGCATATGTACCATGCGAACAGGGGAACGGGCGACCCCGGACGCAAGGAGCCCGGGGCACCGACACGGGGGTGGTGACCGATGTCCGACCAGAACGATCACGAGCACGAGTTCGACCTGAGGTGGGCGAACGAGGCGGAGCACAAGGAGCCGTCCGCCCGGGCCCGCATGCTCGCCGCCCGCTGGAAGCACAACCCTCCGGGGCCGGTCCCGTTCCGGCCCGATCCGGGGCCCGGCCGCCGGCGCCGTTCCTCGCGGCTGGCCACGGTCGTGGTGCTGGCGTGCGTGGCGGCGGGGGTCGCGGTGCTGCTGTGGGCGCGGATGCGGGCGTCGTACTGACACGGGCGGGCAGGTGCCGGAGGGCGCCGGGACCGGCCAGGGGGGAAGAAGCCATGGAGAAGGCAGGCGAGGCGACCGAGGCCGCTGAAGTGTGGGCAGAGCAGCTCGGGGCGGGCGCACGGCTGGAGGCGGTGCTCTCCGGGGACGACCCGCGCGCCTGGCTCGAACTGGACGCCGCGGCGCGGGACGGGCACGGGAACGGCACCCGAGAGCTGGCCGGTCCGGCCGGTGCGGCAGGGCCGTCCTTCGCCCTCGGCCGGTCCGGCGAAGCCCGCCTCGCCCTGGCCCTGTGCCACCGCGACGGCCGGGTGCGTGAGCGCGCTCTCGTCTCGGCGGCGGGCCGGCCCCGGCTGCTGCCGCTGGTGGTGATCCGCACCACCGACTGGGCAGGTCCGGTCCGCGAACGGGCGCAGGAGCTGCTGCGCGGCGCCCTCGACATGGACACGGCGCCGCGGCTGGCCCCGCTGATCCTGCTGGTCGGACACCGCGCGCGGGGCGGGGCGGGCGTGGAGCTCCTGACGGAGGTGCTGCGCACGGCGCCGATGGATCAGCTCGCGCCTCTGCTCACCCATCCCGACCCTCCCGTGCGGCGCTTCGCCCACCGCCTGGCCGTCGGGCGCGGCCTGCTGCCGCCGGCCGAGCTGGCCCGCACGGCCGCCCGGGACCCGGACACCGTCGTGCAGACGCTGTGCGCGGAGGCGGCGATCGCCGCCGGCACCGGTGACGACGTACTGGCCCCCCTGCTCGGCGCCCGCAACCCGCAGGTGCGTGCGGCGGGGGTGACCGCGCTGCGGCGTGCGGCGCAGCCGGACGGCGTCCCTCCGCGGGAGGGCAGCCGCGTCTGGACCAGGGCGGAGGGGTTCCTGGCCGACCGGGCTCCGGTGGTGCGGGCCTGCGCGCGGTACGTCGTGCGGCAGTGCGGCGGTGATCCGCACGCCTGGTACCGGGCGCGGTGCGCCGACCCCGGCGACGCGGCGCTGCCGCCGGGGGCGGTCGTCGGGCTCGCCGAGTGCGGGGACCGGACGGACACCGCCCTGCTGTGGCCGCTGGCGGAGCACCCGCAGCCAGGGGTCCGGGCTCGGGCGGTGGCCGGGCTGCGCCTGCTGGACTCGGCCGACGCCGGCCGGCTGGCGCGGCTGCTGCACGACGCGGCGCCCGGCGTCGTGCGGGAGACGACCGAGTCCCTGCTGCCGTCCGCGCGGTCGCTGGACGCCTCCGTGCTGACCGGGATGCTCGCGCCGGCCCGGCCGCGGCACCAGCGGGTCGCCGCCTTCCGGCTGCTGGAGGCGTGCGGCGGCCTCGCGCGGCTGCGGGCCGCCGTCGCCCTGCTGGACGACCCGGACGCCCGGGTGCGGGCCCGGGCCGAGAGGTCGGTACAGGCGTGGCGTGCCACGGCGGACGTGCCACCCGGGTCGGCGGAGGTGGGCCGGCTGCTGGACCGGGGGCGGCGTCTGCTGGGCGACGACGTGTTGAGGCGGCGCAGGTGGGAGGCCGGGCTCCGCGGCTGAGGGGCGCGGCGGGCTCCCGCCGCGGCAGGGGGACCTTTTGCCGGTACCGGGGCCGATCGGGACCCGGCCTTGGGCCGCGCCGGGTGCACACTTGCAGTAGGCGAGTGCCTGACTGCGGGGTGATACAGATGCGGAGTCGGTTCCAGAGCGATCGGCGACTGACCGTCCGGATGACGGTCACGCTGTTTCTGCTCGGCCTGCTGTACGTGGCGTTCGTGGCCGCGCTGATCCTGTTGCTGAAGTCGTGGGTGCTGGTCGCCGTGGTGGCGGCGGGCATGCTGGGCGCGCAGTACTGGTTCTCCGACCGGATCGCCCTGTTCGCGATGCGCGGGCGGGTGGTGGAGCGGGAGGAGTATCCGGAGCTGCACGCCGTGATCGACCGGCTCTGCACCATGGCGGACATGCCCAAGCCCGTGGTCGCCGTTTCGAACATGGACATGCCGAACGCGTTCGCCACCGGGCGCAACCCGGACAACGCGGTCGTCTGCGTGACCACCGGCCTGCTGCGTCGGCTGGAGCCCGGCGAGCTGGAGGGAGTGCTCGCGCACGAGCTGTCGCACGTGGCGCACAAGGACGTCGCCGTGATCACCGTTGCCTCGTTCCTCGGTGTCCTGGCCGGTCTGCTCGTGCGGTTCGCCCTGTACTCGGGGATGTTCGGCGGGCGCCGGGACCAGAACACGGCGGTGATCATCGCGGGCGTGCTGGGCGTCTCCCTCGCCGTGTACGCGACCAGCTTCGTGCTGATCAGGGCGCTGTCCCGGTACCGCGAGCTGGCCGCGGACCGCGCGGCGGCACTGCTGACGGGCCGGCCCTCCGCGCTGGCGTCCGCGCTGACGAAGGTCTCCGGCGACATCGCCCGCATCCCGTCGAAGGACCTGCGGACGGCCCAGGCCTTCAACGCGTTCTACTTCACCCCGGCCGACGGCCGCGAGCCCGGCCTGTCCCGGATCTTCGCCACCCACCCGCCGCTGGAGCAGCGGCTGGAGCAACTGGGCCGGATCTCCTCCGAGCTGGGCGAGCCGGCGGAACCGGGGAAGGGCTGACATGGGGCTTCTCGACATCCTCCTCGGCCGTACCAAACCGGTGGCGCCCGACCTGGACCAGCTCTTCGCGCTGCCGTCGGCGGCGGTGACGCTGGAGGCCGCCGCGGGTTTCACGGCGACCGGGCAGGGCGCGGTGTGCTTCGCGACGGTCGAGGGCTCGGCGTTCGAGCAGACGCACCGGGAGGTGCAGGCGCTGCTGGACGCCGACGCCGAGCGCACGGGGCCGCCGGTGGAGTTCACCCAGGACAGCTACGGATACTCATGGCTGGTGTCCCACCGCTCCCCCGACGAACTGCCGCAGCTCGTCAACGACCTGCACGCGGTCAACAGCGCCATGGAGGTCAACGGTTTCGGCCCGCAACTGCTCTGCTCGCTGGCCGGCTTCCGCGACGACCGCGACCGCCGGCTGGCGCTGGTCTACCTCTACAAGCGCGGCACCTTCTACCCGTTCGCCCCGCTGCCCGGCCGGGCCCAGCGCCGCGACAACGCGCTGGAGCTCCAGGTGAAGGCGGCCCTCGCCGACGACCTGCGGATCGAGCAGGACCTGGCCCGCTGGTTCCCGGTGTGGGGCGCGCCCGGGATGTGAGGCTCCCCCGAGGCCTCATACGTCCGGCGAGGCCGGCACCACGCCCGCGGCGATGGCCGCGGTGAGCGTCGCGTGGTCGGTGGTGGTCTGGTCGGCGTAGGCGAGGGCGTACTCGGTGACGGCGCGTTCGAAGGTGTCGGCGGAGCCCAGATAGGCGGCGATCGCGATGCGGTCGCCGGAGCGGGCATGGGCGCGGGCCAGGGCGGTGCCGCACAGGCGGGCGTAGGACCACAGGGCACCGGGGTTCATGCCGGCCACGTCGGCGGAGCCCTTCATGTCGCGCAACTGCCGCCAGTAGTAGGCACGGCCCTGGGGCCCGCTCATCCAGCCGAGGAAGATGTCGCCGGCGGCCTGGAGCAGGCGCTGCCCGGCGACGACGCGGTGGCCGGGATGGACGTAGGGCCCGTGTGGGAGATGCTCCTCCAGGACGGAGGTGCGGGCCTCCTTGATCTGCAGGAACAGCGGGTCGTCGGCGTCCCGGCCGGTCAGCAGCACGAGGAAGCAGCGCAGGCCGACGCTGCCGACGCCGACGACCTTGCGGGCGGCGTCGACGAAGCGGTACCGGTCCAGGAGCAGGCGGCGTTCCTCTGACAGGGTGGAGCGGTAGTCGCTGAAGATCTTGCGCAGGGCGGCGGCGTCGGAGGCGCCGGCGGGCTCGACCAGCGGCGGGTCGTGGATGATGCGGCGCCGCCCGTCGACGACCTCGGTGAGTCTGCCGAGCGCCTGGAGGCTGGTGCGCCGGCGGGCGCGGGTGAGGGTGGCCTCGGCGCGCCGCCGGTCGGCGTCGGAGCGGACCAGAGGCAGCAGCCGTTCGGCGTCGATGCGCTGGTACCACACGGCGAGTTCACCGAGGCGGGCCAGTCGGCGCATCGTGGCGCGGTAGGCGGCGACCGTCTCCTGCGCTGCCCGGCGCGCCTTGGCCGGGGAGTGGCCGTTCTCCCGGGCTGCGACGACGACGGACGCGGCGAGTCGTTTGACGTCCCATTCGAAGGGCCCGGGGAACGTCTCGTCGAAGTCGTTGAGGTCGAACAGCAGGGCGCGTTCCGGGGAGGCGTACAGACCGAAGTTGAGCAGGTGGGCGTCGCCGCACAGCTGCACGGTCAGCCCGGTGTGCGGCTGGGAGGCCAGATCGGCGGCCATGACCGCGGCCGCCCCGCGCAGGAACGCGAACGGCGAGGCGGACATGCGGCCGTAGCGGATCGGCAGCAGCTCGGTGAGCCGGTCGCGGCCCTGCCGCTCCAGTACGGCGACGGCATCGGGGCGGTCGACGGGCGGGACCCAGACGGCGTGCGAGGAACGGGGGACGCGCTTGCGGGCGTCCTTGCCGCGCCGGCCGCGGTCGGCGGGCGTGGTCATGGGGCGTACGGCGATGCCGCCGCGGGCCGTGCTGTGCGGTGCCGCTCCATTCGCGCCTCCTGCCGTCCCTGACCGGTGGCCACCTCCTGATCGCAGTGAAGGCGGCCCCGGCGCGGTCCGCATGGCCGAGGGGGACGAACGGGTGACGTGCTCCGCGGTGCGGCGGTGCCGGAATGCCGGTGCCGGAATGCCGGTGCCGCGCTGTCGGTGGTGTCGGGGAGGATGCCGGTAGGGACGTGGCAGAGCGGTGAGCGGAGGTCGGGACGGCATGGGTGAGCGGCGGCGCCACATCACGGACGCGGAGCGACGGACCCGGCTTGCGTACCGTCACCGGCTGGCGCCGGCGGCACGGGCCGGGACACCGGAGGAGGTCGCCGACGCGCTCGTCGCCCTGCACGGCACCGATCCGGCGACGGTGTACCTGGCGGTGGGCGCGCGGCTGGCGCAGGCGTCGGCGACGGTGGCGGAGACCGGCCGGGCACTGTACGAGGACCGGGCTCTGGTCCGTATGCACGGCATGCGTCACACGGTCTTCGTCCTCCCGGCCCCGCTGACCGCGGTCGTGCACGCCTCGACCGGGCTCGCGGTGGCCGCCCGGGAGCGGGCGTCGCTGCTGAAGGACATGGCCGCGGCGGGGGCGCCGGACGCGGCCTGGCTGGCCGAGGTCGAGGAGTCCGCGCTCGCCGCGCTCGCGCGGCGCGGGCAGGCCACGGCCGCGGAGCTGGCGGAGGACGAGCCGCGGCTGCGGGAGCAGTTCGTGTACGCGGCCGGGCGCAGCTACGAGGGTGTCCACACGGTCTCGACGCGGCTGCTGCGCGTGCTGGGCGTGGAGGGCAAGGTGGTGCGGGGTCGGCCGCTGGGCTCCTGGACCTCCAGCAGGTTCCGGTGGGCCCTGGCGCCCGCCCACGCCGCGATGGACACCGGTGCGGCGCAGGCGGAGCTGCTGCGGCGCTGGCTGTGGGCGTGCGGGCCGGCGACCGAGGCGGACCTGAGGTGGTGGACGGGCTGGAGGGCGGCGGAGGTGCGGCGGGCGCTGGCGGCGATCCGGGCGGAGACGGTGACGCTGGACGGGGGCGGCACCGGCCATGTCGTCGAGGGAGATACCGGGCCCGGCGGAGCCGACCCGGGGCCGGACACGGCCGGCGGGCCGGTCGCGGGGCGGGGCGGGGAACCGTGGGCGGCGCTGCTGCCGGGACTCGATCCGACGGCCATGGGCTGGCGCGAGCGGGACTGGTACCTGGCACCCGGCCCGAGAGCGGCGCTGTTCGACCGGAGCGGGAACGTCGGGCCGACGGTGTGGTGGAACGGCCGGGTGGTGGGGGGCTGGGCGCAGCGCTCGGACGGGGAGGTCGTCTGGCGGCTGCTGGAGCCGGACGCGGTGGGCCGCGAGGCGGAGGCGGCGATCGCCGCGGAGGCGGAGCGGCTGCGGGAGTGGGTGGGGGCGACACGGGTGACGCCGCGGTTCCGGACGCCTCTGGAACGGGAGTTGAGCGGCTGACGGGCGGACGCCGGGTGCCCGCGGCGGTGTCGGGGCACCCGGCGTCAGGCTCGCGGTGGCTGTGCTGCGACCGGACAGGTCCACCGGCTCACGACGCCCGGCGCGGCACCTCGCGGTGTCGTCGCACCACCCGAGTACGTCCGAGTACACGGGTGGTGCTCCCCCTTGCGGTGCACCGCACCGGACGCCGCGAGCTTCCCGGCGGACCTTCCCCGTCGCAGCCCTATCGCGAGTACCGCATCAGAGCGCGCACCATGTGGCAGGTCGTGTCCGACGGCGGGTGGACGCCGATCAGCTGGGCGGTGCTCCGTATCGTCTCGTTGCGCGCCTGGTTCGGCAGGTGGACACCGGAGTCGAGCAGGGCGATGGCCAGGCGCATGGCCTTCAGCCGGCGGTTGTGGGTGATGTACCACTCGCGGGGGCGCCCGGGCGGCAGGGGCCGCTTGTGCACGGGCGTGTAGGGCAGATCGAGCGGGACGCGGCGGTGCGCGGTGGACCGGGTCGGCTCGGCGGACGGCTTCGGCTTGAGTGCGGCAGCGGGCACGGGCATCCTCCTGTCGCGGTCGGGACGATCCGCCGGAGGTTCCGGCGATTCCCTCGAACACTTCCTCCATTCTACTGTCCGCCACTGACATCCGGAGGTCTGCGAACGGCCACAAATACGCAGCTGGGAGCGGGATTTGACGTTCCGGCACCGGCGTGACGAACGGGGCGCACGAGGCGCCCCGAATTCGAACAGAGTCTGGTGCCGGCGGGGTCGCGCCACGGCCGGGCGGGGTCGCGTACGGTGGCCCGCATGGAGATCTGGATCAACCCGGCCTGTTCCAAGTGCCGCAGCGCTCTCGGCCTGCTCGACGCCGAGGGCGCCGAATACACCGTCCGCCGCTACCTCGAGGACGTGCCGGCCGAGGACGAGATCAGGGCCGTACTCGACCGGCTCGGGCTCGAACCCTGGGACATCACCCGCACCGGGGAGCCGGTGGCCGCGGAACTGGGCCTGAAGGGCTGGCCGCGGGATGCCGGTGCGCGCGACCGGTGGATCGCCGCGCTCGCCGCGCACCCGAAGCTGATCCAGCGCCCCATCATCACGGCGGCCGACGGGACCGCGGTCGTCGCCCGCACCGAGGACGCCGTACAGGACGCCCTGTCCCGCAGGTGACACCCCGCCCGTTCGGCAGCGGTCCGCCGGGAGGAGGCGCGCCGCCGACCTGTGCTGCCCCCTCCGCCGCCGCGAGCCTCGGCGATCGAGGAACCGTACGGGCCGCCCGGCCCCGGCGCGTGCGGGCGGCGGGGCCGGTGCGGCACCGGTCGGGGTGTTCCGGCGGACGACGACGGGGGGCCGTGGTGTTCGCGAACGGGCAAGGGGACGACGGCGCCGCGACTAGTGAGGCGGAGCCGGCGCGTGAGGGCGAGGGGCTGCCGCGGCGCATCGGCACGGGGGGCACGACCCGCGAGCGGGGCGAGGACCGACCGCACGAGGGTGAGCCGAACTCGACTTCCGTGTGACAGAGGTTACTTGAGAGTACCCGGAAACCTGTGAGCAACTTCGTTCGGGATCTCGTACATAGCGGCGTACGCTCCCCTACCTCTTCAGGAGGCGCGCATGTCGCGCAGGAGAACTCTCGGCACGAAGAAGAAGATCGCCCTGCTGGTCAGTGCGGCGGCGGTGGCGGGCGGCGGTGCCTTCGTCATGGCGAGCACCTCGAACGCCGCCCCGCCCCAGAGCGCCGCGGATTCGGTCGCCTGCCAGGGGCTGGCCACCGCGCTCGGCAACAACCAGCGCTTCATCGACGGCCAGCGGGCCGACCCCGACGCGCAGTCGGAGGCGCGGATCGCCAACCGGCAGGCAGTGATCGACGAGATCAAACGCAAGCAGGCGGCGTCCGGGTGCGTAGTTGGGGAGTCGGCTCAGGACTCCCAGGCCGCGCAGAACGGCAACGGCGCCCAGAACGGCGGCCAGGACACCCAGGGCAACGCCCAGAACAACGGCCAGAACGGCCAGCAGGCCGAACAGCCGTCCGGGGCGGGTGACGGGGGCGCCGTGGCCGCCGGCGAGCAGGTGTGCAAGGGGTCCACCGTCACGCTCTCCGGCGAGGGCGGGGCACCGGCGGCCTCCAGCAACCAGTTCCCGGCGGGGACGAAACTGAAGGTGACGAACCTGGACAACAACAAGTCCACGACGGTGGAGGTCACCTCGGTCTCCGGCAGCTGCGTGCTGCTCAACAACGCGGCCTTCGAACAGGTCCGTGAGCCCGGCAAGTTCCTGATCCGCAGGGCTGTGATCGAGAAGGTGGGGTGAGGCCGGGGCTCCCGACCCAGGAGGTCAGCGGCCGAGGAAATCGGCAGGGCGGCGGCCCAGGCCGACGGGGGCGGCCTGCGGCAGCGCGTGATGGGAGACACCCGGCATGATCTCCGTCTCCCCGCACGGCAGCAGGGCTGCTGCCCGGGCCGCCGCCCGAGCCGCGTCGTGGGTCCTGCTGCTCCCGCCAGGAGCAGCAGGACCGGCACGTCCAGGCGTCCCAGCGCCTCGCGTGCCGGACGCGGGCCGGTCACCGGCCGGGCGGCGGGAAAACCGACGGACGCCTCCTGCAGGCGCAGCCAGTCGGCGTCCAGCGGCCGCCCCGCGGTCTCCCACGCGAGGAACGCGCGGGTGCGCCGGGGGGTGGGCCGCAGCAGCATCGGCAGCGCGTGCAGCAGGTACACCGCCTCGTATCCGGCGAAGCACTGCGTCGGATCCAGGAGGAACAGGCGGCGCACCCGGCCGGGAGCCCGCAGTGCCCAGTGAGGCCTTCTTCGGCCCCCTGATCGAACGGACGACGGCACTGTTCGCAGCGCACGACGAACGTGAAAGGGCGGCGATCCGGCACTTCCTCACGGGCGTGCGGGACGCGGCGGCGGAGGGCTCCTGACCGGCTCGCGACGGCCCGACCGCATCGCATACGAGTCGTCGGCCCGCGCCGGCCGCGTGCCGTTCACCGCGCCTCCCTCTCCGCTCCCCCGCCCTCACGGCATGAGTCACGCCACAGCATCACCCGGTAACACGGGGTTCACATTCGAGCAATGGTCGGGAAATCGCCTGTTGACAGGCTCGCGGGCAACCAGCGCGGCGCCCCAGTGCCGCAGCGCCGCTGCACCCGCAAGTGCGCCCAGACCCACCCCGAAGGATGTGGCCCGTGACCTTCAAGGCTGAGTACATCTGGATCGACGGCACCGCGCCGACGGCCGAACTCCGTTCGAAGACGAAGATCATCGCGGGCGCTCCCGCCGGGCTGGACGCTCTGCCGATCTGGGGATTCGACGGGTCCTCCACCAACCAGGCCGAGGGGCACGCCTCGGACTGCGTGCTCAAGCCGGTCTTCACCTGTCCCGACCCGATCCGCGGCGGCGACGACGTGCTGGTGCTGTGCGAGGTCCTCGACACGGACATGACGCCGCACTCGACGAACACACGCGCCGCGCTGGCCGAGGTGGCGGAGAAGTTCGCCGCTCAGGAGCCGATCTTCGGCATCGAGCAGGAGTACACCTTCTTCCAGGACGGCTACCCGCTCGGCTTCCCCAAGGGCGGCTTCCCGGCCCCGCAGGGCGGCTACTACTGCGGTGTCGGCTCGGACGAGATCTTCGGCCGTGACGTCGTCGAGGCGCACCTGGACAACTGCCTGACGGCGGGCCTGGGCCTGTCCGGCATCAACGCCGAGGTCATGCCGGGCCAATGGGAGTTCCAGGTCGGCCCGCTCGCCCCGCTGGAGGTCGCCGACCAGCTGTGGGTCGCCCGCTGGCTGCTCTACCGCACCGCCGAGGACTTCGGCGTCGCCGCCACCCTGGACCCGAAGCCGGTCAAGGGCGACTGGAACGGCGCCGGCGCGCACACCAACTTCTCCACCAGGGCGATGCGCGAGTCCTACGACGCGATCATCACCGCGTGCGAGTCGCTCGGTGAGGGCTCCAAGCCGCTCGACCACGTCAAGCACTACGGCGCCGGCATCGACGACCGCCTGACGGGCCTGCACGAGACCGCCCCGTGGGACAAGTACTCCTACGGCGTGTCGAACCGCGGCGCCTCGGTGCGCATCCCGTGGCAGGTCGAGAAGGACGGCAAGGGCTACATCGAGGACCGCCGCCCCAACGCCAACGTCGACCCGTACGTCGTGACCCGCCTGCTGGTGGACACCTGCTGCGCCGCCCTGGAGAAGGCCGGCCAGGTCTGATCCGCGCCCGCGGCATCGAGGGGCGTCCACCGCCGCGGTGGACGCCCCTCGTCGCGTCCGGGACGCGGCGGGGTGAGCCGCGGCCGGGAGGGAACGCCCTGCCGCCCTTGTAGCGGACCTTGTTGCCGCGGTTGTCCTCGAGCGCACCGGTGTGTTCCAGGCGCCCGCCTCGGAGTCGCGATGTGGTAGAAGGACTCGTTCGCGCCGGTCGCGAAGCGGACCGAGTCGAACACGTAGAACTCGGCCTCGGGACCGAAGTACGCGGTGTCGGGGGCCCGGCAGTGCGCGGGGCCCGGCAGCGCGGGTGCTCCCCGGCGCCCGGGCCTGGCGGCGACCGGGACGGCCGGCCCGCCGGCCAAGGCCTTCGCAGCCGGCGGCCGATGCCCTCTGCCGACGGCAGAACGGCGTATCCGATCGGCCACCGGCTGCGGCACAGTCGCCCCATGAGACTTCTGGTTCTGGGCGGTACGGAGTTCGTCGGGCGGGCGGTGGCCGAGGCGGCCGTCGGACGGGGCTGGGACGTGACCGTCCTCCACCGCGGCCGCCACGACGCCCCGGCGGGCGTGCGCGCCCTGCACGGCGACCGCACCGCGCCCGGCGGGCTCGACGCCCTCTCCGGGACGCGCGACACCTGGGACGCCGTCGTCGACACCTGGTCGGCGGCACCTCGCGCGGTACGGGACGCCGCCCGCCTGCTCCTCGGCCGCGCCGGACGGTACGTCTACGTCTCCAGCCGCTCGGTGTACGCGTGGCCGCCGGCCCGGGGAGGCGGGGAGGACGCCCCGCTCGTCGACGGGGCGTCGGCGGACGCCGAGCAGACCGACTACGCGCGGGACAAGCGGGGCGGCGAGCTGGCCGCCCTCGGCGTCTTCGGGCCGGACCGCTGCGTGCTCGCGCGCGCCGGCCTGATCCTCGGACCGTACGAGAACGTCGGCCGGCTGCCGTGGTGGCTGACCCGGATCGCCCGCGGCGGCCCGGTCCTCGCCCCCGGCCCCCGGGACCTGCCCGTGCAGTACATCGACGTCCGCGACCTCGCCGAGTGGGTCCTCGGCGGCGTGGAGCGCGGGCCGGCCGGTCCGTTCGACGTGGTGGGCCCGCCGGGGCACACCACGATGGGCGACCTGCTCGACGCGTGCGTGAGCGTCACCGGTGGTCCGGCCGAGCTGCGCTGGACCGACCCCGGAACGATCCTCGACGCGGGTGTCCGGCCGTGGATCGACCTGCCGGTGTGGCTGCCGCCGGACACCGACGGATACGACGCCCTGCACACGGCGGACGTCTCCCGGGCCGTCGCCACGGGGCTGGTCTGCCGGCCGGTGGCCGAGACGGTCGCCGACACCTGGACCTGGCTGACGTCCCTCGGCGGCACCGCGCCGCACCGGCCGGACCGGCCGGCCGTCGGCCTGGATCCGCGGATCGAGGCGGAGCTGCTCGGGCTCGGCGCCGTCGACGGGGGGTCTCCCGGCGCCGCCTCCTGAAGCGGACACGCCCGCCTCCGCGGCCGCCGAGGAGCACCCGTGTCCCCGGCGTTCCCGGGCACGCCGTGCCGGGCGCGGGACGCCCGGCACCCGCGGTACGCGTGCCGGGCCACCGCGCCGACCTGCAACTGCGCTGATTTCTTCGGGCATTTGAACGCCCCAGTAGCCGCTCCCGTATCAAAGGGAGCCGCTTCACTCCTGTCGGGCGCCTCGATGCTGCCCCGCAAGCCCGCAAGGAAGTCAGAGGAGTTCCATGGGACGCAACACAAGAAAACGCCGTTCGTCGATGGCCACCAAGGCCATAGCCGCGTCGGCGGCCCTAGCGCTCGGTGGGGGCGGGCTGGTCTGGGCGAACTTCTACGCATCGGCGCACGAGAGGAACCACTCGCCGCGCAACTGGACGAAGGCCGCAGCCGGCCAGGTGGCGACGATCGCCTGCCCGGACGTCGGACAGAACCTCACCGACGTGCCGTACCGGGCCCGACGTGAGGTGGACGGTGAACTGGCCACAATGGACCGGCAGATCACCGAGGCCTACCAGCGGCTGGCGACCACCCGGGACGCGCAGGCCAGAGACGGCAGCTTCGTGCAGAACAGCATCCTGGGCCCGCTGAAGGACCGGCGGAAGGTGATCATCGACCGCATCCAGCTGGAGATCAACCGGGTCGGCGGCAAAGCGCCCGAGAGTCTGGACCGGATGGCCCCCTGCACCGGCACCACCGCCGACCAGGTGCAGGCCGGAGACGGCCAGCAGCAGAACGGCGACCAACAGCAGAACGGCGACGGGCAGCAGGGCGGCGACCAGCAGCAGAACGGTGGCGACGGCCAGCAGAACGGCGACGGCGGGCAGCAGGGCGGTATCGGCGGGCAGGCCGGCAACGGTCCCACCGCGGCCGACTTCGTGGACATCACCAAGGTCCAGGCGAATGTCAAGGCCAAGCCGCGCAAGTCCCGCAACGCCTCGACCGGCACCTTCACCGTCCGCTGCGGGGTGAACGCCAACAAGAACTACAACACCGACAACGTCATCGTGGCGCCCGGTGTCAACAACGGCGCGCACCACACGCACGACTACGTCGGCAACCAGAAGATCAACGCCTTCTCCGACAACGACAACTTCCTCCAGGGCGGGACGAGCTGCAGCAACCGCAACGACCTGTCGGCGTACTACTGGCCGGTGCTGCGTCTTCAGGACGGCACGCAGGAGTTCGACCAGAACCAGGACGGCGGCGGCAAGGAGGGCAACGTCGGCCGGATCCTGACCGCCAAGCAGGCGCAGATCAAGTACGTCGGCAACCCGCGGAGCAAGGTCACCGCGCTGCCGCAGTTCCTGCGCATCATCACCGGTGACGCCAAGACCACGACCAACGGTCTGGCGAACGCCAACGCGCACTGGAGCTGCACCGGCTTCGAGAACAAGGTGCAGCTGACCGAGCAGTACCCGATCTGTCCCGAGGGCAGTGACGTGGTCCGCACGTTCGCCTTCCAGTCCTGCTGGGACGGGCAGAACATCGACAGCGCCAACCACCGTACGCACGTCGACTTCGCCGACGACAGGGGCAACTGCAAGGCCGGCTTCAAGCCGATCCCGCAGCTGACGATGCGCCTGGTGTACGAGGTGCCGCAGCCGGTCGTCGAGAACGGACAGGTGAAGAACCCCTACGCGGTGGACGGCTTCCCGGAGCAGCTCCACAAGGCGGCCACCGACCACGACGACTTCATCAGCATCACGAAGAACGGCCTGGCGAACAAGATCGCCAGCTGCATCAACCGGGGTCAGCGGTGCGCCTGAGGGGGTGAGAGGGGAACGGCGGAGCCGGCGGTGGGTCACTCCCCCGCCGGCTCCGCCGTGCAGCGCCTCAGCCGCCCGTGTGCGCCGAGTGGTCCGTTCCCTCCTCGATGTCGCCGCCGAGCGTGCCGCGCAGCGCGTCGAGCACCTCGCTCTCCCCGACGGCGACCCACTTGCGGCCGACGAGGTAGTGACCGCCGTAGTCCTTGGCCTCGTTGATCCACTCGCGCAGGCCGCGATCGGTGGCGAAGGTGGCGAGGATGAACCTGCCGTCGGCGTTGCTGCACACGGCCTGGCGGATCTCGTCCGCGTCGGTCTGCATGTTCGGGGTGCACTTCACGGCGGCGGCCAGGCGCTCCAGGCTCCCGGTCGCCACCGGCGGCACCGCGGACTGCTCCACGGCGCCGGACCGGCAGCCCACCAGCGCCAGCACGGCCGCCGCTCCGGCGAGCGCGACCACGGGTCGGGTCGACCTCATCTGTTCCTCCCTGAGGGGTCTCGCCCTCGATACGGCCTCCGCACCGCCCGCGCTCAAAATCCGCTCCTCGCCGGGGTACACCCGTGCGAAGGTGTCCCGGTGGACAAGAACTGGGACGATCGAGTGGCCGCCGCCTGGGACACCTTCGACGACTACACGGAGGACCGCGCCGGCGAGTTCCGCGCGGTGATCGACGCGCTCGTCGCCGAGCTGCCCGCCGACAGCCCGCTCGGCCCGTTCGAGCAGGCGTGCGCCTGGGACTCGACGGGCCGCTCCGACCGGGCGGTACCGCTGTACCGGCAGGCGCTGGCACGGGGACTCGACGGCCACCGGGGGCGGCGGGCCAGGATCCAGCTGTCCAGCTCCCTGCGGAACCTCGGGCGGCCGGAGGAGGGCGTCCGGCTGCTCGCCCCGGAACTGGACGCACCCTCGGACGAGTTGGACGACGCCGTGCGTGCGTGCCTGGCGCTGTGTCTGTCCGGTCTGGGCCGCGACCGCGAGGGCCTGTCGCTGGTGCTGGAGGCCCTCGCCCCCCATCTGCCGCGCTACCAGCGGTCGATGGCGAACTACGCCCGGGCGCTCGTCGAGCCGGAGGACCGGCCGCAGGGTCCGGCGCAGGCCTGAGCCACCCGGACGGCGGTGACCATCCACCGGGTCGCTCGTTCCACTGGACGTGCAGTCACAGGATGTCGTCCCTCGCTCCGCTCCCTCCTCCGGCCCGGTCGTCGACGTCGAGCAGGCCGAGGCCGCGCTCGTCGAGCACTACCCGCGGCTCGTCCGGCTCGCCTACCTGGTGCTGCCCTCCGGTCCGGGCCGGAGCCGGCGCGTCCTGACCGCGCACGCGCTCGTGCAGCGTGCGCTGCCCCGGGGCCGGTCGTCGACGCCGGCGATCCCCGTGCAGTCGACCGGCCGGGACGGCGATCCCGGCTACGCCTTCCTGCGCCGGCGGGTGCTGCGTGCGGCACTGGAGTCGGGTCTGCCGCTCCGGCGCCGGGTCCGGCCCCGGTGCTCGCGGCTGCGGTCGCCGCTGCCCCGGGTGTGGGGGCTGAAGCTGTTCCCCCGCTCGGGCGGCGCCGACGAACTGGCCCTGGAGCAGCAGCTGTCGGCGCTCTCCGGCCCGGCGCGCGCGGCGTACGTGCTGCGCGGTCTGGAGAAGCTCGCCGACGGCGACGTCCGGCGGATCCTCACCTCCGCCGGGGTCGCGGACCAAGAGGCGGCCGCCGCGCTGCGGGAGGCGGACGGCGTGGCGGAGCAGTACGCGCTGCTGGCCTCCGACGAGTTCGACGCGTGCTCGCTCCAGGCGCGGCCCACCGATCTGATGCGTCGGCGCCGGCACACCAAGGCCGCGCTCGCCGCCTCGGCGGCCGCCGCGGTGTGCGGGGCGCTGGTCGTACTGCCCGGCGGCGGCTGGGGGCCGGACGGGGCCGCCGCCCCGGTGTACGCGCAGAACCCGGCCGCCGAGGCGGCCCTGGACCCCGGCCGGGTGGTCCGCGTCTCCCCGGCCGCGTGGAGGACGGCCGCCCGCACCGATTTCTCGGTGTGGCCCGCCCGCGGCGGCCTGGTCCGCGACAGCGCACTGCTGCGTCGGGCCCTGGCGGTGTGGGCGCGGCCCGGCCGGAAGGTCCGCGTCTCCTTCACCACCGGCACGCAGACGGGCGGCCCGGCCGGACCGCCGCAGCTGCTGTACGCCGGGGAGGTCGACAACGCGCGCGTGGTGATCCTCTACGACGGGCTGCGCATCGTCCGCTACGCCGAGCCGAAGGACGGCACCGCCGGCGCGGCCCTCGACTTCGCCCGGGTCGACGGGGCGGCCGGCGCCGAGGCGTCGGCTCTCGTCCTGGACCGTGCCGACGGAAACGTCCGCTTCCTGACGGCGCCGTGGGTGACGAAGGCCGCCGAACGGGATCTGCTGAAGCCGGGTGCGGGAGCGATGGACCTCGCGCTGACCGGCGGGATCACCGCGCCCCTGGCCAGTCCGGCCACCCGGACGGGCGCCTGCACCTCCTGGAACGTGCTGCGGCTGACCGACGACACCGGCACCCGTCTGCTGTCCGACCTCGGCGAACTCGTCCCCGCCCGGCTCACGTCGGGTAGCCCGGGCACCCCGCGGGACGTGTCCGGGTCGAAGGCACTGCACGCCTGGGCGCCGTACGCCTGCTCGCTGGGGGCCGTGCGGTCGCAGGGGGTGCGGTCGGTGAACGCGTGGGCGTTCGCCGAGCAGTCGCTGCCGGACGCCACCGGCACCGCCGACTGGGTGTGCACGCGCGCGGAGACCTGGCGCGGTGGAGGTTCGCGCGCGCTGGCTCAGTTCCGCTCGCCGGGCGGGACGTACGGCGCGGTCGCGGCGACGTCGCAGGACGGGCCGGCGTGCGGCCCGCGCGATCCGCACGTGCTGGCCGGGGTGCTGTGGAAGTCGAAGGCGGGGTCCTGGTACCTCCTCGCCGCGGGCGGACGGGACACGGCGTCGGTGCGGGCGACGGGCGGCGTGAGCGGCTCCGCACAGGGCCCCGTGCTGGCGGTGCGGGCCGAGGAGGGGGCGCGGGCGAAGCTGGAGGGCACGCTGGAGGACGGGCGGTCGATCAGCGGGCTCAGGTGAGCCGGCCGGCGGTCCGGGCCGTGTCCCGGATGCCGCGGCGGCCGACACTCGCTGACAGATGCGTCAACAAGGTGGTGCGGAAGGGCTTCCCCTGCCGTCTACCCGTCAGTACATTGACGCCATGTCTAACAAGCAGGCCACCGCCCGCGGACCCCAGCCGGTCGAGACCGAGCGGATCGCGCTCAAGGCGCGCAAGGTGTCCTTCTCCTGGGAGGACACCCCGCTGCACTGGGTGCCCGGTGATCCCTTCACCACGCACACCATCAACGTGCTGCATCTGCTGCTCCCCGCAGGCGAGCGCTGGTTCGTGCACGTCTACAAGCAGGTCCTGCCGTACATCCGGGACGAGCGGCTGCGCGAGGACGTCATCGGCTTCATCGGGCAGGAGGCGATGCACTCCCAGGCCCACGACGAGGTCCTGCCGCACCTGCGGGAGCTGGGGCTGGACCCGACGCCGTACACCGCGCAGGTGGACTGGATGTTCGAGAAGCTGCTGGGCGACCGCACGCTGCCGCCCGGGCGGGCCACCCGGTGGTGGCTGAAGGAGCGGGTGGCGCTGATCGCCGCGATCGAGCACTACACCGCCTTCCTGGGCGACTGGGTGCTCAACGCCGAGGAACTGGACCGGCGCGGCGCCGACCCGGTCATGCTGGACCTGCTGCGCTGGCACGGCGCGGAGGAGGTCGAGCACCGCTCGGTCGCCTTCGACCTGTTCCAGCACATCGACGGCGGCTACCGGCGGCGGGCGCGGACCTGGGCGACCGCGTTCGCGACACTGGTGTTCCTGTGGCAGCGCGGCGCGCGCTTCTTCATGGAGAACGATCCGACCCTGATCGACGGCAGGGCCTCCTTCCGGGACTTCCACCTGCGCGGCCGACAGGGCCTGCTGCCCTCGACGGGGGCCATGCTCCGATCCGTCCCCGCCTATCTCAGCCGCACCTACCACCCCTCCCAGGAGGGCTCCACGGAACAGGCGGTGGCCTACCTGGCCTCCTCGCCCGCCGCCGTCGCCGCCGTCACCGCCGAGCAGGGGACCGCATGATGCCGAAGCTACGGACCGCCGTGGTCGTCGCGGGTGCCGCGCTGCTGGCCCGCCGGGCCGTGCGGCGCCGGATCCAGGCCTCGCCGCTGTGGCCGATGCCCTCGCTCGCGGAGCCGATCAGCGGCCGGCCGCGGGCGCTGACCGTGACGGTGAGCGCGCACGAGGAGATCGCCGACGGGGTGGTGCAACTGCGCCTGGAGGGGCACGGCCTGCCGCGCTGGGAACCCGGTGCGCATCTGGACCTGGTGCTGCCCTCGGGGCTGGTGCGGCAGTACTCGCTGTGCGGCGACCCGGAGGACGCCTCCGCGTACACGGTCGCCACGCGGCTGGTGGGGGACGGCCGCGGCGGATCCCGCGAGGTGCACGAGCGGGTGCGGCCGGGCACGGAGCTCCAGGTGCGGGGGCCGCGCAACCGCTTCCCGCTCGTCGAGGCGCCGTCGTACCTCTTCGTCGCCGGCGGCATCGGCATCACGCCGGTCCTGCCCATGCTGCGGTCGCTCGCGGAGCGGGACGCCGAGTGGAGGCTGCTGTACGGCGGCCGGACGCGGGCGTCGATGCCGTTCCTGGAGGAGATCGAGAAACTGGACGCGGGCCGGGGCCGGGTCACCCTCGTCGCCGAGGACGAGGCAGGACGGCCCGACCTGGCCACGTGGCTGGGGGGCGCGCCGAAGAGCGCGGCCGTCTACTGCTGCGGCCCGGAGGGGCTGATGGCCGCGGTGGAGGAGCGGGTGCCGCGGGTCCACCTGGAGCGGTTCGCGCCCCGCGCCGCGGCCGGCGGCGACGTCGCCTTCGAGGTCGAGCTGCGGCGCAGCGGGCGGGTGGTGACCGTGCCGGCCGACTGCACGGTCCTGGACACGGTCCGCGCCGAACTGCCGGACACCGCCTATTCCTGCGCGCAGGGCTTCTGCGGGACCTGCCGGCAACGGGTGCTGGAGGGCGAGATCGACCACAGGGACGAACTGCTGACGGACGCGGAGCGCGACGACTCCATGCTGATCTGCGTCTCGCGCGCGCGAGGTGACCGCCTGGTCCTGGACTTGTGAACATCCGAGGTCGGCCGGGCCCGTTCGCGGCCGGATCCGATCGGTAAGGTGTTCGCATGACAACCGGGGTTCGCCGCAGAATGGGAGTCGAGGAGCGGCGGCAGCAGTTGATCGGCGTCGCCCTCGAACTGTTCAGCCGCCGCTCGCCCGACGAGGTCTCGATCGACGAGATAGCGTCCGCCGCGGGCATCTCCCGCCCGCTGGTCTACCACTATTTCCCCGGCAAACTCAGCCTGTACGAGGCGGCGTTGAAGCGCGCCTCGGACGATCTCGCCGCCCGCTTCGTGGAACCGCGCGAGGGGCCGCTGGGGGCGCGGCTGCTGCGGGTGATGGGCCGCTACTTCGACTTCGTGGACGAGCACGGCCCCGGCTTCTCGGCGCTGATGCGGGGCGGCCCGGCGGTCGGCTCCTCGACCACCAACGCCCTCGTCGACTCGGTGCGGCAGGCCGCCCGCGACCACATCCTGGTGCACCTGGGTGTGCAGGAACCGCCCGCGCGGCTGGAACTGGTGGTGCGCTCGTGGATCTCGCTCGCCGAGTCGACGGCGCTGATCTGGCTGGACGGCCGGCGCATCCCGCGGGCGGAGCTGGAGCGGCAGCTCGTGCACGACTTCGCGGCGCTGGCGGCCGTGAGCGCCGCCTACGACGCGGAGATGGCCGCCCTGCTGCACCGCATCCTGCGGGACGAGACCGCCGACGGCCCGTTCGCCGACCTGGTGACCCGGCTGACCGCGCTGGCCGGCTGAACGCGTCGGCCGGCTGACTCTCTCAGCGCTCGAACTTCCGGTAGGACGGGTCGAGTTCACGCACCTCGACGGAGGCGTGGAGGGTCAGCCCGTCCTCCTGGGCCACGTGCTCGCGCAGCAGCTCCAGCACGGCCTCGGACAGTTTCGCCTTCGTCTCCTCGCTGCGGCCGGACAGCAGCCCGATCGTCACGTGGACCAGGGCGTGCGAGGCGTCCTCCATGTCCTCGTACCCGTAGGCGGAGTACCCCTCCCGGAACTGGGTCTTGCAGGCCTCCGGGGTGGCCGCCGCGATCTCGACGACCGTTTCGTGCAGCGCCCGCGCGAATCCCTGTACGTCGAGGGAGTCCGAGAAGTCGAGCCGGGTGGAGTAGTCGACGGTGATCTGCGGCATGGGTGCTCCTGCTCCTGGTTCACATCGGGACAGGAGCACCCTAGGCGCTCCGCTGGAAGAGCCGCGAGACGAAGTCCGACCGCGGCGCCGTCGTGGCCGGTCGCCCGGTTCCCCGCGCCCCCTCGGGGTGCTGCCGGAGCCCAGCGGACTTCGCCCGGCCTGCCGAGCGCCGCGACCGGAGAGGTCCGCGGGCGGTCCTCTCCGGTCGCGGCGGCCCGGTACCGCTCCGGTCAGCCGGCGCGGGTGAAGACGGCCACCGTGCGGGCCGGGACGGCGAACGTGCCCGACCCCCGTGCGTAGGACGACGTCGTCACGACGGTGTCCGAGCCCGCCGCCTGCACGGGGTGCAGCCGGTACGGGGTGCCCGCCAGGGAGCTGATCCGCTGCTCCTGCCGCTCGGGGGTCGCGTTGAACACGACCACCAGGTCGCCCAGGCGCATGGTGATGACGCCGGGCGTCTCGTCCGTGCCGGACAGCGGGAAGGAGAGCTGCGCCTGCACCTGCTCGGCGGTGCCGAGGGAGAAGGCCCGCTCGGTGGAGCGGATCCGCAGCAGGTCCCGGTATGCGGCCGAGGCGCCCTCGATCTGCGGGCAGCCGACGGAGACACCGGTGAGCAGCGGCTTGGCGTACGGCCACTTGGAGGCGTTGTCGGCGGCCGTGGGCAGGCCCCGGCCGAAGCCGTTGCCGTCGGCGCAGTTCCAGTGGATGGCGTTGAACCAGTCACCGCTGTCGTAGGAGTTGCGGTCCAGGGACTTCGAGCGCAACAGGTCGGAGCCGGCCTGGGAGAGCGCCGGGCCCTGGGAGAGGGTGGCCGTGGCCATGGCCAGGACCTGCATCCGGGCGCGGTCGGCCGCGCCGACCGACGCGGGCAGCTTGTAGGTCAGGGCGTCGAAGAGCGACTCGTTGTCGTGGGCGTCGGCGTAGGCGAGGGCGTCGCCGGGGGCGGCCGCGTATCCGGCGGGGGCGCCGTTGTAGTCGACCTGGGCTCCGGTGACCTGCTTGCCGTCGGTGTCGGTGAACCGGTATCCGGCCAGGTTGCCGGTCAGCCCGACCTCGATCAGGTCCTGGTAGTGCAGCAGCCGGGCCTTCTGCTCGGCCGGGGTGCCGTTGGCGGTGGAGGTGTTGGGCTCGGTGTAGAGGCCGGAGGCGAAGCCCTGGATGCCGGGGTCGGCGTCGAAGGGACCACCGCCGCGGACGGCGTCGCGGGCCCGGTCGGAGAAGGTGGCGATGCCGGTGCCGGCCATGTTCTGCTGCGTGGCCTGCTCGAAGCGGGCGTCGTTCGCGACCTCGCCGAAGTTCCAGCCCTCGCCGTACAGGATGATCTTCTTGCCGTCGACGCCGTCCTTCTTCGGGGTGAGCGCGTCGAGGGCCTTGCGGACGGCGAGGATGTTGGCCTTCGGGTGGTGGCCCATGAGGTCGAAGCGGAAGCCGTCGACCTTGTACTCCTTGGCCCAGGTGACGATCGAGTCGACGACCAGCTTGCCCATCATCGCGTTCTCGGTCGCGGTGTTGGCGCAGCAGGTGCTGTTCGCCACCGAGCCGTCGGCCAGCAGCCGCTGGTAGTAGCCGGGCACGACCTGGTCGAGCACGCTGGTGTCCGCCTCGCCGGCGGCGGCCGTGTGGTTGTAGACGACGTCCATGACGACGCGCAGTCCGTCGTCGTTGAGCGCCTTCACCATCCGGCGGAACTCGACCGTGCGGGCGGTGCCGTCGGGGTCGGTGGCGTAGGAGCCCTCGGGGACGGTGTAGTGGTAGGGGTCGTAGCCCCAGTTGTAGGCGTCCTCGGCGGCGACGGCCGCGATGCACTCCTGCTGCCGGTCGGAGTCGGCGGGCAGGGCGGCGAGGTCGCAGTCGGGGGTCGCCCGGTCGGCCTTGTTCTCGGGGATCGTCGCGATGTCGAAGACCGGGAGCAGGTGGACGTATGAGGTACCCGCCCGCGCCAGTTCGCGCAGGTGCTTCGAGCCGTCGCTGCCGGTGTCGGTGAAGGCGAGGTAGGTGCCCCGGTCCTGCGCGGGCACGGTGCCGTCGGCCACCGAGAAGTCCCGGATGTGCAGTTCCTGGATCTCGGCGTCCTTCAGCGGCACGGCCCGCGGCTTGCGGTACGTCGACCAGCCGCGCGGCGCGAGGGACCGGTCGTCCAGGTCGACGGCGAGGCTGCGCTCGGAGTCCGTCGTGAGGGCGAGGGAGTAGGGGTCGGTGACCTTGTTGGTGACGATCTTGCGGACGCTGGGCGCCCAGACCTTCACCACGTAGCGGTAGGGCTTGTTCTTCCACGAGGCGGGGCCGGTGACGGACCAGACGCCGGTGGCGGTGTCACGGTGCATGGCGACCGTGCGGCTGCCGATCTCCAGCCGCACCGACTGCGCGGTCGGCGCCCACACGGAGAGCGTGGGGCGGCCGTGGTGGAAGACGGGCCCGAGCTTCGCCTTCGTCGCCCCCGGGTACAGGGCGTCCAGGACGCCGGCGATCTGCACGCCGGTCGCGGAGAGGACGGCGCCGTTCGCGGCGCGCTGGGTGGCGACGACCTGGCCGCGCAGGGCCTGGCGCACCCGGTCGCGGTCGCGCGGGTCCACGGACCAGGCGGTGTAGTCCCTCAGGTGCGGGAACTTCGCCTTCTGCGCGGCGGAGAGCGTCGTCTCGGTCAGGCGCAGCCAGCGCTCGTCGTCGCTGGTGAGCCGGGAGTCGTCGACGGCGATCGAGCCGTCGTGGGAGTACAGCAGCTGGGTGGAGGCGGCGCCCTCGGCGCCGTTCCAGGCGACGGTGTCGCGGTCGATCCAGATCGCCTTGGCGGTGGTCAGGTCCAGCGCGGCGGAGGAGCCCTGCGGCTGCGGCAGCAGGTACGTCTCCTGCCCGGCGAGCAGCCACACCTCGTGGCCGTCGGCCTTGAGGTCGAGGGACTGGTCGGCGGGGAGGTCCTTCTCGTCGCCCTTGTGGACGATGTAGCTGAGGCTGGTGGCGCCGCTGGCGAGGGGCACCTCGAAGACGGCGCCGAAGGCGTCCGTGCGCACCGGCTTCAGCGGGGCGGACCACTCGGTGGGGTTCGCGGCGCCCGTCCAGACGTGCAGGCCCCAGCCGTCGTAGTGGCCGTCGGCGCGGTGGTAGTGCAGGACGGCCTTGGCGGTGTCCTGGGCGGGGTAGGCGGGCCGTTCGGTGAGGATGTCGGCCTTGCCCTGCTCGACCCAGACCTCGCCCGTCTTCGTGACGTCGATGCTGCGGTCCGTGGAGACGTCCTTGTTGCCCTGGTGGTCGATGACCAGGAAGCCGACGTTCGAGGCGCCGGGCTTCAGCTTGACGTAGGCGAAGGCGCCGTAGGCGTCCCGGCCGACGAAGGGGTGGCTGTCGGGCCAGTTCGTGGCCTCACCGTCGGCGATGTCGCCCCAGGCGTACAGGCCCCAGTCGGCGTAGTCGCCGTCGGTGCGCTTGTAGTGGACGACCGCGTAGTCGCGGGAGGAGGCGCTCGGGGTCTCCCCGGCGGGCGGGGTGCCGGTGACGGACGCGGCGGTCGCGCTCGCGGTGTGCCCGGCGGCGTCGACGACGACCGCCTTGTAGCGCAGGGCGGTTCCGGCCGGTACGTCCTCGCCGATGACCTGGGTGACCTTGTAGGGGGCGTGGTCGGCCGAGCCGAGGACCCGCCAGGCGCCGGAGCCGGTCTGGGCGGCGAGGACGACGCGGTTGAGCCCGCCGCCGTCGACGTGGGCCCCGATCTCCACGGTGCCGGTGGCGGCGGCCGGGGCGTCGAGGGTGATCGTGGGCTTCGTGGCCGGCGGGGCGAGCGGGCCGGCCGCCTTCAGCACGATCGCCGAGGACGCGGGGACGGTGACGGTGACCTTCCGGTCGGTGCCGGAGGTGACGGTCGCGTCGGTACCGTGGATGCCGGTGAAGCGCATGCCGGCCGAGCCGGTGGCGAAGGTGGCGGAGCGGGCCGCGTCGGCGTTGTTGAAGGCGACGACGTACTCGGTGCCGGTGCCGGCGTCCGTGCGGGAGAAGGCGTAGACGCCGGGCCCGTCGGCGGCGTAGCGCTCGGTCTGGACGCCGTCGGTCAGCGCCGGGTTTGCCCTGCGCAGCGCGGCGAGGGCGCTGATCCGGCGGTAGAGCGGGGCGCCGGTGTCGTAGGCGTCTTGGGCGTGGGTGCGGTCGGTGCCGATCTCGTCGTCGTCGAGGTAGTCGGCGACCTGGGAGGCGAACATGGTCTGGCGGGCGTCCTTGTCGCCGCCGGAGCCGGTGAAGCCCTGCTCGTCGCCGTAGTACACGACCGGGTTGCCGCGGCTGAGGAACATCAGCTCGTTCGCGAACTCGTCCTTCTTCAGCAGTTCGGCGTCGGTGGCGCCGGGGTTGTCCTGCTTCAGGAAGGACCCGATGCGGCCCATGTCGTGGTTGCCGAGGAAGGTGACCTGCTCGTACGCGTTGGCCTTGTCGGTCGTGTACTTGTAGTCGTCACCGAAGACGGCCGACAGCTTCGCGGCGCTGCCGCCCTGGGAGGCGTACTGGCGGGCGGCCTCCTGGAAGGGGAAGTCGAGCGTGGCGTCGAGGCGGCCCTGGGTGACGTACGGGGAGGTGATGGAGGTGTCGGCGGAGTACACCTCGCCGAACATGAAGAAGTCCTTGCGGCCGTGGCGGGCGGCGTACCGGTCGAGTGCCGTGGCCCACTGGGTCCAGAACTCCATGTCGACGTGCTTGACGGTGTCGATGCGGAAGCCGTCGACGGCGAAGTCGCGCACCCAGCGCTGGTAGATCTTCTCCATGCCCTTGACGACCTCGGGGCGCTCGGTCCACAGGTCGTCGAGCCCGGAGAAGTCTCCGTACGTGGTGGACTCACCGGCGTAGGTCGAGTCGCCCCGGTTGTGGTACATCATCGGGTCGTTGAGCCAGGCCGGCACCTTGTCCTTGCTCGTGGCCCGTGGGGTGCGCGGGAAGGAGTCGGCGTCGACGGCGGGGAAGCGGCGGGTCCCGTCGGCGTAGTCCGTGTCGTCGAAGGGCCTGCCGTCCTTCGTCAGGTAGGGGAAGGCGCCCTTGGAGAGGTAGTCGTAGGAGGCGGGGTCGTAGTCGACGACGTCGGCGGTGTGGTTGGTGATGACGTCGAAGAACACCTTCATGCCCTTGGCGTGCGCCTTGGAGATGAGGGCCTTGAGGTCCTTGTTGGTGCCGAAGTGCGGGTCGACCTGGGTGAAGTCGGTGATCCAGTAACCGTGGTAGCCGGCGGACGCGTTGTCGCCGGTGCCCTGCACGGGGCGGTTCCTGAAGATGGGCGCCATCCAGATGGCGGTGGTGCCCAGGCCCTTGATGTAGTCGAGCCGCTGGGTGAGGCCCTTGAGGTCGCCGCCCTGGTAGAAGCCCTTGTCGGTGGGGTCGTATCCGGTGCTCAGGCGCGAACCGGTCAGCCCGCCGCGGTCGTTGGACCGGTCGCCGTTGGCGAAACGGTCCGGCATGACGAAATAGAACTGCTCGCGTGTGTCGTCGTGCCGGGCGGGCTGGGCCGCCAGCCGTGCGTCCGAGGGCGGCGGGGGCGGCGTGTACGCCTGTGCGGCGACCGGCTGGATCAGGGCGGCGGCAAGGGCGGCGGCGGTGACCGCCGCAACCCTTCCGACCTGCGGGATGCGGCGCCTCGGGGGCGCCTGCCATCTGGGTATCACGGGTGTGAACTCCTTGCGACAACGGCTCGAAAGGACCTTGCAAAAGGCCCACAGGGTCCGACCCCTACGCCGCGGCTCGGCTCCGATGCCGGGCGCCCGCGCGACCGTACCGCCAACGAAAGCTTTACAGCAAGAGGCTTGAAACTCACAGAAAGAACTTTCAACAAGTGTCTTGACGTTGCTTGATCAACTGCCGCACCCTCACCACTCGTCAGGCTTCGTTCCCCACACCGTCCGGAGCCGCAGATGACCAAGGCCGCCCGACCAGCAGGCCTGTTGCGCCGCGCCGCGAGTGCCACCGCCACAGGGGCGCCGGCACTCGCCGGCGCGATCGCCCTGCCCGCCTCCCCGGCACAGGCGGACACCACGGCCTCCGGCGATGTGATCGCCAACCTCTGGGAGTGGAACTGGAACTCCGTCGCCGCCGAGTGCACGGACGTGCTCGGCCCGGCCGGCTACGGCGCGGTGCAGGTGGCACCGCCCGCCGAGTCGCTGAAACAGCCCCACTACTACCGGTGGGACGTCTACCAGCCGTACTCCTACAACGTCACCTTGATCCGGTCCTGAAGGACCGGGCTTGGAGGTAGTGCCCAGCCGGCTGCTGGGTGGACTCCTCCGTCCAGACACCCCTTACGGGGTGGCAGGGACGCGTGACTCACGCCCCGCGTTCCACACCACGGCGCCACGTCGGGCGATGTTGTGGGAAGCGTTCCGGTCCGCGTGGGCAACGACCCCGCAGTTCCGGCAGATGAAGAGGGCCTGGTCGACCCGGTTCTTCTTGTCGACGTGCCCGCACTCGCAGCACGTCTGCGAGGTGTAGGCGGGGTCGACGTGAACCACGGGCACGCCTGCGCGGCGTGCCTTGTACGCGATGAACCCTCCGAGCTGGGCGAAGGCCCAGGAGTGGAGCGTGACCCGTTGGGGCTTGCGGAGCCGTACCCTCTGCCGGACGCCGCCCAGGTCTTCCAGGGCGATTCCGGCCGAGGTGCGTTCAGCCTCGGCCACGATCGTTTTCGCGATGACGTGGTTGGTGTCGGAAGCATGGCGCTGCTCGCGCCGGTTGCGCCTCCTCAGTAGCCGCTTGGCGGACTTGGTGCCCTTGCGCTGGAGCTTGGCGCGTAGATCGCCGTGGCGTTTGCGGTGCCGGTTCAGGTCGCGCCCGGCGGCCTGGTAGCCGGTGGACGTGGTGGCGATGTCGACGACGCCGAGGTCGACGCCGATGAACCCGTCGGGCTCGTAACTCTTCTCCTCGGGGACCTCGCAGGTGGCGATCAAGTAGAACACGCCGTCGCGTTCCACCAGATCCGATTCGCCCTGTCGGTGCTCGCGCAGCATCTTGAGGCTGTCGGCGGAGCAGGCGAACCGCACACCCCGAATGCGTCCGGCGGTGGTCCAGATGGACACCGTCTGCGCGTCGTACTGCCGGCTCAGGCACCGGTCGTCGTACGGTTGGGCTGCCTCGGGCCGAAAGGCGATGGGCTTGGACTCGGCCTTCCTGCGCCGCTTCGAGCCCGGTCTGCCGAGGTTCCCCGCCTTGATGTTGGCCTTGAGCGTCGTGTAAGCGTCGCGGACCTTCTTGATGGTGTGCTGGGCCGCTTGCGCCCCCAACCCCCTCGTCTTCAACTCCGCGTAGGTGTGCCTGCGCAGCTCGTACTCGCGCGGCACACCCTGCTCGAACGCCACCGCCGACACCCGGTTCGCGGCCTCGTTCTCCTCGATGGTGTCCGCCTGCCACGCGGCGGGCGTCAAGGTGTACGTCGACGCCGTCGTCAACCACACCTCCGCCCAGACCGGCACGGGCTACAACGGCACGACGGTCACCGATAAGTACGACACCCCGGACTACGACTACTCCGGCTACCACCACCCCGGCGACGGCTACTGCTGCGACGAGGACGGGATCATCGACGACTGGCCGAACCTGTCCGAGTTGCAGAACTGCGGACTCCTCGGCCTGCCCGACCTGAGGACCGGCGACGACTCGGTCCGCGGCCGGATCGCCGGCTACCTCAACAAGCTTCTGGCGGCCGGCGTCGACGGCTTCCGCGTCTACGCCGCCAGGCACATCCCGGAGGCCGACCTCGCGGCCGTCGAGGCCGAACGGGACAACACCGCGGCGGGCACGGCCCCGTACGTCTTCCAGGAGGTCTACCCCGGCTCGGCCCCGCAGCCGAGCGACTACTACGCCTCCGGCGACGTCCTGGACATCACCTACGCGAACAGGCTCAAGTCCGCCTTCCAGGGCAACGTCAGCGACCTCGCGTCGCTGTCGTCCTCCGGCATCCTGCCGGCCGCGAACTCGGTGTCGTTCGTGACCAACCACGACACCGAACGCAACGGACTGCACCTGTCCTACAGCGCCCTGGCTCCCGCCTCGGCCTCCTCGTACCTGCCGTCCTTCCAGAGCCCTGCCACGCGCTCCAGGGCGGCTGCCCGGCGTGCGCGGCCGCTTCTCATCCGTGCGACGTTCATGGCCGGTGAGGTTACGCCAGGGGAACCGGAGCCGATCAGTGCGGTGGGGACGGGGCAGAGCCCGCCACCGCTTCCCGGTGGCGGGCCCTGCGTCCTGGTCGCCGGGTGTCAGGCCCCGGTGAACCACACCGTGGTGTCGGCGGGCACCTTCGTCTCGTCGCCCGCGGCGAAGACCTCACCGCTGGCGATCAGCACACGGCCGTACGCGGGGCTCGTCACCGCCTCACCGGTGGTGTTGGCGACGCAGACGAAGTCGCCGCGGCGGAAGGCGAGGACGCCCTCGGGCGCGCGCAGCCACTCCACCGACTCCCCCGCGCCGAGGTCGCGCTCGGTGCGGCGCACGGCGAGCGCCGTGCGGTAGAGCTCCAGCGTCGAGCCGGGCGCGCCGGTCTGCGCCTCGACGCTCAGCTCGGCCCACTCGGCCGGCTGGGGCAGCCAGCTGCCGCCGCTGCCGAAGCCGTACGAGGACCCGGCGCGGGTCCACGGGATCGGTACCCGGCAGCCGTCGCGGAAGCCGTCCTGGCCCGCGCCACGGAAGTAGGCGGGGTCCTGGCGGACCGCGTCGGGCAGGTCGACGACGTCCGGCAGACCCAGTTCCTCGCCCTGGTAGACGTAGGCCGAACCGGGCAACGCGAGCATCAGCAGGGTCGCCGCGCGGGCCCGGCGCAGGCCCAGCTCGCGGTCGCCGGCCAGGCGGATCTGGGTACCGAGGCCGGGCGGGTTGGCGAAGCGGGTGGCGTGCCGGGTCACGTCGTGGTTGGAGAGCACCCAGGTGGCGGGGGCGCCGACCGGGCGCATCGCCTCCAGGGTGAGGTCGATGACGGTCCGCAGCTCCTCGGCGTCCCAGCCCGTCGACAGGTACTGGAAGTTGAAGGCCTGGTGCAGCTCGTCGGGGCGGACGTAGTTGGCGGTGCGCTCGACGGTCGGGGTCCAGGCCTCGGCCACGAAGATGCGCTCGCCGGCGTACTCGTCGAGGACGGTGCGCCACTGCCGGTAGACGGCGTGCACACCGTCCTGGTCGAAGAACGGCATGACATCGTTGCCCAGCAGTTTCAGCTGTTCGTGCGAACCCAGGTCGGGCAGTCCGTCCGCCTTGACCAGGCCGTGGGCGACGTCGATGCGGAAGCCGTCGACGCCCATGTCGAGCCAGAAGCGCAGGATGGAGCGGAACTCGTCGCCGACGGCCGGGTGCTCCCAGTTGAAGTCGGGCTGCTCCGGGGCGAACAGGTGCAGGTACCACTCGCCGGGCGAGCCGTCGGGTTCGGTGACGCGGGTCCAGGCCGGGCCGCCGAAGATGGACTCCCAGTCGTTGGGCGGGAGTTCGCCGTCCGCGCCCTTGCCGGGCCGGAAGTGGTAGCGCTCGCGCAGCGGGGAGCCGGGGCCCTCGGCGATCGCACGCCGGAACCACTCGTGCTGGTCGGAGGAGTGGTTGGGGACCAGGTCGACGATGATCCGCAGGCCGTGCCCGTGGGCGTCGCGGATGAGCGCGTCGGCGTCGAGCAGGTTGCCGAACATCGGGTCGACGGCGCGGTAGTCGGCGACGTCGTAACCGGCGTCGGCCTGCGGGGAGGCGTAGAAGGGGCTGAGCCACACGGCGTCGACGCCCAGGTCGCGCAGGTAGGGAAGTCGGGAGCGTACGCCCTCCAGGTCGCCCATGCCGTCGCCGTTGCTGTCGGCGAAGCTGCGCGGATAGACCTGGTAGATCACCGCGTCCCGCCACCAGTCACGGCGCTGGGCCACGGTGGCGAGGGCGGAGTTCGGTGCCGGGTCGGCGGAGTGCTGGGTCATGGCTTCCTTGATGCGTTAGGGAAACGCGGTCATCGGTCGGTGGGGGGAGCGGGGCGGGAGACGAGGCGGTCGCGGTGACGGCGGGGTCGGATGGTCACCGCGACCGCCTACCCGCGCGTTGGGGCGCGCGGGAGCCCTCGGCTGACGGCGGTCAGCCCTTGGTGCCGCCGGCGGTGAGGCCGGTCACCAGGTTCTTCTGCACGAGGTAGAAGAAGGCGGAGACCGGTATCGCGATCAGCACCGCGGTGGCGGCCATCAGGTTGCGCTGGGCGTCGTGCTCGCTGATGAAGCTCTGGAGGCCGACGGCGAGCGTGTACTTGCTGTCGTCCAGCATGAAGGTGGTGGCGAAGGCGACCTCGCCGAAGGCCGTGATGAAGCTGTAGAAGCCGGCGACCGCCAGGCCCGGGCGGGCCAGCGGCAGGATCAGCCGCGTGAACGTGCCGAGGGGGGTGAGCCCGTCGACGCGTCCGGCCTCGTCGATCTCGAAGGGGATGGTGTCGAAGTAGCCCTTGAGCAGCCAGGCGCAGTACGGCACCGCGGTCGAGCAGTAGATGAGGATGAGGCCGAGGTAGCTGTCGACGAGACGGAGCTCGGAGAGGATCTGGTACATCGGCACCATCAGCACGGCCACCGGGAACATCTGCGTGATCAGCAGGATCCACATGAACTTGCGGTAGCCGGCGAAGCGCATCCGCGAGACGGCGTAGCCGGTGGTGGCGGCGATCATGACGCCGATGACGGTGGTGCCGAGCGAGACGATCATCGAACTCTTGAGCCAGTCGAAGAAGTTCGTGTGCTGGATCACGAAGGAGTAGTTGTCCAGCGACATCTTGCCCCAGATCTTCCCGGGGTGCAGGTAGTCGTCCTTGTCCGGGCCGAGGGAGAGGAAGACCAGCCAGGCGACGGGGAAGAGGGCGATCACGCTCGCGAGAACCAGCAGGCCGTGGGAGGCGAGGGTGAGGACGGGTCCGCGCTGGCCGCGCCCGCGGGCCTTGCGGGGCGGGGCCGCCGCAGAGGTCTCGGCCACGGGGGCGGAGTTCGGTGCGGTCGTGGTGCTCATGAGGGGAACTCCTGCCTCAGATCGCGAGCTGCTGCTCGTTGCGGTTGAGCCAGCGGCGGTAGAAGGACGTGAAGACGACGAGGATGGCCAGCAGCAGCATGCCGTAGCTGGCGGACTCGGCGAACTCACGCGGCTGCTGTCCGAAGCCGAGGAAGTAGGCCCAGGTGACGAGGATCTGGGCGTCCGGTGCCGAGTTCTTGCCGAACAGCAGGAAGATGACGGCGAACTGGTTGAAGGTCCAGATGATGCCGAGCAGGACCACCGTGGAGCTGACGGACCGCAGGCCGGGCAGGGTGACGTAGCGGAACCGCTGCCAGGCGGTGGCGCCGTCCATCTCGGCCGCCTCGTACAGCGTGGCGTCGATGGACTGCAGGCCGCCGAGGAGCGAGACCATCATGAACGGGACACCGCACCAGGTGTTGACCATGATCGCGGCGAACCGCTGCCAGAAGGTGTCCTCCAGCCAGCCCGGCGCGGGCAGGTGCAGGAAGTCCAGGAAGGAGTTGATGACGCCGCCGTCGGCGAGCATGATGCGCCAGCCGAAGACGGTGACGAAGGTGGGCACCGCCCAGGGCACGATCAGCATGAGCCGGTAGAAGGTCCGTCCGCGCAGCTTCTGGTTGAGCAGCAGGGCCAGGCCGAGGCCGATCGAGTAGTGCAGGGCGACGCACAGCGCCGTCCACACGATGGTCCAGATGAAGTGCGACCAGAAGCGGTCGTAGGCGGTCGGACCGAAGAGGATGTCCTTGTAGTTGTCCAGACCGATGAACCTGTAGGTGGCGTCGATGTGGTTGACGCCGATCGTGCGGGCGGTGTTGAGGCTGTCCGCGTCGGTGAGCGTGAGGTAGAAGCCGTACACCAGGGGATAGAGCACGAGGACGCCGAGCACGACGGCCACAGGCGCGATCATGGCGTAGGCGTACCAGTTCTTCTGGTAGCTGTGCTTGAGACGTTGGACCACGGTCATGGTTCTCGGCACCTTCGGAAAGATCAGGGAGTACGGCGCACAGCCGGTGGCCGCCGGACCCCTCCCCCTGCTCGCGGGGAGATCCGGCGGCCACCCGGGCTCACTTGCTGTAGTCCGGCACCAGCTTGGCGATGGCGACCTCGGCGTTGCTCAGGCCCTTGTCGAGGGACTCCTTGCCGCCGGCGATCTTCGGGAGCTCGGTGTCGAGCGGACCCCACAGGGAGCTGTACTCCGGCAGCGCCGGGCGCGGCTGGGCGGCGGGCAGGACCGTCTGGTAGCCGGCGATGCCCGGGTCGGCCTTGACCTCGGCGGTGTAGGCGTCGTCGCGGGTGGGCAGCGTGGAGTTCTTCAGCGCGATCTGCGTCTGGGACTTCGCGGAGGCCATGAAATTGACGAACTTCAGCGCGGCCTTCTGGTGGGCGGCGTCCGAGCCGGCGTAGACCGACAGGTTGTGGCCGCCGGTCGGGGCACCGGCCTTGCCGCTGGAACCGGCCGGGACGGTGGCGATGCCCAGGTTGTTCTTGTCCTGGAACGCCGAGCCCTTGTAGAAGTTGGTGATCTCCCACGGGCCCTGGATGATCGCGGCGACCTTGCCGTTGACGAACGCGTCCTGGATGTGCGCGTAGGCGTCGGCGGTGGTGTCGGCCTTGTGCAGGCCCTTGCCGTCGAACGTGCTCAGCCAGGTGCCGTACGCCTTCTTCGCGGCGTCCGAGTTCACGGTGATCTTCTTGGCGGACGCGTCGACCGTGTCCGTGCCCTCGCCGTACAGGAACGACTGGGCGTAGTAGGCCTGGGTGGAGCCCCAGTAGCCGTCGACGCCCGTCTTGTCCTTGACGACGGCGGCGTCCTTCTTCAGCTCGTCCCAGGTCTTGGGGGCCTCGGTGATGCCGGCCTTGGCGAAGAGCGCCTTGTTGTAGACCAGCGCGAGGGTGTCGGTGACCAGCGGCACGCCGTAGGTCTTGCCCTCGTACTGGGCCTGTTCCATGAGGTTGGGCTGGAACTTGTCCTTGTCCGCCAGCGCCTCGGTGCCGTCCAGCGGCAGGAAGTAGCCCTTCTTCGCGAAGGCGGGCGTCCAGCCCACCTCGGAGCGCAGTACGTCCGGCGCCCCCGAGGAGCCGGCAGCGGTGTCGAACTTGTTCTGGGCCTGGTCGAACTGGACGTTGACGTACTTGACCTTGACGTCCTTGTTCGCGGCCTCGAACTCCTTGATCAGAGCCTGGTAGGTCGGCGCCTCGTTGGTCGCGTTCGAGGTGTCCCACCAGGTGATCGTGACCGGCCCGTCGGCCTTGTCGCCCTTGTCGCCGCTGTCACTGCCGCCGCAGGCCGTCGCCGCCAGGGCGAGGGACGCCACGAGCGCGGAGGCCGCTATGCCACGCCGCATGAGTTCTCCTTGAGGGTGAAGCCCGATGGTGCAGGGGGGCCATCCCGTTGTGCCGTCCCTGCCGACTCGCCGACCGCGTCTTCGCCGCCGTCGGGCGACTCGGAACGTAACAGCCATGTAAGCGACGCGAAAGACCTTGCAGAAAAAAAGTGCAAGAGATCTCGGAAGTTACCCGGGCGTGACCGGGTCTCGACCGGCGCGAGACCGCTGTGAGACTGTTGTATTCCAGGGATCGCGCAGGCAGGGCAGGCTTGTGCAAGACTCTGAAATCTCTTGCCATCGATTGCACGAGGGAGCGCAATGCCGCAGCAGCCCGCCGCGGGCCGTCCGATCGCCCGCACCCGGCGCCCGATTGGTGTGCAAAGAGACATCCGACCGGTACAGTCCGGTGCCGTGACCACACGGCTTGCCGACATCGCTGCGCAGGCGGGGGTGAGCGAAGCGACTGTCAGCCGGGTCCTCAACGGGAAGCCGGGCGTCGCCGCCACCACCCGCCAATCCGTGCTGGCCGCGCTCGACGTCCTCGGCTACGAGCGCCCCGTACGGCTGCGCCAGCGCAGCGCCGGCCTGGTCGGGCTGATCACCCCCGAGCTGGAGAACCCCATATTCCCGGCCCTGGCCCAGGTCATCGGCCAGGCGCTGACCCGCCAGGGCTACACCCCCGTGCTGGCCACCCAGACCCCTGGAGGGTCGACGGAGGACGAGCTGACGGAGATGCTCGTCGACCGCGGGGTGGCCGGCATCATCTACGTCTCCGGGCTGCACGCCGACACCACCGCCGACATGCAGCGCTACGAGCAGTTGCGGGCCCAGGGCGTGCCCTTCGTCCTGATCGACGGCTTCTCGCCGAAGGTGGAGGCCCCCTTCATCTCCCCCGACGACCGCGCGGCCATGACGCTGGCGGTCACGCACCTGGCCTCCCTGGGGCACACCCGCATCGGCCTGGCCCTGGGCCCCAAGCGGTTCGTGCCGGTCCAGCGCAAGATCGAGGGCTTCGTGCGCGCCGTGCAGGACCAGCTCGGCCTGGCTCCGGAGACGACCGAGGCGGAGCTGATCCAGCACTCGCTGTACACCCTGGAGGGTGGGCAGGCCGCCACGACGGCGCTCATCGAGCGGAACTGCACGGCGGTGGTCTGCGCCAGCGACATGATGGCGCTGGGCGCGATACGGGCCGCCCGGCAGCGGGGACTGGAGGTCCCCCGGGACATCTCCGTCGTCGGCTTCGACGACTCCCCGCTGATCGCTTTCACCGACCCGCCGCTGACGACGATCCGCAAGCCGGTGCCGGCGATGGGACAGGCCGCGGTGCGCACCCTGCTGGAGGAGATCGGCGGGACGCCCGCCCCGCACAGCGAGTTCGTGTTCATGCCGGAGCTGGTGGTGCGCGGGTCGACGGCGTCGGCACCCAGGGACCGCAACCGCGCCTAGTGCCGCACCAGGCAACGTTCGCCCCGTCGCGACGCCCGGCACGCACTCTCGCTGCACCGGACGAAAGCCCGAGTACATCCAGTACGAGGGCTTCCGGCCGGCACACCGAGAGCACGCACCGGACGCCGCTCCTTGACGGGCGAACGTTGCCTGCCGCGGCACTAGTAGTGCTTGGTCAGGTTGGTGTGTGGGTGGGTATGTCGCGGTG